>NZ_DATAJZ010000010.1:0-279534 GCF_036261875.1 Sphingopyxis sp. | reverse complement strand
GTGGAACAGCAACTGCCCTCCCGAGCGGGCGAACGGCAGATAACCGAGCTCGTCGAGCACGATCAGGTCGAGCCGCGACAGCTGCGCCGCCAGGGTCCCGCCTTTGCCGATCCGGGTCTCCTCTTCGAGGCGTGTCACCAGCTGGCGACTGCCTGCTGGAAAAATCCACCGGGCCGACTGGGCTGCATCTGTTCGATAGAGCAAAATTGGAAGCAGCTGTTAGCCTAGCAAAATCAGGCGTAAGTGCCTTCAGGTTCTCGAAAGAAACGGGTATCCCTGCGTATGTGGTCGGGACGCTTATTCGGTACGAATTAGTCAGAGAGATATTGGACCCAAACGTTAAAATCCTTTCGCGACAGCCACTTCTAGACCCCGCATCGGTGACGTCCCTGTACGAAGTTTTTGAAAAACTTTCACCGCCGATGAGCGGCCACAATATGACGAGCCTTTCGGACGAACTTGCTTCCGACTTGTCTCCGTTTGCTTGGTCGGCATCTTTGATGGCAGTAAAGAGTGGCGAGCTACCTGCATTCCTCGCTGCCGGCGGGGAACAATGGTGCAAAAGGTTGGTGGTGCAGTCAGGAGTGTTGCGTGACTTTCTCGTCGCCGCGCGAGCTATTCCTCTGCCGGACATGCATATTCCTGCCTGCACTGCCGCACCCATAGTCGGCGTCAATGACGCCGTTCTCGGTCAAGCAGTCAAAGCCGGCTTGCTCCGAAAGCATGAAGAAGGTTTCTTGCTCCATGAGCTAGATGCCTTTCGCGCGACGTACATCTTTCCATCCGAAATTTCTAAATGGTTCAACGGCTCAGGTTTGCGTTTTGCTAGAACGATGGCAGAGGCCGGAATTCACCCGGTGGCGACGCTCAACAAGATCAACATTTGGCAACGCTCTGACGTCGTTCGGATGCTCGGGAGTCAGTTTTAGCGGAATATGAAGCTGATTGAGTCGGCGACACCGGAATAAAGAGTCTGCCCTAAATGGTGCCCCCATCGCAAGAATGGCTGAAAGCCTCAATTTTCTGTCGACAGCTGGAGTCAACGATTATGGAACGCGACATGTCCTGAAAAGAAGAAATGGTGCCCGGGGACGGAGTCGAACCGCCGACACTGCGATTTTCAGTCGCATGCTCTACCAACTGAGCTACCCGGGCACGGGTATCGCGAGGCCGGTCGGCCTGCTGGCGAGCGGCGGCTATAGGCAGGGCGTTTCATCCTGTCCAGAGCCTTTGTTGCGTCAATTTCGCGGGTCAATCGCCTTCGAACCGGGCATCGTCGGTGCCCCCGTCGGGCCCTTCGTGCGTGGGGGTGCGATAGCGTTCGTCGAACCAGTGGTTGAGGTCGCGGTCGCGGCAGCCGCGGCTGCAGAACGGCCGATATTGCTGGACGCGCGGCTTGCCGCAAAGCGGGCATTTGCCGGGTGCGGCGGCGGCTTCATTGGGCATGGCCCGTTCCTTTCATCTGCGCATCGCGCACGAATTCGACCCGCCGCCCGACGCGTGCCTGCAACTCGGCGACCCAGCTGGGATGCGCCGCGATATGATCGGCAACGGCCGGGCGCGCGGTCAGTTGCAACGCACCCGCGCCCTTTGCCCGTTCGGCCTGGCGCAGCAGCAGCGCGGCGTCGGTGGCGACGGGATCGAATCGCACCTGCTCGACCAGCGACGGCCGCTCGCGACGGCGGATGATCTGCATCAGACCGAAGCCGTTGATCGCGGTGCGCTCGAACGGCGGCGGCAGCCATTCGTCGACCAGCGCGTCGATCGCCTGCCGCTCGGCGCGGCCGGCGAGGGTCGGGAAATCGATCGCGATCGACCCGCCAATATCGCAGCAGCGGATGACGTGGATCGCGGCCTCGGCCCCCGCCCGCGCGAGCGCCAGCCCGTTCCCGTCGCCGTCGATGTCGATCAGCGTCATTGCGGGCGTCGTATCGACCCACAGCGCGCCGCCCGCGAACGGCCAATGTCCCGCGCAGATATGCCCGATCAACTCGGACCAGCCCGCTTCCTCCAGACGGTCGGGGCCCATCGCGCCCGGTTCGACGACCGGATATTCCGTCGCCGCGATACGCGCGCGCAGATCGGGACCGGCGCCCACCGCCAGGTCGGACAGGCGCGCGCGCGCCGGCTTGTCGCGGCCGCGCTCGCGCAGCGCCATGCGCGTTATCTCGACGGTCAGCCGCGTTCCCAGCGAAAGCCCCGGCGGCGATGCCAGCGTCGCGAACGGTTCGCCCGGCGCATCGAGCGCAACCTTGCCCGGTTCGACCAGCCGCGCCGCCACCACTGCGCCGACGCGCGGACCGTCGCCGTCGCGTTCGATCCGCGCTTCGACAATCGCCCCGTCCTCGACCAGCGCGGCGCGGCATTCGCCGATACCGGCTTCATAAAACCACTCAGCCAAGCGGCACTCCCGCGCTGCTCAAGAGCGCGCGCGTCTCGAACAGAGGCAGGCCGACGACGTTGGAATGGCTGCCCGACAGAAAGCGGACGAAAACTTCCGCCTTGCCCTGAATCGCATAGCCGCCCGCCTTGCCCATCCCTTCGCCGCTTTCGACATACCAGTCGATTTCGGCCTGACTCAGCACCTTGAACGCCACGATCGTGTCGGTGACGCGAACGCGCGGGCGGCCGTCGGCACCGACGACGCAGACGCCCGACCAGACATGATGCCGCCGCCCCGAAAGCAGCCCGAGCATCCGGCGGAGGTCGGCTTCGTCGACCGGCTTTTCGAGGATGCGGCGCCCGACCGCGACGGTCGTGTCGCCCGCAAGCACCACTTCATCCGGCGCACGCTCGACGGCGAGCGCCTTGCCCGTCGCGAGCCGCGCGACATAGGCGCGCGGTAATTCGCCCTTCAGCGGCGTTTCATCGATGTCGGGGGCGGCCATACGCGCGGGCGTCAGGCCGATGCGCGCCAGCAACTCGCGGCGGCGCGGCGAGGTCGAAGCCAGGACGAGAGCCGGAATTGGCGCGGGAGGTGTCGCCGCGCCGCTCACTTGAAGCGATAGGTGATCCGACCCTTGGTCAGGTCATAGGGGGTGAGTTCGACGAGCACTTCGTCGCCCACCAGAACGCGAATGCGGTTCTTGCGCATCTTGCCGGCCGTGTGGCCGAGAATTTCGTGATCATTTTCCAGCTTCACGCGGAACATCGCGTTGGGGAGCAGTTCGACCACCTGGCCGCGCATTTCCAGAAGTTCTTCTTTCGCCATCTATCCTCTAGGGGCTCGAAATATCGGGATGGGCGCCCATAACGCCAAATGTGCGCAATTGAAAGCAATCTGTAACGGTCGGTTCAGGACACGAGTTTCAGCTTCCGCGCCACCCGCCAGCCGATGGTTTTCGCCCAGGCATAGCTCGGCCATCGCGGCGGCATCGCGGGGTCGAGCCCGATGCGGCGAAGCGTCGCGTTGGCGGCGTGCGCCTCGGACTCGCGGTAACTCCATTCGCTGCGCCAGGTGATCGACAGCGAGATCGAGGGCGCGTCGCCATTGGCGACGAAATGCGGCGCCATCACCGGCATCAGCACCGCGTCGCCGGGGCCAAGCGGCACCTGCTGCGCGCGCTCGCGAAATTCCTCCTGCCACGGCAGATTGCGGTGCCCGCCCAGATGATAGCGTTCATGTTCGGTGCGATGCGCGAAACGTTCGTCGCCCGCGGGCCAGACGTTCATCACCTTGGTGCCGCGCAATTGCAGCAGGATATTATGTTCGGGATCGAAGTGGAAAGGCGTGATCGAACCGGGCGAGGAAATGAAGATGAAGCCCTGCGGCGTCAGCATCGCTCCGGTGCGCGGCGCGACGACGGGTTCGAGTTCGCCGAGCAGATCCATCAGCAGCGTGCGATAGCCGGGCACCGTCTCGATATTCTTGAGCACCGCCCAACTGCGGTTGCTGTCGATCGTGCGGATCGTCTCACCGATCGACAGGCCGTTCGACGGGATATCCTCGGGCCGGATTCCGATCGGCAGTTCGCCGGGATTATATTCGACCTGCGCGGCGGGTAGGTTTTCGCCGAGCGCCGCGAGCGCTTCGAGCGACAGCAGAGGATGATCGGGCAGGCGGTGATGCAGCAGCCCCGCCTCCGCCGGATAGAGCGCTTCCATACGCGCAAGCGTTTCGGCGGGGAAAACCGGCTGGTCGATATTCTGATGGGCCGTCATGGCAGTTCCTATAGGCTGTTTTCGGCGGAAATGGCGCGTTTCCAGCGCCGCCACATTTTTTCCACTTCGACCAGCGCCCGGAAGCGCAGCCGGTCGGTGCCGCCCGCAAGCGGCGCGTTGACCCAGACGAGATGGCGGCGCTCGCGCCAGACGCTGTCGATCATCGGATGGCCGGGCGCGGCGCAGCTGTCGACCCAGTCGATGCGATCGTCGCCCAACAGATCGAGGTTCGCCTGCTGCAACAGCACGCCGGGCGAGAAGCGGGCGAATTCCTCGTCGAACGCGGTCTTGAACGAAAAGCCCCCCGGCGGGCAGAGGAAATTGATCAGCATCGCGAGCGGCCGATCGTCGAGCGCGAGCCGACGCATGTCGAGCTTGCCGGCGCCGACGGCGGCCGCGATGATCGCGCGAAACCACGCCTCGGTATCGCCATGGCTGGCGAGCGCCGATCCGGCCCGGCCTTTCCAGCCGCGCGCCTCGAGATCGAGAAAAGCGTCGATCCAGGGCTCGACCGCCTCATCGGGCTGCCAGCGGCGAAAGGACACCGCGCCCTGTTCGGCGAGCCGGTTCGCCTGGCGGCGAAGCTCCTTGCGCTTCTTCGCGCGCACCGCTTCGTCCCAATAGGCTTCGGCCGAGAGATCGCTGTCGAGGAGTGCGCGTTCCTCGCGGTGCACGGTCTCCGCCTCGCCGCCGCGTCCGCGCACCACCTCGATCAGCGCGCGGTGCAGCGGGCCGTCCTCGGTCAAGCGCGGCACATGGAGCAGAGTGCTTGCCCAGGTCGCGGCATCGCACCAGCCGAGCAGGATCGACCAGAAGAGCGGTTCCATCCCGGCCCGGACAAGCGGCGCGCCATGGAAATGATTGGGGTGCGCCCATCCGGTCACATGGCGCAGCGGCAGGCGTCCATATTTCACCGCGGGCGCAAGCGGCATCACGCCGATCAGCGGCCCCGCGTCGTCGGCGCGCACCATCACCAGCCGCGCCCGCCGCTCGGGATCGAGCAGGTGCAACGCGGGTTGCAGGCACCAGCGCTCGGCAAAGGGGTTCGGCTCGCTCGCCTCCTCTGCCAGCCGGTCCCACGCCTTCGCCAACTCGTCCGAAAGCGACAGCGGGTCGGCGACACGCACGGCAAGCGGCGCGGCATCGGCGGCGCCGATCGGAAAGGCAGGATGGACCGTCATCGGCGGCGAACCTAGCAGCAAGTCGTTAAGAGGGCGTGGCGATTCCTCTACGCCCTTCTATCACCCTCCGCAGATCGAGAGCGACCGATTGCGGACCTGACTTGCATCGTCATCCCGGACTTGATCCGGGATCCATTCTCTCAGCGCCGGATGAATGGATCCCGGATCAAGTCCGGGATGACGAAAGAAAAGAACGGAAACTCCCCACCCCACGGCGGCCATCAGGCATCAAATCCCGAACAGCTTCGCCAGCGATTTCTCCAGCATGAAGAATTGCCAGATCAGCCGCCCATGGTCGCGGCGGCCCGACTGGTGCGCGGCGACGATGCGCTCGATCTCGGCCATGTCGAACCAGCCCGAGCGCGTCAGCGTCGACGAGGTCGCGAGCGCCTTCGCCTGCTCGACCAGCGGCCCACGGAACCAGTGCGACACCGGCGTCACGAAGCCCATCTTGGGGCGATAGAGGATGTCGTGCGGCAAATAGCGCTCCATCGCCTTCTTGAGGATCGCCTTGCCGGTGCCGCCCTGCACGCGCATCGACGCGGGCAAGGTCGCGGCGAATTCGATCAGGCGATAATCGAGCAGAGGTTCGCGCGCTTCGAGGCTGACCGCCATGCTCATCCGATCGGTCTTGGTCAGTATGTCACCGGGCAGCCAGATCATCAGGTCGGCATATTGGGCGCGGTCGAGGGGTTCGGCGGCGGGCGCCTCGGCCATCGCCTTCCAGTAGCGTGCCTCGGCAATATGATCGCCGAGCGCGTGGACCGCGGCGTCATTGAACAGGCGCGCGCGCTGCGCAGGGCCGGTCACCCCGACCGCTTCGGCATAGCCCTCCGCGCCGCTCCGCGACAGACTCGCGAGCGTCGCGCGCGCGCGCAGCGGGCGCGGCGCCCAGTCCATCTGCGGCCAGACGCGCGACAGCGGACCGAACAGCCCCTTGCGCAGGAAACGCGGGATCATCCCGCGCAGCCGCTCCTCCTGATGCTGGAAGACGAGGCGGCGATAGCCCGCGAAGGCTTCGTCGGCGCCGTCGCCCGAGAGCGCGACGGTCACCTCCTCGCGCGCGAGTTCGCAGACGCGGTAGGTCGGCAGCGCGCTCGCATCGGCAAAGGGCTCATCGAACATGTCGGCGATCTTGTCGATCAGCGCGAAATCGCCCGCTGCGACGGTGCGGGTCCGGTGGTCGGTCGCGAAACGCTCGGCGATCTGCTGCGCATAGGCTGTCTCGTCGAGCGCCGCCTGGTCGAAGCCGATCGTGCAGGTCTTGACCGCCTTGGCGCTCGCCTCGGCCATCAGGGCGACCACTGCGCTGCTGTCCACCCCGCCCGACAGAAAGGCGCCGAGCGGCACGTCGGCGACCATGCGGTCGGTCACCGCGGCGCGCATCAGGTGGATCAGATGCTCGGCCGCTTCGCCTTCGCTCGCACGGACGCGTTTCGAGAAATCGGGCGCCCACCAGCGCACCGGCGCGGGAACGGGCTTGCCACGTTCGAGGAGCAGATAATGGCCCGCGGGCAATTTCTCGACCCCCGCGACGATGCAGGCATCGTCGGGAACATAGCCGAGCGCGAGGAAATCCTCGACCGCGGCCAGATTGGCCTCCTGCCGCAGCAGCGGGTGACGGAGCAGGCCCTTCAGTTCAGACGCAAACGCCACCGATCCATCCGACAGGCGGACATGGTGCAGCGGCTTCACCCCCAGCCGGTCGCGCGCGAGGAACAGGCAGCCACGCGCATGATCGTGGATCGCGAAAGCGAACATGCCGTTGAGGCGCGACAGGCATTCGACGCCCCATTGCCGCCACGCCGCGATGATCACCTCGGTATCGCCGCTGGTGCGAAAGCGGTGTCCGCGATCCTCGAGTTCGGCGCGCAACTCGCGGAAATTATAGATTTCGCCATTGTAGGTGAGCGTCACCGCTTCGTCGTCGCTCGCCATCGGCTGCGGGCTGCCCGCGATGTCGATGATCGACAGGCGAAGATGGCCGAGCCCGACGCCCGGCGCGGTCCAGTCGCCCGATCCGTCGGGGCCGCGATGTGCCATCGGGTGCAACATCGCGCGGACGCGCGCGGGATCGACCGGCTTGGCCGTCTCCAGATGATAAATGCCCGCGATCCCACACATATAGGAAGCGGCCTTAGCGCAGTTTCAGCGCGCGGTCAGCCATCGCCTGCGGTCCGCCCGACGCGGAAACGAAATCGATGATCGCATCGCGGCCGCCCTGCCCTTCCTCGCTCGACACGATCAGCGATAGCGCGCGCGGATCGCCGCCGAGCAATCGTGCCTTGAGCCCCGCGAGCTTGGCACCGCGCGAGCTGCCCGTCGCGCGCCCGTCGACGACATACCAGGTCGCGGCATCGCGCAGCACCGGGCCGGGATGGAGCAAGCGGTCGGTCTTGGCGCCCTCGACCGGCGGCAGCGCCGCGCTCCACGCCCATTTGCTGTCAGGGTCGACCGCGCCCTGACCATAAGCGACAACCTCGCGCCCCTCGGCCTGCCGTTCATAGCCGCCAATCGCGACGGTGACGCGGCGCGCTTTCGCATCGGTGAAATCGCGGACCAACCGCTGGTCGGCGCCGTCGAAGCGCGGCATCCATGCCGTCCGTTCCGACGCGGCGATAGTCCATCCGGCGGGGGCCGTAATCGCCATGGCTTCAGGCAGCGGCGCCGAACGACCGCCGATCAGCCAGCCCCAGGCGGCGAAAAGCAAAGGCAGCGCGAGCGCGGCGGGAAGCACGGCCCTCGCGGGTCCCGCATGGCGCGGCAGGCCGCCCAGCCTCGCAACATCGACCGCGACGTCGTTCGCGGGCCGGTCGAACCAGCGCCACGCGATCAGCATCACGAGCAGGATGACGAGCCCGAAAAAGACCCAGCCGTAGAAGACATGGTCGATCCCGCCCGCGCGCTCGATCCCCCAGATTTCGGCAGCGACCATTGTGCCATAGGCACGCAACGCATTGGCGAGCACCGTCGTCGCGAGTGCGAGCGCGACGAAGACGATCCGCCGCGTCCAGCTTTTGAAACAGAGGTGCGCCGCGAACACCGCATAGGCGAGCATCGCCATCAGGAAATTGACCCCCGAGCAGGCCTCCGCCACTTCGAAGAAGCCCGCACGGGTGGTGATGAACACCCCCTCGATCTCGGCCGACAGCCCCGACAGATGAAGCAGTGCGATGCTGATCTTCGCGGTAAGCGTCTGGAGCAAAGGCACCAGTTCCTCGCCGAACGGCACCAGCAGCAGCGCATAGCCGAGCGGAAAGAGCAGCCCGCGCACCAGCTTCTCGCCGAGCGTCACCGCAACCGCCCCCTGCAACATCAGGATCAGCGCGAGTTGGCGGAACAACCCGACCCCCGCCGCCTCGCCGACGAGCCAGACGAGCCCCGCGCCAGCCATCCAGACCAGCGCGGGCCACCAATATGCCGGCGTCAGCGGTTTCAGCAGCGCGGCGCGCTGCGACACCAGCCAGCCGATCATCGGCACCATCAGCAGACAGTGGGTGAAAGTCGAACTATGCCACCAGATGCTGATCATATCGGCGGCATCGGCATGGAAGATCGCGAGGATCACCGCCGACAGGATCGCCAGCGCCGCGAGATGCCGCTGCCAGCGCGTCATGCGTCCAGTCCCAGCAAGTCGGCGAGCGGCGCGAGGCGGGCGTCCCAGCCATAGCGCGCGATCATCCGCGCGCGCGCCGCCCTGCCCATCGTGGCCGCAGCGTCTGGATCGGCGAACAGGCGAACAACCGCTGTCGCCATCGTCGCCGCATCATCGGCAACGAGCAGATGTTCGCCGTCCAAGGCGTCGATTCCGGTCGCGGCGGCGGCGCTCGCGACCACCGGCCGCGCCATCGCCATCGCTTCGAGCAGTTTGTTCTGCACCCCGCGCGCCAGCAGCAGCGGCGCGACCACGGCATCGGCAGCGGCGAGCCATGGGCGGACATCGGGCACCTCGCCGGTGACGGTCACGCCGGGCAGCACCACCAGCGCGCGCACCTCCTCGGTCGGGGCGCGGCCGACGATCGCGAAACGCGCGCGCGGATGCGCCTTGCGCACCAGCGGCAGGATATCGGCGGCGAACCACTGCACCGCGTCGATGTTGGGGCGATAGTCCATCTGGCCGGTGAACACCGCGAGCGGCCCTTCGCCCTCGCCAGCCCTGTCGAACGCCAATGCGGGGTCGAAGCGATCGGTGTCGATGCCGTTCTCGACCGCGAAGACGATATCGCCGCCGAGCCCGCTCCGTGCCCGGAACAGGGCGGCTTCGGCCTCGCTGACGAACAGGCTGGCGTCGACGTTACGCGCGACCTCGACTTCGAACGCGGCGAGCTTTTTCGCTTCGCGCGCGTGAACCCAGTTCAGCGGCTGGCGCTTGTCCTGTTCGGCATAAGTGGCGAATTTCGCCGAATCGACGTCGACGAAATCCATGATCACCGGCCCGTCGAAACGCGCGGGCAGATATTGCGCCATCTGGCCCGAGAAGGCGACGATATGGGTGACGGTGCCGAGCGCGAGCAGCGCCCCGACATGCTCGGCGAGCGCGGCATTCCGGAACAGCCTGTTCGATACCGGCTCGCCGCGCAGCACCGCCTGCACCAGCGCCGCGGGGCGTGAGACATCGCGAACCTCGATGCACAGGCTCTTGCAAAGCGGCGCCATTTTCGCGCGCGCGGCCGCCGCGTCGGCTTCATTGTCGGTGAGCGCGGCGACGTGGACCGGCGCCAGCTTCGCCAGCGCCTCGAACATATGCCAGCTACGAATGCGGTCGCCGCGGTCGGGCGGCCATGGCGCGCGGTGCACCAGAAACAAGATTTCGGCCATTATCCTAGCCCGCGCGCGATCAGGGGGCCGATGCGGTTCGCCGCCCACAGCGGCAGCTTCTTCCAAAGATCGACTTGCCGCCTATATCTGGCGCTGTTGGGGTTGGTGTCGCGCGGCGTTTCGCCCGGCGCGAGCCAGCGCGCATAGACAAGCGGGCGCGGCTCGAAACCCCAATTCTTCTTGTAGGCGAAGGGGCCGGTGCCGACCTTCGAGCGGCCGAAATCGAAGCGCGCGCAGCCCTTGGCGCGCGCATGACACATCAGCGCGAAATACATGCGTTCGTTGGCGCGCAGCCCCCGCGCCTCGGCGGTGCCGCCGCCCCAATAGGGCATGACCGTGCCGCGCCAGTAAAGGCTGAGCACGCTCGCGACCGGCCTCCCGCCGTCGCGCACGGTCAATATGTCGGCATCGTCGCCGAAGGCATCGAGCACCGCGTCGAACAGCGCCTTCGGAAACACCGGCGTGCCGAGATTGCGGACGCTCGTCGCATAGATGCGATAATGGTCGCGGCGCTCGGTGGCGTCGCGGCCCGTCGTCACGGTCAGCCCGCTTTCGAGCGCCTTGCGCACCTCGGCACGCTGCTTGCGCGGGACGGCGAGCAATTCGGCGTCGTCATCGGCGGCGAGGTCGCGCGCGAAACCAGCGTATACGCCTTTTTCGACCCGCCAGCCTTCGCCTTCGGGCTGCGGCCCGCCACGCAGTTCGACCGACGGAACGCCGAGCGATGCAGCAAGCGATGCGGCCGCATCGGCGAGCGCGTTCGCCGCCGCTTCATCGTCGGCGAGCAGGCCTCCATCGACCGCGAAGCCAGTCGCGACGAGCGCCTGTCCGAACAGCGGCGAGCGGATATGGTGGAGCGGCAGCAGGCCGACGATGGTCCCTGCCGTATCATAGGCCGCAAGCACATGGCATTTGTGCCTCGTCGCCTTCGTGATCGCTTCGCACCACGCGCGGGTATGGAAGGGCGTAGCATCGGGATGCGCCGCGACATAGGCGTCCCACGCCGCCGCATTGTCCAGCGGCGCAACCGACAGCTTCGTCACCGGATGCACCGGCGCGTTCACGCCGCGGCGCGCCACGGCTGCGCGCGGTCCTGCTGCGCGGGGAGCAGCGCATCGGCGCGGGTCCATTCAAAATCGGTCAGCAGTTTCTTCAGCTTGCCCGCCATCGCCGACAGGCCGTTGTAATGACGGATCTTCGACTTGATCGGCGCATCGGCGACGCGCGGCTGGCCGGGGTCGATCTCCCACGGATGGAAATAGAGGATCGCGGGATGCCCCTCTGCGTTCATTCGCGCGATCGCCCAGCGCGTGAAGCCATAGGGGAGCAGCCGCATGAAGCCGCCGCCGCCCGCCGCGAGCGTGCGCCCGGCGATTCGCGCGGTCGTCACCGGCCATTCGACGAGATCGCTGCCCGCCACCGGCCGCCAGACATGGCGCGGGCTTTGCGGCCAGCCATAATGGTCGTGGACGACGGGCGCGACGCTCGACGAATAGGCATAGCCCTGCTCGGCAAGCACCGAATGCGCCCAGGGGGTGCGCGTATCGATCGAGAAGCTCGGCGCGCGATAGCCACGGATCGCGACGCCGCCCAAATCTTCGAGGATCGCCCGCGTCTTCTGGAGGTCGGCGGCGAACGCCTCGGCGGTCATCTGGAACACGCGCTTGTGGTCATAACCATGGCTCGCCAGTTCGTGCCCGGCATCGACGATCCGCCGGATCAGCGCCGGATAGCGCTCCGCCACCCAGCCCAGCGTGAAGAAGGTGCCCTTCGCGCCCGCATCGGCGAAAATCTGCAGCACTGCGTCGCAATTCGCCTCGACCCGGCATTCGAGCGCCGGCCAGTCGGCACGGTCGATCGTGCGCTCAAAGGCGCCGACCTGGAACCAGTCCTCGACATCGACCGACAGGCCGTTCTGCATTTTCCCTCACCTTCATCAGCATCTTAGCCGATGATGACTTCAATTGAACCCGTTCGTGTCGAGCGAAGTCGAGACACCCATCGGCGTGGTGCTATCTCGATGGGTGTCTCGACTTCGCTCGACACGAACGGAAAGGGGAGGCGGCTTCACGCCGCCTCTCTCCCGCACCTCACGCGGCCCACACTTCCGACCGGGCAGGGTTGGGCGAATTTTCGGGATCGCGCTCGACCCATTCGATCAGCAGGTCGAGCACGCGGCGAAGCGCGGCGTCCTGTTCGACGAGGCGGGCTTCGAGGCTCGCGATCTGCTCCTTGAGCGCGCCGATCTGCGCGTCGTCGACCGGCGGCGGCACGGGCGCGGTCGCGGCGACTTCGGCGAGCGCCGCAGCCTCCACCGGCGCGGCGAACGGCGGACGATCATCCGCGGCTTCGGCGGGCGCCGGCCAGTCGAGCGGCGCGGTCGCGGCGGCCGCGTGCGCGACGACCTCCTCGACCGGCAGCGGCGCGAGGCTCGCCTCGTCGATGCCGCGGTCGGCCTCGACCTCGGCGATGACGTTGCGGACGTGCTGCGCCGAAATGCGGTGCAGTTCCTCGACCGCGCCGAACAGCAGCAGGCGGCTGACCAGCACATTGAGCTTGCGCGGCACGCCGTCGCTATAGTCGAAGATCAGCTCATACGCCTCGGGCGCGAAGCTGGGATTGCCGGTCCAGCCGACCTTCTTGAGACGGTGGAGGATATAGGGTTCGACCTCCTCGGGCTCCATCGGGTCGAGATGGTGCGTCGCGATCACGCGCTGGCGGAGCTGTTCGAGCGCGGGCGTGTGGAACAGGGTCTGGCGGAATTCGGGCTGGCCGAGCAGGAATATCTGCAACAGCGAATGGTCGCCGAGCTGGAAGTTCGACAGCATCCTGAGTTCTTCGAGCGCCGAGATGGCGAGATTCTGCCCCTCGTCGACGATCAGCAGCGTGCGGCGGCCGGCGCGCGCCTGTTCGCGCAGATATTGCTCGATCGCGCGGAGCAGTTCGGCCTTGCTCTGCCCTTCCCATTCGATCCCGAACTGTTCGGCGACGAGGCGGAGCAGGTCGTCGCCCTCAACCTGCGTCGACACCAGCTTGACCGCGGTCAGGCGATTGGGGTCGATCGTGTTCATCAGATGCCCGACCAGCGTCGTCTTGCCCGCGCCGACGTCGCCGGTGATGACGATGAAGCCCTCGCCCTGCGCGAGGCCGTAGCCGAGGTAGGACATCGCCTTGCGGTGGGTGCCGCTCTCGAAATAGAAGGCCGGGTCGGGCGTCAGCTGGAACGGCCGGCCGGTGAAACCATAATATTGATCGTACATCGAAATTCCCCGATCAGAAGTTGTAGCGCAGTCCCACCAAGGCTGAACCGATAAGCTGGCTGTTGAAGCCGTCCTGGTCGAAGGCGTCGATCGATGCGGCGGCGGTGCCGGTCAGGCTGCGCCAGAAACGCCGCGAATAGGACGCCGACAGACCCGCCGACCGGACATCGCCGACCCCCGGCGCGCCATTGTCGAAATAGTTGAGATAGCCGCTGATCCCGATGCTCGAATCGCTATCGAGCTGCCGCCCCGCGGTCAGGAACAGATAATAGCTTTCGTCGGTCACGCCGTTGAGGTTCGCGATCGCCGAGCCCGCCGGCACCAGCAGGCGGCGGCGGTCGTAACCGAGCCCGACGCCATAGGTCCAGCGGCCGTAGCGCGAGGTCATCACCGCCTGCACGCCGCGGTTGCGATACTGATAGGCGTTGACGTTGCCGAGCTGGTTGTTGAGGCAGCCGCCGGTCGCATTGCCGAAGACGCAGGTGTCGACGTCGCCGCTCAGCGGATTGCGCGTCGGGTCGAATTGCGTCGGCAGCGCCGACAGTCCGCCCGACATGCCGCGGCCGAGGCTCGACAGCCCGTCATAGACGCCGACCTGGAACAGCGTCGCATGGTCGGGCCGATAGGAGAAACTGCCGGTGTAGATGGTGTCGCCATAGCGGCGGCCGACCTTCGCGGTCAGCGAGGTGCGGCGGCTCGGTTGCCACATCACCCCGGCGTCCCAGATCAGCCCGTCAGTGTCGAAGGAAAGCTGGCGCGGCGCCGATTTGTCGGTGACGAAGCGGCCCGATGCATCGCGCACCGGCACGCCGTTCTGATCGAGGACCGGATTGCGCTGGCCGATCTCGATATCTTCATAGCCGACCCCGCCGAGCAGCGCGACGGTCGGGCCGATCGGCACGGTGACGTCGGCGCGGGCATATTTGCCCTCGAACCGCTGGTCGAGCTGGCTCGCATCCTCGCGTTCATAGCCGCCCGAGACCTGCCAGCCGAAGGGCAGGTCGCCGGGACGCTGGCCGATGCTCGCCCAGGCGACATGGTTGGTCGAGCTGTCGAAGACGTCCTGCGCCGCAGCACCGGGCGCGAGCAATGGCGCGGAGCCGACATCGACCTTCGTATAGCCAAAGCGATAGCCCGCCCCGACGTCGAACCCGCCGATGCGCTGCGCCAGCGTCGGGCCGGCATAGACGGAATAAAGGTCGGCGGCGTTGCTCGCGCGGCCGATGAACAGCCCGTCGGCGCCCCGCCCGTCGGCGCTGGTCCGCGTCGCGAGCGCTCCAGCCTCGAGATTGAAACCGCGCGATACTTCGAGCCGCCCGCGCGCGAGGCCGCTGATGATGTCGGCATCGCCCAGCCCGCCCGACTCGCCGAAGCGATGCTCGTAGCGGAGCGTGCCCGCGAGCTCGGCGCGGCGCGTGACGATCGACGCATCGACCCCCGCTGCGACGGTCGTATAGGTCAGCACGTCGCCGCCGTTCTTGAGGTCGGCGGTCAAGACCTGCCCGACTTCGAGATAGGGGGTGACGGCGACCTGGCGCTTTTTCTGCTGACGCTCGCCGCGCTTGCCCTGGCGGTCGGCGCCCGCATCCGGTGCCGACGCGCTTCCCGCGGCAGGCGTGTCCCCGCCGCCCGCGCCCGGGTCGCCCGAAAATTGCGCCTGCGCGCCCGTCGCCGTTCCGGCGAGCAGCAGCGCAGCGAGCGCCGCCCCGCGGCGCAGCTTGAGACTGGTGCGCATCATGACGCGCCTCCTTGTCCATAATAGGTGCCGAAGCGGCGGCCGCCCGGCGAGAATTTGACGCCGTTGAGCAGCAGCTGGATATGCGGACACGCGCCCATCAGGCCGATCGCGTCGCGCAGCGCGGATTCGAGCGTCTGGTCGGCGCGCACCACCATGATGAGCTGGCCGACATGCCCCGCGAGCACCGCCGCGGGTGAGGCCGCGAGCACCGGCGGCGAGTCGAGAATGAGGATGCGGCCCGGCGCCCCCGCCTCGAGCTGCGCGAGCAGCGTCTCGGTGCGCGCGGAAGCGAGCAATTCGGTGTCGTGCATGTGCTGGCTGCCGGCGGGCATGACCTTGAGCCCCGGAATGTCGGTCTGGATCAGGCAGTCGCCCAGGGCCAGATGCGGGTCGGCGAGCGCGTCCATCAGGCCCGGACCATTTTCGAGCCCCTCCTTCAGCCCCAGCGTCTCCAGCACGCTCGGCTTCGCGATGTCGGCGTCGATCAGCAGCACGTCGTGATCGGCTTCGACCGCGAGGCTGAGCGCGAGATTGACCGCGGTGAAGGTCTTGCCCTCGCCCGGATTGGCCGAGGCGATCAGCACGCGGTGGCCGCGCGGCACGACCGGGCGGTTCGCAGTGCCCGCGAAATTGCGGATGATCTCGCGCTTCACGATGCGATATTCCTCGGCGATGCCGGTGACCGGCGCGCCGGGGACGACCATGCCGCGCGCGGCGAGGCGCTCGCGGTCGATCGTGCCCTGACGGTTGGGCACGATCGCAGGCGCGGCCCTGGCAATCTCCTTGCGGGGCGAGGGCTTCGCAGGCGCGGGCTCGACCGCGGGCGCGGCCTCGACCACCGGCGCTTCGGGCGGCAGCACGTCGGCAGGGGTTTCCTTCGCCTTGACTTTCTTCGCCTTTTTCTCGGGCTCGGGCGGCAGTTTCGAGACGTCGATCGTTGCCGCATTCTTTGCGGGATCGAGGCCGAACATGTCGGCGGCGCGTTCGAGCAGCGAGGGTGGGCGCTTGACGGGGCGTTGATCGTTCATGTCGTCTTCCCCGTTCACGCGACCATGCCGCGCTGGACAAATTCGGCGATCAGCAGCAGCGCATAGAGGCCGACAAGCGCCGCCGCACCGCCGCCGAGCCAGACGAGGCGCTTGCGCCGCTCGACATGGCGATCGGGCGTCACCACCTCGGTGATCGATCCGATCACGGGCAATCCGCTCGCACGTTCGAGCTTCGCCGCGGTCGCGTAGCTGGCGCGCACCTGCGACAGGGCAAAGGCCGCGCCGATGCCGCCGCCGATCCCTGCCAGAAGCACCAGCGTCAAAAACAACGGCCGGTTCGGCGCCGCCGGGCTCGTCGGCTTCGACGGCGGGTCGAGCAGTTCGACCTTGATCGCGTCGGTTTCGGTCTGCACCTCGCCGCGCAGCCGCACCTGCTCGCGCTGGGCGAGCAGCTTGTCATACTGCGCCTTGAGCGCGGTATATTCGCCGTTGATCCGGTCATATTCGGCCGCGATGCCGGGGTTCTGGATCTGCTGCGAGGTGATCTTCGCAATGTCGCCCATGAGCTGCGTCTTGCGCGCCGACAGCGCGCTGACCGTCGCCTGGCGATCGGCGCGCATCGCGGCGAGCGAGGCATAAGCGGGGTTCTGCATCCCGCCGCCGCCGCTGCCTTCGCGGTCGGCCATCGCCTTCAGCGAGGCGATCTGGCTCTTGAGCGCGATCACGTCGGGATGCGCGTCGGTCAGGCCGCGCGCGCGCATCGATGCAAGCTCGTTCTGCGCCCCGGCAAGCTGCTGGCGCGCGACACCGCCGCCGACTCCGCCGACGCCCGGCACCGTCGCGGGGGTCGCCGAAAGCTGGCCGTTCGCCGCCGCAAGCTGCGCCTGCGCGGAGACGAGCTGCGAATCGATCTGGCTGAGTTCGGCGCGCGCGGCATCGACGCGCTGCGCGGGCGATCCGCTGCCGCCGGGGATCAGCCCGATATTCTGCGCCTCAAACGCGCCGCGGCGCGCCTCGACCTCGCGCAGCCCCTTTTCGCGTTCGGCGATCTGCGCATCGAGAAATTTGAGGCCCTCGCGCGCGTCCATCCGCCCGCCGCGAAGCTGATCGTCGCGGAACACGGTGATCAGGCTGTCGAGCACACCCGACGCCAGCTTCGCATTGTCGGCGTCGGACAGGCTACCGACCCCGACCGACGAGGTGATCTCGAAGATATTCTGCTGCTGCGGGACGACCTTGATATTCTTTTGCAGCATCGCGACGGCACCCGCCTTGTCGCGCTCGCCGGCGTCGGCGCCGATCAGTCCCGTCGTCAACGCGACCTTTTCAAGGTTGCGCGCGCTGGTCAGCGTTTCGCGAATCTGGTCGATCTGCCGGGCGCCCGAATAGGGGCTGCCGCCGGCATCGTCGGGCAGTATCTGATTGACCTCGACGAGCAGCCGCGCGCGGCTATCATAACGGTTCGGGATCGACGCGACCGCCAGCCAGCCGAGAATGCAGATGCCCCACGCGACGCCCAGCACCAGCCAGCGCCGCGTCCAGACGCTGTGCACCACCACCCGGATTTCGTCGTAAAGGCCGTTCATCGTCTGGTTTCAATCCTTGGCAATCGGCGTCGCGGGCGTGCGTCAGAACATGCTTTCGGGGATGATGATGACGTCGCCCGGCTGCAACCGGACATTCGCCTTGATGTCGCCGCGCTTGATGAGGTCGTTGAGGCGCAGCGCATATTCGTGCTGCTTGCCCGTGCCCTTGTCGAACCGGACGAGCCGCGCCTTGTTGCCTGCGGCATATTCGCCGAGGCCGCCGACCGCGATCATCGCATCGAGCACGGTCATATTGGCGCGGAACGGGATCGACGCGGGCTTTTCGGTCGCACCGACGACGCGCACCTGCTGCGAGAAAGTGCTGTTGAAACTGGTGACGATCACGCTGACGATCGGATCGGTGATATACTGGCTGAGCTGCAGCTTGATATCCTGCTGCAGCATCGTCGGCGTCTTGCCGACCGCGGGCATGTCGGTGATCAGCGGCGTGGTGATGCGGCCGTCGGGGCGGACCTGCACCTTGCCGCCCAGTTCGGGATTGCGCCACACGAAGATCTGAAGCTCGTCGAGCGGACCGATGATATATTCCTCGCCCGGCCCTTCCTGATTCGCGACGAAATTGGCGCTCGGCAGTTGCGGCGCAGCGCCGCCCGCACCCATGCAGCCGGTCAGCGCGGTGGCGGCGATGCCCGAAACAAGCGCCGCCTTGGCGGCGCGAAGCAGGGGGAAGGACATCATATTCAAATCACCTTTCGAGCGGCCGCGGCCCTGTGCAGGCTCCATATCCCGCCAGAACAGCCTTTGCGTCAGGGTCAGCCATTGCTCGGAAAGGGTGAACATACCGTTAGTATTGGGATAAGTTCGCACCGCGCTTGTCGAACCTTGTGCCGCCTTGGCACAGAAATTAACCGTCCCGGCGGTTCAGACGAGCATTTCCTGCGCCGGTCCCTGCCCCAGAAAGGCCGCTGGACTCGCGGTCGCCCCATAAGCCCCCGCCTGAAAAATCGCAACAAGATCACCGACATCGGCGCGCGGCAGCGCAACCTGGTCGCCGAGCCGGTCGAGCGGGGTGCAGAGGCAGCCGACCACCGATACCGTCTCCGCGGGCGCTTCGCCAAAGCGGCTTGCCACCGCGATCGGATAGTTGCGCCGGATGACGGTGCCGAAATTGCCGCTCGCGGCGAGCTGGTGGTGAAGGCCACCGTCGGTGACGAGAAAGGTCTCGCCATGGCTGGTCTTGCGGTCGACGATGCGGGTCAGATAGACCCCGGCCTCGGCGACGAGCCAGCGCCCGAGTTCCATCGCGAACCCGCTCTCCGCCAGAACCGGATCGCGGCCGCCGAGTGTCTCCGTCAGTGCCGCGCCGACTGCTACGACATCGACCGCCGTGTCACCGGGAAAGTAAGGCACCCCCATCCCACCGCCCAGATTAACGAGCGGCGGCGCGACGCCGATCGCCTTCGCCAGCCGCGCCGCGAGCGCCACTGTCTGCGCCTGCGTGTCGGCGATGGCAGCGGCGTCAAGCGCCTGCGATCCCGCGAAAATATGAAAGCCGCGCCAGTCGGCGCCGGCGTCGATCAGGCGGCGCACCAGCACCGGAACCACTGCGGCATCGACCCCGAAGGGCTTGGCGCCGCCGCCCATCTTCATCCCCGATCCCTTGAGGTCGAAATCGGGATTGACCCGCACCGCCAGGCGCGGCGTGACGCCGAGCCTCTGCGCAATCGAAAGCGCCCGCTCGGCTTCACCCATCGATTCAAGGTTGAGCGTCGCGCCCGCCGTGATCGCCGCTTCGAGTTCGCGGTCGCGCTTGCCGGGTCCCGCGAAGCTGACATGCGCCGCCGCCATCCCGCTCGCCAGCGCCGCCTTGAGCTCGCCGCCCGACGCGACGTCGAACCCGTCGACCAGCCCCGCCATATGGGCGAGCAAAGGTGCATAGGGATTCGCCTTCATCGCGTAATGAAGCTGGACCTGCTTCGGCATCGCGGCGCGCCACTCAGCGACGCGCGCGCTCAACATCGCGCTGTCATAGACGAACAGCGGCGTGTCGCCCGCCGCATCGGCGAGCGCTTCGGCGCGGTCGCCGCCGATCAGCAACATGCCGCTGGCATCGGCGCGAAAGGCGGGCGGGATCGGACCGTGCGGCTTCATGCCGTCACCTTCCAGTCGGCGGCGATCGCCACCCGGTCGAGCTTGCCGTTGGGGTTGCGCGGCAGCTCGTCTCGCCATTCGACGACCTGCGGCTGCATGAAATTGGGGAGAGTCTGGCGAAGATACGCCGCCAGCCCCGCCTCGTCGCGCGCCCCCTTCCCCCGCACGATCAGGATGATCGCGGCGCCCAGGCGCGGGTCGGGAACGCCGAAGGCGACCGCTTCGTAAATCAGGCCGGAGGCGACCGCGGCATCCTCAACCTCGGTCGGGCTGACGCGGTTGCCCGCGGTCTTGATCATCGCGTCGTCGCGGCCGACGAAGGTGAGCAGACCATCCTTGTCGCGCCGCACCGTATCGCCCGACCAGACCGCGGTCCCGCCATAGCGCGACGCCGCGGGGGCGGGTTTGAACCGTTCGGCGGTGCGCTCGGCATCGCGCCAATAGCCTTTCGCCACCAGCGGTCCGCAATGGACGAGCTCGCCGGGTTCATCGTCGGCAGCGATGCTGCCGTCGGGGCGGCAGACGAGGATTTCGGCGTGCGGGATCGCGCGGCCCATCGAGGTCGGATGCGTCGCCACCAGTTCGGGGGCGAGGTAGGTCGAACGAAAGGCTTCGGTCAGCCCGTACATCGGATAGATGGCGGCGTTCGGAAAGGTGCCACGCATCGCGTCGATCAGCGAAGGCGTCAGCGCGCCGCCGCTGTTGGTCAGCCGTTCGAGCAGCGCCGCCGTCTCGGCCGGCCAGTCGCTTTCGACCAGTTGCACCCACAAAGGCGGCACCCCCGCGAGCGTCGTGATGCGGTAGCGCGCGACCGCCTTCACCACGTCGCGCGCTGTCAGATAGTCGAGTGGCGCGACCGCGGCGCCCGCGTGCCACGCCGACAGAAGCTGGTTCTGCCCATAATCGAAGCTGAGCGGGAGCACCCCGAGCACGCGGTCGCGCGGCGAAAGCTTCAGATAGGAAGCGACGCTTTCGGCGCCGAGCCACAGGTTCGCATGGCTCAGCATCACCCCCTTGGGGCGGCCGGTCGACCCGCTGGTATAAAGGATGGCGGCAAGGTCGCCGGGCTCGGCCATCGAAAGCGGCAGGCCGTCGCCGCCCGAATCGATTACCTCTTCGGCGACCTTCAGATCGCGCACCGCGCAGGCGTCCGGCCGGCCGGCGCCGAGCATATCGGCGCGCGAGCCGTTGGTGACGAGCAGCACCGCGCCGCTGTCGGCGAGGATGTGCGCGACCTGCGGCCCTTTCAGCAGCGGATTGACCGGCACATGGATCAGCCCCGCGCGCGCCGCGGCGAGCGGCATCAGGCAGGTCGCGCGGCCTTTTGCGCCCCAGCTCGCGACGCGCTCGCCGGGACCGCCCGCCTGATCGAGCAGCCACGCCGCGAGCCGTCCGACTCCCGCATCGAGATCGGCATAGCTCGTCACGCGCTCGCCGGTCAGCAGCGCAGGCGCATCGGCGGCGCCAAAACGGACGAGATGGTCGATCGGACGCGACGGCGGATTTTGTATCATGGTCATCGGCTGTTAGGAGCTAGGTGATAGAGCGCTGGGTCATGCAAGGGAACGGTGAAGATCACGCTAATGATATCCTGCTGCCCGCCACAGCGCGCGCGGCGGGCTTTGCCTCGCCCTTCGATCGCGCCGAGTGGTTCGACCTGCTCGCGGCGCATGGTTTCGCGGGTCAAGGCCGTCACGACGCGCGCGGCGACTGCGGGGCGGTATCGGCATGGCTGCCGCTGCACCTTGAAAAGCCGGGTCATTTTTCGGGGCTGACCTGCTGGTATAGCTTCGGCATCCGGCCGCTCTACGACGGTCCGGCGCATCCCGGCGAGCGCGGCGGGGCGCTCAGCGACCTGTTCGCGCGGCTGAAGCGCCGTGCCGCGCGCCTGACGCTCTATCCAGTGCCCGAGGTCGATGGCCTGCCCGGCGATCTCGCCATCGCGCTCCGCAAGGCGGGCTGGTGGGCTCGGGCGACGCCCGCGGGCGACCGCCACTGGCTCGACCTTACGGGCCTGACGCACGATCTCTGGTGGGAGAGCCGTCCCGGCGCGCTCCGCAGCACGGTCAGGCGCAAAGCGAAGAAGGGCGTCGTCGACATCGCGCTTTTCACCCGCTTCGACGCCGATGCCTGGGCCGCCTATGAAGCCATCTACGCGGCGAGCTGGAAACCCGAAGAGGGCGACCCCGCGCTGCTCCGCGCCTTTGCCGAGGCCGAAGCGGCGCGCGGCGCCTTGCGCATGGGGCTCGCCCGCATCGAGGGGCGGCCCGTCGCGGCGCAGTTCTGGACCGTCGAGGACGGCACCGCCTTCATCCACAAGCTCGCACATGTCGAGGACAGTCTGAAAGCCTCGCCCGGCACCCTGCTGTCGGCGGCGCTGTTTCGCCATGCGATCGAGGTCGACGGCGTGGCGCGGGTCGATTTCGGCACCGGCAACGACGCCTATAAGCGCGACTGGATGAACCGGCACGACCCGCTGTGGCGCATCGAGGCTTTCAATCCGGCGCGCATCGCGGCATGGGGACCGGCATTCAAAGCCTTTGCGCGTTCGCTGATCAGGAAAGACATATGACCGACACCGTCGACGCCACCCTCCGCGCCCTGCTCGCCGACGTGCTCGGCCTCGGCGAGGAACGCGCCGCCGCGCTGACCGATGACAGCGGCCTGTTCGGCGAGCTGCCCGAATTCGATTCGATGGCGGTCGCGACCGTCCTCACCGAGATGGAAGACCGCCTCGGCATCACCATCGACGACGACGAGATCGACGGCGAAATTTTCGAAACCTATGGGCATCTGCTGGCTTTTTCGCAGCGCAAGGTGGCTGGTTGACGGCCATCGCTTCCCTTCCATCCCGTCATCCCGGCGAAGGCCGGGATCTCGCCGTAGCTGGAAACGCCACGGCGAGATCCCGGCCTTCGCCGGGATGACGGCAGAAGAGGACGCGCATCATGGCGGCGGATGCCACCGAACACCATCTGCGCCTCACCCCCGCAGGCGCCCACCGCGCCACCGTGCTGCTTGTCCCGCCGCTGTTCGACGAAGCGAACCGGCTGCGCCGCACGCTGGTGCTTGCGATGCGCGCGCTGGCAGCGGAGGGCTTTGCGGTGGTCCTGCCCGACCTGCCCGGCCAGAATGAAAGCCTCGTCGCGCTCGAAGACGTCGACCTCGCTCGCTGGCAGGATGCGCTCGCCGATCTCGCCGCGGGCATCGCCGGCCGCGTCATCGTCGCGTCGATCCGCGGCGGCGCGCTGATCGATCACCGCGTCCAGGCCGCCGCATGGTGGCGCCTCGCGCCCGTCAGCGGCGCGTCGCTGCTCCGCACGATGATGCGCGCGCGCGTCGCCGCCGATCGCGAGGCGGGGGTCGAATCGTCACTCGACAGCCTGCACGAGACGGCAAAGGCTGCGCCATTGCTGCTCGCAGGCAACGCCCTGTCGCCTGCCATGGTCGCGCAGCTCGGCCGTGCCGAAGCGCAGCCGGTCGAGCCGCTGCGCAGCGTCGGCCTCGGCGCCGATGGCATCGCGGGCACCCCGCTCTGGCTGCGCGCCGAGCCCGGCGAGGATGCCGCCATGGCGGCCGCGATCGCCGCCGATATCATCGCATGGAGCCGGACATGCGGCATCATCTGACCTTCACCTGCGAAGGCGATACGCTCGCCGCGAGCCTCGACGAAGCGCCCGGCACGACGGGGCTGCTGATCGTCTCGGGCGGCAACGAGGTCCGCAGCGGCGCGCATCGCGGCATGGCAGCGCTCGCGCAACGCATCGCCGCCGCGGGCCATCCGGTGTTCCGCTTCGACCGCCGCGGGATCGGCGACAGCGAGGGCGCGAACGGCGGCTATACCAGCAGCGGCCCCGACATCGCCGCCGCGATCGCCGCTTTCCGGGAGGCTGCGCCGCATGTCGAGCGCATCGTCGCCTTCGGCAATTGCGACGCCGCGAGCGCGCTGCTGCTGCATCAGCCGCTGCCGCTGGGCGGGCTGATCCTCGCCAATCCATGGACCTACGAGGAGAGCGAGGTGGAAGCGGACGAACCCGCCCTGCCCCCCGCCGCCGCAATCCGGGCGCGCTATCTTTCGCGGCTGAAAGACTCGAGGAGCCTGCTCCGCTTGCTTAAGGGCGAGGTCGATGTCCGCAAATTGCTGCGCGGCCTGTCGGCGCTCGGTAAGCCGAAACCGCCCGCCGCGCCGGACAGCCTGCCCGCGCGGCTCGACCAGGCGATGGCGGCGCTGCCTTGCCCGGCGACAATCCTGCTCGCGACCGGCGACCGCACTGCGCAGGCGTTTGCGGAAAATTGCCGGCCGGGCGACATAAAGGTCGAACGCTTGGACAGCGGGTCGCACAGCTTTGCGGGAGCGGATGCCGATTGGCTGGCGGCGCGGATATTGGAAAGACTGGGCTGACCGCTTTGGAGTGGGGAGGGGACATAGCCTCCTCTCCCCTTGAGGGAGAGGATAGCGCAGCTTGCTCCCCTGGGAGCTAGCGAAGCTTGGAGAGGGGTGTGACGCCAGCGGACGCAAAACCCCCTCTCAACTTCGGCTAGGCAGCAAGCTGCCAAGCCTTCGTATCTCTCCCTCAAGGGGAGAGAATATGATCCTTACCTATGCCCGCTCCCGGCCGCTAACGGCCCTTCCGCGCCCCTCTACGCCTCCACCAGCGCCTTATATTCCGCCTCGGCCAGAAACCGCTCGGCGTCGAGCGCGGCCATGCAGCCCATGCCCGCCGCCGTCACCGCCTGCCGATAAATCTTGTCGGTCACGTCGCCCGCCGCGAACACGCCGGGGATCGACGTCAGCGACGTGCCCGGCGTCACCTGCAGATAGCCATCGTCGTCGAGCGGCAGCTTGCCCTTGAACAGCTCGGTCGAGGGGCTGTGGCCGATCGCGACAAAGCCGCCGTCGGTCGGTTCGTGGCTCGCCTCGCCGGTCACCGTGTCGATCAGGTCGACCCCGATCAGGCCCGCCGTGCCTTCGCCGCCGACAAAGCGCTCGACGCGCTTGTTCCAGAGCACCTTGATCTTCGGATTCGCGTGCAGCCGGTCCTGCAAGATCTTTTCGGCGCGCAGGTGATCGCGGCGGTGGATCAACGTCACGTCGTCGCTGTGGTTGGTGAGATAGAGCGCTTCCTCGACCGCGGTGTTGCCGCCACCGATCACCACGACCTTCTTGCCGCGATAGAAGAAGCCGTCGCACGTCGCGCACGCCGACACGCCCTTGCCGCCGAGTTCCTGCTCGCCCGGAACGCCGAGCCATTTGGCCTGCGCGCCGGTCGCGATCACCAGCGTTTCGGCGAGATAGACGTCGCCGCCGTCGCCCGTCAGCTTGAACGGACGCTGCGACAGGTCGACATCGACGATCGTGTCCCAGATCATGCTCGTGCCGACATGCGTCGCCTGCGCGGTCATCTGTTCCATCAGCCACGGACCCTGGATCACTTCTGCGAAACCCGGATAATTTTCGACGTCGGTGGTGATGGTGAGCTGCCCGCCCGGCTGGAGCCCCTGCACGACGATCGGCTGCATCCCAGCGCGCGCCGCATAGATGGCGGCCGACAGGCCGGCGGGGCCGGAGCCGAGGATGAGCATCTTGGTGTGGTGGGTGGCGGGCATGACGGTCTTTCTGATCCTGTGCGGGACCGCACAGATGGGTGTTGCCAACCGCGCTAGCAAGGCTCACCTTCGCCGCCAAGGGGAGTCGGAAAAATGGCGAGCTGGTGGGAACGTCATGGGGTGCCGCGGCTGATCAAATGCGCCTGTTCGCAAGGGCAGATCATGAAGGCGCGCAGCCGCGTCGTGCCGCACGCGGTGGGCGACGTTCTGGAACTCGGCTGCGGCGGCGGCATCAATATGCAATTTTACGATCCGATGCGGATCGACAGCTTCACCGGGCTCGACCCCTCGCCCGAACTGCTGGCGATGAGCCGCGCCGCGGCGGCGGCGCGCGGGATCGACGCCGACATCCAGGGCGGGGTCGGCGAGGCGATGCCGTTCGAGAGCGGGCGCTTCGATACGGTCGTGACGACCTTCACCCTCTGCTCGGTCGCCGATCAGGCCGCGGTGCTGGCCGAGATTCGCCGCGTGCTTAAACCCGGCGGCACCGCGCTCTTCCTCGAACATGGCGGCGCGCCCGATGCGGGAGTCGCCCGATGGCAGCGGCGGATCGAGCCGCTGTGGAAACGCATCGGCGGCAACTGCCACCTGACCCGTCCGATCGGCGACGCCTATGAACAGGCGGGCTTCGCGGTCGAGCGGCAAGGCGCGGCCTATATGCCCAAGACCCCCCGCCCCTTTGGCTGGATCGAATATGGCGCGGCGCACGCCGCCGCCTGACGGAAGGATGGCGCGATGACGCGATTCTGGCTTGTCCTCTTCACCACGCTCTTCCTGCTCGCCCCGACCGGCGCCGAGGCGCGCAAGGTCGCGCTGATCATCGGCAACAGCGACTATGCGAACACCAGCCATCTCGTGAACCCGGCGAACGACATCAAGCTCGTCGCCGCGTCGGCGCGGAGCGCCGGGTTCGACGATGTCACCGTCGCGGCGGACCTTGCGGTCAACGAGTTCCAGAAGGCGATGCGCGATTTCCGCGCCAAGGCCGAGGGTGCCGATGTCGCGATGGTCTATTACGCGGGGCACGGGATCGAGGCGCAGGGCAAGAACTGGCTGATCCCGACCGACGCGCAGCTCAAGTCGGACCTCGACCTGCCCTATGAAGCGATCAACCTCGACCGGCTGATGGAATCGGTGTCGGGCGCGCAGATTCGCATGGTGATTCTCGATTCGTGCCGCAACAATCCCTTCGGTCGTAGCTGGCGGTCGGGGACGCGCGCGGTGCAGACCGGGCTCGCGGGGGTCGAGGCCGACGACGTGCTCGTCATCTTCGCGGCGGCGCCGGGGCAGACCGCCGCCGACGGAAGCGGCGCCAATTCGCCCTTCGCGACCTCGCTCGCGAAACGCCTGCCGCAGCCCGACCTGCCGGTCCAGCTTCTCGGCGGCGCGATCCGCGACGATGTGCTCGCGGCGACCGGCGGGCTGCAGCGCCCGTTCGTCAGCGCCAGCATCACCGGAACACCCGTCTATCTCGTCCCGCGCCCCGGCGCCGCCAACCGCGCGGCGATGGAGGAATTGATGTGGAAAGGCGCGCTCGCCGACAACAGCATAAGCGCGTTCAAATCCTATCTCGCCGAATTTCCCGCGGGCAAATATGCGGCGCAGGCGAGCGACGGCGTCGCAAGGCTGACCAGAGACCCCAAAGCGCCCGCACCGGCGGCGATCACCGCAGCGGTCCGGCCGGCCGGCCCCCAATATATCCTCTCGAACATCCGCGTCGATTGCGTCAAGCTGACCGGGCGGCTGGGGCTCGGTCTGCCCGACCAGCTTTTCCTGCGCTTCAACACCGGCGAGCGCTTTCCCGAGGGCAAGAGCGAGATTTTCTCGATCAAGAAGGGCGAAAGCTGGGTCGTCGACAAGGCCTTCTCTTTCGACCAGCCGGTGAGCTTCCAGCTCCGCGAATTCGACGACATCGGCGGCAGCGATCATATCGGCACCGTCGACCTCGGCAGCGAGCCGGGGACGTTCACCAGGACGCTGACCGGGGACGCGAGCGACTATCGGGTGACCTATACGCTGACGGTGGGGTGAGAGAACGGAACCCGATCTCATCTTCGTCACCCCGGACTTGATCCGGGGTCCCGCTTCTCGACGGCACTAAGCGGGACCCCGGATCAAGTCCGGGGTGACGATTTCATTTCTTCTCCCCGACCTCGGCCAGCCCATGCCCCACGCTCACCCGCTCGTCGAAGACGAAGCAGCTACCGTGCCAGCGGCTTTCCTCGGCAGGCATCTGCTCCAGATAGGCCAGGATGCCGCCTTTCAGATGCACGACATCCTCGACGCCCTCGCCCCGCAGGAAAGCCGTCGACTTCTCGCAGCGGATGCCGCCGGTGCAGAACATCGCGATCCGCTTGCCCGCGAACGCCGCGGCATGATCGCGCCACCAGCCGGGAAAGTCGCCGAAGCTCTTGGTCTGCGGATCGATCGCGCCGGCAAAGCTGCCGTAGCCGACCTCGAAACCGTTGCGCGTATCGATCAGCACCGTGTCCGGATCGTCGACCAGCGCATTCCAGTCGGCAGGGTCGACATAGGGCGCGGCCTCCCGCGCCGGGTCGAGCCCCGGCACCTTCATCGTCACGATTTCCTTTTTGAGCCGCACCTTGAGCCGCCGGAACGGCATCGCCGCGGCGGCCGAATATTTGACGTCGAGGTTCGCGCAATCGGGAAGCGCGCGGATATGCGCGATCACCGCGGCGATGCCGTCCGCGCTGCCCGCGATGGTGCCGTTGATCCCCTCGCGGGCGAGGAGCAGCGTGCCCTTGACCCCATGCGCGGCGCAGAGATCGAGCAAGGGCTGGCGCAAGGCGGCGGGATCGTCGAAACCGGCGAAACGATAGAGGGCGGCGACGGTGAAGGTCATGGCGGCGCCCATAAACAAAAGCAGCCGTCATTGCGAGGAGCCGAAGGCGACGCGGCAATCTCCAGCTATCGACCTCGCGCGACGCCGAAGGCTGGAGATTGCTTCGCTACGCTCGCAATGACGAAGAGGTTACCGGAACGGATCGCCCCGCGCGGTCGCGTAATGCGCCATCGCCATCGTCGTCCATTGCGCGTTGACGCGAATGCAGGTGGGGAAGACGCTGGCGTCGGTCACCAGCACGTTGGTCGTGCCGTGAACGCGGCATTCGGGGTCGACGACGCCGTGCCGCGGGTCTTCGTTGATCGCATTGCCGCCGTGCGGATGGCTGCTCGACAGGGTGACGTCGTCGGCCTCCTCGATCGCGGCCTCGAAAAAGGCATCGACGTCCATGCCGGGGGTCACCACCTGCCCTTTGGTGAGCGCGGGATAGCATTCGAGCGCGCCCGCCGCGAAATGCACTTTGGTCAGCGTCGCCATCGCGCGGCTGAGCAGCGGCAGATCCTCGGCCTTGTCGAGCTGGAATTTGAGCTTGCCGTCCTTCACCCGTCCGCGCCGGTCGGCGGGAAACAGGATGCCCGCCGAATGGACGCGGCCGAAATTCTGCATCCGCGCCGCATGGTCGGCGAACCAGCCGGGCATCAGCGACGCCATCGCCATCGGCGGCTGGAAATGGCTTTCGAGCAGGAAGTCGCCGCAGTCGACATAGGTCGCCATCTGATCCTCGTCCCACGCATCGCCGCCGGCGCCGGACGGCATCAGCGCGACGACCGGCGAAGCGATATTGAGCGACACCTGCCGGCCGGTGCCGTCGATGTCGCTGCGACTGAGCAGCTTCGACGAAGCGATCGTGCCGCCCGCGACGATCACCCCGACGCGGGCGCGGACGAGCGCCTGCGATCCATCGGGCAGGATCAGCTTCACCGCCTCGGCCTCGCGCCGGCCGTCGATCGCGGTCTGCCAGACGATGCGGTCGGCCTTGGTGCCGGGCAGGATGCGCGCGCCATGGTCGCGGCAGGCGTCGGGCAGATAGGTCTGCGCCATCCCCAGCCGCCGCCCATAGGCGCAGCCCGTATTGCAATAGCCGCAATAGGCGCAGGCGGTCGGCGTGTGCGGCGGGCCGAAATTCTTCGCGAACCAGTCGGCAACCGCGCGCTGGTCCTTGGGATCGGTCGAGGTCGCGGCATAGGCGCGCCAGCCGTTCAGCAAATGCGGCCCGTTGTGCCGCCCGCTGCGCGGCTCGATCGGCGCGATGCCGAGGCGGTCCCGGATCGCGTCATAGCTTTTGTGAAAGGCATCGGCGTCGATCGGCGCGCCGACGCTCGCCCATCTGGCGAACACGTCGACCGCGTCGGGGTGCGTCCGCCCCGCCTCGTTCACGCGCAGGCAGATACCGTTGTTGATCGTCGACGACCCGCCGACGCAGCGCCCCTGGAACACTACGAAATCGCGATTCGTCGAGGTTTGCAGCGCGCCATGCTTGAACAGGTTCGCGACCATGTCGAGCTCGTGATGATTGATCCGCGGCGAAGGATAGAAGGGCCCGGCCTCGACGATCAGCACCTTGTAGCCCTGCGCCGCAACCCCATGCGCCGCGACCGCGCCGCCCGCGCCCGAACCGATGACAATCACGTCATATTCGTCTGCGAGCGTCGAAGCGTCGAGGATATGCGCGGGGTCGATTTCGCGCCCTTCGACGCGCGCGATCTCGATTTCGCCGGAACCGCGATGGCGATGCTTCGGCAGGGTAAAGCCGATCTGCCTGTGCACCGGGTTCGCGGCATTGGCGTCCTGGTCGCCCGGCATCCAGTGGCCGTAATAGCAGCCGTAGATAATGCCGCGCAGCCGCGCCATGTCCTGAAACAGATCGATGCTGCTGTTCTGGAGCCGGTTCCGGATCCGCCGCGCGCGCTCCCCGACGTCGGCGAGCACGAACAGCGGGCCGAGGACGATTTCGGTCGCGGTCAGCGACAGGCGGATCTCGTCGAGCTTCGTCCCGCCGACCTTGGCGAACAGGTCGCTGACGTTGGCGACGACCTGATCGGGCGTGATCTTCATCTCGGCGCCGTGGAACAGCGCCTCGGTCAGCGCCTTCAGGAATTTGAGCTGCCCGAAATTGAACGGTGCCGCCATCGCCATGCCCCCTGCCTGCCCTGTCATCAGATGCCGGTTTATAGGGCGCGAAGGCAAGGCGTATTGTATCGAAGCGGCAGTTTTGGGGTGAGATGACATTGGCTGGAATCGTCATTGCGAGCGAAGCGAAGCAATCTCCAGCGCGCGTTCATGCAGGACGATAGCCGGAGATTGCTTCGCTTCGCTCGCAATGACGAAGACAGGATGCCACCGTCGCCCCCGCGGAGGCGGAGGCGACGAACGGGTTACGCCGCTTTCTTCGCCTGCCGAAACTTGTGCAGCAGCGGTTCGGTATAACCCGACGGCTGCGTCACCCCCTCAAAGATCAGCGCCCGCGCCGCCTGATACGCAATCCCGTCGGGCGTCAGCTTTTCATAAAGCGGATCACCCGCATTCTGCGCATCGACCTTCGCCGCCATGCGCGCCAGCGCCGCGTCGACCTGTGCTTCGGTGCAGACGCCATGGAGCAGCCAGTTCGCCAGCGCCTGCGACGAAATGCGCAGGGTGGCGCGGTCCTCCATCAGGCCGACGTCGTCGATGTCGGGCACCTTCGAGCAGCCGACGCCCTGGTCGATCCAGCGCACGACATAGCCGAGGATGCCCTGACAATTATTGTCGAGTTCGCGCGTGACCTCGGCCTCGCTCCAGTTGCGCCCCGTCGCGACCGGGATGGCGAGCAGCCTGTCGAGCGACGGCACCGCCTCGCCCGCGATCTCGCGCTGGCGGGCGAAGACATCGACCGCATGATAATGCAGCGCGTGCAAGGTCCCGGCGGTCGGCGACGGCACCCATGCCGTGTTCGCGCCCGATTTCGGGTGGCCGATCTTGGCTTCGAGCATTGCCTTCATCAGGTCCGGCATCGCCCACATGCCCTTGCCGATCTGCGCCTTGCCGCTGAGCCCGCAGGCAAGGCCGATGCGGACGTTGCGGTCCTCGTAGGACGCGATCCAGTCGGACGCCTTCATCTCGCCCTTGGGGATCATCGGACCGGCGCGCATCGAGGTGTGAATCTCGTCGCCGGTGCGGTCGAGGAAACCGGTGTTGATGAAGACGATGCGGTCCTTCACCGCTTCGATACAGGCGGCAAGGTTGGCGCTGGTGCGGCGTTCCTCGTCCATCACCCCGACCTTGACCGTGTGGCGCGCGAGGCCAAGCATGTCCTCGACCGCGTCGAACAGCCGGTTCGTGAAGCCGCATTCCTCCGGCCCATGCTGCTTGGGCTTGACGATATAGACGCTGCCCGCACGGCTGTTGCGAAGGGTGCCGAGCCCCTTGAGGTCATGGATCGCACACAGGCTGGTGATCACTGCGTCGCAGAGCCCCTCGGGCGCTTCGCTGCCGTCGGGAAGCCGGATCATCGGCGTCGTCATCAAATGACCGACGTTGCGCACGAACAGCACGCTGCGGCCGTGCAGCGCGAAGGCCGTGCCGTCGGGCGCGGTCCAGTCGCGGTCGGCGGCCATGCGGCGCGTCATCACCTTGCCGCCCTTGTCGAAACTCTCGACCAGATCGCCGCGCATCAGGCCGAGCCAATTCGTATAGCCGAGCACCTTGTCCTCGCCATCGACCGCGGCGACGCTGTCCTCAAGGTCGATGATCGTCGTCAGCGCGGCTTCGACGATCACGTCGGCGATACCCGCAGGATCAGTCCGGCCGATCGCGCTGGCGGGATCGATCACCAGTTCGATGTGCAGGTCGTTGTGTTTGAGCAGGATGCCGCCGTCGCGCGTGCCGGCAAGCTGCGACGGGTCGGCAAGCGCCAGCTCCCCGCCCTGCCAGTCGGCCCATTTGCCACCATTTGCGAGCGGCACCGCTTGGTCGAGGAAAGCCTTCGCGCGCGCGATCACCGCCGCGCCGCGCTCGGCATCATAGCCGCCGGGCTTCGCGGCCGGCGCGTCGAGCGCGTCGGTGCCGTAGAAGGCGTCGTAAAGGCTGCCCCAGCGCGCATTGGCGGCGTTCAAGGCAAAGCGCGCATTGAGCGCGGGGACGACGAGCTGCGGCCCCGCCATCGTCGCGATTTCGGCATCGACATTCGCGGTGCCGACCGCGAAAGGCGCGGGTTCCGGGACGAGATATCCGATCTCGCGCAGATAGGCCTGATAGGCTTGCGCGTCGTGCGCCTGCCCTTCGCGGGCCTGATGCCAGGCGTCGATCTTGGCCTGCAAATCCTCGCGCTTGGCAAGCAGCGCGACATTCTCGGGCGCGAATTTGCCGAGCAGCGCGGCGAAATCGGCCCAGAAACGCGTCGCGTCGAGCCCCGTTTCCGGCAGCGCCCGGGTTTCGATAAAATCGACCAGACGCGAATCGACGGAAAGGCCGTGGCGATCGAGGAAATCAGTCATGCAAGCACCCTTTGGTCGGCGCGGACGCGCCAGTGGACCCGGGGAGGAAAGGGCCGCCGCCCTATGGCGCGAATGACGGGGCTTGGCAATGGGGCGGTGGATTGACCCCGCTCGTCATTGCGAGCGGAGCGAAGCAATCTCCAACTACCATCCTGAATCAACGCGGGCTGGAGATTGCTTCGTCGCTGCGCTCCTCGCAATGACGGACCAGATTCACCGCGACCGCGCCGTCTCCGCCCTCCGATGGTCGCGGCGCGCCTTGAGCAGGTCGTGGCGCGACAGGATGCCCAGCACCTTGCGCGTCGCCGGATCGACGATCGGAATGCGCCCGACCCCGGTTTCGACGATCATGTCGGCAATCTGTCCGATCGGCGCGTCGGCGTGGGCGACCGGCTGCGCGGCGTCGGAGACGAGATCGGCGAGGGTGCGGTCGGCCGGCATGTCGGCGACGCGCCATTCGAGCACGTCGCTGCGCGACACGAGACCCAGCAGCCGGCCCTCGGCATCGACCACCGGATAGCTGCGATGCTCGGCGCTTTCGGCGAAGAAATCGAGGACGTCGCCCGCCGCCATCGTTCCGGGCAGCGTCGCGGGCTGCGGCGTCATCAGGTCGCGCGCCTGCACAAGGTCCATCGGGTCGACGACATATTCCTGCCGGATGTGCCGCCCGCGCCGCGCGATCTTTTCGGTGAGGATCGAGCGCTGCATGAGGAGCACGCTGACCGCATAGGCGCCGCACGCGGCCGCGATGGTCAGCGGCAGCGCGCCGTACAGCCCCGTCACCTCGACCGCGAACAGCGCTCCGGTCAGCGGCGCGCGCATCGCGCCGCTCAGGATTCCGGCCATGCCGACAAGCGCCCAGACGCCCGGATTGCCGAGCCAGAGATGCCCCGCGAGTGCCCCCGCCGCGCCGCCGAGGATCAACAGCGGGGCCAATATGCCGCCCGAAGTCCCCGATCCCAAAGCGAAAAGCCAGACCACCGCCTTGACCACCAGCAGCGCGACCACGACGCGCATCGCGAGCGTTCCGTCGAGCAGCGCCTGGATGCTGCCATAGCCGGCGCCAAGGACATGCGCGTCGATCAGCCCGCCAAGCCCGACCACCACCGCGCCGATCGCGGGCCACCACATCCAGTGCACCGGCAAGCGGTGAAAGCCGTCCTCGATGCGGTAAAGCAGCGCCGACAGCAGCGCCGCCTCCAGCCCCACGACCACACCGAGCACGCCGGCGATCGGCAGCGCCGATCCGGCGGGCGGCAGCGACGCGGCAAGCGGGAACATCGGCTCACTGCCGATGAGCAGCGGGCGAGCGCCCATCGCGACGAGCACCGCGACGACGACGGGGACGAAGCTGCGCGGTTTCCACTCGAACAGCAGCACCTCCAGCGCCAGCAGGATCGCCGCGAGCGGGGTGCCGAAGATCGCGGTCATCCCCGCCCCGGCGCCCGCGACCAGCAGCGTCTTGCGCTCGGCGGCGCTAAGGCGGAAGCGCTGCGCGAACAGCGAGCCGATCGCGCCGCCGGTCATGATGATCGGCCCCTCGGCGCCGAACGGCCCGCCGCTGCCGATCGAGATCGCCGCCGAAATCGGCTTCAGCACCGCGACCTTCGGCGACAGGCGGCTCTGGCCATAGAGGATCGCCTCGATCGCCTCGGGAATGCCGTGACCGCGGATCTTGTCAGAGCCGAACCGCGCCATCACCCCGATCATCAGCGCCCCGATCACCGGAATGACGACGACGAGCAGGCCGACCGACGCATCGGTGATCGCGGTCGCGGCGAAGGAGAAGCGGCCGAACCAGAAGAGGTTCGTCGCGAGCGCGATCGATTTCAGCAGCACCCAGGCACCGCCCGCAGCGCCCGCCCCGATCGCCAGCGCCAGCCCGGCGAGCAACAGCATCCGCCGGTCGGCGCTGTGATCCGCGAGTTTATAGGCGGCGGGAGGAACGGACATGGGATTTCCAGCAGGATTGAATGGGCGGCCCGCGCCATTATATCGCAATGCGATATAATTCAATGGAGCTTTCCTCCTTTCGTGCCGCCCCCTATGCCGTCCTCCATGCCGCGCGAGACCGCCCTCACCGACGCCGATTACGCCGCGCTCGCCGATTTCCGCCATGCGCTGCGGCAATTCCATGCCTTCAGCGAGGCGCGCGCGATCGAGCAGGGACTGACCCCGCAGCAACATCAGGCACTGCTCGCAATTCGCGGCGCCGGGCCGGACCTGCCGACGATCGGCGATGTGGCGCGGCGGCTGATGCTCAAGCCGCACAGCGCGACGGGGCTCATCAACCGTCTCGCCGATCAGGGCTGGATCGAGCGGATTGCCGCGACCGACGACCGGCGCCGCGCACGGCTGCGGCTGACCGCCAAGGCGCGCGACGCGCTGGCGGCACTGTCGGCGGCACATCGCGACGAGATCCGGCGAATGCGCCCGATGCTGGAGATCATGCTCGCGGCAATCGGATGAGTCCGGATCGGGACCTATCAGCCCTCCTTCCCTCGTCATTTCCGCGAAAGCGGGAATCCAGCTTTTCCTTCTTCGCGCCTTTGCGCCTTTGCGTGAGATTTTCAAAAGACTCACGCAAAGGCGCGAAGAATTAAGAGAGCAGAAAGCCGGGTTCCCGCTTTCGCGGGAACGACGGGAACTTAAAAAGTTTCGGGTCAGGCGGCGCCGCGCACCGGCGTCGGGGGCAGATCGCCGAGCGCGACGCGGACGCGGTTTCGCCCGCCCGTCTTCGCGCGGTAGAGTGCGGTGTCGGCGCGATGCATCAGGTCGGGCAAAGCCTCCGGCGGCATCCATTGCGCGACACCGAAGGAAGCGCTGAACCGGCGGTCGACGCCGAGCACCGGCAATTTCGCCGCGGCGAAGGCCGCGCGCACTACTTCGGCATAAAGCCGTCCGTCGGACAATAGCGCGCCGGGCAGGAGGACGACGAACTCCTCGCCCCCGACGCGACCGACGATCGCGCCGGACGGCGCGGTCTCGGCCAGCATCGCGGCGAAATGCGCGATTACTCCATCGCCCGCGGCATGGCCGAAACTGTCGTTGATCCGCTTGAAATGATCGAGATCGGCGGCGATCAGCACCGCTCTGCTCCCGTCATCGCCTGCGCGCGCGAGCGCTGCTTCGGCATGACGCTCAAAACCGCGGCGATTGAAGACGCCCGACAGCGGATCGGTTTCGGAGCGGGCGATCATCTCGGCCGTCGTGTCGCGCATGGTCACCAGCAGCATGACGAGTCCGGTCGCGATCAGCACCACCACGCTGCCGCTTTGCGAGATCGCCGCATAGGTCGTTTCCATATAGTCCTGCGGGGTGGGCGCCGTGCCGACCATCATGGCGAACAGCGGCTTGAGCAGATAAATCGCCGCCGCGACCGCCTGCAGCGCGACGAGCAGCAGGTCGAGCGGCTGCCGGCGACCCGAGCGCCAGATCATGATACCGAACAGCGCCTGCATAGCGAAATAGGGAAGCTGATAGAGCGCCAGCCGCAATAGCGAGCCATAGGTCATGTTGAAGATCACCGGCACCAGCAGGATCGTGACGATCCAGATCGCCGTCATCGCGGTCCATGGCGGGCGAACGTGATAGTGGCGCGCGACCCCGATCAGCGCGAAGCTGAGCGCCGACAGGAAGACGAGGAAGATGCCGATGCTGACCGGCACCGGATCGGCCTGTTGCCGGAGCAGAAATTCCAGTCCGGCATTGACGATTCCCATGCCGCAGCCGAGCGCCAGCCACCGCGCGCCGCGCGCGCTCCGGTTCGTTGCCGCGACCACCGCGAAGGCCACGGCAAAGATGCCCGCAACGGCCATATTGATGCCAAGCACGAAGGCAGCAGTCATCGATCCACTCATCATTGCTCCGGGGCGGGTAGCGGAACGGCCACGAAATTTTGGTTAACAGCGTCAATCGGGCGAGGATTCGCATGGGGTGCATAGGCGCGCGGGCGCACGGCATCAGTGACTTACGGTATCGCGGCAACAAAATGCCGGGCCGGGGGTGCCAAAGCCGCTCGCCGCTCGCTATAGCCACGCCATGACCACCCTCACCGCAAGCGAAAGCGCGACCCTCGAACGCGCCGCCGATGCCCCGATGCTGACGCAGGTCGAGCAATGGGCGGCGGTGAACAGCGGCACCGGCAATCTGGCGGGGCTGAAGACCGTAGCGGGCCTGCTCGCCGACGCCTTCGCGGGCTTGCCCGGCGCGGTGCGGCTCGTCGCGCCCGATCCGGTCGAGAGCGTCGATGCCGCCGGCAATGTCCGGACGACCCAGCGCGGCGACCATCTCCATTTGCGCGTCCGGCCCGAGGCGCCGGTGCAACTGCTGCTGACCGGCCATATGGACACGGTGTTTGCCGCCGACCATCCCTTCCAGTCGCTGCAATGGCTGGAACCCGGCGTGCTGAACGGCCCCGGCACCGCCGACATGAAGGGTGGTATCGCTGTGATCCTCGCGGCGCTGAGCGCGCTTGAGGCCTCGCCGCTCGCGGCGCGCGTCGGCTATGACGTGATGATCAACAGCGACGAGGAGACCGGCAGCCACGCCTCGGCGGCGCTGATCGCCGAACTGGCGCGCGGCAAGACCGCCGCGCTGACCTACGAACCCGCATTGCCCGACGGCACGCTCGCGGGCGCACGGCCGGGCAGCGGCAATTTCTCGGTCCTGATCCACGGCCGTTCGGCGCACGCCGGGCGCAATCCCGAGGAGGGGCGCAACGCCCTCGTCGCCGCAGCCGACCTCGCGCTGCGGCTGAACGCGCTGAAATCGCCGGACCTCAAGGTCAATCCGGCCAAGATCGACGGCGGCGGGCCGAACAATGTCGTTCCCGATCAGGCGATTCTGCGCGTCAACATGCGCCCGATGACGCCCGATGCCATGGCTGCCGCCGAAGCGGCGCTGCGCGATGCGATCGCCGCCATCTCGCGCGACCATGATGTGCATTGCCACCTCCACGGCAACTTCAATCGCCCGCCCAAGCCGCTCGATCCCTCCGCGACGCGCCTCTTCGAACTGGTGCGCGACTGCGGCGCGACGCTCGGCCTGGCGATCGGCTGGAACGCCACCGGCGGTGTCTGCGACGGCAATAATATCGCGGCGTGCGGGGTGCCCGTCGTCGACACCATGGGTCCGCGCGGTGGCGCCATCCATTCGTCGGACGAATTTCTGATCGTCGACAGCCTCGCCGAACGGGCACAGCTATCGGCGCTCACCTTGTTGAAAATAGTGGAACGGGGGACTGTGTGACCTATGTGATCCGGGCGGCCAAACCGGGCGATCTCCAGAGCATCTACGAAATGGCGAAGCTGACCGGCGGCGGCTTCACCAACCTGCCCCCCGATCGCCAGGCGCTGCGCGCCAAGCTCGAACGCGCCGAGGCCGGTTTCGCGTCGGACAAGGATGAGCCGGGCGACGACCTTTATCTGATGGTGCTCGAGGACATGGATAGCGGCGAGGTGCGCGGCACCTGCCAGATTTTCGGGCAGGTCGGCCAGCGCTGGCCCTTCTACTCCTATCGCATCGGCACCGACAGCAAGCATAGCGAGCAGCTCGACCGCACCTTCCACGCGCAGGTGCTGATGCTCAGCAACGACCTTAACGGCGCGAGCGAGGTCGGCGGGCTGTTCCTTCACCCCGCGGCGCGCGCCGGCGGGCTCGGGCTGCTGCTCGCGCGCTCGCGCTATCTGTTCATCGCGCGCCACCGCGCGCGCTTCGCCGACCGCATCCTCGCCGAGCTGCGCGGCGTGATCGACGAGGCCGGCGGCTCGCCCTTCTGGGACGGGGTCGCGGGCAAATTCTTCGGGATGAATTTCCAGGAGGCCGATCAGTTCAACGCGGTGCACGGCAACCAGTTCATCGCCGACCTGATGCCCAAGCATCCCGTCTATATCGCGATGCTCCCCGAAACCGCGCGCGCGGTGATCGGCGTGCCGCATCCGACGGGCCGCGCCGCGATGCGGATGCTGGAGAATGAGGGCTTCGCCTTCGAAAATTATATCGACATCTTCGACGGCGGCCCGACGATGACCGCGCGCACCGATCAGGTCGCGAGCATCCGCGATGCGAAGCATGTCGCGGTGACGGCGATCGGCGATGGTGGAGACGGGGGAGTCGCGGACGCGCTGATCGCCACCGGCCAGCTCGCCGATTTCCGCTGCTGTTTCGGGCGCATGGGCGCCGACGGCACGATCGACGCCGAAGCGGCGCGGATATTGGGTGTCGGGGTCGGTGACGCGATAAGCTGGATCGGGCGCTGACATGCTCACCGAAATCAATTTCGACGGGATCATCGGCCCGACCCACAATTATGCCGGCCTCAGCCGCGGCAATATCGCCTCGGCGAGCAACGCCGGCGACGTGTCGCAGCCGCGCGCCGCGGCGCTGCAGGGCATCGAGAAGATGCGCCACAATATCGCGCTCGGGCTCCGCCAAGGCTTCTTCATGCCGCTGGATCGCCCCGACGCGCCGTGGCTCGAAACGCTCGGCACGACGCTCGACGGCGCGGAAGCGCATCTGCGCGCGCAGGCCTGGTCGGCCTCGTCGATGTGGGCAGCGAACGCCGCGACCGTCTCGCCCGCGCCCGACAGCGCCGACGGCAAATGCCATCTGACCGTCGCCAACCTCGTCACCATGCCGCATCGCAGCCACGAATGGCCGGGGACGCTCGCGCAGCTTCGCCTCGCCTTCGCCGATCCGGCGTTCGTCGTGCACGGCCCCATCCCCGCCCCCTTCGGCGACGAAGGCGCGGCGAACCATATGCGGCTCTGCGACGGGCACGGGTCGCCGGGGGTCGAGATTTTCGTCTACGGCGTCGGCGGCGGCCGCTTCCCGGCGCGCCAGCATCTCGACGCGTCGAAGGCGATCGCGCGCAAGCATCGGCTCGACCCCGCGCGCACGCTCTTCATCCGCCAGTCGGATATCGCGATCCAGGGCGGCGCCTTCCACAACGACGTCGTCGCGGTCGCGAACGAGCGGGTGCTGTTCACGCACGAAACCGCGTTCGAGGACCGCGAAGGCGCGCACGCGCAGATCCGCGCGGCCTTTCCCGAGGTCGAGATCGTCGAGGTGCCCGCGAGCGCGGTCAGCCTGCCCGAAGCGATCAAATCCTATCTCTTCAACGCGCAACTCGTCAGCCTGCCCGGCGATGGCGGCATGGGGCTGGTGCTGCCGACCGAGGCACGCGAGACGAAATCGGTCTGGGACTGGCTGGAGGCGCATGTCGCGGGCAACGGGCCGATCCGCCGCCTGCTTCCCGTCGACGTTCGCCAGTCGATGGCGAACGGCGGCGGTCCTGCCTGCCTCCGCTTGCGCGTCGTCGCCGATCCGGCGCGCGTCGATCCGCGCTTCCTCGCCGACACGGCCAAGCTCGATCGCATCGCCGAGGTGGTGGCGAAGCATTGGCCCGAAGCGATCGCGCCCGGCGACCTCGCGTCGGCGGCGCTCGTCGCCGAAGTGCGGCAGGCGCGCGCGGCGCTGCTCGACGCGCTCGGCCTTGGCGAATTGAACTGACCGCCGAGTGAAAATCCGCGAGCTGATCGACACCGCCGCGATTCCGGGTGGCGAAACGCTGCGCCTGTTCCGGCGCGGCGAGGATCATATCATCGCGATCGGCGGCAACGAGTTGATGAACAGCCGGATGAGCGGTTCGGAGGAATCGCTCGCGGTGATGAGCTGCGAGCGGTTGCACGACCCCGACGCCGCGCATCTGCTGATCGGCGGTTATGGCATGGGGTTCACGCTGCGCGCGGCGCTGGCGGCATTGGGGCCGAAAGCCAGGATCACCGTCGCCGAACTGGTGCCCGCGATTATCGATTGGGCGCGCGGGCCGATGGCGGAGCTGGCGGCGGGCTGCCTCGACGATCCGCGCGTCGAACTGGTTATCGAGGACGTCGGCGCCGCGATCGCGGCAGCGTCCGGCCGCTACGACGCGATCCTGCTCGATGTCGACAACGGCCCCGACGGGCTGACGCACCCCGCGAACGACCGCCTCTATTCGCCCGCAGGCCTCGCGAAGGCAAAGGCGGCGCTGCGGCCGGGCGGGCTATTGGCAATCTGGTCGGCCGCCCCCGACGCACGCTTCACGAAGCGCCTCGCGGCGGCGGGCTTTCGGGTCGAGGAGGTCGGCGTCCGCGCCCGCGCGAGCGGCAAGGGCGCACGCCACGTCATCTGGTTCGCGCGGGCGGGCTCGCCCCTATAGCGGCAATTCGGTCGTCGCCTTGATCTCGGACAGCGCGACGGTCGAGTTGATCTCCTGAATGCCCGGCAATTTGCTGAGCTGATCGAAGAAGAAGCGCTCATAGGCGTCGATGTCCTTCGCGACGATGCGCAGCATGAAATCGGTCGTGCCCATCAGCACATAGGCGTCGAGCACTTCGGGAAAGCCGCGGATCGCCGCGCTGAATTCGTCGAGGTTGGCGCGGCCGTGGGCGTTGAGCTTCACCTGCGCGAAGACATGCGCGTTGAGCCCGACGCGCCGCCGGTCGATCAGCGCGACGCGCTTGCGGATGAAGCCCTCGCGCTCGAGCCGGTCGATGCGGCGCCAGCAGGGCGACACCGACAGGCCGACGCGCTCGGCGATCTCGGCGGTCGTCTGGCTCGCGTCGCGCTGCATCTCGCGGAGGATTTTTATCTCGAACGGATCAAGATCGGTCATTCATTTCCCATAGGACAAATATTTGGGAATAAATATCCCATATTTTGCCGATCCACCCCGAAAAGCGACCGAGATTACCCGCAGCACCCATGCCATCCTCGGCGCCTCATCAAAGGAGAGATTCATGGTTGCCCGCCCCGCCCGCCTGACCCCGCCGGTCGAATGCGTTCGCCTGCACGACGCCGAGAGCGGACTCGACGGCGTGATCGCGATCCATTCGACGACGCTCGGCCCCGGCGCCGGCGGCTGCCGCTTCTGGACCTATGCCGGCATCGACGAAGCGCTCGCCGACGCGCTGCGGCTCGCCGAGGGCATGAGCTACAAGAACGCGCTCGCCGGCCTGCCGCTGGGCGGCGCCAAGGCGGTGCTGCGCAAACCCGCGGGCGATTTCGACCGCGCGAAGCTGTTCCGCGCCTTCGGCCGCGCGGTCGAGCAGCTCGGCGGCCTCTATGTGACCGCCGAGGATGTCGGGACGTCGGTCGCCGATATGCAGGAGGTCGCCGGCACGACGCGCCACGTCGCGGGCCTCCCGCCCGCCGCCGGCCGCGCCGGGGGCGACCCGTCGCCGTGGACCGCGCGCGGAGTCTTCGAATCGATGCGCGCCGCGGCGCGCTTCGCGCTCGACACCGACCTCGCCGGGCTGACGGTCGCGGTGCAGGGAACGGGGAATGTCGGCGCCGACCTCTGTCGCCGCCTGTCCGATGCCGGGGCGCGGCTGGTGATCGCCGATCCGAACCCGGCGCGCCGCGACCGGCTCGCCGCGATCCTGGGCGCCAAGGTCGTCGACGTCGATGCGATCGCGTCGGTGCAGGCCGAAATCTTCGCGCCCTGCGCGCTCGGCGGCGTGCTGGGTCGCGACAGCGTCCGCGCGATGAAGGCGAAGCTCGTCTGCGGCGCAGCGAACAACCAGCTCGCCGCGCCTGAAGTCGGCGACATGCTGCGCGACCGCGGCATCGCCTATGCGCCCGACTATGTCGTCAACGCGGGCGGGATCATCAGCGTCTCGGCCGAATATCTGGGCGAGGACGAAAGCGACGTCGAAGCCCGCGTGGGACAGATCGCGCCGCGCGTCGCCGCGCTGCTCGACCGCGCCGCGCGCGAGGGCCGCTCGCCCGCGGCGGTCGCCGACGAAATGGCCGAAGAGGTCATCGCGGGCGCCGAGCGGGTCGCGGCCTGATGCACCGGTTCCGGATCGACGCGCTTCCCGATCCGCAATCGCTTCCGCGCATCGCCGGCGTCTTTGCGCAGCGCGCGATCGTGCCGTCGATGATGCGGATGGAGGCAGGCAGCGGGTTTCTGAGGATCGAGGTGGCTGCTGCCGGTCTCGACGACATGCGCGCCGCCGTCATCGCCGCCAAGCTGGGCGAGACGGTCGCGGTGATCGAAGTCGCGTTGGACGGAAGGAAGGAAGCCGCACCCTTTGGCGTCGAGAGCCTCGCCGCATAACGGTGAGTTTGATCACGGGATACTGCCTTGGAATCGTCATTGCGAGCGTAGCGAAGCAATCTCCAGCCAACGTCTGTAAGGAACGATGGCTGGAGATTGCTTCGTCGCTACGCTCCTCGCAAAGACGACTGGGGGTTTGCGCCGTCTATTTCCCCTGTGCCGCGAGGACGCGGAGAATGTTACCGCTCCACATCTTCTCGATGTCGGCGTCCGAATAGCCCGCCGCCTTCAGCCGCTCGGTGACCTTGGGCAGCGCGGCGATGTCCTCGATGCCCTTGAGGCCGCCGCCGCCGTCCCAGTCGGCGCCGAAGCAGATATGATCGACGCCGCCGACCTCGATCGCGCGCAGTACCATCTTCATATAATCCTCGAAGTCCGCCGCCCACATCGTTTCGGTCTTGTCGAGTTCGCGCCATTGACGGGTGAGGTCGGCCTGCGCTTCGGGGCTCAATTCGCCGATCCGCTCATAGTCGGCGAACAGCTTCGCGCGCGCGGGCGACATGTTCATTTCCGACATATAGATGGTCGAGATGCACATCGCGCCGCTCTTCGCCGCAAGCGCCTTCAGCCGCCCCTCGTCGAGGTTGCGCGGATGGTCGTGCGCCGAGCGCAGGCTCGAATGTGAAAGCAGGATCGGATATTTCGACAGCGCGAGAAGCTGGTCGAAGGTCGCATCGGACGAATGGCTCGCGTCGATGACGATGCCGAGCCGGTTCATCTCGGCGACCCATTGCTTGCCGAGCGGGCTGAGCCCGTTCCAGCGCGGCTTGTCGGTCGCGCTGTCGGCGAACTGGTTGTTCGCCCCGTGCACCGGCCCCGCGAGCCGCACGCCCTTGTCGTAGAATTCCTTGAGCAGCGACAGATCCTCGCCCAGCGGATAGCTGTTCTCGATCGACTTGAAGGCGACGAGCTTGCCTTCCTTGTTCAGCCGTCGCGCATCGTCGGCGGTGCGCGCGGCGCCGATGACATCGCTATTGTCGGCGATCATCTTGTCGATCGCATCCGACCGCTTGCGGGCGTGGGCGAGCGCCGCCGCATAACCTGCGGCGGTCAGCGGCCCCTGATCGGTGTAGATCGCGAAGAAGCCGCCATCGAGATTGCCGTCCTTCATCCGCGGGATGTCGAGCTGCGACAGGTCGGTGGCGAGGGTGTGGCGGTCGGCGAAATTCCACCCCTGCCGCTCGAAATGGAGCGGCGTGTCGAGGTGGGTGTCGAGCACGAGCATCCGGCTGTGCAGCGGCGCTTCGGACGGCTTCGGCTTGTCGCCGCCGCTCGAACAGGCGGCGAGCGCGGTTGCGGCGAGCAGAATGGCGATGCGTTTCATTTCTTGTCCTCCACGGGCTTCAGGTCGAGGTCCTGATAATCCCAGCTGAAATCGGCGATCTGGCTGACTGCCTTCATCGTCACACCGGTCACCTTGCCCTCGGCATCGAGCGCGAAGGTCACATAGGCGGGCTCGATCGCGGGATCGTCGAAATCGGTGACGAAGCTGTCATATTGCCAATGCTTGAGGCGCCCCGCCATCCGCGGCGTCGAGGTGAAGTCGATCGTCAGCCCCTTCGCGCCCGACCCGATCACCACGTCGCCGTACCAGGGATCGCGGTAGCGCCCCGCATAGCCCGCGAGCGGCAGCGACGGCCCCGATTTGGCGGGCGACGCCTTCGCCTGCTTGAGGAACTCGACCCCGCCCGCCAGCCGCGCCTGATACCAATCCTCCCACTTGGTGGTCCAGCCATAGTCGGGCTGGTCCAGATAATGGTCGAGCAGTTCGTAGGTCAGGCCGAGCAGCATCCCGCTGTCCTCGCTGTTCATCATGATCGCGAAGCCGACATTCCTGTCGGGGATCATGACGACGCGCGTGATCGATCCGAAGACGCCGCCGCCGTGCTGGATGATGCGGTGGCCGCGATAATCCTGCACCTGCCAGCCGAGCGCATAGGCTTGCTGCGTCGGCTGCGCGGGCTTCAGCGCGTCGGGGAGCGGGGTGATCGGCATCGGCGTCACCGGCGCCCACATCTCGGCCGCCTGCTGCTCGCTGAACAATCGCTTGCCGTCGGGGAGCGCGCCGTGCGCGAGCTGGATCTTGAGCCATGCCGCCATGTCCTCGGCGCTCAAGGCAAGCCCGCCCGCCGGCGCGCCGTTGCGGCCGAGTTCGTCGCGCTCGTCGAGCACCTGCTGCGGCCCGATTCCGCGCAGCACGCCCGACAGGCGCGCGTGCGGCCAGCTCCGGTTCGCGATGCGAAAGCGGTCCTCGCTGTCGCTCGTCGCATTCTTCATGCCGCCCGCGCGCAGCACCCGCTCGCGGATGAAATCCTCCCAGCGCTGCCCCGTAACCTCCTCAATGAGCTGCCCCGCCACGGCATAGAGGATATTGTCATAGGCATAGGCCGAGCGGAAACTCGTCCGGGGTTTCAGGAAAGCCACGCGCTCGGCGGTCTGCCTGCGGGTGAGGTTGGTGCGCGGCACGAACATCAGGTCGCCCTGCCCCAGCCCCAGCCCGCTGCGGTGGACGAGCAGGTCGCGGATCGTCATCTCGCGCGTGACCCACGGGTCGTACATGCGGAACCAGGGCATATGCTGGATGACCGGATCGTCCCACGCGATCCTGCCCTCGTCGACGAGCACCGCCAGCGCCGCCACGGTCATCGCCTTGCCGGTCGATCCGGTCTGGAAGATCGTCTCGCCATCGACCGGCGCGCTCTCGCCGAGCTTGCGGACGCCCCAGCCGCGCGCGAGCGTCGTCTTGCCGTCCTCGACGATCGCGATCGACACGCCGGGCGCGCCGACCTTTTGTCGTAGCGCCTCGACGCTTTCGCCGATGTCGGCGGGTGGGTCGGCCCAGGCGGGCGCGGCGGCGGACAGCAGCAACGGCAGGGCAAGCAGACGAAACACTTTCATGGCAAGGCCTCCATATGGGGAACGGACGCGGGGCGCAGCAGGCGCCAGGTGCCGAGCGTGAGCAGCGGCACGACGAAGACGGCGAGGAACAGCCAGGCGAGGAAGCGGTATCCGCTGGCGATCAGATCGACGAGCCCGATCTCGCCCGCGACGAACATGCAGCCGGTGAGGATCGCCGCGCCGATCAGCGCCCGCGCCCCGGCGCCGAGCGCGGGGCGCCCGCGGCTCTCGACCGCGCCCGAGATGCGCTCGTTGATCGCGTGCACCGCGCCCGCGCCGCTTTCGAGCAGCGCCGCGAGGATCATCACCTGGAACAGGATGTGGAAGCCCGGCACGTTCATCTGGCGGAGCAGGAAATCGGAGGGCAGCGTCTCGGCGCCGATCGCGGGATAGAAGGCCATCATCGCGACGAAGAAGAGCACCGCGGGCAGCATCGACAGCGGCCCCGCGATCAGCCCCGCGACCACCGCGTCGCGCTGGCTGGTCAGGTGCCGCAGCACCGGCAGGATCACCACCGCGCCGACGATATTGTAGCTCGCATAGGTGACGCCCCCCGCCATCCAGTCGCCCGAAGGCGGCGGCGCGGCGGCGAACCCCTGTGCGATCGGCCCGCCGAAGCGCGCGAGCGCGAGGATCAGGAACAGCGCATAGACGGTGTAGAGGAGGATCGAGACATATTTGAACATCTGCTCGACGACGCCGGTCCCGCGCGCGGTCACCGCGACGATCAGGACGGCGAGCAGCAGCGCGCCCACCCATTCGGGCCAGCCGAAGGTCGCGGCGCCGATCGCCGCCGCCGCCGCGCCGAACACCGCGAGGATCAGGATGACGAAGATGATATACGCCGCCTCGAAGGCGATCCAGCCGGGGCCGAGCAGCCCCTTGAAGAAAGCGCGATAGTCATAGGCGCCGAACTGGCGCGCGAGCGCGAAGGTCAGCGCGGCGACGAGGCTCCAGATGCCGGTCGCGAGCAGCATCGCGGCGAGCCCGCCCCACGGCCCCGAGGGCACGAAATATTCGGCGAGCTCGCGTCCGGTCGCATAGCCGCCGCCGATGATCACGGCCTTGAGCGCGAAGCCGGGGAGCAGGAAGCGCTGGAACCGGCTGGGGTTCGCCGCGCCCGCCGTCATGCGAGGATGGCGTCCACGAGCGCGTCGAACCCCGCGCCGCCGCGGATCGGATCGGCGACCGGCAGCCCGAGCCGCGCACGCTCGGCCGCCATCAGCGCCTCGGCGCCGTCTGCGTCGAAGCTCGCGGTATTGAGGCAGACCCCGCCGCAGCGGATCGCCGGGTTCGTCCGGCTGCCGAGGCGGATCGTCAGATCGATCACCTCCTCGATCGTCGGCAGCGCGAAACTCTCCATTCCCAGGATCACCTTGCGCGTCGGATCGTGGCAGACGACGAAGACGTCGGGCTGGCTGCCGTGAAGCAGGCCGAGCGACACCGCGGCATAGGCGGGGTTGAAGATCGACCCCTGCCCCTCGATCAGGTCCCAATGATCTGCCGCCGCGTCGGGGCTCAGCATCTCCGCCGCGCCCGCCTCGAAATCCGAAACCACCGCGTCCATCGGCATCCCGCCGCCCGCGATCATGATGCCGGTCTGGCCGGTCGCGCGGAAATCGGCGGCGATCCCGCGTTCGAGGAAGGCACGGTGCAGCGCGAGCGCGGTATATTTCTTCCCCAGCGCGCAGTCGGTGCCGACCGTCAGCAACCTCTTGCCGCTGCGTTTCCGCCCGTTGCCGACCGGGATCGACGGCGGCGGGGTGCGGACGTCGATCAGCCGCCGTCCGGTGCGCCGCGCCGCCTCGGCCAGCGCGGGCACGCTCGCGAGGCGGGCATGAAGCCCGCTGACGATGTCGAGTCCCGCCTCCATCGCCTCGACGAGCGCCGCGATCCAGCTTTCGCCGATCACCCCGCCCTGGTTGGCGACCCCGATCACCAGCGACCGTGCGCCGGCCGCCCGCGCTTCGGCGGGCGCCATCGGCGGCAGGCCGGTGGTGACGGCGCAGCCTGCGACCGACCATTCGCCGACGCAGCGGTCGGCCGCCCAGTCGGCGAGCCCGAAGGCGGTCTTGGCATAACCCGCCTCGACCGTGTCGCCGAGGAAGAGGAGATAGGGCTGCGGCAGGGCGGGAACGCCCCCCCGATCGGCGTCGGTTCGCCGTTGCAGCACAGTAGCCATGATCCAGTCTCTCCTCTCGGCCGTCAGAAGCCGGCCGTCAGTGTCACGCCGAAGGTCCGCGGCCGGATCACCGCCGTCCCCGCGGCGCCTAGCGGCACATTGGCCGGCGCCTCGAGCGATGTCTTGCCTTCGCTGTCGGTCAGATTCTTCGCATAAAGCTCGAGCGAATATTTGCCGAAATCGACCCCGGCGCGCAAATCGACGACCTCATAGGCGGGCAGATAGCGCTGCCGGCCGTTGGCAGTACGGAACGCGAGGTCGAAGCCCGCGGGCTGTTTCGACAGGCTGCGCACCGACGCCCCGACATAGGCCTTGGTGTCGCCGCCCAGTTCCCACTCGTAATCGGCATTGGCGCCGATGCTGTATTTGGGGGTGTAGGGCAGGCGATCGCCGGCGAGCCCGCCGACCAGCGGCGGCGTGTCGTCCTTCAGCCTCGCGTTGGTATAGGCGCCGTTGAGCGAGAAGGTCAGCCCGCCCGCCGGGCGCAGCGTCGTCGTGAATTCCAGGCCATCGCTCTTCGCCTTGCCGCCGTTGAAATTGACGCCGAAATCATTGACCTGGCCAAAGACCTGAATGTCCTTCCAGTCGATATGGAAAGCGGCGATGTCGATCGAGAAGCTGCGGTCGACCGTTTCCGCCTTGACGCCGAGCTCATAGCTGATGAGCGAGTCCGAGCCATAGGTGGCGAGTTCGGGCGGCGCCCCCGGCGCGAGCACGTTCGGGCCGCCGGGGCGGAAGCCTTTGGCGACGCGGGCATAGATGGTCGCCTGATCGCTGACCTCGAACTGCGGCGCGACCGAAAAGGTGAAGACATTTTCGGACGAGCGCGCCTTCGGCAGCTTACTGGGTCCGCCCGCGAGGACGCCGTCCGACACCTGATCCGCCACCTGTTTGTTGCCGCTGTAGCGGCCGCCGAAGGTCAGGTCGAAGCGTTCGCCGAGATGGAGCGTCGCATTGGCGAAGCCCGCCAGCTCGCGGTAGCGCGAGTTGATCGTCGCGATGCCGAGCAGCGGCAGGCCGTCGATCGGGGTCAGCGTCCCCGGCTCCACCGCGTTGAAGTCCTGATCGATGATCCCCTTCTCACGCGTGTAATAGGCGCCGAGGAGCCATTCGAAATGCTCATTCTCGGGCGACTGCAGCCGTATTTCCTGCGAAAAGCGCTTCACGCGGGTGAGCTGCCCCTGATAGAAATCGTTGGGCGTGCCGAAAAAGGTCTCGATCAGCCCGCCATATTGGGTGGTGAGATCGCCGCGGAACGATTGCGACAGGCTGCTGTAGCTCGTCGCCCACACCAGATTGGCAAAGTCGAGATCGGCGTCGACAACGGCGCTGTAGACGCGGTAGCGGACATCGGTGAATTCGGGAACGAACTGCGACTGCGACAGGCGGCCGTACAGCGTCCGCCCGGTCGACGGGTCGCTGTCGACGCTGTTCGAGGCGTGCGTCTTCAGATTCTGGAGATAGGCGCTGAGCTGGATCGAGACACTCTCGCTCGGCTTGAACAACAGCGACGCGCGGCCGCCATAGCTTTTCGAGCTGTTGATGTCGTCTTCAACGTCAGACCCCGCGGTGCCGATCGAGTCGATAAAACCGCCGAAGTCGCGGTAGAAGCCCGAGGCACGGAAAGCGACCATATCGCCGAGCGGCACGTTGACCACCGCGCTGCCCAGATAGGATTCATCGCCGCCCTTGACCGTCTCGACGCTGCCGCGCGCGCGAACCTCGACTCCGCTGGTATCGGGCTTGCGCGTCACATATTTGAGCACGCCGCCCATCGAACTCGCGCCATAGATGGTGCCTTGCGGACCGCGCAGCACCTCGATCCGCTCGACGTCGAAGGTGTCGAAATCGCCCGCGAGGATCGCGCCGTTGACGAGCCCGCTGCTCGACCCGAAGGTTGTTTCGTCCTGATAGACCGCAACGGTCGAGGCGACGCCGCCGGTGTTGACGCCGCGCAGCACGAGACGACCGAAGCCGGCGGTGGTCTGGTTGAGCTGAAGCCCCGGAACGAGCTTCAGATAATCCGAAAAATTCGTCGCCTGGACATTTTCGAGCGCGTCGCCCGACACGACGCTCACCGACTGCGGCACGTCGATCAGCCGCTGCTCGCGTTTCTGCGCGGTGACGACGATGTCATGCTCGTCGCCGGTCGCTTCGTCGGCATGGGCCGGCATCGTCACCGCCAGAGCGGCCAGGCTGCCCGCCATCAAAAAGCTCTTCTTCATCGCCCTACCCCCAAGACTTGGCCGGGCAGGCAGCGAAAGCGCCCCGTGCGGCCGTGATGATGTCCTTGCCGGATCGTCGATGCAGGCCATGCGCGCCCCAGACCCGCCCGCGAAAGTCGCGGGGCACGCCGTGGGGAATGACCCCGTCATCCCGTCCTTCGATCTTATGTTTCGGTTTTTCGACTATTGTCCTAATCGGAAAATTGTCAACCCATTTAGGACATGAATTTGCATCAACCCCAGATTTCGGGCGGACAGTCGATCATGCCGCCGCGATAGACGACGCCGGGGTCGCGATCGTGCGCGAGAAAGGTCGGCCCGTCGAGATCGACGATGTCGCAAAGCTGCCCGACGAGCCAGGAGGGCGCCATCGACAGGCTGGTGCCCATCATGTTGCCGACCATGACGTCGAGCCCGAGCCTCTTCGCCTGCCGCGCGATCGCGAGCCCCTCGGTCAGCCCGCCGCACTTGTCGAGCTTGATATTGACGACGTCGAAGCGCCCGACGAGCGATGCGGTATCGGCGAGCGACAGCGCGCTTTCGTCGGCGACGAAGGGCAAGGGCCGCTTGAGCCCGTCGAGATCGGCCTCGCGCCCGCGTTTCAGCGGCTGTTCGAGCTGCGCGACGCGCGCCTCGACGAGCACCGGCAGCAGGTCGGCGAGCGTGCCGACATCATAGCCCTGGTTCGCATCGACGCCGATCCAGGCATCGGGGCGCGCAGCGCGGATCGCGGCGACGCGCGCGATGTCGTCGCCGAGGTCGCCGGTCAGCTTGACCTTCACCGGCGCCTCGGGATCGATCGCGAGCGCCGCCTTTGCCATGATATCCGGGCTGTCGGCGCCGAGCGTCAGCGTCGAACGCAGCGGCTGCGGCGCGCTCAGCCCCGCCAGTTCCCAGACCGGCCGCCCCTGCTGCTTCGCTTCGAGCTCCCAGAAAGCGCAGTCGAGCGCGTTGCGAGCGCCGCCCGGCGGCAGCAAGGTCTGAAGATCCGCGCGCGTCGCTCCCTGCTCGATCGCGCCGCGCGCCGTGGCCGCTTCGGCGACCATATGGTCGATATCGTCGCCGAGATAATAGACCCCGGCCCCCTCGCCGCGCCCGGCATGTTCGCCGTCCGACACTGTGGCGACGAGCAGCGCCGTCTCGGTGAAGACATGGCCCGAGATACGGAACGGCTGATGATAAGGAAAACACTCGACCCGAAGGTCGAGCGTCAATCCGCGAAAGCCCTGCGCCGCCATCAATAGACCATCCCGAAGCCATAGAGATGGAAGGCAAGCGTCACCCAGACGAGCACCAGTCCTGCAAGAACCAGCAGCACCGCGCCGAGCTTCATCGTCCATTTGCGCTTGCCCTGGATGCTGAGCCACAGGTGCCAGGCGGCGGTCGCCAGCAGCCCGAAGGCGGCGAGCGGCGTCAGGACGCGCAGCAACTGGATCAGCCAGTCGAGCGGCCCGCCGATGCTGCCGATATCGGCCGAGAAGGCCGCGATCAGACCGAACCAGCCGGCGACCGCGGCCAGCGCCAGCCACGCGAAGACGCGCGACAGGCGATACGCGCGGAGCGGCTTGCCCTCGAGCGCGAAGCTCGCGCCGAAGCTGCGCCGCACCAGCGCGCGCACCGGCCACGCAAGCGCGGCGAGCAGCGCGATGCCGAGCGCCGCGATCAGCGCGGGCATCAGCCACGCCGCATTGGTGCCGGCGGGTGCGGGATCGAAGACCATGAACGGCGATCCGGCATCGAGGCTCCAGCGCACGACCTTGCCGTCCTTGACGTCGGCGGCAAGGCGTTCGCCGGTGCCGGTGTCGCGCCAGACGAAGGGCTCGACCTCCACCCAGTCGCGCGCGCCGGCGCTGAGGCCGTCAAGTCCGGGCACGCTGATCTTGCCGTCCTCGGTCAGCGTCACCGTCGGCTGGCCGAGCAGGCCGAACAGACTCATGAAATTGGTGAACGACCCGCGGCTGGTGACATAATGGCCGACCATCATTTCGGCATGTTGCTTCGCGGTTTTCGCATCGACCCGGCCCGTCGGCGCGGGGCCGGGCAGGTAGCGGTCGGCGAATTCATGGAACAGCGCGCTGCGCACCGCGCCCGCGCCGCCTTCCTTGCCCGGGCTGTTCATCGAGATGAAGACGCCGACGTCGGCGTCGGGGAACAGCCAGAGATAGGAGTGGAACCAGACGGTGTCGCCGCCGTGCGCGATCGCGCGGTGGCCGTTGACCCATTGTTCGTAGAAACCGAGCGCCATGCTGTTGAGCGGGCCGACGCCGGTCGCCTTGTAGTCGTGCATCATCTTCGCGGTTTCGGGCTTCAGCAGCCCCGCGCCGTCATTCAGATGCGCGATCATGAACTTGCCCATGTCGGCGCCGCTCGCCGACAGGCTGCCCGCGGGCGCCGGAGTCACGATCTCGAACGGCCGCGCCTTCTGCGTGATGTCGGGATAGCCGCTCGCCATATCGGGAACGAGCGCCTTGGGAAGCGGCTGGCGGAAGGTTGAATGCGCCATGCCCAGCGGTTTGAAGATATGATTGTCGATATAATCGTCGAAGGGCTCGCCGCTGACGCGCTCGACGATATAGCCCGCAAGCGCGGTCGCGTAGTTCGAGTAAGCAGGCGTCGTTCCGGGCGCGAACACGCGCTCGGGCAGCGCGAGCGGCAACAGCTTCTTGAGCGGCATCACCGCCTTCGGATCGTTGCTGATCAGATAGCGGACCGATTCCTCGAAGCCCGCGGTGTGCGTCATGATGTTGCGCAGCGTGATCGGCTTGCCCTCGAAAGGCGGAATCTTGAAATCGAGATAGGCGTTCACATCCTTGTCGAGGTCGAGCTTGCCCGCCTCAACCTGCTGCATCACCGCGGTCCAGGTGAAGAGCTTCGACACCGATCCCGGCCGGAACAGCGTGGTTTCAGGCGACACGGGCTTGCGCGTCGCGACGTCGGCATAGCCATAACCCTTTTCGAGCACGACCCCGTCGCCGCGCACGACGACGACGACCGCCCCCGGAATGCGCGCGCGGTCGAGCGCATAGGGCAGAAAGCCGTCGAGAAAGGCTTCGAGATCGGCCGCGTTGAGCGTCGCCGCCTGCGTGGGCTTCGACGGCGGCAAGGGCGGTGCCTCGACCGTCCTGGCGGCGGGCGCGGGGACCGGGCCCTGCGCCGCGAGCGGAACCGCCGCGATCGCGGCAAGCCCGATCATGGCTTTGTGAAGTAAACGCATCCTCTTCCCCTCTTTGTCAGGCGGGTCTGCCGACCCTTGCGGCAAGCCGCGCGACCCCTTACCAAGGGACGGCACCTCTTGACCCGATGGGGACATAATGATCCTGATTAGAAAATTGTCAAATATGGAATGGAAGAACTGATGGCGGACCGTCCCAGCCCGCCGACGCTCGGCGCGGTGATGCGTGGCATCCGCTCGCGAAACGGCTGGACGCTCAAGGAGATGAGCGCGAAGTCGGGGATTCCGGTATCGACGCTGTCGAAGGTCGAGCACGACCGACTGACGCTCAGCTACGACAAGCTCCAGCAGCTCAGCCAGCGGCTCCAGATTCGCATGTCGGACCTGTTCGCCGAAGAGGAGGAGGAAAGCGCGCCGCGCGTCACCGGCCGCCGCAGCATCGGAACGATCGACCGGGCGGCGCGCGTCACGACCGACAATTACGACTATCATTATCTCTGCACCGACCTTCGCCAGAAACGGATGATCCCGATCGTCACCCGCATCCGCGCGCACAGCGCGCGCGAGTTCGGCGACCTCGTCCGCCACCAGGGCGAGGAATTCATCTATGTCCTCGAAGGACGGATCGAAGTGCACAGCGAATTCTACGACCCCGTCACGCTCGAGGTCGGTCAGGGCATCTACATCGATTCGTCGATGGGCCACGCTTACGTCGTCGCCGAAGGCTGCGAGGAAGCGCTGGTGCTGGGGGTGTGTTCGAGCGCCGACGACGGCCTCATGGATTCGCTGATGAGCCTGCACGGCTGAAATTTTCGGGAAAAAGCACAGGAGAGACGCATGGCATCCGGTCGGACTTTCACTCTCGCGCTGGCGCTGCTCGCCGGCGCGGCGGCCGCATCGGCGGCCGAGCCCGCCTATGACGTCGTGATCCGCGGTGGCACGCTTTACGACGGGTCGGGCAAGGCACCGGTCGTCGGCGACGTGGCGATCAGGGGCGACCGCATCGTCGCGGTCGGCGAGGTTGCGGGCAAGGGCCGGACCGAAGTCGCGGCCAGGGGCATGGCGGTGGCGCCGGGCTTCATCAACATGCTGAGCTGGGCGACCGAATCGCTGATCGCCGATCCGAGGAGCCAGAGCGATATCCGGCAAGGCGTCACGCTGGAGGTGATGGGCGAAGGCTGGTCGATGGGACCGCTCAATGCGACGATGAAGGCGCTGGAAACCCAGCGTCAGGGCGACATCAAATATCCGATCGAATGGACCAGCCTCGGCGATTATTTCGCCTATCTCGAAAAGCGCGGCATCGCGACGAATATCGCGAGCTTCGTCGGCGCCGCGACGGTGCGCGTCCACGAACTGGGCGAAGGCGACGTCGACCCGAACCCCGAGCAACTCGGCCGCATGAAACTGCTCGTCCGGCAGGCGATGAACGAGGGGGCGCTCGGCGTCGGCAGCTCGCTGATCTATGCGCCCGGCTCCTATGCCGAGACCCCCGAGCTGGTTGCGCTGATGACCGAGGCCGGAAAATGCGGCGGCATGTATATCAGCCACATGCGCTCGGAGAGCGACCGGATCGGCGAAGCGGTCGACGAGCTGATCGAGATCGCGCGCCAATCGGGCGCGCCCGCCGAAATCTATCACCTCAAGATGGCGGGGCGCGATAATTGGGGCAAGCTCGACGCCATCGTCAGGAAGATCGAGGCGGCCCGCGCCGAGGGGCTGCGGATCACCACCGACATGTACACCTATACCGCCGGCGCGACCGGGCTCGACGCCGCGATGCCGACCTGGGTGCAGGCGGGCGGGCTGGAAGCGTGGATCGAACGGCTGAAAGACCCCGCGATCCGCGCGCGCGTCGCCGCCGAGATGCAGAAGCCCGGCAACGACTGGGAAAATCTCTATCTCGGCGCGGGCGCCGACAAGATGATCCTTGCGGGTTTCAAGAATGACGCGCTCAAGCCGCTGACCGGCAAGACGCTTGCCGAAGTCGCGGCGATGCGCGGCAAGTCCCCTGAGGAAACCGCGATGGATCTGGTCGTCGAGGATGGCTCGCGCGTCGGCACCATCTATTTCCTGATGTCCGAGGACAATGTCCGCAAGCAGATCAAGCTGCCGTGGATGAGCTTCGGTTCGGACGCCGAATCACAGGCGCCCGAGGGCGTGTTCCTGAAATCGAGCACCCATCCGCGCGCTTACGGCAATGTCGCGCGCCTGCTCGGCCGCTATGTCCGCGACGAAAAGCTGATCCCGCTCGAGGAAGCGGTGCGCCGCCTCACCTCGCTTCCCGCAACGAACCTCGGCCTTGCCGGACGCGGCGCGCTGAAGCCCGGCTATTATGCCGATGTCGTGGTGTTCGATCCCGCGACGATCGCCGACCGCGCGACCTTCGAGCAGCCGCAGCAATATGCGGTCGGGATGCGCGACGTCTATGTGAACGGCGTCGCGGTGCTCAAGGATGGCGAGCATAGCGGCGCGACGCCCGGGCGCGCGGTGCGCGGCCCGGCGTGGAACCATTGCCGCTGAGGACGCTCAGGCGAAGGCCGCCGCCTTGTCCCGATTGTCGGCATAAGCGCGCTTCATCTGCGCGAAGTCGACGACCTGGCCGGCCATGATATCGAGCTGCGCCGCGATCGCCTGATCGGCGAGCAGGCCGTCGGCGTCGAAGAGCGGCTGGCTCGAATTGGCGGTCACCGCCATCGGCGTCGGCCAGCCGCGCAGGGCATGGGTGATCGAGCGCAAGGTCGCAAGCGTGCTGCCCGCCGCCTGCCATCCGCCCGCGACCGCGATCAGCCCGACGGCGCGCCCGTCGAAATAGGGCTGCGCGTCGGCGACCAGATCCTGCGCATAATCGAGGGCATTCTTCACCACCCCCGATACGGTGCCGTGATAGGCGGGCGACGCGACGATGACCCCGTCGGCGCCGCGAAGCGCGGCGACCAGCGCCCGCGCCTTGTCGCAGCGGTCGCTGAGATGCGGCGCATAGAGCGGAAGGTCGATCGCATCGCCCGCGAGCAGCAGGCTGTCGGCGCCCCGCGCCTCGCAGCACGCGAGCGCGTGGCGCAGCAGCCGCTCGGCCGAACCGCCGGCGGTCGCGTTGCCGCCGAGCGCGACGATGCGCGGGCGCGTGTCCGTCACCTGCCCCGCCCAGTCAGCTGCCCACCTTGTCAATTGAACGTGACCTGGTTGCCGCCGCGCAGGAAAGCGATGGCGTTGCGGCGCAGGTGGTTGGTGCCGGGATTCAGAATCGGCTCGGGCGAATATTGCGCCAGATAGACGCGGCGCATATTCGGGGTCGAGTTCGATCCCGTCGCGTGGAGCGCGAGACTGGAGAAAGCGACGACGCTGCCCGCGGGAACCTCGAGCGTCACCCCATCGCTGTCGCCGGTATAGCCGACGAGGTCGTTGCTGCCGGGTTGGCGGCTGTGCGGGACGATGCCCTCGCGCGTTCCGGGCGCCTCAGAGAAAGGCAGGATGCGCACCGTCCCGTTCGCGACCGTCGTGTCGTCGAGCGTGCACCAGCAGGTGAGATAGGGCTTGTGATCGGCGGGGCCGCCGTTGCCGACGACATAGCCCGAATCCTGATGCCAGCTGAACGGCATCCCTTCGCTGGCGCCCTTCACGACATATTGGTCGTAAAAGAAATAGGCGTCGTCGCCGAGCGTCGCGCGGCAGACGTCGGCCATCGTCTCACTGAACAGCATCCGGCGCAGGTCGGGCTGCCGGCGCTGGCATTCGCCGGCGAAATAGCGCTTGCCCTTGTGGCTGATGCCGTCGACCTCGACCCCAAGCGCGTCGAGGCGGGCATCTTCGCGTTCGATGACGCGGCCGCATTCCTCGCGCAGCAGGTCGAGGAGCGGGCCTTCGAGGACGCGTTCGAAGACTGCATAGCCTTCGGTGGCGAATTGTTCGCGCTGGGCGGAGAAATCCATCTTCACTCTCCCGATGTTGTCTAAGCTGTCACGTAGCGCGATATCATCCATCGTATCCAATCGAATTGCATCCATCGGTCATACGTCTATACTATGGCTTATGCGGATGAGACAGGTCGAGGCGTTTCGCGCCGTGATGATGAGCGGGGGCATCACCGCCGCCGCAACGATGCTCAACATCAGCCAGCCGTCGGTGAGCCGGCTGATCGCCGACATGGAGCGCGCGGTCGGCTTTCGCCTGTTCGACCGGCGCGGCGCGCGCGTCCACCCGACCGCGCAGGCGCAGGCCCTCTATGAAGCGGTGCGGCGAAGCTATGCCGGACTCGACCTGCTCGACCAGGCGGCGCGGCGCATCCGCGCGCATCCGGTCGGCACGGTGCGGATCGCGGCGCTGGCGGCGATCGCGACGGCAATCCTGCCCGCGGTGATCGCGCGCTTCCGCATCCTCTATCCCGAGATCAAGATCACGGTCGAATCGCTCGGCCAGCGTTCCATCGAGGAGCGGGTGTTCCTGGGGCAGGCCGATCTGGGCATCGGGATCGACGTGCCGGGCCGCGAGGGCATCCGGTCGACCCCCCTCGCGCGCGCCGAATATGTCGGCGTGCTTCCCGCGAACCATGCGCTGGCGGCACGCGAGCGGCTGACGGTCGAGGATCTGGCGGGCGAGGAATTCATCGGCCCGATGCACGAGGCCGACGCGCTGTGGAACGGGATCGACGTCGTGCTCGAAACCTCGGGCGTCGCGATCTCGCGCCGGCTCGAGACGCAGCAGTCGCACACCCTTTATGCCTTCGTCGAGGCTGGGCTGGGCGTGTCGATCGCCGAACCGTTCAGCGCGCCGCTGTTCCACCGGCTGGGCGTCGCGATCCGCCCCTTCACTCCGCCGGTCGAACTCGACTTCGGCCTGCTCGAACCCGACATCGGCCCGACGCCCGAGATCGTCGCCTGGCTGAACGCCGACGTCGCGCGCGAGACCGCGGCGTGCCTGGCGCATGTGCGGAAGGTCGTGGCGACAGGTTAGTTGGGATGGCGGGTTTGGAATAGTGAGCGGGCATTCCCATCTTAGTCATTCCCGAAAGCGGGAACCCAGTGTGGGGTTAGCCGACGCACGCTCTGGGTCCCCGCTTTCGCGGGGATGACGAAGATAAGAGAAGACAAGCGATGCCGCGCGATTTTCAGACTCTCGTAATCCCGGACTTGATCCGGGATCCACTCTCTCATCGTCGGATGAATGGATCCCGGATCAAGTCCGGGATGACGATGGTGGATGGGGTCGGTTTCCGATCCTTAGCTGTTGCCCAATCAAGCCATAGCATTTGGACATAATCTACCGATATTTCTCGATTGGACTGCAATGATTTTAGCGGTCATCCCTACGCTGGCAGATTGACCATATTGTCAATTGAATGAGTAGATATTAGGAGGCCTGCCGAGCCTCCTACTCGATGCACGAGCGGACGCAGATCCGCTGCCGCTTCTTGGGGAGGATGAAATGAAGTTTTCGCCGTTCAAAAAATCGTTGTTCCTGTCGTCCGTGCTGGGTGCCGCGGCCTTGACCGCGCCCGCCGCCGCACAGGAAGCCGCGGCAGCAGCCGACGCGCCCTTCGCCAACAATGACATCATCGTCACCGCGCAGAAGCGCGCGCAGAATCTGCAGGACGTGCCCGTCGCCATCTCGGTCGTGTCGGGCGACATGCTGGAGCGCGCGAACGTCAATTCGGCCGAACAGCTTTTCCAGCGCGTCCCGACGCTGACCTTTCGCAAGGGCAACACCAACAAGGATTCGGCGCTGTCGATCCGCGGCGTCGGCACGATCAGTTTCTCGTCGGGGGTCGAACCGTCGGTGTCGACGGTGATCGACGGCGTCGTCTATGCGCGCACCGGGCAGCAGACGTCGGACTTCCTCGATGTCGAGCGCATCGAGGTGCTGCGCGGGCCGCAGGGCAGCCTGTTCGGCAAGAACGCCAGCGCGGGCGTGATCAACATCGTGACGCGCGAACCCGACGACGCGCTGGGCGGCTATGTCGACGCCGCCTGGTACGAGGGCAATGAATATCGCATCCGCGGCAGCGTCGGCGGCGCCCTCGGCGACGGCGTCAAGGCGTCGCTCACCGGCTTCTGGTCGCAATATGACGGCAACGGCCGCAACGTGTTCAACGGCCACAAGATCAACGGATATGAGCATTGGGGCGTGCGCGGCAAGCTGATCGCCGAGCCGACCGACGCGCTGAAGATCACGCTGATCGCCGATTATTCGAAGAACAGCGACAATGGCTATGCCGACAGCATCGGCACCGTCTTTTCCTCCGCGTTCAACGATGCGGTGTTCAAGCCGAGCCTCGCGCCGCTGACACTCGACGGCAAGAACAAGGACATCGACAACGACCTCGACCCCTATACCAAGGACAAGAACAGCGGCGTGTCGGGGCAGATCGACTATGATTTCGGCGGCGTGACGCTGACCTCGATCACCGCCTATCGCCACTGGTATAATTTCCAGGTCCGCGACGGAGATTTCCGGTCGGACGCGCCGTCCTACGTCAACACCGGCACCGCGTCGGGCGACGTGCGCTCGCACGACCGCGGCGACCTGAAGTTCGACCAGTTCACGCAGGAATTGCGCATCGCCTCGTCGAACCCGCAATTCTTCGAATATGTTGCGGGGCTTTATTATTACCATACGAAGGAGGTCGACTTCTTCAACCGCACGGTCACCGCCTGCACCGCCTCGACGCTGCCGACCGTCGGCGGACTGACGCCGTGCGCGGCCGGGTCGTCGACCTATACAACGAACGAGGGCAACGCCGATTTCACCACGACGCTGACCAGCTATTCGGCGTTCGGCCAGGGCACGCTCAACTTCACCGACGCGTTCCGCGGCATCCTGGGCCTGCGCTATACCGAGGACAAGGTCAGCTATGACTTCGCGCGGCGATCGACCCAGACGACCGCCTTTGCCGGGGTGGCGCCGGCCTTCAGCGCCGACGGGTCGATCAAGGATCATGGCTGGTCGGGCAATGCCGGGCTGCAATATGACGTGACCGACGACATCATGGCCTATGGCATGTACACCCGCGGCTACAAGGGACCGGCGCTCAACGTCTTCTTCAACATGCAGGCGCGCGACACCGGCCGGATCGACCCCGAAAAGTCGAATGCCTATGAGGCGGGGCTCAAGATGCGGCTGTTCGACCGCAAGCTGACGCTGAACCTCGCGGCCTTCTATGCCAAGTACGACAATTATCAGGCGAACTTCCTCGACATCGTCGCGGGGCAGGTCGTCACCCGCCTGACCAACGCCGGTTCGGTGTCGACGCGCGGCATCGAGATGGATTTCAACGCGGCGATCACCGACGATTTCCAGCTTTCGGGCGGCTTCAACTACACCGACGCGCACATCAACACCTTCATCTGCCCGGTCGGCGCGGCGGTGACCTGTGCCGATGCGATCAACGGCAAGCCGTTGCCCTTTGCCCCCAAATACAAGGGCACGGTGACGATGGACTGGCGCCTGCCGCTGAACCTCGACGGCTTCAATGTCGATCTGAACAGCTCGCTCACCTATCAGAGCAAGACCAATTTCGACATCAACCAGAACCCCAACGCCTTTCAGAGCCCCTATGCGATCTGGGATGCGGGGATCACGCTACGCACCGCCGACGACAAATATGCGCTGTCGTTCCTGGTCAAGAACATCACCGGCAAGCAGTTCGTCATCCAGCGCATCCCGAACGGCACTTCGTTCATGCGCCAGATCACCCCGCGCGATGCCGAACGCTATGTCGGCGTCACCGGACGCGTGAACTTCTGACCGGATATCCTCCCCGTCGCGAAGCGATGGGGAGGATAGGAAAGCCGTTTGTCATTGCGAGCGGAGCGAAGCAATCTCCTGCTATCGGCCTCGCGCTACGCCGATAGCAGGAGATTGTTTCGTCGCTGCGCTCCTCGCAATGACGGTCCCGCTCAATACGAAAGGATTCCCGCCCATGGCGCTCGAGGCGCTCGACACCGGCTTTGCGATCCGCCTCGGCGGGCGGACGATCCTGTCGCACCGCGAGGACGCCCCCTGTTTTTTCGTCGGGCGCGGAGAGCCACATGTCCACGGGGCGCTCGGCCATTTCGATGTCGCGCAGGACGTGATCGAACGGCGGGCGCTGGCCCATGCCGAGGTTCAGGGCGATATCGTGCGCTTTGCCGAAAGCGAAAACGCGCCGTGGCTGCTCGAAGCTACGGTGTCGGACGACGGCAACGACGCGGCGATCGCGCTGAAGGCGCTCGACCCGGCGCTCAACCGGCTGTGGCTGCGCGTTCCCGCGGAGGCGGGCGAGCATGTGTGGGGCGGCGGCGAGCAATTCTCCTATTTCGACCTTCGCGGGCGGTATTTTCCGCTGTGGTCGAGCGAGCCCGGCAATGGCCGCGACCCGTCCTCGCCGCTGTTCGAGAAGGTCGAGGCGCATCGCAAGGGCGGCGGCGGCAGCTATGCCCATACCAATTATCCGCAGCCGACCTATGTGAGTTCGCGGCGCTATGCGCTGCACGTCGACACCTTCGCCTATGCGGCGTTCGATTTTCGCAATGCCGATTATCACGAAGTCGAGGTGTGGGAAATTCCGGCCAGGATCGAGCTGTGGGCGCGACCGCATTTCATCGAGCTCGTGTCGGCGCTGTCGGCGCGGTTCGGGCGCCAGCCGCCGCTGCCCGAATGGCTGCTGAAGGGCGCGGTGATCGGGCTCAAGGACGGCGACAAGAGTTTTGCGCGCCTGAAAGCCTTTGAAGACGCCGGGGTCGCGGTGTCGGGGCTGTGGTGCGAGGATTGGGTCGGCCTGCGCATCACCAGCTTCGGCAACCGGCTGTTCTGGGACTGGCAATGGAATGCGGACCGCTATCCCGAGCTGCCGGCGCGGATCGCGGAACTGCGCGAGCGCGGCATCCGCTTCCTCGGCTATGTGAATCCCTATCTCGCCGTCGATGGACCGCTCTATGCCGAGGCGGCAGCGCGGGGCCTGCTGGTGATGCGGCCCGACCGCGACGAGCCTTATGTGATCGATTTCGGCGAGTTCGACTGCGCGCATGTCGACTTCACCAATCCGGCGGCGGCGGACTGGTTCGCCGACACGATCATCGGCGAGAAGATGATCGATTTCGGCCTGTCGGGCTGGATGGCCGACTTCGGCGAATATCTGCCGGTCGATGTCCGGCTGGCGAACGGCGAGAGCGGGATGACCGCGCACAACCGCTGGCCCGCGTTGTGGGGCGAAGTGAATGCCAGAGGCATCGCGGGACGCGGGCAGACGGGCGAAATGATGGTGTTCATGCGCTCGGGCGCCGCCGGGGCGCAGGGGCGTTGTCCGATGCTGTGGGCGGGCGACCAGGCGGTCGATTTCAGCCGCCACGACGGAATCGGCACGGTGATCTGCGCCGCGCTGTCGGCAGGGATGCTGGGCAACGCGCATCATCACAGCGATTGCGGCGGCTATACCAGCCTGTTCGACACGGTGCGCGATGCCGAGCTGGCGATGCGCTGGGCCGAGATGTCAGCCTTCACCGCAATGATCCGCACGCACGAGGGCAACCGGCCGCGGCAGAATGTCCAATATGACGACAGCCCCGAACTGCTCGCGCATTTCGCGAAGATGACGCGGATCTATGCGCATGTGGCGCCCTATGTCCGGCGCTTGTCGAAGGAAGCATCGGAGACCGGGCTGCCGGTGCAGCGGCCGCTGTTCCTGCATTTCGAGGACGATCCCGAAACCTATGCGATCCAGACGTCGTATCTGCTCGGCCCCGACCTGCTCGTCGCGCCGGTGATCGCGGCGGGAAAGCACGAGTGGACGACCTATCTGCCCGCGGGGGCCGAGTGGGTGCATGTCTGGTCGAAGAAAGTCTATGCGGGCGGCGGCGATGTGACCGTGGTGGCGCCGTTCGGGGAGCCGCCGGTCTTTTATCGCGCCGGGTCGCCGGACGCGGCGCTGTTCGACGCGATCCCGTCGGCCTGAGCAACATCCTTCAGCACCGCGACGAAGGCGGCGACGAGCGCGCTGCGGCTGCGGTTACGCAGAAGGTGGATGGCGTCGCGGGTGACTTCGGACGGCGGGAGCGCGATCATCGCCAGACCGCTGCGCAGCGCAAGACGCCGCGGCACCACGGTGATCGCGCGGCCGCTCCGTGCCACGTCGAGGCAGGCGGCGGTGGAATCAAGCTCATAATCGGGAAATTGTCCGGCGGCGAAGCGCGTGCGGATCACGCGCGGAAAATTGCTGCCCGGCGCGGGGCGCGGGAGCGCCCAGGGGAAAGCGGCGCTGTCGCCCTCCCCCCGCGCGAGCGGGTGATCGGGCGCGCAGACGAGCACCAGCGGCTCGGGCGGCAGCGGGATGCACAGCACTTCGTCGGCGTGGGCGGACGTGGCGAATTTCGCGCGATTGCAGACGACGAGATCGAGGCGGCGGTCGACGAGGGTTTCGAGCAATTGCTCCGACGGCCCGCCGGTGACGGTGACGCGCACCCCCGGATGCCCCGCGGCGAAGCGCGCGATCGCGTCGGTGAGCAGGGGTTGCAGCGGATAGGGACCGGCGCCGACCGCGACGGTGCCGCTGCTCGGCTGACCGAGCCCGCGCGCTTCCTGTTCGAGGTTCGCCGAAGCGGCGATGACGTCGCGCGCCGAGCGGATCAGGCGGTCGGCATCGCTCGTCGGGCGGACATAATGGGTGGTGCGGTCGAACAGCGTGGCGCCCAATTCCCCCTCGAGCTTCTGGATCGACCGGGTCAGCGCCGATTGCGTCAGGCCGAGTTCGTCGGCGGCGCGCGCATAGCTGCCGAGGCGGTAGAGCGTGTCGAAATGGCGCAGGCGGCGGAGGTTCATGGCGCGCACCATATCATTCCTATTATGCAATACCAATGCCCCGGTCATTCGCATAGCGTGACGCCATGAGCAGCACCCAACTCGACGCGCGGCGGCGTGCGCAAATCTTTGCCGAGCTGGAATCGCGGACGTTCGACCTTGCGGTGATCGGCGGCGGGATCACCGGCGCGGGGATCGCGCGCGATGCGGCGATGCGCGGGCTGTCGGTCGCGCTGGTCGAAGCGCGCGACTATGCGAGCGGGACGAGCAGCCGAAGCTCGAAGATGATCCACGGCGGGCTGCGCTACCTCAGCCAGGGCGATATCGCGCTGGTCAAGGAAGCGGCGTCGGAACGGCAGGTGCTGCGGCGGATCGCGCCGCATTTGACGAGATTGTCGCCTTTCCTGATCCCGACGACGAACATGGCGATGACCGCGAAGCTGCGCACGGGGTTGTGGACTTTCGAGAAACTGGGCAGCGTGCCCGAGGCCGAGAAGCATGAGGTGATCAACCTCGCCGAATTGCAGCGGCGCGAGCCGCTGATGCGCACCGACCGGCTAAACGGCGCGGTATTATACCCCGAATTCCTGACCGACGATGCGCGGCTCGTGCTCGCCAATATCCGCAGCGCGCAGGGCGCGGGCGCGGTGGTGGCCAACCATGCGGCGGCGTCGGACCTGACCGACGATGGGCTGGTCGCAATATCGTCGCTGGGCGATAATCTCGGCGCGCGGATCAGGGCGAGGCTGGTCGTGAACGCCGCGGGCGCCTGGGTCGACGCAGTGCGCGGGCTCGAAGCGGGCGAAGGCGATGCGCGGCTGTCGCTGAGCCGCGGCATTCATCTGGTGCTGCCGCGCGAACGGTTGCCGATCAACGCGACGATCATCATCCGCGCGCCCGACAAGCGCAGCATCTTCGCGGTGCCGCGCGGGACCTTCACCTATATCGGCACGACCGACGTCTTCCACGACGGCGCCGATTACTGGCCCGCGCCGACGCGCGCGGATATCGACTATCTGCTCCGCGCCACCGAAGCGGCGCTGGACATCGACCCGATCGGGGATGCCGAGATCGTTTCGCTATGGTCGGGGGTGCGGCCGCTGATCGCGCAGCCGGGGAAGAAAGCGAACGAGGTGTCGCGCAAGGACGAGATATGGACCTCGCCGGGCGGGCTCGTCTCGATCGCGGGGGGCAAGCTCAGCGCCTATCGCGCGATGGCCGAGCGGGTGGTCGATCTGGTCGTGAACCGGCTGGGCAGGACCGCGCTGCCCTGCTCGACCGCCGACGCCCCGTTGCCCGGCGGATCGCGGAGCGTCGGCGACGCTTTGAGCCGCCTCGATCCACTCGCCGCCGAACGGCTGGCCGGGCTTTATGGCGATGAGGCGAGCGAGATACTGATCGCGGGCGGCGACGTCGCCGCCGAAGCGGCGCGCGCGGTGACGCACGAAGGCGCGGCGCGGCTCGAGGATTATTGGGTGCGCCGCAGCGCGCGCGCCTGGTTCGACCGGGGCGCGGGTCTTGCCGCGCTGGCCCCCGCCGCCGACGCGATGGGCGCGCTGCTCGGATGGGATGATGCCGCCAGGGCGGCCGAGATCGCGCATTGCCGGCGGATCAACGATGAGAGCCGCAGGCTTTTGGGAGAGTGAGATGAGTTCGATTGCCGAAGCCCTAGCGAGCGCCATCGGCGCCGACCGCGTCGCGAGCGACGCCGATGCGCGACAAGCGCGGCGGTACGACCAGTGGGCGGTCAAGCATCTGCGCGACTGGCGCGGCGAAGCCGTGCCCGCGCCGGGCTGCGTCGTGCGGCCGCAGTCGGTCGAGGATGTGCAGAAGGTCGTGCGCCTTGCCGCCGAGCGCCGCGTGCCGCTGATCCCCTATGGTCTCGGCAGCGGGGTGTGCGGCGGGATCGAGCCGACGCCGGATGCGATCCTGCTCGACATGAGCGCGATGAACCGGGTGCGGTATATCGACAGCGGCGATCTGCTCGCGAGCTTCGACGCCGGACTCAACGGCATGGAGGCCGAAGAGGCGGTCGCGGCCCACGGCCTGACGATCGGGCATTGGCCGCAGTCGATCGCGATCAGCAGCGTCGGCGGCTGGGTGTCGACGCGCGCGTCGGGGCAATTTTCGACCGCATACGGCAATATCGAGGACATCATCCATTCGATCGAGGCGGTGCTGCCGAACGGCGAACTGGTGACGCTGGGCAAGGCGGTGCGCGCCGCCGCCGGGCCCGATCTCCGCCACCTGCTGATGGGCGCCGAAGGAACGATGGGCGTCATCACCGGCGTGACCTTCTCGCTGCGCGCGAAGGCGCCGCACCGCGATTACAGCATCTTCTATGCCGACGACATGCGCGCCGGGTTCGAGGCGCAGCGGCGGATCGTCCGCGCCGACTGGCGCCCGCCGGTGATGCGCCAATATGACGGACGCGAGGTGCGGCGGCTGTTCCGCGATCATGAACAGGGCGGCAAGGCAATGCTGCTGATGGTGCACGAAGGGCCGCAGGCGCGCGTCGAGGCCGAACTGGCAGCGATGCACGAGATTTGCGCGAGCGCGGGGCTTGAGGCAGGCGATCCGATGGCGGCGAAGCAATGGATCGAAAAGCGCAACCATGTGCCGAGCTGGCGCGACATGTTCGAGCGCGGCTATGTCGCCGACACGGTCGAGATTTCGGGGCGCTGGAGCGAGATCGGCGCGATCTATGACGACAGCATCGCGGCGCTGAACGCGATCCCCGGCGTGATCAACGCGTCGGCGCACAGCAGCCATGTCTATCGGTCGGGGATCAACCTCTATTTCAGCTTCGCCGCGACCTTCGAGGACAGCGCGAAGATGGAGCCCGCCTATTTCGCGGGCTGGCGCGCGATCATGGAAGCAACCGCGAAGCATGGCGGCGGGGTTGCGCACCATCATGGCGCGGGGCGGCTGAGGAAACCGTATCTGCACCACGACCTCGGCGGGAATGGCGTGGCGCTGTTGCGGCGGATCAAGCATTGTCTCGATCCGGAGGGGATCATGAATCCGGGGAATTTGATACCCGATGCATAAGCACCTCGTCATTGCGAGCGTAGCGAAGCAATCTCCAGCGGTCGGCATTGCGGGATCTGGCTGGAGATTGCTTCGCTGCGCTCGCAATGACGATTGGGTGGGGGCCAAGTGAATAGCCACGGCGCCCTCCTCCTCGCTCTCGACGCGGGCACCACCGGCGCCCGCGCGATGCTGGTCGATCCGGCGGGGACGGTCCTGGGCGTCGACAAGAGGCCGATCGCCAGCCGCTTTCCCGCCCCCGGACTGGTCGAACAGGATGTCGGCGCGGTGTGGGACATCTGCCGCGCGGTGATCGATGGCGCGCTGGCCGCCGCCGGGCGCCGCATCGCCGATGTCGCGGCGATCGGCGTGACGACGCAGCGCGCGAGCGTGGTCCTGTGGGATCGCGCGAGCGGCGAGCCGGTCGCGCCGATGCTGGTGTGGAGCGACCTGCGCGGGATGGACGAATATAAGGCGCTGCGCGCGGCGGGCTTCACCGCCTGGCCGCAGGTGCCGTCGGCGAAGCTGCCCGCCGCGATCGCGCTGTCGGGACGCGATCCCAAGGACTTGCAATGGGGAACGCTCGACAGCTGGCTGATCTATAAGCTGAGCGGCGCGCATGTCACCGATGCCTCGGCGGGGTGGCTGACGGGCTATTATGATTTTGCACGCGGGAGCGGGTGGGACGCGGCCTTGCTGGCGCACCAGCGCCTGCCCGCGAGCCTGTTCCCGGCGCAGGTCGAAAGCTGGGGCACGATCGCCGAAACCGACCCCGCCGTGCTCGGCGCGCGGGTGCCGATCACCGCGCTGATCGCCGACCAGGAGGCGGCGATGGTCGCGCACGGCGCGCTGGAGCGCGGCGACTGGAAAGCGACTTACGGCACCTCGGGCGTGCTGATGGCCGGAACCGGCGACACGCCGCAGGAGGTGCACCGATCCATGCCCGCCGAGGCGCTGGCCTTTGCGGGCGGCAAGCGGCGCTTCTGCGTCGAAGGGATGGTCAACACGACCGGATCGCTGGTCGAATGGCTGTGCGGCGGGCTGGGGCTGTTCGCGTCGCCGGCAGCGATGGAAGCGGCGGCGGCTTCAGTGCGCACGGCAGGGAATGTCGTGGTGCGGCCGTCGCTGGCGGGCATGGGCGCGCCGCATGGGCTGTTCGAGGCGCGCGGGCTGATCGCGGGGCTGAGCTTTGCCGATGGACCGGCCGAGGTCGCGCGCGCGGCGTTGCAGGGCATCGCCTTTCGCTTTCGCGAGATCGCCGAGGTGATCGCCGACGCGCTGCCGGTGCCCGAGGCACTGCCCGTCGCGGGCGGGCTGTCGGCGAGCGATACGTTGATGCAGTTGCAGGCCGATGCCTTGCAGCGCCCGGTGCGGCGCCACGCGGTGCGCGAGGCGAGCGCCTATGGCGCGGCGCTGGCGGCGGGGATGGGCGCGGGGCTGTTCGGAGAAAGCGACCTTCAGCGGCTGGCGCGATATGACGCGGAGTTCCTGCCGAAAGTCGGGCGCGACGAGGCCGATGCGGCGTTTGCGCAGTGGCGGGCGGCGGTGATGGTGTGAGATACCACCTTCCTTGTGCCCCTGCGAAGGCAGGGGCCCATCACCGGCCCTCTCGTTGTCAAGGCATCCGCAGTGCAGAATATGTGCGTTCGGTGATGGACCCCTGCCTTCGCAGGGGCACAGGGCTAGGCCCCGCTCACCTCGCGCCACAGCCCGCGCACGATGTCGCGCATCCTCTGCGCCTCGTCCCAGCGGTTCGTCAGTTCGCGGCCGTCGGGCGCGGTGATCGCATAGGGCGGCGGGCCAAGCTCGCACATGAAGGTCAGCGCGTCGCCCGCGCGCGCCTGTTCGAGCCACAGCTCGAAACCGCGGCGCCACCAGGCGACATGCTGGTCGAGCCAGCCCTTGTGCTGCGGCGCGTCCAGCGCGACCTGCACCTGATGCGTCGTCGAAACGCGGCCGTGGAAATTGTGGCTCCCCTGCAGGATCGTCTCGATCGCCGCGAGCTGGTCGCCGCGCAGCGGCAATTCCATCTCGCCCGCGACCGGATAGTGCGAGAGGTCGGCGGTCAGCGGCAGGCCGGGGCGTTCCTCGATCAGCCGCAGGGTGAAGAGGAGATCGTTGGTGAGGCGGCCGCGGTGGGTTTCGAACCAGACGGGCAGCGGCGCATCCTTCGCCGCGGCGGCGAGGCTGTCGACGAGCCGCAGCGCGGCGCCGAAATCGGCCGTCGGACCCGCGATCTGGACATTGAGATGATGCGCGCCGAGCCGCTGCGCCTCGCCGATCCAATGCGTGAGCTGATCGGCGTCGTGGACGAGCACCTGCCCCTCCCAAGCAAGGCCGCGCGGGTTCATGACGCGCGCGACGCCGTCGGTGCGCGCGATGCGCGCGAGGTTGGTCCCGACGCCGTCGAACCCCGCCGCGACGACCCGTTCGAGCGCATCGTCGAGGCGGTTTTCGATGTCGAAGCCGAGACATTGGTCGAGGCCCCAGACCGATTGAAGAACGAGCAGTTGCGGCATGACTTCCCTTTCAGACAGCGTTGTCATATCGCGATGGGGATGGGAGTCAACTAACTGCCCGACAAATGCAAAACACCCTCGTCATGCCGGACTTGATCCGGCATCCATTCAAGCCGGCAAAGGAAGAATGGACCCCGGATCAAGCCTGTCCTGAGCTCAGTCGAAGGGTTCGGGGTGACGAAATAAGAAACGATTACGAGAGGATGTCATGAGTAGCGAAGCCCCCGCCCCGCCCGCCCCTCCGCAGGTATCGCCCGCCTATCGCCGCTATGCGCTGACGGTGTTGCTCGTCATCTATATCCTCAATTTCCTCGACCGGCAGATCGTCTCGATCCTCGCCGAGCCGATCAAGCACGACCTCCATCTCGCCGACTGGCAGCTCGGGGTGATGACGGGGCTGGCCTTCGCGCTCTTCTACACCGTGCTCGGCATTCCGATCGCGCGCTATGCCGAGACGGGGCACCGGCCGCGGATCATCGCGGCGGCGGCGGGGCTGTGGAGCCTGTTCACCATCTCGTGCGGCTATGCGCAGAATTTCGTCCAGCTCACGCTGTGCCGCATCGGCGTCGGGATCGGCGAGGCGGGCTGCACCCCGCCCGCCCATTCGCTGATCACCGATTATACGCCGCGCGAAAAGCGCGCCTCCGCCCTCGCCTTCTATTCGCTGGGCACGCCCCTCGGCGGGCTGCTCGGGCTCGCGCTCGGCGGGCTGATCGCCGACGCTCATGGCTGGCGGACCGCCTTTCTGGTCGCCGGGCTGCCGGGGCTGCTGATGGCGGTCGTCGCCTGGACGACGTTGCGCGAGCCGCGACGGCAGATGCATGTCGACCTCGCCGTGCTGAAGGCCGCGCGCCCCGACTTCAAGACCGCGATGGCGGAGATCCGCGGCAAGCGCACCTTCTGGCTGATCGCCTTCGCCGCCGCGATCAAGGCGTTCATCGGCTATGGCGCCGCGGCCTTTATCGCGCCCTTCTTCTTTCGCAATCATGCCGAGGAGTTGACCGCGATCGCGGGCGATTTCGGGCTGGGGCTGACCGGCTTCCTCGGCGTCGCGCTCGGCGTCGTGCTCGGGCTGACCGGCGCGGTCGGGACATGGCTGGGCGGCTGGCTCGCCGACCGCTACGGCGCGCGCGACCTGCGGGCCTATGTCGGCATCCCGGCGGTTTCGACCCTGATCGGCATCCCTTTCTATGTCGCCGCGCTGCTCGTCGATTCAGCGGTGACCGCGCTGATCCTCTTCGCCTTTCCGCCGATCCTCAACACGCTCTGGTACGGGCCCGGCTATGCCGCGGTGCAGGGGCTGGTGCGGCCGCAGACGCGCGCGACCGCGTCGGCGGTGCTGCTGTTCATCATCAACCTGATCGGGTTGGGGCTCGGCCCGCTCGGCGTCGGCGCGGTCAGCGATTTTCTAAGCGGGCCGATGGGGCTAGGGTCGGCGGAGGGCGTGCGCTGGTCGCTGATGATCTTCATTATGTTCGGCGCGCTCGCCTCGGCGCTGTTCTGGATGGCGCGCAGTTCGATCCGTGAGGAGATGGTCAGTTGAGTATCGCCAGCATCGCTTTGCCCCGCATCCTGCGCATCGGCGGGGGCGCATCGAAAGAGCTGCCCGCGGTGCTGGCGACGCTGGGGCTGGCGCGGCCGCTGATCGTCACCGACGCCTTTCTGCTCGGCAGCGGGCGCGTCGAGGCGCTGGTCGGCGGGCTGGCGGCGGCGGGGATCGCCGCGCGCGTCTTTGCCGACACGGTGCCCGACCCGACGGTGGCATCGGTCGACGCCGGCGTCGCCTGTCTGCGCGAGGGCGATCACGACTGCGTCGTCGGCTTCGGCGGCGGCAGCCCGCTCGACAGCGCCAAGGCGATCGCGGTGCTGGGCGAGCATGGCGGGGCGATGGCCGATTACAAGGCGCCGCATGTGCAGGACGCGCCGGGACTGCCGGTGATCGCGATCCCGACGACGGCGGGTACGGGGTCGGAGGCGACGCGCTTCACGATCATCACCGACGAGGCGACCGACGAGAAGATGCTCTGCCCCGGCCTCGCCTATCTGCCCGTCGCGGCGCTGGTCGATTATGAGCTGACCTTCACCAAGCCGCGGCGGCTGACCGCCGACACCGGGATCGATTCGCTGACCCACGCGATCGAGGCCTATGTGTCGAAGCGCGCGAATCCGTTCAGCGACGGCATGGCGCTGCTCGCGATGCGCGCGATCGCGCCGAACCTGCGCCGCGTGTGCGCCGACCCGATGGATGCGGCGGCGCGCGAGGCGATGATGCTGGGCGCGACGCAGGCGGGGATCGCTTTCTCGAACAGTTCGGTCGCGCTGGTTCACGGGATGAGCCGGCCGATCGGCGCGCATTTCCATGTCCCGCACGGGCTGTCGAACGCGATGCTGCTGCCCGCGGTCACCGCCTGGTCGGCGCCCGCGGCGCTCCACCGCTATGCCGATTGCGCGCGGGCGATGGGGGTGGCGGACGAGGCCGAGGGCGACCAGTCGGCGGTGGCGCGGCTGCTTGACGAACTGGCGGCGCTCAACCGCGAGCTGAAAGTGCCGGGGCCGGCGGCGTGGGGCATCGACGCGGCACGCTGGGAGGCGCTGGTCCCGACGATGTGCGGGCAGGCGGCGGCATCGGGATCGCCCGCGAACAATCCGCGGGTGCCGGATGCGGAGGAGATGGCGATGCTGTATGCGCAGGTGTGGGCGGGGTAGCCCAACGTTTCGTTCAAAGCCGTCAGCAAACATCGACGTCGGAATGATCGCTTGAACAACTCGATTGTTTTCCGCGCAGAGTAGCGCAGCCCGACGCGTGAATGACCGTCGTCACATTGCCGATCGCATCCGTCGCGACGGGACCGAAAACCATTATGCCGTTACCGTCGTTCCACTCAGGAAACCGGGCAACAGCTATTCCCTGCCGTTCCATGGCACGGGTCAGTTGCGCCAGACAGGCTGGACTTCCTTCGACCGACAGCCTCCAATGGCTTTCGGCGGGTAACGATGGCGCGTCTCCGCACGACAGAAGTGCCATGCATGAAGCGAAGGTCACAATTCGGCCAGCCTGCATGGATATGTTGCTACATTACTGGCTGGGCGATAGCCAGCGCGACCGGCACGATCCCGTTCATCCTCCCGCAACCCGCGCTCTGCTTAAGCGCGCTCGCCCCGTCTCCCTCTCTCCTACGTCTCATCGAGGAGGCGGGGCATCCCTTGGTCGTCATTGCGAGCGAAGCGAAGCAATCTCCAGCTATCGAACCCGCGCGAGGCCGATAGCTGGAGATTGCTTCGCTTCGCTCGCAATGACGGGAGGCGTCAGAGCGCCAGCGGCCCGTGCGTCATCTTCGGCAGCACATGGCGCGCAAACAGGTCCGCCTCGGCGGCGTGGGGGTATCCCGACAGGATAAACGCCTCGATGCCCATGTCCTGATAGCGCCGCAGCTTCGCCAGCACCTGGTCGGGGTCGCCGACGATCGCGGCGCCGCAGCCCGAGCGGGCGCGGCCGACGCCGGTCCACAGATTATCCTCGACATAGCCGTCGTCGGAAGCGGCCTCGCGCAGCGCAACCTGCGCGTTGACGCCGAAGCTTTGCGAATCGAGCGACTTGGCCTTGATCGCCGCGCCCTTGTCGGCGTCGAGCTTCGAGAGCAGGCGGTCAGCGGCGGTGCGCGCTTCGGCCTCGGTATCGCGGACGATCATGTGCGCGCGATAGCCGAATTTGAGCGTGCGGCCATAAGCGGCGGCGCGCGCGGTCATGTCGGCGATGATCTCCTTCACCACCTCCTCGCGGTCGGGCCACATGAGGAAGACGTCGCAGCCCTTCGCGGCGGCGTCGCGCGCGGCGGGGGACAGCCCGCCGAAATAGAGCGGCGGCGCCTTGCCCGACACCATGCCGATGCGCGGCGGATCGAGCTTCAGCTTCCAGAACTCGCCGTCATGGTCGAGCGCCTCGCCGTTGAGCAGCGTCTTCAGGATATGCATCGCCTCGACCGTGCGGCGATAGCGCGGTTCGGACTCCATCGTCTCGCCCGGCATGTCCGACGAGATGATGTTGACCGTCAACCGGCCGCCCAGGATACGGTCGATCGTCGCGATCTGGCGCGCAAGCTGCGGCGGCCATGTCTCGCCGATGCGCACCGCCATCAGCAGGCGGATGCGCTTGACCATCGTCGCGATCGCCGCGGCGAAGGCAGTGGTGTCGATGCCGAGCGCATAGCCCGATGGGAGCAGGATATTGTCGAATCCCAGACTGTCCGCCTGCATCACGATGTCGCGGCAATGCTCCCAACTCGATTTGAGCATCGGGTCGGGGACGCCGAGAAATTCATAGTCGTCGTCGCAAAGCGCCGAAAACCAGCTCACTTCGCACGTGCGATCGGTCATGGCAGATTCTCCCCCATCGAAGTTTGCAGCACCGCGTACCATTCGGCGCGCGTCCAGCGCGGCACGAAGGCCTGCGGGATTTCCTTGATCCGGCCCGGATTTTGGGTGCCGACGATCGGGATCGGGCGCGCGGGATGCGCCATCACCCAGCTATAGGTCGCGGCGGCGCGCGAGACGTCATATTCGGCGGCCTTGGCGTCGAGCAGCGCGGCGATGGCGCGCGCGCGTTCGTCGGCCGGATCGCCCAGCCGGCCGCCGCCGAGCGGCGACCAGGCGAGGAAGGTCATGCCCTCCGCCATCGACTGGTCGAAGATGCCGTCGAACAGCGGGTTCAGGTGGAGCGGCGAGAACTCGCTCTGGTGGCTGACCACCGGGACGGGCAGGAATTTGGCGAGCGCCGCCGCCTGCGACGGCGTGAAATTCGAGACGCCGATCGCGCCGATCTTGCCCGCGCGATGCGCTTCCTCGAGCGCGCGCGCCGCTTCCTGCGGATGGGTGAGCAGGTCGGGGCGGTGGATCTGCCACAGTTCGACACGGTCGGTGCGCAGGCGCTTCAGCGAAATGTCGATCGCCGAGGCGAGATAGGGCGCGCTGCTGTCGTAAGGGACGCCGAGGATGATCCCGCCCTTGGTCGCGAGCAGCATCTTGTCGCGCAAGGCAGGCGCTTCGGCGAAGACCTCGCCGAGCAGCGCCTCGGCCGAGCCGAAGCCGCCGGGGGTGTCGCAACCGTAGATGTCGGCGGTGTCGAAGAGGGTCACCCCCGCCTCGAACGCCGCGTCGATGCGCGCGCGGGCGGTGCCGACGTCGGCACCAGCGAAGCGCCACATGCCCCAGGCGATGGGAGCGACCTCATGGCCGGCGAGCGACACGGGGGCGGGAGCGGGTAGATGATCTGACATCGCTGTCATATACTCCATGGTTTAACGGATGGGAAGCGGGTTTTCTATGCGGTGCAGCTAATCTTTTGCGTCGTCATTCCCGCGAAAGCGGGGATGACGAGAATTACCTTCAACGCGCCAACACCGGCGCCTCGCCATCCTCCTCGTCCACCGCGACGATGCGCGGCAGGATGAGGTGGATCGCGGCGAGCGCAGCGAGATAGGTGAAAGCGCAGATGAGCATCATCGGCATGTAGCCACGGCCGGTGTCGAGCGACCAGCCCGCGAACTCGATCATCGCCATGCCCGACAAATTGCCCGCGAAGGCGCCGATGCCGATTGCCGAGCCGACGATCTTTGCTGGAAAAACATCGGTGGTGAGGCCGAAGAGATTGGTCGAGAACCCCTGATGCGCGAAGAGGCCGAGGCCGAGGATCGCGGCGGCGACCCACGCGCTGTCGGCATGAACGAGCAAAGGCACCGGCAGGATCAGCACGGCATAGATCAGCATCGATGTCTTGCGCGCGGTGTTGACGCTCCATCCGCGGGTCATCAGCAACGACGGCAGGAAGCCGCCGGTGATGCCGCCAAGCGCCGCCATGAAATAGACGAAGGCGACCGGAAGCCCGAGCGTTCCCTGACTCAGCCCGAAGACGCGGTGGAAGAGGTCGGGCATGAAGAAGAGCAGGAACCACCAGACTTGGTCGGTGAGCGCCTTCCCCAGGATCACCGCCCATTGGCGGCGGTCGCGTAGCAGGCTGCCCCATGCGATCTTCGTCGCGGCGGCGTCGGCGGCGCCAGGCTGTTCGGGAATGCGCACCATCAGCCAGACCACCACCCAGACGAGCCCGAGCCCGCCCGCGATCAGAAAGGTCGACTGCCACCCCCACATCAGCGCCATCAGCGGGATCAGCAACGGCGTCAGGATCGCGCCTACATTGGGCGCGATGCCGCCAAGGCCGAGGACGACCGAGCGCTCCTTCGCATTGAAATAGGTCGCGGCGGTCTTCACCGCCGCCGGGGTGCCGATCGATTCGGCGGCGCCGAGCACCGCGCGCGAGGTGACGAAGCCCGCGACCGTGGTCACGAAGGCGTGCGCCATGCCCGCGAGGCTCCACACGCCGACCCCGATCGCGAAGCCACGGCGCAGCCCGACCTTGTCGATGAACCAGCCGGTGCCGAGAAAGGCGAGCGCGGCAGCGAATTGAAAGGCCGAGGCCATGTGGCTGTAATCGCGGTCGCTCCAGTCGAATTCGGCCTGGAGGGTCGGCTTCAGGAGTGCGAGAATCTGGCGGTCGACATAGTTGAGGACGATGGCGACGAAGACGAGTCCCACCAGCAGCCAGCGGCGTTTATCGGCGATTTGCGCCACCATCGTCTCTCCCCGAATCTTTCGTTGACCAATAAGATAACGCTGTCATATCCGAAAGGACAGACGTTTTTTCACAGCGGCGGGAATGGGGTGGGGCGTAAACCGTCCGCTGTTTCCGTTCGTGTCGAGCGAAGTCGAGACACCCATCGACAGCCTGAGGGGCATCTCGACTTCGCTCGATGCGAACGGGTTTGGTTAGCTTTATATTTGCAAACGGTCGCTTTCAGCCTTTCGGCGCCGCCGTCGACCCGCGCACGACCAATTCGTGCGGCAACTGCCGCCGCTCGATCCGCTCGCCGAATTCGAGCAGCAGATCGGCGGCGGCATAGCCGAGATCGCGGATCGGCTGGCGGATCGTCGTCAGCGCCGGCCAGACGACCTGCGCAAGGTCGGTGTCGTCGAAGCCCGCGACCGACAATTGCCCGGGCACCGACACGCCCCGGCGATGCGCGGCGGCGAGAACGCCCGCGGCCATTTCGTCGCTGCTCGCGAAAATCGCGGTCGGCGGTTCGTCGAGGGCGAGCAGCGCCTCGGCCGCCGCGGCGCCCGACGGAAAATCGAACTGGCCGGGAAAGACGAGCGCCGCATCGAAGCCGATGCCCGCCCGCTGCAGCGCCTGCCGATAGCCGGTCAGCCGCTGGCTGCTGGCGAAATAATTGGCATGGCCGGTAACCAGTCCGATGCGGCGGTGGCCGAGCGCAATCAGATAGGCGGTCATGTCGTCGGCCGCCTGGACATTGTCGATATAGACCGCCGAGGTCGCGGTGAGGTCGGTCCCCGGCTGGACGCGAACGACGGGAATCTTGCGGCGGAACAGCTCGGCCAGCGCGGTGCCGACGTCGGTCACCGGCGGCGTCATGATGATGCCGTCGAGCTGCGCCTGATCGATCAGCGCGCCGATGTCGTCGACCAGCCCCGGCGAGTTGATGTCGCACGGCTGGACGATCATGCGGAAGTCGGCTTCGCGACAGCGCTGTCCGACCCCGGCCTGCATGTTGAAGATATAATAAGGGCTGGGGTTGTCGTGGATCAGCCCGATCTGGAACGAGCGTTTGCCGGCCAGCGTCCGCGCAGCGAGGCTGGGATGATAGTTGAGCCGCGCGACGGCTTCCTCGACCTTTTGCCGCATGTCGTCGCTGACATAGCGTTCCTTGTTGAGAACGCGCGAGACAGTCTTGATCGACACGCCCGCGACGCGCGAGACATCCTTGATCGTCGCCCGGGTCATGCGCGCATACGCTCCGCACCCGTGTGGCAATATGGCATCCCGGCTCCCCTGCTGACCACCGCTGTCTGCTTAGGCACGTCCCCTGCCCTTTCGCAAGAGAAGCCATGGCCTCATCGTTACGAATAATGGCTTTCCCGCGCCTATCGACACCGCGCGAGGGCATGCACCGCTTTGCTTCGCCGCCTAAGTGAGATATGCCGGCGCCCGGCAAATGGGGCTTGCCGTTTCGGGCCCATCGGCCCTCTTCGACGAGGGGAGTCTGCCATGCGTAAAATATGGATCGTCGCGGCGGTTGCGACCGGCCTGTCGGGCGCCGTGCCCGCTCATGCCAGCGAAAAGGGGTGGAACGATGCGGGGTCGGTCGCGCGCGATGCACTGGTCGTCGCGGCCTTCGGCGTGCCCGCGGTCCAGGGCGACTGGGACGGCGTATTGCAGGCGGGCGGCAGCATCGGCGTCGCCGCCGGCGTCACCTATGGCCTCAAGCAAGCCTTTCCCGAACGGCGTCCCGACGGCAGCGATACCAAGAGTTTCCCGTCGGGCCACACCTCCATGTCGTTCGCCGCCGCGGCGACGCTCCAGAATCGATATGGCTGGAAGGTCGGCGTCCCGGCACAGATCGTCGCCGCCTTTGTCGGCCTGAGCCGCGTCGAGGCCCGTAAGCACCATGTCCACGATGCCCTCGTCGGCGCCGCGATCGGCGAGGCGTCGGGCTTTCTGATCACCCGCCGCGCGAACGACCGCGTTCAGGTGTTTCCCTGGGGCGATACCAAGGGCGGCGGCATCGCGGTGACGATGCGCTTTTAGGGTCGAGCGCTACGGAGCGCCCGGCTGAATCCGTATTATTTCAAATTATCGCTCGATCTTCGTCGCCAATATGACCGAGGTCGTGGTCCGCTCGACCCCGTCGAGGAGCCCGACGTCGTCGATCAGCTCGTTGAGCTGGCCCCCGTCCTCGGCCTCGAGCATCGCGATGATGTCATATTCGCCGCTGATCGCGTGGATCGCCTGCACCTGCGGCAGCGCGGCGAGCGCCTGTTCGACCTCGCGGTGATAGCGCGGCAGCGTCTTGATCATCATGTGCGCGCGGACGCGGCTGGCGGCGAAGGCGTGTCCGAGGCGAACGGTGTAGCCCGCGACGACCTTGTCCTCCTCCAGCCGCGCGAGGCGCGAATAGATCTGCCCGCGCGAGATGCCGAGTTCCTTGGCGAGCTGCGCGATCGTCTGACGGGCGTCGTCGCGCAGCAGGGTGAGCAGCCGCTCGTCGATCTCGTCGAGACTGACGCCGCCGCTCGCCATCAATCGGTCAGCTTCTCGTCGGCGAAAACCGCTGTTTCAGGAGACCCCCCGGCGCTCATCCGGCCACGATACATGCCGAGGTCGTTGATGGCAAAGGCGGGGTGCCCGTCGGGGCCCATCGCGATCAGCCCGCCGTCGCCGCCGATCGCGCCGACCGCCACGATCGTATCCTGCGCCGCGTCCTTCAGGCTTTCGCCCTTCCATGCGACGCGGTCGCAGACCTGCCGCGCCGCGCTTTCGCGGATGAAATATTCGCCCGATCCCGTCGCCGACACCGCGCATTGCCCGTTCTTGGCATAGGTGCCGGCGCCGATGATCGGCGAATCGCCGATGCGGCCCCAGCGCTTGCCGGTCATGCCGCCGGTCGAGGTCGCGGCCGCGAGATTGCCGTCGGCGTCGAGCGCGACCGCGCCGACGGTGCCGAACAAATGGGTCGGATCGACCGCGGCCTGCTGGCGTTTGCGCCACGCGAGCAGTTGCTGCCAGCGCTCCTCGGTACGGAACCAGCCCGGTTCGACCTGTTCGAGTCCCTGTTCGACCGAAAATTTGTCGGCGCCCGCGCCCGCGAGCATCACATGCGGGCTCTTGTCCATCACCGCGCGCGCGAGGTCGACGGGATGGCGCGTGCGGGGACGCCCGCCACCGCGCCCGCCTTTTGCGTCTTGCCGTCCATGATCGCGGAGTCGAGTTCGTTGCGGCCGTCGGCGGTGAACACCGCGCCGCGTCCGGCGTTGAACAGCGGATTATCCTCGAGCACCCGCACCGCGGCGGCCACCGCGTCGAGCGCCGGGCCACCCCTGTCGAGCACGGCGCTACCCGCCCGGAGCGCTTCGTCCAGACCGGCGCGATAGGCTTTCTCCTTCTCCGGACTCAACGATCCGCGCTCGATCACCCCGGCGCCACCGTGGATCGCGAGCGACCAGCGCGGCACTTCGGCAATCGCGCCTGCACGCGCGGCATAGTTGCGGACGAAGACGGGACGATCGACCTGCCCCGACGGCAGATGGACAACCGAGTCCGGCCCGACGCCGGTGACCTTGATCCGCGGCGCGTCGAGCGGGCCGCGCCCGGCTATGCCGCGCAGGCCCGCTCCATCGACCACCCAGGCATAGCCGTCGGGCGCAGTCGCATAAATGCGCCCGGTCCCGTCGGGCTCGACCGCGAGCGCCGCGCTTTCGTCGACCCCGAGGCCGATCATCGCGGGCGCATCGGCCGGGCGATCGCCCTCGGCCTTGGCGACGAAGGCGAAGAGGCGGCCGAGGCGGTCGCGCTCCTTGAAATGGGTGTCGGTGACGATTCCCTTGAGCAAAGCGAGGTGCAGGAAGTCGCCCTCGATCGTGTTCGCGGGGCCGAACGGGTCAGCGAGTGCCTCCGCGCTGGTGATGCTGCCGCCGTCCATCGCGCCGTAAAGCTTTTCGCCCTGCATCGCGAGCCCGGCGCTAGTGCCCGCAAGCGGCTTGCCTGCCGCGACATGTGCGTCGAGGATTTCGTTCACCGGCGTGCCGCGCCAGAAGCGGACGTAGCGCGCCTGGTCGCCGCCCGCGATGAAGATGCCGTCCGCCTTGCGCAGCCGGTCGAGGATTTTCGGATCGGTCGATTGCGAACGGTCGTGGAATACGAAGATTTCGGCCGACTGGATGCCGCCGACGTCGTGGAAGAATTCCTGTCCCATCTCCTTGCCGTAGGAGGCGCTGATCACGACGATATGGCCGTTCCCGGCCTTGGCGAAGAACCATTTCATCGCGTCGATATTACGGTCGCCGCCACCCATCAGCAGCAGGCCGCCCGACACCGGCCCCGGCGTCGGGGTGCCGAGCTTGCCGAAGACATAATGTTCGACCGGCGGCACCTTCGCCTCTTTCGCGACGGCGGGAGCGAGCGGCAGCGCCGCAAGCAGCGCCAATAAAGTCAACAGCCAGTTCAGCCCGATCCTGCGCGGCATCTTGATCCCTTTCCTAACCCCGGTGACGACGTGATGTTACATAATGATTGAACCATTAGACAATATGATTTCCAGAAGTGTCATATTGGTTGAAATTTTCGGCGATTTCTGATCCAACGAAGGGCATGTCCGACCGCAGAATCGTCGCGGCGGAGCAGTCAGGGGTGTGTGGGATGACGGTTTTCGGCAAAAGAGGGTTTCGCATATTGCTCGGCCTCGGCGCGTCGCTGCCGGCGCTCGCGGCGCCCGCCTATGCGCAGGATGCGTCCGATACTGGGGGCGAGGAGATCATCGTCACCGGGTCGCGCATCCCTACGATCAAGGATCAGGGCCCCTCGCCGGTCACCACAATCGATTCGGACACGATCCGCGCCAACGGCTATACCAGCGTTCCCGAACTGCTCGCGGCGATGACGCAGAACAGCGGCGAAACGCAGAGCCCGCAGTCGGGCAGCAGCGCCGACTTCACCCCCGGCGCGCAGCAAGTCGACCTGCGCGGGCTCGGCCCCAACCATACGCTGGTGCTGGTCAACGGCCGCCGCATCGCGGATTTTCCGCTGCCCTATATCGGCCGCAGCAACTTCACCGACATCTCGAACATCCCGGTCAGCCTGATCGACAAGGTCGAGATTTTGAGCGGCGCGGGCTCGGCCATCTATGGCTCCGACGCGATCGCGGGCGTCGTCAATTTCAAGATGAAGGAAAAGCTCGACGGGCTGACGCTCGACTATCGCCACGGGCGCACCGAACATGGCGGCGGGATGTCACACCGCTTCACCGCGACCGGCGGCTGGTCGTCGGGACGCTTCAACATCGTCGGCGGCATCGAATATCTCGATCAGCGGCCGCTGTGGGGCTATGATCGCGCGATCCAGGACAGCACCGCCGACGCCCCCACGGCCTCGTCGCAAGCCCCGCGGCGCACCTTCCTGCGCTACGACATAGAGAATGACACCTATATCGACCCCGGTGCCGCGACCTGCGCGCCGCTCGCCTCTCTCAACCGCGGGACGACCATCTATGGCTCGCGGCCGCGCTACGGCGACTATGACGACGCGCTCGACGACTATGGCCCGGGCTATTATTGCGGCAGCCGGGAATCGATCGGTTACGGCACGATCATTTCGGGTCGCAAGGGCTTCAACAGCTTCGGCACCCTGTCCTACGAACTGTCGGACAACGCGAAGCTGTTCGCCGATTTCCAGTTCGGGATCAGCAAGGTCCGCCTGATGTACGACGTGACGAGCTGGGGTTTCGAAAGCTCGTCGTCGAGCACGAACAACAGCTTCTACAATGCGTTCGACGGCACGATCGACGATTGGGAACGGCAGTTCACGCCGGAGGAGACCGGCGGCTTTGAAATGCAGCGCAGCAAGCAGACGACCTATAGCATCACCCCCGGCATTCGGGGCAATTTCGGCAAGAGTTGGAATTACGAGGCGTCGTTCAACTACAGCCGCTATCAGTCGGTGGTCCGCTGGCCGCAGATCATCAACCAGAAGGCGCAGGATTTCTTTCTCGGCCCCCGGCTCGGCTTCGATGAGGACAGCGGCTATCCCATCTACAACGCCGATCCTGCCACCAATCTTTACCGCGCCCTGACCCCCGCCGAATATGACAGCATCTCGGCCGATACCGTCTATCGCCCTTACAGCTGGACGAGCAATTTGCAGGCGACGCTGACCAACGGCGAGTTGTTCCAGCTTCCTGCTGGGCCCGTCGGTTTCGCGGCGGTCGCCGAATATGGCAAGCAAGGCTATAACCTCCGCCCCGACCCGCTCGCGCTCACCGACTATTATTTCAGCTGGAAGGACAGCGACGGCGCAGGCAAGCGCAGCCATGCCGCCATCGGCGGCGAAATCCGCGTGCCGGTGCTCGATTTCGTGACGTTGAACGGCGCGGGCCGTTATGACCGTTTCGGCTTCGCGGGTCGCAACGTCGGCAAATTCACCTATAACGGCGGAATCGAGGTGCGCCCGACGAACAGCATATTGCTGCGCGCCGCCTATGGCACCGCTTTCCGGGCGCCCGACCTCCATTATCTCTTTACCGGACCGGGCAATGTCGAAGGCGGCGTCAACGACTATCGCCTCTGCGCCGAGAAAAACCAGGCGATCGAGGATTGCCGATATGCCGACATCGGCGTGGTCGTGAACCGCACCGGCAATCGCGATCTGAAACCCGAAACCGGTCGCACGCTGACCGCAGGTCTGGTCTTCTCCCCGTCGCGCAACCTGCATGTGTCGGTCGATTATTTCCGCGTCACGCTCGACAATCAGGTCGATGATCTCAGCCTCGACACGCTGGCACGCGCCGAGGCCGATTGCGCAGCGGGCGACCTCGATCCGAGTTCGCCGACCTGCCTCGACGCCTATGCGCGCATCACCCGTTTCCCCAGCAATATCCAGGGCGGCCAGATCGAATCGATCCGCGTCAACCCGATCAACATCGCGCGCGAGAAGACGAGCGGCATCGACCTTGCCTTCCGCGGCAGCGTGCCGACGGGGATCGGCACCTTCACCTTGTCGCTCGCGCACAGCCATGTGTTCGATCACACATTCCGGCAATATCCGGGCGATCCGTTCATCAACAAGCTGGCGGCCGACAGCGGCTATTATCTGCCGCGCGACAAGTCGAACGGCAGCATTACCTGGGAGGATCGCGGGTTCCAGCTCACCCTGTCGGGCACTCGCCTCGGCAAGCTGCCCAATTATGACGAGGATGCCTATATCAAGGCGAGCTACCTCTTCAACGCGACGATGCAATATGATTTCACCGACCATCTGCGCGGGTCGCTGACGGTGCGCAACCTGTTCGACAAGATGCCGGTGAAGGACCCGACCTGGTCGAGCTATCCCTATTACAACACGAGCTGGTTCGACAGCATCGGCCGGAGCGTATTCCTGCAGCTCACCTACAAGCTCGGCGGCGCGGGGCTTTAGGGTTATGCCCTAAAGCCGCTTGAGTAATCGTTCGACCGCGGTGCCGAGGGTGCCCCCATTGCCCTCGTTGCCGGTGACGTCGGCCTCGAGCGCGTCGCGGATCTTCTCGATCTCGGCGTCGGTCAGATGCTCGATGCCGACGAATTCGTTGCGCGCCTTTTCGAGCACGCGCAAAATCTCGTCGAGCTTGGCCTGCATCGCCGCACCGTCGCGGTTCTGGCTGTTCTGGATCAGGAAGACCGCGAGAAAGGTCATCACCGTCGTCGCAGTGTTCACGATGAGTTGCCAGGTGTCCGAATATTGCAGCAGCGGCCCGCTCGCGGCCCAGACGACGATGAACCCGGCCGCCACGATGAAAGTCGCGGGCTGACCCATGATATGCGCGGCGCGCGAGGCGATCCGCGTGAACAGATGCTGCATGGCTCTCCCTCTCCTGTCCGACAAACCGGAAAGGGAAACGCGCAGGGTGGTGGATCGCTCCGTCAGGCGCCGAGGCGCGGCAGCCCGTCCATGATCGCGGTGAGCGCCAGCGCATTCTCGCGCTCCATCGCGCTGTGCCCGGCGTTGGTGATCACATAGGTTGCAGGCTCCGCGCCCGCGCCGCGCAGCGCATCGACCAGCCGCGAGGCCTGCGTCAGCGGGCAGACCTGATCGAAACGTCCGTGGACGATATGCACCGGGATCGACGCGAGGACATCGGCATGGCCGAGCAGATGGCCCGGTTCGATGAACAGGTCGTTCGCGAAATAATGCGCCTCGATCTGCGCGAAACAGAGCGCGAAGTCGGCGTCGCCGAACTTGCCCGTCGATGCGGTCTCGGGGATCATGTTCGAGATCACCCCTTCCCACAGCGACCATGTCAGGGCAGCGTGAAGCTGCTTCGCGCGCTCTTCCTCGTTCGCGGGCACCATGTCGAAGATCGCCTTGTACGACGCCATGACGTCGGCGCGCTCCTCGACGGTCAGAACCGACAGCAATTCGCCCCATTCGTCGGGGTAAGAGATATAGGCGCCGGGCGCGGTCAGCGCATGGGGCGCTTCATGCCACGTGGCGGCGTTGCCCTGATAGAGATAGAGCAGATCCTCCGCCGCGCCGAGGAAGATGCCGCGCAGGATCAGGCTGGCGCAATGCTGCGGGAAAGCGATGGCATAGGCCATGGCGAGCGTGCTGCCCCAGCTACCGCCGAAGACGTGCATCCGGCCGCTGATGTCGAGCGCATCGCGCAGCTTCTCGATATCGCCGATCAGGTCGGCGGTGGTGTTGTTGCGCAGCGCCGCCGCCGGACCCGCCGCGGCGACATTGGGCTCGCTCTTGCCGCAGCCGCGCTGGTCGAAGAGGATGACGCGATAGCGCGCGGGATCGAAGAAGCGCGCCATCTCGGGCGAACAGGCGCCGCCGGGGCCGCCGTGGAGGAACATCACGGGCTCGCCGTCCGCCGGGCCATATTCTTCCCAATAGATGCGATGCCCAGCCTCGGCATCGACGTCGAGCCAGCCGCTCCTCCGCGCCACGGCCGGTGGATAGGTCCAGCCGTCGCCGATCTTGCTGCTGGTTTCGAGGCGCGAGAAATCCATGGCTCTTATCCTTCAGGGGCGAAAATGGGCGACGAGGGCGTAGCGGTCACCGGGATAGACCTGCCGCGCATAGGTGATGCGCTCCGTGCCGCGCCACGTCCAGCGTTCGAGCGCCATGCACGCCGCGCCCGCCGAAATGCCGAGCGCGACCAGTTCCTTTGCCCCCGCATTGAAAGCGGTGATGCGGTGCTCGGCCTCGGTCCAGGGGACGTGCGCGAGGAGCCAAGAGCCCGGCGGCTCGGCGGCGAAATCGATCTCGGCCGCCTGGGGAACCGCCGACAGGTTGATCAGGCGGCGTTCGAGCGCATAGGCGCGGCCGCCGGCATGGTGGCGGCATTCGAGCGCGAGCACCGCGCCGCCGTCGATCTGGAGCAGGCGCTTGTCCTCCTCGCTCGCGGCGCGGACCTCGCGGCGGTCGAGGTCAAGGCGATAGGGCTCGCCCTGCGCAGCGATCTCGTCACGGATGTCGGGGATTTCGAGCGCGGCGCGATGGATGCGCGGGTGCGAGACAAAGGTGCCCGCGCGCCGCCGGCTTTCGAGCAGCCCCGCCTCGATCAGCGCGCGTAGCGCCCGGTTCACTGTCATGCGCGAGCAGCCATAGCTCGCCATCAACTGATGTTCATAGGGAATGCGCGTTCCCGGCGCCCATTCGCCCGACATGATCCGCGCCTCGATATCGCGGCGGATTTGGGCGTGGATGGCGCTGCTTTGCTTCATCCGAGCAGCTTCGCCATCGCGGCGCGATAGCGCGCGGCGATCGCATCGCGCGCGACGTGACGCCCGCCCTCGACCCGCCTGACGCCGCCGCGCCACACGCAATCGACAAGGCACGCGCCGCCGCCGAAGATCCAGCTGTCGAGGATGGCGTCGCCGGTGCGCCCGGCGAAGGCGGGATCGTCGGCTTTGAGGCTGACGATGTCGGCGGCCGCGCCCACCGCGAGACCCGCCGAAGGCCGCCCGAGCGCCTGCGCGCCGCCCGCGAGCGCGCCGCGATAGAGGCTCGCCCCGGTCGATTGCCCCGCACCGCCCGCGAGCAGGTTGCGGCCGCGATGCGCGAGCCGCTGGCCATATTCGAGCAGGCGCAATTCGGCGGCGGCGTCGATCTCGACATTCGAATCCGACCCGACCCCGAAGCGCCCGCCCTCGGCGAGAAAGGCGCGCGCGGGGAACAGGCCGTCGCCGAGGTTCGCCTCGGTGATCGGGCAGAGACCCGCGACCGCGCCGCTGCGCACGATGGCGGCGCGCTCGGCATCGGTGATGTGCGTCGCATGGACAAGACACCAGTCGGCGCCAACGTCGGCGTGACCCATCAGCCATTCGACCGGCCGTGCGCCGCTCCACGCGAGACAGGCTTCGACCTCGGGCAGCTGCTCGGCGATATGAATATGGACCGGCGCGCCCGACGCCATTGCGGTCACCGCCGCCAGTTCATCCGCGGTTGCCGCACGCAGGCTGTGCGGCGCGACGCCGACGACCGCACCGTCGAGGCCGGCGACCGCATCGCGCGATGCGTCGAGCAGTCGCGCATAGCGATCGACGTCATTGATGAAGCGCCGCTGGCCGTGCGTCGGCGCGGCGCCGCCGAATCCCGAATGGGCGTAGAAGACGGGGAGCAGGGTCAACGCGATGCCGGTCTCACCCGCCGCCGCCGCGATCGCCTGCGCCATCGCCGCGATGTCGTCATAGGGTTGCCCGTCAACGTCATGATGAAGATAATGAAATTCGCCAACGCGCGCGAAACCGCTTTCGAGCATTTCGGCAAAGGCGAGCGCGGCGATCGCCGCCATCCCCTCGGGATCGAGGCGATCGACGAAGCGATACATGACCTCGCGCCACGTCCAGAAACTGTCGTCGCCCGTCCCCGCGCACTCGGCGAGTCCCGCCATGCCGCGCTGGAAGGCATGGCTGTGCAGATTGGGCATGGCGGGCAGAAAAATCGCGTGCCGTTCGTCGTTGGGGCCCGCTTCGACGCCCGTTTCGATTGCGGAAATTCTCCCCTTTTCAAGGGTCAGGCGCACATTGTTACGCCACCCTTCCGGAAGCCATGCCTGCTCGCACCAAAGCGCCATCGATCATCCTATCTGGCGATAACCTAGTGAGACTTTGAAAGATTCAACCACCTTCCTCGTCACCCCGGACTTGATCCGGGGTGACGAAGAGAGCAGATCGCGCCTCGCTCTTCAAACTACGTCGTCGCCTTCCATCTGGACATCTTTATCCGTCTGCCATTAATGTATATACATAATTGAGTCGGCCAGCAAGCAGGAGAGGGCCCGATGCATAGCGATCGCCTGTGGACCAACGCCCGCCTTGCCACGATGCAGGACGGGCTGCCCGGCCTGGGCGTCATAGAGAATGGCGCGGTCGGCATGGCGGCGGGCGCAATCACCTATGTCGGGTCGATGGTCGATGCGCCGCCCGCGACCGAAACGATCGACTGCGAAGGGCGCTGGATCACGCCGGGGCTGATCGATCCGCACACCCATCTGGTCTTTGCCGGCGACCGCATCGCCGAGTTCGAACTGCGCCAGAAGGGGGCCTCTTATGAAGAGATCGCGCGTGCCGGCGGCGGCATCGTGTCGACCGTCCACGCGACCCGCGCCGCGAGCGAGGCCGATCTGGTCGCGAGCGCCCTCCCCCGCCTCGACGCGCTGATCGCCGAGGGGGTGACGACGGTCGAGATCAAGTCGGGCTATGGCCTGTCGGCGGCGGACGAGGCGAAGATGCTGCGCGCGGCGCGCGTGCTCGGCAAGGCGCGGCCGGTGACGGTGCGCACGACCTTCCTCGGCGCGCACGCCCTGCCCCCCGAATATGCGGGCGATGCCGACCGCTATATCGACCTCGTCTGCGAAACGATGATGCCCGAGATCGCGGCGGCGGGGCTCGCCGATGCGGTCGACGCCTTTTGCGAGAATATCGGCTTCACCCCCGCGCAGACCGAACGCGTGTTCGCGGCCGCCGCAAAGCACGGCCTGCCGGTCAAGCTCCACGCCGAGCAATTGTCGAACCAGCATGGCGCGGCGCTCGCGGCACGGCATCGGGCGCTGTCGGCAGACCATCTCGAATATCTCGACGACGACGGCATCGCCGCGATGGCCGAAGCCGGGACCGTCGCGATGCTGCTCCCCGGCGCCTATTATTTCCTGCGCGAAACCAAACAGCCGCCCGTCGCGAGCCTGCGCGCGGCGAGGGTGCCAATCGCGCTCGCGACCGACTGCAATCCCGGCACTTCGCCGCTGACCTCGATCCTGCTGACGATGAACATGGCGGCGGTGCAGTTCGGCATGACCGTCGACGAATGCCTGCTCGGCGCGACCCGCCATGCCGCAAAGGCGCTCGGGATGCAGGCCGAGGCCGGGACGCTGGAAGTCGGCAAGCATTGCGACCTCGCGATCTGGGACATCGAGCGGCCCGCCGATCTGGTCGGCCGCATCGGCTTCAATCCGCTGCACCAACGAATCTGGATGGGACAAGGAACATGGTGACGATCACCCCCGGCGCGATGACGCTCGCCGACTGGAACGCGATCTATGAAGGCGCGGGAGCCACGCTGAACGCGAGCGCGTGGGATGCGATCGACCGGAGCGCCGCCGCGGTCGCGCGGATCGTCGCGAAGGGCGCGCCGGTCTATGGCATCAACACCGGCTTCGGAAAGCTCGCGAGCGTGCGGATCGCCGACGACGAACTGTCGACGCTCCAGCGCAACATCGTGCTCAGCCATGCCGCGGGCACCGGCGCGCCGTCGCCGACGCCGATCGTCCGGCTGATGATGGCGCTCAAGCTCGCCAGCTTCGGCATGGGCGCGTCGGGGGTGCAGCGCGCGACGGTCGCCATGATCGAGGCTATGCTCGCGAAGGGGCTGACCCCGGTCGTGCCGTCGCAGGGCTCGGTCGGCGCGAGCGGCGACCTCGCGCCGCTGTCGCACATGGCCGCGGCGATGATCGGCGTCGGTCACATCGAGGTCGACGGCAAGACATTGCCCGCCGCCGAGGCACTTGCGGCAGCGGGGCTTGCCCCGCTCGATCTTGGCCCCAAGGAAGGGCTCGCGCTGCTCAACGGCACGCAATTTTCGACCGCCAATGCGCTCGCCGGGCTGTTCCGCGCCGAAACCCTGTTCCGCTCGGCGCTGATCACCGGCGCGCTCTCGACCGAAGCCGCCAAAGGCTCCGACGCACCGTTCGATGCACGCATCCATGCGCTGCGCGGCCATGCCGGGCAGCGCGAGGTCGGCGATGCGCTGCGCGGACTGATGGCGGGGTCGGCGATCCGCGCCTCGCACGCGATCGACGACCCGCGCGTGCAGGACCCTTACTGCCTGCGCTGCCAGCCGCAGGTGATGGGCGCCGCGCTCGACCTCTTGCGGCAGGCGGCAACGACGCTGGGCATCGAGGCGAACGGTGTGTCGGACAATCCGCTGATCTTCGCCGATACGGATGAAGCGCTGTCGGGCGGCAACTTCCATGCCGAGCCCGTCGCCTTCGCCGCCGACATGATCGCGATGGCGCTGTGCGAGATCGGCTCGATCGCCGAGCGCCGCATTGCGATGCTCGTCGATCCGGCGCTGTCGGGGCTCCCCGCTTTCCTCACTCCGCGCCCCGGCCTCAATTCGGGCTTCATGATTCCGCAGGTCACCGCCGCCGCGCTGGTCAGCGAGAACAAGCAGCGCGCCTTTCCGGCCAGCGTCGACTCGATTCCGACCAGCGCCAATCAGGAGGATCATGTCTCGATGGCCGCGCACGGCGCGCGCCGCCTGCTCGACATGGCCGATAACGCCAGCGCGGTGATCGGGATCGAGCTGCTCGCGGCGTGTCAGGGGATAGACTTCCACGCGCCGCTCACATCGAGCGACGCGCTGGAGGCAGCGCACAAGCATCTTCGTGCCGCCGTGCCGACGCTCGAAGACGACCGGCATTTCCACCCCGATATGGAGGCCGCGACCGCACTGATCCGTTCGGGCAGCCTCGTCGCCGCGGTGTCCGCGCGGCTGCCGGGGGTCGGCTGATGGACTGGCTGCGCATCCATCGCGGCGATGCGCCGCTCGTCGTCGCCTTCCCGCACGGCGGCACCGGCCTCGCGGGGCTCGACGAGCAGTTCGTCTCGCCCTGGCACGCGCAGATCGACACTGACTGGTGGATCGCCGAGCTGTATGCCTTCGCCGCCGACCTCGGCGCGACGACGGTCGCGACCGATATTTCGCGCAGCGTGATCGACATGAACCGCGATCCCTCGGGCGCGTCGCTCTATCCGGGGCAGGCGACGACCGAGCTGTGCCCGACGACGACCTTCGACGGCGACCCGCTGTATCGCTTCGGCGAACCCGACGAGGCCGAGATCACGCGGCGGCTGCATCTCTATCATCGCCCCTATCACGAGGCGCTGGCGGCCGAGCTCGACCGGCTGAAGGCGCGGCACGGCAAGGTCGTGCTCTATGACGCGCATTCGATCCGCAGCCATGTCCCGCGCCTGTTCGAGGGTGAATTGCCGCAGTTCAACATCGGCACCAACGGCGGCGGCGCCTGCGCACCCGAACTCGAAACCATCGTCGCGAACATCTGCGCCGCGAGCGGCGAGAGCCATGTCGTCAACGGCCGCTTCAAGGGCGGCTGGACGACGCGGCACTACGGCCGCCCCGACGACGGCGTCCACGCGATCCAGATGGAGCTCGCGCAGCGCGGCTATATGGCCGAGCCGGCCGAGATCACCCACGCCAACTGGCCCTTCCCCCTCGACCCCGCTCCCGCGATCCGGCCCGTATTGGAGCAAGTGATCGCCGCGGCCCTCGATTTTGCGAAAGGACTGTGATGACCCGTCTCGACAACAGCCGCGTGATCCGCCCCGCGACCGGCCCCGAGATCAGCGCGAAGAGCTGGCTCACCGAAGCGCCGATGCGGATGCTGATGAACAACCTCCACTCCGATGTCGCCGAGCGGCCCGAGGAGCTCGTCGTCTATGGCGGCATCGGCCGCGCCGCGCGCGACTGGGAAAGCTATGACCGGATCGTCGAGACGCTGAAGCGGCTGGAAAGCGACGAAACGCTGCTGATCCAGTCGGGCAAACCGGTCGGCGTCTTCCGCACCCATCCGGATGCGCCGCGCGTGCTGCTCGCCAACTCCAACCTCGTCCCCGAATGGGCGAATTGGGAGCATTTCCACGAGCTCGATAAAAAGGGCCTGATGATGTACGGCCAGATGACGGCCGGAAGCTGGATCTATATCGGCAGCCAGGGCATCGTTCAGGGCACCTACGAAACCTTCGTCGAAATGGGGCGGCAGCATTATGGCGGCGACCTGTCGGGCCGCTGGCTGCTCACCGCCGGGCTCGGCGGCATGGGCGGCGCGCAGCCGCTCGCGAGCGTGATGGCGGGCGCAAGCTGCCTCGCGATCGAATGCCAGCCGAGCCGCATCGAGATGCGCCTGCGCACCGGCTATCTCGACAAGGCGGCAAGCAGCATCGACGAGGCGATGGCGCTGATCGGGGAAAGCTGCGCCGCGAAGACGCCGATCTCGGTCGGCCTGCTCGGCAACGCCGCCGAGATCCTGCCCGAGATGGTGCGTCGCGGCATCCGCCCCGACCTGCTCACCGACCAGACCTCGGCGCACGATCCGGTCAACGGCTACCTTCCCGCGGGCTGGACGCTCGACGAGTGGTTTGCCAAGCGCGAGAGCGACCCGGCAGCGGTCGCGAAAGCTGCGAAGGCGTCGATGGCGGTGCATGTGCAGGCGATGCTCGACCTACAGGCGGCGGGGGTGCCGACGACCGATTACGGCAACAATATCCGCCAGATGGCGAAGGACGAGGGGGTCGAGAATGCCTTCGACTTTCCCGGCTTCGTCCCCGCCTATGTCCGCCCGCTCTTCTGCCGCGGCATCGGGCCGTTCCGCTGGGCGGCACTGTCGGGCGATCCCGAGGACATCTACAAGACCGATGCCAAGGTGAAGGAGCTGCTGCCCGACAACGCGCACCTTCACCACTGGCTCGACATGGCGCGCGAGAAGATTCATTTTCAGGGCCTGCCCGCGCGCATCTGCTGGGTCGGGCTCGGCGACCGCCACCGGCTCGGCATCGCCTTCAACGAGATGGTCGCGTCGGGCGAACTCAAGGCACCCGTCGTGATCGGCCGCGACCATCTGGACTCCGGCTCGGTCGCCTCGCCGAACCGCGAGACCGAAGCGATGCGCGACGGGTCCGACGCGGTGAGCGACTGGCCGTTGCTCAACGCGCTGCTCAATACCGCGTCGGGCGCGACGTGGGTGTCGCTGCACCACGGCGGCGGGGTCGGCATGGGCTATTCGCAGCACAGCGGCATGGTGATCGTCGCCGACGGCACCCCCGAAGCGGCGAAGCGCCTCGAGCGCGTATTGTGGAACGACCCCGGCACCGGCGTCATGCGCCACGCCGACGCGGGCTACGACATCGCGATCGACTGCGCGCGCGAGAAGGGGCTCGACCTGCCCGGCATATTGGGTTGAGCGGCGTCCGCCTGCTCCGCGCGCGGGACTGCCCGGCGCGGCCGTGGAAGAATGGCGGCGGCGTCACGCGCAACGTCGCCGTCTTTCCCGAGGGCGCGGACGACAAGAGCTTTCTGTGGCGCGCGAGCGTTGCGACGATTGCGGCGGCGGGGCCTTTTTCGCGGTTTCCGGAGATCGACCGCGCGTTGATGCTGCTGGACGGCGAACTGGTCATCAAGATCGGCGATGTAGCGCATCGCTTGCGCCCCGGCTCCGCCGCGCTGCACTTTACCGGTGAAGAGGTGGTGAGCGCCGCTCCGGTCGGCGAGGCCTGCACCGTCCTGAACATCATGGCGCGACGCAAGGCCTTTTCCACCAAGCTCGATCGATGGCAAGCCGCGCGGCCGACCTCGGCGGACCATTTGCTGTTGCTTGCCGCCGACACCGCCGGGGTCACGATCGACGGGCGCCGGTTCGACCTGTCGGCGCACGACGCGCTGCGGATCAACGCACCTGCCGGCGTTTCGCTATCGCTCGACGCACCCGTTATCGCAGCCGAGCTGTTTCGTCAGTTCGTCCAGTAGATATAATCCTGCCCGTCCTTCCACGGCGTGTTCAGCGGCACGTCGATGCGGATCGGCCCCTCGATCAGGCCAGGCCAGATCGGTTTCGCCATGTCCTTGTTCTGCGCCTCGATCATCGCGCGGAGCTGGGCCACGCGCTGCGGCTGTTGTGCCGACACATCGTGCCGCTCGGTCGGATCGGTGGCGAGGTCATAGAGTCGCGCCTTTTCGGGCCGCTTCGTCACCTGCAATTTCCAGTCGCCCATCCGCACCGCGCGATAATCGCCCGAACGCCAGTACATGGCGGTCCGCTTCGCCGGGCCGGCGAGGATATTCTCGCTGTCCATGACGCGGTCGGTCGGCAGCTTCGCGCCCGCGGCGGCGGCGATCGTCGCGAAGATGTCGAGATGCCCGGTCAGGTCGACGCGGGTCGATCCAGGCGCGATATGCCCCGGCCAGCGCATGAACAGCGGGGTGCGAATGCCGCCTTCGAAGAAGGTCGCCTTCCACCCGCGATAGGGCGCGTTGAGATCGGCGATGCCGTTATACCAGGCGCCGCCATTGTCGCTGGCGAAGATGACGAGCGTATTATCGTCGATCCCGGCACGCTTCAATTCGGCCATCACGTCGCCGATCCGCCGATCGAGCTGCGCGATCATCGCGCCATAGACGCGCGTCTTGTGGTCCTTGATCTGCGGCAGTTTCGCATAATCCTCGCGCGTCGCCTGAAGCGGTGTGTGCGGCGCGTTGAAGGCGAGATACATAAAGAAGGGTCTGTTCTTGTTCGCGTCGATCGCCTTGATCGCCTCGTCGGCGAAATAGTCGGTCATATGCCCCTTGACGTGAAAACGCTTGCTACCGTTGAACGTCACCGCCGGGCGCAGATTGGCCCAGATGAAGCGGTCGATCGGATCCCACGGCAGTTTCGCGTTGACCCCGTCGGGATCGTCGTCGTCCAGATATTTGGCGCCGCCCGCAAGCACCGCGAGGCTCTCGTCGAAACCCTGTGCGTTGGGTTGCAGCTTCGGCGCCTCGCCGAGGTGCCATTTGCCGATGTGCAGCGTGTGATAGCCCGCCGCCTTCACCGCCTCGGCGATCGTCACTTCGCTCGCGGGCACGCCCATGTCGGGATAATCGGGGATGTCGTCGGTGATCAGTTCCTTGTGGAAGATCGGTTTCAGCGGCCCGATGCCGCTGCCGTGGGTCAGATTCTCCGCGAACGCCACCGGCACCGCGGTATATTCGAAGCCGAACCGGGTCGGATAGCGCCCTGTCATCATCGCCGCGCGCGAGGGCGAGCAGGTCGCGTTGGCGGCATAGGCGGTGGTGAAGTTCAGCCCCTGATGCGCGAGCGCGTCGATGTTCGGGGTCTGGACGATACCGCCCGCGACGCCGCCGCCGTTGAGGCTGATGTCGTTCCAGCCCATGTCGTCGGCGACGATCAGGATGATGTTCGGCGGCCGCTTGGCCCCGGGCGGATTGGCGGCGGCCGTCGCGGGCCCCTGTTGCCAGGCGACCGGGCGATTGGGCTGCACCGGATCGCGCCAGTCCTGAAGCAGGCCGGGAAGCCGGTATTTATTCGCCTGAAAGCCCCAATAGCCGCCCGCGCCGAGCAGCGCGAGGACGCCGAGCGCCACCCATCTCTTCTTCATGCCGTCCCCCCTGCGAATGTCAGTGTCATGATGTGAGCGAGCGCCGCGGCGAGCGCGAGCGCCAGCCCGACCGTGGCGCGCGGACTCGCGTAAAAGGCGATCTGGCGCTGCGTCGGAAAGGAGAAAGTCGCCTCGATCCCCAGCGTCTTGTTGAGGTGGGCGGCGCGGAAGCGCGGGTCCGCCGCCATGCGGACGAGGTCGCGGCGGCTGCGGTAGCGCATCGTCCCGGCGAGCGACCAGCCGGGGTCGGCGGGCGTGTTCCACGCATCGATATAGCCGCCGACCTTGCGCCCGACGAACACGGGATGGCCGCCGCGCGCGATCAGCCCGCGCACGAAGGGCTCCGAATAGCGGCGCAGCCATTCGTGTCCCGCGCGCGTCTCGCCGCTCGCCGGGTCGGTGACCGGGCCGGGGCGCGTGCGGACGAGATTGACCATCACGAATTCGCGTCCGTCGTCGGCCTCCAGAAAAGCGCGTAGCCGACCGACGTCATTTCCCGTCTCGATCAGCCGCGGGCCGAGCGTCGCAAGAAACGCGTCGACCTCTTCACGGCGCAGCGGCCTGCGAATCCCGTCGTAGAAAAGGAGGAAGCCGAGCCAGAGCAGCAGCGCGCCGCCCCATATAACTCCCAAGGTTGCTGCCTGCCCGTCCATTGCCCCACCTGCCGGACCGTTGCCAATAAACTTATGACACTATATGTGTCATTATATCGATTGCGGCGCAAGATGGTTCGACACCGCCATTGACGCGCGCCGCAAGCTGGGCCAGCGGAGGAGTATGGAGGGGAAAGTGACAGCCGGACCGGCCGAGGAAGGCACGCGGATCGACGGGCGGCGCGAGCGCGGCCGGTCGAGCCACAAGCGCATCGTCGCGGCGATGATGGACCTGATCGAGGGCGGCGATTTGATGCCGAGCGCGGCGCGCGTCGCCGAGGAGGCGGGCGTCGGCCTGCGCACCGTTTTCCGCCATTTCGACGACATGGATTCGCTTTATCGCGAAATTTCGCGAATCGTCGCCGACCGCATCTGGCCGGTGATCACCGCGCCCTATGCCGACCCCGACTGGCGCGCCAATGTCCGTGACCTCACCCGCCGCCGCGCGCGGGTGTTCGAGACGATGCTGCCCTTCCGCCTCGCCGCCAACATCAAGCGCTATCAGTCGCCCTTCCTGATGGGGCAATATGCGCAGGTCGTGACGATGGAGCGCGACCTCGTGCTGCGGCTGCTTCCCGCCGAGGTGCGCAGCGACCGCTACCGGGTCGAGGCCTTATGCGCGGCGCTGTCGTTCCAGAACTGGCGCGCAATCCGGCAGGATCAGGGCCTGTCGGTCGAGGACGCCGCCGGGGTCACTCTGCATATGATCGAGGCGCTGATCGGGGCTTGACCCCTCCCACGTCATTCCCGCGAAGGCGGGAATGACGGAGATTAAGTTTTGGATCGACGGCGGCGGCGCCAGGCCCAGACCAGCGCCGCCAACCCGATCAAAATCCCGCCGAGCACCAGTCCCGCCTGGATCGCGCGCTTCTTTCCCTGCTGGCGCCAGGCATAGAGGTTGATCTGCTCGTCGGCGGTATAGCCCGCGGGCATTTCGAGCACGCCATTGTCCTTGGCGAAGGCCGCATAGTCGGCGCGCATCGCCGCGAAGCGGTCGGGCATCGCGGTCGCCAGATCCTTCGTCTCGCCCGGATCGCTCTTGATGTCGTAGAGCCGCCACTGGCCGTCGCCGGTCGGCGGAAGGTTGCGGACGAGCTTGTAATCGCCGCGGAACAGCGCCGCATTGCCCGACAGTTCGTAACCGATCGGCGTGTCGCCATGGACGCTGCCCACGCCGCCCGCGAGCATGGGGACGAGGCTGCGCCCGGCAAGCCGCTCGACCGGGCGGCCGTTCCACGTGCCGTCCTGCCCCGCCACCCCCGCAAGGTCGAGCAGCGTTGGCAATATGTCAGTGACATGCGCGAGGCCGCCGTTGATCGCGCCCGCGCGGACCTGCGAATGGCCGGGCCAGGCGATGATCAGCGGCGCGCGCAGCCCGCCTTCGGTCGCGCTGAACTTATAGCCCGACAGCGGCGACGAGGCGGCGCTCGCCCAGCCCGGCCCGATCGCGCTGAAGCTGCCGCGACGGCCGATGTTCGCGGTCGAGGTGTCATATTCCATCCCGAGGAACAGCCGGTTGCGCAGCCGGTTGTAGGGATCGGTCGGCTCGGCGCCATTGTCGGAGAGGAAGACGAAGATCGTATTGTCGTAATCGCCGGTTGCCTTGAGATGCGCGACGAGCCGCCCGACCTCGCGGTCCATCGCGGTCGCCATCGCGCCATAGGCCTGCATCACGCGGATCGCCGCCGCGCGCTCCTCGGCATCGAGCTTCGCCCAGTCGGGGGTCGTCTTCATCGTCACCAGCGCCGTGCTCGCGGGCATGATGCCGAGCGCGACCGCGCGCTTCGCCCGCGCTTCGCGCAGCTTGGTCCAGCCTTCGCGATACATCGCCGAATAGCGCGCGATGTCGCTGTCGGGCGCCTGCACCGGAATATGGTTGGCGAGGAAATTGACCGACGCGAGGAAGGGCTTTCCGCTCGCGCGATCGGCCTCGATATAGTCGATCATCTTCTGGACGACGAAGCGCGACGAATAATAGTCTTTCGGCAGCGTCGCGGGCTTGCCGTTCTCGGTCCAGGCGGCGGTGTCGTACATGCCCTCGATCGGCCGCTGCTCGAAATTGTCGGCGCCGGCGTCGGCGAGGCTGAAGGCGCGGTCGTAGCCGCGCGCGCCGGGAAGCCGTTTCGCGTCGCTGCCGAGATGCCATTTGCCGGTCAGATAGGTGCGATAGCCCGCCGCCTTCAAAAGCTGCGCGATCGTCACGACGCGCAGGTTCATCACCGTGTCGTATCCGGGCTTGCCGCGATGCGCGTCGGGGATCGTCTCGGGCATGTTGCCGAGCCCGGCGCGGTGGTTCATCACCCCGCTCTGCAGCATCGCGCGCGTCGGCGAGCAGGAGCCCGCGACGTGGAAATTGGAAAAGCGCATCCCCGCCGCCGCCAGCGCGTCGATGTTCGGGGTCGCGATCTCGCTGCCGAACGAACCGACATCGCTGAACCCCCAGTCGTCGGCGAGCAGAATGACGATATTGGGATGACGCGGCGGCGCCGGGCTGGCCGAGGCCATAGCCGGCGCCGCCGCGAGCAGGGTCATCGAGGCGACAAGGGCGCTCCGCCCCCGGACAATGCAGCCGGCCCCCCGCCCGGCTTTTTCACGCATCGCCATCGCCCTCCCCCTGCATAAGTTTTGGCACTTGTTATGTCAAAAGATTGCAAAGTCAATGCTCTTGGCACGCCGGACCTTTCCTGCTTGGACGGTAAGAATCCGAAAAAGGGAGAGTGAGATGAACCAACTGGTGCTGCGCGACGATGCCGACGGCATCGCGACGCTGACGCTGAACCGCCCCGACAAGCGCAACGCGCTGAACCTCGCGCTGTGGGGCGAACTCGACGCGCACGCCGACGCGATCGCCGACGCAGGCGAGCGGATCGGCGCGGTGATCCTGCGCGCGGCGGGGCCGGTCTTCTGCGCCGGCAACGACCTCAAGGAACGCGGGCTCGAAGCGCCGCGGCCGCATTATCAGGCCTCGATCGTGACCAAGCTCGCCGGGCTGCCGCAGCCGCTGATCGTCGCGGTGCAGGGCGGCTGCTTCACCGGCGGGCTGGAGCTGGCACTCGCGGGCGACATCATCGTCGCGGGCGAGAGCGCGCGCTTCGCCGATACCCATGGCAAGTTCGGGCTGGTGCCGATCTGGGGCATGAGCCAGCGGCTGCCGCGCCGCGTCGGCGAATGGAAGGCGCGCGAGATCAGCTTCACCGGCCTGCCCGTCGACGGGCGCGAGGCGGCGCGGATCGGGCTCGCCAATCATGTCGTCGCCGATGCCGAGCTTGATGGGACGGCGCGGGCGCTGGCCGAAGCGATCGCCGCCCAGTCGCGGCACAGCGTCTTCGCCTACAAGCGGCTCTACCGCGAGCAGGCCGACCTGCCGCTGGGGCCGGGGTTGGCGCATGAGGTGTTCAACAGCGCAGGCGTCGCGCCCGATTTCGCCGAGCGGGTGGCGAAGCAGTTTTAGGATAGGCACCAGAAAACTTCCTTCGTCATTCCCGCGAAAGCGGGAATCCAGCTTCTTTCTCTCTTAATTCTTCGCGCCTTTGCGCCTTTGCGTGAAATTTTCAAAAGACTCACGCAAAGGCGCAAAGGCGCGAAGAAGGAAAAGCTGGATTCCCGCTTTCGCGGGAATGACGAGGGAAGATCGATCAGGGAGACCGTCTTTTCACCCGATCGGCTTCCCCTCTTCGACGCTCGCCCATTGGCGCCCGTCGTGGCCGAAGAGGATATGGGCGCCGGCGCGGCGGCGGCGGTCCAGAAAGCCCATCGTCTTGAGGCCCGCTTCGCGGTCCACCACCGCCTTTTGCAGCACCATCAGGTCGAGGTTGCGCTCGGTGTAGCAGCAGTCGGCGGCGAGTAGTATTTCGCGCCCGCTCGGCAAAGTGACGATAACGCTCTGATGCCCCGGCGTATGGCCGTAGGTCGGGACGATCCGCACACTGCCGTCGCCGAACAGGTCGAGTTCGCCGTCGATCGCGCGCACCGGCTGGCCGGTGGCATAATCCTCTGCCTCGTAAAGCCCCGGCTCCTCGACCGCCTGCGCCGCCGCCAGCTCGCGCGACTGGACGATCATCGTCGCATTCGGCAGGCTGGCGTTGCCGCCGCAATGATCGATGTGGAGGTGCGAGTTGATCACCCAGTCGATGCTCGCCGGATCGACGTCGATGCTCTTCAGCCGCGCCGCAATCTCCTGCCCCTCGAACCATTGCAGCCCGAACTTGTTCGGCGGCAGCGCGTCGGCGAGGGTGCGGCGATAGCGCACCCCCATGCCGCTGTCGAACAGCGCCCGGCCCTTGGGATGGTCGATCAGATAAGAGGGAACCGGCCCCTTGAGATAATCGCCCTCCTCGCCCTCGATGAAATAACCCGGCCGGCACTGGAACCAGCCGGTGTTGAAGGCATAGAGGGTGAGCGTGCCGGTCACCGCTCGCGATAATCCGGCGGACGCTTGCCGAGGAAGGCGGCGAGCGCTTCCTTGTGATCCTCGGTCGCCGACAGGATCACCTGCTGCCGGTCCTCGATCGCCATCGCGGCGTCGAGACTCTGCGCGTCGATATTGAGGTTCAGCGCCTGCTTCGACAGGCGCAGCCCCCACGGGCTCGTCGCCAGCATCTCGTCGGCGAGCGCGAGGCCGCGGCCCAGCAGCGCCTCCTCCTCGACGATCTCGCTGACCAACCCGGCGGAGAGCGCGCGCTCGGCGTCGATGAAACGGCCGGTCAGGATCATCTCCGACGCGAGGCTGGCGCCGACGAGGCGCGGCAGGAAATAGCTCGACGCCATGTCGCAGCCGCCGAGACCGATGCGGATATAGGCGGCGTTGCAGCGGAAGCTGGGCGAGGCATAGCGCACGTCGGACGCGAGCAGCAGCGACAGTCCGCCGCCCGCCGCGGCGCCATGGCCGAGCGCGATGATCGGCTGCGGACAGGCGCGCATCTTGCGATAGATGTTGCCGATGCTCGTCTGGGTGCGCAGCGTGCGGAGCACCGGCGTCTCGCCGGTTGTGCGATCCTCCTGAATGTCGAGCCCGGCGCAGAAACCGCGCCCGGCGCCGCGCAGGATGACGACGCGGACGTCCTTGCGCTCCGCAAGCCCGCCGAAATAATCATTGAGTTCGTCGACCAGTCCTTCGCTCAGCGCATTCAGCCGCTCGGGCCGGTTGAGCGTCGCGATCTCGACCTGCCCGCGCGCCTCGACGAGCAGTTCGCCGCTCACAGCGTCTGCCCGTCGTCGACGGTGATCACGCTGCCGGTGATCCCCTGCGCGGCGTCCGAGCAGAGCAGAAGCAGCGGTGCGTGCAGGTCGCTCGGCGGGCGCAGGCGCTGGCGCGGGAAGGTCGCGACGAACTTCTTGCCTGCCTCGCTATTGAACAGGTCGGCGGTCATCTCGGATTCGAAATAGCCGGGCTGGATGACGTTGACGCTAATCCCGCGCCGCGCCCATTCGCGCGCGAGCGCCTTGCCCATGTGACGGACCGCCGCCTTGGTCGCGCCATAGACCGAAGTCGCCGGAAAGACCTTTTCGGCGGTGATCGAACCGATGAGGACGACGCGGCCGTTTTGCTTGTCGCGGCTGCCCGCCGCCTCCAGCCGTCGCGCGCCTTCGGTCGCGGTCAGGAAGACACCGCGCACGTTCGCGGCGAACAGCCCGTCGACCTCCTCGACCGTCAGTGCCGTCGCCACCTTCTCGGTCGCGACCCCGGCGTTGGCGACGATCGTGTCGACGGTGCCGAACGCCGCCTCGGCGGCGTCATAAGCGGCCTTGGTCGAGGCTTCGTCGGTGACGTCGAGGCTGACCGCGATCGCCTGGCCGCCCGCTGCCTCGATCGCCGCGACCTGTTCGGCGAGCTTGTCGGCGCGGCGCGCCGCGAGCACGACCTTCGCGCCCGCCGCCGCGAGCGCGTGCGCGAAACCGGCGCCGAGTCCCGACGATGCGCCCGTCACGAGCGCGACGCGCCCGGTCAGATCAAAGCGGGGCTGCTCGGCCATTTCCTGTTCCTTTCGCTGTTTCCCTTATCGGCTCTGGCTTGGCTTTGGCGTCAATTGACGTTTACGTCAATCGGCCGCAGCGGATGCGAAAGAGGGTTGACGATCGATATTTGTTCTCCTAATGTTCTTCTCGTGCACACACAACCTGTTCCCCCGTCGCGGCCACCGAGTGTGGCGGACGGGGGATAAAGGCTCCTCTTTCCCGACCTATGTGGGCAGCATGGATTCCGGTCGCCCGCGTGGCGGTGGTGCCTGATTCTAGAGTGCAAGCATCCGTGATAGAATCGTCATCCCGGCGAAGGTGGAGCGGGATTTCAGTCCAAGCCGATCACACGCTAGTCCCCTGAATCTGAAGTTCACTGCATTGATTTCGTCATCCCGGGCTTGACCCGGGATCCCGCTTTTTTTCGCTCCGTGCGCGAAAGGAAGCGGGACCCCGGGTCAAGCCCGGGGTGACGGTGATGACAGTTACTTTGATTCCACCAGACTAGATAAGGTTCGCGCGTGCGATCGCGGCGAAATGGAAAGCGCTCGGGCGCGGGGTGCGCTTGAAGCTCTGCCGGTCGACCGCAGCGAGGCCGAAGGGAACCGCGTAGCCCGACGTCCATTCGAAATTGTCGAGAAGCGACCAATAGATATAGCTGTGCACCGATATGCCTTCATCGAGGCATTCGCGCACCCCGTCGAGCGCGCGGTCGATGAAGGCGATGCGGCGGGCGTCGTCGGCCACCGCCACGCCGCTTTCGGTGACATAGATCGGCTTGCCGATCGTCCGGTGCGCCCAGCGGATCGTGTTCGCCAGCGCCTGCGGATAAAATTCATAGCCCGACAATGTGAGCTCGGCGCCCGGCGGCGGCGCGGCCATGCCATGCTCGTCGAAGCGGAGGCGCGTATAGCATTGCACGCCGAAGAAATCGGCATGGCTGCGCGCCACATCGATCCAGTCGCCATAGAGCCGCCGCTCATAGTCGGCGACGAGCGACGGCGCCCCCGCCGACTGGATGTCCTGCGTCGTCAGCGTGATCCCGACCGGCAGCTCGGGCCGCGCCACCTTGATCGCCTCATAGGCGAGCCGGTGCGCCTGCTGCATGATCGGGGTCGTGACCGCGGGATCGGCGAAGGCGAGGCGCGAGAATTTCGGCGCGCCGGTCGCCGCGACCAGCGCCGCCTGCGCCTCGCGCTGCAACGCCGCGCCCGCTTCCGATTGCGGGAACAGCGCGACGAGCAGGCCGATATTCGCTTCGTTGAACGTCGTCGCCAGATGCATCAGCCCGCCGAGCCGTTCGGCGACGGTGCGGCAATAGCGCGCGAAAAGCTGTGGTGCGTCGCTCGCCTCGAACCCGCCGCGCTTCGCGAACCAGAGCGGGACGGTGAAATGGCTGAGCGTGACGACCGGCGCGAGCCCGCGCTTGCGGCACGCGGTCAGCACCCGCGCATAATGGTCGAGCTCGGCGTTGGAGAAATGCCCTTCGCTCGGCTCGATCCGCGCCCATTCGATCCCGAGCCGGTAGCAATTGAGCCCGAGCGTTTCGGCCAGCGCGAAATCCTCGTCATAGCGATGATAGCTGTCGCACGCGTCGCCCGAGCGCTCCTTGAACAAGGTCGGCCGGACATTTTCGGCGAGCCACGCATCGCTGTTCGTGTTGTTGCCCTCGCTCTGATGCGCCGAGATCGCGGCGCCCCAGAGGAAGCCTTTGGGCGCGGGCTTGCGCTGCGTCGCCGCGGATGCGTTCGCCAGCAGCGCGGGCGCTGCCGCCACGCCCGCCGCCGCCTGGATCAGGGCGCGGCGGCCGATCGCCCCGCCTCCGTCCCCGCTCATGCCTCGATGTCCCGTTTATAGGTTTCGGGCAGGAACAGGATGCCGACGACCGCGGTGACCGCGGCGATCACGACCGCATACCAGAGCCCCTGATAGATATCCCCCGTCGCAGCGACCATTGCGAAGCCGATCGTCGGCATGAAACCCCCGATCCAGCCGTTGCCGATATGATAGGGAAGCGACAGCGAACTGTAGCGGATGCGCGCCGGAAACAGCTCGACGAGCAGCGCCGCGAGCGGCCCATAGACCATCGTCGCGAGCAGGCCGAAGGTGCAGAGGATCAACAGCACCCGACCCTTGTTCACCCGCGCCGGATCGGCCCTGTCGGGATAGCCCGCCGCGTCGAGTTCGGCCTTCGCGGCGGCGTCGAAGGATGCGACCGCGGCGGCGCGGCCCGCCTTGTCGAGCCCCGCGGGGTCGGGAACCGCGAGCGTCCGCGCGCCGATCCGCACCGAGGCGACCGTTCCCGGCGGCGCCGCGACATTGGCATAGTTGATGCCGTTCTTCGCGAGATAGGATTTGGCGATGTCGCAGCTCGTCGCATCGAAGCTGTTGCGGCCGACCGGATCGAACTGGAACGAGCATTCGCCGGCATCGGCCGCGACCTGCACCGGGGCGCGCTCGACCGCCGCCGCCATCGCCGGATTGGCCGCGACGACCAGCGCCTTGTAGAGCGGGAAATAGACGAAGACCGCGATCACGCAGGCGGTCATCATGATCGGCTTGCGCCCGATCCTGTCGCTGAGCCAGCCGAAGAAGATGAAACTGGGGATGATGATCGTCAGCGCGGCGGCGACGAGGAAATTCGCAGTCGCCCCGTCGACCCGCGCGATGCGTTCGAGATAGAAGAGCGGATAGAGGTGCGCGGCAAAGCCGATCACCGCCTGCCCCGCGACCGCGCCGAACAGCGCGATCAGCACGATCTTGAGGTTGCGCCACTCGCCGAACGCTTCCTTGAGCGGCGCTTTCGAGGTCGCGCCGGCCTCCTTCATGCGCTGGAAGACCGGGCTTTCCTCAAGCTGGAGGCGGATCCACAGCGCGACCGACAAGAGGATGATCGAGAAGAGGAAAGGCAGCCGCCAGCCCCAGTCGTTGAAGCTGTCCTCGTCCATGAACAGGCGCAGCGTGACGACGAAGGTCGAGGCGAGGATCAGCCCGATCATCGCGGTCGTCTGAATGAAGCTGGTGTAGAAGCCGCGCTTTCCCGGCGGCGCATGTTCGGCGATATAGACCGCCGCGCCGCCATATTCGCCGCCGATCGCGAGACCCTGGAGCAGGCGCAGCAGCATCAGGACGATCGGCGCCGCGACCCCGATCGTGTCGTAGGAGGGCAGGAAGCCGACCGCGAAGGTCGACAGTCCCATGATCGCCATGGTGACGAGGAAGGTGTTCTTGCGCCCGACGACGTCGCCGACGCGCCCGAACACCAGCGCCCCGAACGGCCGCACCGCAAAGCCCGCGGCGAACGCCATCAGCGCGAGGATGAAACCCGTGGTTTCGTTGACCCCCGAAAAGAAATGGTGCGAAAGCACGCTGGCGAGCAGGCCGTAGAGATAGAAATCATACCATTCGAACACCGTCCCCAATGACGAGGCGGTGATGACAAGAGTCTCGTTCTGGCGCTTGCCCTCGGCGGGCAGCATTTCGCTGTCGGTTACCATCTTCCTCTCCCTTCAGCCCGGCAGCGGCGGCGGGCTCTTGACCGGCCCGTCCGCCACGCTCCCGGGGAATATCAGCGTTGGACCGCCATCGTCGGCGCGGTGACGCCCGCGCTCGCCAGCTCGCGCTCGGCCTGCGTGAAGCCATAGGCCGGCACGCTTTCGCCGCGCCGGTCGACGATGCGATCCCATTCGGCGGCGACCCGCGTCGCGGCATCGTCGCCGCGCCCGATGAAGGCGCCGTCCGTCAGCGTGACGTTCGCGGCCGCGAAATGACCGGCGCCCGCGCACAGGATCGCACGCGTCGGCGCATCCTCGCCGACGAGCGCCAGCAATCCCGGGCTCACCGCCTCGGGCGCGAGATGCGCGAGCGCTTCGGGCGCGAGCACGCCGTCGGTCATCGCCGTCGCCGCGGTCGGCGCGAGGCAGTTGACGCGGATGCCGTATTTCTCGCCCTCTAGCGCGAGGGTCTGCATCAGCCCGACCAGCGCCATCTTGGCCGCGCCATAATTGGCCTGCCCGAAATTGCCGTAGAGCCCCGAGGAGGAGGTCGTCATCACGATGCGGCCGAAGCGCCGCGCGCGCATCTGCTCCCACACCGCCTTCGAGCAGATCGCGGCGCCCATCAGATGAACTTCGACGACGAGGCGGAAGTCGGCGAGGTCCATCTTCGCGAAGCTCTTGTCACGCAGGATGCCGGCGTTGTTGACCAATATGTCGACGCCGCCCCAGGCGAGCGTCGCCGAATGGACCATCGCCGCGACTTCGGCCTCGTCGGTGACCGATGCGCGAACCGCCAGCGCATCGCCGCCCGCCGCCGCGATCTCGTCCGCGACGCGCTCGGCCGCGTCGGCCTGCATGTCGTTGACGACAACGCGCGCACCGTGTCGCGCGAGCATCAGCGCGTGCGCGCGGCCGAGGCCGCCGCCCGCTCCGGTCACCATCGCGACCCGCTCATCCAGTTGCATAGCATTCCTTCCTCGTCGCATATGATAGTAACTCACTTGTGAGTGAATAAAAGCCCGAAAGCGCCGCCCCCGCGGGTCCGGCGGCCTCCGTCCGCGGTCAGCCGGCCCTGGCGTCCTTCCTCTGTTCGCAGATCTCGCGGAAACCCGCCGCCATGAAGCGCGCCATGCGCTGCTTCACCGCCTCATAATCGTCCGAATGGCAAAGCCCCTGCGACAATTTGTCGATGCGCCCCGTCCGCGCGAGCGTCAGCATCAGCGCGCCGGTGACGAAATGATAGCCCCAGAAAATATCCTCCTCGTCGGATTCGGGCAGCGCCTTTTTCAATATGCCGATCAGGCGCAGCACCACCGGATCGAAATATTTGTCCATGAACTCGGCGCCCTCGGGGCTGTTCGACGCCTGCGCGCCGAAGGCGCCGTAATTCTTCCAGCCCTCGCCGCCCTGGATATAAAGATCGAGGTCGGTATCGAGGAAGGCGTGGAGCGCGCCCTCGACGGTCGGCTTGCCGCCGGCCGCGCGGTCATAATCGTCGAGCGCCTGCATCCGCTTGTCGATCGTCACCACCGCGCGCCGCGCGAACACCGCGTCGAACAGCGTCCGCTTGTCGTCGAAATAATAGTTGAGCAGCGTGTGGTGGACGCCGACCTGCTTCGCGACGTCCTTCAGCGTCACGCCGTGAAAGCCGTGCTTCGAAAACAGGAGTTCGGCGGTGTCGAGAATCTGCTCCATCATTTCGGCGCGCTGTTCCGCCTTCGATGGCCGCTTTACCGCGCTCTTTGCATTCGACGCCAAATTCTCTTCCTTCCGCACCTTCTCAGGCGGCCGCGATCCTAGGGTCAGGCCCTAGGCGCCTACACCTGTCCATATTCGGCCCGCAATTGCATTTTGTCGATCTTGCCCGTCGGCGCGAGCGGCATCGCGTCGAGCCGCACGACCGCGTCGGGAATCCACCACGACGCGACCCGCCCGGCGAGCGGCGCGAGCAGTTCGGCGTCGCTGACCGCGGGCTCGCTGGTTTCGACGAGCAGGATCGGCCGCTCGCCCCATTTGGGGTCGGGCCGCCCGATCACCGCGGCGAGCGACACCTGCGGCAGCGCGCCGACCAGCGCCTCGATCTCGGCGGGATTGATCCATTCACCGCCCGATTTGATCAGATCCTTGGCGCGGCCGGTGATGACGAGATTGCCCGCCCCGTCGATCCGCGCTAGGTCGCCGGTGTCGAACCAGCCCTCGGCGTCGGTCGCGGGCTGGGCCTGCCCGAAATAGCGTTCGACGACCGAGCCGCCGCGCACGCGCAAATGCCCCTCGGCGCCGCGCTGTTCGGGAAGCGCGCGGCCTTCGGCGTCGGTGAGCAGCAGGTCGATGCCCATCGCCGGACGGCCCGAAAGCGACGGCCGGCGCGCGGAGTCGCCCGGCAATGCGGCGGTGCCGAGCGGCGACAGCTCGGTCATGCCCCAGCTCGTCTGCACCTCCACCCCCAGGCATCGCTCGATCCGGTCCATCAGCGCGGGCGGCATCGACGACCCGCCGACGAGGATGCGCTCGAGCGTCGGCACCTCGCCGCCCTCGGCTTCCAGATGTTCGATGAGCCCGAGCCAGACGGTGGGAACGCCGACGGCGGCGGTCACGCCTTCGGCCCGGATCAGCCGCGCCAGATGCGCACCGTCGCTGTGGCGGCCCGGCAGCACCAGCTTCGCGCCGACCGCCGGGGCGGTGAAGGGAATGCCCCAGGCATTGGCGTGGAACATCGGGACGACCGGCATCACCGCGTCGCGCGCCGTGATGCCGAGAACATCGGCCTGAAGCTGGCGCATCGTGTGAAGGAAGCAGCCGCGGTGGGTATAGGTCACGCCCTTCGGCGCGCCGGTGCTGCCCGAGGTGAAGCAGAGTCCCGAGGGGCTGGTCTCGTCGAAATCGCCCCAGACGGCATCGGCCGGGGCCGCGGCGACCAGCGGTTCGATCGCGCCCTCGCCCTCCGCGGTATCGAGCAGCAGGATATGGCGCACCGTGCCCAGATTGCGCACGGCATCCTGTGCCAGCGGCAGCAGGTCGGGGCTGGCGAGCAGCACCGACGCCTCCGACTGGGCGAGCATCGAGCCGAGCTGCGCCGGGGTCAGGCGCGGATTGAGCGTGTGGCAGATCGCCCCCATGCCCATGATGCCGTACCAGGCCTCGACATGCCCCTGCGTGTTCCAGGCGAGCGTCGCGACGCGGTCACCCTTCGCAATCCCCAAGGTCGCGAGCGCCCCCGACACGCGCAGCGCCCGCTCGCGCAGCGCGGCATAGCCGATGCGCCGGACCCGACCCTCCGCCCCGGCCGAAACCACTTCGGCGCCGGGGTGCCATTTCGCGGCATGGGAGAGGAATTTGTCGAGCGTCAACGCATAGGTCTGCATCGATCCGTCGATCATTGGCACCCCGCGGCTTTGGGGGGCAGGGGCGGCGACATCACGCCGACATTCCAGTTCCAGGCGACATTGCCCGCGGCGCGGCGGCGGCAGACCACCGCTTCGTGGAGCGCGGCGGTGCCGGGGAGGAGATTGTGCCCGGCGCGCGGCACATCCGCGATATGCAGGAAACCGCGATTGTCGGCATAGGCCGGCCAGTCGGGCCAGCCCTTCGCGCGCGGCCGGCCCGTCCTGGCAAAGCTTGCCCAATAATCGCCCATCGCCTCGCTCAGCTTCCGCTCGGCGAGATTGTCGGGAATCTTCGGCCACAGCGGCGGCGTCCGCGTCGCGGTGCCGAACACATAGGGCAGTTCGGCGGCGTGAAAGCCATGGAGATTCCATTCCTCGGTCGCCGGATAGCCATGGTCGAAGAAATAGAGATAGGCGCCCTGCCCCAGCGCCGCCTGATCCGACGCCAGCCGCTCCGACGTCCAGCCGTACATCGCGTCGCGCGTCGCGGCGAGCATACTCTCCTCGATCGTCTTCGCCGGGTAGCGCGCGAGGAACAGGTCGGCAAATTCGCCATAGCCGGCGCGGATCGCGGCTTCATAGGCCGCGGCGTCGGCGGGCGGCTTGGGCAGGAGGAAGCGGAGCGAGCGGATTTCGCCGCTGTTGAACCCCGCGAGCATCGGCACCGGCGCCTGCTCACCCTTGTCGAACGTGTCGACGAGCTGGCGCGGCACGACCTTGCCGTTGACGTTCGGGAACGGGAAATAGCCCGTCGCGGGCGCCTTTTCGGCGATGTCCGCCGCGGGCAGCGCGCGCAGCGCGGCAAGATCGGCGGCGCCGAGCCTGGCGGCGAGATCGACGCCCTGCGCCTCGGCGGGAACCATGCCGTTGATCGCCTCGCGGAGCGCGGGCGCCGAGACCATATAGCCGCTTTCGGCGATCGCCTTGTGGAACAGGCCGCGCGCCGGGGGCGCCGCCATCAGATACATGACGCTGAGCGCGCCCGCCGATTCCCCGGCGATCGTCACATTGCCGGCATCGCCGCCGAACGCGCCGATGTTGCGCTTGACCCATTCAAGCGCCGCGACCTGGTCGAGCAGGCCGTAATTGCCCGAGACATGATCGGGCGCCTCGGCGCTGAGCGCCGGGTGCGCGAACCAGCCGAACATGCCGAGCCGGTAGTTGATCGTCACCACGATCATCCCGCGCCGCGCGAGCGCGCTGCCGTCATAGAGCGGATCGGCGCCCGACCCCGACGACAGGGCGCCGCCGTGAATCCAGACGAAGACCGGCGCGCCCTTCGCATTCTGCGGCGCCCAGACGTTGAGCGACAGGCAATCCTCGCTCATCGTCGGAAGGTCCCAGGCATAGATGCTGGGTCCGCGCGGCTTCGGCTGCATGCAGGCGGCGCCGAACTTCGTCGCGTCGCGCGTGCCGTCCCAGCGCGGCAGCGCCGCCGGCGCGCGCCAGCGGCGCTCGCCGACGGGCGGCTGGGCATAGGGAATGCCGCGGAACACCCGCATATCGCGCTCCTGCACCCCGCGCACCGCTCCGTCGGGCGCATCGACCACCGGATCGGCGGCCGCGACCGGCGCGGAAAGCAGGGCCGCGAGCAGAAGTGCGAAGGGGCTGAAGCGAGCGATCATCGGCCGGTCCCTCGTCATCGGTCAGAAGCGATAGTCGGCGCGCACGCCCACCGTGCGCGGCCGCATCCGGGCGTAGCGCCCGTCGAGAAAGGCTTCGGGGTGAACGTAGGTGATCGACTTGTCGTCGAAGAGATTCTCGACATAGGCGGTCAGGTTGAGCGCCCCCAGCTTCGTGCCCGCATAGAGGTTCACGTTGGTCCACGCCTCGGTATAGTCGTAGGTCGGGCTGACCGCGTTGGGATTGCCCGGCACGTTGGGGAACTGGTTCGGGAACGACCCCGCGTGCGACACATTGACCGCCGCGAACGCGGTCTCGCTATCGCCGACGGGGAAGTCATAGCGCAGCGTCGCCGAGCCCTGGAAATGCGGCGACGCAAGCCGGGTGCCCACTTCGGCGCCCGAGATCGCCGCCTCGATCGCCGACAGCTTGGTCACCTTCGCTTCGTTGAACGAGCCGTTGAGCGCGAGGCTGAGCCCCGCGAGCGGCCGCGCCATGAACTCGAATTCCAGGCCATAGCTTTCGGCCGCGCCGATATTGGTCGCGAACTGGATCGAATCCGACACGCGGTTCGCCTGGACCTGGATATTCTTCCAGTCGATGTAATAGCCGGCCAGATTGGCGGTCAGGTCGCCGCCGAACCAGCGCCCTTTCAGCCCGACCTCGTAATTGGTCACGCTGTCCGACTTGGCGCCGTCGGGGATGACGATGTCATTGGGGTTGATCGTGCTGACTAGGCCGGCGCGCGCGTTGACCACCGGCGTGCGGAACCCCGTCGAAACGGTGGCATAGGTGGTCAGACTGTCGACCGGCTTCCATGACACGCTGGCCTTCCACGACAGGCGGTCGTCGGAAACCTTCAGCCCTTCGGCATAGGGGATGGGCGTCGTGCCGCTGAACGCTGGGATGAAACCGCCGCAAAGCGCGGTGAACGCGCGGCAATAGGCGACGGTCAGATAATTGCTGTTGTAGCCGCCGCCGCGCGTGAAGCTCTGCACCTCGGTATTGCCGTAGCGCAGTCCGCCGGTGATCCAGAATTTGTCGCTGAAGCGGAAGGTCAGCTCGCCGAAACCGGCGATTTCGCTCTGGTCGGTATAGCTGTTGAAGCGCTGATAATATTCGTCGGGAAGCCCGACGATATTGTTCGCCGCCAGATATTCGGGCGTCGAGCGATAGGCGAAATCGACCGTCCGGCGCTTGTCGTAATAAAAGAAGCCCGCGACCCATTGCAGAGGACCGTCATGACGCGACACCAGCCGCGTTTCCTGCACGAACAGGTCGTCATAGCCGTATGCGTCGAGCGCGAACGGAAAGGCCTGCGCATAGGTGCCGGCCAGATCGACATAGAAGGAGGCGTCGTAATTCGACAGCGTCGTCGAGCTGATCAGCTCGGCGAAATCGAACTCGTAATTGACCGTGAGGTTGTAGTTGGTGAGCTTGCCCTGGAAGAGGTCTGGGCGATCCGAATTGCGGACGAATTTGCCGAGCAGCGGATTGGTCAGGCCCGAATCCGCGGGCTTGCTGTTCTCATAGGAGACGAGCAGCTTCACCTTCATCCGGTCGCTCGGCTGGAGGAGCAGGGCCGCGCGGCCGCCATAGGCCTCGAGGCTGTTCGAATCCTTGATCCCGGTGCCGATATTGTCGATCCAGCCGTCTTCGTTGCGATAATAGCCCGAGACGCGAAGCCCGATCTCGTCCTTCATGATCGGCAGGTTGATCATCGCATTGTAGCGCTGACGCAGCGAATGCGAGCCGGTGAGGCCAAGGTCGACGCTCGCCGACGCCTGAAATTCGTCGAGGTCGGGGCTCTTGGTGATGATCCGCATCGCGCCCGCGAGCGAGTTCGACCCGAACAAGGTCCCCTGCGGCCCGCGCAGGAATTCGACGCGCTCGACGTCGTAGAGATTGGGGTCGAGGATCGTCGAATTGCCGTTCGCCGAAATCGGCAGTTCGTCGACATAGATGGCGACCGCGCTTTGCAGCCCGGCCGAATAACCGTTGGTGTTGATGCCGCGCGCAGTGAAATTGTTGAAATTCTGGGTCGGCCGGTTGACGACCACGCCGGGGGTGTTCTGCGCGATCCCCTCATAGCCGACGATCCCCAGATCATCGAGTTCCTTCTGACCGAAGGCGGTGACGCTGAGCGGGACGTCCTGAAGCCGCTCGGTGCGGCGCGTCGCGGTGACGATGATATCCTTGCTGTCGTGGGTATCGGCGCGGACGCCGGTATCGGCAGGTGCGTCGCCATCATTAGACTGGGCCAGCGCCGAAACAGGTAGCGCGAACAAGGCGACCGCCGATGCGGACGCGAAAAGCTGAGCCTTCATACAAACTCTCCCTCCCGTCGGCGGTCGTTGCCACCGATCTGGGAAGGTTTATCCGTCACATTCACGGAGGAGTCAATATTCACTATCGTGTGTGTGAATAAAATTCCGACGACTATCGGGCAGCGATGTGCCCGTCGCGCGTGGCGACAAAAATCACGGAAAACTTGGGCCGTCAGCCCGGAAAGGCGGGGGCCCGGCTCACCATCGCGGGCAGCGGACGCGCCATCACCCCGCCGAGCCAGCCCGCCGCCTCGACCGCCAACGGCAGGTCCAGCCCGGTCGCCACGCCGCTGCGTTCGAGCAGGTAGACGACGTCCTCGGTCGCGACATTGCCCGCCGCGCCCGGCGCGAAGGGACAGCCGCCGAGACCGCCGAGCGAGGCGTCGACCGTCGCCGCACCCTCGTTCACCGCCGCCCAGACATTGGCGAGTCCGCTGCCGCGCGTATTGTGAAAATGCACCCGCACCGGCAGCGCGCCGACCGCCGCGCGCACGCGCCCCACCGTCTCAGCAACCTCGGCCGGGGTGCCGGCGCCGATCGTGTCGGCGAGCGCGATCTCGCGCGGCTCCGCTTCGGCCGCGCGCTTCGCCATCTCAACAACGCGGTCGATCGCGACCTCGCCCTCGAACGGGCAGCCGAAGGCGGTGGCGATGGTGATCTGTCCGTCGCGCCCCGCCGCCTTCGCCAGGCCGACGATCCCGATCGCGGCGGCGAGCGATTCGTCGGAACTCTGCCCCTGGTTGCGGATGCCGAACGAATCGCTCGTCACGCACACCGCGCCAAGCTCGTCGATTCGCCCCGTCGCCAGCGCGCGCTCGGCGCCGCGGCGGTTGAGCACCAGCCCGATATAGGTGACGTCGTCGCGCTCGGGCAGCATCGCCACCAGGGATTCGGCATCGGCGAGTTGCGGCACCTTCTTGGGATTGACGAAGCTCGTCACCTCGATCCGCCGCGCGCCATAAGCTATGGCGCGGCGGATCAGTTCGGCCTTGTCGGCGGTCGAGACGATCGCCGATTCATTCTGCAGGCCGTCGCGCGGCCCGACCTCGACCATTTCCACGCTGCGATTCTTCACCATATCGGTCCCGAACATTTCCCGAGTCATTTAGCAGGTTGAAAATTACATAGCATTCTAAGTATACAATGGCCATGGGCGGCGTGAGCCTGTTTCTATCAGGCCCCGACCCGAAAGGAACGACATGACGAACGCAAGCGGCGGGGGAGCGCTGGACGGAATCAAGGTGGTCGAGATGGGGCAGCTTATCGCCGGTCCCTTCTGCGGCCAGTTGCTCGGCGACATGGGGGCCGAGATCGTCAAGCTCGAACCGCCCGAGACCGGCGACCAGATGCGCCACTGGGGCCAGGGCGACCGTCCAAGCTGGTGGCGCGTCATTGCGCGCAACAAATATTCGGTCGCGGTCGACCTGCGGTCGGAAGAAGGCCAGGCGCTCGCGCGCGAACTGATCGCCAAGGCCGACATATTGATCGAGAATTTTCGCCCCGGCACGCTCGAAAAATGGAATCTCGACCCCGCCGAACTGCGCAAAGCCAATCCGGGGCTGATCGTCGTGCGCGTGTCGGGCTATGGTCAGACCGGTCCCTATTCGAAGCGCGCCGGCTTCGGCGGCATCGGCGAGGCGATGGGCGGCTGGCGCGGCATCGTCGGCTATCCCGACCTGCCGCCCGCGCGCATGGGCGTGTCGATCGGCGACACGCTCGCCGCCACCTATGGCTGTCTCGGCGCTCTCGCGGCGCTCCACCATCGGAACAAGACCGGCGAAGGCCAGATCGTCGATTCGGCGCTCTACGAAGCCGTCTTGCAGGTCATGGAATCGACCGTCGCCGATTATTCGGCGAGCGGCGTGAAACGCCGCCGCACCGGGTCGACGCTGCCGGGCATCGCGCCGTCGAACGTCTATCCGTGCAGCGACGGCGAATATCTGATCGGCGCGAACCAGGACGGCGTCTTCGCGCGGCTGGCCGAAGCGATGGGGCGCCCCGAACTCGCCACGGACAAGCGCTATGCGACGCATCGCGCGCGCGGGGCGCGGCAGGAGGAGCTCGACGCGCTGATCGGCGACTGGACGAAGACGATGACGATCGAGGAGCTCGAAGCGAAGATGATCGCGGCGGGCGTTCCGGCGGGCCGCGTCTACGACGCCGAGGATATGCTCGCCGACCCGCATTTCGCGGCGCGCGAGGCGCTGGTGACGGTCGCGGACGAGGAACTGGGCGAGATTCGGATGCAGGGCGTCTTCCCCAAGCTGTCGGCGACGCCTGGCGGCGTCCGCCGCCCCGCCCCCCTCACCGTTGGGCAGGACAGCGCCGAGGTGCTCGAACGCTGGCTTGGGCAGGAGGCGTGACGCGATGATCACCCTTTACGGCGGCCCGACCCCGAACGCGCGCAAGATTGCGATCGCGCTGCTCGAAATGGAGCTCGCGTGGCGGCTCGAACCCGTCGACATCCTGGCGGGCGAGCAGCTCACGCCCGAATTTCTCGCGCTCAATCCGAACAACAAGACGCCGGTGATCGTCGACGACGACGGGCCGGAGGGACCGGGCTTCATACTGTGGGAAACGGGGGCGATCCTCCTCTATCTTGCCCAGAAGACCGGCCGCTTTCTTCCCGAAGATCCGGTCAAGCGCGCGATCTGCTGGCAATGGCTGATGTTCCAGGTGTCGGGCGTCGGTCCGATGTTCGGGCAGGAGGCGCATTTCACCCATTATGCCAAGGACCGGCATCCCTATGCGATCGAGCGCTATGCCCGCGAGGTCGACCGGCTGATGATGGTGCTCGACAAAAGATTGGGCGAAGCCGAGTGGCTGGCGGGCGACGCCTATACGATCGCCGACATGGCGACCCTGCCCTATCTCCGCCGCCAGTTCATCGACAAGGCGGGCCGCTTTCCGAACGTCGAGCGTTGGGGCGCCGCGATGCTCGCGCGCCCGGCGGTCGCCGAAGGGATGCAGGTCGGCGTCGCGCGCGCCGAGACGATCGAGGGCGGCCTCACCGGCTTCACCGACGAACATCGCGCGATCCTGTGGGGCGACCGGCAGCATATGAAGCGGTAGAGGACGGCTGGCGAATGGCGGTGCTGGGGTGGTGAGGGGACGCTGGCTTATCCGCCGTCCGTCATCCCGGGCTTGACCCGGGATCCCGCTTTTTCCTGCGAATGAACGGCCTTCGATCTCAAGCGGGACCCCGGATCAAGTCCGGGGTGACGAAAAGAGAAACGTCAGCTTCCGGTCGCAACCGCCCCTACCCCTCAATCCCTCTTCACCGCGGCATGGTTCGCGTCGCCGAACATGTTCGACCATTCCCGCGCGTCAAGCGTCTGGTGCCGCCCGATATATTTGGCCGGAGCCTTCAGATCCTCGCGCCCCATCGCGCGCGCGACCGCGGGCCGCTCGCGGATGCGTTCGAACCAGTCGTGCATCGCCGGCCAGTCGTCGAACCCCATCCCCATGACGAAGGCCGAGGCGCGGCCGGGCCAGATCGCCATGTCGGCGATCGTATAGTCGTCGCCCGCGACATAGGCGCTCTTTTCCAGCCGCCGTTCGAGGACGGTGAGCAGGCGCGCCACCTCCTTCGTATAGCGTTCGACCGCATAATCCTGCCCCGCCGGGGCGTAGCGCAGGAAATGGCTCGCCTGCCCGCCCATCGGCCCGAGCCCCGCGACCTGCCAGGTCAGCCAGGACAGGGTCGCGGCGCGCGCGGCGCCCGATGCGGGGAGGAAGCGCCCGCTTTTCTCCGCCAGATATTGGAGGATCGCCCCCGATTCGAAGACGGTCACCGGCTCGCCGCCGCCTGCCGGGTCGTGATCGACGATCGCGGGCAGCTTGTGGTTGGGGTTGATGCGCCCGAACGCCTCGGTCAACTGATCGCCGTTGAAGATGTCATAGGGAAGGACGCGATAGGGCGCGCCGATCTCCTCGAGCATGATCGCGATCTTCTGCCCGTTGGGGGTCGCCGAATAATGAAGGTCGATCATCTCAAAGCACCTCATGGATCACATGGCGGACCCCGAAGTCGGTGCGTTCGCCGATGCCGACTGCGAGCACACCGTTCAGCCAGCCATATTCGACGCTCGCGGTTTCGAACACCGGCGCGATTCGCAGATAGTAGCGCGACGAGTCGGCGTCGGGCACCGCGGGATCGGCAAAGGTCGCGCGAACATCGTCGGGAATGATGCTGCGGCCGGTATAGCTCAGATAGATGAGGGCGCCGTCGTCGGTCTGCCACACCGCGCGCGCGTCGAAAGTGCCGACCGAGGCGGCATCGCCAAGGCGCCCGCCGCGCGACCAGTTGCCGCCGCCGGGCAAAACGATGCCGTTGATTCGCGGCCCGAAAAATCGCCCACCGGTGATGTAGCCGAGCCGCTGATCGCCAAAGGGCGAAGCGCCGATCGCGATCAGTCCGCCGCCGACTTCGAACTCGACGGTGCACAGAGGACGGCTCGCGAGAGCCGGCGAAACGGGGTGCTGATTTTCTTCGGTCATATGTGCGAATCCTCTTTCCAGCCTATGGACAAGCATAAAACCATTAGTATACTAAGCGTCAATCAGATTGACGGATCGAACCCCCTTTTTCGATGCCGTCTCATAACACTCAATGGGAGGGTGAACATGAAGGCTCAAAGTCAGATTCTTCTGTCCGGCGTCGCGGCGATCGCGATGCTGGCGAGCGCCGCACCGGCAATGGCGCAGGCGGCGTCGGACGAGGCCGACAGCAACGCGAACGAGATCATCGTCACTGCGCAGAAGCGCGAACAGAATCTCCAGGACGTGCCCATTTCGATGGAAGTCGTCAGCGGCCAGCGGCTCGACGATTTCAACTCGAACGATATCAAGTCGGTGATGAACTATACGCCGAACGTCTTCGTCCAGTCGACCGCGGGCAACGACGTCATCTATATCCGCGGTTTCGGCTCGCCGCCGGCCAACTTCGCCTTCGACCAGTCGGTCTCGCTCTACGTCGATGGCGTCTATGCGGGCCGTTCGCGCCAGGCGCAGGCGCCCTTCTTCGACCTCGCGCGCGTCGAGGTGCTGCGCGGTCCGCAGGGCGCGCTGTTCGGCAAGAACACCGCCGCGGGCGCGGTCAGCGTCGTGTCGGCCGGCCCGACCCGCGATTTCGAGGGCAAGCTCACCGCCAATTATAATTTCGATTTCAAGGGCACCGATTTCTCGGGCTATCTGTCGGGACCGATCACCGACACGCTCGGCGCACGTCTGGCGATGAAGGTCGTCAACCAGGACGGCTATATCCACAATCTCGCGACCGATCACGACGATCCCGAAATCAAGCAGCAACTGCTGCGCCTGACCCTGAAGTGGGAACCGTCGTCGAACTTCGATTATACGACGAAGATCGAATATGCGAACCGCGACGTCATCGGCGGGATCACCGTATCGAGCCCGCTGACCAGCGAACAGAATCCGCATCGCACCCGCTATCTCGACAAATCGGCGCTCGGCGACGAGGGCACCAAGACCAAATCCTGGATGATCTCGGGCACCGGAAACCTGGCGATCGGCGACTATACGCTGACCTCGGTCACCGGCTACAGCTGGTTCAACGCCAATATCGTCAACGGCTTCGACCAGACGATCCCCGGTGGGGGCGGCGCCGTCACCAACAATTCGGTCTACAACAGCTTCCCCGAACGCTTCGAGCAATATTCGCAGGAGCTGCGCATCCTGTCGCCGACCGGGCGCACCTTCGAATTCATCGCCGGCGCCTATTACGACCATGGCAAATACCGGCTCGACCAGTTGCAGGGTTTCAACATCGCGAACCTGTTCGGTAGCCCCTATTTCGGCCGCATCGACAGCCGCTTCAACCAGACTTCGGAAAGCTGGTCGGTGTTCGGACAGGGCACGCTGAACATCGCCGACACGCTCCGCGTCATCGGCAGCCTGCGTTATTCGCACACCAGCAAGGACGCCGACTTCGCCTCGCACCTCGTCTATGGTCCGTTCGCGATCCGTCCGATCTCGAGCGCCAAGGGCTCGCTCAGCGAAGGCAATGTCGATCCGTCGGTGACCGTGCAGTACGACATCGCGCCGCGCATCATGGTCTATGCGACCTATGGCCGCGGGTCGAAGTCGGGCGGTTTCGTTTCCAACACGCTCGGCACGGTCGATTCGACCTTCTCGTTCAAGCCCGAACGGTCGACCAACTATGAAGCCGGCATCAAGTCGACGCTGCTCGACGGCAAGCTGATCGCGAATGTGTCGGTCTATGACACGCAGTTCAAGAATCTGCAGGTGTCGGTCTATCAGCCCGAATCTTCCAGCTACCTGACCGGCAATGCCGCGAGCGCGACGTCGAAGGGCATCGAGGGTTCGCTCAGCATCTATCCTGCACCCAATTTCGACATCACCGCGTCGGGCGCCTATCAGGATATCAAATATGATGATTATCCCAAGGCGGCCTGCCTGGCGTCGCAGCCGATCACCTGCACGCCGCAGACGAACAACCTGGCTGGCTTTCCGATCGCTTATACGTCGAAATGGACCGGCAACATCTCCGCGCACGGCCGCTTCGACCTTGGCGACGCGCTGAAGCTCGACATCACTGGCGTCGCCGCGGGTCGGTCGAAATATTTCGACTCGGACGATCAGAGCCCGATCTTCGGTGTGCAGAAGGGCTATGTGAAGCTCGACCTGCGCGTCCAGCTCGCCGCGCAGGACGATAGCTGGTTCGTCGCTTTCGTCGGCAAGAATCTGACCAACGAGCTGACGACGGGCAGTGCCTTCAGGCTTCCCGAGCCGATCACCGCGGCATCGCGCGCGATCCTTTACCTCGAACCGCCGCGCAACCTTTCGGTCGAAGCCGGCATCAAATTCTGATGTCCCAGGGATCGACCGCGATCGCCGCTTTCCTCGACAGGGAAGCGGCGGTCGCGGTTGTGACCCGCTATGCGGACGCCCTCGATGCCCGCGACTGGGCCGCGTACCGCGCCCTCTTCGCCGATCGGATCGCCATCGACTATGGCGCGATCGGTTCGATCACCGCCACCATCGCTGCCGACGACTGGACCGACCGTTGCCGCGCGCTCGAGGGGTTCGACGCCACCGCGCACCGGCTTCACAACATCGCGGCCGATATCGACGGCAACCGGGCCGCGGTCCGCAGCATCGTCGATGCCGCCCATTTCGTGACCGTGGACGGCGAAACGCTGATGGGCGACCTGATCGGCCGCTATACTCACCACCTTGTCCGCGACCCGGACTGGCGGATCGCCGGGGTCACGCTGACCGTCGCGGGCTATCCCGTCGGCCGCGCCGCCTTCGACGCCGCCTTCGCGGCAGCCCGCTCCATCTTCGCCGAAAGAAGCCCCCGATGATCGACGTCTATTTCACGCCCACGCCGAACGGCCACAAAGTCTCGATCATGCTCGAAGAAGTCGGGCTGCCGCACCGGTTGCTGGCGATGAACATGCTCGAGGGCGATCATCTGACCCCCGAATATCGCCGGATCAATCCGAACGGCCGCCTGCCCGCGATCGTCGACCATGATCCCATCGGCGGCGGCGCACCGCTGCCGGTGTTCGAAAGCGGCGCGATCCTTCTCTATCTCGCCGAAAAGAGCGGGCAATTGCTCCCCGCCGATCCGCGCCGCCGCTCGCAAGCCCAGCAATGGCTGATGTGGCAGATGGCGAGCTTTGGCCCGATGCAGGGCCAGGCGCATCATTTCATCCGCTACGCCCCCGAAGGCCAGACCTATCCCGTCGAGCGCTACCGCAACGAGACGCTGCGCCTGCTCCACGTTCTCAACGGCCGGCTGAGCGAAGCCGACTATCTCGCCGAGGAGTATAGCATCGCCGACATCGCCGCCTGGCCGTGGACGCGCGCGATCCGCGCGATCGGCCTGACGCTCGACGACTATCCGGCGGTCGCCGACTGGTTCACGCGGATCGGCGAGCGCCCCGCGGTGATCGCGGGCACCGACGTCAAGAACGCCGCGAACCTGTCGAGCGCCCGCCCGGTGCTCAGCGACGAGCAATGGTCGAACCTGTTCGGCAAGAATATGCTCGAGGCGCCGACGCGCTGATCCGCTGCCGCAGGCGGGAGGGGATTGTTCAAACCGTGTCGGCGTGCCCCCACTGATATTCGACCTTCCCGCCCAACCGCCGCACCGCGACCCAGTCGCCGCCCGCAAGGCTGTCGTCCTCGATCAGCGTCATGACCGCTTCGGCGATATCCTCCGGCACGCAAGCCTCGTTGTTCGCAAGCACCGTCTTCATCCATTCGGATTTGCCGCCCGCGCCGGTGGTGTCGAGGATCGGTGTGTCGACCAGCCCCGGCAACATGCCCGCGACGCGGACATTGCATTCGTCCTTCAACCCCGCGCAGCAGCGGGTGAACATCATCACCGCCGCCTTGGTGGTCGCATACATCGCATCGTAAAAGCCCGTGCCGAGCGCGACGGTCGAGACGGTGTTGACGATCACCCCGCCGCCGCGGCGCCGCATCGCCTGCACCGCGATCTGCGTCGCCGCGATCAGCGCGGTGACGTTGACGTCGATGATCCAGCGGACCCGCGCCGCATCGACGTCGGAAAATTGCGGCGCGCCCGACACGACCCCGGCATTGTTGTAGAGGATATCGACGTCGCCATGCGCCCGGAACCAGGCTTCGGTCGCCGCGATGTCCGACAGGTCGAGCGCGTGAACGGTCGCCCGCGCGCCCTGCGCCTCGACCAGCCGGGCGGTCTCGGCGAGCGCTGCTTCCTTGACATCGACGAGCGCGATCTCCGCCGCGCCGCGCGCGGCGAGCATCACCGCGGCGGCGCGGCCGATGCCGCCCGCCGATCCCGTCACGATCGCTGTCTTTCCTTTGATATCCATCCCGTCTCTCCCGGTTTCCCATCGCCATACCGTAAAGCAGATTGACAGATAAGCTTAAATATCTAAGTATTTCAAGACGCGAAGAATCGCATCATTTTGGGGAGAGGCATGACGCAAGCGACCACGCTCGACGGAGGCGGCGCGGCGCCGGACAGCGGCCTTGCGTTGCGGCGCAACGTCGCGCTCGCGATGCTGTTCGTCGTCGGCACGATCAACTTCGTCGACCGCCAGCTCCTGTCGGTGCTCGTCGAACCGATCCGCGCCGAGATGGATTTCAGCGACACCCAGTTCGGCCTGCTCACCGGCCTCGCCTTCGCGCTTTTCTATGCCGCGATGGGCGTCCCCGTCGCGATGATCGCCGACCGCTGGAACCGCATCCGGCTGATCGCCATCGCCTGCGTCGCGTGGAGCGGCTTCACCGCCGCCTGCGGCATCGTCTCGAACTTCTGGCAACTCGCGCTGATGCGTTTCGGCGTCGGCGCCGGCGAAGCGGGCGGCACCGCGCCGTCGCTGTCGGTGATCGCCGATTATTACCCGCCGGCGCAGCGCCCGCTCGCCATCGGCCTTTTCACCTGCAACGGCCCGTTCGGCGTGTTCGTCGGCGCGGCGTTCGGCGCCTGGGCCGCCGCCAATATCGGCTGGCGCAATGCTTTCCTGGTCATCGGCCTGGTCGGCGTCGTCGTCGCGCCGCTGTTGATCTGGGCGGTTCGCGAGCCGGCGCGCGGGGCGATGGATGCGCACCAGCCCGCCGACGCGGCGCTGCCCTTCGGCGAAAGCCTCGCGATGTTCGTCCGCCGTCGCTCGCTGCGCATGGTGATGATCGGCAGCGGCCTCGCCGCTTTCGTCAGCTATGGGATGCTCAACTGGATTCCGGCCTTTCTGATGCGGACGCAGAACATGCCGCTCGAGGCGATGGCGACCTGGTTCGCGCCCGCCGCAGGCATCACCTTCGGCGTCGGCATCCTCGGCGGCGGCTGGCTCGTCAGCCATCGCGCCAAGCGTTCGGCGCGCGCCTATGGAACGATCCCGGCGCTCGCGACCGCGGTGCTGATCCCGACCTTCATCGCGGCGCTGCTCGTCGATAGCTGGCAGCTTTCGCTCGCGCTGATGCTGATCCCGATGGCCGCGTGCACCGCCTATGTCGCGCCCGCGCTCGCACTGGTGCAGAACCTTACCCCGCCGCGCAGCCGCGCGACCGCCGCCGCCGTTCTGATGCTGATGTTCAACATCGTCGGTCTTGGTCTCGGCCCGCTGTTCGCTGGGGTCGTCAGCGATGCGCTGAAAGCCGCGCATGGCGCCGACAGCCTGCGCTGGGCGCTGATGGCGCTGATGCCCTTCGCCGCCGCCGCGGGGATCGCGCAATATGCGATGACCCGTCATCTCGAAAAGGATTTCGCCGAATGACCGACGTTGCCGGCAAGACCGCTTTCATCACCGGTGGGGCCAGCGGCCTCGGCCTCGCGACCGCGCGCGCGCTCGCCGCGAAAGGCGCATCGGTGATCCTCGCCGACATCGACGGTGCCGGGGCGGAAGCGGCGGCTGCGTCGCTGCGCAGTTCGGGCGGCAAGGCGCTCGGTCTCCAGCTCGACGTCACCAGCGAGGCAAGCTGGGCAGAGGCGGGCGCCAAGGCGCGCGCGTTCGGGCCGGTGCGCATCCTGTTCAGCAACGCCGGGGTCGGCGGCGGATCGGGGCCGTTCGAACAATATGACACCGACGTCTGGCGGTGGAACTACGCCGTCAACGCGCACGCGCATCTTTATGCCTGCCGCACCTTCCTCGGCGAAATGAAGGCGAGCGGCGAGCCGGGACATCTCGTTATCACCTCGTCGATGGTCGCGATCGTGCCGCCCCCGATCTCGGTCGCCTATATCAGCTCCAAATATGCGACGCTCGGCATCGCGATGGCGCTGCGCAACGAACTCGCCGAAACCTGCGTCGACATTTCGGTGCTGATGCCCGGCATGTCGGCGACGCGGATCGTCGAGACGACGCGCGATCTGCGCCCGGTCGAGAGCGAGGTCGGCCGGGCCGCGGCGACCAGCCAGGCGATGCAGGGCGTCCTCGCCGGCGGCATGTCGCCCGACCGGATCGGCGCGCGCGTCGTCGCCGCGATCGAAAAGGGCGACTATTGGATCTTCACCCACCCCGAATGGAAGGCGATGGCCGAACTGGTGACGCAGGACATGCTATCGTCCTTCGGCCCGTCGGCGGACCCGGCCTATAAGGGCGACGATATCGACGGGCTGATCGCCGCCAACGGCGGCCGCATGTTCGGCGCGAAAATCTGAAAGGAGATTATCATGGCAGAGCAGGACGATATCCGCGCGATGGCGCAGCGCTTCTTCGACGCGATCGAGGTCGGCGACATCGCGACGATGCAGAACAGCTTCACGCCCGACGCCGAGATCTGGCACAATACCGACGAAGCGACCGTCACCCCGGCGCAGACCGCCGAGACGCTGACCGGCATGGTCGCGCGCATCAAGGACCGCGAATATGCCGAACGCCGGCTCACCGCCTTTCCCGGCGGCTTCGTCCAGCAGCATGTGCTGAAGGGCAAGCGCGTTCACGACGACGGCGAGGTCCGCCTGCCCTGCGCAATCGTGTGCAAGGTCGAGAATGGCAAGATCACGCGGCTGGACGAATATTTCGACAGCGCGCATGTCGCCGAATTCCGCAAATTTGCCAACGCCTGAGGAGTCGCCCATGCCCGTCCTGCGCCAGGTTCCCCGTTCGGAAGTCACCGACGAGATCGTCACCGCTTATTACGACCGCCTGTTCGGCGAGCGCGACCCGGTCGCCGAGCCGGGCACCGCAACCGGCACGCCCGGCGACTGGTGGACGGTCTTCGCGCTCGCGCCCGATATCTTCAAACATGCCGTCGATGGCTTCGCGGTCTATCGCCATCCGGCGCGCAAGATCGATCCGGTGCTGCGCGAGCTCGGCCAGACCCGCGCCGGATGGGTCAAGGGCAGCCAGTTCGTCTTTTCGCAGCATTGCAAGTCGCTGCGCGGCCTCGGCGTCAGCGAGGAGAAGATCGCCGGCATCGCCTATTGGCAGGTCGCCGATTGCTATGACGAACAGGAACGCGCCGTCCTCGCCTATGCCGACTGCCTGAGCCAGGCCGGCGGCCGCGTCCCGCTCGAGATATTCGAAAAGCTCAAGAGCTTCTGGGACGACGAACAGATTTTCGAGTTCACCTACATCACCTGCCTTTACGACATGCACGCCGTCATCACCCGCGCGCTGCGCATGGAATATGACGCGCGCGAGGATCCGATCGTCGAGGTCGCGGCGCCCGAAGGCTTCAGCGCCGCCGACTTCCTCAGCCCCGCGCGTCCGGCGAACCGATGAGCGGGTTCGGCCAGCCCGAGGTCGTCGCGAGCGGCCTTCGCTTTCCCGAGGGCCCGGTGCCGATGCCCGACAGCTCGGTGCTGCTCGTCGAGATCGCGCGCGGCACGCTGACGCGCGTCGCGGCGGACGGTGCGCTGTCGGTCGTCGCCGAACTCGGCGGCGGCCCCAACGGGCTGGCGATCGGCCCCGACGGCGCCGCCTATGTCTGCAACAATGGCGGGTTCCAGTGGGTCGAGGCCGGCCCCCTGCTCTTTCCCGGCCACGCCGCAAACGCCGCGGCGTGCGGTTCGATCCAGCGCGTGAACCTTGCCACCGGCGCGGTCACGACGCTCTATGACAGCTTCGAGGGCGAGCGGCTGAAGGGGCCGAACGACATCGTCTTCGACGCGCACGGCGGCTTCTGGTTCACCGACCATGGCCAGGTCCGCGCGAGCGGCCGCGACCATGGCGCGATCTATTACGCCAGGGTCGACGGGTCGGCGATCACGCGCCAGCGCGCCGACATGATGGGACCAAACGGCATCGGCCTCTCGCCCGACGGCAACACCCTTTATGTCAGCGAGACGATGACCGCGCGCGTCTGGGCGATGGATGTCGTCGCGGCGGGCGAACTCGCCCCGCCCCCGCCCTGGGCGCCGGGCCGCTTCGTCGGCACGCCGCCCGCCTTTCGCCTGCTCGACAGCCTCGCGATCGAGGAAAATGGCCGCATCTGCGTCGGCACCATGGTCGAGGGCGGGATCACCATCTTCGATCCCGAAGGGGGCGGTTCGGAATTCTTGCCGCTGCCCGATGTCGGCATCACCAACATCGCGTTCGGCGGCGCCGACCGGCGCGATGCCTATATCACGGCATCGACGACGGGCGTCCTCTACCGCGTCCGCTGGCCGCGTCCCGGCCTTCCGCTCAAACCGTCAATTTAGTTGACGATTTCATCAAAATGCGCTAAAAGGTTCGAGGTGAGAGAAGAGACATGAAATTCTATAACAGCGTTGGCCCCAACCCGCGCGTCGTGACCTTGTTCATGGCCGAAAAGGGTATCGAGCTTCCCGAGGTCACGGTCGACCTTCGCGGCGGCGAGAACCGGCGTGCGCCCTATGCCGTCGATGTGAACCCGGCCGGCCAGACCCCGGCGCTCGCGCTCGACGACGGTTCGGTGCTGACCGAGATCACCGCGATCTGCGAATATCTGGAGGAGCGCTTCCCCGAGCCCGCGCTGATCGGCACGACTGCCGAGGAGCGCGCGAACACGCGCATGTGGACGCGCCGCATCGACCTCAAGATTTGCGAGCCGCTCACCAACGGCTTCCGCTTCGCCGAGGGCCTGCCGCTGTTCGAAGCGCGGATGCGCTGCCTGCCCGAAGCGGCGGCGGGGCTGAAGGCGGTCGCGCAGGACGGCATCCGCTGGCTCGACCCGCTGATCGCGGGGCACGACTTCATCGCCGGCGACAGGGTGACGCTCGCTGACCTGATGCTCTTCGCCTTTCTCGATTTCGGCGCGGGTGTCGGTCAGCCGATCGATCCCGCGGCCACCAATGTTACGGCCTGGTACGACCGCATGAAGGCGCGCCCGAGCGCCACCCCCAATTGAACTGCGACAAAGGAGACGGATCATGACTGCATCCAACAAGGAGTTCGAGTTCCTCGGCGTCAATCACCTGGCGCTCGTGTGCAAGGATATGGCGAAGACGGTCGAATTCTATCGCGACATCCTCGGTATGCCGCTCACCAAGACGATCGACCTGCCCGGTGGGCGCGGCCAGCATTTCTTCTTCGACATCGGCAACGGCGACAGCCTCGCCTTCTTCTGGTTCCCGAACGCGCCCGAAGCGGTCCCCGGCATTTCGGCCCCCGCCGCGCTGCCGACGAAGGGCAGTTTCGTGTCGGCGCACGGATCGATGAACCATATCGCGATCAACGTCCGCGCCGAAAAATTCGACGACTATTACCAGCGCCTGGTCGCCAAGGGGGTCGAGGTGACGCCGATCCTCAACCACGACAATTCGCCGACCCAGTCCTCGGCCGAGCTCAACGACGACGTCTATGTCCGCTCGGTCTATTTCTTCGACCCCGACGGCGTCTGCCTCGAATTCGCGGCCTGGACGCGCGCGCTCGACGAACGCGACATCGCGCACGACCCGGTGCAGGCCGACGGCACCAAGCGCGAGGGCATGATCATGGGCCGAACGCCGGTTCCGGCCGAATAGATATTCCCAAGGGTACCACTGGGAACCCCTCTTGGCCCGGCCCTGCGCCGGGCCATTTTTTTTGGCGGGATCGGGCGGCGGTTTACGACCGATTGCGGACTTAATATCCTCCCCGGCACGGGGAGGGGGACCACCGAAGGTGGTGGAGGGGCAGGTGCGTCATGGCGCGCCTTTTCTGGATCGAAGCGTAAACCGAGGGTGCCCCTCCACCATGCTTCGCATGGTCCCCCCTCCCCGTGCCGGGGAGGATCAGCTACATCCGCCCTCTATCCCACCGCCCTGTCGCGGCCTTCCCAATAGGGCGCGCGGAGTTCACGGCGGAGCACCTTGCCCGATGGGTTACGCGGCAGCGCGTCGATGACGTCGATGCTCTTCGGCGCCTTGTAGGCAGCGATGCGTTCGCGCGCCCAGCCGATCACCACGGCGGCTTCGATCTCGGCGCCCGGCGCGGGCACGACCAGCGCCTTTACCGCTTCGCCCCATTTGTCGTCGGGGACGCCGATCACCGCGACGTCGGCGATGCCGGGGCAGCCCATGATCGCGCTCTCGACCTCGGCCGGATAGACATTCTCGCCCCCCGACACGATCATGTCCTTGATCCGGTCGTGGACGAAATAATAGCCGTCGGCGTCGCGATAGCCGACGTCGCCGGTGCGCAGCCAGCCGTCCACCACCGTCTCGGCGGTCGCCTCCGGGCGATGCCAATATTCCTTCATCACGATGTCGCCGCGGATCGCGATCTCGCCGATCTCGCCGTCGCCGAGCGGCTGGCCGTCGCCGCCCAGGATTGCCATTTCGGTCTGCGGCCACGGCTGGCCGCACGAGGTGAGCTTGCCCGGCAGGTCGTGCGCGGCGGGTGAAAGGTAGGAGCCGCCGCCCGAACTTTCGGTCATCCCATAGAATTGCACGAAGTCGCAGCCGAAGACCGCGCGCGCGCGGCGCAGCACATCCTCGGCGATCGGCGAGGCGCCATAGGCGATCGAGCGAAGCGCCGAATAATCGCCCGCCTCCGCGCCCGGTTGCTGGAGCATCATCTGGATCATCGCCGGGGCGAGGAAAGCGTGCGCGACGCGCTCGTCGGTCATCATCCGGATCGCGTCGGCGGCGGCGAAATCCTTGACCAGCACGAGCCGCCCGCCCTGCGCGAGGCCCGAGAAGCTGACGTTCGTGCCCGCGACGTGGAACAGCGGCATGACGATCATCACCGTCTCGTCCTCGTCATAAGCGAAGCCGTCGACCTCGGTCGCCATCTCGAGGAAGCGGCGATAATTTTTGTTCGCGAGCACGACGCCCTTCGGGCGCCCGGTCGTGCCGCTGGTGTAGAGCTGGAGCACGTCGTCGCCGAGTTGCGGTTCGTCGGCGGGCGCGGTCGCCGCCGCATCGCCGAGCCACGCATCAAGGCTCTCGAACGCCGGGTGATCGCCATAGAGCGCGACCAGCCGCGGCGGCGCGGCGAGATCGGCGACCGCCGCGAGCGCGAGGTCGAAGAAATCCTCGCCGACGAACAGCAGTTTCGGCGCGGCATCGCCGAGGATGAAGGCGACCTCCCCGGCCGCGAGCCGGCAGTTGACCGGGGCCAGGCAGGCGCGCGCCCGCGCGGTGCCGAAGAAGAGCGGATACCAGCCATCGTGATTCTTGGTCAGCGCCGACACGCGGTCGCCCGGCGCGACCCCCGCGGCGAGCAGCGCGTTCGCGACGCGATTCGACCGGGCGTCGAGTTCGGCGAAGCTCGTCTCGCGCTCCCCGAATTTCACCGCGACCGCATCGCCGCGCTTCCGCGCCTGCGCCGCGGGTATGTCCGCCAAGGTCCGGATCGCGTCCAGATCGATCATTTCGCTCTCCCTCGCTGCTGTTTCGCTTGAATTAGATAGAATACTAAGTAAAAACGGACCAGCCCTAAAATCGAGAGGATTGGCCTTGTTCGACCACCCCATATTGCCCACGACGATCGTCGGAAGCTACCCCCAGCCCGACTGGTTGATCGACCGCGAGCGACTGAAGGCCAGCCTGCCCCCACGCGTCCGCGCCGAGACGCTGTGGCGCATCCCCGAACCGTGGCTCGCCGAGGCGCAGGAGGCCGCGACGCTGATGGCGATCCGCGACCAGGAAGAGGTCGGCATCGACATCGTCGGTGACGGCGAGATGCGCCGCGAAAGCTATTCGAACCGGCTCGCGACCGCCTTGTCGGGGATCGACACCGAAAAGCACGGCACCGCGATCGACCGCACCGGCAACGCCAATCCCGTGCCGCTCGTCTCGGGCCCGATCCGCCGCGTCGCGCCGATCGAAGCGCAGGACGCCGCTTTCCTCCGCCGCCATTCGACCAAGCCGGTGAAGCTCACCCTGCCCGGCCCCTTCACGATGACGCAGCAGGCGGAGAACGGCTATTATCCCGACGCGCGGTCGCTCGCGATGGATTATGCCGACGCGGTCAATGCCGAGGTCAAGGATCTGTTCGCGGCCGGGGTCGACGTCGTCCAGCTCGACGAGCCCTATCTTCAGGCGCGCGCGGGCGAAGCGGGCGCCTATGCGATCGAGGCGATCAACCGCGCGCTCAACGGCGTCGGCGGCACCACCGCGCTGCACATCTGCTTCGGCTATGCGATGGTCCACCACGGCGCGGGCGCGACGGGGCCGAAGCCCAAGGCCTATGATTTCCTCGCCGAACTCGAGGCATCCAGCATCGACGTCATCTCGATCGAGGCGGCGCAGCCGGGGCTCGACCCCGCGATCCTCGCCGAACTGCCGACCAAGACGATCATGTACGGCGTGCTCGACCTGTCGATCCCAGAGGTCGAAACGCCCGAGGTGGTCGCGGGCCGCATCCGCGAGGCGCTGCGCTATGTCGACGCCGAACGGCTGTGGATCGCGCCCGACTGCGGCATGAAATACCACAGCCGCGAACATTCGCAGGCGAAGCTGAAGGCGATGGTCGACGGGGCGGCGCTCGTGCGGGCGGAACTGAAATAGCTCTCCAAACCTCCTTGTCATTGCGAGGAGCGTAGCGACGAAGCAATCTCCAGCTATCGGCATTGTGCAAGGCTGATAGCTGGAGATTGCTTCGCTGCGCTCGCAATGACGAAGGTTATCGATCGATAAAGTCCGTCAGCAGCGGCACCACCACCTCGGGCGCCTCGACCGTCGGCAGATGCCCAGCCCCCGGCACGACCTCAAGCCGCGATCCCGGAATCGCTTCCAATATCTCGTCATGGTGCGCGCGGCTGGTGATGCCGTCCTTTTCGCCCCAGACCAGCAAGGTCGGCACCGCGATCTCGCCGAGCCGGGGGCGGCTGTCGATGCGCGCCATGATCGCGCGCTGCTGCGCAAGGAAGGTGTCGGCGCCGGTGTCGGCCGCCATAGCCCTCGCGATGCCGAGCAGCCGCTCGTCGCCGCGCTTCTCCTCGGGGAAGAGGATCGGGATGCGCTCCTCGACCACCTGATCGAAGCGACCGCTTTCCACCAGGTCGATATAGCCCTGTCGCCGCGCGGTCTGCGCCGGGCCGTCGGCCGAGGCGAGCGTCGCGATGAGCGCGAGTTTCGCGACGCGCTCGGGCGCGCGGCGCATCACCTCGAACGCGACGAAGCCGCCCATCGCGTGACCGATCAGCACGAATTTCGGCGGCGCATTGTCGAGCAGGCGCTGCGCAAAGTCTTCGATGCTGTCGTCGCTGCGATTGTCGGCGACGATCACCTCGCGGCCGGTCCATGCGTCGAGCAAAGGCTGCCACACGGCGTCGGTCAGAAGTTGGCCGGTGATGAGGACGATCGGGAGAGTCATTTGAGCAAATCCTAATTTCTTCGTCATTGCGAGCGAAGCGAAGCAATCTCCAGCTATCGGTTCTGCGCGAGGCCGATAGCTGGAGATTGCTTCGTCGCTACGCTCCTCGCAATGACGGCAAGAGGCAAATCTCTAGACCACCTGATGCAACAGCGCTTCGCCTGCCCCAAGCCGACGGCAATTTTCATGCGCGACCGACAGGCTGCGCACGAGCGTTTCGGGGGTCAGCCAGGCGATATGCGGCGCGAGCACGGCGTTCGGCAGGCCGAGCAGCGGGTTGCCGCGCGGCAGCGGCTCTTCGGCGAACACGTCGAGCCCGGCGCCGCGCAGATGGCCCGACGCAAGCGCCTCGACCAGCCGCTCCTGATCGACGAGCTCGCCGCGCGCGGTATTCACCAGCACCGCGCCTTTCTTCATCGCAAACGGATCGATGGCGCCGCGCGTCTCGTCGGTGAGGGGGATGTGGAGCGAGACGATATCGCTCTCCGCCAGCAGGCGATCGAGCGGCCAAAATTCGTAGGGCAAATCGCGTGCGCTCCGCGCGGTATAGACGACCCGCGCCCCCAGCGCGGCGAGCACCGGCGCCAGCAACTGCGCCGAATGGCCGAAACCGACGAGCCCGACGGTGCGCCCCGCCACCTCGCCGACGCTGTCGAGTTCGGACGGGTCGGCGGTCCATCCTTCCCCGGCCCGCGTCCGCGCGTCGAAGAAGCAGGTGCGGCGCAGCACCGCCATCATCAGCGACAGCGCCATTTCGGCAACCGCCTGGCTGTTGGTGCCGGGCATGTTGCACACCGCGACCTCATGCTCGCGCGCCGCATCGAGCGCGATGGTGTTGACCCCGACGCCGAGCTTTTGGATCAGCTTGAGCTTTGGCGCCGAGGCGATGAAGTCGGCCGTGACCGGGGTCAGCACATGGAGCAGCGCGGTGATCTCGCCCGCGACCTCGTCCAGCGGCGCTGCCTCGTCGACATGGACGACGACGCCGGGGCCGAAGATCGCGTCGACCGCCTCGCGGAAACCGGGGCTGGGACGGGCGTGGAGAACGATCATGCCGCGACGGTTCCGATCGGCGCGGCAAAGGCCGAGAAGCCGGCAAACTCGGCATCGGCGCCCATCGTCTCCTCGATCCGCAGCATCTCGTTCCACTTCGCCATCCGCTCCGAGCGAGTGAAGCTGCCGACCTTCAATTGCCCCGCGTCCCAGCCGGTGGCGAGGTGCGCGATGGTGACATCCTCGCTCTCGCCCGAGCGCGCCGAGACGATCGCGCCCCAGCCGCACGCCACCGCGGCGTCGAGCGCCGCCTTCGCCTCGGTGACGGTGCCGACCTGATTGACCTTGATCAGCGCCGCGTTGCACACCGCCGCCTCGCCTGCCCGTTCGACCCGCTCGGCATTGGTGACGAGCACGTCGTCGCCGATGATCTGCACCCGTTCGCCGATCGCCGCGGTAACCGCCGCCATCGCCGTCCAGTCGTCCTGACCCGCCGGGTCCTCGATCGACAGGATCGGATAGCGCTTCGCCCATTCGACGATGCGCGTCGCCATCTGCTCGCTGGTCAGGCGGCCGTCGTCGAGCGCGAGGCTGTAGCCCGAGGCGTCGCCGAGTTCGTTCGCCGCGATGTCGAGCGAGATGAACACCTCCTCGCCCGCGCGGTGCCCGCTCGCCTCGATCGCTTTGGTCAGCGTATCCAGCGCATCCTCGTTCGAGGCGAAATTCGGCCACCAGCCGCCCTCGTCGGCGACCCCCGACAGCGGCCCCTTGGCTTCCATCAATTTGCCCGCGGCGCGATAGACATCGTCGGTGATTTCGAGCGCGCGGCGAAAGCTGCCCGCCTTCGGGCACATGACCATGAAATCCTGCACATCGGTGCGCCGCCCGGCGTGCGCGCCGCCGCCGAAAATCTGGATTTCGGGGAGCGGCACGCGCACTTTGCGTCCCTCCGCGAGATAGCGCCATAGCGGCTCGCGGGCGTCCGCAGCAGCGGCGTGGAGCACCGCCATCGACACCGCGACGACCGCATTCGCGCCGAGCCGCGCCTTGTTCGGCGTATTGTCGAGCGCACAGAGCGCGGCGTCGACCGCCGCCTGTTCGCGCGCGTCCATCCCGGCGATCGCGCGCGCGATCTCCGACCCGATCCCGGCGACCGCGCGATTGACGCCATAGCCGCCGAACGCCTCGCCACCGTCGCGGAGGTCAATCGCCTCATGCGCGCCGCGCGAGGCGCCCGCGGGCGCGATGGCGCGGCCGACCGCGCCCGATTCGAGCACGACCTCGGCCTCAACCGTGGGCCGCCCGCGCGAATCCCAGAGCTGGCGGCCGGTAACGGAAGCGATGCGCGAAGTCATGGAAGAGTCCTTTGCCAATGGGAAACGAGCGCGTCGAGCGGCGTCGGCCTGCGCAGCAGCGCGCGCGCCTGATCGCGCACGATGCGCCGATGATCGGGGTCGGTCAGATAAGGGGCGGGCGACTTGCCCTCGACGCGCGCGAGCAGCAGCGCGGCGGTCAGCTTGCCCGCGCGGAGCAGCAGGTCGGCAGCGTCTTCCCAGTCGATGCCGGCACGATAGGCTTCAACAAGCGCCGCCGCCGACTGCCCAAGCCGTTCGTCGCCCAACCACACCGCCTTGAGCAGCAGATGGGTGGTGCAGAATGCCAGATCGAAAGCGGGGTCGCCGTAAACCGCACATTCGGCATCGAGGAAGACCGGACCGTCGTCGCTGACGAGGATATTCTTGGGGCTGACGTCGCCGTGGACGAGCGCAACCTTGCGCGACGTGAGGTCGTCGGCGAGCGTATAAAGCGCCGGTGCGAGTTCGGCATCCTTCTGCGCGACGAACAGCAGGAAGGGATCGACGCGCAGCGCCCGGAACATCGCGTCGGTGGGAAAGGCGTCGCGATCGGCGGGGCTGTTCGCGGTCGCGGCGTGCACCGCGGCGATCGACCGGCCGACCGCGCCCGCGAAATCGACGTCGACGCGCCCCGCGGTCAGTTCGTCCTTCCACACCGGGCAGCCGGGCACGAAGCGCATCGCGAAGGCGTGCCCGACCGGCAGCTCGGCGAGCACCTCGGGCGCGATGCGCGCGTCGACGCCGCGCGCGCGCCGCAGCCAGCGCACTTCGCTCTGCCCGCGCTCGACCGGCGCGTGCCATTCGGCGGCGACGCGCAATTGTTCGAGCGGGCGCTTGACGACGATCGGCCCGGTCGGCGTCTCGACCTTCCACACATCGCACGACACGCCGCCGGTCAGCGGCTCGAGGACGACCTCGCCCTCGCCGACCAGACCGGCGTCGCGCAGCCCTGCAACAATCTCGGCATCCGCCGTCACGTCAGAGCTTCTCCCGAATCCACGCGCCAACTAGATCGGCGGCATGTTGGCGCTCTTCGATCGAATCCTCGAAATAATGCGCGCCCTTGATCAGTTCGATCTTCTTGTCTTTCGACCCCAGGAAGTCGAATATTTTCCGTGCGTCGCTTGGAAAGACGCCGGTGTCGGCGGTTCCCTGAACGACCAGCGCGGGCGTGTCGTGCTTGGCAAGATGCGGCTGGCCCTGACACGGCGAGGTTTCGAGGCTCCACATGTTGAGCCACGTCTTGATCGTGTTGGCGCGCCCGATGCTCGGCGTGCGGTTGGCGATCGCGGGGTCGCCGCGATAGCACCAGTTGGGCTTGCGGTCCGACGGGTCGATCGAGGGATCGACGCAGCGGATGTCGCCCCAGCAGCGGAACATCGGGAAGATGCGGTCGGGAATGCCCGCCGCGTTCAGGCGCGCGAGCTCGGCTTTCGCCCAATCGGTGATGCGCTGATTGCGCGCGCGTTGGGCAGCACGATATTTCGTAATAAACGCTTCAGAATAGGGCGGTCCGTTGTCGGGGTTGAACGGGTCGAGTTCGGGATCGGTCAGCGTCGGGTCATTCTCGTCGATCACCGACGCGTCCATCCAGTCGGTCAGCACTTCGGGGCGCCCCTGATGCGCGTTGAAGCTGATATAGAGGTCGCCCTTGATGATCTGGGCGAGCGCATCCTGCCCGACCGAAGGCAGCCGGTCGGTCAGCGTCGGCGCGATCGCCTCGGCCTGATAGGCACCCATCAGCGAGCCGCCGCCCGAATTGCCGAGAATGACGATCTGCTCGACCCCGGCCTCCTCCTTCAGCCATTTCATGCCGACGCCGATGTCGAGCACTGCATGTTCGAGGAGAAACTGATCCTCGACCCCGCGATAGCGCGTGTTCCAGCCGAGAAAGCCGAAGCCCTGCCGCGCGAAATAGGGGGCGATATAATGTTCGGAGAAATCGACGTTGTAATGGGTGGCGATGATCGCGACCTTCGGCCGCTTGCCCGCCTCGGTCCAATAAATGCCCTGGCACGGATGCCCACCCGCCTGGATACGCGGCGCCGTCGGCGACACCAGTCCGATGAATTGCGCGTCCAGTCCTTCGATCCCGTTCGGGTCCACCATCATCGTCTCTCCTGATATGAAGTTTGTCAGCGGGTCACTTCGAAAGGCAGCGTGTAACCGTCGAGCCCGGCGCGGATCGCCTTCTTGTCGATCTTGCCGGTCGGGCCGAGCGGGATGCTGTCGACGAACAGCACGTCGTCGGGCATCCACCATTTGGCGATCTTGCCGTCGAGATAGGCCTTGAGGTCATCGGCGGACGCACTCGCGCCGGGTTTCAGCTCGCACAGCAGGATCGGCCGCTCGTCCCATTTGGGGTGTGCGATGCCGACGACCGCCGCGTTGGCGACCGCGTCATGCCCCATCGCGATATTCTCGATCTCGATCGAGCTGATCCACTCGCCGCCCGACTTCACCACATCCTTGGCGCGGTCGGTGATCTGCATATAGCCTTCGGCGTCGATCGTGCTGACGTCGCCGGTGTCGAAGAAACCTTCGGCGTCGAGCACGTCGCCGCCTTCGCCCCCGAAATAACCGCGCGCGATCGTGGGCCCCTTGATCATCAGCCGTCCGGGCGTCCTGCCGTCGTGCGGCAAACGGTTCCCGGCGTCATCGACCAGCTTCATCTCCAGCCCGCAGAGCAGCCGGCCCTGTTTGAGCTTATATGCCATCTGCTCGTCGTCGGACTTCGCCGCGACCGACGCATTGGGCACCGACACCGTGCCGAGCGGCGAGGTTTCAGTCATACCCCAGCCCTGGATGACGTCGACGCCATAATCGTCGCGAAAGGTGCGAATCAGCGATTCGGGACACGCCGAGCCGCCGATGGTGACACGTTCCAGCGTCGTGAAACGCTTGCCATTCTCCTGCATATAGGTGAGCAGCATCTGCCACACCGTCGGCACCGCGGCGGAATAAGTGACGCCTTCTTCCTCGATCAGATGATAGATCGATTCGCCGTCCATCCGCTGCCCCGGCAGCACCAGCTTCGCGCCGACCGCGGGCGCCGAATAGACGACGCCCCAGGCATTGGCATGATACATCGGCACCACAAGCAGCACCGTATCGCGCGCCGACAGCGCCAGCGCATCGCGCTGCAAGGTCATCAGCGCATGGATGTAATTGGAGCGGTGCGAATAAAGCACGCCCTTGGGATTGCCGGTCGTCCCGCTGGTATAGCAGAGCCCGCAGGCGGCATTCTCGTCGAACCCGCCCCATGCATAATCGGCCGGATGATCCGCGATCCAGTCGTCGAACGCGATCGCATCGAAACTGGTCTTCGGCAGCGAAGCCGCGTCGCAGAAGAAAATCACTTTTTCGATCGACGGCACCTGCGGCAACAGTTCCTCGACGAGGTCGGCAATCGCCGGATCGGCGATCAGCAGCCGGTCGCCGGCATGATTGGCGATATAGGCGATCTGTTCGAGAAACAGCCGCGGGTTGAGCGTATGAAGCACGATCCCCATGCCCGCCGCGCCGTACCAGGCGGCAAGGTGGCGCGCGCTGTTCCAGCCCATCGTCGCGATGCGGTCTCCCGCCTTCATTCCCGCCGCCGCGAGCGCGTTCGACACCCGCTTGGCATCGTCACGGATGTCGGCATAGGTCGCCCGCGTGACCCGACCCTCGGCATCGCGCGACACCACCTCGCGCGCGCCGTGCCACGCCGCCGCATGGTCGATGATCCGGTCGACCGTCAACGGCACATTCTGCATCAAACCGTCCATGCGGCGTGTGACTCCCTCATCTCCAAAAGGATAGTATACTAAGTATTTTGCTTTGGCAACGCCGCCCTGCCTTGCCTCGCGTCTCCCGCTCTTCTAGCGTGACCCCGTCGGCGCCCGCCGGCAACAGGGGTATATCGTCAGCGTCTCATGCGCACCAATCAGCTTATCATCGCTCTGTTCCAGCGCTTCTGCTGGCTCGACGAAGGCCTTCAGTCGCGGCTTCACGATCGTGGGTGGCCCGACGTCAGCCGGCCGCAATCGATGGTCATGACCAATATCGTCAGCGGCATCGTGCGCCCGTCGGACATCGCCCGCAATCTGGGCGTATCGCGCCAGGCGATCCACAGCACGATCAATCAGATGGTGCGGCTCGGCATGGTCGAACTTGCCCCCGACCCCGACGACCGGCGGCACATGGTCGTGTCGCTGACCCCGACGGGCGCGCGGATGCGGCAGGATGCGCAGCACGCAATGGACGCGCTGTCCGATCAGCTCGCCGAGCGACTCGGCCACGAACGGTTCGACGCATTGCTCGCGACGCTCGAGGCCGACTGGGGCGACAATATCGAGCGCAAGAGCTAGACGGCGAGGGCCTTTGCCACCGCGACCAGCCGCGCCGCAGTCATGCCGACCAGCGTCGCGGGCAGCGCTTCGACGAGGTTGCCGTCGGCGTCGAAGGCGGCGTGGGCGTTCGGTATCAGCACCTGTTCGGGGATGACCAATGTCTGGATCGTCGACAGGATCTGGCGCAGGTGCATCAGGCCGCGCAGCCCGCCAAACGGGCTGATCGACGCCGCCATGACCGCGCTCGCTTTCCCGCGATAGGCGCTGAGCGCAACGAGCGATTCGCCGCCGGTCGGGCGCGACGCCCAGTCGATGGCGTTCTTGAGCAAGGGCGATACCGAGCCATTATATTCGGGCGACACGAACAGCAGGCCGTCCTGCGCCGCGAAGAGCTGCTTCAGCCGTTCGGCATCGGCGGGGAAAGCCCCGGCTTCGCGTGCCGCCGAATAAAGCGGCAGATCGAAATCGGCGAGATCGATGTCGGCGACGGTGGCGCCTTCCGCCTCCAGCGCCCCGACAGCGAGCTTTCCGAGCATCCGGTTGAACGACCCCTCGCGCGTGCTTCCGACGACAACCGCAATCTTGGTCAATTTTCCCTCCCGATAAAATGATTAGAATACTAATCTATTTCAGGAAGGAACCGCAACCGCTTTTGACGTAGCGGTCAGGCCTTGATGTCCGACAGCGTCGACAGCTTGGCGGTTTCGTCGGCCAGATTCTCGACGACGCGCCGCATCAGAAGCCGTAGCGTCTCGACCTCCTCGTCGGTCATGCCGCGGGTCGCGACCTTGTGCACTTCGGCATTCAGCGGCGCGAGAATCAGTTCGAGCTTCTTGGCGTGCGGCGTCAGATAGATGAAGGTCTTGCGCCGATCCTCCGCCGTCTTGGTGCGCGTTATGAAGCCCGCCTTTTCGAGCCCCTTGAGCGCCACCACCGTCGTCGGTTCGCGCATCCCCACCCGTTCGCTGAGTTCGCGCTGGGTGATGCCGTCCTCGCGCCAAAGCTGGCGCAGGAAACGCCATTGCCCCGCCGACACGTCATAGGCCAGCGTGCTGCGTTCGAGCAGGCGCGAAAAGGATCGGAAAACGATGCGCGCGAGATAGCCGATGCTGTTTTCCGGGTTGGTGTAATATTCCGCCGGATACCGGAAAGACTGGTTCTTCTTGGTCAAAGACTGTCCCCTTCGTGCGAACCTTAGGGGTCTATGATTCGCGCGGCAATAGCCAGGGCGCCCCGATAATATTGGACAAGAGCGCTCTCACCATATACTTAGAATACTAAGTTATAGAAAGAGATTCGTGGAAAAATTCACCCGGCTGACGGCGGCGGCCGCGCCGCTGCCGCTCGCCAATGTCGATACCGACATGATCATTCCCGCGCGCTTCATGAAGGCGCTGTCGCGCAGCGGCCTCGGCAGACACGCTTTCCAGGAACTTCGCTATGCGTCGGACGGCACCGAGCGCGCGACCTTCATCCTGAACGCCGCCCCATGCCGGAATGCCCAAATCCTGATCGCCGACCGGAATTTCGGCTGCGGATCGTCGCGCGAACATGCGGTGTGGGCGCTCGCCGATTTCGGCATCCGCTGCATCATCGCGCCAAGCTTCGGCGACATCTTCTCGAACAATGCGCGCAAGAACGGGCTGCTGTTGATCCGGCTGCCCGACGCAATATGCGAACGGCTGCGCGAAGCGGTCGCGCTCGCGCTCGCGCTCGCGCAATTTGCGCCGATGACCGTCGATCTCATCGAGCAGCGGATCACGCTCGCATCGGGTGAGAGCATCGCGTTCGACATCGATCCGCACGACCGGCGGACGCTGATCGAGGGACTCGACGACATCGCGCGGACGATGCGGCACGAAGCCGCGATCGCGCGGTTCGAGGCGATCGCCTAGCCGAGACTTGCGGGGTCGGCGATGCATCCCGCGATCGCGCTCGCGGCGGCGAGTGCCGGGCTCATCAGATGCGTGCGCCCGCCGCGCCCCTGGCGGTTCTCGAAATTGCGGTTCGAGGTTGCGGCACAGCGTTCGCCGGGTTGCAGCCGGTCGGGATTCATGCCGACGCACATCGAGCATCCGGGCTCACGCCAGTCGAAACCCGCCGCGCGCAGCACGGCGTCGATCCCCTCCGCCTCGGCCGCGCGCTTCACCAGCCCCGACCCCGGCACGACCATTGCGCGAACATGCGGCGCGACGCGGCGCCCACGCACAATGCCCGCGACGACCCGCAGATCCTCGATCCGGCTATTGGTGCAACTGCCGATGAACACCCGGTCTAGCCGCGTCCCGGCGATCGGCTGCCCCGGCGCCAGCGCCATATAGGCGAGCGCGCGCTCGGCAGCGTCGCGCGCATCGCCGTTCGGCAGACCGGCGGGGTCGGGAATCCGTCCGTCGATACCGATCACCTGCGACGGGTTCGTGCCCCAGCTCACCATCGGCGCCACATCGGCGGCATCGACCCGTATTTCGCGGTCGAAAACGGCCGTGGCGTCGCTGGGGAGCGCCCGCCAGCGCGCCAGCGCCGCCGTCCACACATCGCCCGCCGGCGCCGCCGCACGCCCTTCGAGATAGGCGAAGGTCGTCGTGTCGGGCGCGACCAGCCCGGCCCGCGCACCCATCTCGATGCTGAGATTGCAGAGCGTCATCCGGCCTTCCATCGACAGTCCGCGCACCGCGCTTCCCGCATATTCGATGACATGCCCGGTCGCCCCGTCGACGCCGACCAGCCCGAGCAGATGCAGCGCCAGATCCTTGGCATGGACATGCGGCGCGAGATGCCCCTCGACGCTGATCCGCATATTGCGCGACTTGCGCTGACGGATCGTCTGCGTCGCCAGCACATGCTCGACCTCCGACGTACCGATCCCAAAGGCGAGCGCCCCGAACGCGCCGTGCGTCGAGGTGTGGCTGTCGCCGCAGACGATCGTCATGCCCGGCTGCGAGCGCCCCTGTTCGGGGCCCACGACATGGACGATGCCGCCGCGCGGATCGCCCATCGGAAAATTTTCGATCCCGAAACGACGCGTGTTGGCGACGAGCGCCTCGAGCTGCGCCCGCGCCTCGGCGTCGGCGACGCCGGCGGGACCCGCCACCTGCCCCGCCGTCGGGACATTGTGATCGGACAGCGCCAGCACGCGCTCGGGCCGCCGCACCGTCCGCCCGGTCGCCGCGAGGCCCGCAAAAGCCTGAGGCGAGGTCACCTCGTGGAGCAGGTGCAGGTCGATATAGAGCAAGGTCTCGCCGTCATCCTCGGCAACGGCATGGGCATCCCACAGCTTATCGTAGAGCGTGCGGGGACCGGGCGACGCCATCGCCCGGCCCGCCTTCGCGTTCGCCGTGTCGTCCATCGGCTCCATATTGCCCTTTCCGTCGATCGCATTTGCACCATTGCGCCCCGATCGCCATTTACTTAGAATACTAATTATATAGGCCGAACGCAGCGCGCGGGGCAAGGGGCGCGAGGGGAGACGCACGATTTTAGACAGAGGGCCGCTTCCGGCGACGCGCACCGCGGGCTTCGCGGCATGAATCCGATCTGGCTTCCCGCGTCCCTATTCGGCGGGCTTTTCCAGGCGTGGCGCACCGCGCTCCAGCAGCGGCTGCGCGCCGAGCTCAGCGTCAGCGGCGCCGGGTTCGTACGCTATCTTTATGGCCTGCCTTTTGCGGTGCTGTTCGCGGCCATCTGGCTCTGGACGCACCCCGTCACGCTGCCGGCGCCGAGCCCCGCCTTTCTGGGTTTCGCGCTGGTCGGCGCGGTCACGCAGATGGCGGGGACGATCCTGCTGATCCTCGCCTTCGGGCATCGCGGCTTCGTGGTCGGCACCGCCTTTTCCAAGACCGAGGCGATTCAGGCGGCGCTGGTGACCGCGCTCTTCTTCGGCGAGCGCCTGCCGCTGCTCGCCTGGGCGGGAATCGTCGCCGGCGTCGCGGGCGTGCTGGTGCTTGCGCTAAGCGGGCGCGGGATCACCGCACGCCAGATTCTCGCATCGCTGGGACAGCCCGCCGCACTCCATGGCCTGGGGGCAGGGTCGATGTTCGCCTTCGCGGCGGTCGCGATCAAATTCGCCACCGCCGAATTGCCGGGCCTCGACGTCGTCGCGTCGGCGCTCGTCACGCTGGTCATCGTGATGGCGATGCAAAGCCTCCTTCATCTCGCCTGGATCGTCGCGCGCGATCGCGACACGCTTCGCGCCGTCGGGCGAACATGGCGCTCGTCGAGCCAGGTCGGCCTGTTGTCGGCGCTTGGCTCGGCTTGCTGGTATACCGGCTTCGCCGCCGCCCCCGCCGCACTCGTGCGGGTCGTCGGGCAGGTCGAGGTCGTCTTCACCATCGGCTTCGCGCATTTCTATCTGCGCGAACCGGTTCGCTGGCAGGAGGCGGCGGGGCTGTTCCTGGTCGTCATCGGCGTGGTCCTGGCGCTTATCGCCACCCACTGACGCGGACGGCAGATCAAACCGCCGCGATATTTCCCCGGATGCCGTCGAAGCAGGCGGCGACGTGGCGAGCGTAAGGCAGGCCGCAATCGCGGATCACCAGCGCCTCCCCGTCCCACTCGATCACGCCCTTCTGCTCGAAATCCGACAGGGCGCCGCGGGCCGAAGCGATCTCGGCAGCATCCAGATGCGCCCGTCCGTTGCACAGCAGGTCGCGGATATGCGCGGCGCGACGCTGTTCCCCCGCATCGACGCGGACGCCTCGCATCGCCGCGAGCCGGCCTTCGCCGACGAGGTCGCGATAGGGGCCCGATTTTTTCTCGTTCTGGACGATCAGATCGGGAAATTTGCTGATCGCGCTGGCGCCGAAGCCGATGAGGACGGGGGCGTCGTCCTCGGTAAAGCCCTGGAAATTGCGGTTCACCCGCCCCTCGCGCGCCGCCACGGCGAGCGAATCGTCGGGACGCGCGAAATGGTCGAAGCCGACGGGAACATAGCCGGCGGCGGTCAGGCGCCGATAGCCAAGTTCGGCCTGCTCGAAGCGCAGCCGCTGGTCGGGCAGCCGGCTCGCGTCGATCCGCCGCTGGCGCGCGATCATCTGTGGCAGGTGGGCATAGCCGAAAAAGGCGATGCGGCTCGGCGCCAGCGCCAGCGCTTCGTCGATCGTCGCGTCGACATCGGCGAGGTCCTGCCCCGGAAGTCCGTACATCAGGTCGAAATTGATCGCGTCGATGTCGCGCAGGCGCAGCGCGGCGACGACGCGCTCGATATGCGACAGCGGCTGGATGCGCCCAATCGCCTGCTGGACGTGCGGCGCGAAGGTCTGGACGCCCAGGCTGACCCGCGTGACATGTGCCGCCGCGAGCACCAGCGCCCATTCGGACGAGAAGCCGCGCGGGTCGAGCTCGATCGAGACGTCGGGACGGTGCGCGTCGAAGACGGTGAGCAGCAGGTCGAGCAGCCGCACCAGCTCGACCGGCGCGATCGCGTTCGGGCTGCCGCCGCCGAAGGCGATGCGGCGAATGCGCCCGCGCCCGCCGAGCCGCTTCGCGACGAGCGCGATCTCCGACCGGAGCGCGGTCAGATAATCGTCGAGCCGCTGCTTGCGCCCGGCGCCGCCGGTGTTGCAGCCGCAATACCAGCAGATATTTTCGCAAAAGGGGATGTGGACATAGAGCGAGACCGGTGTCGCCGAATCCACCGCTTCGAGCGCGCGCGTATAATCGTCGGCACCGACGTCTTCGACGAACTCCATCGCGGTCGGATAGCTGGTGTAGCGCGGCACCGGCTTTGCGAGCAGATCGGGATGATAGGACCACATGCGGGCATCCTATGGGCAAACTTCCGCTACGACATTGACCGGGATCAACGGCGACAAATTCAGCAGCAGCCCTTCGGCCCCGCCCGTTTGCCGCGGCGGTCGCCGATCGCGTGGCAGGCTTTGGCGCAGTCGCGGCGCTGTTCGGGGTCGGCGGGGTCGCCGGGAACCATCATCCGGTGCGATGCGCCGCCGCACGCCGGGATCGTCAGCACGCGCGCGTCGGCCACAGGCGGCTGCATCAGCGCCGCCGCGCCCAGCATCAGGACGATAGACCGCACGGTCATGGCGTATCATCCTCTTCCTCTTCTTCGACAAAGATGCGGAGCGCGGCGCCGTCGAGATCGTCGAACTGCCCCCCACGCAGCGACCAAAAGAAGGCGGCAAGGCCGATCAGCCCGAGGCCGAGCGCGACCGGGATCAGGACGAGCAGCCCGTTCACCGCGCCGCGCCCTTCAGCCGCAGCGCATTGCCGACGACGATCAGCGACGATCCCGACATGGCGATGGCGGCGACCAGCGGCGTCACATACCCCATGAAGGCGAGCGGCACCGCGATGGCGTTATAGCCGATCGCGAGCATGAAATTCTGCCGCACGATCGTCTGCGTCCGCCGCGCGACGCGGATCGCCTGCACCACCGGCATCAGCCGGTCGCCGAGGAAGATGCAGTCGGCGGCATTCTTGCCCGCGTCGCTCGCCGAGCCCGGCGCGATCGAGGCGTGGCCCGCAGCGAGCGCGGGACCGTCGTTGAGCCCGTCGCCGATCATCAGCACCTTGTGCCCCGCCGCCGCCTGCCGCGCGATGGCGGCGAGCTTGTCCTGCGGGCTCATCCCGGTCTGGGCGGTGAGCCCGAGTTCGCGCGCGACCGGCGCGACGGCGGCGGCGCGGTCGCCCGACAATATGGTCGGCGCGACCCCCGCCTGTTCCAGCGCGGCGATCGTTTCGGCAGCATCGGGACGCAGCGCGTCGGCGAAGCGGACGGTGATCACCGGAACGCCGTCGACCGCCAGCTCGGTCGCAAGCGCGCTGTCGGCGGCGGGCTGCGCCGGGCGGCCGAGCGTCACCCGGTGCCCTTCCCACAAGGCCTCGACCCCGAAGCCGGGGGTCTCGCGGATCGCCTCGACCGCCACCGGCACGACGTCCATCGCCGTCAGATCGCGGGTCAGCGCTTCGCTGAGCGGATGGCGGCTGGCGCGCGCCAGTGCGAGCAGCAGCGCGCGGACGCTGCCGTCTGTCTCGGCCAGATTGGTCGCGACCGGGCGGCCGAGCGTCAGCGTTCCCGTCTTGTCGATCATCGCGCGGTCGACCTCGGCCAGCCGTTCGAGCGCCGATCCGTCCTTCACCAGCACCCCGACGCGCATCAGCGTGCCCGCCGCGACGATCTGCGCCGCGGGCACCGCGAGGCCGAGGGCGCAGGGACAGGTGATGATCAGCACCGCGACCGCGATCAGCAGGCTGTGGTGCCAGCCCGCGCCCGCGATCATCCATACGGCGAAGGCGAGCAGCGCCAGCGTGTGGACGGCGGGCGCATAGTAACGCGCCGCGCGGTCGGCGATGCGGACATAGCGCGACTTGCCCTGCGCCGCCTCGCCCATCAGCCGCGCGATGTCGGCGATCGCGGTGTCGGCGCCCGCCGCGGTCACCCGGACGCGGATCGGCGCCTCGACGTTCAGCGTCCCGGCGTGGACCGGATCGCCGAGCCTGACATCCTGCGGCGCGCTCTCGCCGGTCAGCAGCGACAGGTCGATCCGGCTGGCGCCGCCGATGATGACGCCGTCGGCCGACAGGCGCTCGCCCGCCGCGACGAGCATCACCATGCCGGGCTGAAGCGCGGTGGCGTCGATCCAGCGGCTCGTCTCGTCGGCACCGACGACCATCGCGCCGGTCCCCATGTTGCGGAGCAGCGCGGTCACTCCGCCGCGCGCGCGGTCGCGCATCACGCTGTCGAGCCAGCGGCCGCAAAGCAGGAAGAAGAGCAGCATCACCACGCCGTCGAAATAGGCGTGGGGGCCGTGCGTCGCGGTTTCGTATAGGCTGAGCGCGGTCGCGATCATCACGCCGATGCTGATCGGCACGTCCATGTTGGTCCGGCCGTGGCGCACCGCGCGCCACGCCGAGCGGAAGAAGCTGCGCCCGGCATAGGCCACCGTAGGCAGCGCGATCGCCGCCGACAGCCAGTGGAACAGGTCGCGCGTCGCGCCGCCCGCGCCCGACCAGACCGACACCGACAGCAGCATGATGTTCATCATCGCGAAGCCCGCGACCGCGACCGCGCGCAGCAGCGCGCGACTGTCGGACGCACCGCCGTCGACTTCGGCCGGGCCATCACCGATCGGATGCGCCTCGAACCCCAGCAGCGAAAAGGCGCCGATCAGCTCGGGCGTTTCGGCGTCGGGGGTGCAGGAGATATGCACGCGCTTTTCGGTGAAATTGACGCGCGCCGCCGCGATCCGCCGGTCGCGCACCAGCCCCTGCTCCAGCTTGGCGATGCAGCCCGCGCAGCGGATGTCGGGCACCGCGAAATCGCGCTCGACGAGCAGGGTGGCGGCCTCTGTCATTTGAGATCGATCCGGTAGCGCGCCTCATCGGTGCCGCGATGCACCGACAGGTCGAGCTGCCAGCGCCCGGCGGGCAGCGCATCGAGCGAGCGCAGCGTGCCGTCCGCCGCCGGGGCGAAGCGCATCGCGCGCGGGGGCGTCTGGCCGAGCGGGTGGCGAAGCGTCGCGACGATGCGCAGTCCCTCCACCGGGGCGCCGTCCTTGCGGACGGCCAGCCGAACGTGACGGCCCTCGTCGACCATCACGCTCTTGTCCCAGCCGAGCCGGTCCTGTGCGTCGGCGCGCGCGAGCCATTCGTTATAATGCTGGCTCGCGACATAGCTGTTGTCGACGACGGTGCCGCCGAAGGTCGACAGCGCGAAGCTCGCCATCACGATGTTGACGCTGATGACGACGCCGAAAAAGGCGATCAGGATCATCGCCGCGTGGCGCCCGGTGAAGGGCCTCGGCTCGCGCTTGTCGGTCATGGCTCGGTCCCCGGACGGTCGAACTGGATGGTCTCGCGGTCGCCGCGCGGATCGTCGTCGAGCGCGCGCACCGCGATGGTGAAATCCTGCCGCGCCGGTCCCGCGCCGGGGGCGACGACGAACAGCTTCGCGCTCGTCACGCTGTCGGGCGCCAGCGGCATCCGCAGGCTCTGCCCCGCGGTTTCGCGCGCGCCGTCCTCGGTCCACAGCCGGGCGCCCGGAAGGCCGCTCAGCGTCACCTCGACGTCACGCGGCCGCAGCTCCATGTTGCGCAGCTTCAGCGTGTAAGTGTTGCGGATCGCGCCGTCGGACAGCTGGACATAGAGCGGGCTGCGCTCGTGCTGGACGGCGAGGTCGAGCCGGGTGCGCTGGCCGAGGGTGAAGAGCATCGCAAGGCCGATCGCGCCCCACAGGCCGAAATAGATCAGGGTGCGCGGGCGGAAAAGCGTCTTGCGGATCGGCGGCGCGACCCCGCCCGCCTTTTCGGTGGCGGCGTCGTCGAGGGTGCAATAGTCGATCAGCCCGCGCGGCCGCCCGACCTGCGCCATCACGCTGTCGCAGGCGTCGATGCACAAGGCGCAGGTGATGCAGCCGATCTGCGGCCCCTCGCGGATGTCGATGCCGGTCGGGCAGACCGCGACGCACTGGTTGCAGTCGACGCAGTCGCCGAAGGCGCCGGGGTTCTTCTCGGCCTTCTTGACGCTGCCGCGCGGCTCGCCGCGCCAGTCCTTATAGGTGACGAGCAGCGACTTCTCGTCCATCATCGCGGTCTGGATGCGCGGCCAGGGGCACATATAGATGCACACCTGCTCGCGCAAGAAACCGCCGAGGACGAAAGTCGTCGCGGTCAGCACCGCCACGGTGACATAGGCGACCGGCGCCGCCTGCCCGGTCCAGAAATCGTGCGTCAGCGTCGGCGCGTCGGCGAAATACATGATCCACGCGCCGCCGGTCCAGAAGGCCACGGTCAGATAGATCGCATATTTGACCGTCCGCTTGGCAATCTTCTCCGCTGTCCACGGCCCGTTCGCGAGGCGGATCTGCGCGTTGCGGTCGCCGTCGATCAGCCGGTCGACATGCTGGAACAGGTCGGTCCACACCGTTTGCGGGCAGGCATAGCCGCACCACGCGCGCCCGACCGCGCTGGTGACGAGGAACAGCCCGATCCCCGCCATGATGAGCAGGCCCGCGACATAATAGAATTCATGCGGCCAGATTTCGATCTGGAACATGTAGAAGCGCCGGTTCGCGAGGTCGACGAGTACCGCCTGATCGGGCGCGTGTGGTCCGCGATCCCAGCGGATCCACGGCGTTCCGTAATAGATCGCCAGCGTGACCGCCATGATCGCCCATTTGAAGCGCCGGAAAGGGCCGTCGACCTTCTTGGGGTAGACGCCCTTGCGCGCCGCATAGAGCGAGCCATGCTCGCCGGTCAGGTCGTCAGGGCTGGCCATCGGCTCCCTGTCCTTCGACCGCCGGCGCCGGTGCCTTCTCGCCGCCGCCGAGCGAATAGACATAGGCGGCGAGCATCTTGATCGTCACCGGGTCGAGCCGGCTGTTCCAGCGCGGCATCACGCCGTTGCGCGGCTGGGTCACCGTCGCCGCGATGCTCGCGCGGTCGCCGCCATAGAGCCAGATGGCGTCGGTCAGCTTCGGCGCGCCGACCTCGCGCCCGCCGTTGCCGGCGGGGCCATGACACACCGCGCAATTCGCCTCGAACAGCACCGCGCCGCGCGCCGACGACGCGCTCGGCTTTTCCTGGTGGCTGATGACACGGACATGGCTGACGACATCGGCGATTTGCGCGGGTTCGAGGATGCCGTCGCGCCCGAAGGCGGGCATCTGGCTGGTCCGCGTCGCCGCATGATCGGGATTCCGGATGCCGTGGGTGATCGTATATTCGATCGTCGACAGGTCGCCGCCCCACAGCCAGTCGTCGTCAGTCAGGCTGGGATAGAGCTTCTTCACCCCCGCGCCGCCCGCGCCGTGGCACTGGACGCAATGGACGCGAAAGGCCGCCGCCCCGCCCTGCACCGCCGCCTGCATCAGTTCGGGCTTCGCGGGCAGGTCGGCGATCGGCGTTGCCGCGATCGCGTTCATCACCGGCGCCCGGCGCGCCGCGTCGGCCTGCATCTCCGCTTCGAGCTGGCCGCGGCTGCTCCAGCCGAGCACGCCCTCGGTCGCGCCGTGGATCATCGGCCAGGCGGGATAGAGGATGACATAGACGATGCCCCAGACGATCGTCGCATAGAGCGACCACAGCCACCAGCGCGGCATCGGCGTGTCGAGCTCCTCGATGCCGTCCCATTCGTGACCGGACGTGGCCGTTCCGGTCACTTCGTCGATGCGCTTATGATCGGCCATTATCGTCTTCCTTGAAGATCATGTTCGCGGCTTCGTCATGGTGACGGCGGGCGCCCTTGCGGAACGGCCAGGCGATGAAGAGGAGGAACATCGTCACCATGACGATCAGGCCCCAGCTATCGGCGAAATGCCGGACTTCGTCATAGGTCATCGCGCTGCTCCCGAATTCGTGTCGGGCGCATGCGCCTGTTCCTGCGGCGCCGCCTTCTCGACATCGACGAGCGTGCCGAGCATCTGGAGATAGGCGATCAGCGCGTCCATCTCGGTCACGCGGGCGGGATCGCCATCGAAATCGCGCACCTGCGCCTTGGGGTAGCGCTTGACGAGGTCACCGGCGCCCGCATTCGGGTCGGCCTGTGCGCGGATATCGTCGTTCGCCTTGGCGATGTCGGTCCTGGTATAGGGAACGCCGACGCGATAGAGCGCGGTCAGGTCGCGCGCCATGTCGCCCGCGCCCAGGTCGCGATCGGCGAGGAAGGCATAGCCGGGCATGATCGATTCGGGGACGACGCTGCGCGGGTCGATCAGATGCGCCTTGTGCCATTCGTCCGAATAGCGCCCGCCGACGCGCGCGAGATCGGGTCCGGTGCGCTTCGACCCCCATTGGAACGGGTGGTCGTACATGCTCTCCGCCGCCAGGCTATAGTGGCCATAGCGTTCGACCTCGTCGCGGAACGGACGGATCATCTGGCTGTGGCAGGTATAGCAGCCCTCGCGGATATAGATGTTGCGCCCCGCGAGTTCGAGCGGCGTATAGGGCCGCATCCCGTCGACCTTCTCGATCGTGTTGTCGATCCAGAACAAGGGCGCGATCTCGACGATGCCGCCGATCGCCACGGCGATCAGCGAAAAGAAGCCGAGCAGGCTGACGTTGCGTTCGAGCTTCTTGTGGCTGAAGCGCTTTTCGGCAGGTTGGGTCGCCATGGCCAAAGGCTCCTTATTCGGCGGGAACGGGCGCGAGCGGACGGTCCGCGGCGGCATTGTATGGAGTCTCGGTCATCGGCTTTTCCTCGCGAACCTTGCCCGCAAGCGTCGCCCAGACATTGTAGACGAGCAGCAGGAAGCCGGCGAGATACATCGCCCCGCCCGCGGCGCGGATCAGATACATCGGGTGCATCGCCGCGACGGTCTCGGCAAAGCTGTAGACGAGATAGCCGTCGGCGCCATATTCGCGCCACATCAGCCCCTGCATGATCCCCGCGACCCACATCGAGGCGGCGTAGAAGACGATCCCCAGCGTCGCGAGCCAGAAGTGCCAGTTGACCATGCGCAGCGAATAGAGGCGCGGACGCCCCCACAGGCGCGGCACCAGATAATAGACCGCGGCAAAGGTGATCATGCCGTTCCAGCCGAGCGCCCCGGCGTGGACGTGCGCGATCGTCCATTCGGTATAGTGGCTGAGGCTGTTGAACGCCTTGACCGACAGCATCGGCCCCTCGAAGGTCGCCATGCCGTAAAAGGCGAGCGCGACGACCATCATGCGGATGATCGGGTCGGTGCGGATCTTGTCCCACGCGCCGTTCAGCGTCATCAGCCCGTTGATCATGCCGCCCCAGCTCGGCATCCACAGGATGACCGAAAAGACCATGCCCAGCGTCTGCGCCCAGTCGGGCAGCGCGGTATAGTGCAGGTGGTGCGGCCCCGCCCAGATATAGAGGAAGATCAGCGACCAGAAGTGGAGGATCGACAGGCGATAGCTGTAGATCGGCCGCTCGGCCTGCTTGGGCACGAAATAATACATCATCGCGAGGAAGGGCACGGTCAGGAAGAAGGCGACCGCATTATGCCCGTACCACCATTGCGTCAGCGCATCCTGCACCCCGGCGAAGGCCGAATAACTCTTCGACCCGAAGATCGTCGCGGGCACCGACAGATTGTTGACGATGTGGAGCATCGCGATGGTGACGATGAAGCTGAGGTAGAACCAGTTGGCGACATAGATATGCGGCTCGCGGCGTTTGACGATCGTGCCGACGAAGACGATGAAATAGACGACCCAGACAATCGTCAGCCACAGGTCGACATACCATTCGGGCTCGGCATATTCGCGCGCCTCGGTGACGCCCATCAGATAGCCTGTGGCCGCGAGCACCAGAAAGAGCTGATAGCCCCAGAAGACGAAGCGGGCGGCGCCCGGAAAGGCCAGCCGCGCGCGGCAGGTGCGCTGGACGACGTAGAAGCTCGTCGCGATCAGCGCATTGCCGCCGAACGCAAAGACCACCGCGGACGTGTGCAGCGGGCGCAGCCGCCCGAAGCTGGTATATTCGATGCCGAGGTTGAGCGCCGGAAAAGCGAGCTGCAACGCGATATAGAGGCCGACCGCAAGCCCGGCGACGCCCCAGAAGATGGTGGCGATGACGCCCCAGCGCACCGGATCGTCGTCATAGACGCCCTCGTCGGGCGGCATCTTCAGGAGGCCGCGCGCGATTCCGCCATAATCTGCGGCCGAGAGGCGGCTCCACAGGACGATCAGGCAGGCGACCGCCACGATGACCATATGCACGGCAAAGGGCGTGTCGACCGCCAGCGCCGCAAAGACAAGCGCCAGCAGGGCAAGCCCCATCCAGCCGCCCGCCTTGAAAACCAGATCGTCCATATCATTTGCCCCTGTTCGGCGCGGCTCTTCATCGGACCGCATGGCTTTCGGCCGCCTTGGACTCGCGGCGGGGCGAAAACATTGACATGGATCAACCAACGCCTTGCGCTTCGTCAATGCGTTATGATGCGCGCGGGCGCAGATCGGCTCCGACAACAAAGGAGCCGATCATGAAACGCATCCCTCTCTCCTTCGCCGCGCTGTCCGCGCTCGCCCTGCTGCCGGGCCAGGCCGCCGCGAAAGCCGGCGATGTACGGGTCAAGCTGCTCGCGACGCTCGTCGCCCCCGACGGCAAGATCCGCGACGTCAAGACCGACCTGATCGGCCTGCCCGCGGGATCGCAGGCTAAGGCCAACGACAATGTCACCCCGACGATCGCGATCGAATATTTCGTCGCCGACCATGTCTCGCTCGAAACGATCGCTGGCGTCACCCAGCACGACGTCGATGGTCGCGGCGCGCTGGCCGGGGCGGAACTGGTCTCAAACGCGAAGATCGTGCCCGCTACGCTGACGGTCAAATATCATTTCGGCGAAGACGGCGGCGTGCAGCCCTATGTCGGCGCGGGTCCCAGCTATTTCATCTTCATCGACGAAAAGCCGGGCGCGGCGACGCGCGCGCTCGGCGCGACGCGGCAGAAGATGGGCGACAAGTTCGGCGTAGCGGTGCAGGCAGGGATCGACATTCCGGTGAACGACCGGGGGCTCTCCCTCTCCCTCGACGCCAAGCGCTATATCCTGCGCCCGACCGCGCATTGGTATGCCGGCACGACCGAAGTGCTGGCGACGAAACACCGGCTCGATCCCTGGGTGATCAGCGCCGGGGTCGGTTTCCGCTTTTAAATGGCTCCCCACTGGCGCCGATGGCCTGTCAGCCCGCCATGTCCTCCATCGCCGCGCGGTCGTTGATGACGATCTCGCGGCGCGAGGGCAGGTCGAGCAGGCCGTCGGCGCGCATTTTGGTGAGCTGGCGGCTCGTCGTCTCGATCGTCAGGCCCAATATGTCGGCGATCTGCTGACGACCGAACGGCAGTTCGAACCCGCTTCGCGTCCCGGCATCGCAGCCTTGCCCCGACAGTCGCTCGGACATTTCGAGCAGGAAGGAGGCGACCTTCTCCGACGCCGACTTGCGACCGAGCAGCATCATCCAGTGCCGCGCGCGGTCGAGTTCGTCGAGCGTGCGGCGCAGCAGCTTGTGCTGCAGATCGGGATGCGCGCTCGCGAATTCGTCGAAGCTCTTGCGGTTGAAGATGCAGACCTCGGCATCGGTCATCGCGGTTGCGCTGTAAGGGCTTTCCTTGCCGAACGGGCGGCCGATGAAATCGGAGGGAAAGACGATGCCGACGATCTGCTCGCGTCCGTCGGCGGCCGCCACGACCAGCTTGAGCACGCCGTCGAGGACATTGGCGACGACCGGCGCGTCGTCGCCTTCCCACAGCAAGGTGTGCCCCGCCTTCACCCGCTGGCGGCGGCCCAATTTTCCGAGCAGCGCCAATTCGTCGGCATCGAGGCTCGCGCAAATGGCCCGGTTGCGGACGACGCAGGATGCACAATCGGTCACCCATCCGCCATAGTCGACTGCGGCGCTGCTGGGAAGGGAGGATGGTTCCAAAAGCGCAGCTGTCACGCCGCACGCGCCGGCCGCACCGCCATCGGGACATAGACGAGCAGGAACAGCAGGAAAGCGGCGGCCCACAGCCCGCCCGCGACCGCGATGGCCGTCATATAGTCGAACGGCAGGAGCGGCGCGATCACGCGCAGCAGCGCCCCCGAATGGACGAGGATATAGATGAGGACGGTCGCGCGGTCGGCCTCGAGCGGGCGGCCGGTGTGGCCGCGCGTCGCGCGCGTCATCACCGCCAGCGTCATCGCCCCCATCGCCCCGGCACCAAGCGCGTGCACCGCGCTCGACACTGGCAGGAAAGGATGCAGCGTCGCGCAGCCGAGCAGGATCAGTCCCGCCGGAAGCCAGGCGTAGGAGAGGTGGAGAACGAAGACGAGCGGATCGCTGAGCGCCTTCATCCCCGCCCAGCGCGCGAGGCGAACGAACTGGAGCACGCCCGCCGCGATCAGCAATCCGGCCGCGATGGGGCTGGCTGGCCCCGCAACCCACGCCGCGAGCGCCAGCGCGGTGGCCCCGATCACCGCCATGTCGAAGCGGTTCGGCAAGGTCGGCAGGCCCTCTTTGCTCCCCTGCCGCATCAGCCAGTTGCGCGTGAAGGCGGGGGTAATGCGCCCGCCGATCTGCGAAATCAGCAGCAGGATGAGCGCAAAGCCCATATGCACGCCGAGCGCCGGATCGGCGAGCGCGCCCATCATCGCGGCATGATCGAGCGCGCAGGCGACCGCGAACAGGAGGAGGATGATCAGGATCGGCTTGTTGCGGTTGCCCGAGGCGAAAATCTCGCGCGCCGCATAGGCGAGCAGGATCAGCAGATAGGCGACATCGAGCGCCGCGCCGACGAACGGCGGCACCGTCGCCGAAAAGAGGATCGCCAGCCGCGCCGCGAGCCACAGGCCGCCGACCGCCGCAACCCGCCAGCCGGTCACCGTCGGCCGCCCGGTCCAGTTGGGCATGGCGGCGCTGACGAAGCCGCCGATGATCGCGCCGAGATAGCCGAACAGCATCTCGTGCTGGTGCCAGGCGAGCGGCTCCATCGCGATCGGCAGCGTCCAGCGCCCGCCGAGCGCGCCGACCCACAAGGTCGCGACGATGACCGCCCACAGCGCGCCGCACCCGAAGAGCAGGCGATAGCCGCCGCGCAGCCAGAGCGGCGACCGCGCGTCGGCGCCCGGCGCGCCGGCGGCCATCATCACCATGCTCATGCCCGCGCGCCCTTCCGCCACAGGCCGAGGATCACGACCTGCCACGCGACCGCGACCCCGCCGACGATGAACACCACGTCGCCGAAGGTGCGGACCCAGCGCAAGGTCTCAAGAAAACCCTGCTGGAGGAAGGTATCGCTGCGCGCATACCACATGCCGGTGGTCACGCTCGCCTCGAACTGGAACAGCCCGACCGGCAGCAGGCTGGTGAAGATCATCAGCACCAGTCCGGCGTTAAGCCCCCAGAAGCCGACGCGCATCAGCCGCTCGTTGAACGCGATCTCGGGCCGGATGTAGCGCAGCACCAGCAGGGTGAAGCCAAGCGCGAGAAAGCCGTATACCCCGAACAGCGCCGCATGGGCGTGGACCGCGGTGGTATTGAGCCCCTGGAGGTAGAAGAGCGCGACCGGCGTGTTGATCATGAAGCCGAAGACCCCGGCGCCAAGCATGTTCCAGAAGGCGACCGCGACGAAGCATATCAGCGGCCAGCGCAGCGAACGCATCCACGGCGCACGGTCGCGCAGGCTCCAATGCTCCCACGCCTCGTAACCGAGCACGATCAGCGGCACCACTTCGAGCGCGCTGAACGCCGCGCCGACCGCCATCACCGGGGTCGTCGTCCCCGAGAAATAGAGGTGGTGGAAGGTGCCCGGCACCCCGCCGACCATGAACAGCGAGGCCGAGGCGAGGCTGGCCGCGGTCGCGATCCGCTTCGACACCAGCCCCATCGAGGCGAAGATGAAGGCGATGGCGGCGGTCGCGAAGACCTCGAAAATGCCCTCGACCCACAGGTGGACGACCCACCAGCGCCAATATTCCATGATCGTGATGTGGGTGCGCTCGCCATAGAAGAGGCCCGAGCCGTAGAAGAGCCCGATCGCGACGGTCGAGACGGTGAGCAGCAGAAGCAGGCTCCGGTCGCCGCCCTTCTCGCGCCGCAGCGCGGGCATCATGCAGCGCAGCATCAGCACCAGCCAGAAGAGCAGCCCCGCGAACAGCGCAAGCTGCCAGACGCGGCCGAGGTCGAGGAATTCATAGCCCTGATGCCCGAGCCAGAAGCCGAGCCCATCGGGCATTTCCTGCGCGATGGCGAAATAATTGCCCGCGAACGACCCGACGACGACGAGGATCAGCGCCCAGAAGAGCAGGTCGACCCCCAGCTTCTGATGCTTGGGATCGCCGCCGTGGATCACCGGCGCAAGGAACAGCCCGGCGGCGAGAAACGCCGTCGCGATCCACAGCACTGCGCTCTGCACATGCCAGGTCCGGGTCAGCGCATAGGGAAAATATTGCGAGACATCGATGCCGTAAAAGCTCTGCCCCTCGATCGTGTAATGCGCGGTGAAGCCGCCGATGAATATCTGGAAGATGAACAGCGCGAGCACCACGAACAGATATTTGCCGAGCGCACGCTGCGACGGCGTCAGCGCCGCGAGCGTCAGCGGGTCCTTGTCGGCGGCGACGAGCGGCGTGTCGTCGTGGCGGCGCAGAAAAGCCCAGCCCCAGATCAGCGCGCCGACGCCCGCGATCAGGATGACGACGCAGGCGAGCGACCAGAGGATATTCTCCGGCGTCGGCTGGTTACCGATCAACGGCTCGGGCGGCCAGTTGTTGGTATAGGTGGCGACCGTCCCCGGCCGCTCGGTCGACGCCGCCCACGCGGTCCAGAAGAAGAAATCGGCCAGCTTCTGCCGTTTCTCCGCGCTCGGCAGCGTATCTTCCTTCATCGCATAATTGTCGCGCATTTCGCGCAGCGCCGAGTCGTTGCCGTAGAGCCCCTCATAGTGGGCCGCGACGAGAGCGATCGCGCGGGCGCGCCGATCCGACACGGTGACGATGCCCGTCGCCGGATCGAGGGCGTTATGGCGATATTCCTGCTTGAGCTGATAGGTCAGCGCCGCCTTCTGCTCGACCGCAAGGGTGTCGAACGGCTTGCCATAGCCGTCCTCGGCGGCAAGGGTCAGCCAGGCAGTGAGTTCGCGGTGCAGCCAATCCGCCGACCAGTCGGGCGCCTGATAGGCGCCGTGCCCCCAGATCGAACCGAGTTGCATCCCGCCGGTGCTCTGCCACGCCGCCTGCCCCGCCATGATATCCTCGCGGGTCATCAGCACCTCGCCCGAGGCGGTGACGACCTCGGCCGGGATCGGCGGCGCCTTGCGATAGACCTCGACCCCCGAAATGCCGAGAATCGCGAAGGTCACCGTCAGGACCGCGATCAACGTCCACCAGAGCTTGCGATATTCGCCCATGGAAACCCCCTGTCGTTTCAAATAATCCGTGTCAGCCCGCCGCGCTTTCGTCGAACAGGATCGTCAGCAACAGCGACGTGTCGGCGATCGCCTTGACCGCGTGCGGCATCCCCGGTTCGAGGAACAGCCAGTCGCCGGTCTTGAGTTCGGCCGAAACCTCGCTCTCGATCCGCGCGTGCCCCGCGATGCAATAGAGCGTCAACGATCCCGCAACGCGGTGCGGCGCGATCGACTGACCGGCGCGCACAACGAGATGGATCGCCTCGAAAGCCGGGGTCCGCGCCAGCGCCGCCGTCACGGTGGCCCGGTCGCCGAGCGCGGCGAGGTGCGCCACTTCGCCCGAGCGGCAATGGTGGAGCGCCATGCTCAGCTCTCCCGCAACCGCGCATGGCGGATCAGGCCGCGAAGCCACCGGCCGATGGCTTTCGCGACGCCCTCACCGCTGGAATAACGGACACGCCGCGCGTCGAGCGGCCCCGATCCGATCACTTCGCCGCATTCCGGGCAGAACATCGCGCCTTCCTCCGTGGGTCACCCCTCGCTCTGCCCCGCACGATAACAGAATCAGCGGCGAATAATTTGCGCTGGCGCAAACTTCTCCCTTTCGCGCGATGCTGCGTCTAGAAGAGGAGCATGGCTGCCCCAAATCCCGTCGATGCGAAGGCGCTCGCCGCCCTCGCCCTGTTCGCGGCGCTGCCGCCCGCCGTCGCCGAAGAGGCGGCCACCATGGCCCGCGCGCGCGCGCTGCCGCGGGGGATGCGGATTTTCGATCAGGGCGAGCGCGCCGGGCGTGCCCATGCGCTGCTGTCGGGCTGCGTGCGCATTACGCAGTCGGGCAGCGACGGCGAGGAGATTCTCGTCCGCTTCATCGGCCCCGGCGAAATCTTCGGCTGCGTCCCCGTTCTGACCGACGGCCTCTACCCCGCCGACGCGACCACGATGGTCGATTCCCTCGAACTGAGCTGGGACCCCGCCGATCTGCTCGCGCTGATGCAGCGCCACTCGCAGGTCGCGATCAACATGGTCGCGATCGTCGGCAAGCGGCTGGGCGAAGCGCAGGAGCGGCTGCGCGAAGTGGCGACGCAAAGCGCCGAACGACGCGTCGCGCGAACGCTGCTGCGGTTGCTCGACCAGGCGGGGCGGCAGACCGACGATGGCGTGCGGATCGAATTTCCGCTGCGGCGCAAGGACATCGCCGACATCGCGGGCACCACGCTCCACACCGCCAGCCGGTTCGTCGCCGGCTGGGGACGCCAGGGCCTGCTCGCCACCCGCCATCATCATGTCATCATCCGATCACCGGACCAGCTTCGCATCCTTGCCGAAGAACCGCCTGGTTGAAAGATTGGCAATCGTAGGCTCAAGAGGAGGAAGGTGAGAACTCGATAATCATCATCTTGTGATGATGATCGAGTTCAGCGGCACCGACGGCTTCGCATTTCATATAAGCCGTTAGGACGCGCACTCGCTCCACAGAGCAAAAGACCGCGAGCGGCTCCGATTCTTTGGGCATGCCCCAATTTTGAAATAGGGTATCGAGGCCGAACGATGTGGAAAATGCAGGTCGGTGATCGGCCGCCGTCCAATCCTAAAATTTGACACTGAGCCCCGCGGTGAGGCGGCGATCGGTAAGGCCTTGGAAACACAGGAGCGCCTTGTTGTTCACGCAATATTGATTCTGATCGCCGCGCAGCAGGTTGATGCCTTCGATACCGACGTTGATGTGATCGTTGATGTCGTAATTGATGCTGGCGTTGAGCTGCCCACGGGCGCCGTTGATGAGCGGCAAGCCGAAGAAGAAGGGATCGTTCGACACATAGCTCGACCGCCAAGTATAGCGCAGCCGCGCATTCAGCCCGTATTTGTCGTAGAATAGCGTCGCATTATAGGAATATTTCGACAGGTTGGTCAGCGAAATCAAATCCTGCGAACCCGGATGGCCCAGCTGCGTGAACACCGTTCGCGGGCCGTCGGCCGTGCGATATTCCCGGGCCGACCCGCCAGTTTTCTGATAGGTGAAGTTGCCGATGAAGCCGAAACCGGAGGCAAAGCCGAGCACATCCTCCCATGCGGACAGGTCGTGCTGAAACGCGATTTCGATGCCGGTCTGCGTCGTCGATCCCGGAACGTTGAAGGTCGAACTGCGCGGGACGCAGATTCCGACACCCTGGATCGGATTGTTGATATTCCGGTTGGCGACCGGGTTGTAGATGCCGCCGCCGGGGCACGACGGATCGATCGAGACGTTCAGATTGCCGTCGGCATCCAGATTGGGGGCCGGATCCTCCTGCCGCTGCGCGAACAGGTTCGTGCGGCTCTTGTGGAAGAAGCCGATGCTGACCAGGCTGGAAGGCGCGAAATAATATTCGCCCGACAGGTCGAACGACCACACCGCCTCGGGCACCAGGTCGGGATTGCCCACCGCCACCGGCGTGTTCGGGCCCGTGCTGAACGAGTATGACGTCGACAGCGTGTCGAAATTCGGCCGCCGGATATCGCGCGAGATGCCGGCGCGAACGAGGAATTTGTCGGCGGGCTCCAGAACCAGGCTGAACCGCGGCAGCAGGAAGTTGTAGGAGCTGTTCGCAACGATCTGTCCGGTAACCGAACCATTGGCGATATTGTTGCCGACGGAAGTGAGTTTGGTATGCAGCCAGCGGACGCCGGCGTTGCCACGCACCGTCATGCCGGCGACTTCGCCTTCCATATTGGCCTGGAAATAGGCGGCGCTCGTCGTTTCCTTGATGCTGAAGAATCCCGCGAAGGATTCGGTCGGCGTGACCAGCGACGCGACGGGCGGCCCCTGCGTGGCGGCAGCGTTGCTCGCCGCGATCGCGGCGTTGAGCGCATCGAGCACCTTCGCCGGATCGCGGAATGCCAGCCCGCCGTCGATGAGGAGGAAGTCGGGGAAATAGAGGCGCCGCCCGTCGGCTGCGTTGAAATTATCGGGACCGGGGATCAGGATATCGGAAAACAGGTCGCCCGACGGCCGGTTCCACGAGTTGGTCGTGTTGGTCAGGCTGACATTGTTCGAAAATTCGCTGTTGATCGCGGAGGTCCGGTTCCAGCGATAGCCGACGTCGATCGAGGTCACGAACGGGTTGAGATCGGTCGTGTCGTAGGACAGGTCGATGCGGGCGGCCTTTTCCTTGTTGTCGGTCGCGTTGGCGCCCTGAGTCACCTGCTGCAACTGGTAGTTGGCGGGGTCGAGCAATTGCTCCTTCGTCGGCGCGAACGGGCTCGCCTGATCGATGCCGAATTGCAGCGTGCCGTTCCTGAGGTCGAATTCCAGCGGCACGCCATTGTCGATGCTCTTGCCGATCACCGGCTGAGGCCCGTTCGGATTGATGAAATCGAGCGTGGTCGAGAAATTCGGGAAATGGGATTTGGAGGTCGATAGCGACAGTTCCGCGCGCACCTTCAGATGATCGGTGGCCTGCCACTCGGTGCCGAGGTCGAAGACCCTGCTCTTGGTCTCGCGCGCGCCAGTGTCGCTCGATGTCCGAAGGTTCGGATCGATCACGGTTCCGGTCGCGCCGCCGATCCCGATAGTGCCCGCGACCGCGGCATCGACGGTGCCAAGGTTGATCGGACCGTTCGGCCCATCGAGCGTCCCGAAATCGACCGTTTCGAATGCGGTGTTGTTCATCGCATCGACCACCGACGGCGTTGCCGTGCCCGAAATCTGCACCCGATGGCTTTGCTGACCGCGGGTCTGGTTATTGAGCGTCGCGTCGAAATAGAATTTCAGATCGTCGTTCGGCTTCCATTCCAGCGCGGCGGTACCGTTGTAGGTTTCATATTCGTAATTCTCGAGACCCTGCTGCAGGAACTGGATGCGCAGGAACGGAAAGGCCTCGGCGCTCGGGCCGGACCCCGGCATGACCACCGCGTCGCGGTCGACGCGCGGCTTGAAGGCGGCGACGTCCTGACGGGCGTAACTGCCGCTGAGGACAATGCCGATCTCGCCAATGCCCGTGTCCCACTTGTTGCCGACCGTGGCGGACAGCCGGGGCAGCGTTGATTCCGTGAGATCGCTGTTCTCCATCTGCGCCCGTGCGGCGATCAGCGGTTCGCGCAGGTCGAGCGGACGTATCGTGCGCAAATTGATCGTGCCGCCGACCGATCCTTCGATCGTTTGCGCGGTCGGAACCTTGATGACCTCGACCGACGAAATCAGCGCGGCGGGCAGATCTTCGAAACTGATTCCCGAACGGCCGGCGCCCGATCCGACGGTGGAAACGCCGTTGATTTCGGTGCGGTTGGCGTCCGTGCCGCGAATCTGCACGGCGTTGCCGACGCCCGCCTGGCGGGTGATCTGAACGCCGGTGACATTTTCGAGCACTTCGGCGAGATTCTGATCCGGCAGCTTGCCGATATCCTCGGCCTGGATGACTTCCACCAGATTGTCGGCGGTCCGCTTTTCGGTAAGCGCGCTCATCAGCGAGTTGCGAATGCCGGTCACGACGATCGCATTGTCGTCCGACCCGTCGTTTGCGCCGCTATCCTGCGGCGCCGTCTCCTGAGCGCGGACGGGGCTCGCGGCCATGGCAATCGCCGTGCTGCCGAGCAGCGCCGCTGCGAGACTCATTTTACCGGCGCCCGATGCGCGAACGATGCTGCCCCGAATCATCCCAACTCTCCCTGTTCGATTTGTTGGAGCGGATGCTCGCGTTGCCAGACCAATATGTCAACCTTTTTGCATACCGGACTCAACGATAGATCACAGTTTATAAGCATACCAATATGGTATACCTATCGGGCCCGATGCGCCTTTGGCCGTGCCTGCCTTGGCGAGCAAGGACAAAGAGGACCGAAACCCCCTCCCCCGGTGCGCTCGCCTGAGCCGACGCAGGCGCGCGCGGAAAACCGGGCCTGCCCGCCGATCATGGCATAGCGGTGAGGCTCCATCGCATAGCCCGAGCTCGCCGATCGAAGCCGCCGCGCTCAACTCGGTTTACTGAATACGCATACAAAGATGTTGATCTTGTCCTACCTCTTATGTAGGCCAATATGCAGAATCATAAAAAGGGTGAGGCGCAGTGCACATACGAACCGCTCTAACGCTGGCGATAATGGCCTGGGGGGCGAATCCCGCATGGGCGCGCGACATGCGCGTCGACGATCAGGTACAATTCAAGGCGGCGGTCAAGCAGGCGAAGCCGGGCGACACGATCATCCTCGCTGACGGGGAATGGCGCGATTTCCAGATCGTCTTCACCGGGCGCGGCACCGCCGCAGCCCCGATCACATTGACCGCGCAGACCAAGGGCAAAGTCCTGATCACCGGCCGGTCGAACCTGCGGCTGGGCGGGCAGCATTTGCTCGTTTCCGGACTCGTGTTCAAAAACGGGGCCAGCCCGACCGACGAAGTGATCAGCTTTCGCCGCGATTCAAAGGCGCTCGCCACCGACTCGCGGATCACCGAAGTCGTCATAGACGGCTATAGCAAGAGCGACCGCCGCGCCGAGGACATCTGGGTCGCGCTCTATGGCACCGGCAACCGCGTCGATCATTCGCATTTCGAAGGCAAGACCAACACGGGGGTGACGCTCGCGGTGATCCGCAAGGCCGGCGATCCGCTCGATAACCGTCACCGCATCGATCATAATTATTTTGGCCCGCGCCCGACGCTCGGCTCGAACGGCGGCGAGACGATCCGCATCGGGACCAGCGAGGAATCGCTGTCGGCGTCGAACAGCATCGTCGAGCGCAACATCTTCGACCGCTGCAGCGGCGAGGTCGAGATCGTCTCGGTCAAGTCGGGCGGCAACATTATCCGCGAAAATCTGGTGCTGGCGTCGCAGGGCGCCTTCGTGCTGCGCCACGGCAACGGCAACCGCGTCGAGCGCAATATCTTCCTCGGCCGGAATGTCGCAGACACCGGCGGGGTGCGCGTGATCAACCGCGACCAGATCGTCCGTGACAATTATTTCGAGGGGCTCGCCGGCAGTTCGTTCAAGAGCGCGATCAGCGTGATGAACGGCGTCCCCCATTCGGTGATCAACCGCTATCATCAGGTTGCCAATGCCCTGATCGAGGGCAATTCGGTGATCGACAGCGCGCGGATCACGCTCGCGGCCGGCGCCGATGCCGAACGCTCGGCACCGCCGGTGGATAGCCGCTTCGCGCGCAATCTGATCGTCGGCACGAAAGGCGCCGACCCCTTCCGCGCCGAGGGTGAGATCGGCGGCATCGCCTTTGCCGGCAATGTCGAGGCGACGGTCGCGAACCCGCTGATTACCAAGGGCGTCGAGCAGCGCGCGGTGACGCTCGCGCGCGCCGCCAACGGCCTGCTCTATCCGACCGACCCCGCGCTCGCCGCTGTCGGCGCGCCGCGCGATCTTCAGCCGGTGACGCGCGAGGAGGTCGGCGCGAGCTGGTACAGCGCGGCGGCGGGCGAAGCCGCCTTCGGGACGGGGCGCACGATCGCGCTGCCCGCGGGCGCCTCGCTCGCCGACGCAGTGCTGGCATCCCACGCGGGCGATACGCTCGCGCTCGCCCCCGGTATCTACGCGGTCGCGGCGCCGATTACGCTCCGCCACCGCCTGACCATCGCCGGCCACAAGGGAAGCGGCACCACGCTTCGGCTTGCCGACGGGCTGGCGCGGATCGAGGGCGGCGGCGGCCTCCAGCTCGAGGATATCGACATCGACGCGAGCGGCGTCCGCGCCGATACCGCACTGGTCGCGGTAGAGTCCGGCGTCGCGCCCAATTACAACCTCGCGTTCGGCGGCGTATCGGTGCGCGGCCCCGGCAAGGCGGCGCGGCTCGACGGTGTCGTCATCGCACCCGGCACCTTCGCCGACGCGATCGACATCGCGGGCAGCCGCTTCGCCGACATGGCGACGGTTTTCGTCGGCACCGGCGAACAGGAGCCGAAAGGCTGGTATCCGGTCGAGCGGCTGACGATCGAGGGGAGCGCGTTCGACCGGGTCGCGATGGTCGCCGATCTGCTCCGCAAGGGCACCGACGAAAGCACCTTCGGTCCCCGCTTCGCGATGACCGGATCGAGCGTCGCCGACAGCGGCGCCGACGGGATTTCGCTGCGTGTGTCGGGCGCGCAGCATGTCCGTATCGCCGAGAACAGCTTCACCCATTCGGGCGCGATCGACGTGATCCATTCGGTCGGGGTTCCCGACACGCGGATCACCGGCAACAGCTTCGCGGGCACCCCTGCGCCGCGGATCGAGGAGCTCGCCTATAAGGGACCGCTCCGCGCCGACCTGTCGGGCAATGTCGTGGAGGCGCGGCCGTGACCCGCACGCTTGCATTGCTGCTGGCGGCAGCCGCGCTGCCCGCAGCGCCGGTCCTTGCCGCACCCACGACCGCACCATCGGCTCAGACCTTCGCGCCCTTGTTCGCGGCGGAGGTCGAGCGGGCGAAACGCGACGTCGAGGCGTCGATCCGCGCGGGGGTCAATGTCCCGGTGCCCAAGGACCCGGGCGGCGGCTTCACCCACGAGCAGCACAAGCGCAATTATCGCACCATCTTCGAAGGCGGCCAGCTCTATCGCCTGACCGGCAACGTCCGCTACCGCGACCATGTGCGCGACCTGCTGCTCGCCTACGCTGATCTCTATCCCAAGCTGGGCCCGCATCCCGCCGCAGCGAACCAGGCCGCGGGGCGGCTCTTCTGGCAGAGCCTCAACGACAGCGTATTCCTCGTCAATGCGGTGCAGGGCTATGCCCAGATCCGCGATGCGCTCACCCCCGCCGAGCGCCAGCGCATCGACGATGGCGCCATCCGGCCGATGGCGAAGTTCCTCTCCGACGGGTCGCCGGAGGTCATCGGCCGGATCCACAATCACGCGACCTGGGCGTGCGCCGGGGTCGGGCTCGCGGGCTATCTGCTCGGCGACCGCGACCTTGTCGACAAAGCGCTGCTCGGGCTCGACAAGAGCGGCAGGACCGGCTTCCTGCGCCAGCTGGACCTGCTCTTTTCGCCCGACGGCTATTATGCCGAAGGTCCTTATTATCAGCGCTATGCGCTGCAACCCTTCGTCGTCTTTGCGGCGGCGATCGCAGCGAACGATCCGGGCCGCAAGATCTTCGACTATCGCGGCGGCATCGTGCTGAAGGCGGTGCACACCGCGATCGATGTCACGCATGACGGCTATTTTCTGCCGATCAACGACGCGATGCCCGACAAGAGCCTGCGGACCGAAGAGCTCTATCACGCCGTCGCCATCGCCTATGCCGCGACGAAGGACCCGACGTTTCTGTCGATCGCGGACTGGCAAGGTCACACCGTGCTGACGCCCGAAGGACAGGCGCTCGCCGCCGACCTCGCGGCGGGCAAAGCCAAGCCCTGGCCGTTCACCTCGCGCCTGCTGTCGGACGGCCCCGACGGCAAGGAAGGTGCGCTCGTCCTGCTGCGCGACAAGCCGACGCCGACCGGCCCGCTGCTCGTCGCCAAGAATACGGTGCAGGGCATGGGGCACGGTCATTTCGACCGGCTGAACTGGCTCTATTATGACGAGACCGGGGCGGTGGTGACCGATTATGGCGCGGCGCGCTTCCTCAATGTCGAGGCGAAGCGCGGCGGGCGCTATCTGCCCGAAAACGATAGCTGGGCGTCGGCGACGATCGCGCACAACACGCTGGTCGTCGATGAGCAAAGCCATTTCACCGGCGACTGGAAGGCGGGCGACAAGGTCCCGTCGCACCAGCTCGCGACCGGCCTCGACGGGCCGACCCGCTATTCCATCGGCGAGGTTTCCGGCGCCTATCCCGACGTCCGCATCCGCCGCGCGCTGCTGCTGGTCGACGTCGATGGCCTCGCGAATCCGCTCATTCTCGATATCCTCCGTGGAACTGGCGGCGGCAGGCATCGCTATGACCTGCCGCTGCATTTTTCAGGACAGATCATCGACAGCGATATCGCGTTCGACCGCAAGCTCGCCGAACGGCCGGTGCTGGGGAAGGCGAACGGCTACCAGCATCTGTGGGTAGACGGCGACGGGACGAAGGCGGGGAAGGCACGGCTGACCTTCATGCACGGCAGCCGCTTCTACAGCTATCACATGCTGCCGCCGGCGGGCGCGCATTTCATCCTGACCGAAAGCGGCGCCAACGATCCCGAATTCAACCTGCGCCGCGAACCCGCGCTGATCCAGCGCGTCGATGGCGCGGCGGACGCGACCTTCGTCAGCCTGCTCGAACCGCACGGCAAATATGATGCCTCGGCCGAAACCGTCGTCGCGAGCAGCGCGCGCGTCGCGAACCTCGAACATCGCCGCGACGCCGCCGCCGATCTGGTGCTGATCACGCTCGCGGGCGGTCGCCGCCTCGCCATTGCGGTCGCCGACGACGTCACCTCGACCATGAAGCACAGCGCGACCATCGACGGCCGCGCCTTCACCTGGGCCGGCCCGGTCGGCCGCTTCGACCTCGCCAAGGGAGACGCAAAATGAACGGTCGCTTCCGCTGGTGCGTCATCGGCCTGATCGCCCTCGCCACCGTCATCAACTATATCGACCGCAACGCGCTCGCGGTGATGTGGCCCGAGGTGTCGAAGGAGATCGGCGCGAGCAAGGAAGATTATGCGCTGCTCGTGACGGTGTTCATGATCTTCTACGCGGTCGGTCAGTCGCTGTTCGGCCGCGTCTTCGACGCGATCGGGACGCGGATGGGCTTCACCCTGTCGATCCTCTTCTGGTCGCTGTCGATCGCCGCGCACGCGCTTGTGCGGTCGATGCCGCTGCTCGTCCTGCTGCGCGCGACGCTGGGGATCAGCGAGGCGGGCAACTGGCCCGGCGCCGCCAAGGCCAACGCGCTGTGGTTCCCCTCGCGCGAGCGGGCGCTGGCGCAGGGCATCTTCAACGCCGGCGCTTCGCTCGGCGGCATCATTTCCGCGCCGCTCGTCGCCTTGCTCTTCGTCCAGTTCGGCTGGCACGGCACCTTCCTGCTGATCGGCGTGCTCGGCTTCATCTGGCTCGTGCCGTGGCTCTGGTTCTACAAGGCGGACCCCGACAAGCATCCGGGGCTGAGCGAGGAAGAACGCGCCTATATCCTGACCGGCCGCACCGAGGCGGGCCGCGACGATGATCGCCGCGTCCCGCTCGGCGAACTGCTCCGCCACCGCCAGAGCTGGGGCGTCATCCTGTCGCGCTTCTTCCTCGACCCGGTTTGGTGGCTCTTCGTTTCGTGGCTGCCGATCTATCTTGCCGAAACCTTCGGCTTCGACGTCAAGCAGATCGGCCTCTTTGCCTGGGTGCCCTTCGTCGGCGCGATGCTCGGCAGCCTGTTCGGCGGCTGGTTCGCGGGGCGGATCATCGCGCAGGGCGGCGGCGTCCACAAGGCGCGGACGCTCAGCATCGGTATCGGCTGCGCGATCATGCTGCCCGCACTGCTCTTCACGATCCGCGCCGCCGACCCGCTCACCGCGGTGCTGCTGATCGCGTGCATCCTGTTCGGCTTCCAGATGGCGATCGGCAATATCCAGACGCTGCCGAGCGATTATTTCGGCGGCGGCGCGGTCGGCAGCCTCGCCGGGATCAGCGGCACCGCTGCGGTCGCGGGGACGCTGATCACCACCTGGCTCGTCCCCATGCTCACCAAGACCAGCTACGCGCCGATCTTTGCGCTCTCCGCGGCGATCGTCCCGCTGTCCTTCCTCGCCTTCCGGCTGGTCGGCGGCCGCGTCGAGCCGGTCGCAACCTCATCCCATCACATCCAGAAATAAGGAACGAAGTTTCATGAATTTTCAGGGAAAAACCGCACTCGTCACCGGCGGCGGCCGCGACATCGGCCGATCGGTCTCGATCGCGCTCGCCCGCGCCGGCGCACGCGTCGCGATCAACTATAACAGCGGCCGCGAAGCCGCCGAGGACACGCTGAAGATCATCAAGGCAGCGGGCGGCGACGCCTTCCTCGTCCAGGCCGACGTCACCGACAGCGGCGCGGTCAAGGCGATGCTCGAAGAGGTCGGGGTCGCGTTCAGCGGCCGGCTCGACATTCTCGTCAACCTCGCGGGCGGCATGGTCGCGCGCAAGACGCTCGGCGAGATGGACGAAGCCTTCTTCGACCAGGTGATGACGCTCAACCTGAAATCGGCCTTTCTCGTCTTGCAGGCGGCCTATCCCTTCCTCGGCGAAGGCTCGGCGGTGGTGAATGTGTCGAGCCTTGCGGGCCGCGATGGCGGCGGCCCGGGCGCCGCAGTCTATGCGACCGCGAAGGGCGCGCTGATGACCTATACGCGCGCGATGGCGAAGGAACTCGGACCGCAGGGCATCCGCGTCAACGCTGTATGCCCCGGCCTGATCGGAACCAGTTTCCACGACATCTTCTCGAAGCCCGAGGGGCGCGCCGCGACCGCGGGCAACACCCCGCTGCGTCGCGAAGGCCATCCCGACGAGGTCGCCGACACGATCGCCTATCTGGCCTCGCCCACGGCGAGTTTCCTCAACGGGGTCTGCCTCGATGTCAATGGCGGCCTCTTTTTCTCCTGACGAAGGAAACGGGATCATGCGCTGGATCATCGCACCCATAATCGCCGCCGCGCTCGCGGTCGGCGCACAGGCCGAGGAGCGCGAGCGGACCGATGCCGAACCGCTCGTGCCCTACAAGATCATCCTCGTCGGCGATTCGACGATGGCACCGCACAGCGGCTGGGGCGGCGCCTTTTGCGCGAAGCATGTGAAGTCGTCCGTCGCGTGCCTGAACGCCGGGCGCGGCGGACGATCGACCCGCAGCTATCGCCAGGAAGGGAGTTGGGACATCGCGCTCGCCGAAGCGAAGGTGCCGGGCTACCGCGCGGCCTATGTCCTGATCCAGTTCGGGCATAACGACCAGTCGAGCAAGCCCGAGCGCTGGACCGAGGAAAAGACCGAGTTTCCCGCGAACCTTCGCGACTTCGTCGAGAATGTGCGCGCGGCGGGCGCGACCCCGGTGCTCGTCACCCCGCTGACCCGGCGCGAATTCAAGGACGGCCAGATCAGGAACACGCTCGCGAGCTGGTCGGACGAGGTGCGCAGTGTCGCGAAGGCGATGGACGTGCCGCTGGTCGATCTCAACGCGCTCAGCGCGGCGCAGGTGCAGAAGATGGGCGCCGAAACCGCGACCCAGCTCGCGCAGGTGCCGCCGAATGCCGAGGAGCTTGCCGCCGCCAAGGCGGGCACGACCTTGCCGCCGCGCCCCGCACCGCCCGCACCTCCCGCCATCGAGGGGGACGGTCCGCGCGGTCAGGTGACGCAGAAGTTCGACTACACGCACCTCGGCGACATCGGCGCCGAAGTCACCGCGCGGCTGGTCGCGCAGGCCCTGGCACAGGCAGTGCCGGCGCTGCGGAGCCAGCTCGTTCGCTGATCGACGGCCCGCCTTTCAAACCGGCCGCGACGGAATCGACATGATAAAGGGAGAAGAAAAGTGATTTTTCAGGACGAGGTCCGCATTCGCACGCTGCGCGCCGCCTTGCTGGCCGGTGCGGGTTCGGCGTTGCTGATCGCGATGCCCGCCACGGCGCAGGGCGCGGCGAGCGATGCCGCCGCCGAAACACCGGGCGACGGAAACGATATCGTCGTCACCGGCATTCGCGAGACGATCCAGAATTCGATCAATACCAAGCGCCGGGAAACCGCGATCGTCGATGCGCTGGCGGCCGACGATATCGGCGACCTGCCCGCGCTCTCGGTCGGACAGGCGATCCAGACGATCACCGGCGCGACGACGCACCGCGAAAAGGGCGACGCGTCCGAAATCGCGCTGCGCGGCCTCGGGCCCTTCCTTTCGAACGCGACCTTCAACGGCCGCGACGCGACGAACGGCAGCGGCGACCGTTCGGTGAACTTCAACCAGTTCCCGTCCGAACTCGTCAACAATATCAAGATCTACAAGACGCAGCAGGCGAGCCTCGTCGAGGGCGGCGTTGCAGGCACGATCGAGATCGGCACGCTCCGTCCGCTCGACTTCGGCAAGCGGCGTCTGCAGGGCGAGATCAAGGCGCAGTATAATCCCTATGGCGACCGGGTGACCGGCCGCGACGGCGGGGTCGGCTGGCGTGGCACGGTCAGCTATGTCGACCAGTTCGCGAACGACACGATCGGCATCTCGATCGGCTTCCAGCGCAACGATACCAACAATCCCGAGGAAACCTACGCCGCGAGCAGCACCTGGGTGGCGTGCCGTGCCGACACCACCGTCATCAACAATAATTGCAAGGAACTCGCGCGCAAGGACTATGGCTCGGGCAGTCCCTATTATCTGGTTCCGAACAGCTATATCTTCCGTCAGATCAGCGAGACCGACAAGCGCGACGCGGCGTTCGGCGCGATCCAGTGGCGTCCGTCGGACCAGTTCAATATCAACCTCGACGTCCAATATTCGAACCGCAAATTCGTCGAGAGCCGCCGCGACCTGACCATTTCGGAGGCGCGGCGCAGCCTGACCAACGTCGAATATGACGAAAACGGCATCGTCCGCCACCTCGAGGGCGAAAGCTCGCTCGAATCGAACGGCTCCGAACTGTCGCGGTCGGAGGAATATCTGGGCGGCGGCCTGTCGATCGAATGGACGCCGTCGGATCGGCTGACGCTGACCGCCGACGCCTCCTATTCGCGCACGATCCGCACCGAGATCGAGCGCAACTTTCGCCTGCGCACCGACAAGCTGGACGTCAACGGCGATCGCACCGCGGTGGGCGACCAGCGCGTTCCCTATATCTACGACCTCGCGCCGGGCAGCTTCGTGCCGACGATCACCATCGACCCGCGTTTCGACCTCAACAACCACGACCTGTTCTGGGACGACGCGCGGTTCCGCCGCGACGAGAGCCGCCGCTACAACAGGATCGTCGCCGGCCGCCTAGACGCCCAATATGAGTTCGACGGCTTTCTGAGCCTGCTCTCGGCGGGTGTCCGCGTTTCGCAGCTCAAGTTCCGCGATTACGACCTGCGCAACGGCGACTTCAATCTGGGCCCCGACTTCGACCTCGACCAGGACCGCGCGTTCAACAATCGCTGCCGCCAGGCCTTTCCGCAGACCGGCTATCTGAGCGACGCCCCGGGCAACAGCATCCATAGCTGGGCGACCTTCGATGTCGACTGCCTGTTCGACGCCTATCTGGGAACCACGGACCCCGGCCTGCCCGACGAAATGCGCGCGGCCGCCAATCGCGACGTCACCGAACGCACCTACGCGGGCTATGTGATGGCCGATTACGACAGCGAAATCGGATCGATGCCGGTTCGCGGCAATTTCGGTGTCCGCGTCGTCAAGACCCAGGTCACCTCGAAGGGGCTGCGCTCGGACCTCATTCTCGTTCCCGACGAGGCCAATCCTGGTTCCTTCAACCTGGAAGAAACCGGCGATTTCGTGACCGAGACGATCAAGAGCAGCAACACCCGCATCCTTCCGAGCGTCAACGCGATCTTCGAGGTGGCGCCGAACACGCTGCTCCGCCTCGCGGGCTATCGCGCCATGTCGCGCCCCAACCCGAGCGCCCTGGGCGCCGGGCGCACGTTCACGCTCGACGATACGGCCAGCTTCACCACGATCGAGGATGCGATCCGCAATGTCCGCGCCAACGGCAGCCCCCGCCTGAAACCGCTGATGTCGTGGAACGCCGACGCCGCGCTCGAATGGTATCCGAACAAGGACACTCTCCTCGCCGCGACGCTCTATTACAAACAGTTCAACGGCGGCTTCCAGCCGGTCGTCTATGACGAGACCTTCACGATCAACGGCGAGCAGGTCACCGTTCCGGTCACGCAGACGCGCAACAGCCCCGACAAGTCGCGAATCTATGGGCTCGAGTTGACCGCGGCGACGCGCTTCAGCTTCCTGCCCAAGCCGCTCGACGGGCTGGGCGCGAAGGTCAGCTATAATTACGCCGATTCCAATTTCACCAATCAGGACGTCAATCTCGGCGACCAATATGATCCCGAAACCGACACCGTCTCGCCCGGCCTGATCCCGGCCGCGGGCCTGTCGGGCTATTCGAAACATGTACTGTCGGCGCAGGCCTATTACGAGCTTGGGCCGGTATCGCTGCAGGCGATCTATAATTATCGCTCCAAATATTATCAGGACTTCGTCGGCGGCAACAGCCAGCTGCGCTATGTCGGCCCCAGCGAGACCGTCGATTTGCGCGCTTCGCTGAACCTGATGCCGGGCGTGTCGCTGCGGTTCGAGGCGCTCAACATCTTCAACGAGCCAAAGGCGACCTATATGCCGGTCTACGGCAGCAGCCGGCAGTATCACTATTATGGAGCGAAATATTTCATCGGCATCCGGGCCCGAATCTAGCCCGGATGCGGATGGACTTCAAACTTGTCATACCCGATTGTATGAACCTCGTTACAAGACTGTGGGGAGACGATTGAATATGGCTGAACGCCGCCTTTTCGAAGATGTCGCCGACGCGATTCGGCGCCAGATTCTCGACGGAACCTTCCCGCCGGAAACCCGGTTGCCGGGGGAGCGTGAGCTGTCGGAGCGTTTCGAGGTGAGCCGCGTGACCATCCGCGAAGCCGAGATCGCGCTGCAGGCGACCGGGTGGATCCATATTCGCACCGGCGCGGGCGCCTATGTCGAGGCGGTCCTGCCCGGCGACAACGCGATCCTGCCGCGCGTCAGCGCCTTCGAACTCACCGAGGCGCGCTCGCTGTTCGAAGCGGAAGCCGCAGCCCTCGCCGCACCGACGATATCGGCCGAGACGCTCGACAAGCTCGAAACCCTGCTCGAGGCGATGGCCGACGAAAGCGCGAGCGAGGAAGAGATCAGTGCGATCGACCGCGAGTTTCACATGACGATCGCGGCGGCGTCGAGCAACAAGGCGATCATCCATGTGATCGAGAGCCTGTGGCGAATGCGGATGGAACTGCCCGAGGTGCGGAACAGCCATTCGCTGGTCTGCCGCAAGGATGGCAGCGCGCGCCAGGCCGAACATGCCGACGTCGTCGCGGCGCTGCGCAACCGCGATGCGACCGGCGCGCGGCTTGCCATGCGCCGCCATTTCAATCGCCTGCTCGAATCGATGCTGGACGAGACCGAGAAGCGCGCCCTCGTCGAACTGCGCCGCCAGTCCGCCGAAAGCCGCGAACGCTATTTGTTGAGCGCCAGGCTCGCCTGATGTCCGACCGGCCGCCCTCACCCGCCGCGCCCGATCTGGTCGCGGAGCTGCTGGCGGCGCGCCGCTCGGGCCGTTCGCTGCCTGCCTTTCCCGCGCCCGTCCCCGCGACGCTTGCCGAGGCCTATGCCGTGCAACAACGCCTGACCGCCGCGCTCGCAGCGCCGGTGCTCGGTTGGAAAGTCGGGCGCATTCCACCGGCGCTGATCGCGGCCCTCGGCGCGGAACGCGTCGCCGGGCCGGTGCTGCGCGTGGCCGAAATCGGGGACCAACCGGGCGCAGCATCGATCTTCGCGGGCGGCGCGGGCGCGATCGAGGCCGAGGTGATGCTCAAACTTCGCGTGGTGCCCGAAGGCCCCGTGACCGGGGGAGACGACGGCGCGGCGTGGATCGACGAGATACGCGCGGGATTCGAGGTCGCGAGCTCCCCCGCACCCGATGTCCACGACCATGCCCCCTATGGCATCGTCGCCGACCTCGGCATCAACAATGGCCTCCTGCTCGGCCCGCGGCTCGACCCCGGCGATTTCGCCGAGCTGGTCATCGAAACGCAAATCGACGGGGCGATGGTGGGAACCGGGCGCGCGATCGACGTACTCGACGGTCCCTGGGGATCGCTCGATTTCCTGGTGAATCTCCATCGGCGCGGCGTCATCCGGCTGGAACCCGGGCAATGGATATCGGCGGGCGCGATCACGGGGGTTCATCCGATCGCGGTCGGTCAGACGGCGACGGCCCGCTTCGGTTCCGCCGCGCGCATCGCCTGCATCGCCGTCGCGGAAACCGGATTCAAGCCATGATTTCAGCCCCCCGGACCGTCGCCTGTTTCGGCGAGATCGTCATGCGCGTCTCGGTTCCGCAAGGAGAATTGCCGCTGCAATCGGCGCGGTTCGATGCGCATGTCGGCGGCGCCGAGGCGAATGTCGCGGTTGCGCTTGCCGCGCTCGGGCGGCGCACGGCGATGATCAGCGCGGTCCCCGGCGGGCCGATCGGCGACGGCGTTTTGGGCGAACTGCGCCGCCACGGCGTCGACGTCGCCCCGGTGCGCCGCCCCACCGGCCGCATGGGCCTCTATTATTATCTTCCGGGCGGCCCGATGCGGCCCGGCGAGGTCATCTATGACCGTGCCGGTTCGGCTTTTGTCGAGACGAGGCCGCGCGATTGGGATTGGGACCGGTTGCTCGACGGCGTCGGCTGGCTGCATGTTTCGGGCGTCACGCCCGCGCTCGGGCCGGACAGCGCCGCAGCGACGCTCGAAGCCGTCACGCGCGCACGCGCGGCGAGGATCGGCGTGTCGTTCGACGGCAATTGGCGCGGACGCCTGTGGGAGCGCTGGCAGCCCGATCCGTCGGCGATATTGCAACCGATCGTCGCGCAGGCGACGCTGCTGTTCGGCAATCATCGCGACGCGGGGCTGCTGCTGGGCCGCGAATTTTCCGGCGATGGCGAAGACCGGCGGCGCGAAGCGGCGCTCGCGCTGCTCGATCATTTTCCGACGCTCGAATATGTCGCATCGACAGCCCGCGAGATTCTGGGCGCGGATGCCCACCAGCTGACGGCGCGCATCGATACGCGCGACGACCGGGGCGCAAGCGACCCCATTCTCGTCACACCGGTGATCGACCGGGTCGGAACCGGCGACGCCTTCGCGGCTGGCGTTCTCGATGGACTATGGGAAGGGAAGGATTTGGCGGGCGCGGCACGGCACGGCCTGGCGCTATCTGCGCTCAAACATGGGCTGCACGGCGATCTTGCGCCGTTCCCGCGGTCAACGGTTGAGAATGCCTCCTCTCTGACACGCGATATTTCACGCTGATATCAACCGGCGCGCCGATCAGGATGATCGACGAGAAACGCCGCCGTCGCGTCGAGCGCCGTGCGGCTTTCGCGGCTGGCCATCTGCGCCGGATAGGCTTGAAAGGCGTGCGACATCCCTTCGTAAAGGTCGAGGATCGCGTGCTGCCCCGCATCGGCGAGCGCGCGGTGAAGGCGCACGAAATTGCTGGGCGTGACGATCGGCAGCCGGCCGGGCGACGCCGACCGCTTCGTGAAGGACATGAGCGACTTTCTTGTCGCAGGGCTTCGCTGACCATCCGTTGATATATTCAGGCGTTCGATGGACGAAGCGGGCTAACCAGCGCCGTTTTCCCCCGGCAACCAACGCGGTGTGATCGGCGGGCGTCGATGCTATCCCATTCCATGCGATGGCCGAACACTGAACGCGGGATTCGTCGCAAACATCCTGACGCGTGGCGATGACGACCATCGCCACTGTGCCTACATCGGCGGCCACTCTTCCACATTGCGGACCGTCCCTTTCGAGGGTCGCCAGTCGGCAATCGAAAGCTTGTCCCGATCCCCCATCGCGATCACGCTTCGATACCATCCGAATGCGTGCGCCTTGTCGGTCGTCATCCAGCACGAACCGCGCTCGTGTTTCTCGTCTTCGGCGAACTTCATAAACTGGCCGACGAAATTATGGACATAATAAGTCGTGACAAAACGAACCTCATCTACCTGCTTGACGGCATTCTTCTCCCAAGCCGCGGTTTTTTCCCTGCTATACTCGCCGTAACCGTCTTTCAGCGCATCGTCTTCGAGCGTGAAAAGCTGCGTAATCGGATATTTCCCGGTGTTGCCGTCCTGATAGTAACACGCGGCATAGACGTCGGCCTGCGCGACTTGCGGAAAGGCCGCAGCGAGCGCCAGCAGAGCAATATTGGCGAATGTCCTCATCATGTCCCCCGGAATCAATTCTATCGGGCAGGATCGCCCGAGCCAACGCTTCGTCAAAGCGACCGACACACGGACGACAGGGCGCGCGCCGCGACGCCCAGTCCGAACATGCGATCGCGCTGTTCGGGACGGTCGAGTTGATCGCGGTGTAGCGACAAGCCGAAACGATTTCGAACGTCGCCGCCGATGCGGTCCGTGCCCGCCCGTCAGATTGAGAAAGCTGTCGCCCGCCGTCGCAACCGAGCTTTCCTGCCAGTTGATGAGAGGCACACCCATGTGCACCATCGTCCAGACCTTCGCCATTCCCCCTTCGAGCCTTTAAACTCCCGGTTAAAATGACGCCCCCCGGCGCGCTGCATATCCCCATTTGTAGGGTGTTCGCCGGAAGGCTAACGCTAGGAGGATGACGCAGCGCGAGTCGACAGACCAGGAGATTCCGGCAACGGCCGACTATGCTCTCGACTGGTTGAGCGATCCTGAACGCCTGCTCGCAAAGGCGCGCGCCGAACCCGATGCCCTCGAAGCCTATTTCCATGCGCTCGATGCGTCGCACGCCTTCCGCACCACCTCGCTTTTCGACGGCGATGCGCTGATCCTGGCGATCGCCGACACCGGCTCGTGCAGACTTCTGGACCCCACCGGAGCCGAAGCGCCCGACATCGCCTATGAGATCGACTGGGACGCGGTGCGAGCGATCCAACGGCAAGGGGGCGTGAAACTCGTCGAAGGGGACGTCGACAGCGGCGACGCATCCGTCATCGTCTATGTCGCGGCGCAGGAAGCGTCCTATTGGGATCTGCCCGAAGCCGTCGCTCAGGCCCTGAACGAGAACCCCGCCGAGAGAGCCTTGGTCATCGCCGCCCCGGCCATCCCCGAGCGGCCCTTGCGAAGAGCCTGCCGCTCATTCGGAATGAGCGGCCTCGAGACACGCATCATCGAGGCAAGCTTGCGCGAGGGGAATATCCGAAGGGCCGCCGCCGCGATGGAAATCAGCTATACGACCGCGCGCGCGGCGATCTCGTCGGCGCTCGCAAAGAGCGGCGCGCGGCGAATCCCCGGATTGCTATATCGATTGTCGCTCCTCGCCTTCGGCGTCTTCCCGGCGGGCGATGCGGCGCCGGCGATCCTTGTCGACCGTTGGGGCCTGAAACCCAGACAGGCGCAAATCGCCATGCTGCTGGCTCAGGGCATGACCCGGGCCGAGACGGCACGGGCCCTCAGCCTCTCCGAAGCCACGGTCAAGAAGCAGACCGACATCGTCTTTCAGACCCTTGGCGTGTCGAGCGCGGCGGAAATGGCCCGATCGATCAGTATCGCCACCGTGGCCCAGGCGCTCGTAAGCGCCAGCCACGGGCGCATGAGCTGGCTCGACAGCAACGCCGAGCCGCTCCGCATCCTTCATTCCGACGATGGCCGGCGTATCGCCATCTCGGAATATGGTCACCCGAAAGGACGCCCACTGGTGATCCTTCACAGCAGCATGACGACACGGCACCCGCCACGGCATTTGGTGGCGAAGCTCGTGGACGCAGGCTTCCGCATTCTCGCGATCGACCGGCCGGGCTTCGGATTGACCGATCCATCACCCACCCCTGCGGGGGACGGCGATGCCGACCCTTTTGCGGCCGCGGCTCACGATATGGCGACGGTGTTCGACACGTTGCGGATCGCGCGAGCGGATATCGTCGGCCGCGGCGGCGCGCAGGCGGCGGTCGCGTTCGCCGGCCTTTACCCCGAACGCTGCGGCAAGGTCGTCCTCGTCAATCCCGATCCGATCTCGGCCCGCGACGAACGCCGCTGGGGGGTACTCGGCTCGTTCAAGGAAGCCTATCGGCAGAGGCCCGGACTGATCCTTCCCGCGGCGCGTCTGTTGGCGCGCGCCATGACGCGTGAATATCTCGGCAAGGCGCTGCAAAAGGCGATGCGGGGGAGCCCGCCCGACGAGGCCGCGCTCGAAAACGAGCAGGTGATCGACGATTATTATCGCGCTGTCCGAATGCTCGCGACGGGCAGGCTCGAAGGCTATGTGCGCGAGCAAATCTATTTCGCGCGCGGCAAAACCGTGGATTATCCAGTAAACGGCGCCGACTGGTCGGTGCTGATCGGCGCGCATGACACTTTGTCCAACCCCGCCTCGGTCCGATCCTATTGGGAAGAGATTCTGCCGCAGGCCGAATTTGAAACCTTGCCGGAGCACGGGCGCCTTCTAGCCTATGCCGACCCGGAGCTGATCGTCCGCCGATTGACGGCGTAGCCATCGCCGCCACCGCAATCGATGGCCACGAAAATCGCCCGCAAAGACTCAGCCTTTCATCCAGCCCAAGACAGTCTCGGCACAGCCGGTTTCTGACCACCCACCGGAAATCGCCGCCCGGGGGCGCCATCCTTATATTTATTGAATTATATCAATATATTAATTTTCGCAGTACGGCGCACTCTACGAAGATGAGCAATATAGTTTCGCGATGGTACTTTATAGCTCGCCGACGAGATCGGGCGCTTCGGGGCGATGCCAATCGCATCCGGCTCCTCAAGGATCTTCCATGCGCCCCGGAGGCCTGTGTCTCCGCCTCCGGTGACGATCGCTGGCGCGGGCCCCAGGCCTTGCGCAGAATGCTTTGAAGGTTTCCGCCCGACTCTATACGGGCACCGGATTGGTTGCTTCCATCGCCTCGCGCTCGGTTTCCGCGCCGAGCCGTTCGCATGAACGGCAGATCGTCAGGATTTTGAATTACAATGAATTATCGCCATAGCTTCCATGCTGGCAATAGCGCCGATGTCGTAAAGCACAGCCTGCTGATCGCCCTTGTGCGGGCCTTGCAGCAAAAACAGGGCGCGCTGACCCTGATCGACACCCATGCCGGCTGCGGGCTGTACGACCTTGGCGGCGACGAGGCGAAGCGCACCGGCGAGGCCACACAGGGCGTGCTGCGGGCCTTTGCCGACCCGAACCCCTTGCTGGACGACTACCGCGCCGCCGTACAGGCGGTGAACGCCGGGGCCGAGCCTCGTCTCTACCCCGGATCGCCGCGCTTCTTGGCGCAGCTTTTGCGTCCGCAGGATTTTCTGATCCTGAACGAGAAGCATCCCGAAGACGCCTATGCCCTGCGCGGCGCGATGCGCGACACATCCGCCGCCGTGCATCAGCGCGACGCCTACGAGCTTTGGCTGGCGATGCTGCCGCCCCGCACCGCGCGCGGCGTGGTAGTGGTCGACCCGCCGTATGAGCAGACCGATGAACGCGCCCGTATCACCGCCACCCTCGCCGCGGCTATCCGCAAATGGGCGCATGGCGTGACGGTGATCTGGTATCCGCTGAAAGACCGCGCCACGCATGTGCGGTGGAAGGCTCAGCTACGTAAGCTCGGCATCCCGAAGTTTCTGGTGGTGGAGCATTGGTTGTACGATAGCGATCAGCCCGACATCTATAACGGCGCCGGCCTTTTCATCGTCAACCCGCCCTACGCCTTCACACAGGCGCTGCCGCCTCTACTGGAAGCTCTGCGCGCCGCGCTGGCGCCGGAAGGGCATAGGGGAAAGGTCGCAGCCGATTGGTTGGGCGATTAAGATAAACCCTCATCTTCCCCTTCCTGGTCCCTCCGCTCTGGCGTGAGCGACCAGGAACGGGCGCAAGCTTCGTCCAATGCATTTTGACTGGTTTGCAATCGCACGTTGGGCGGCAATATCGCGCTATAGCGCACAATCTGCGGAATGGTGCGCCCGACAGGATTCGAACCTGTGGCCCCCAGATTAGGAATCTGATGCTCTATCCTGCTGAGCTACGGGCGCGCCGGCGCTCGTTTAGCGGCGGGGAGCGCGCAGCGTCAATCGCGATCAATGGGCCGCGTCGGGAGGGACGATCGGCACGAGCAGCGGCATCGCCGCGATGCCGTCGTCGTGCAGGTCCCGGGCTTCCTCGGGCGAAGCCTGGCCGTGGATCAGATCCTCGGCCGCGCGCCCTTCGTGCATCGCGCGCGCCGCGGCGGCGAAATCGCGGCCGACCCAGCGCGACTGCGGCAGCATCTCGGCCTGCTTCGCCGCGATCTCGGCCAGCACCTTGCGCACCAGTTCGGGGGAAGGCTCCGCGGCATTGGCGGGGGGAGCGGCAGGCGCCGCGACTGCCTGGTTCGATTTCGCGCCGACGCGCGGTGCCATCACCGCCTTCTTCACCTCGGCATCGCCGCAGACCGGGCAGGCGATCAGCCCGCGCGCCTGCTGGTCGGCGAAGCTGTCGCTGCTCGCGAACCACGCCTCGAACCGGTGCTCGCCGGCGGCGCAGCAGAGGTCGAAGACGATCATCTCAATCGGCTTTCAGCAGCGCGTCGAGCTCGCCCTTGGCCTCGAGCGCGGCGAGGTCGTCGCTGCCGCCGACATGCCGGTCGTCGATGAAGATCTGCGGCACGGTGCGCCCGCCGTTCGCGCGCGCGACCATCGCCTCCTGGCCGGCGCGATCCATCGTCACGTCGATTTCGCGATAAGCGGCGCCCTTGCGGTCGAGCAGCGCCTTGGCGCGCGCGCAATAGCCGCAAAAGGCCTTCGTATAGATTTCGATCGTCGCCATATGGCTATCCTGCCGTCCTTTCGTCCCCGATATCGGAATCCAACGACGCAAAGTCAAATATGTTGCTCGTCATCAGCGCATCGGGGACGACGCGCGCCCAGCTCAGCGCCGAAATGCGTGCCGCGCCGCTGCGCCGAAGTGCCCGCGCCGCCGCGCGCAGCGTCGCCCCGCTCGCATGGACATCATCGACCAGCACCAGATGCCGTCCCGCCGCCCGCGCCCGCGCATCGGGCGCGAGCGCGAAGGCGCCCGCGACGATCCGCTCGCGCTCGCGCCGTCCCTTGCCGCGCAGCACCGCCGTCGCCCTCGCCCGGATCAGCAGGTGCGGGTCGTGCGCGGCGCCGGTCAGCCGCGCCAGCGCCTCGGCGACCAGCGCCGCCTGGTTGAAGCCGCGCGACCAGAGCCGCCAGCGGTGGAGCGGCACCGGGACCAGCAGCATCTTCTCGCTGCTGCCAAGCGCCGCCAGCGGCCGCGCCATCAATTGCGCCATCAGCCGCGCGTGCCCGGTGCGCCGCCCATATTTGAGGCGCAGCGCGACGGTGCGCGCGACGGGGCCGTATGCGACCGCCGCGGGCGCGCCGTCGAACGGCGGCGCATCGGCCATGCACGCGCCGCATTCGACCGCGCCGCCCGGCAGCGCGGTCGGCAGCGGAATCGAGCAGCGCGCGCAGGCGGAGCCGTCGAGGAAGTGCAGCGACGACCAGCACGTCAGGCAGAATTGGCGGTCCTCGCCGACGATCACGCCGCATCCGGGGCAGCGCGGCGGCAGCGCATAATCGACGGCGGCGCGCCCGGCCGTTCGTAAAAAGCGAAACAGCGCCTGCCCTGCGTTGCTGTCCGTCGCGCCGGGCACGTCGATTGCGGCATCCCCGGCGACCATCGTCATGTCGTCCCCCATGTCGCGACTTGTGCCGCATCGCCGGGGGGGGCACAAGCGCGCGCATGTCGCAGCCCTCGCCGCTTTTCTCTCCCGCCCGCCACGCCGCGCAGCGCGACCGCATGGCGCGCCTGCCCATCACCGCCAATTTCCTCGCGCCGATCATCGCCGAAACCTTGCTCGACCGCTTGTCGATGGTCACACGGAGCTTTGCGCGCACCCTGCTGATCGGGGCCCACGACGCGGCGCTGGCCGCGCATCTGCGCGGGGCCGGAACCGACCTCACCTTGTTCGAAGCGGGGTCGCGGCTGGCCGCAGCGACAGGCGCGCTCGTCGGCGAGGTCGATGCGATCGACCTGCCGCTGGCGAGCTTCGACCTGATCGTCTGGCCCGGCGGTCTCGAGGCGGTGAACGACGTCCCCGGCGCGCTCGTCCGCCTCCGCGCGCTGCTCGCGCCCGACGGTCTGCTCCTCGGCGCTTTCGTCGGCGACGGCAGCCTGCCGCGCCAGCGCCGCGCGGTGATGAGCGATGGCGTGCGGCCGATCGCACGGCTGCATCCGCAGATCGACCTGGCATCGATGGGCAATCTGCTCCAGCGCACCGGCTTCGCGCTGCCGGTGGTCGACGTCGACGCGCTGACCGTGCGCTATGGCGACTGGTTCGCGCTTGTCCGCGACCTGCGCGCCGCCGGCCTGTCGAGCCGCCTCTCGCCCGCCCCGCCGTCACTGACGCGCGACGAAGCGGCCCGGATCGCCGCCACCTTCGCCGCGCAGGCCGATCCCGACGGGCGCGTCGCCGAAACTTTCCGCCTGATCCACTTCAGCGGTTGGGCGCCGCACCCCGATCAGCCGAAACCCGCGCGGCGCGGCAGCGGATCGGCTTCGCTCGCGGCAGCGTTAAGACCGGGAGGTTGAAAATAACCTCACGCAAAGGCACGAAGAGGGGAGGAGAACAACTTACCGCTGATTTGAACCCATCGAACTATCGTTGCGATCACAAATGCCGGACTTCGTCCGGCTTTCATCCCATTCCGCATTACAAATCGACAGCTGTTCGGACAGGACCGCCCTCTTTGTGTCTTTATGTGAGATAATGTCTTCTTCGCGCCTTTGCGCCTTTGCGTGAGATTATCTTCCCTAAACCAACGCCTCGATCAGCCCGATCAGCGGCAGATCGGCGGGCGGCATGGCGAGGCCGTGCAGTTCGACGGGCCGCACCCAGCGCAGCGCGCTCGCGTGCATCGCCCGCGGCGTCCCGCGCCATTTGCGGCAAACGTAGAGCAACAGCAGCAGATGCCGGTCGCCCAGCGTATCGCTTGCGAAACAGGCGGGCGCAAGGCAGCTATGATCGACGTCGATCGCCAGTTCCTCGGCCAGCTCGCGGATCAGCGCATGTTCGGGGGTCTCGCCGGGTTCGATCTTGCCGCCCGGAAACTCCCACAATCCCGCCATCGGCTTGCCGCCCGGACGTTGCTGGACGAGCAGCCGCCCGTCGCGATCGACGAGCGCCGCGGCGACGACGGTGAGGATGGAAACTGCGGTATTTCCCGCCTTGGACACGGACAAATTATTAACCCTCCTGTGCGACCCTCGAAAGCCTCGGGAACTATAACTTCAGTCAGGGGCGGAACAATGAACAAGATTCAGGGGCTGCTGCGGTCGACCAGAGCCGCGACAGCCGTCGAATATGGCCTGATACTGGCCTTGATCTTTATTGTTGCGATGGGCGCGATCAGCGCCGTCGGAACCTCGGCCATCACCATGTGGAACAAGATTTCTTCGAACACAGGCGAGGTGCTGTAAGCGGCCGGCTGTCCGGCAACGGGACTCGACCAGGCTTTTGCGGGGGCGGGCCATTAAGATTTTCAAAACCTATTTCACCTACATCCCAACCGTTGACCCAGACCAGACCGTCAACAGGGTAAGTGAAGCATCAGGAGACCAGTCATGAAATTCTTCAAGAAATTCGCCCGCGACACCAAGGCCGCGACCGCCATCGAATATGGCCTGATCGCCGCTCTGATCGCCGTCGCCGGCATCACCGCGATGGGCGCCGTCGGCAACGGCGTGAAAGGTACGTTCGATAACGTTGCGACCAACCTTGGTCAGGCATCGACCCAGTAAGAAACAGCTATCTGCATAGATAGTCAAAAGAGAAGGGCGGTGGACTGGGTTCCGCCGCCCTTCTTCTTTGGCCCGCCGAATACTGGTCAGCGGCTGGCGTAAACCACGATCTTGACCTTCTGTCCCGGCGTCAGCCGGCTCGACGCGGTCAGGCGGTTGAGCACCTGGAACCGCTCGGTCTGATAATCGCTATAGGCCATGCGCCGGGCCAGCGTCGCAACCGTGTCGCCACGACCCACCGTGACGACATCGACCCGCCGCGGCCGGATCGCCGCCGCTTCGCTCGCATTCAGGCGCCGGACGCTGCCCAACATCGAATTAAAGACGCCCGCACCGCCCGCTTTCGTCAGCGTCACGAAATGGAAGGCGCTGCTCCGCGAAAATTCATAGGCAAAGACGGTGACGTCGACCTGCCCCGACTGGGTGTTGGCGCGCGCGACCGAATAATAAGCGGGAATCCCGTTCACCGTCGTGCGCTGAACGCTGCTCGGGCTCAGCGATGCATTGCCCGCCACCGCCTTGAACGCCGCCGCGATATAGGCGTTCATGTCGCCATTATAGGCCGCGGTCGTGAATTGCGCCTGCCCGCCGTTGCCGCTCACCGAAACCGCGTCGGCGGCGTTCTGCATGCCATAGCCGTTCGGCACGGTGAATTTGAGCCGGAGGGCGGGGTGCAGGAAATCGCGCCCCTCGATCACCCCCTGCGCGGGATCGTCGCCATAGAGCACCCCGTCGACCGAGGCGAGAAAGGCATCGGCGTTGCGCACGCCGCCGCGCCCGACCTTCGCCGCGAGGCTTTCGGCGTTGCGGACGCGCGAGGCGGGGTCGGGGTGGGTGCTCGCCCATTCGGGAATCGACCGCGCGTCGCCGCCTGACAATCGCGCCTCGAGATTGGTCTGGTTGGCAAGGCTCGCGAGCATCGTCGACAGCGCCAGCGGGTCGTAGCCCGCCTTCTTCAGATATTGGACGCCGAGCTGATCGGCCTCAAGCTCCTGCCCGCGCGAAAAGCCGAGCGTCGCGAGCTGCGCCGCCTGCATCGCATTATTCTGGAGCAGGCCGCCGAGGCCGCCGAGCAACCCGCCATTGTCGCCGATCGCGCCGCCGATCACCGCGCCGAGCACGCCGAGAATCGTGTTCCGCGTCGCCGCCTTCTGCCTTTTCTTGCTGTGCTGCGCGGCGACGTGGCCGACCTCGTGCCCCAGCACGCCCGCGAGCTCGGCCTCGTCGTTCATCAGCGCCATGAGCTGGCGCGTGACATAGACATAACCGCCGGGGATCGCGAAGGCGTTGTTAACCGGCGAGTTGAGTAGAGTGACGGTGAAGTCCTTCGGCGAGCGCGACAGGCCCGACTGGACCGCGATATTCTGCCCGATCCGGTTCACATAGGCCGCCTGCGGGCCGGCATAGGCGCCGCCGAATTCGGCGAGAAGCTGCGGATGCGCCTCGTCGCCCTGCTTGCGTTCGGCGGGCGTGATGTTGGTCTGGGTCCGGATCGCCTTCAATTGCGCGTCGGCGGCGCCGGTGAAAGCGAACGCCGAAAGCGCGAATGCCGCCGCCAGTCTGTATTTCGTCTTCCGCATCGTCAACGGCCTCCCACATGAACCTCGTCATTGCGAGCGGAGCGAAGCAATCCAGAGCGGTTTACGCCTGCTCTGGATTGCCGCGTCGCCTTCGGCTCCTCGCAACGACGATTCCAACCAACGACATCTCGTTCCGGTTCCCCCGCTCAGCCCCGTCCCATCGCGAGGAACTTCTCCTCGCGCGCATCGAGCAGTGCTTCACGCGGCAATCCGGCCAGCGAATCGAGCTCTTCGGCAATCGCATCGCCGAGCGACCGGATCGCGGCTTCGGGCGCGCGGTGCGCGCCGCCGACGGGCTCGGGGACGATGCGGTCGATGACCTTCAGCCCCAGCAGATCCTGCGCCGACATCTTCATCGCGGTCGCGGCATCGGCCGCCTTGTCCGACGTGCGCCACAGGATCGACGCACAGCCTTCGGGGGAGATCACCGAATAGACGGCGTGCTCGAACATCAGCACGCGGTTCGCCGCGGCGAGCGCGATCGCGCCGCCCGACCCGCCCTCGCCGACGATCGCCGCAACCATCGGCACGCCCAGGGCGAGGCATTGCTCGGTCGAGCGCGCGATCGCCTCGGCCTGCCCGCGCTCCTCGGCCTGGATGCCGGGAAAGGCGCCCGACGTGTCGACCAGCGTCACCACCGGCAACCCGAAACGGTCGGCAAGCTGCATCAGGCGGATCGCCTTCCGATAGCCCTCGGGCTTCGCCATGCCGAAATTATGCTTCATGCGCGACGGGATATCATCGCCCTTTTCATGGCCGATCACCATCACGCGGCGGCCGCGAAAGCGCGCGAGCCCGCCGAGGATCGCCTGATCGTCGCCGAAATTGCGGTCGCCGGCCAGCGGCATCCAGTCGTCGAACATATCCGCGACATAATGTTTGAAATGCGGCCGGTCGGGATGGCGCGCGACCTGCGTCTTCTGCCACGGGGTCAGCTTCGAATAGATGTCGCGCAGCAATTTCGAGGACTTGTCCTCCAGCCGCGCGATGTCGCCGTCGATGTTGAGCGAGGGATCGTCCCCCATCTCGCGCAGTTCGGCGATCTGCCGATCGAGCGCCGCGACCTGTTTCTCGAAATCCAGAAAGGCTGTCATAGGGGAGCGCTAATGCGAAGGCCGGGCGAGGTCAACGCCTGACCCGATGCCAACGCCGATGCCCCATAGCGAACGGGTTTTTACTGCTCGTCCCTTTGCGCCCCCATCTGCGCCAGCGGATGCCGCCGGTTCACCAGCTCGACCAGCCGCCTGCTGTCGACATGCGTATAGACTTCGGTCGTCGCGATGTCGGCATGACCGAGCATCAGTTGCAGCGCGCGCAAATCCGCCCCACCCTCCAGCAGGTGCGTGGCGAAGGCATGGCGCAGCACATGCGGACTGATCGCGGCCGGATCGATCCCGGCGCGCGCCGCGAGTTCGCGCAGCATCTGGAACAGCCGCACGCGCGTGAGATGCGCCTTTCCCGACGGAAAGAGCCAAGGCGAACCGTCCGCGACCAGCGGCAGCCAGCGGTCGAGGCACGCGCGTGCGCGCTCGGATAGCGGCACCAGCCTTTCCTTGTCGCCCTTCCCCCGAATGATCAGAAACTCGCGCCTGCCCGCGACCGCGCGGCGCGGCAGCGACACGAGCTCGCTCGCGCGCAACCCCGACCCGTAGAGAAGTTCGAGCAACAGCAGCATCCGCACCGCCGGCGCGGGCGGCGCTTCGCCTCCCGCTTCCTCGCCCGCCTGCGCGAACAGCCGCTCGACATCGTCGTGCGTCAGGATGCGCGGCAAGGGCCGCCGCGTCGCCGGGCGCGCAATGTCGAGCGCGGGGTTGTCGGCGCGCTCGCCCTCGTCGAGCAGGAAGGCGAAGAATTGCCGCAGCGCCGACAATTTGCGCGCCGCACTGCTCGCCGCGAGCGCCGCATAGCCCGCCATAAGCGCGCGCAGATCGTCGGCCCCCGCCTCGCCCAGCGACCCGCGCACCCTCTCCGCCGCCTGCTCCAGATCGCGCTTATAGGCCGCGAGCGTATTCCGCGACGCCCCGCGCTCGGCCGCCATCATTTCCAGAAAGCGGTCGATCAGGATGCTGTCAGACATGATCGTCTCTCTCCGTCGTCATTGCGAGGAGCGTAGCGACGAAGCAATCTCCAGCGACCGGCAAAGCAGAACGATCACGGGAGATTGCTTCGTCGCCTGCGGCTCCTCGCAATGACGATAGAATCGATGTCCCTGCTCTACACACGCACCAGCGCTTCGGCGGCGATCATCCGCGCTTCGGCTTCCAGCCCGACGTCGCGCAGCGCGCGGGTGATGTAATAAAGGTGATAGGGCGGAATCTTCGACCAATCGCCCTGCATCCCCGCCGCCGCGATCAGCGCGACCATGCCCGGCTCGCGCCGCTCGGCCGCCGCCATGATCGCCCGCGACCAGCGCGTCTGCTTGCCGAGATTCACGTCGAGGTCGCCCGCCGCCGACGCCGCCTGCCCGGCGTCGATGCGGCCGAGCCCGGCCAGCCCCGCGACGAGGAATTTCGAGCGCAGATAATCGGCGCTGTCGTCGTTCCCCGAAAAATTGCTGATGCTGCCCGCGCTCACCCCGGTCAGCGCGCGCGGCGATCCGACCGCCATCACGCCCCAGGCGCGGCTGCCGACGTCGAGTTTCTGAACCCACGCCATCGCATTGGCGTCGTACCCCGCAGCGAGCATCGACCCCAGCAGCTGCCACGGATCGTCGCCGACGTTGGTGCCGGTCGGCAGCCCCGCCGCGGCGCGCGCGGTCGCGACGAGCGCGGCATAGCGCTGCGCCGGGTTCGACCCCGCGCCCCACAGCCCCTGCATCGCGGCATAGCGCTCGGCCCCCGTCGCCGATCCGAAGGCATCGCGCAGCTCGCCGAGTTGCGCCGCGACCGCCTCGGGCGGCTCTTCCTCGCTCGACGCCGCGCTCAGCAGCGAGACATAGGCCTCGCTCGACAGCACGCCGCGCGCCGCCGCGTCGGGCGCCGCGGCGACGCGTTCGGCCATGTCGGTCATCGGCGCCAGCACGGTCCAGCCGCGCATATAGCCGGGCTCGCCCGCGCGAAGCTCGGCGGGGATGTCGATCGCGGTCGCGGTGGCGAGGCCGAAGCGCCAGCTCGTCAGCCGGTCGACCTTGTCCCATTCGATCGTCGTCGAGCGGCGGCCCGCGCCGGTCGCGCCGAGCACGCGCTCGGTCAGCAATATGTCGAAATTGCTGATCTTGCCGCTCGACCGGACGCGCCCGATCGCCCAGCCTGCCGGGCCGGCCTCGCCCGACAATCCGGCGCAGATCGCCGCCGCCAGCCGCCACGATTGCTCCTCGCCATGCGCAAGGCCGGCGGGAACATAAGGACAAAGACCCGCCGGATCGGCGTTGGCGAGGAAGGTCTGCTGCGCGACCTGCACCAGCCGCGGGCTCGCGCGGTCATAATCGACCGACTGGACGATCCAGCGCGCCGCGGTCGATTCGCCCATGCGCAGGAGCAGCCCCGCGCGATCGGCGGCGAGGTCGGCGCCATTGATCGTGTCGGGGGTATCGATCGCCGACGACAGCGCGCGGCGCAGCAATATCTGCCCCCAGCGCGAAGCCAGTGCGCCACTAGTCTTGCGCATGATCGCCGCCGCATATTGGCCACGCACACCAAAGGCATCGGGCGCGAGGCCGCCCGTTTCGGGGGTCAGCGGCCCGATCCGCGTCAGCAGCCGCCGCGCGCCGGGCGGCAGGTCATATTTCAACCCGCCCGAGGCGACCTCTTCTTCGTCGCCGCTCTCATCGCCGTCTTCGCTCGTGGCGTCGGTCAGGGTCGGGGCGACGGCGGGCGGCAGGGCGCCGACCGACGGGGACGACGGGGAGGCGGATGAAGGCGCCGGCGATTTCGGCGTCGCGGTCGGGCTCGGCGAGGGAGTCGGCGAAGGTTTCGGAGCGGGCGTATCGGCCGGGTTGCCGAAACCCTCGGGCAGCAGCGATTCCTGCGCGATCGCGGGCAGCACCAGCGCCGCCGCCATCGCGGTGCCCGACAGGGCCAAAGTCAGCGTCAGCAGCTTTTTCGTCATCACCTATCCTTGGGGGCTGTGCTCGGGCCGCTTTGGGCGATTGTGTCGGTCACGTCCACCTCGGTCGTTCGGGGCGCGATCGGCCGCCCCAGATAGAAGAGCAACAGCAGGAAGGCCAGCAGCGCCAGCGCCAGGCCCGCCAGCCACATTCTCCTCCGGCCTTTTCCCGATCTCATCGCCTCGCGCAATATCCAATGCCCGCCGTTCGTCCCATAAGCGCCGCCCGCAAAAACCATTGTCCCGCGCGGCTTGGGCGGTATAGCCCCGCGCACCATGTCGCGAAACCCGAAAAGCCCCGGCCCGGCCGCATCCGGCGCCCTGCCCGCGTCGATCCGCGAGCGGTCGATCGTGCTCGTCGGGCTGATGGGGTCAGGCAAGTCGACGATCGGCCGCCGCCTCGCGCAGCGCCTCGGCATGGCCTTCGCCGACGCCGACGACGAGATCGAGCGCGCCGCGGGCATGACGATTTCCGACATGTTCGCCAAGTTCGGCGAAGCGCATTTCCGCGACGGCGAACGCCGCGTGATCGCGCGGCTGCTCGCGGGCAGGCCGCACGTTCTCGCCACCGGCGGCGGCGCCTTCATCAACGACGAGACGCGCGCGCTGATCCTGAAGGACAGCCTGTCGATCTGGCTCGACGCCGACATTCCGACGCTGGTCGAACGCGTCGCGCGGCGCAGCCACCGGCCTTTACTCAAGGATCGCGATCCGGGGCAGGTGCTCCGCGAACTCGCCGCGGTCCGCAACCCCATCTATGCCGAGGCGCCTATCCGCGTCAGCTCGGCGTCCAGCCCGCACGAACATACGGTGCGCGCGATATTGGAGGCCCTGTCGAAATGGAACGCCTGACCGTCGAACTGGGGAGCCGCAGCTATCCGATCCTGATCGGCGACGGGCTGCTCGGCGAGATCGGCCGCCATGTCGCGCCGCTCCTCAAGCGCCCGCGCACGATGATCGTCACCGACGAGCATGTCGCGCCCTATTATCTGGACGCGGCGAGCGCCGCGCTGGCGGCCGAGGGCGTTACGGTCTCGTCTCTCGTCCTGCCCGCAGGCGAAAGCTCGAAAAGCTGGGCCGGGCTCGCGCGCCTCACCGAATGGCTGATCGGCGAAGGGGTCGAGCGCAGCGATCATGTCATCGCCCTTGGCGGCGGGGTGATCGGCGACCTCGTCGGCTTCGCCTGCTCGGTCGTCAAGCGCGGCAGCGCCTTCGTCCAGATGCCGACCACCCTGCTCGCGCAGGTCGACAGCAGCGTCGGCGGCAAGACCGCGATCAACGTCGCGGCGGGCAAGAATCTGATCGGCGCCTTTCACCAGCCCGCGCTGGTGGTGATCGATCCGACGACGCTCGCCACCCTGCCGCGCCGCGAGCTTGGCGCGGGCTATGCCGAGGTGGTCAAATATGGGCTGATCGACGACGCCGATTTCTTCGCCTGGTGTGAAGCCAACGGCGCGGCGCTGCTCGCGGGCGACGGCGATGCCCGGCACAAGGCGATCGCGCACAGCGTCGCCGCCAAGGCGCGGATCGTCGCCGCCGACGAGCGCGAGACGCAGGATATTCGCGCGCTGCTCAACCTCGGCCACAGCTTCGGCCACGCGCTGGAGGCCGAGACCGGCTATTCGGACCGGCTGCTCCACGGCGAAGCGGTCGCGGCGGGCATGGTGCTGGCGCATCAATTCTCGGCCGCGAACGGGCTTTGTCCGCCCGAGGATGCGGCGCGGGTACGCGACCATCTCGCCAGCGTCGATCTGCCGCACAGTCTCGCGAGTGCGGGGATCAACAGCGGCGGCGCGGCGCTGGCCGCGCATATGGCGCACGACAAGAAAGTGCGCGGCGGCAAGCTGCCGCTGATCCTGACCCGCGGCATCGGGCAAAGCTTCGTCACCGAGGATTATGGGCTGGATGCGGTGTCAGCGTTTCTGGACGATCGCTGACGGCGGCAGTCGACCGGAAGCGGACCTATCCTTCATCGTCATCCCGGACTTGATCCGGGATCCATTCATCCGACGCTGAAAGAATGGATCCCGGATCAAGTCCGGGATGACGAGAGTCTGAAAGTCCTGCGCAGCATCTCTTATCTTCGTCATTCCCGCGAAAGCGGGAACCCAGAGCGAGCGTCGGCTGACCCCACTCTGGGTTCCCGCTTTCGCGGGAATGACGAAAGTGGCGGAAATGTCCGCTCTCCACCCCAAAGCGGACATTCGGTAAGTCCGGCTATGATCAGTGCGCCGCGCCGCCCAGTCCGTCGACCTTCTTCGACTGTTTGACGATCAGCCCCGGGAAGAAGCGCGCGAGGCGGGACAGGCGTTTGGCCATCTTGCCGACGGTGACGTGCACCCTGGCGCCGTGGACCGCGTCCCACGCCGCCTCGGCAACGCGCTCGACGGGGACGATCTCGAACCCGCTGGATGACAGCCGATCGCGCGCGGGCTCGTTGCTGTCGGCGGCGACCTGGTCGAGCAGCGGGGTGTCGATGAAGCCCGGCATCAGCGAACGAACCTTGATGCCGTGTTTGGTGAATTCGATTTCGAGCGCTTCGGTCAGCCCGCGCACCGCGAATTTGGTCGCCGAATAGACCGCGAGCCCGGCGACGCCGTAAAAGCCCGACGCCGAGCCGGTGTTGAGGATCGTCGACCCCGGCGTCGCGCGGAGCAGCGGCAGCGCGCTGTGGATGCCGTTGACGACGCCGCCGAAGTTGATCGCGATCAGCCGGTCGGTCTCCTCCGGCGGCATGTCGGCGAACTGGCCGCCGGTCCCGATTCCGGCGTTGTTGAACAGGACGTCGAGCCGTCCGCCGCTGGCCGCCGCAAAGGCGTCGAGCGCGGCCTTCCACTGGTCGCGGTCGCGCACGTCCATGATGTGGCGCGACGAGGCCCCCTCGGGCAGCAGCGCCGCGGTTTCGTCGATACCCTGCGCATTGACGTCGGCGATGCCGACGAACCAGCCCTGTCCGGCGAAATGGCGCGCGGTCGCGCGGCCGATGCCCGAACCGCCGCCGGTGATGAAGATCGCCTTTCGTGCCACGCCCGCTCTCCCTTACATTTATGTCAGCACCAGATGATGCGAAGCCGGCGGGCGCGTCAAGCCGCAATCGCGGCTTGGCAAGAGGCGGGCGGCGCCGCTATCAGGGCGGCGATGTTTCGCCTGCGCCTGATGTTCCTGACCTTGCTGGCCTTTTGCCTCGGCGCGGCGCTTCCTGCCGAGGCGGCGGTGACGGTCAGCTTTTACAGCCATGATTTCGGCGACCGCTTTCCGCACGCCTTCATCACGGTCAAGGGCACGCTCGACGGCAGTGGGCAGGCGGTCGACAATAATTTCGGCTTCACCGCGAAGAATGTCAGCCCGGCGATCCTGCTCGGGTCGGTGAAGGGCTATGTCCAGACGTCGAAGGACGATTATATCGCCAAGAGCGACCGCCAGTTCAGCGTCACCGTCGACGACGCGACCTATGCGCGGCTGATCGCCAAGGTTCGCGAATGGCAGGACCGCAAGCAGCCGAGCTATAGCCTGAACAAGGCGAACTGCGTCCATTTCGTGATGGAGCTGGCCGAGATCGTCGGGCTGAAGGTCGATCGCAAAAGCAAATTTTTCAAGAAGCCCAAGAGTTTCCTGCTGGAAGTGAAGGCGTTGAATCCGAGTTTGGGGTGAAGAGTCCGAATCCCGGATGATATAGGTTTCCCTAGACGCCACGCGCGTTTCACCCTATGTTCAGGGAACGGGGAGCAATAATCTGCGCTCCGGACGTGTTGAGGGGCGATTCTTGCGGCTATTGCTGACTCTTTTGGCGCTGCTCACCGGTTTTGCCACGGCGGACCGGGCCATGGCCGCGCCCGCCGTTCCGATGGCGATGGGGTCGCTGGTCCTGCTCGCCGAAAGCACGGGCAAGGCCGACACCGGCGACAGCGAACGCCGCCCCGTCGCCACCACCCCCACCCGCCGCTCAAGCAGCGGTGTCAGCAGCGGCAAGCCGCGCAAGGCGCCGCCGCCACATCTTCCCGGTCTGTTGACCGGGGTCGACCGCGCGCTCGAATAGCCGCACCGACCGGCGCCCTTGCCGGGGCCGTTTCCCTGCGTTCGCGCGGGGATTTTCTTTATAGACCGCGCGGCGTCTTCGCTGCGCAGATCGCATCGAAATCCAAGGAAATTCCCTATGTTCGGCAGTCTTGCCAAGAGCCTGTTCGGCTCGTCCAACGAGCGTTACGTCAATTCGATCCGCAAGATCGTCGCCAGGATCAACGCCTTCGAGCCCGAGCTCGAAGCCTATAGCGACGAGCAGCTGAAGGCGCAGACGCAGAAATTCCGCGACCGGCTCGATGCCGGCGAGACGCTCGACGACGTGCTGCCCGAAGCCTTTGCGACGGTGCGCGAAGCGTCCAAGCGCACGCTCGGTATGCGCCATTTCGACGTCCAGATGATCGGCGGCATCGTCCTCCACCGCGGCGAGATCGCCGAGATGGCGACCGGCGAGGGCAAGACGCTGATGGCGACTTTGCCCTGCTATCTGAACGCGCTGGAGGGCAAGGGCGTCCATGTCGTCACCGTCAACGACTATCTCGCCAAGCGCGACGCCGAATGGATGAGCGCGGTCTATGGCTTCCTGGGCCTGACCACCGGCATCATCGTTCCGAACCTCAACGAGATGCAGCGGCGCGAGGCGTATAACAGCGACATCACCTATGCGACGAACAACGAGCTGGGGTTCGACTATCTGCGCGACAATATGAAGTTCGACCGCGCCCAGATGGTCCACCGCGAATTCAACTTCGGCATCGTCGACGAGGTCGATTCGATCCTGATCGACGAAGCGCGCACCCCGCTGATCATCTCGGGCCCGACCGACGACAAGTCGGAGCTGTATATCCGCGTCAACGAGGTGGTGCATCAGCTCGTCGAAGAGGATTATGAAAAGGACGAGAAGGCGAAATCAATCAGCCTGACCGAAGACGGCACCGAGCATGTCGAGCGATTGCTCGAGGCCGCCGGGCTGCTCCAGGGCAGCAACCTCTACGACATCGAGAACACCCAGGTCGTGCATCACGTCAATCAGGCGCTGAAGGCGATCGTGATGTTCAAGCTCGACACCGACTATATCGTCAAGGACGGCAAGGTCGTCATCATCGACGAATTCACCGGCCGCATGATGGACGGCCGCCGCTGGTCCGACGGCCTGCACCAGGCGGTCGAGGCCAAGGAAGGCGTCCAGATCGAGCCCGAGAACCAAACCCTCGCGTCGATCACCTTCCAGAATTATTTCCGCATGTATCCCAAGCTTAGCGGCATGACCGGCACCGCGGCGACGGAAGCGGCCGAATTCTTCGAAATCTACAAGATGAACGTCGTCACCATCCCGACCAACCGCCCGATCGCGCGGCAGGACGACGAGGATGAATTCTACAAGAATATCACCGACAAGTTCGGCGCGATCGCGCGCACGATCCGCGAGGCGCAGGAGCGCGGCCAGCCCGTGCTCGTCGGCACCGTGTCGATCGAGAAGTCGGAATTGCTCTCCTCCTATCTCGAAAAGGAAGGGGTCGCGCACAGCGTCCTCAACGCGCGCTTCCACGAGAGCGAAGCGCATATCGTCGCGCAGGCGGGGCGCGCCGGCGCGGTCACCATCGCGACGAACATGGCGGGCCGCGGCACCGACATCAAACTCGGCGGCAGCGAGGAGTTCCGCATCGAGGACGAGCTGAAGGACCTGCCCGAAGGCCCCGAACGTGACGCCGCGATCGCGCGCATCACCGAAGAAGTCGCCGCCGAGCGCGAAGCCGTGCGCGCCGCGGGCGGGCTGTTCGTGCTCGCGACCGAGCGCCACGAAAGCCGCCGCATCGACAACCAGCTTCGCGGCCGCTCGGGGCGCCAGGGCGACCCCGGCCTGTCGAAATTCTACCTGTGCCTCGACGACGATCTGCTGCGCATCTTCGGCCCCGACACGCTCTTCTCCAAGATGATGAACAAGAATCTGGAGGACGGCGAGGCGATCGGGTCGAAATGGCTGTCGAAGGCGATCGAGACCGCGCAGAAGAAGGTCGAGGCGCGCAACTACGACATCCGCAAGCAGGTCGTCGAATATGACAACGTCATGAACGACCAGCGCAAGGTCGTCTATGAACAGCGCGGCGAGATCATCGACAGCGAAACCGTCGACGACGTGATGGCCGAAATGCGGGCCGAGACGGTGAATGCGATCATCGCCGACGCCTGCCCGCCGGGCAGCTATCCCGAGCAATGGGATGTCGAGGCGATCAAGGAACGCGTCGCCAATGTCCTCGACCTGGCGCCGCCGATCGATGACTGGATGCAGGAAGACGAACTCGACCCCGAAATCTTCGAGGGGCGCATCCAGGAACTCGCCGATGCCGCGGCCGCCGGCAAGGCGGCGCAGGTCGATCAGGACACGTGGCATAATGTCGAGAAATCGATCCTGATCCAGACGCTCGACCATCATTGGAAGGACCATCTCTCGACGCTCGATGCGCTGCGTCAGGCGATCTTCCTGCGCGCCTATGCGCAGAAACAGCCGATCAACGAATATAAGCAGGAGGCGTTCGCGCTGTTCGAGCGGATGCTGCAGAATATCCGCGAGGATGTGACGCGCACCGTGGCGCGGATCGATTTCCAGTTCCAGGAACCCGAGCCCGCGGCGCTGCCCGACCTGCCCGATTTCCTGACCAACCACATCGACCCCTTCACCGGCGAGGACAACAGCGCCGACATCGACGCGGGCGAACTCGGTGTGATCGCCAACACGCTGCCGCCGATGCAGGCGCCGCGGCCCGACCTGCCCGAAGGGGAAAACCCCTATGCGGCGCTGGAAATCAGCCGCAATGCGCCGTGCCCGTGCGGGTCGGGGCGCAAATATAAGCATTGCCACGGGGTGCTTTGACGCCTGCCGGTCCTTATCCTAATTGTCATCCCGGCGAAGGCCGGGATCTCGACCTTGCGTCCATAAGCACCGGCGAGATCCCGGCCTTCGCCGGGATGACGGGATAGGGGATAGTCATGACCAGCCTCGCTGCCTTCTTCGGCCTCACCGCCCTGCTCTATGCGGCGGTCGGGTTCGGCGGCGGGTCGACCTACACCGCGCTGCTGCTGCTCGGCGGCGTTGCGGTCGGGCTGGTTCCGGCGATCAGCCTGGCGTGCAACGTCATCGTCGTCACCGGCGGAACGATCCGCTTCGCGCGCGCCGGGGCGATGCCGTGGGCGAAGGCGCTGCCGCTGATCGCGGTCGCGGCGCCGCTCGCCTTTCTGGGCGGGCTGACCCCGGTCAAGCAGGGGCTGCTCGTCCTGCTCCTCGGTCTGTCGCTGCTTGCCTCCGCATTGGCGCTGATGTTCCAGCCGCAGGCGGCGAAGCCGGTCGCGCTGCCCGCGAAGCTGCTGTTGCCGATCGCGGCGGCGATCGGCTATTTGGCTGGTGTCGTTGGCATCGGCGGCGGCATCTTTCTCGCCCCGATCCTCCACCTGATCCGCTGGGCCGAGGCGCGCTCGGTCGCCGCGACGGCGAGCCTGTTCATCCTCGTCAACAGCCTGTTCGGGCTGACCGGCCAGCTCATCAAGGGCAAGGGCGGCGCGATGCTTCACGCGGTTGCGGGGCACTGGCCGCTGCTGGTCGCGGTGCTGATCGGCGGCGCGATCGGAACCCAGCTTGCTGTCCGCGCCGGCGGCGCGACCCTGATCCGGCGGCTGACCGCACTGCTCGTTGGGTTCGTCGGGGTGCGGCTGCTGTTCGGATTCTAACCAATAGCTCCGTGCTCCCGCGAAGGCGGGAGCCCATCTTCGGTCGGTGCCATTTTGAACCCGCAGGAGATGGGTCCCCGCCTTCGCGGGGACACGGAAGCATTTTCAATTGGTTGGAATGTTTTGACCCATCTTGCCTTCCCGCGCGGCGGTGCTAGCATCCTCTCCATAAGCTTGACGGCCGCGTAGCCAGACAAGCGACGCAGCAGGCAGGAATGAAGGGGCCGCGCACGCCCGGATCATCGCGCGCGGCCGGACCGTTGGCATGTTGCGTGGAAAGGGCTGGGGCATTTCCTTTTTCGACGAGATGACAGGACAGACAGGCGAGGTCCGGTCGCCCTATCGCGACTATCACGACTGGTTCGCGCAGGAGGACGCGGCACGCATCCAGCGCAAGACGCAGCAGGCCGAGGCCTTTTTCCGCACCACCGGCATCACCTTCAACGTTTACGGACAGGATGAGGCCGACGAGCGGCTGATCCCCTTCGACGTCGTGCCGCGCATCATCTCGGCGGGCGAATGGCGGCGGCTGTCGCGCGGGATCGAGCAGCGGGTGCGGGCGCTCAACGCCTTCCTCCACGATATCTACCACCGGCAGGAGATTTTGCGCGCCGGACGGGTGCCGACCGAACTGATCGCGCGCAACGAGGCGTTTCTGCCGATGATGATGGGGATGGATCCGCCGGGCGGCGTCTATACGCATATCAGCGGCATCGACATCGTGCGCACCGGCGCCGACGAATTCTATGTGCTCGAGGATAATGCCCGCACGCCGTCGGGCGTCTCCTACATGCTCGAAAACCGCGAGACGATGCTCCAGATGTTCCCCGAGCTGTTCGCGCGGATTTCGGTGCTCGAGGTGAGCGATTATCCACTCAACCTCCTGAAATCGCTTTCGGCCTGCGCGCCGCCGCAATGCGCGGGCACGCCGACGGTCGCGGTGCTGACTCCCGGCATCCACAACAGCGCCTATTTCGAGCACAGCTTCCTCGCCGACCAGATGGGCGCCGAACTGGTCGAAGGGCACGATCTGCGGGTCGTCGCCGGGCGCGTGCAGATGCGAACGACGCAGGGCTATCGCCCGATCGACGTGCTGTATCGCCGCGTCGACGACGATTTCCTCGACCCGCTCAATTTCCGGCCCGACTCGCTGCTCGGCGTGCCCGGCATCTGGGACGTCTATCGCGCCGGCGGCATCACCATCGCCAATGCGCCGGGAACCGGGATCGCCGACGACAAGGCGCTCTACAGCTATATGCCCGACATCATCGAATTTTATACGGGCGAGAAGGCGCTGCTCCCCAATGTGCCAACGTGGCGCTGTTCGGAGGCCGAGCATCTGAAGGAGGTGCTGGACCGGCTGCCCGAACTGGTGGTGAAGGAGGTCCACGGGTCGGGCGGCTATGGGATGCTCGTCGGACCGACCGCGAGCAAGAAGGAGATTGCCGCGTTCCGGGGGAAGCTGGAGGCCAATCCGGGCAATTATATCGCGCAGCCGACGCTGTCGCTGTCGACCGTGCCGATCTTCACCAAGGCGGGGCTGGTGCCGCGCCACGTCGACCTGCGCCCCTTCGTGCTGATGTCGCCGCAGGGGATCATAATCACGCCGGGCGGGCTGACGCGCGTCGCGATGACCCGCGGGTCGCTGGTGGTCAATTCGAGCCAGGGCGGCGGGACCAAGGATACCTGGGTGCTGGAGGATTGATGGGCGCGACCTTCACCTTCCCTCGTCATTGCGCGGAGCGAAGCGACGCGGCAATCCCCAGCCATCGGCCGACACAGACAGTTGCTGACTGGAGATTGCTTCGCTTCGCTCGCAATGACGACGGACTCGGGAGCGCGCGCCCATGTTAGGCAAGACCGCCGGCAGCCTCTACTGGATGGCGCGCTATCTGGAGCGGAGCGAGAATAATGCCCGCCTGATCGACGCGGGGTTCCGCATCGCGCTGACGCGGTCGAACACCGCCGAGGCCGAATGGCGGTCGGTGCTGGTGACCGCGGGGCAGGACAGCCGGTTCCGCCAGGCGCATGGCGAGGATTACAGCTCGCAGCGCGTCGTCGATTTCATGCTGCGCGACCCGGCCAATCCGTCAAGCATCCTGTCGGTCATCAAGCAGGCGCGCGACAATGCCCGCACCGCGCGCACCTATCTGACCCGCGAGGTGTGGGAGGCGGTCAATACGAGCTGGATGACACTGAACGCGCTGCTGAAGCGGCAGGTGCGCAAGGACGACCTGCCCGACGCGCTCGGCGCAATCCGGCGCCAGAACGGGCAAGTGCGCGGCGCGCTGACCGGAACGATGCTGCGCAACGACGGCTTTCACTTCGCGCAGCTCGGCACCTTCCTCGAGCGCGCCGACAACATCGCGCGCATCCTCGACGTCAAATATTATCTGCTGCTGCCGTCGGTCGCGCATATCGGCGGCTCGATCGACAATGTGCAGTGGGAGACGATCCTGCGCTCGGTGTCGGCGCACCGCGCCTATCGCTGGCTTTACGGGGCGGAGATCAGCGCGCTGAAGATCGCCGAATTTCTGATCCTCTATCGCCAGCTTCCGCGCAGCCTGGCCTTCTGCTGCGAGCGGGTGGAGGAGCATCTGGGGCAGATCCAGCGCGGCTATGATGAAGAAACCGAGGCGGGACGGATGGCCGCGGCGCTGTGCCGTGACCGGCTGTCGGCGCCAATCCAGGCGATCTTCGACGGCGGGCTGCACGAATATCTGAACGGTTTCCTCGGCGCCACCGGCGCGCTCGCGCGCCAGATCGAGCGCGATTATCGGTTCGTGGAGTGACGATGAGACTGCACGTAGACCATAGCACCCATTATCAATTCGACGGCCATGTCGCCTATGCGCTCCAGCAGCTTCGCCTGACGCCGAAGGAGCGGCCGGGGCAGCAATTGATCCACGGCTGGACGATCGCGATCGAAGGAGGCGAGCGGCAGCTTCACTACACCGATCATCATGGCAACGGCGTCGACCTGGTGTCGGTCGGGGGCGGTGTGCGCGAGCTGACGATCCGTTGCACCGGCGAGGTCGAGTTGGTGACGTGGGACGGGGTGATCGGGCCGCATCGCGGCGTGATGCCGCTGTGGACCTTCCTTCGCCCGACCCCGCTGACGCGCGCGGGGCGCGGGGTGCGCGCGCTGACGGCGCAATTGGGGCGCGATTTCGCGTCGGATATCGAACGCGCCCATGCGCTGTCGGTGCTGATCCTGAGCAAACTGCCCTGGCGCACCGGGGTCACCGATGCCGAGACGACCGCCGAGCAGGCGCTGGCGGGCGAGGGCGGCGTTTGCCAGGATCACAGTCATATCTTCATCGCCGCGATGCGCCACCTCGGCCATCCGGCGCGCTATGTCTCGGGCTATCTGATGATGAACGACCGCACGCAGCAGGATGCAACCCACGCCTGGGCCGAGGCGTATTTCGACCACATCGGCTGGATCGGTTTCGACGTCAGCAACGGCCATTCGCCCGACCAGCGCTATATTCGTGTCGCGACGGGCCTCGACTATCGCGATGCGGCCCCGGTTCGCGGGATGCGCTATGGCGCGGCGCAGGAAAATCTGGTTGTCCAGTTGCAGGTCCAGCAATAAGCGGACGGGAACCGGGCGGGGGAAACAGGATTCGATGACCTATTGCGTTGGTATGCGGCTCAACAAGGGACTGGTGTTCATGTCGGACACCCGCACCAACGCGGGCGTCGACGATATTTCGCAGGTCCGCAAGATGCGAAGCTGGCATGTGCCGGGCGAGCGGGTCATCACGCTGATGTCGGCGGGCAATCTCGCGACGACGCAGGCGGTGGTCAGCCTGCTCGACGAGCGCACCAAGGCGCCCGCCGACCGGCATCCGTCGATTCTTGCCGCGCCGTCGATGTTCCAGGTTGCGACGATCATCGGCGAGACGCTGCGCGGCATCGTCACCCGCTATGGCGTCGAGGGGCCGGCGGCGGAATCGATCTTTCGCGCCTCGCTGATCGTCGGCGGCCAGATCAAGGGTTCCGAGCCGCGCTTGTTCATGATCTATCCCGAGGGAAATTTCATCGAATCGGGCGAGGATAATCCCTTCTTCCAGATCGGCGAGACGAAATATGGACGCCCGATGATCGTGCGCTCCTATGATCCGGTGATGTCGTTCGAGGATGCGGTGAAATTGCTGTGCGTCTCGTTCGATTCGACAATCCAGGCCAACGCCGGGGTCGATTTGCCGATCGACCTCAAGGTCCATGAACGCGACGATTTCGTGAGCGTGCGTGAACGGCGCTTCGAGCGCGACGATCCCTATTATCAGAGCGTCGCCGACGGCTGGGCCGAAGCGCTGGGGATCGCGCTGGCCGAGCTGCCGGATTTTCATTTCTAGGTCCCCCTCCCCCTCCCGCTTGCGGGAGCGGAGCATTACCTGTTCTTCCGCCCCTCGATCAGCCCGTCCACCAGACTGGGGTCGGCCAGCGTCGATGTATCCCCCAGCGACCCGAAATCATTCTCCGCGATCTTGCGCAAAATCCGCCGCATGATCTTGCCCGACCGCGTTTTGGGGAGCGCGGGAGTCAGGTGGATATGGTCGGGGGTCGCGATCGGGCCGATTTCAGTGCGCACCTGCTGCTTGAGCGCGGCGGCAACCTCGTCGGTCGGCTCGACCCCGGCGTTGAGCGTGACATAGGCGTAGATGCCCTGGCCCTTGATGTCGTGCGGAAAGCCGACGACCGCGGCTTCGGCGACCAGATCGTGCAGCACCAGCGCGCTTTCGACCTCGGCGGTGCCCATGCGGTGCCCCGAGACGTTGATGACGTCGTCGACGCGCCCGGTGATCCGCCAATAGCCGTCGCCGTCGCGGCGGCAGCCGTCGCCGGTGAAATATTTGCCCTTGTAGGTCGAGAAATAGGTCGCGGCGAAGCGGTCGTGATCGCCATAGAGCGTGCGCGCCTGCCCGGGCCAGCTATGCGTGATGCAGAGATTGCCCTCGGCCGCGCCGCCGCTCTGTTCGTCGGCGAGCACGCCGCCCTCGGCATCGACCAGTTGCGGGCGGACCCCGAAGAAGGGGCGCCCGGCGCTTCCCGGCTGCATCGCGTGCGCGCCGGGCAGGGTGGTGATCATGATGCCGCCGGTCTCAGTCTGCCACCAGGTATCGACGACAGGGACGCGGCCCTTGCCGACGGTCTGATGATACCAGCGCCACGCCTCGGGATTGATCGGCTCGCCGACGCTGCCGAGTAGGCGGAGCGAAGACAGGTCGTGGCGCGTCACATAATCGTCGCCCTCGCGCATCAGCGCGCGGATCGCGGTCGGCGCGGTGTAGAGGATGTTCACCTGATGCTTGTCGACGATCCGCCAGAAACGGTCGTGGTCGGGATAGTTGGGCACGCCCTCGAACATCAGGCTCGTCGCGCCGTTCTGAAGCGGGCCATAGACGACATAGCTGTGGCCGGTGACCCAGCCGATGTCGGCCGAGCACCAGAAAATCTCCCCCGGCCGGTAATCGAAGCCGTAGAAGAAGGTCGAGGCCACCCACACCGCATAGCCGCCGACGGTGTGCAGCACGCCCTTGGGTTTGCCGGTCGAGCCCGAGGTGTAGAGGATGAACAGCGGGTCCTCGGCCCCCATCGGCTCGCACGGACAGTCGGTGCCGACGTCGGCCGACAGCGCGTCGTACCAATGATCGCGGCCTTCCTTCATCGCGACGTCGCCGCCGGTGTGGGCGATGACGAGCACTGCCTTCACGCCGATGCGCTCGAGCGCCTTGTCGACATTGGCCTTGAGCGGGATGGTCTTGCCGCCGCGCAGCCCCTCGTCGGCGCAGACCACCCAGTCGCTGGCGCAATCCTCGATCCGGCCGTGGATCGCCTCGGGCGAAAAGCCGCCGAAGATGACGCTATGGACCGCGCCGATGCGCGCGCAGGCGAGCATCGCCACCGCGCCCTCGGGGATCATCGGCATATAGATGGTGACCCGGTCGCCCTTCCGGACCCCCATCTTCTTGAGCGTGTTGGCGAAACGGATGACGTCGGCGAGCAGCGCGGCGTAGCTGATATGCCGCGTCTCGCCGTCGGGGGCGTCGGGTTCGAAGATGATCGCAGTGCGGTCGCCATGCCCTGCGGCGACATGGCGGTCGATGGCATTATGGCAAAGGTTGAGGACGCCGTCCTCATACCATTTGATGTCGACCGGATCGAAGGACCAGCCGGCAATTTTCGTCGGCGGCGTCACCCAGTCGAGGCGCTTCGCCTGTTCGGCCCAGAAGGCGTCGGGATCGGCGATGCTCTCCGCATAGAGCCGATCGTAATCGGCGGCGGTGCAATGGGTGTTCGCGGCAGCGTCGGCGGGAACGGGGACGAAGGGTTCGGAAGGGGGCAATTCGGACGACACGGCGACTCTCCCAATGGGCTTTGCTTTGCTCGTTTGAATCGATAACCCGCAAGCCACAAACTGCAAGGGCGTGGAGGATTATGCTTCTCGTCATGCCGGACTTGATCCGGCATCCGCCTTTGCCTTCAAAAAGGCAGACCCCGGATCACGTCCGGGGTGACGAGGAAGGAATTATGATGACGGCCATCGGCGAAGAAGTCGGGCGTCTGCTGGATGTCCTGGGTGTCGACCGCACCTTATGGACCGACGGATCGATGCCGGCGCTGACCCCGCTGACCGGCGAACAGGTCGGGATGGTGCGCGTCGTGGATGCCGCCGATGTCGATGCGACGCTGAATCAGGCGGTCGCGGCGTTTCGCGCCTGGCGCGGGGTTCCGGCGCCGCGCCGCGGCGAGTTGGTGCGGCTGTTCGGCGAGGAACTGCGCGCCGCGAAGGACGATCTGGCGGCGCTGGTGACGATCGAGGCGGGCAAGATTCCATCCGAAGGCGCGGGCGAGGTGCAGGAGATGATCGACATCTGCGACTTTGCGGTCGGGCTGTCGCGCCAACTTTACGGCCTGACGATCGCCACCGAGCGGCCGGGGCATCGGATGATGGAGGTCTGGCACCCGCTCGGCGTCGTCGGGGTGATTTCGGCGTTCAATTTCCCGGTCGCGGTATGGGCGTGGAATGCGGCGCTCGCGCTGGTGTGCGGCAATAGCGTCGTGTGGAAGCCGTCGGAAAAGACGCCGCTGACCGCGCTCGCCGTGCAGGCGGTCTTCGCGCGCGCGGTGGCGCGCTTCGCCGACGCGCCTGCGGGCCTGTCGCAGCTTTTGATCGGCGGGCGCGAAGCGGGCGAGGCGCTGGTCGACGATGCGCGCGTCGCGCTGGTGTCGGCGACGGGTTCGACGCGGATGGGCCGCGCGGTCGCGCCCCGCCTTGCCCAGCGCTTCGCGCGCGCGATCCTCGAGCTTGGCGGCAATAATGGCGTGATCGTTGCGCCCTCGGCCGACCTCGACCTCGCGCTGCGTGGTGTGGCGTTCGGGGCGATGGGGACGGCGGGGCAGCGCTGCACGACGACGCGGCGGCTATTCCTCCACGATCGCATCTATGATGATTTCGTCGCGCGGCTGAAGGCGGCTTATGCCAGCGTCGCGGTCGGCAACCCGCTGGCGGGCGAGGTGCTCGTCGGACCGCTGATCGATCGTGCGGCCTTCGAGATGATGCAGCAGGCGCTGGCGGCCGCTAAGGCGGCGGGCGGTATCGTGCACGGCGGCGAGCGCGTGGGCGAAGGCGCGAGCTTCTATGTCCGCCCCGCGCTGATCGAGATGCCGGGGCAGGTCGGGCCGGTGCTGGAAGAGACGTTCGCGCCGATCCTCTACGTCATGCGCTACGACGATCTGGACGCGGCGATCGCGCAGCATAATGCGGTCGCGGCGGGGCTGTCGTCGGCGATCTTCACCACCGACCTGCGCGAGGCCGAGTGCTTCCTTGCGGCGAGCGACTGCGGCATCGCGAACGTCAATCTGGGGACGAGCGGGGCCGAGATCGGTGGCGCGTTCGGCGGCGAGAAGGAGACCGGCGGCGGGCGCGAGAGCGGGTCGGACGCGTGGCGCCAATATATGCGGCGGGCGACGAACACGGTGAATTATTCGGACGCGCTGCCGCTGGCGCAGGGGGTGAGTTTCGATCTCAACTGACAACAACAACGTCATTGCGAGCGAAGCGAAGCAATCTCCAGCTATCGGCCTCGCGCAAGGTCGATAGCTGGAGATTGCCGCGTCGCCTTCGGCTCCTCGCAATGACGAGATTTGTTAGTTTGCTCGCCACCCATAGCCATCATCAAGCGCGACGACCTGTCCGCTCATGCCCACTGGCTCCGCCTTCCCCTCGGTCAGGAACGCCAGCATCGCGGCATCGCTCACATCGACATGTGCGAGCGTGCGCTGCCCCTCGGGCGTGCGCGCCACGACGACGCCCGCCTTCGGTGCCCCGTCGCGCCCGTAGAAGACCGTGTAGCTCTCGATCGTCGCCGGCCCGGCATAATCCTGGGCCAACTCGGGCACGGGTCCGCGCTTTGCCTCGGCTTCGGCCTGATAGTCGAAGTCCTGCGGAAAGCTCGCCGCCGCGATCGGCTGGTTGCCCAGCACGATGCAATGATTGTCGGTCGCGAAGCCGCCGTTCGCGAAGAGGAAGCCGTAGCGGCCTTCGCTCCGCAGCTTTTCGACCATCGAGACCACGGCGTGGCTCATATAATTGGCGATCGGGCCGCCGCCGAAGGTCAGGCCGCCGAACACTGTGGCGGGGCGGTCCCAGGGCCAGCCGAGAATGCGCCGCGCCATCTTCGGCACGCAGGGGAAGCAGCTGTAAAGTTCGACGCAGTCGAAATCCTGGGCGGTCATGGCGTTGAGCGCGAGCGTGCGCGCGATCGACGTCTCCATGCTGACGCTGCCGTCGTAGCGGTCGCGGCGGAGGATGCTCGCGGGTTCCTTCGCCGCGGCGCCCATGCCGACATAGATGAGGCGATCCTCGGCGATGCCGCGGCGCCGCGCTTCGGCGAGGCTGGCGACGAGAAAACCCGCACCCTGGTTCACCGACGAATTGGCGACCATCAGCTTCGAATAGGGAAAGGCAATCGGGCGGTTGCGCTCGTCGACGCGGAGGATGTCGGCGGGCGAGGCGGGCTTGCGGATCCACGCGCCGTCGTTCGCGGCCGCGACCTCGGAAAAGCGCGACCAGATTTCGGCGCTTTCGAACTGCGCATCCTCGAGGCTCTGCTTCCACGCCGCACGGGTCGCATTTTCGTAGAGCGGATAGACGTCGACCGGCGCCGAAAGCCCATGCTTCTGCGCATAATTGGGCTCGCGGCGGGTCGCGACCTGACGCACCGCATTATAGCTCTTGTCCTCGCCGCTCGCGGCCTTGGCGGCGCGGCCCGCGGCGGTGCGCAGCGCTTCGCCGCCGACGATCGCCGCCAATTTGACCTCGCCCGCGCCGATGCGGTTCGCCGCCTCGTTGAGCAGGCGCACCGGCGTATCGCCGTGCGGGGCGGCGGACTGGTAATTGATCGCGGGACTGGCGCCGATCGCCGCCGCCAGCGGTTCGCATAGCTTGCCGAGATGGTGGAAGCTGATCTGGTCGACGATGGCAAGGCTGTCGATCTCGGCGAGCGGTACGCCCGCGTCCTCTGCCGCCACCTGCAACGCTGCGACCATCAGGCCGAGCGAGTCGAGCCCCTGGTCGGGGTCGTCGGGGCGGTCGTTGACCTGCCCGACGCCGATGATGACAGGAATGCGTTCGGGATCGGTCATCGTCATGTCAGCGCGCTTTCCACACCGGCTTGCGCTTTTCGGCAAAGGCGCGCGGGCCTTCGCGGGCGTCCTCGCTCGCCATCAGCGCCCGGCGCTCGCGACTGTTGTCGGCCCAATGCGCGTCGTCGCCGGCGATCTGTCCGTCCTGCATCCTGAGCGCCACGCGCTTCGACGCCTGCACCGACAGCGGCGCATTGCCGGCGATCTTCTCGGCGAGCGCGATGGCGGTCGGCATGAGGTCGGCGAGCGGAACGACGCGGTTCGCGAAACCATAGCGCAGCGCGGTCGCGGCATCGAAGGGATCGCCGGTGAGCAGATGCTCCATCGCCAGCTTCGGCGGCAACTGCTTGACGATGCGGAAGGCGCCGCCCGCCGCCGCGAACAACCCGACCTTGACCTCGGGCAGGCCGAACTGCGCATTTTCGGAAGCGACGATCAGGTCGCACATCAGCGCCAGCTCACAGCCGCCGCCAAAGGCGAAGCCGTTGACCGCGCCGATGACCGGCTTCGAGATCGGGTGCGCGGCAAAGCCGCCGAAGCCCCACGCCTGCTGCGCCTTGTCGTCGGGCTGGAGCGCGCCGCCGCGCGACAGCGCGACGAGGTCGGCGCCCGCGCAGAACGCCTTGTCGCCCGCGCCGGTGATGATGACGACGCGGATGTCGGGATCGGCTTCGGCTTCGTCGAGCGCGGTGCCGATGCCGACATGGACCGCGGCGTTGACCGCATTGCGCGCCTCGGGCCGGTTGATCGTGATGGTCAGGATATGGCCGTTGCGTGTCGTGAGGACGGCAGGGGCGGCGGTGTCGGTCATGCGAATCTCTCCCTTTCGGGCGAGTATCGGCGCGAGTTGACGTTTACGTCAACTGGAAAGGGTGGGCGTGCCGCAACAAGCGTGCGCACCCGCGAAGGCAAGTGCCCAGAGCGGCGAACGCTACAATGGCATTGTAACGCTCTGGGTCCCTGCCTTCGCGGGGACACACCGCAATGTAATCCTCCGTGTGGATCAGATCGACTGCCCGGTCTTCGCCCAGTCGGCGAGGAAGCCTTCGATGCCCTTTTCGGTGAGGACATGCTTGAACAGGCCTTTGATCACAGACGGCGGCGCGGTCATCACATCGGCGCCGATCTTCGCGGCTTCGAGGACATGGATGCCGTGACGCACGCTCGCGACGAGGATTTCGGTGTCATAAGCATAATTGTCGTAGATCAGCCGGATGTCGGCGATGAGCTGCATCCCGTCGAAGCCATTGTCGTCGTGACGACCGACGAAGGGCGAGACGAAGGTCGCCCCCGCCTTCGCCGCGAGCAGCGCCTGCGTCGCCGAGAAGCAGAGCGTGACGTTGACCATCGTGCCGTCGCCAGTCAGCGCCTTGCAGGTCTTGAGCCCGTCGATCGTCAGCGGCACCTTGATGCAGACATTGTCGGCGATCCGGCGGAGGATTTCGGCCTCCTTCATCATCGTTTCATGGTCGAGCGCGACGACCTCGGCCGACACTGGGCCGTTGACGATGGCGCAGATTTCCTTCGTCACCTCCTTGAAGTCGCGCCCCGACTTGGCGATCAGCGAGGGGTTGGTCGTCACCCCGTCGAGCAGGCCCGTCGCGGCGAGTTCCTGAATGTCGGCGATTTCGGCGGTGTCGGCGAAGAATTTCATGGCGCGGGCGTTCCTGCTGGATAGGTGATTCGGGACTGCGACCGCCCTAGAGCAAGACGTGCGTAAATTGAACCATCGCTACCCACCATCGTCACCCCGGACTTGATCCGGGGTGACGATGGTGGGAAAGGGCTGGAGTTCTTTGTTTGTTCCGTTTAAGCGCCGACCATGGCCAAAGCGAAACGCCAATATGTCTGCCAGAATTGCGGCGCCGTCAGCTATCGCTGGCAGGGGCAGTGCGCCGATTGCGGCGAGTGGAACACGCTGGTCGAGGAAGCGGCCGAGACCGTCTTTTCGGCGAAGCACGATCTGAGCCGCGGCGGCCGCACGCTCGCGCTCGAAACGCTCGACGCCGACAGCAGGATGCCCGACCGGATGCTCTGCGGCATCGCCGAGTTCGACCGCGCGCTGGGCGGCGGCTTCGTTGCGGGGTCGGCGACGCTGATCGGCGGCGATCCGGGGATCGGCAAATCGACGCTTCTCTTGCAAGCGGCGGGGCGGCTCGCGAAGGCGGGCAAGTCGGTCGTCTATATCAGCGGCGAGGAGGCCGCGGCGCAGGTGCGGCTGCGCGCGCAGCGGCTGGGGCTCGGCGATGCGCCGGTGGCGCTGGCGAGCGCGACGTCGGTGCGCGATATCCTCGCGACGCTTGATAGTCGCACCGCCGATTTCGTCGTCATCGATTCGATCCAGACGATGCACAGCGACCTGATCGACAGCGCCCCCGGGACCGTCAGCCAGGTCCGCGCAAGCGCGCAGGAGTTGATCCGCTACGCCAAGGACAGCGGCGCTGCGATCGTGCTCGTCGGGCATGTGACGAAGGACGGGACGATCGCCGGGCCGCGCGTGCTCGAACATATGGTCGACACGGTACTGGCGTTCGAGGGCGAGCGCAGCCATCTTTATCGCATCCTCCGCGCAGTGAAGAACCGCTTCGGCGGCACCGACGAGATCGGGGTGTTCGCGATGGGCGAGGAAGGGCTGGGCGAGGTCGCCAACCCGTCGAGCCTGTTCCTGACCGACCGCGGCCGCGACGTGCCGGGGTCGGTGGTCTTCCCGGCGCTCGAAGGCACGCGGCCGGTGCTGGTCGAGGTGCAGGCGCTGACCGTTCGCCTCGCGAGCGGGGCGACCCCGCGCCGCGCCGTCGTCGGCTGGGACAGCGGGCGGCTGGCGATGGTGCTCGCGGTGCTGGAGGCGCGCTGCGGGCTGCAGATGGGCGCGGCCGAAGTCTATCTGAACGTCGCGGGCGGTTACCGGCTGACCGATCCCGCCGCCGACCTCGCGGTCGCCGCCGCGCTGATCTCGGCGTTCAGCGAGCGGCCGGTGCCCGCCGACGCAATCGTTTTCGGCGAATTGTCGCTGTCGGGCGAAATCCGCCCCGTCGCCCACGATGCGCTGCGCCTCCGCGAGGCCGCGAAGCTGGGCTTTTCGAGCGGTTGGGGACCAAAGGGCATGAAGGGCGTCAACGGGATCGGTGTCACCGGCTTTGCCCGATTGGGCGAACTGGTTGATCTGATGCTCGGGCGTGACTAGATCGGCTGACATCAAGTTATTCCGTTCGCCCTGAGCTTGTCGAAGGGCTGTTCTTTCTGGCCGGAAGGAGAAAAAGGACGGTGCTTCGACAAGCTCAGCACGAACGGTTGTATTTCATGCGTGATTTCTGGATTGCGGTCCGATGGCAAATCTGACGGCCCTCGACATCATCGTGCTGACCCTCGTCGGTGGCGGCGCGGTGCTCGGTTTCCTGCGCGGGCTGGTGCAGGAGGTGACGTCGCTTCTCGCCTGGGTCCTCGCGATCCTCGCGGTGCGCTTTTTCCACCCGCTCGTCACCGATTTCGTCGCGCGCTGGATCGAGGCGCCCGGCGGCGCGGCGATGCTGGCTTTCGTGATCCTGTTCGGCGGGGTCTTCGCGCTCGCCAAATGGGGATCGCGGACGATGGGGCAGCGCAGCCGCGCTTCGCTCGTCGGCGGCTTCGATCGTGGGCTCGGTGCCGGCTTTGGAGCGATCAAGGGGCTGATCGTCGCGACCCTGCTCTTCATGGTCGCGACTTTGCTCTACGACATCGGCTACGGCAATGCGCAGCGCCCGGCGTGGATGGCGGACAGCCGCACCTATCCGGCGCTGAGCGCGACGAGCGCGGCGCTGAGCAAGGTGATCGCCGAACGGCGCGCCGAGGCGCGGTCGGCGCAGGCGGACGCCGACAGGCAGGCCGCGAGCGCGCCATGAGCGGCGCGCTCTACAACCGCGACATATTGGCGCTCGCGGTGGGGTCGGTCGACTTTCCCCCGCGCGAGGACGCGCGGCATCGCGTGTCGGCGCGGGCGCCCTTGTGCGGCAGCGCGATCCTTCTCGATGTCGATACCGACGATGAGGACCGGGTGAGCGGCATCGGTATGCATGTCGAGGCGTGCGCACTGGGGCAGGCGTCGGCGACCCTGCTCGCGCGCCACGCCGCGGGCCGGAACCTCGCCGAAATCCGCGCCGCACGGAGTGCCATCGCCAGCTGGTTCGCGGGCGAAGGCGGGCTGCCCGAATGGCCGGGCTTCGACCTGCTCGCCGCCGCGCGGGACTATCCCGCGCGGCATGGCGCGATCCTGCTCCCCTTCGACGCCGCAGTCGCGGCGCTCGAGGGACAGGCGGCGCCGGCATGAGCCTGACGGGTCTCGCGGCGGGCGCGGCTGCGGCCGTGAGCGAAACCGCGACCGACGCTGCGCTGCTCGAAGGCGCGATCCTGCTCGGGGTCGCGACGCTGTTCGTGCTGATCTTTCGCCGCCTCGGCCTCGGCGCGGTGCTCGGCTATCTGATCGCCGGCGCGCTTGTCGGACCGCACGGATTGGGGCTGGTCGGCGGCGGTGAATCGAAGCTTGCCTTCGCCGAAATCGGCATCGCCTTTCTGCTGTTCCTCGTCGGCCTCGAACTCCACCCGCGGCGTTTGTGGGATCTACGGCGCGCGATCTTCGGGCTTGGGCTGGCGCAGGTCGTCGTCACCGGGCTGATCCTCGCCGGGCTGATCTTCGTGACGCTTGGTTTCAGCTGGCAGGCGGCGCTGGCGCTCGGCCTGCCGCTCGCGCTGTCATCGACAGCGCAGGTGCTGCCGAGCCTCAAAAGCTCGGGGCGGATCAACTCGCCCTTTGGTCAAAAGGCCTTTTCGATCCTGCTGTTCCAGGATCTGGCGATCGTGCCGATGATCACGATCATCGCCGCGCTGTCGCGCGCCCCGGCCAATCCGGCGGCGCCGCCGGGATGGCAGATGGCGCTGACCACCGTCGGCGCGATCCTGGTCCTCGTGCTGGTCGGCCGGTTCGTCGTCAATCCCCTGCTTAGGCTCGTCGGGCGCTATGGCGAGCGCGAATTGTTCGTCGTCGTCGGGCTGCTCGCGGTGCTGGCGAGCGCGGCTTTCATGCACAGCCTGCATCTGTCGACCGCGCTCGGCGCCTTCGTGGCGGGAATGATGCTGGCGGATTCGCCCTATCGCCACGAGATCGAGGCCGATGTCGAGCCGTTCCGCCTCGTGCTGCTCGGCCTCTTCTTCCTTGCGGTCGGAATGGTGCTCGACGTCGGCGTCGTCGCGGCGCGGCCCCTGCTCGTCCTTTCGCTTGCCGCCGGGCTGGTCGTGGTCAAGGCGGCAGTGCTGACCATCCTCGTCCGCCTGTTCGGCAAGCCGTGGAGCACCGCGCTCGGCCTCGGCCTGCTGCTCAGCCAGGGCGGCGAATTCGGCTTCCTGCTCTTCACCCAGGCGGCCGATGCGATGCTCGTCGCGCCCGCGGCGGCGAGCCTGTTCAGTGCGGTCGTCACCCTGTCGATGATGACGACGCCGTTCCTGATGCTGTTCGCGCGCAATCTCGAATTTTCGCCGGGCAGCGAGGCCGATCTCGACGATCCCGAGAACGCGCCGCGCGGATCGTCGATCGTCATCGGCTATGGCCGCTTCGGACAGATCGTCGCGCAGATGCTCCATGCGGTCGATTGTTCGGTGACGCTGATCGACAAGAAGCCGAGCCAGATCGAACTGTCGGGGCGCTTCGACACCAAAGTCTATTTCGGCGACGGGCTGCGCATCGACGTGCTGCGCCGCGCGGGCGCCGAGGAGGCGCGGCTGATCATCTTTTGCGCCGACGACCGCAGCATCGACGCCGCCGCACTGGCGCCCATCGTCGAGGCTTTTCCGAACGCACGCGTCCTGACACGCGTGTTTGACCGTCGCCAACTGCTCGCGATCGACGGGGCGGGAACCGTGGGCGCGGTGCGCGAGGTGTTCGAAAGCTCGATCGCGCTGGGCGCGATGGCGCTGCAGCAGCTCGAGGTCGCGCCGCGCGAGATCGAGGATGTCGAAATGGCGCTGCGCCAGCTCGATGCCGAACGGCTCGGGATGCAGATCAGCGAAGGCGACCTCGGCGCCGGGCGCGACTACCGCTTCGTCGCGGGCGGCGGGCGGCAGGCGGCGAGCGTGCTCGAAGCGCTGCGCGAGCGGCGGGCGGCGGCGAAACGCGCGCGCGAAGAGGCCGAAGCCGATCAGGCCGCCTAGTCGCGCTGACCGGTCGTCGCGAGGCCGCGTGCTCATTTCCAAAGTTCAGAAAAGTTCAGCCCTGTGTGCGCCCCGGTTTGGACCTCGCGGCGTGCTGACGCGTCCGGCACGCCCCGCCATGACCGCACCCGCGAGTTAGGCAGCGGCCTCTTTTGTTCACCAAATGAAAGAGCCGGATGAAGGCTGGCATAGCCGGATAGTGTAGGAAAGGCTTATTTGAAGCCAATGTCGGCTTTGGGGTGGAGAGCGGCCGTAGCCGATCCTCCCTGTCGCGGAGCGATGGGGAGGTGGCAGCGCCCTTCGACTGCCTTGCAGGCGCTCAGGATAAACTGCGCCTTTGGCGCAGCGCTGACGGAGGGGCCCTTGGCGCAACCGTCACGGCCCCTCCACCACCGCTTCGCGGCGGTCCCCCTCCCCACGGCTGCGCCGCAGGGAGGATCAAGAGGCCGCAATCGGTAGAAAACCGCATGGCCTTGGCGCCCTTGGCAGCTACTTCCCCGGCCCGCAGCTTACCGTCCCGCTGCCGAGGTTGCGCACGGTGCAGGCGGGGCGGCCGAGCACGACGGTCTTGCCCACCCCGCGCGTCGTGATCGCCGCGGTCTTCACCGCATTGAGGATATGATCGCCCGCGCCCTCGCTGTCGCTGACCAGATCGTCGACCGAAAGCCTGCCCGCGTCGACCACGCCCGCGCCCGACAGCGTCATCTGTCCCTGCTTGGCCTTGCCGGCCAGCGTCATCGTGCCGTTGCCGATCATCGCGACGCTCAGCCGGTCGGCGTCGATCGCGTCGACGCTCACCTGCCCCGGCCCGCGCAGTCCGATCGTAACGCGCGCACCCTTGAGGCGGTCGATCTTCAGCGACCCCGCCCCCGCGAGCGTCGCGGCGCGCAGGTTCGCGGCGTTGACGCGGATCGTCACCGGGCCGGGCGGGGCGCGGCGATTCTCGTCGCCCGCATATTTCTTTTCGCCGATCACCAGCCGCCCGTCGCGGGTTTCGAGCGTCAGCCGGTCGAGGGCGTCGGCCGAGCCGGTCGCCACCGCACCCACCGGCGCGCGGGTCACCACCTCGACATCGACGTCGGTGCCGACCTCGATGGTCTCGAAGCTGGTGAGGCCATAGCGCTTCTCCGCCGCGGTCGCGGCACCGGACAGAAGCAGGGCGGCGGCCGCGACGGCAGCCAGGCGCAGGGAGCTGGTCATGTCGATGCCTTACCGTGTTCGCGATGATGGCGCCACAGGATGTTCCAGCGAGGAAATAACCTGCCGTGTGTCCCCGCGAAGGCGGGGACCCATCTCCGACCGGTTCAAACTGGCACCGGCCGGAGATGGACCAGTATCGGGTTGACCATGCCCCGCATGGTCAAGGATCGTCCGGGGGACGATCCGACCCGATGCTCCTTCGCGGGGGAACACGGCTTTTTTAAAGAGCGGTCGTCTCAGGGCAATCATCCGCTACCGGCAGGTCGCGGTCCCCGATCCCATCGCATGCGTCGAGCATTTGCCGCCGCCGCCGATCGTCGCATCGCCTGAGCCGAGAATCTTGATGTCCGCGCTCGCGGTCGCCTGCGCGTCGACGTCGCCCGATCCGGTGATCGAAACGCCAAGCGTCTGCGCGACCAGCCCTTCGGCGTCGATGTCGCCCGAGCCGGTGACGCCGAAATCGCCGCTGGTTATCGCGCCGCCCTTGACCTCGATGTTGCCCGATCCCGAAACGTCGAGGTCGGCGCTCTTCGCGGTCAGCTTCGCGACCTTGAGGTCGCCCGAGCCGGTGACGTCGAGCGTCGCCGCGTCGGCGACCAGCGTGTCGGCGTCGATCGACCCCGATCCGGTCAGCTTCAGCGCCTGCAGCTTCGGCATGGTGATGCTGATCTCGACCCCTTTGCTGTCGTGGCGGGTGAAGCTGAAGCCTTCGCGCTTGCGGCCGATCGACAGCGTCGATCCGTCGAGCACGATCTCCAGCTCGTCGAGCTCCGCCTGCGGGCCCTTGGCGCTGATCGAAAAGGCGTCGCCCTGGCGGATGGTGACATCGTCGGGGCCGGTGACCTTGACCCCGGTGAAGCCCTTGAGGTCGAAGCTCTGCGTCGTCGCCGGGCCGGACGCGACCGTCCGCCTGGCATCCTTGCCGTCGCCCGTTCCTTCGTGGCCGCACGCCGACACCGTCATGGCGAGAGCCAGCGGCAGAACCGCTATCGTCCAGTTTCGCATCGTCATTCTCCGCTCATTCTTTCTCGTGTGTTACTGGATTAACACAGGGAGAAGGGCGTGTCCACCTACCAGCGGAGCAGCGGCGCGAGCAGCACCCGCCCCGCGACGGCCCACAGCGGGATGGCGAGCCCATGCCAGAGCGCGATATGGATCATGTCGTTCGACGAGCAGCGGAGCGCAACCGCCGCGGCGCCCGCCGCCCCCGCGGCGATGCCGACGACCCAGCCGGCGCGCGCGGGCGATGTCGGCGCGCCGCCTTTCAGCCAGGCGAACAGCGCGGCCCCGACGCCGACCCCGGCGATCAGTCCGTCGAGCGTGCAGCGCATCCCATGGTCGGGCCGCATTTCGGTCAACGCGCCGTGGCTGTCGCCCAGACCGATGATCAGCGCGGTCAGCGGCAGCGCCAGCGCGGCAAGCCCGGCCCAGCGCCAGCCGCCATAGTCGCGCCCGACGCCCGGCAATCCCATGCGCAGCGCACTCCAGCTCGCGGCGAGCGCCAGCGCGACGATCAGCCAGAAGGCAAGCATCGGCAGCGGCGCCATCGCCTCTCCCGCGGCGAGGTCGTGGCGCATCCCGAACAGCCAGAGCAGCAGCGCGCCGCCCGCGATCCAGCCCGCTGCGACCCACAGCCCGCCGCGCAGCACGCGCCGCGGGCGCACGGGCTTGAGATCGCCCGCCAGCCCCTCGATCAGTTCGTCGATCGACGCGTCGTTCATCTCATTCGCTTTCCACCAGTCCCGCAAGCGTCTTCAGCCCGCGATGGATGTTCACCTTGACCAGCGACTCGCTCTGGCCGCTGATATTCGCTGCCTCGGCGATCGAGGCGCCCTCGATCTTGACCAATGTGATCGCCTGCGCCTGCCCCGGCGGCAACCGCGTCAGCAGATGGTCGAGGCTGAGCCGCGCGTGCACCGCCTCGTCCTCCGCCGCGACCGCCGCGTCATGGTCGCCGAGTTCGGCCTCGTCGCGCTGGCGGCGCAGCGCGTCGATCCAGCGATAGCGCGCGATCGCCGCGAGCCACGGCAGGAAGGGCCGCCCGCTGTCCCAGGTCGCGAGCTTGCGGTGCAGCGACACGAGCGTTTCCTGCACCAGATCGTCGATCTGGTGCGGCGCGATGCGGCGCGCGAAATAGCGGAGCAGCCATGTGCGGCAATCGGTCAGCAGCGCGCGATAGGCCGCGCGATCCCCGCGCTGCGAGGCAGCCATCAGGCGCGCAAGCGACGGTTCGTCGGGGCTCATCGGCACCTTCTATCAGGGAGGACGGCACAGCGCATCGCTTGCCGGTTCGCAGGCGTTACCGCCGCGGTTACGCGCGCGGGAAGAAATTTCGCGCCATCTTGTCGCCACCTTCGCGGTGCAACAGACACGCTTTCCTTCCCGACGAGAGAGACGATGAGCGTAGCCTTCCGCCGCGAGAGCGACGACGAACATATGGAACCGGCCTTCGAATGGCCGATCCCGGTGGGGCCGAACCTCGTCACGCCGCGCGGCGCCCGCCTGCTCGCCGAGGAGGTCGCACGCCTCGAGGCCGCCGTCGCCGCGACAAGCGAAGAGGAAGCGCGCAAGAAGCTGCTGCGCCGTCTGCGCTATGCCGGCACCCGCCACGCGACCGCCGAGGTGCAGGATGCGCCCACCGCCGATGTCGTCGGCATCGGCAGCCGGGTGCGCTACAGGCTGAACGGCGCCGAGCGTGCGGTGACGATCGTCGGCCATGACGAGGCCGACCCCGCAGCGGGGCTGATCGCTTTCACCGCGCCGCTCGGCCGCGCCCTGATGGGCGCCGAAGTTGGCGACACCGTGGAATTTCAAGGCCGCGAGGACGCGATCACCGTCCTTGCCGCCGATGCCGATCCGGAGGCGAACGCATGAAGGACAAGTTCGAACGCCACAAGCAACCGTGGACCGCGGCCGAAATCGACAAGCTCCACACGCTCGCAAAGAAAGGCATGGCGCTCAAAGCCATCGCCAAGGCGCTGACGCGCAGCGAGGAATCGGTAAAAATCCGCGCCAAGGCCGACGGGCTGTCGATCGCGAAGCTGCGCTGATCGTCCAATGACCGCTTCCGATTATGATGCCGTCGTGCTGGGCGCCGGCGCGGCCGGGCTGATGTGCGCGGCGGTCGCGGGGCAGCGCGGCAAGCGCGTCCTGCTGCTCGACCATGCCGAGCAGGTGGGGAAGAAAATCCTCATTTCGGGCGGCGGGCGCTGCAACTTCACCAATATCCACACCGCCCCCGACCGCTACATCTCGGCGAACCCGCACTTCGCCAAGTCGGCGCTCGCGCGCTATACGCCCGCCGACTTCATCGCGCTCATCGACCGCTACGGCATCGCTTGGCACGAGAAAACATTGGGCCAGCTCTTCTGCGACGGCTCGGCGAAGCAGATCGTCGCGATGCTGCTGGAGGAATGTGCGAAGGGCAACGTCGATGTTCGTTGCGGTCAACCGGTGCACGATGTGTCGCATGTCGATGGTGCCTTCCGCGTGACCTTCGGCGAGCAAAATTTCGCAGCTCCCAGCCTCATCCTCGCCACCGGCGGCCCCTCGATTCCCAAGATGGGCGCGACCGGCTTCGCCTATGACCTTGCGCGCCGCTTCGGCCTCAAAGTCGTCGAGCCGCGCCCCGCGCTCGTCCCGCTCACCCTCGGCGGCGAGGATGTGCTGTTCCGCGATCTCTCGGGCGTCGCGACCCCGGTCGAGGCGCGCGCGGGCAAGGCCGCATTCCGCGAGGCCGCGCTCTTCACCCACAAGGGCCTGTCCGGCCCCGCGATCCTCCAGATCAGCAGCTATTGGCGGCACGGCGAGCCGGTGACGATCGACTTCCTTCCCGACGCATCGCCCGGCTGGCTGGCCGAAGCCAAGCGCGCGCGCCCGCGCGTCCCGCTCGCCGCGGCGCTGCCGCTGCCCGACCGGCTGGCGCGCACCCTCGCCGATCGCCTCGCGCTCCCCGGCGAACTCGGCGCGCAGACCGACCGCAAGCTCGCCGACGCCGAGGCGCGGCTCAGGCGCTGGTCTTTTCAGCCCAACGGCACCGAAGGCTTTGCGAAGGCCGAGGTCACCGTCGGCGGAATCGCGACCGCCGGGCTCTCGTCGCAAACAATGATGGCCAAAAGCGTTCCGGGGCTCTATGCGATCGGCGAAGCCGTGGACGTCACCGGGTGGCTGGGCGGCTATAATTTTCAATGGGCCTGGGCCAGCGGACATGCGGCAGGCCAGGCCCTTTAGGAAAAGCTCGTAACCCTTCGTCACCCCGGACTTGATCTGGGGTCCATTCAGCGCTTCGTGGCAAGTGATGAATGGATGCCGGATCTCCTGAGCCTGTCGAAGGGCCGGCATCACGAATTAAAGAATCGGCGGCGCAGCCCGCCACGGAAAAGAAGAAAAATATGTCCTTCGATCATCTTTCACCCGTCCTTGCGGACGCCCTCACCGCGCGCGGCTATGAAGCGCTGACCCCCGTCCAGGCGCAGGTCGTCGAGGGCGAGGCCCGCGGCCGCGACCTGCTCGTCTCCGCGCAGACCGGGTCGGGCAAGACCGTCGCCTTCGGCCTCGCCATGGCCGACGAGCTGCTTGAGGAGGGCCGCCTGCCCTTCGCAGCGGCGCCGCTCGCGCTGATCGTCGCCCCGACGCGCGAACTCGCGCTGCAGGTCAGCCGCGAACTCTCCTGGCTTTACGCCAAGGCCGGCGCGCGCATCGCAACCTGCGTCGGCGGGATGGATGCAAGCCGCGAGCGCCGCAACCTCAACCAGGGCGTGCATATCGTCGTCGGCACCCCCGGCCGCCTGCGCGACCATCTCGAACGCGGCGCGCTCGACCTCGAATCCTTGCGCGTCGCGGTGCTCGACGAGGCCGACGAGATGCTCGACATGGGCTTTCGCGAAGACCTCGAGGAAATCCTCGACGCGACCCCCGACACGCGCCGCACCCTGCTCTTCTCGGCAACGATCCCGAAGCCGATCGCGCAGCTTGCCAAGCGCTATCAGAACAATGCACTGCGCATCTCGACCGTCGGCGAGGATCGCGGCCATGGCGACATCGCCTATCAGGTCGTGACCGTCGCCCCCGCCGACATCGAAGGCGCGGTGATCAACCTCTTACGCCTGCACGAGCCCGACACGGCGATGCTGTTCTGCGCGACCCGCGACAATGTCCGCCGCCTCCACGCGCGGCTGGTCAATCGCGGCTTCGCGGCGGTCGCGCTGTCGGGCGAGCATAGCCAGAACGAGCGCAACCATGCGCTGCAGGCGCTGCGCGACCGCCGCGCGCGCGTCTGCGTCGCGACCGACGTCGCCGCGCGCGGCATCGACCTGCCGAGCCTGAGCCTCGTCATCCATGTCGAAATCCCGCGCGACGCCGAAACGCTCCAGCACCGCTCGGGCCGCACCGGGCGCGCGGGGAAGAAGGGCACTGCGGTGCTGATCGTCCCCTATCCGCGCCGCCGCCGCGTCGATGGGATGCTGCGCGGCGCGCGCATCACTGCGGAATGGATGAACGCGCCGACCGCGGCCGACGTCAACGCACGCGATCAGGAGCGGCTGATCGAAAAGCTGCTCGCGCCGCAGGAGCATGAGCCCGAGGATATCGAGCTGGGCCAGCGCCTGCTCGCCGAACGCAGCGCGGAGGACATCGCCGCCGCGCTCGTCCGCGCGCACCGCGCGACGATGCCGCCGCCCGAGGATCTGATCGACGCCGGTCCGCGTCCGCGCGGCGAGCGACCCGAACGCCCCGAGCGCGGCGAACGTTTCGAACGCGATGATCGGGCTGATCGCGGCGAGCGACGCGACCAGTTCGACGACAGCGTCTGGTTCAAGCTCAACATCGGCCGCCGCCAGAACGCCGACCCGCGCTGGATTCTCCCCCTCCTCTGCCGCCGCGGCCATGTGACGAAGCACGAGATCGGCGCGATCCGCATCGGGCCGTCGGAAACCCTGTTCAACATCCCGCTCGCCATCGCCGACCGCTTCGCCGAGGCGGTGATGCGCACCGCCAATCAGGACGGCGAAGACGACAGCGGCGTCGCGATCACCCCGGCGCCCGGCGGCGCGACCTATCCGCCGCGGCGCGAGAAGGGCCCGCACAAGGGCGGGCCGCGTCACGGTGCCCCTCGCGACAACGGTCCGCGCGGCGACGGACCGCGGGGGCCCCATGGCAAGCCCGGCGGGTTCAAGGCCAAGCCCTTCGGCAAGGGCAAGCCGCGCCCCGGCGGCAAGTAACAAACCTCGTCATTGCGAGCGGAGCGAAGCAATCTCCAGCTATCGGCCTCGCGCAAGGCCGACAACTGGAGATTGCCGCGTCGCCTTCGGCTCCTCGCTATGACGGAGCTTATGGACGCTCATCTCTTGCGCTCGACTGACGCCCGCCCCAAATGGACCGCGAGCAGGAGAGCGGCCATGCAGGCGATCGAAGCCTTTATCGAAACGCAGGGCGGACCCGAAGTCATCGACTGGCGCGAGGTCACGCTCGGCGATCCGGAGCCCGGCCAGGTGCTCGTGCGCCAGACCGCGGTCGGGCTGAACTATCTCGACACCTATCACCGCGACGGCACCTATCCGATCGAGCTTCCCGGCGGACTCGGGGTCGAGGCCGCGGGCGAGGTGGTCGCGGTCGGTGCCGACGTTCACGGCCTCCAGCCCGGCGACCGCGTCGCGACCTTCGGCCCGCAGCGAAACGCCTATGCGAGCGCGCGGATCGTTCCCGCCGCCTCGCTGTTCAAGCTTCCTGCCGCCATCGACGGCGACACCGCCGCCGCGGCCTTGCTCAAAGCCTGCACGGTAGAGATGCTCGTCGAACGCTGCGCGAAAATCGAGGCAGGCTGGCCGGTGCTCGTCCATGCCGCTGCGGGCGGGGTCGGGCTGATCCTCGTCCAGTGGCTGAAGGCGATCGGCGCGACGGTGATCGGCACCGTCAGCACCGAAGCGAAAGAGCAGGCGGCGCGCGAGGCGGGGGCCGACCATGTCATCCGCTACAAAGAGGAGGATGTCGCGGCGCACGTTCGCGAGATCACCGACGGCCAGGGCGTCCCCGTCACCTTCGACGGCATCGGCATGGCGACCTGGGCGACGTCGCTCAAGGCCACCGCGCGGCGCGGGCTGATCGTCAGCTACGGCAATGCCGGCGGGCCGGTGACCGGAGTCAACCTCGGCATCCTCGCGCAGCATGGGTCGCAGTTCGTCACCCGGCCGACGCTGTTCGACTATTATCTCCACGCGGGCGAGCGGGCCGCCGGTGCGGCGCGAGTGTTCGAGATGATCGAAAGCGGCGCGGTGGGGATCACCATCGGGCAGCGCTATGGCCTGCAGGACGCGGCGCGAGCGCACGCCGACCTGGAGGCGGGACGGACGACGGGGTCCAGCTTGCTGATTCCCTGAAAAGCCCCTCCCGCTTGCTTTGAAACGTCATTGCGAGCGAAGCGAAGCAATCTCCAGCCATTAGCCCTGCGCAATGTCGATAACTGGAGATTGCCGCGTCGCTTCGCTCCTCGCAATGACGAGGACAATCAACGCAAAGCCTCTGCGCGCTACGCCTTCAACCGCTCGGCGTGCCACGCGACATGCTCGGCCATGAAGGTCGAGATGAAATAATAGCTGTGGTCATAGCCCGGCTGCATACGGATTTCGGCCTTCTGCCTGGCGCGCTCGCACGCCTCGACCAACAGTTCGGTCTTGAGCTGTTCGGCGAGGAAATTGTCGGCATCGCCCTGATCGACGAGCAGATCGGGCACGCGCAGCCCCTGATCGAGCAGCGCGCACGCATCATAGGCCTGCCAATCCTCGCGATCATCGCCGAGATAGCCGCCCAGCGCCTTCTGGCCCCACGGACACTGCGATGGCGCGACGATCGGCGAGAAGGCCGAGACCGAGCGGAAGCGGTCCTGATTGCGAAGGCCGATGGTCAACGCGCCGTGCCCGCCCATCGAATGGCCGGTGATCGCCTGCCGCGCCAGGTCGGCGTCCGCGAAGTTGCGGAGGATCAGCGACGGCAGTTCATCCTCGATATAGGAGCGCATCCGGTAATGCTTCGCCCACGGCTCCACGGTCGCATCGACATAAAAGCCGGCGCCATGCCCGAAATCATAGGCGGCATCGGCATCGTCGGGCACCGCCTCGCCGCGCGGGCTGGTGTCGGGCGCGATGAAGATCACGCCATGCTCGGCGCAGGCGGCGCGATACTCACCCTTCTCCATCACATTGGCGTGGGTGCAGGTCAGCCCCGACAGATACCAGAGCACGGGCAGTTTCGCATCCGGCGCATGGTCGGGGATAAAAACCGCGAAGGTCATATCGGTGCCAGTCGTCGTGCTGGCATGTCTGTAGACGCCTTGCGTGCCGCCGTGGCTGCGGGTGATCGAGACGGTTTCGATGGTCATGCGGGGTCCTGAACCGGAATGGGCGCGACGAGGGGGTGATGCCCCCAATGACGCAAGAGGTCGAGTATCGTTGCACCGCCAAGCCCGAGGGTCGCGGTGTTGCGAAGCGGATGGACGTTCACCCGGTCGGCGGCCGCCAACCCCGCGTCGAGTACGACGGTAATGCTGCCCGGCGGCGCATTGATCGCGGCGAGCGGGGTGACCGATCCGGGTGCGATGCCGAGCAGCCGGTCCATATCCTCCGCCTTGCCGAAGCTTACGCGCTTGCTGCCAATCGCGGCGGGCAGCGCCTTCAGGTCGACGCGCGCTTCGCCCGGCACGGTGACGAGCCAGAACGCCCCGGCGCTGTCCTTCAGGAACAGATTCTTGCTATGCGCGCCCGGTATCGCGGCGTTCACCTCGTCGCTCTCGGCGACGGTGAACACCGCGACATGCTCGTGCGCGGCGAAGGGAATGGCGAGGGCGTCAAGGTCCGCCATCAAGCCCGCTTCGCCGCGCATCGCCATCCTTACATCCGGTGCAGAGCGCAGAGCTTGTTGCCCGCGGGATCGCGCAGATAGGCCAGATACATCTTCATGCCATTGCCCTCGCGCACGCCCGGCGGGTCTTCGATCGCGGTGCCGCCGGCTTCGACGCCCGCGGCGTGCCACGCGTCGGCCTGTTCGGGGTTCGCCATCGCGATGCCGATGGTGCAGCCGTTGCCCGCGGTCGCCGGCTGACCGTCGATCGGCGCGGTGACCAGGAACAGTCCGCCATTGTGCATATAGATGAGCCGGCCCTTCTCGTCCTGAATCCCCGGCTTGCCGCCAATCGCCTGGAAGGTCGCGTCATAGAATTTCTTCGACGCCTCCATGTCGTTCGACCCGACCATATTGTGACTATACATGTTTCCGCTCCTCCTGATTCTGGTTGCGAATCGATACCTACCCTGCGGCGCCGGTCAGGACCAGCCGCCATTCCGCTCGGCATTCCCCGAAAGTGACGAACCGAAAGCGGCGCGTCCGGTCCTAGCGGAACACCACCGTCTTGCGCCCGTCGATCAGCACCCGCTGCTCGGCGACCCAGCGCACCGCGCGCGCGAGCACCTGCGCCTCGATATCGCGGCCGGTGCGAATCAGGTCGTCGACCGACTGGCGATGGTCGACACGCTCGACCGCCTGTTCGATGATCGGTCCCTCGTCGAGGTCGCCAGTGACAAAATGCGCGGTCGCGCCGATCAGCTTCACCCCGCGCTCGTGCGCGCGGTGATAGGGTTTGGCGCCCTTGAAACCCGGCAGGAAGCTGTGGTGGATGTTGATGCAGCGCCCCGCAAGCTTGGCGCTGAGATCGGCCGAAAGCACCTGCATGTAGCGCGCGAGCACCAGATATTCGGCCCCGCCCCGCGCCATCAGGTCGAGGATCGCGGCTTCCTGCTCGGCGCGGTTGGCGTCGCTCACCGGCAGATAGTGGAACGGCACCCCATGCCATTCCGACAGGCGCCGCTGCGCCTCGTGGTTCGAAACGACGCCGACGATATCGATCGCGAGATTGCCCGTCGACCAGCGGTGGAGCAGGTCGTTGAGGCAATGGCTGCCCTGCGACACCGCGATGACGAAGCGCGGCTTCGCGGCGCGATCGCTGATCCGCGCGTCCATCGCGAAGCGGGCGATGATCGGTGCAAAGGCCTCCTGCACCGCCGCCAGCCCTTCGGGAAAGCGCGGCCCCGCGCCGCGGAACTCGACGCGCATGAAGAAGCGCCCCGACCCCAGATCGGCATATTGCTGGCTGTCGAGGATGAAGCCGTCGCGCTCCGCGAGCAGCCCGGTCACGGCAGCGACGATGCCCACCGCGTCGACAGAGCTGAAGGTCAGGACATAGGGTCCGGTCAAATCGTCACTCCCCAATTCTCGTCATTGCGAGCGTAGCGAAGCAATCTCCAGATATCGGCCATGCGCAAGGTCGATAGCTGGAGATTGCCGCGTCGCCTTCGGCTCCTCGCAATGACGAAGCTTGGCGAGAAACGAAACCGATTTTAGTATACCACCACGCTGCGAATGCTTTCCCCCGCGTGCATGAGGTCGAAGCCCTTGTTGATCTCTTCGAGCCCCATGACGTGGGTGATCATCGGGTCGATCTCGATCTTGCCCTGCATATACATGTCGACGATCTTCGGCACGTCGGTGCGCCCCTTGGCGCCGCCGAACGCGGTGCCACGCCAGTTGCGTCCGGTGACGAGCTGGAACGGCCGCGTCGCGATTTCCTTGCCCGCTTCGGCGACGCCGATGATGATCGAGGTGCCCCAGCCGCGGTGGCACGCTTCCAATGCGGTGCGCATCACCTCGGTATTGCCGGTCGCGTCGAAGGTATAGTCGGCGCCGCCGTCGGTCATCTGGACGATCGCCGCGACGACATCCTCGCGGCTCATGCCCTTCGAATTGAGGAACTCGGTCATGCCGAACTTGCGGCCCCATTCCTCGCGGTCGGGGTTGATGTCGACGCCGATGATCCGGTTCGCGCCGGCAAGCCGCGCGCCCTGGATCACGTTGAGCCCGATACCGCCGAGCCCGAAAACGACGACATTGTCGCCGACCTGCACCTTCGCGGTGTTGATCACCGCGCCGACGCCCGTGGTCACGCCGCAGCCGATGTAACAGCTCGACTGGAAGGGCGCGTCCTCGCGGATCTTCGCCACCGCGATCTCGGGCAGCACGGTGAAGTTCGAGAAGGTCGAGCAGCCCATATAATGGAAGATCGGCTGCCCCTTGTACGAAAAGCGCGTCGTGCCGTCGGGCATCAGCCCCTTGCCCTGGGTGGCACGGATCGCGGTGCAGAGGTTGGTCTTGCCTGAAAGGCAGCTTTTGCACTGGCGGCATTCGGGGGTGTAGAGCGGGATCACATGGTCGCCGGGGGCGACGCTCGTCACGCCCGCGCCGACCTCGCGCACCACACCCGCGCCCTCATGCCCCAGCACGCTCGGGAAGATGCCCTCGCTGTCGAAACCGTCGAGCGTGTACGCATCGGTGTGGCAGATGCCGGTCGCCATGATCTCGACCAGCACCTCGCCCGCCTTCGGGCCTTCGAGGTCGAGTTCGACGATTTCGAGCGGCTTCTTCGCTTCGAACGCAACGGCGGCGCGGGTCTTCATGGGGCGGTCTCCTTCTCGGGCGCTCCAATCAGGCAAATGGGGCGGCAATGCAAGATAGGACAGACTGCATAGCTATGACAGCGCTATCACGGCTCGCAATGACGAGAGTGAGACACATCTCAATTCGTCATGCTGGCTGCGGCGATGGCCTCGCTGTTTCAGCATCCATGGCCCCGCGCTGTCCCGCCAGCACGGCGCCAGTTGTTTTTCGCACAAAGCCACAAAGCCACGAAGATGTTGCGCCAGCCGCGAGGCGGCTTTCTCTTGCGACCGTGCGACCAACCGCACCGTTGATGGAGGAACGGGCCTGTCGACCCAGGCCCTCTTCTTTGTGGCTTTGTGGCTTCGTGCGAAACAAAAAAACGCCGCGCCGAAGGACAGGTCAGGCCATGGCCCCTGAAACAGCGAGGCCATCGCCGCAGCCAGGGTGACGAGAATGGAAAGGTCGTGCGCCTCTCACACCCCCTCCCTTTCGTCACCCCGGACTTGATCCGGGGTCCATTCAAACCAGCGCCGGACCAATGGATCCCGGATCAAGTCCGGGATGACGATGAGAGCAAGGCCACACTCTCCTCGCGCCTCGATCCGTTGCGCCCACAGGAGAAAGCGATCTGGGCGGTCTATCCGCAGCGGCGACATCTGCTGCCGGAGGTGCGGTTGCTGATCGACAAACTGTGCGAGGAATTACCCGGGGGCGTTGCGGCGGAGTGGGGCCGCTTAGGGCCGAACTATAGGCCCGCCAGCTTTGCCGCGACTACGATCGTGAGAATGAGCATGATCGCGTTGAATGTGGCGCAGAACCAGAAGAGAATAGGGTTTTCTGTTCGATGCCCCGCTAGGTAGCCAACGCCTGGTGCCTCCATTGTTTCCGTGCGGAAGCCCACCCAAAGATAATATCCAAAGAAAATACTACCAGCGAGCATAATTGTGACTTTCAAGGTCGCGCCTACCGCGTTGAAGTTCACCATTACGATGAGAAGAATGATTGCAGCAGCAAGCCAAAAGTAACGCATTGGCCAATTATGCTTGAAGTCGCCGACGTTGCAATCGACTATTTTTCCTCTCGTCATCCCGGACTTGATCCGGGATCCATTATTCCAACGCTGGCGTGAATGGACCCCGGATCAAGTCCGGGGTGACGATGAAAAGGATGTCGGGCTCAACACTCCACCACACTAACCGCCAGCCCGCCCTTCGACGTTTCCTTATATTTATCGCGCATATCGCGGCCGGTTTGCAGCATCGTCGCGATCACCGTGTCGAGGCTGACGACATGCGTGCCGTCGCCGATCATCGCGATGCGGCTGGCGTCGATCGCCTTGATCGCGCCCATCGCATTGCGCTCGATGCACGGGATCTGGACGAGGCCGCCGATCGGGTCGCAGGTCAGGCCGAGGTTGTGTTCCATGCCGATCTCGGCGGCGTTCTCGACCTGCGCGTTGGTGCCACCCAAGGCGGCGGTCAGTCCCGCCGCCGCCATCGAACAGGCGACGCCGACCTCGCCCTGGCAGCCGACCTCGGCGCCCGAGATGCTGGCGTTGCGTTTATACAATGCGCCGACCGCGGCCGCGGCGAGCAGGAAGGTGCGCACGCCCGCCGCGTCGCCGCGATAACTGCGGCGGTAATAGCGGATCACCGCGGGGATGATCCCCGCCGCGCCGTTGGTCGGTGCGGTGACGACCTTGCCGCCCGCGGCATTTTCCTCGTTCACCGCCATCGCCCACAGGTTGATCCAGTCCATCATCGCCATCGGATCGGACAGGTTCGCCTCGTGCCGCTCGCGGATGTCGGCGGCGATCTGCGGCGCGCGGCGCTTGACCTTGAGCCCACCGGGGAGGACGCCGGTGCTGCTGCATCCCGCGTCGATCGAGCCATCCATCGCCGCGGCGATCTCGTCGATCCCGGCCTCGACCTGTTCGAGGCTGCGGTGAACCAGTTCATTGTCGAGCATCATTTCGGCGAAGCTCTTGCCCGACGCAGCGCCCATTTCCATCAGGTCGGCGCCCGAGGTGAAGGCAAAGGGCAGTTCCACCTCATCCTCGGCGCCGCGACTGTTGCGCCCCGCCTCGTCCTCGTCGACGACGAAGCCGCCGCCGATCGAGAAATACATGCGCTTCGCAAGGATTTCCCCATCGCCGTCGCGCGCGGTGAAGCTGAGGGCGTTGCTGTGGAAGGGCTGGCGCTGCTTCATCTGGAAATGCAGGTCGCTGGCCGGCTGGAACCGGACGCGCTGGCGGCCGAGCAGATAGAGGAAGCCCTCGCTCGTCGCGCGGTCCCAATGCGCCTTGATCGCGGCAAAGCTGGTCGAAGCCGGGATTTCGCCGGCGAGCCCCGCGACGACCGCGGTGTCGGCGGCGTGCCCCTTGCCGGTCAGCGCGAGCGAGCCGTAGAGATCGGCCTCGACGTGCGCGGTTTTCGCGAGCGGCCCGTGCTCGCCCAGCCAGACCGCGAAGCGCCGCGCCGCGACCATCGGGCCGACGGTATGCGAGCTCGAAGGTCCGACACCGATTTTGAAGAGTTCGAAGAGGCTGATCGTCATGGCGGCGCTATATAAGACGCATCGTCGGGGCGATAGGGACAGCAACGCCGAAATAAAAATCCTCCCCGCGGCGAAGCCGTGGGGAGGTGGCAGCCCGCAGGGCTGACGGAGGGGCAAGAGCGCTGGCGCCGTAACCCCTCCACCATCCTTCGGATGGTCCCCCTCCCCACCGCTTCGCGGCAGGGAGGATCGGTTCGTCAGCCCGGATAGGTCCAGGCGCCATCGCGCGCGAGGTTCTCGGCGGCGAAGTCCCAGTTCAGCAGTTCGTCAACCACCGCGTCGACATAGGCGGGACGCAGATTCTTGCGGTCGATGTAATAGGCATGTTCCCAGACGTCGATCACGAGCAGCGGCTTGATCCCCGCAGTGACTTCGGTGCCGGCGTCATGCGTGTCGGTGACCGACAGCTTGCCGTCCTTGGCGACGAGCCAGGCCCAGCCCGACGCGAAATGGTTGACCGCGGTGTCCTTCAGTTTCTTCTTGAGGTCGTCGAGCGAACCGAAATCGCGGTCGATCGCCGCGGCGAGATCGCCCGCCGGTGCGCTCTTCTTCGGCGACAGGCTGTTCCAGTAGAAGGCGTGGTTCCACGACTGGGCGCTGTTGTTGAACAGCCCCTTGTTGCCCGCGCCCTCGGCATGGTGGATGATTTCCTCAAGGGCTTTGCCGGCAAGCTCGGTGCCTTCGATCGCGGCGTTGGTCTTGTCGACATAGGCCTTGTGGTGCTTGCCATGATGGGTCGCGAGCGTGTCGGCCGAAATATGCGGCGCCAGCGCGTCCTCGGCATAGGGCAGCGGCGGGAAAGCGATCGTCATGGCAGTCTCCATTTTCTGATTGGATAGCCCCTTAATTCGGCGCTTCGCCGGATGGTTGCAAGCCCCACGCGGGCAATTTTTCCTTCCCTGCCCTCAACTCAGGTCACCATCGCGCGCAGCGCCGCGATCCGGTCGGCTTCTTCGGCGGGCTTGTCGCGGCGGATGCGCGCGATGCGCGGGAAACGCATCGCCAATCCCGACTTGTGGCGCTTCGACGCATGGATCGAATCGAAGGCGACTTCGAGCACGAGCGACTTCTCGACCTCGCGCACCGGGCCGAAGCGGTTCAGCGTGTGGTCGCGCACGAATTTGTCGAGCCATTTCAGCTCCTCGTCGGTGAAGCCCGAATAGGCCTTGCCGACCGGCAGCAATTCGCCCGCGTCGCTCCAGCAGCCGAAGGTGTAATCCGAATAGAAGCTCGCGCGCCGCCCGTTGCCGCGCTGCGCATACATCATCACACAATCGGCGACGAGCGGGTCGCGCTTCCACTTGTACCAGAGCCCGGCGTGGCGGCCCGCCACATAGGGCGCGTCGCGCCGCTTCAGCATCACCCCCTCGATCGCCGCATCACGCGCGCCGGCGCGAAGCTCCGCCAGATGCTCGAAATCGCGCGCCTCGATCACCTGCGACAGGTCGAAATGGCTGGCGGCGAGGCGCGGCACGAACGCCTCCAGCTGCCGCCGCCGCTCGCTCCACGGCAGGCCGCGCAGGTCGTTGCCGTCGACGGCGAGCAGGTCGTAGACGCGCACGAAGGCCGGATAGTCGGCGAGCATCTTCTTCGAGACCGTCTTGCGCCCGAGCCGCTGTTGCAGCGCGTTGAAGCTTGCCGCTTCGCCCCCCTGCGCCTCGCCGCGCACGAGCAGCTCGCCATCGATCACCGCATCCTGGTCGAAGGCCGCGACCAGTTCGGGAAAAGCGCTGCTGATCTCCTCGCCGCCGCGGCTGTAGATACGCGTCTCGCCGCCACCCCCGCCACCTCCGCGCACGATCTGGACGCGGATGCCGTCCCATTTCCATTCGGCCGCGAAACTGTCGAAGTCGATCGCCTCCCCTTCCAACGCCCGATCCTCCAACGGATGCGCCAGCATGAAGGGGCGGAAGAAAGCGACGTCGGCGAGGTCGGGCCGCGGCGCTCTCCCCTCGCCCCACGCGAAGAGCGGCGCATAGGGCGGCGGAATCGCGTGCCACAGCTCCTCGACATCGTCGACGGGCACCGCGAAGGCCTGCGCAAACGCCTGCTTCGCGAGCCGCGCCGACACGCCGACGCGCATCCCGCCGAGCGCGAGCTTGAGCAGAGCATAGCGCCCGTCGGCGTCGAGCCGGTCGAGCAGCGAAGCGAGAATCGCGGGCGCGTCGCTGCGGGTCGCGGCGGAGAGCGCGTCGACGGCTTCGGTGACGCTGAGATCGACCTTCGGCCTTACCGCATCGGGCCACAGCAACGCCGCCGTCTCCGCCGTGTCGCCGACGAAATGCCGCGACAGGCGGAACAATTCCTCGTCCACCCGCGAAGCCAGCAGCGCGCGCACCGTCCCCGCCTTCACCGCTGGAAAGTCGAGGCTTTCGGTCAGCGCGGCGATCGCCCAGCCGCGGTCGGGATCGGGGGTGTGGCGGAGGTAATCGACGATCAGCGCCAGCTTCGTATTGCGCGAGCGCGTGTAGATCAGCCGGTCGATCAGGGCCGCGAAGCGCTTCACGCCTCCTCCTCCAGATCGCGGCCGACGAGGTGCAGCGCGCGCGCCTTGCGCTGGGTCAACTCGCACCAGCGCAGCAGGCCCTCTTCGCTGCCGTGGGTGATCCAGCTTTCCTTGGGGTTCACCTCCTCGATGGTCGCGGTGAGCTCGTCCCAGTCGGCATGGTCGGAGATGACGAGCGGCAGTTCGACCATCCGCTGCCGCGCGCGCTGACGCACGCGCATCCAGCCCGACGCCATCGCGGTGACCGGATCGGGCAGGCGCCGCGACCAGCGGTCGTTCAGCGCCGAGGGCGGCGCGAGGACGATCTGCCCCGCCATCTCGGCCTTGTCCGCTTCGCTCACCAGCCGCAGGTCGCCGAGGTCGACGCCATGCACCGCATAAAGATCGCACATGCGTTCGAGCGCGCCGTGGATATAGATGGGGGCGCTCCATCCGGCGGCGCGCAGTTCGGCGATCACCCGCTGCGCCTTGCCGAGCGCATAGGCGCCGACGAGCACCGAACGGTCGGGCTCGGCGCGCACCGCGCCGATCAGCTTGGCGATCTCGTCCGCGGTCGGCGGGTGACGGAACACCGGCAGACCAAAGGTCGCCTCGGTGATGAAGATGTCGCACGGCACGACCTCGAACGGCGCGCAGGTCGGGTCGGGCCGCCGCTTGTAGTCGCCGGTGACGACGATCCGCTCGCCGCGATATTCCATCGCTATCTGCGCGCTGCCGAGCACATGCCCCGCCGGGTGGAAGCTGAACCGCACCCCGCCGCGCTCGAACCCGTCGCCATAGGGAAAAGCCTGATTATGGCTCGCCTCGGCGTCGACGCCATAGCGCAGCGCCATGATCGCCAGCGTCTCGGGCGTCGCGAACACCGCGCCATGGCCGCTGCGCGCATGGTCGGCATGACCGTGCGTCACCGCGGCGCGTTCGACCGGGCGCGACGGATCGATCCAGAGGTCGGCGGGCTTTACGTAGAGCCCATGCGGGTGCGGTTCGAGCCAGGGTTTGACACGCGTCGTCATCTTGCCCGCTTAGCACAAAGAACAAAGAAGGAACAAACCCCTTCGATGGTTCAGGCCTCGCGCCAGCGCGCGGGCAGCGCGATGTCGACGATCAGCCCGCCCGGCTCCCAGCGCCGTTCGATCGTGCCGCCCAGATTATTGCGCACGCTGCGTTCCATCAGCAGCGTGCCGAAACTCGTCCGCTCGGGCGGGCCGACGACGGGCGCGCCGCCGCTTTCGGTCCAGGTGAGGCGGAACAGGCGCGGCTCGCTCCCCTCCGGGTCCTGCGTCCACGTCACCTCGACCTGGCCTTCGGGGCCGGTCAGCGCGCCATGCTTGGCGGCGTTCGTTGCCAGTTCGTTGAACAGCAGCGCCATCGCGACCAGCGCATTTTCGGGGAGCAGCAGGTCGGGCCCCGACCAGCGGATGCGCGGAAAGCTCGCCTCGACCTCGCGCATCAGCGCGTGCATCGACCCGGTCATGAAATTGGCGCCGAGCAGGACGTTCTGCGCGCGATTGAGCGCGTCGAGGCGGCTGCTGATCCGCTCGACATAATCGTCGACATCGCGCGCCGCGTGCCGCGTCAGCGAGATGATCGCGCTGACCGTCGCGAACAGGTTGCGCATCCGGTGGTGCAGCTCGCGCATCAGCAGATTGGCGTTTTCCTGCCGGCTCTTCTGCTCGGTGATGTCGATGCTGATACCGGTCAGCACCGCGTCGTCGTTGTGGACGTCCCAGTCGCCGCGGATGCCCAGCCAGCGCACGCCGCGCTCGGGATGGACGATGCGGTGCTCGACCGCATAGGGGGTGCCGTTTGCCACTGCCTCGTCGATCGCCGCCTGCACGCGCTCGCGGTCGTCGGGGTGGATGCGCTCGAAAATCCCTTCGCGGGTGCGCAGCGCGCTTTCCCAGTCGGCGCCCCACAGGTCCGCGACCGCGCCGCGCCAGGTCGCCAGCGCGGTGCGCGAGTCATAGCGCCACGTCGCGATCCCCGAATAGTCGAGCGCGCGCTCGAGCGTGCGGCGCGCCTCGTCGCGCTCGACGACGATGCGGCGCAGTTCGGCCTCGGCCATGATGATCGCCGCGAAGTCCTCGAGCCGCTCGAGCTCGCGGTCTTCCAGAAGCGCGCGCTCGCGCCGGTCGATGATGCAGAGGGTGCCGAGCACCGCGCCATTATAGGCGCGCAGCGGCACGCCCGCGTAAAAGCGGATGAAGGGCTCCCCCGTCACCAATATATTGTCGCGAAAGCGATCGTCGGCGCGGGCGTCGGTGACGATCAGCGGCGCGTCGCCGGTCACCACATGCTGGCAGAAGCTGATGTCGCGCGGGGTTTCCTCGATATCGAGGCCATAGGCCGACTTGAACCATTGGCGGCAATCGTCGACGAGCGTCACGAGCGAAATCGGGGTGTCGAACAGGTCGGCGACCAGCTTGGTGACCCGGTCGAACGCGGCCTCGGGGCCGCTTCCCAGCAATCGGTATTCGCGGAGCGTATCGAGTCGCCACGTCTCGCGCTGCGTGGCATCGCTTTCCCCACCGTCCGCCAAGGCCACCCCCCCTCTTCCTGTCCCCGCCAGTGTCGCTGCACCGATGTCCGCGCCGGGCCGCTCTGCCATGAATCGAGTTCCTAAAAAAGCATTGTGGCGACCCCAGGAAAAACGGAACAATTCCGCTCCCTTAGGCCCAATTCGGTCGCGTCCCGGCAGAGTCTACGCTTTGCGCGCCAACAAGTTGCAGCAAAGTGGGACGCTTTGACGGCGGGAACCCGATGCACGCGCCCCGCGTATCCTTATCGACAAGAGGGAGCATCATGATGAGCTTGGGAGAAGAAATCCGCGGACATCTGCCCTTTCTGCGGCGCTACGCGCGCGCGCTGACCGGCAGCCAGCAGCATGGCGACAATTTCGTTCACACGACGCTGGAGGTGATCGTAGCGGCCCCCGACGAATTCCGCACCGGCCCCGACACCCGCATCGATCTCTACCGCAATTTCCACCGCATCTGGGAAAGCGCCTTCCTCGACGACGGCGAAGGCGCTGACGAGGAAGAGGACCCGCTCGTTCGCGCCGCGAACCGCCGCCTCGCGCAGATCACGCCGCTCGGCCGCCAGATGCTGCTGCTCACCGCGCTCGAAGGTTTTTCGGTCGCCGAGACCGCGCGGATCACCGGCACCGATGCCGCCACGGTCGAAACGCTGCTCGGCGAAGCCGCGGGCGACATCGACCGCGAAGCGCGCACCTCGGTCCTGATCATCGAGGACGAACCGCTGATTGCGATGGAGCTCGAACAGATCGTCCGCGGCCTCGGCCACGACGTCGCGGGCATTGCCACGACGCACGAGGACGCGGTCGCCGCTTTCGAGGACAGCGATGCGGGGCTCGTCCTCGCCGACATTCAGCTCGCCGACGGCTCGTCGGGGATCGACGCGGTCCAGGACATATTGGCGGTCGCGCCGGTGCCGGCGATCTTCATCACCGCTTTTCCCGAGCGGCTGCTGACCGGCCATTGCGTCGAGCCGACCTTCCTGATCTCCAAGCCCTTCCGCGAGAATACGGTGCGCGCGGCGATCAGCCAGAGCCTGCTTTTCACGCCGCAACTCGCGGCCTGACCTTTTCCCGATGCGTAGGGGGATGCCGGCGCTTCAATCCGGCGAAGGACCGCCGCCGGCCAGTCGATCGACATCGCCCATGATCGCGGCAAAAGCTTCGCTCGGCGCCAGCGGCGTCTCGCTCCGCAGCGGCATCTCGCCGCTTTCGAGGATCGCGTGCAGCGCGGCGCGCGCGCGCGACACCCGGCTCTTCATCGTGCCGACCGCGCAGCCGCATATCTCCGCCCCTTCCTCGTAGGAAAGCTGCCCCGCGCCGATCAGCACCAGCGCCTCGCGCTGGTCGACCGGTAGCAGCATCAGCGCGCGCTGGACGTCGGCAAGGTGCAGGCTGTCGGCCTGGTCGTCGGGCGCGACGAGCAGGCGCTCGGCGGCGAGTTCGTCATAGTCGGCGGTGAATTTCCGCCGCCGCATCTGCGACAAAAAGCAGTTGCGCAGGATGACGAAGGCCCAGCTCTTCATGCTCGACCCGCCGGGAATATAGGAGGCGCGCGCCTTCCACGCCTTGAGCATCGTTTCCTGGACCAGATCGTCGGCAAGGTCCGCATTGCCGGTCAGGCTGCGACCGAAAGCGCGCAGATGCGGCAACATCGCCGCCAGTTCGTTCTTGAAGCTGACATCGTCGAGGGGGCGGGCGGATTCGTCGCTGATAAAAGGGCTTTCGTTGCAGAGGCCGGAACCAATAGCGGAGTGAAGCACAGGCTTAGCGCCCGATGCAAGGCTTGAAAACCCTAAGTAACTCATATGCTTTCATATTGGCCGCGTGTCGCCGATGTGCCTTTCGCGCCACAGTCGGCGACAAAAATCGACGAGCTGCGGGAACCCGCGGCCAAGTCTGTCGTTGCTTCGGCATGGCAACGCACGGCAACAATGGCATCAATGGCGCGGACCGGCATCCGCTCGTATCCGATGCGCCGCGCCGGGCGAACGGCAGCTTTCCCGGCAGCGGCAGCGACCAGTGGCATCGCACGCTCACCGGGCGGCAGGCTCCCGAACCGGTGGGCGCGAAGCTGCGCATGATCTATGGCAATATCGTCGCCGAACAATTGCCCGATCATATGCTCGACCTTCTGTCGCGGCTCGACAGCAAAAGCCCGAAGCAATAATGGCCCGAACCGATACGGCGCCGCCACCGCAGGACGACAATTCGCTTTCGGACAGTGAGTTCAAGCAGTTGCTCGCGGGCGTGATCCCGCACCTTCGCGCCTATGGCCGCAGCCTGTCGGGCAACCCCGACCTTGCCGACGACCTGACGCAGGACACGATGGTCAAGGCCTGGGCCTCGCGCGACCGGTTCGAGAAGGGCACCTCGATCAAGGCATGGACCTTCGTCATCCTGCGCAACACCTTCCTGTCGCAGATGCGCCGCAACAAATTCCACGGCGAATATGACGAGGGTGCGGTCGAGCGCACGCTGTCGACCCCGGCCCGGCAGGAAGATGCGAGCGAGATGGCCGACCTCCAGCGCGCGCTGATGGAATTGCCGCAGGACCAGCGCGAGGCGCTGATCCTCGTCGGCGCCGGCGGCCTGGCCTACGAGGAAGCGGCCGCCATCTGCGATTGCGCGCTCGGCACGATGAAAAGTCGGGTATCGCGCGCGCGCGCCGCGCTCGAGGACATCATGGCGCGCGGGCAATTCGCGCAGAAGCGCGCCGACGCCCCCGCCGCGAGCGAGGCGATCGACGCGATCATGGACAGCGTCGAAGCGATTACGGCGCGCCGCGAGGCATCGGGGCGCTGATTTGCGATTCGCGCAGAACGCGAAGAGATGATCAGCTTCCTCGTCACCCCGGACTTGATCCGGGGTGACGAGGAAAGTATCGCGCCTTCAAAGGGAAACCGCGTGACCGCCGATCTCGTCGCTCTGGACATTCCCGAATGGCCGCGCCACACTGGCGGCCTCCCCAGCAAAGCGAGCTCCGCCCATGAAAAGCCTGTCCGCCCTCGCCCTGTCGGCCGCGATCGCCGTTGCCGCCTGCTCCTCGGGTCCGGCGAGCAATGCCGCCGATAGTGCGGCGCTCGACGCATCGGGCGCCCAGCCCGCGACGCCGCTCGCCGACGCGCCTTTCACGGTGCGCGAAGTCGCGTCCTTCGACGAGCCCTGGGCGATGACCTTCCTCCCCGGCGGCAAGCAGGCGCTGGTTACCGAGCGGGCGGGCAAGCTCAAGCTCTGGCAGGAAAATGGCCCGGCGCTCGACGTCGCGGGCGTGCCGGCGGTCGCCTATGGCGGCCAGGGCGGGCTCGGCGACGTGATCCTCGCGCCCGATTTCGCGGCGAGCGGCACCGTCTATCTGAGCTGGGTCGAGGCGGGCGATGGCGACAATTTCGGCGCGGTCGTCGGCAAGGCAACGCTGGTGCAGGGCGCGGCGCCGCGGCTCGACGAGTTGCAAGTGATCTGGAAACAGGATCCGAAAGTTCCCGGCCGCGGCCATTTCTCGCACCGCCTCGCCTTCTCGCCCGACGGCCAATATCTCTTCATCACCTCGGGCGAGCGGCAGAAGTTCGATCCCGCGCAGGACATGGGAAAGAATCTCGGCAAGGTCATCCGCCTCAAGCCCGACGGCAGCGGGCCCGCCGACAATCCCTTTGCCAAAAAGGGCGGCGTCACCGCGCAAATCTGGTCGCTCGGCCACCGCAACCTGCTCGGGCTGGCGTTCGACGGCAGCGGCAGGCTGTGGCAGCAGGAGATGGGGCCGAAGGGCGGCGACGAGGTCAATCTGGTCGAGCGCGGCGCCAATTACGGCTATCCGATCGTCTCGAATGGCGACCATTACGACGGCAAGGACATCCCCGATCACCCGACGCGCCCGGAGTTCGCCGCACCGAAACTCTGGTGGAATCCGTCGATCTCGCCCGCCGGGCTCGCCTGGTACGGCAGCGACCTGTATCCGGGCTGGAAGAACAGCCTGCTGATGGGCGCACTGTCGGGTCAGGGGCTGATCCGCATGAGCATAGACGGCGACACGCTCCACAAGGCCGATCGCTGGGACTTCGGCCAGCGCATCCGCGAAGTCGAGGTGCGCGAGGACGGTTCGGTGTGGCTGCTCAGCGACGGCAAGGACGGCAAGCTGCTCGAACTGGTTCCGAAGGGCTGACTCTTTGCTTTTCGTCACCCCGGACTTGATCCGGGGTCCCGCTTTCCCATCTCGTCACAGGGTAAGGGACAGCTGGATTCCCGCTTTCGCGGGAATGACGATTATGGGATTAGATCTAAGATGCTTCGCGGTTTCCTCACCCGGCGCGCCGAATGGCCGGCGCGCATCGCCGATCCCGATGCGCCGCCGCCGCTGTCGCTGCTGTGGCGCGAGGCGGGCGCGCTGCTGCGCGCGCTCGGCGGGCGCATCCGCCCGCTGCCGCCCGAGCCCAATCCCGACAGCGCGCATCCGCCGGTGATGGTCCTCCCCGGCTTCCTGTCGGGCGACTGGGCGACCAAGGCGCTGCGCGGCGACCTCCGCCGCGCGGGGTTCCGCTGCTATGCCTGGGGCCTCGGCTTCAACCGCGGCGCGACCCCCGACACCATCGACCGCATCGACACCCGCGTGCAATGGATCATCGACCGCACCGGCCACGCCCCTGCGCTCGTCGGGTGGAGCCTCGGCGGCATCTACGCGCGCGAATATGCGAAGCATCATCCGGGCAAGGTCGCGCGCGTCGTCACGCTCGGCTCGCCCTTTTCGGGGAGCCGCCGCGCCAATCGCGCATGGCGCCTCTATCACCTGATCGCGCGCCACCCGGTCGACAATCCGCCGATCGACTTCCACCCCGCGCCGCGCCCGGCGATGCCGACCTTCGCGCTCTGGTCGAGCCACGACGGGGTCGTCGCGGTGAACAGCGCGCGCGGGTCCGCCCACGAAAGCGACCGGCGGATCGAGGTCGATTGCGGCCATATGGGCTTCGCCTATGCCCCCACCTCGATCGCCGCGATCGTCAAGGCGCTGACCGAAGAGGTCGCCCCGCCCGCCTGAGCGCCGCTCAGCACACGTCGATGCGATCGAGCGGCGCCGCGCGCCAGCTCAGCAGCATCCGCCCCGGCCGCCGTCCTGCGAGCCCGGTCGAGACGAAGCCGACCCGGCGCAGCAGCGCGCGCGACCTTTCATTCTCCGGACGGCATTCGGCGACGATCGCACAGCCCGGCCGCGATGCAGCGAGCGCATCGACGACGGCGCGCACCGCCTCGGTGGCGATGCCGCGGCCGCGCGCGCGGGCGGCGAACCAATAGCCGATCTCATATTCGCGGCCCGCGCGGCGGTGGACGCCGATCACCCCGCTCAGACCGCCGCCGCTGCCGTCGCGCACCGCGTGAAAGACGTCGCCGCCGCCCGACCGCGCGATCAGGGCGCGCGCATCGTTTTCAGTGAAGGGCTCCGGCAGGAAATGGATTTGCGAGGTCACCGATTCGTCGGTGATCGCAGCAAGCGCACCGGCGTCGTCAGCGTGCAGCGGCGCGATGCGGCAATGGTCGGTCGAGAGGGCAAGCAAAGTATCGGTCATGTCGCGTCTTCTTGAAAAGCGCGCGCCGGGCCCGGGGGGTTGGTGGTGTGATGATGACCATTCGCCTGTCCGAACACGGCGGCGATGGTCACAGGGTGATGCCATGCCGCTCCTAGATAAAGGAGCGCCAATACGCCTTGAATCGAAGGGATCGGTCGTTGGTCATCGCCGCCGCGCCTATCAGCTTTGCGGGGTTCGATCAACCATCGGCGGGGTTCGGGCTGGCGGATCGGCCCGCAAAGGCTCTAAATCCGGCGCATGACCCTCCCCGACGCCGCCGCCTTCATCCGCGCCAACCTGCCCGTGCTGCCGGTTCCCGGCATCGCCGAAATCCGCCTGCACAAGGCGGTGCCGTCGAGCCGCGTCGGACGTCTCGCGGCGGACGGCGACGGGCGGCCGCCCTATTGGGCGCATCATTGGGCCGGCGGGCTCGCGCTTGCGCGCCATGTCCTCGATCATCCCGGGAGCGTCGCCGGGCGCCGCGTCCTCGACCTTGGCGCGGGATCGGGACTGGTCGCGATCGCCGCCGCCAAGGCCGGCGCGGCGCAGGTGATCGCCGTCGAGCCCGACCGCCACGCCATGGCCGCGCTCGCGCTCAACGCGGCGCTCAACGATGTCAGGATCGAGGTTCGCGCGGCGGACGTCGCCGCGCTCGACCTCCCCAATGTCGACACGGTGCTGGTCGGCGACCTTTTCTATTCGGACGAACTCGCGGAAACCGTTACCACCTTTCTCGACCGCTGCCTCGATCGCGGCATCGACGCGCTCGTCGGCGATCCGTGGCGCCGCCCGCTGCCGCTCGCACGCCTCGACGAAATCGCCCGCTACGAGGTCGCCGAGACCGGCGGAGCAACGAAGCCGAGCGGCGTCTTCCGCTTCCATCGCGACGGGCCTTGATTTTCCGCATTCATGTAATATGTAAAGTTACATGAAACGCGACAGCCGATTATCGGGCGTGCTCCACGTCCTTCTCCACATGGCCGAGGCGGGCGGCCCAGCGACCTCCGAAAGTCTTGCAAAGGCGATGCAGACCAACCCGGTCGTGATCCGCCGCATATTGGCGGGCCTGCGCGAGGCCGGCTTCGTCCGGTCGGAAAAGGGCCATGGGGGCGGCTGGACGATCGCGCGCGATCTGACTGCGATCACGATGCGCGACGTCTATGACGCGATCGGCCGTCCCCATCTGATGGCGATGGGCAATCGCACCGAAGCGCCCGGCTGCCTCGTCGAACAGGCGGTCAACGCGGCGCTCGATACGAGCTTTCGCGGCGCCGAGGCGCTGCTGCTCGACCGCTTCGGGCAAGTGACGCTCGCGATGCTCGCGGCCGATTTTCACGCGCGCATGGCGGCGCGCACCATATCTGCACAGGAGCATATTCATGGCTGAAGGCGCGCAGCATTTCCTCGACAGCTTCAAGGATCCGGCCGCGGTCGCGCGCTATGCCGAAGGGCCGCGGCGCTTCGTCCCCGGCCTCGACGGCCTCCACCGCATGACCGGGCTGCTGCTCGCCGAGCGCGTGCCCGCAGACGCCCATATCCTCGTTCTCGGCGCGGGCGGCGGCAGCGAGATGAAGGCGATGGCCGACGCGTATCCCGCCTGGCGCTTCACCGGCGTCGATCCCGCCGGCCCGATGCTGGACCTTGCGGCCCAGGTGCTCGGGCCCGATGTCGGCCGCGCCGATCTGGTCGAAGGCTATATCGACGACGCGCCTGCCGGCCCCTTCGACGGCGCGACCTGCCTCCTCACCCTGCACTTTCTCGACCGGGCGGAGCGCATCCGCACCGCGGCCGAAATCCGCCGCCGCCTGAAACCCGGCGCGCCCTTCGTCGCCGCGCACGGCAGCTTTCCGCAGGGACCGGGCGAGCGCGACCGCTGGCTCGACCGCTATGCCGCCTATGCCATCGCGTCGGGCGGCGATCCCGAACAGGTCGCCAAGGGCCGCGAAGCCGTCGCCACGCATGTCGCGATGCTGAGCCCCGAGGAGGATGAAGCGATCCTGCGCGCCGCCGGCTTCACCGGCGTCGAGCCCTTCTATGCCGCCTTCACCTGGCGGGGATGGGTCGGATACGCCTAGGGTCCTGACCTTAGGCCGCGGCGCCGCGCGCCGAGCCGGCGACGAGGTTCATCACCAGCTTCGGCAGGCTGCGATAATTGGCGCCATGATATTGCGAGTCCGCAGGCAGCGCATCCTTCAGGCGGCGGTGCGCCTCGGGCAGCGCGTGATAGGGCACGCCCGGCAGCAGATGATGCAGCGCGTGATAGCGCAGCCCCACCGGCGCCCAGAGTTCGGGCAGCAAGCCCGGCGGCGGCACGTTGACGCTGTCGAGGAACTGGCCGGTCACGGTCAGCACCGCGCCGTCATTTTCCCAGAGGTGCGCGACGAGGGTGCGGATCTGGTTGAGCACCAGCGTCGCCGCCGCGATCGAACCGAAGATGATCAGCGCGCGCAGCGGCACCCAACCGAAGACGCCCGCAGCCACGAGCAGGCTCGACCAGACCCACGCGCCGGCCTCCTGCCACGCCCACTGACGGCGAAACTCGCCCTCGGGCGCTTTGCGGCGGAACATCGGGTTGATGATCATCCCCGAATAACGCTCGCGCACCACGCGGCGCAGCGGCGGAAGCACGAACGACAGCGGCGTCAGCACCGCATAGCGGAAGACGAGCGCGAGCGGCGCGAAGGCGGCCGCGACGACGAACAAAGGCACCGTCCACGGCTTCATCAGCGCGAGCGGCAGATATTCGGGATCCTCGACCGTGCCATATTTGGTGCGGTTGTGGTGCAGGCTGTGAATGCCCTCATACATGAAGGAGGGGATGAGCAGCGGCACGCCGACGAGGATGTTCCACGCGAGGCGGAATCCCGGCAGCGCATTCTTGCGGATATGGGTGAGCTCGTGGATGAAGCTGCCCGCGCGATAGAGCGCGAGCACCGCGACGAAGGCGGCGAGCAGCATCCACACTACCGACGGCGCAAGGATCGCTGCCGCGACCCCGGCATAGCCGACCAGCGTCGAAGCGAGAAAATCCATCCAATAGACGCGCGCGCTCGGCACGACGAGATCGCGCGTCAGCTCCGACGCCGCGCGGATCATCGCCATATCGTCGGCGATCGCCGATTTGGGCGCCTTCACCACCGGCGACTCCGACATCCGGTCGACAAGAGTGTTCATCGCTAACATGCCTATATCTTCACCATGATTTCGTGGCAGCAAAATGGCCGAATGCGGGTCGCCAGCGCCACGGCAATGCCCTAATGCGTCGCCAATCATATAGGATCGCTTCTTCAGGAAACCAGCATGACCGCCCATAACGAAGGCCCGATCACCATCCATCCCGTCCAGGGCAAGACCGAAAAGCGCGAGTTCGTCGAGCTCGCCTATCGCCTCAATCGCGGCGATCCTGCGTGGGTGCCGCCGCTGAAGGGCGAGGTTTACGGCCTGTTGACCCCCGGCGAGAATCCCTGGTTCGAGCATGGCAAGGCGCAGCTTTTCCTCGCGCGGCGCGGCGGACGCACGGTGGGGCGCATTTCGGCGCATATCGACTTTCTCGCGCTCGAACAGCCCGCGGCACAGGGCATGGGGCCGGGCACCGGCAACTGGGGCCTGCTCGAGGCCGAGGACAGCGAAACCGCGCACGCGCTGATCGTCGCGGCCGAGGACTGGCTGCGCACTCAGGGGATGAACCGCGCGCTCGGCCCGCTGTCGATCTCGATCTGGGACGAGCCCGGGCTGTTGATCGAGGGCTTCGACACGCCGCCGACGATCATGCTCGGCCACAACAGCCCGCTCTATCGGGCGTGGATCGAGGCCGAGGGTTATCGCCCGGTCAAGACGCTCTACAATTATGGGGTCGAAATCGTCGACGGCTTTCCGCCGATCGTGAACCGCATCGTCGCGGCGGGCGAGAAGAATGCGCGCATTCGCATCCGCCGCGTCGACAAGAGCAAGTTCGATGCCGAGGCCAAGCTGATCATGGGCATATTGAACGACGCCTGGTCGGACAATTGGGGCTTCGTCCCGCTGACCGACGGCGAGATCGCCTATGTCGGCAAGAAGCTGAAGGACATCGTCTTCGAGGATCTGATCCGCGTTGCCGAAGTCGACGGCGAGCCGGTCGCCTTCATGATCGTGCTGCCCAACATCAACGAAAAGCTGATCGACATGGACGGCTCGCTGCTGCCCTTCAATTGGGCGAAGCTGCTCTGGTGGCTGCGCAAGCCGAAAAGCCGCACGCTCCGCGTACCGTTGATGGGCGTCGTCAAGAAACTCCAGAACAGCCGCATGGCAAGTACGCTCGCCTTCATGATGATCGAGTTCATCCGCCGCGACGCGGTGCGCGACTATGGCACGCAACATGGCGATATCGGCTGGGTGCTCGACGACAATCAGGGGATGAACGCGGTCGCCGAGGCGATCAACGCGACGGTGAACCGCGTCTACCAGATATACGACAAGCCGCTCTGATTGGTCGCTCGCCTTGACCCTGCAAGCGGTGTAGGCTTCGTGCACAACCAGCGGGCGGGGACAGTCTATGTGCCGGGCGATGATGTATCTGGGCGAGCCGGTGCAGCTCGACGACCTGCTGTTCAAGCCCGATAGCAGCCTCGTCAACCAGGCCTATATGCCGCGGATGCTGCACATGCTGAACCTCGCGGGGTTCGGGATGATGGCATGGGACAGCGCGAGCTTCGTCCCCGAGCTGCCGCACCGCTATCGCTCGCCCTCGCTGCCCATTTTCGACGGCAATCTGAAATCGCTGGCGATCAAGACGCGCGCCGAATGCGTGATCGCGCATGTCCGCGGCGTCGCCTATTCGACCAGCGTCAAGGTCAGCGAGCAGAACACCCACCCCTTTCATTTTCCCGGCGCGGCGGTCGCGATGGCGCATAATGGCGACATCTATCGCATCGGCGAAATGAAGGGGACGCTGATGGCCGACATCGACCCCGAACTGCTCGCGCAGATTTCGGGATCGACCGACAGCGAGTGGGTCTATGCGCTGCTGCTATCGCAGCTTCCCGACTGGCGGGTCGAACCGGCGCGCGACGCGCTGATCGCGGCGGTGCAGAAGACGGTGGATCTGATCGAGGCGGCGCGGCGGCATCACGGCATCGCCATCTCGTCGAGTTGCAACCTGTTCGTCACCACGGGGCGGCAGATATTGGGGCTGCGCCATTGCTTCGACTTTGGCCACTACCGCACCGGATCGCCCGACCAGCTCCACGAGGCGAATATGAATTTCCTCTCGATGTGGTTCACGACCGGGCGCGATTACGGCCTGCACGACGGCGAGTGGCAGATGGTCGGCGGCGAGGAGGAGCCGCGCGCGGTGATCGTCGCGTCGGAGCCGCTGTCGTCGAACAGCGCGACGTGGATGCCGGTGCCCGAATATGCGATGATCCATGCCGAAATGGACGGAACTCGCCCCGCATTCCGGGTGGTTCCGCTGGCGCGATAGGCTAACCCGCCGGGTTGCGCGCGGTGACGATCCAGGCCGCGCCGTCGATCATCACCGACCGGTCGCCCGGTTTCGCCGCGAACGCGCGCCGCACCGCCGCCGCCGCCCGCGCGCGAATCTCATCGGGCTGCTGCGCGAGCAGGCGCGCCAGCGGACCCACCTGAAAGGCCATGTCCACCGCATTGTCGACCGCCGCCTCGCGCGTCTCACCATGCCCGAAGGGAACGGGATGGTCGAAAGGAGCGATGGAGACGTCGACGAACCCCGCGTCGGTCAGGATGCGCGCGACACGGCCGCTGTCGCCGAACGAGAAGGGGCCGGGCGCTTCGGGATCGGGCGGCGGCGGCAGGGGAATCAGGTCCGCGACCGCCGCCATCGGCAGGCGCACCCAGTCATTTTCCGCCCCGCCCCGCCAGCAGACGAACGCCAGCCGCCCCCCGGGCTTCAACGCCCCGCGCATATGCGCGAAGGCCGCGGCGGGATCGTCGAAGAACATCACCCCGAAGCGCGAGAACAGCAGGTCGAACGCCTGCCCCGGCAACGCCGCGGTGCCCGCATCGGCGAGCTCGAACGCCAGCGGCGCCCCGGCGAGAGCCGCCTCGCGCGCGCGGTCGATCAGCGGCGCCGAAATATCGACGCCGAGCACATGCCCGCGCGGCCCGACGCGCGCGGCGAGCGCCTGGCTGGTGGCGCCCGCGCCGCAGCCGACATCGAGTATCTGCTCGCCCTCACCGATCGCTGCCGCTTCAATCGCCGCGTCGCCGAACGCGTCGAGCATCGCGTCGAGCCGCGCCTGATTGGCAACCCATTGCTCGCCGCTGCGGCCGTTCCAGTCGGCGACCTGATAGGCTTTGCTTTCGGTCATCCTCTTTCCTTACTGCTTCGTTCAGGCCGCCACCGCGTGGCCGCGGCGCATCGCGAGGATACGCGCCTCGACCTGATCGAGCGCATCGAGCGCGGTGACCAGATCGGCGTTGACCGACGCGCCGAGCTCGCGGCTCAGCGCGTCGCCGGTCGCGATCATCTCGGCAAAGGTCGCGCGGTCGAAGGCGAGCAGCGTCGCCTGTTCGCTTGTCCTGAGCAGCCGGTCGTGCGTGCTGCCCGCGAGCATCGCGGCGATGCCGACGAGTTGGCCGGGGCCGGTGACGGTGAGTTGATAAATGCCGCCGCGATGCGGCAGCGCGCTGCGCACCGCGCCGCGCACGACAAGCCAGACCTGGTCCGCCGCTCCGCCGACGGGCGCAAGGTCGGCGTCGGCCGGCGCCTCGATCCGCTCACCGGCGTTCCAGAAGGCCAGTCGCTGCGCCGGCGTCATCGCCGCACAGCACGGCAATTTCGCGAGAAAGGCTTCGGGCGTGAAGCCATCCTCGATCACCGGCGCGAGACCGCGCCGCGGCCGGGGGGTGAAGGCGCCGGGCTCGGCGACCAGCAGCGCCGCGATGTCGGCCGCCTTGGCGACGACGCGCCCGGCGATCAGCCGCCCGAGTTCGGCCTGCAATTGCAACGACGCGGGACGCAGCCGCGCCAGCGCCGCGCGGAACTGATCGGCGGGAAGATACCAGGTCGCAACGGGACCGCGCGCGATGCCCATCGCCGACCGCCTCAGGTCGCGGCCGATCAGCGCCATGTCGCCGATCACCTCGCCCGGTCCGACCTCGGCGAGCTTCGCGAGGCCCCCGCCGGGCAGCCGCTTGCCGATATCGACGCGGCCCTCCTCGATCAGGAACAGCCCCTTGGCGCGCTCGTTCTGGACGAGGATCGCGGCGCCGTCGGCGAAATGGCGCGGCACGAAGGCGTCGGCAAGCTCGGCACGCTCGGCTTTGCCCAGTCCCGCGAAGAGCGGCGCGTCGGCCAGGTGAGTGGCCGACAGCAGGCTCATGCGAAGACCGCCCAGGTCGGCGCGTGGTCGCTCGCCTTCTCGCGTCCGCGATGATCCTTGTCGACCCCGGCATCGGTCAGCCGGTCGGCCATCGCGGGGCTCAGCAGCAGATGGTCGATGCGAAAGCCATGGTCGCGCTGCCAGCCGCCCGCCTGATAGTCCCAGAAGGTCCACACGCCGCCCGCCGGATGGCGGCTACGGATCGCGTCGGTCCAGCCGTCGCCGAGGATGCGGAAAAAGGCATCGCGCGAATCGGGCTGCATCAGCGCGTCGTTCGCCATCGCTTGGCGATCCCACACATCGTCGTCGTGCGGGATGACATTATAGTCGCCGGTCAGGATCGCCGGCACCTCGGCGGCGAGCAGCGCCTTCGCGCGTTCGCGCAGCCGCGCCATCCAGCGCAGCTTGTAATCGAACTTCGGCCCCGGCTGCGGATTGCCGTTGGGCAGGTAGATGCAGCCGATGCGCACGCCGAACACGTCGGCCTCCAGATAGCGCGACTGCTCGTCCTCGGCCTCGCCCGCGAGGCCGCGCTGGATTTCGAGCGGTTCGGTCCCCCTGGCGAGGATCGCGACGCCGTTGAAGCCCTTTTGCCCGTGATAGAGAAAGCCGTAGCCCGCCGCCTCGATCTCCTTGGTCGGCATCGTCTCGTCGCTCGACTTGAGTTCCTGCAGGCAGGCGACGTCGGGCTGGGTTTCCTCGAGCCATTCGACGAGGCGCGGCAGGCGGGCCTTGATCCCGTTGATATTGAAGGTCGCGACTTTCATGCGTCCGCTATGACAGGAAGAGTGGGCCGATCCCAGCCCCTTCGTCACCCTGCACTTGTTTCGGTGTCCATGGCCCGGCGTTCGCCTGATAGAGCCGTGCCAATTATGGTTCGCACAAAGACACAAAGCCACGAAGAAGACGACTTGGGCCGGCAGGCCCCATATTCTTTAACAACGGCGCACCCTGCCACGACGTCGAGAGAGGGAAGCCGCTTCGCGGCAAGCGCGACATCTTCGTGGCTTTGTGTCTTCGTGCGAAACAAAAAAGCGCAGCGTCCGACGAAAGGGCAGACCATGGATGCTGAAACGAGTTCAGCATGAGGAAAATTAGACGAAAATTATAAGGGACGGGTCAGATCGAGAAGCTCGATCCGCAGCCGCAGCCCGAAGCCGCGTTGGGATTTTCGACCTTGAACGACGAACCGCCAAGCGAATCGACGAAATCGACGACGCAGCCGCGCACCAGGTCGATGCTGACCGGATCGACGACCAGCTTCACTCCATCGGTCTCGGTGACGACGTCATCGGCATCGATGCTCTCGGCGAGGCCAAAGCGGTAGGTGAAGCCCGAACAGCCGCCGCCGTCGACTGCGAGGCGCAGCGCCGCCTCGGCATCGCCCTTGCGGGTCGCGATCCAGCGGACGCGCGCCGCGGCGGCGGGGGACAGGCTAATGTCGGAAATCTGCGTGGCCATGGCCGCAAGATAGGAGGCGCGCGCCCAAATGAAAAGGGCGCCCCGGCCGTTTACCGTGGGGCGCCCCTCCTCTCCGACCCAGAGAAGCTTTATTCGGGACCGCCCATTGCGAGCTTCTTGTTACCCGTCATCGCCGCGATCGTCATCGAATCCGATGCGCAGAAGGGCAGCGGATTGACCGGCGACCCTTCGATGCGGACTTCATAATGGAGATGATTGCCGGTCGAGCGGCCGGTCGAGCCGACATAGCCGATCACGTCGCCCTTCTTCACCTGCTGACCCGAGCGGACGATGTAGGACGACATATGGCCGTAGCGCGTCTCGATCTGGTTGCCATGCTCGATCTCGACATAATTGCCATAGCCGCCGAGCCGCTGGGCGCGGCCGACGATGCCGTCGGCGGTCGCATAGATGGGAGTGCCATAGGGCGCCGGAATATCGACGCCATTGTGGCGCGCGAGCTTGCCGGTGATCGGATGGACGCGCATCCCATAGGAAGACGAGAGCGACATCTGCTCGATCGGGCGGCGCGAGGGCACCGAGACGCCGATGTTCGCGGCCAGCCCGGTGTCGAGGCGCTTCCACGCCTGGAAGATCGCGCGCGCTTCGCGATCCTCGGTCTGCGCGACCAGACTCGCCGGGAAATTGTCCTGATCGGGTTCGTCGGGAACGGCGATGCCGGCATCGGCACCGGCAGCGTCCGCCGCATACGCCGCCGGAGCGGCAAGGCCCGTCAGCGCACCGGCGCAGACAATGAGGCCAAGATGAAACTTTTGCGCCAGAGAAGCGTATCGCACGTATCGACCCCGCAGTCCTTGTCGCCAGTGCCCTTTCTTAAGGGCCGCTGGTGCCGGATGTTATGTTCGGATGGGAACTCGTCCCTGCCCGCGAGTGTTGATGACGGCCCAAGCCTTACCAAGCAATAACGGCGTAATAGTCTTGCGTTAAACCGGCTTCACCGCGCGCCGAGTCGTTGAACGGCGGCTTAACGGAACCCCGGAATCGCGATTTTACGAGGCTTTGCCACGTTTCGACGGCGTTGAATCCCATTTCGTCGCACTTTTGGTTAAACCAGGCTGTGCCGGCGCGCACATGCCGGACTTCATCCTTGTAAATACGCGATAAAATCTTCGCAGACGGCGCGTCGCCGGCGGCGCGGAAGCGCTCGACGGTCGCGGGCGTGACGTCGAGCCCGCGCGCTTCGAGCACCATCGGGACGATCGCGAGCCGCGCCAGCGCATCGTCGCTGGTTGCCTCGGCGGCCTCCCACAGGCCGGCGTGGGCGGGGAGTTCACCATAGAAACTGCCAAGCTGGCGCAATCGCCGGTCGAGCAGCGCGAAATGCATCGCCTCGTCGGCGGCGACCCCGATCCAGTCGTCGACGAAGCCGCGTGGAAATTCGCCGCCGAAGCGCCCGACGAGATCGACGGCGAGATCGATCGCGACGAATTCGATATGCGCGAGCGCATGAAGCATCGCGATCCGCCCGCGATCCGACCCACCCTTGCGGCGGCGCGGCATCCGGTTGGGCGGCAGCAATTCGGGCTTGTCAGGCCACGCCGGACGATCGGGCATCGACACATCGCAGCGATGCGCGAGTTCGCCGCGCCGCCACGCCCGCGCCAGCGCGCGCGCTGCGCGGCGCTTGTCGTGCGGGTCCGGCGTTAGCAGCACCCCGCGCGCAGCTTCGCCAAGAGTGGTCATCATGCTGCCATTTCCTCCATCCGTCACCCCGGACTTGATCCGGGGTCCCGCTTTTCGGGCGTTGTTTAGCGGGACCCCGGATCAAGTCCGGGGTGACGAAGAATCCTATAGCGCCTTCGCCGCCTCCAGCACGGCCTCGGCATGGCCCTTCACGCGGACCTTGCGCCACTCCTTGGCCAGCTTGCCGTCGGCGCCGAACAGGAAGGTCGAGCGTTCGATCCCCATATAGGTGCGGCCGTAATTCTGCTTCTCGACCCAGGTGCCGAACGCCTCGCACACTTTGCCATCCTCGTCGGCGGCAAGCCGCACGGTCAGGCCATATTTGTCGCGGAACTTGCAGAGCTTCGCCGGTGCGTCGCGCGATACCGCCAGCACCTGCGCGTTCAGATGCGCGAACTCGGGCGCGAGGCGCGTGAAATCCTGCGCCTCGGTGGTGCAGCCCGGCGTGTCGGCCTTGGGGTAGAAATAGACGACCAGCGGCGCGCCCTTCATCGCCGCAAGGTCGATCGTCGCCCCGTCGGCGTCGAGCAAGGTAACCGTGGGAATGGCGTCGCCGATTGCGAGGCTCATGGCTGTGTCTCCTGCTGCGGCGGGCGAATCGAGGCCCACCAGTTGGCGATCTCGTGCCGTGCCGCATCGTGCGCGGCAAGCAATTGCGGCCAGCCTGGCTCGCCGCACGCGCTCGCGACAAGCTGACGCGCGGCGGGCGTCGCGGGTTCCCCGTCGGGCGCGGTCAGGCGCAGCATGACGAGCATCCGGCCGAGCAGCGCGTGCGCGTCGCAAACCGCGGCGGGCGCCAGACCATCGACGCGCATACAGGCCAGCGCCGAGCCGATATTGGGGTCGTGACAGCGGCCGGTGGCAAGCTGTGTCACCTGCATCGCGAATTCGAGGTCGACGAGGCCGCCGGGACCGCCCTTGATGTCCAGCGGGCCTTTCGGCGGCTTGTGCGCAGCGATCTTGTCGCGCATCTCGGCGGCGTCCTTCGCCACCGCATCGCGATCGCGCGGGCTCGCGAGCAGATCGTCGATGATGCGGTGAAGCTCCGCCTTCGCGCCGTCCGAACCATAGACCGGCCGCGCGCGGAGCAGCGCCATATGCTCCCACGTCCACGCCTCCTCGCGCTGATAGCGCTCGAAACTGTCGAGGGTGACGACGAGCGGGCCTTGCGCGCCCTGGGGCCGCAGCCTTGTATCGACGTCATAGAGCTTGCCCGCCGCGGTCGGCACCGACATCGCCACGGTCACGCGCTGCGCGAGACGGTTGTAATAGGTCGTCGCGCCGAGCGGACGCGGCCCGTCCGATTCGGCGAGATGATCGCCGGTGAAAAGATAGATGAGGTCGAGATCCGAAGCGTGCGTCAGCGCCCGGCCCCCGAGCCGGCCGAGCGCAAGGACGACCAGTTCGCTGCCCGGGACGCGGCCATGCGCCTGGACGAACTCCGCCACCGTCGCATCGGCGAGTACCTGCAACGCCGCCTCGGCCAGCTCCGCATAGCCGCAGGCGATCGTCATCGGGTCGCTCGCCCCGGCAACGAGTTGCACCCCATAGGCGAAGCGCCGTTCGCCGACGCGGTCGCGGACGCGATCGAGCAGGCGTTCATAGTCGAGCCCCGCCAGCCCCGGCGCCCATTCGGACATCAGCTCGGTCCTGGTCGCCGGCGCCTCGAACGCTCGCTTGTCGATCAACCCTTCGATCAGCTCGACCCGCGCGCCGAGCGCGTCGGCCAAGGTGGGGGCGAGCGAGAGGACGCGCGTCGCGATCCGCGCCAGCTCGGGCTGCGCGGCGAGCAGGTGAAAGAAGCCCACCGCGCTCGGCAGCCCGCCGACGAGCGTGTCGAAGCGGAGCAATGTCGCCTGCGGATCGGGCGCCGCGCCGATCGCCTTCATCAATTCGGGCAGCACCGTCTCGAGCGCGTCGAGCGCCGCCGGGCTGCGCAGCGCGCGCAGCTTGCCACCGCGCCAGTCGGCGATCGTGCGCAGCGCCGCGTCGGGCGGATCGAAGCCCGTCGCCATCAGCGCGCCCGCCAGCTCGCCTTCATCGCGCGGCAGCCCGCCGGTCGCGGCACGTTCGACCACCAGGCTGTCGTAGCAGGCGCCGACGTCGGTCACGACGGGCAGCAGCGCCGCGAGCAGGCCGGCGCCGTCGGCCTCGCCGTCGAGCCGCGCCACGGCGTCGAGCGCCTCGGCCTGCGTCGGCAGCGAATGCGTCTGCTGATCCTCGATCATCTGCAAGCGATGCTCGATCCGGCGTAGCGTGGCGTAGTGGCCGGTCAGCCGTTCGGCGACCGCGCCGTCGATCCGCCCCACCTTTGCCAGTGCGGCGAGCGCGTCGACAGTCGCGGGAACGCGCAGCGACGGGTCGCGCCCGCCGTAGATAAGCTGATGCACCTGCGCGAAGAACTCGATCTCGCGAATGCCGCCGCGCCCGCGCTTGAGGTCGTAGCCGGGGCCGAACGCCTGCCCTTGCGAGAAATGATCGCGGATACGGTCGCTCATCGCACCGATTTCCTTGAGCTGCCGGAAATCGAGGCTGCGGCGCCAGATGAAGGGCTGGATCGCGGCGAGAAAATTCGCGCCGAGCGCACGGTCGCCCGCCGACGCGCGGCTGCGGATGAACGCCGCCTGCTCCCACGCCAGCGCCTCGGACTCATAATAGGAGATGGCGGCGCTTTCGGGGAGAACGATCGGCGTCACCTCGGGATGCGGCCGCAGCCGCAGGTCGACGCGCAGGACATGGCCGTCGGCCGTGCGCGCCGAGAGGATTTCGACCATCCGCCGCGCGATCCGCACCGCCGCTTCGTCGGGATCATCGCGCGAACGGCGTGGCAGCGTTGCGGGGTCGAAGATCAGGATCGGGTCGATATCCGACGAATAATTGAGCTCGTGGCTGCCGAGCTTGCCGAGCGCGATCACCGCGAGCCCGCGCGCTTCCTCATCGGGCACGCGTTCGGCGAAGGCGGCTTGGATCGCCGCGTCGCACGCCTGGTCGGCGAAGGCCGAGAGCAGGCGCGTCGTCGCGGCGACATCATGCTCACCCGACAGATCGCCGAGCGCGAGCAGCAATGCCGTGCGCCCGCGCCATTGGCGCAGCGTGCGCATGATGTCGTCGTCGACCGGGGGCGGCACGACCTGCGCGAGCGCGGCGTCGGTGCCGTCGGTCAGGAACCGCGTCACGTCATCGGGATTGAGGTCGGCGAGCCGGGCGAGAAAAGGCGCGTTGGCGGTCAGCCGGTCGAGCGCGGACTGGCGCGCGGATGCGTCGAGTGCGGTCATCGAGTGCCGCTATCGCCTGCGATGGAACGGGTAGCAACCCCCACCTCGTCATTGCGAGGCGCCGCAGGCGACGAAGCAATCTCCAGCCATCGGCCTTGCGCAGGACCGATGGCTGGAGATTGCTTCGCTTCGCTCTCAATGACGAAGGGTCAGGATATCGGCGTCAGGCCGGCACGGTGCTTTCGTCGAAGAACAGCACCTGCGAAATCGCCGCGCGCAGCGTCGCGGGCTGATAGGGCTTGGTGAGCAGGAATGCCGGCTCGGGCCGGTCACCGGTCAGCAGCCGTTCGGGGAAAGCGGTGATGAAAATCACCGGCACCGTCATGGCGGTCAATATCTCCTGCACCGCCTCGATCCCCGAACTGTTGTCGGCGAGCTGGATGTCGGCGAGCACGAGGCCCGGCTGATGCGTCTGTGCGTCGGCCACCGCCTCGGCATGGGTGGTCGCGACCGCGACGACATCATGGCCGAGTTCGCGGACGATCATCTCGATATCCATCGCGATGATCGGTTCGTCCTCGATGATCAGGATGCGCGCGCGCGTCTGGCGGTCGATCTCCTCCATCGCCTCGGCGATCAGCGCCTCGACCGCGGCGGCGTCGCGGCCGATGATCCGCCCGGTCTCCGCGGCATTGAAGCCTTCGACCGCGGTCAGCAGCAGCGCCTGGCGCGCCAGCGACGGAATGCGGCGCAGCCGCGCGTCGGCGACCGCGATCTCGGCGGGAATAGTCTCGTCGCCAGCCGCAGCTTGGTCCGTCATCAGACCGAAATTGTCGTGGACCATGCGATAGAGCTGAATCCGAAGCTCATTCCCGGTGTCGATCGCGTCCGGATGCGCGACCAGCGTTTCGAGCAGGCGCGCGACCAGCGCATCGCCGCTCTGCTGACTTCCCGAAATCGCGCGGCCATAGCGCCTGAGATAGGGAAGATGCGGCGCGATCGCCTGGCCTAATGACATGGATACCCTCCTGATTCGGCGCAGAAACCGGCCGATTCCGAACCGGGCCCCACGAAAAAATCCGCGGCACCCGGCATAATTTCACCCCTTGGGAACGATTTAGCCGTAAATTAGTTTCATAGGGAAGCAACAAAGGCGCATTGCGCTTTGGTTACCATGCGGTTAGCAAAAGGGCCCATGTCGAGCGTCTGGCAATATGATGTCGTCTGAATCCGGTTCGCCGCCCGAAAAGCCGGCCGGAAAGGACGCCGAGAAGAAACTCCCCGGGAAGGTGCAGGAGATTAATATCGCCCTGCGCCGCGCCTACGACTCTGCCGTCGACGAAACCATCCCCCAATCGATGCTCGACCTCTTAAACAAGCTGAACTGATTCATTTCCGGTAGCGCGCGGCGAAATCCGTCTGGAACGCCGCGAACGTCCCCGCCGCGATGGCATCGCGCATCGCCTGCATCAGCGCCTGATAAAAATGCAGATTATGCTGCGTCATCAGCATCGCGCCCAGCATCTCGCCCGCACGGACGAGATGGTGGAGATAGGCGCGCGACCAGGTCGTGCAGACCGGACAGTCGCACGACGCATCGAGCGGCCCCAGATCCTCGGCATGTTTGGCGTTGCGGATATTGACCGGCCCGTCCCAGGTGAAGGCCTGACCATTGCGGCCCGAGCGCGTCGGCAGCACGCAGTCGAACATGTCGACCCCACGCGCGACCGCGCCGACCAGATCGTCGGGCTTCCCCACCCCCATCAGATAGCGCGGCTTGTCGGCGGGAAGCTGGCCGGGGGCGAAGTCGAGCACGCCGAACATCGCCTCCTGGCCTTCGCCGACGGCCAATCCGCCGATCGCATAGCCGTCGAAACCGATCTCGATCAGCACCGACGCCGAGCGCGCGCGCAGTCTCTCGTCGAGCGAACCCTGCTGAATCCCGAACAGCGCCGAACGCTCGGCATGGTCCCCGCCCGCGTCGAACCCCGCACGGCTCCGCGCCGCCCAGCGCATCGAGCGCTCCATGCTCGCTTCGGCGCGCTTTGCATCGACGCCGTTCGGCGGACATTCGTCGAACGCCATGACGATATCGCTGCCGAGCAGGCGCTGGATTTCCATCGAGCGTTCGGGGGTCAGCATGTGGCGCGAGCCGTCGAGGTGGCTCTTGAACGCCACCCCCTCTTCGCTCTGCTTGGTCAGCGCCGACAGGCTCATCACCTGATAGCCGCCGCTGTCGGTCAGGATCGGGCGGTCCCAACCCATGAAATCGTGCAGCCCGCCGAGCCGCGCCATCCGCTCTGCGCCGGGCCGCAGCATCAGATGATAGGTATTGCCGAGAATGATGTCGGCGCCGGCCCTGCGCACCTCGGCGGGGCGCATCGCCTTCACCGTCGCCGCGGTGCCGACGGGCATGAAGGCGGGGGTGCGGATCTCGCCGCGCCGCATGGTGATGACGCCGGTGCGCGCGGCGCCGTCGGTCGCGGCGACCTGAAAAGCGAATCTGTCGGTCATGGCGCGCGCCTATGGCCGCGCCCGCGCCAAAAGTCGAGGATTGCCCCCGCAGGCGCCGTCAGGCCGCCTGCCAGTCGTTGGCCGTGGTGAAGGCGGGCAGCGCCAGATTCGCCTGCGCCTGCTGGCTCGCCGCCGCGATCAGATAGGGCGAGACGCGGTGCCGGGTGCAGAGACCGCCGTTGCCGTCGCTGACCAGCGACTGCTCGAATTCGACGCCCTGCTGGTGCTTCATCGAGCGGCGGACCGTCGCGGTCGCGAGCTGGCCTTCGCCGAAATCGATCACGAACTGCGTCCCCTTCGGCACGTCCAATATGCCCTCGATGAAGGCGCCCGTCGCCGACAGGTTGCGGATGACGACATTGTAACGGTGGTTGCCGTGCACCGCGCCGACCTTGCGGAACATCTGGAAGCGGTCGTTGCGCTGGCGCGCCGGGCCCGATGGCTTGATGATCCACGATCCCGCCTCGGCATGACCCAGCAGTTCGTCGCTCGATACCGGCTGGCTGTAGATATAGCCCTGCACATGGCTGACCGCGAGCTTGCGGATCAGGTCGAGCTGGTCGTGCGATTCGATGCCTTCGGCGGTCGTCTCCATGTCGAGCGCCTCGGCGAGCGCGACGATCGCGGCGATGATCGCGGCGTTGCGCGATCCCTTCTGGGTCGCCCCGCGCACGAAGCTCTGGTCGATCTTGATCTTGTCGAACGGCGCCGATTGCAGATAGCCGAGCGAGGAATAGCCGGTGCCGAAATCGTCGAGCGCCAGCCGCACGCCGAGCCCCTTCAGCGCCTTGAACATCCGCGCCGTCTCGTTCGAATCGGCGAGGAACACGCTTTCGGTGATCTCAAGCTCGAGCCGGTCGGGCGGCAGCCCCGCGGCGGCGAGCGCGCTCGCGACGACCTTGGGCAGGTCAGCATTGGCGAACTGGATCGGCGAGACGTTGACCGCGACGCGCAGCTCGCCGGGCCAGCGCGCGGCTTCTTCGCAGGCTTTGCGCAGCACCCATTCGCCGAGCGGCCAGATGAGATTGGCTTCCTCGGCGATCGGGATGAAGACCGACGGCGAAATCACGCCGCGGTCGGGATGCGTCCAGCGGACCAGCGCCTCGACCCCCGTCACCATGTTCGACTGGGCGTTGACGACGGGCTGGTAGCGCAATTCCATCTCGCCACGCGCGAGCGCGTCGCGCAGATCCTCCTCGAGCTTGCGGCGATCCTCGGCCGCCTGGTGAAGATCGCTCGAATAGAAAGCGAAGCGGCCGCGGCCGTTGCCCTTTGCGGCGTAGAGCGCGAGGTCGGCGTTGCGGACGAGGTCGTCGCTGGTCAGTCCGTCGAAGGGCGCGATCGCGACCCCGACCGAGGCGCCGATGATGCAGCGGCTGCCCTCGACCGAATAGGGCTGCGACAGGCTGGCGATGATGTCGGCGGCCATGTCGCCCAGCTTGCCGCGATCCTCGACGTCGGGAAGGATGATCTGGAACTCGTCGCCGCCGAGGCGGCTGACCATCTCCTTGTCGCCGACGATCTTGAGCAGCCGCTCGGCGACCTGCTTGAGCAGCGCGTCGCCCGCCGGGTGACCCAGCGTGTCGTTGACCTGTTTGAAGCGGTCGAGGTCGAGCAGCATGATCGCGCAGCTCCGCTGCTGCTGCGCGAAGGCGGCGAGCGTCGTGTCGAGCTTCTTCGAAATATGGAAGCGATTCGCGAGCCCGGTCAGCGAATCATAGAGCGCGAGGCGCGAAGCGTCCTCGGCCGAACGGCGCTGCGCGGTGATGTCGGCACCGCTGCCGCGATAGCCGGTGAAGCGGCCGCCGCCGTCGAAATGCGGCGATCCCGACACCGCCCACCAGCGATCGTCGCCCTCGAAGGCGCTGCGCAATGGCAGTTCGTCGAATTTCGACTGGCGGGTCATCAGGAACGGCAAGGTGCGCTGGCGCTCGCCATGGCTGTCGACGGGAAGGAAAAGGTCGGTGAAGCTGGTGCCGAGCAGCGCGCCGCCCGTCCGTCCCATCAGCCGCGCGACCGCGTCGGTGATATAGGTCAGCCGCCCGTTCGCATCGGTCGACCAGAACCAGCCGCGGTTGCTTTCCTCGTAATTGCGAACGAGCAACAGCGCTTCGCGCGTGTCGAGATGCGCGGCGGGTTCGGATGCATCGCCGCGCGACCGCGCTTTGCGCGCGCCGATCTTGCCGAAAAATCCGCGCGCGCCGTCGTTCGCCGCGCTTTCGTCGCGCTCGTTCTTGTCCCCGGCGCTCTTCTCGATCCCCGCTGCCACGAAGCCTTACCCACCCCTTAAGTCCGGGGTCCGCAATGCCCGCAATGCCTTGCCATAATGTAAATATCGGGGCTCCCGGCGCTCGCTCCTGTCCCATATAGGGAAAGTTGGCGTCGCGCCCCGCTTCGCCTATAGGCGCGCCATGCTGCTTTCCGATCGCATTCTCTTCCTCGACGGCGAGGCCCTCGTCATCGACAAGCCCGAAGGCCTGCCGGTCGATCCGCCGCGCGACGGCAGCCTCAGCCTCGAAAATCATTTGGACAGCCTGCGCTTCGGCTTCAAGCGCTGGCCGCTCGCGGTCCACCGGCTCGACCGCGACACCTCGGGCTGCCTGCTGCTCGCGCGCAATCCCAAGGCGCACGGGCGCTTCACCCGCGCCTTCGAGGGGCGCGAGGTCGAGAAGCAATATCTCGCGATCCTGGCCGGTGTGCCGACGGACGATCGCGGCACCATCGACCTGCCGCTCGGCAAGACGTCGACCGCCGAGGCGGGCTGGCGGATGGTCGTCGACCCGAAGGGCAAGCCGTCGGTGTCACATTGGGAGACGCTGGCAGTCGCGAACGGCCGCGCCCTGCTCCGCTTTCGTCCCGAGACCGGGCGCACGCACCAGCTTCGCGTCCACGCGCTCGAAGGGCTCGGCTTTCCGATCGTCGGCGATCCCGTTTATGGCACCGGCGGGCGGAGGGACCGCACGATGCTCCATGCCGAACGGCTCGTCGTGAAACGTGACGTCAAGCCGCCAATCATCGCGGAAGCCCCCTTCCCCGATCGCTTCGCGGCGCTGGGGTTCGAGCCGCCGGAAGGCGCGGCGCCGACCCGTGGCTGATATTCCCGAAAGCGCGATCACGGAAAAATTCCTCGCGGGCACGGGGCCGGGCGGGCAGAATGTCAACAAGGTCGCGACCGCGTGCCAGCTTCGCGTTGACGTCTATGCGCTCGGCCTGCCCCCCGACGCTTATCGGCGATTGAAGACGCTCGCGGGCAGCCGGATGACGACCGAGGGCGAACTCGTCATCCTCGCGCGCCGCTTCCGCACCCAGGAAGCGAACCGCGCCGACGCGCGGCAACGGCTGAACGAACTGATCGATGCGGCCCTCGTCCGCCCCGAAAAGCGCATCAAGACCAAGCCGAGCAAGGCGGCCAAGGCACGACGCGTCGACAGCAAGAAAGCCCGCGCCACGGTCAAGGCCGGGCGCGGCCGCGTGTCCTTCGACTAGCGGACGCCGAGGCGATGCAACTCTATCGCCTCGACGCCACGGCGGCGCAGATTTCCAGCGCTTTCGGGGTCGAGACCGGCGACGATCCATGGACAGGCGACTATGTCGCGCCGGGCCGCCCGGCGCCGGTGATCGTCCCCGACAGCCGCGGGCCGCGCCGTTTCCTGCGCCCGCGATTGTGGGGCGTCCCGCCGCCGCCACGCGGGACGCGGCCGATCACCAGCGTCCGCAACCTCGCGAGCCCTTTCTGGATCGGCACGCTGCGCCATCCCGAACTTCGCTGCCTGATTCCGGCGACGAGCTATGCCGAATGGTCGGGTCCGGACGGCGCACGCCGCCAGCATTGGTTCTCGCTTCCCGGCCGCCCGATCTTCGCCTTTGCCGGGATCCAGCGCCAGACCGAGGACTGGCCGAGCTTCGCGCTGCTCATCACCGATCCCAACAGCCTCGTCGAACGTTATCAGCCGAACGCCATGCCGCTGATCCTCCATCCCGAGGACCAGGAACGCTGGTTGACCGCCGACTGGCGCGAGGCGAGCGGGCTCGTCGCGCCCTATCCCGGCCATTTGATGGCGGTCGGAGACGCGCCGCCGCACCCGTGAAATTCACCATGCTTCTTCACTTTGAGATAACCAATGGGGCGCTAGTTTCGGCCCGAATCAGATGAGGCTGGGACGCAGGACCGTGCAGACGACAACCAACGGCAAACCGGCAGCGCGGACGCGAGGCGCCGAGCGCGCGCCCGTGTGCGGCCGCGCGCGCTTTCGCGAGCCAGGCTTCAATCCGTTCGACGTCGAGTTGTTCGACCTGTCCTCGACCGGATTCCGGATGGTGACCTTCGCGCGGCCGCAGATCGGCAAGCATATCTGGGTGAACCTGCCCGGCCTGCAACAACTCGAAGCAGTAGTCCGCCGCGCCGACGGCAATAATTTCGGCTGCGAGTTCGTGCATCCGCTGCACCCGTCGGTGGCAAAGCATCTGCAGGTAAAGCTGCGCTGAGATCAGCCACGTCTGTCATTGCGAGGAGCGCAGCGACGAAGCAATCTCCAGCCATCAACGTCGCGCGATTTCGAAAGCTGGAGATTGCTTCGCTGCGCTCGCAATGACGAGATCGTCAGCCCTCCGCCTTCTCCGACATCTTCAGGATATGCTTCCACTCAACAGGCGTGACGCGCCCGACCGACAGGCGCGATAGGCGAATCAGGTCCATGTCGGCGAGCTTCGGGTCGGCCTTGATCGCCGCCAGCGTTACGGAATGTTTCAGCGCGCGCACCGGCGCGACGCGCACCACCACCCACGGCGAACCCTCTTCGGCGGTCGGGTCGGGAAAGGCCTCTTCGGTGATCGTCATGACCCCAACGCATTCCTTGCCGATATTGCTGTGATAGAAGAGCGCTTCGTCGCCGACCTTCATCGCCTTCATGTTGAGCTTGGCGCTGTGGTTGCGCACGCCGTCCCAGATACCGGTGCCGTCCTTGACAAGCTGGTCCCACGCATAGGCGTCGGGTTCGGATTTCATCAGCCAATATTGCTTTGCCATGGCAGCGGGTCTAGCCGAGCCCCGCGCGCGGCGAAACCGCCTTTTTCCCTTTAACCCGCGCGCCGCAGCGCCTAAATCGCGACTCATCCAGCGCCCGCCGGGCGCCGCCCCTGAATCGAATGGACTTCCCACGCATGACCGCTGCCGTTCCCGTCATTTCCATGTCGCTCCCCGCCGAGCAGTTCGCGCACGACTTCGGCGCCTCGTTCGAGCGCTTCGGCTTCGCGATGATCACCGATCATGGCATCGACCCCGCGCTGATCGACGATGCCTGGACGAAGGCGAAGGCCTTCTTCGCGCTGCCCGAGGAGGCGAAGCGCGCTTATCATATACCCGGCGGCGGAGGCGCGCGCGGCTATACGCCGTTCGGGACCGAGATCGCCAAGGGCGCGAAGGAGGTCGACCTCAAGGAATTCTGGCACGTCGGCCGCGACCTGCCCGAAGGCCATCGGCTCGCCGCGCAGCAGCCGAACAACGTCTGGCCCGCCGAAGTCGACGGCTTCCGCGCCGTCTATGATAAGCTCTTCGCCGAATTCGACCGCGTCGGCGGCCGGCTCCTGTCCGGGATCGCGCGCTACCTCGGCCTCGCGCCCGATTTCTTCGACGACACGGTTGCCGACGGCAACAGCGTGATGCGCCTGCTCCATTATCCGCCGGTCGCGGGCCCCGCGAAGGGCATTCGCGCCGAGGCGCATGAGGACATCAACACGATCACGCTCCTCCTGGGCGCCGAGGAAGCGGGGCTCGAAATCCTCGACAAGGACGGATCGTGGCTTCCGGTCAGCCCGCCGCCGGGCGCGATGGCGGTCAATGTCGGCGACATGCTCCAGCGGCTGACCAACAACCGCCTCCCCTCGACCACCCACCGCGTCCGCAACCCCGACGCGGGCCGCGCCAGCGTCGCGCGCTATTCGATGCCCTTCTTCCTGCATTTCCGCTCGGATTATCCGATTCGGACGCTGGAAAGCTGCATCGATGCGTCGCACCCGAATCTCTACCCGACACCGATCACCGCCGACGACTATCTGCAGGAGCGGCTGCGCGAGATCGGGCTGAAGACATGATGCGCAAGGCCGCCGGTGTGTTCGCGCTCGCGGCGAGCCTCGGCGGGTCGCTGACCCCCGCCCTGGCGGCGCCGGAACCGCGCGGCCTGCCCTGGAGCGCGCCCGCGACGACCAGGGTGGTGACCGAGGATCGCCGGTTTGCCAGCGGCGATGCGGAGCTTTCGGGAACCCTCTATCTCCCCGTCAGCGGCAAGCCCGTGGCAGCGGTGGTCGTGACGCACAGCGCCTCGTCGCCGCTGCGGTCCGCCTCCCTCTACGATCATCTCAAAACGATCCTACCCACGCTGGGTATTGCCGTCTTCACCTATGACCGGCGCGGATCGGGTGCGTCGGGCAAACAGGATGCCGGGGGCGACTTTACGATCCTGGCCGACGACGCGGTCGCGGCCGTAAGGCATCTGAAAACCGATCCGCGCATCGATCCGCGGCGTATCGGGACGTGGGGGCTGAGCCAGGGCGGCTGGATTTCGCCGCTCGCCGCATCGCGAAGCCCCGATATCGCCTTTGTCGTCGCCGTGTCGGCGCCGGTCGTGACCGCCGACGTGCAGATGATCTTCTCCTCGACGAACCATCTGAAGGCCAACGGCTATTCGCAGGCCGACGTCGACCAGATGGTCGCGGCGCGAAAGGCCGTCGACGATTATATGCGCGGCTCCGTGAGCCGAACCGAGGCGCAGGCGAAGCTCGACGGGATCAAGACCAAGCCGTGGTTCAAATATCTCTACATGGGCGAAACCTTTCGCGACCGCGACGTGTCGGGTTGGCGCAAGGAGATTGAAAATGATCCGCTGGTGAATCTGAAGGCGGTCACCGTGCCGACCCTCGTCCTCTATGGCGCCGATGATGCCGTGGTACCGGTCGCCGACTCGATGAAACGCCTGAAAGCCATCGCACCGCAAATGCCGAAGATGGAGGTGCATGTGATCGCCGGCGCCGATCACGCGATGCAAATGTCGGAAGACCTCAAGACGTCGCTCGATCCGAAGTACGACGGCACCGAGCGACCGGATTCCCCGGAATATTTTGCGCTGCTGTCGAGCTGGCTTGCGGCCCAAGGGTTCATCGGGAACTGACGCCTTCCCCTACCGTCCCTCCCAATAATCGAACACCGCCTGCTGCTGCTCGCGGATGAAGCGCGCCGCCGCGGCGCCCTCCCACGGGCCGTCGTAGCCTAGGAGCAGCGCGGTGCCACCGACCCACCAGCCCTGCCCCGGCAGCCGGTCGCTCTCGCGCACCACCAGCACCGCGAGGTCGGGCTCGCCATCGAGCGCGCAGAGGCGGTCAACCTCGGCCAGCGTCCGGCACACCGCGCGCATCTTGGGCCGGGTGAAACGGAAGCCGAGGTCGCCCAGCAGCTCGGAGTAGCTGACGCTCCGCCCCTCGCGCGCCGCCGCGGTCAGGATCGCGCGGATGCGCGGCGCATCGCCGAGCGCCGAAACGTCGGCGGCGGTTTCGGGCGCGCCTAGCCCCTGGTCTTTGGCGGCCATGGAATAAATCCCGAAGTGCGCCGGACATAGTCGGCATAGGCGGGGCGCGTCTTGTGCAGCCCCTTTTCGAGCAGGGCCTTGCCCGACCAGCGCGTGAGCGTGAAGGTGAGGAAGACGGGCCCCGCAACGCTCGCCAGCGCGACCCACGGGCCAAGGTCGGCAGCGATCAGCCACAGCCCCCACCAGGTCAGCGTATCGCCGAAATAATTGGGATGCCGCGTATAGCGCCAGAGACCGGTGTCGAGCACCTTGCCCTTGTTCGCTGGGTCGGCGCGAAAGCGGGCGAGCTGCGCGTCGCCGATGCTCTCGAACGCGATTCCGATCAGCGCCGCCGCAGCACCGATCCAACCGATGAGGCCGATGGCGGACGCCGTGTTCGCCGCACTCGCCCAGATGCCGACCTGCACGGGAAGGCAGGTGAGGAAGAGCAGCGGCGCCTGCATCAGGAACACCATCACCAGCGCCGAACGCGGCCAACTCCAGCCGCGCTGCTTCATGACGCCGCCGAGGATCTTCTGATAGCGCGGATCCTCGCCCTCGGCCCGCCAGCGCCGGAACAGATGGATCGCGAGGCGCAGTCCCCACAGGGTCGAGAGGCCCAGCAGCAGCAGACCATGCGGCGCGCCGACTCCGACCTGCAAGACGCTTGCCCAAGCCAAGAGCACCATGCCGAACGCCCAGAAGGCATCGATGAACGACACGTCGCGGATGCGAACGGCGACCCCCCACAGGATCAGCACCACCGCGATCAACGCCGCGAAATTCAGCCCCAGCATCGCCAGCGCATCGCTCATCCGCGCGCTCCTTCCTCCTCCGTCCCCACGATGTCGTCGATCGAACGGACCGCGCGTTCGGGGAATTTGGGAATACAGTTTTTATAGACGTCGAACACCTTCATCATGTCGGCGCGAAAATCGCCCGTCGGCCAGATCAGCGGCCCGAGCCCGCCGGTCTTGGTCCCATAATCCATCAGCCCGACGACCATCGGCACCTTCGCCGCCAGCGCGATCTGATAAAAGCCGGTGCGCCATTTCCGTGCCTTGCCGCGCGTTCCCTCGGGCGCGACGGTCAGCATGAATTCGGCGCGGCGCGCGAACTCGTCCACCATCTGCTGCACCGCGTTGCTCGCATGGGCGCGGTCGACCGGCACCCCGCCCATCTGGCGCATGAAACCGCCGATCGGCCAGCGGAACAGCGACAGCTTGCCCATGAAATGCGGCCGCACCCCCAGGTCAGCGGTGAGCCCCAGATAGTTGACGAAATCCCAGTTGCTCGTGTGCGGCGCGGCGATGATGATGAAGCGCCGCGGTTCGGGCACCTCGCCCACTGCCTTCCAGCCGCGCATCCGATAGAGCAGCAACAGCAAGCGCCGCACGGCGCGCGCCACCAGTCCCGGCGGATCGTCTGCGATAGCGGTCAAAATCGTCTCCCCTTCGCAGCACTTGCGCGAAAGCCCGCGGGGGCGCAAGCGGCTTGCGGCCCGCTCCGCTTTCTGCTCCTTAGCTTTCTCAGCTTTCAGGAAGAGGGGAGAGACGATGAGGAAGGCGACCGCGCTGCTGGCGTCCGCGCTGATGATGGCGACGCCGGGTCTGGCTGAGGAGGCGCCGCGTCCCGACCAGCTCGCTTTCCGCGACCTCTATAAGGAGCTGGTCGAGACCAACACGACGCTCTCGTCGGGAAGCTGCACCCTCGCCGCCGAGCGCATGGCGGCGCGGCTCAAGGCCGCGGGTTTCGCCGACGGCCAGCTCACTTTGTTCGCGACCCCCGAACATCCGAAGGAAGGCGGCCTCGTCGCCGTCTATCCCGGCACGGCGAAGCGCGCGAAGCCGATCCTGCTGATCGCGCATATCGACGTCGTCGAGGCGAAGCGCGCGGATTGGGAGCGCGACCCGTTCACGATGGTCGAGGAGAATGGCTATTTCTATGGCCGCGGCACTGCCGACGACAAAGCGCAGGCGGCGGTCTGGATCGACACGCTGATCCGCTTCAAGCAGGAAGGCTATAAGCCCAAACGCACGGTCAAGGTCGCGCTGACCTGCGGCGAGGAGACCAACGGCGCGTTCAACGGCGCCGAATGGCTCGCCGCGAACAAGCGTGACCTGATCGATGCCGAATTCGCCCTCAACGAAGGCGGCGGCGGCGACAGTGACGGAAAGGGCAAGGTGCTCGGCCAGTCGGTGCAGGTCGGCGAGAAGACCTTCGCCAATTTCCGCCTCGAAACCCGCAACCCCGGCGGCCACAGCTCGGCGCCGGTTCCCGCCAACGCGATCTATCAGCTCGCCGCCGCGCTGGGAAAGATCGCCGCCTATGACTTCCCGCTCGAGATGACCGACACGACGCGGCGCTTCTTCACCGAAGCCGGGGCGGCGCGCGGCGACGAGACCGGCCGCGCGATGGCCGCGCTCGCGAAGAACCCTGCCGACAAGGCGGCGGAGGCGATCGTCAACAAGGACCCCTTCCTGCACAGCAATCTGCGCACGACCTGCGTCGCGACGTTGCTCGACGGCGGGCACGCGGCGAACGCGCTGCCGCAGCGCGCCGGGGCGAACATCAATTGCCGTATCTTTCCGGGGCACAGCATCGAATCGATCCGCGACGAACTGGCGACGTTGATCGGCGATTCGGGCGTCACCGTCACCCAGCTACCGCCCAAGCGCCCCGCCCCGCCCGCGCCGCCGCTCGACCCCAAGGTGATCGGGCCGATGCAGACGCTGGTCGACAAATATTGGCCGGGGCTGAAGGTCGTTCCCGCGATGGCGAACGGCTATACCGACGCGACCTTCCTCGGCGCGGTCGGCATCCCGACCTATGGCATCCCCGGCATGTGGGGCGACCCCGACGGCAATGGCGCGCACGGCCTCAACGAACGCATGGAGGTGCGGTCGGTCTATGTCGGGCGCGACTATATGTACGATCTGGTGAAGGCTTACGCAGGGAAGCCCTGAACGCCGTCTCTAATCCGTCATTGCGACCCCGGCGAAAGCCGGGGGAAGCAATCTCCAGCCCTCGGCGTTGCGCAACGCCGAGGGCTGGAGATTGCCGCGTCGCTTCGCTCCTCGCAATGACGAGGCGTATTACCCCACGAACGCGCGCTCGATCACGAAGTCGCCGGGCGCGGCGTTCGAGCCCTCCTTGAAGCCGAGCGACAGGAAGCGGGCCTGCAGATCGCGGATCATCGCCATGCTGCCGCACATCATGATGCGATCGGTCGCGGGGTCGAACTCGCCGGGGCCGGTCAGCGGATGGCCGAACAAGCGGCCATTGTCGATCAGCGCATCGATGCGCCCCTCGATACGGAAGGGCTCGCGCGTCACCGTCGGCAGATAATGGAATTGCAGCAGCGCCTGATCCTGCACCAGCGGATCGCCCGCGAGCTGGCTTTCGAGCTCCTCGCGGAACGCAAGGTCGCTGACCTGCCGGACGCAATGGACGATCACGACCTGGCTGAAGCGGTCATAGATGTCGGGATCGCGCGCCAGGCTGAGAAAGGGCGCGAGGCCGGTGCCGGTCGAGAGCAGGAATAGCCGCTTGCCCGGCAGCAGCGCATCGGCGACGAGCGTCCCGGTCGGCTTGCGGCCAAGGTAGATGGGGTCGCCCGGCGCGATCTTCTGCAGGCGCGAGGTCAGCGGGCCGTCGGGCACCTTGATCGACAGAAATTCGATCTCGTCCGACCAGGCGGGGCTCGCGATCGAATAGGCGCGCAGCAGCGGCCGTCCTTCGCCGCCCGGCAACCCGATCATCACGAACTCACCCGAACGGAAGCGAAAGCTCGGCGGGCGGGTGATCGAGAAGCTGAACAGATGCTCGTTCCAGTGGCGCACCCGCAGCACGTCCTCGACGGTCAGCGAGGCGGAGGGGGCCAGTTTGGCGGCTGCGGCAATACGATCACTCATCACTTTGGACTTTCCTGATGCTTCATGGCGCCGGCCGTGAGGACCGACAGGTGGAATCCCGCGAAGGCCAGTCTTTCGATCGCCGCGCACATCGCATGGGCGACCGGTCCGACGCTGGAATTGCCGACGAGCAGGGCGAGGGTGGTACGGGCGGCAGCCCCGTCCTCCAGCGAAAAATCGCGCCAGAGTCCAAGCAGAATTGCTTCATGCTCTGAAATCTGGACACAGGGCATCGGCGCCAGCTCGATCGGCGCGGACGCTCCGGTGGCGAGGAGCGCCATCGCGACATGGAAATCGGGAAGCGCCGCCAGTGCGCCCGTATCGGCAAAGCCGCGGCGCAGCGCCGACGGCGGACAGGCGCCGCGCGTCGCGGCATGGGCCCAACCGCGCATCGCCCATAAAAGGAAGCGGCCGCTGTTGGTCAGGCTTTCGACCGGCCGGTCGACAAGGGCGTACATGCTATTCTCCGTGCAGGATGCCGCGCGCTTATATGTTATTGCAAGTCATTTGCAATTATGCCATGATGAAAATCTGCACGAAAGGAACCGCATGAGCGTCATCGACAGCATCGCCGCGCTCGAAGCGGTGGTCGGCAAGCCGCCGCCCGCGATCAACCTGAAGGTGATCGATCATGTCGATGCGACCGCGCGGCGCTGGCTCGCCGCATCGCCGCTGATGTTCGCAGGGATCGGCGACGGCGCCTCGATCGCGATCACCATCGGCGGCGGCGAACCAGGCTTTGCCAGCGCCGATGCCGCGACGCTGTCGGTGCCGCTCGACCTGATCGACGATATTGCTCCGTTCCGGGCGGGCGCGGGGTTCAGTTCGCTGTTCCTGCTGCCCGGCATCGGCGAGACGCTGCGCATCAACGGCCGGGTCGCGGACATCGACGGCGGCATCGCGCGGATCGCGGTCGAGGAATGCTATGTTCATTGCGCCAAGGCGCTGATCCGCTCCGACTTCTGGTCGGCAGAGCCACTGGCCGCCGCGCCCGGCGAGGTCGCCGCTTTCGTCGCGGCGAGCCGCTTCATGGCGCTGGCGACCGTCGACCCGCAGGGACACGCCGACCTCAGCCCCAAGGGCGACCCGGCGGGATGCATGGCGCGGCTGGCGGACGGCGCGCTCTGGTTTCCCGACCGCCCCGGCAACCGCCGCACCGACAGCTTCCGCAACATCATCGCCCAGCCGCGCATCGCCGCGGCGCTGCTGCTGCCCGGCGCGTCCGCCGTCGCGGTGCTGACCGGCACCGCGTCGCCAACCAGCGACGAAGCGGCGCGCGCGCCCTTCACGGTGCAGGGCAAGACGCCGCTGCTCGTCACCGCGGTGCAGGGCCTCGCCATCACGCTCCGGCCCAGCGCCGCGCTGGCCCGCGCCCGGCTCTGGCCCGCCGCACCCGCGCTCGCCGACATCAAGCCGGCGAAGATGTTCGCGGAGCATCTGCGGCTCAACAAGGACAAGGGACTCGGCGCCCGCATCGCCAGCGCCGCGGTATCGATCCCCGGCCTGATGCAGAAGGCGCTCGACAAGGATTACAAGGACAATCTCTATTAGGACGCGCCAAGCGAACCCCCGTCCGTCATCGCCCTTTGCCATGTGACGTCGCGCTTGCTATCGGCTCCGGGCAATGGCGAGTACTTCCGACGACCTTCCCCCTTCCGAGCCCCCAAAATCCCCGGGCGACGGCATCGATACCCCGTTCGACAGCGCGCTGTCCGAACGCTATCTCGTCTATGCGCTCTCGACGATCACCGCGCGGTCGCTGCCCGATCTTCGCGACGGGCTGAAGCCCGTTCACCGCCGCCTGTTGTGGGCGATGCGGGCGATGCGGCTCGACCCGAGCCAAGGCTACAAGAAGTCGGCGCGCGTCGTCGGCGACGTCATCGGCAAATTCCACCCGCACGGCGACACCGCGGTCTATGACGCGATGGTCCGCCTCGCGCAGGATTTCTCGCTCCGCTATCCGCTCGTCGACGGCCAGGGCAATTTCGGTAATATCGACGGCGATAATGCCGCGGCCTACCGCTATACCGAGGCGCGGCTGACGCGCGTCGCGATCGACCTGATGCAGGGGCTCGACGAGGGCACCGTCGATTTCAAGCCGACCTATAATGGCGAGGACGAAGAGCCCGAGATCATGCCGGGCCTGTTCCCGAACCTGCTCGCCAACGGCGCGAGCGGGATCGCGGTCGGCATGGCGACGAACATTCCGCCGCACAACGCCGCCGAGGTGATCGACGCCGCGCTGCTGCTGATCGAAAATCCGAAGGCCGAGCTCGCCGACCTGCTCGAGCATGTCAAAGGCCCCGACTTTCCGACCGGCGGCATCATCGTCGACAGCCCTGAAACCATCGCCCATGCCTATGAAACCGGCCGCGGCGGCTTCCGCGTCCGCGCGCGCTTCTCGACCGGCAAGGCGGCCGACGGAGCATGGGAAGACACCGGCATCGAAAAGCAGCCAGGCGGCACCTGGCAGCTCGTCGTCAGCGAAATCCCCTATGGCGTCGCCAAGGGCAAGCTGATCGAACAGATCGCCCAGCTCATCGCCGACAAGAAACTGCCGATCCTCGAGGATGTCCGCGACGAAAGCGCCGAAGATCTGCGCATCGTGCTGGTGCCGAAGAGCCGCAACGTCGACCCCGACATCCTCAAGGAAAGCCTCTACCGGCTGACCGAACTCGAAAGCCGCTTCGCGCTCAATCTGAACGTCCTCGACGCGACGCGGACGCCGAAGGTGATGGGGCTGCACCAGCTTCTCACCGAATGGCTCGAGCATCAGATCGTCGTGCTGGTCCGCCGCTCGAAGCATCGCATCGGCAAGATCGACGACCGGCTCGAACTCGTCGGCGGTTATTTGATCGCCTTCCTCAACCTCGACCGGATCATCGAGATCATCCGCACCGAGGATGAACCCAAGCCGGTGATGATGGCCGAATTCCTGCTCACCGACCGCCAGGCCGAAGCGATCCTCAACATGCGCCTGCGCAGTTTGCGCAAGCTCGAGGAAATGGAATTGAAGCGCGAGCAGGACGCGCTGACCGCCGAGCGCGAGGAACTGGTCAAGCTGGTCGAAAGCCCGGCGCGCCAGCGCACGCGGCTGAAGCGCGACCTCGGCGCGCTCCGCGCCGTCTACGGCCCCGACACCGCATTGGGCGCGCGCCGCACGACGCTGGCCGAGGCGGCGCCGGCGCGCGACATTCCGCTCGATGCGATGATCGAGAAGGAGCCGGTGACGGTGATCCTCTCGAAGCGCGGCTGGATTCGCGCCCAGCGCGGCCATGTCGCGCCCGACCAGTGGGGCGAGTTCAAGTTCAAGGAAGGCGACGACCTCGCCTTCGCGACGCACGCACAGACGACCGACAAGCTGCTCGTCGCCGCAAGCGACGGGCGTTTCTACACCGTCGGCGCCGACAAACTGCCCGGCGGGCGCGGCTTCGGCGAACCGCTGCGGCTGATGGTCGACATCGATCCCGATGCGCGCATCGTCGCGCTGATCCCGGCGAGCGCCGAGGGGCGCCTGCTCCTCGCGTCGAGCAGCGGCCACGGCTTCATCGCCCAGATGGCCGACGCCGTCGCCGAAACGCGCAAGGGCCGGGGCGTCGTCAACCTGAAGCCGAAAGCGCAGCTTCTTGTCGTCCGCCCGATCGCGCCGGCCGACGACAGCATCGCGGTGGTGGGCGAGAACCGCAAGCTCGTGGTCTTTCCGATCACCGAAATGCCGGTGATGGCGCGGGGACAGGGAGTAACGTTGCAGAAGTATCGCGACGGCGGTCTGTCCGATGCGATCAGCTTCGTTTTCGCCGAGGGACTGAGCTGGACGATGGGCGGCGACACCGGCCGCACCCGCACCGAAAGTGATCTCGGCCCCTGGCGCGTCGCGCGCAGCGCATCGGGGCGGATGCCGCCCACGGGCTTCCCGCGGAACAACCGCTTCGACTGATCGCATTTACCTGTTGCCGTAAATCCCTTCTTTACTTCCGCTCCTTTAGGCAACGACCAATGGGGAAAGGTCGCTTAAAACCCACTCTTATGCCTATCGATAGAACCGGCGAAGACCGGCCATCCTTGTTCGTCGGCTGGATCGACGCCCTACCCGTTCCGGCGGCGCTGATCCGCCCGCTGTCGCGCGGCAACTTCAGCCTGCACGCGAGCAATGCCGCGTTCGACAAGCTCGATCTGTCACCCGCCGGCGTGAACGCTCCCATCGAGCTGCGCCGCGCGATCGAACGCGCGCCGCAGGAAGTCGGCGGCGCGCAGGAATTTTCGTGCCGCCTCGGCAAGGGCGTCGCGGCGCGCGACCTGCGCGGCTCGATCGGCCCGCTTCCCGGCGAAGACGGCGACACCGGCCTGTTCCTGCTGACGCTGATCGACCGCACGCAGGAAATGATGACCGAGCGCAATTTGCGCCGCGAACTCGTCTCCGACAGCCTGACCGGCCTGCCCAACCGCGCCGGCTTCGAAGAACTCGTCGAGCAGCGCAGCGATGGCGAGGCGAGCGGCGACCACGCGATCCTTCTGCTCGACCTCGCGCGCTTTTCGCGCATCAACGAACATATCGGTCCGATGGCGGGCGACGAACTGATCATCACCGTCGCGCGCCGGCTGAAATCGAGCCTGCGCAGCGGCGACATATTGGCGCGCACCGGCGGCGACGAATTCGCCATCTCGTCGCGCGTCCCCGGCGGCAAGGCCGACGTGCGCGAGATGGCGCGCCGCATCCGCGGCTGCTTCGACCATCCGTTCCGCATCGGCGAACTGAAGGTCAGCGTCGATTGCGCGATCGGCTGCGCGATCCAGCCCGGCATCGACACCGACATCGCCGACCAGATCCGCCACGCGCAGATCGCGCTGAAGCGCGCCAAGCGCACCGACCGCATCGAAATCTACGAGCCCGAGGCGGCGATCCTGTCCGACAATCGCTTCGGCCTCGAAACCGAGCTGCGGAGCGCGATCGAGGAGGATCGGCTCCACCTCGAATTTCAGCCGCTGGTCGAGCTCGCAACCGGCACCGTCGCGGGGTTCGAGGCGCTCGCGCGCTGGAACACCAGCGACGGGCTGTCGATCCCGCCGACCGAGTTCATTCCCATCGCCGAGGATTCGGGACTCATCGTCCCGCTCGGCCAATGGGCGATCGGCAAGGCGGCGGCGACGCTCGCCGACTGGGACCGGGCGAACGGCGGCCAGTCGGTCGATTGCTATATCTCGGTCAACGTCTCGGCGATCCAGCTCGTGCGCGACGATGTCGCGGCGGTGGTGCGCGACGCGCTCGCCGCCAATGCGATCGGCGGCGAGCGGCTGATGATCGAGCTCACCGAAAGCGCGATCATCGGCGATCCCGACCTCGCGCTGTCGGTGCTCAGCGAATTGAAAGCGCTCGAAGCACGCGTCGCGATGGACGATTTCGGCACCGGCTATTCGAACCTCGCCTATCTCCAGCGCCTGCCGCTCGACGTGCTCAAGATCGACCGCAGCTTCGTCGATCATATGGTCGAGGATCGCGACAAGGCGGCAATCGTCCGCACGATCCAGAGCCTGGCCGAGGTGCTGGGGATGCGGACGACGGCGGAAGGCGTCGAGACTGCCGACCAGGCACGGTTGCTTTCGGCGCTCGGCTGCGACTTCGGGCAGGGCTTCCTGTTCGCACGGCCGATGGAGGCCGAAGCGGCGCTCACCTATTGGCGCGGGGCGCTGGAGCGGCCGATCATCTGATCGACGATGGCGCCGACGCGCACGGCATCGGGATAATCCTCCGCGACCCATTGCGCCTCGACCGCGCGCAGGATGCGGGCGACCTCTGGGCCCGCGGTCACGCCGCGCGCGATGATATCGCCGCCCTTGACCGGCAGCAGCGGCACCTCCCAACCGTTCAGTGCGGCGACTGCTGCTCCAGCGTCGGACGGGTTCGCCGCGAACAGCCAGGCGTCGCGCGCCGCCTCGACCCCGATGCCGTGGGCAAGCTGACGCGCGGGGCTTGGCGCCCCGCGATGCGCCGCGACCGCGCCCAGATGCTTGCGTTGCCGCGTCGACAGCCGGAGCCGGCTCGCGACCTGTTCGGCGGGAACGGCATCGGCGGGGAGCAGCGCGACGAGGCGGCGCAGCGGCGCGGGATCGATCGCAGCGGCGGCCTCGTTGGCGAGCAGCCGGTCGAGCGTGCCGGCAAAACCGTCGTCGAGTTCGGGCAGGATGACCGCGAAGATGCCGTCGGCCGCCATCTGCCCCGCGATGGCGCGCGGGTCGGGCAGCGATACTATCTTCAGCAGTTCGTCGGCGACGCGCTCGCGCGACAGGCTCTTGAGCGACTGGCGCGCCGCGACGACGGCGGCGTGGCTGGCGGCTTCCAGTTGGCCGCCGCCGAAGCGCGCCGCGAAGCGGTAGAAACGGAGGATGCGCAGATGATCCTCGGCGATGCGCGTCGCCGCATCGCCGATGAAGCGCACGCACCCGGCTTCCAGGTCGGCGATGCCACCGAACCAGTCGTCGACCGCGCCGCTATCGGGGTCGGCGTAGAGCGCGTTGATCGTGAAGTCGCGTCGCGCCGCATCCTCGCGCCAGTCGTCGGCGAAAGCGATCGTCGCGCGGCGCCCGTCGGTGGCGACGTCGCGGCGCAGCGTCGTGATCTCGTGCCGCTCACCGCTGGCGATCGCGGTGACGGTGCCGTGCGCGATGCCGGTCGGGATCACTTTGACGTCGGCGGCCTCGAGGCGCGCCGTTACCTCCAGCGGCAGCAGCGGCGTCGCAAGGTCGATGTCGGTCACGGCAAGCCTGAGCAGCGTGTCGCGCACCGCGCCGCCGACGACCTTGACCGCACCGCCGTCGGCGCGCAGCGCCGCGACGATCCGCCGTAGGCCGGGCGCGCGTCTCCATTCGGCCTCGGGCAGCACCGTCATCGATGCCAGCCCGGCGGCAGCCGCCGCGCGAGGTTGATGATGATATCGGCCGTCACGCCCCAGATCCGTCGTCCCTGCCAGTCCATGTCGTAATAATGGCGGTCCTGCCCCTGCCAATTGGCATGGTGCAACTGATAATTTCCGGGGTCGAACAATATGTCGAGCGGCACCTCGAACCACGCCTCGACCTCGTCGGGATTGGGGTCGAGCGGCAGGTCGGGCGGGATCACGCCGAGCACGGGAGTGATGTGATAGCCGCTGCCCGAACGATAGGCGTCGGTCGGCCCCGCGATCGCCACGTCGCGGCGGTGGAGCCCGATCTCTTCCTCGGCCTCGCGCAGCGCTGCATCGACGACGTCGCGGTCGCCGGGATCGACCTTGCCGCCCGGAAAGGCGACCTGCCCCGCGTGGCTGCGCAGCCATTGCGGCCGCTGGGTCAGGATCACGCCGGGGTCGGGCCGATCGGTGAAGGCGATCAGCACCGCGGCATCGCGCAGGCTCTGACCGTGGAGCAGATACCCCTCGTCCGATCCGGAATCGGGGAGCAGATTGTCGAGCGCGACGCGCAATTTCTCCGACAGCATCAGGCGTCCACCAGCGGAAAGCGCGCGCCGTTCGACCAGATCGCGGGCGGTTCCGCGCCCTCGGCCAGCGCCATCTCGACGATCTCGTAATAAAGCGCGCGGTCGATCCGCGCTTCGAGTCCGTTACCGATCACGCCGCGCACATGCAGACGCGGGTCGGGATCATCGGGGTCGCGGCCGAAACGCAGCGGGTGATCGGCGCCCGCCATCACCAGATCGTCGGTGTCGAGCCGAAAGACGAGCTTACGCATTTGCCCTTCGCCCTCGCTCTTCATCTCGACCGCGCGGAACGGCATATCCTCGACCGCGATGCTGAGCTTTTCGGCGGGAGTGACGAGGACATGGCCGCCGTCGGGCTCGCGCCGCAGGATCGTCGAGAAGAGCCTGACCATCGCGGGCCGGTTGATGCGCCCGCCCTCATGATACCAACTCCCGTCGGCGCGAATCTCCATCGCGCTGTCGCCGCTGCGTTCGGGGTGCCATTGCTCGACCGGGGGCAGTTGGCGCGCCGCGAGCAGTTCGGCAGCTTCGGCGAGCGAGAGCTGCGAAAAATCCTTGGGAAGCGAAGGCGCGGGATTGACCATGGAACCGACATAGGGGGATAGGCGATCGGTGCAACCCATGCCGTCGTCATTGCGAGCCCGGCATAGCCGGGCGCGGCAATCCAGAGCGCCGTAAACCATGGGCGGCTTTGGCACGCTCTGGATTGCTTCGTCGCTATGCTCCTCGCAATGACGAAGAAGTGGACTCAGCGCGGCCCGATCGTCCCCGCCGCGACCGGCAGCGCGTGCCCGTTCACCACCCGCGCCAGCAGGCGCTGCCGCTCGAACGGTCCCGGCAAATCCCACGCCCCCGTCGCCTCGGCGGTGAAATCGAAGAAGCGGCCGTAATATTCGGGATCGCCGATCATCATCAGCGCGCTGTCGGCCCTGGTCTCCGCCGCCGTCAGCATATGCGCCATCAGCGCGCGGCCATGCCCGCCGCGCTGGACGTCGGGACGCACCGCGACCGGGCCGACCATCACCAGCGGCGTCGCCGTGCCATCGGCGGCGCGATGCGCGACCGGCCAGCACTGGATCGTGCCGATCAGCTCGCTAGCTTCAACGAGCGCGAAGCTGAGGTCGGGCACCGCATCCACACCTTCGCGGATGCGATAGGCGGTTCGTCCAAAGCGGTCCGTCCCGAAAGCGGCGTCGAGGAGAGCCTCGACCGCCTGCGGCTCGATATCGGACAATGGAAGTAACTCGACCAACGCGCACCCTTTCGCTAATGCGGCGGCGCTTTAGGGTCCGGGGTCGGCGATGAAAAGCCGAATATCGGTCTCGCCGAACAGGAATGTCTTGTGACCGATACATTGTGGCTGGAAGTGGACGGGCTGACCGTCCAGGTGCTCACCGGCATCTACTCCGAAGAAACGCACCTGCCGCAGCCGCTGCGCATCTCGGTGCGCGCAAAGCTGGCGATCGCCGATCATTATGATCCGACGACCCCGCTCAGCCGCTCGAAGAATTACATGCACCTCAAATTCGCGGCGACCGACGGCATCCCCAAGGATGTCCATTTCGTGCTGATCGAAAGCGTCGCCGACCATATCATCGACACCCTCTTCCTGCAGGACGACAAGGTCGAGGAGATCGAGGTCAAGATCGTCAAGCTGGCGATCGCCGAGGAAGGCGAGGAGATCGGGATCACGATGCGGCGCGCTCGGAAATGACGCAAAAGCTGGCGCTGGTCACCGGCGGTCTCCACCGCGTCGGCGCCGCCATCGCGGCGCGGCTCGCGCGCGAGGGCTATGCGCTGGCGCTGCACAAGCGGAGCGAGGCGGCCGCCGATCCGGTGCTGGCGGAGGCGCTCGCCGAAACCGGAGCGGAGCACCGCAGCTTCGCCGCCGACCTCGCCGATCCGGCCGCGGTCGATGCGCTGATCCCGGCGGTGACCGAAGCCTTCGGCCGCGCCCCCGACCTGCTCGTCAACAACGCCGCCTTGTTCGCCGAGGGCGAATGGCCCGACCTGTCGGCGGCGGCGCTCGCCGAGATGATGCAGGTCAACCTGTCGGCGCCGGTGATGCTCGCCAAAGCGCTCGTCGCGGCGAGTGACGGCGCGCGGCCGGCGATCGTCAACATCGTCGACCAGCGCGTCGCGCAGCCGGTCCCCGACCAGATCGCCTACAGCCTGTCGAAATCGGCGCTGTGGCAGGCGACCGCGACGCTCGCGGTCGCCTTCGGAAACCGCGCGCGCGTCAACGCCGTCGCGCCGGGGCTGACGATGGCGACCGACGATTATTCGGACGCACAGGTCGAGCGGCTGGCGAAGCTTATGCCGCTCGGCGCGCTGCCGACGCCCGCACAGATCGCCGACGCGGTCGTCTATCTGGCGCACGCCGAGGCGGTGACGGGGCAGACGATCTTCGTCGACGGCGGCGCGCATCTGGCGCCGATGGGACGCGATTTCGTGGCGCTGGAGCGCGATTGACCTTTCACAGCCATCGTCTTTCGTCGCCCTCTTCCGCATCCGCCCCGTCGCCCGGAACCGTCAATCCGGCGTGTCCATAATATGGATGTGGTCGATCACTTGGGGTGGACTCCCGAACGGGTTCATGCAAGCTTATGCCGTGGTCGCGTTGTAAAGACCGCGAGGTGCGCCTTGGATAATATAAATGGCGAGTGCATGGTTGACTCGGAACCCGTTCGATTGGGGAGAGACCTCTGTAGTTGCGACTCAGAGCGCGAAAACTATGACCGCTTCCTGAACGAGCATGTTTATAAATGCTCATCATACACGAGCACTCTAAAGGAAAATGGCTATCCGATAGAAGACTGCCCCGCGAATACCTATGTTATGATAATTCGCGGAAGTTCTATAGGACACACGATATACCTTCGCTGTAATTGTGGGCTGCAGGAAAATATTTCCTGTTATGAACATCTCTAATCCGGTTGGTTTCGACTTCCGGCGGAGGCCCGGGGTGGCGACGATGCGAAAGGGTCGTCGTTCCCCGTAACAAGCCACCCTTCCGATCAATGGATATGCACCGCCTTGGTCACCAGATAGCCATCCAGCCCCTCGGGCCCGCTTTCGCTGCCGAAGCCCGATTCCTTGATCCCGCCGAACGGCATGTCGCTCGCCGAGATGACGAAGCTGTTGATCCCGACCATCCCGCTTTCGATGCCGTCGGCGACGCGGTTGATGCGGCGGCCGTTCTCGGTGAAGGCAAAGGCCGCGAGTCCGTAGGGCAGCCGGTTCGCCTGCTCGAGCGCCTCTTCCTCGGTGCCGAACGGGCGGATCAACGCCATCGGGCCGAAGGGTTCGTTGTTCATCGCATCGGCGTCGAGCGGCACATCGGCGAGCGCGGTCGGCTGAAAGAAATAGCCGGTGCCGGTCGCCTCGCCGCCCGCGATGACCCGCGCGCCCTTCGCGGTCGCATCGGCGATCATCGCCTCCAAAGCGGGCGCGCGGCGGGCGTTGGCGAGCGGCCCCATCTGGGTGTCGGGGTCGAGCCCGCTGCCGACACGAACCTTTTTCGTGCGCTCGGCAAAGCCCGTGACAAAGGCGTCGTAGATGCCCTGCTGGACATAGAAGCGCGTCGGCGACACGCAGACCTGCCCCGCGTTGCGAAACTTCTGCGCGACGACGCGGTCGAGCGTGGCTTCCAGGTCGCAATCGTCGAAGATCAGAACCGGCGCGTGGCCGCCGAGTTCCATCGTGATCCGCTGCACGCGGTCGGCAGCGAGCTTCATCAGATGCTTGCCGACCGCGGTCGAGCCGGTGAAGCTGACCTTGCGGATCACGTCGCTGCCGAGCAGATGGCGGCTGATCATGTCGGGATTGCCGTAGACGAGTTGCACGGCGTCACCGGGGATTCCCGCATCGGCGATGCAGCGCATGATCGCGCTGGTGCAGCCCGGCGTCTCCTCGGGCGCCTTGGCGATCACGACGCAGCCCGCGGCGAGCGCGGGGGCGATCTTCTTGACCATCAGATTGACCGGGAAATTCCAGGGGCTGAACGCCGCGACCGGACCGACCGGCTGTTTCAGCACCATCGACCGCTGGCCGGCGGGACGCTGGACGACACGCCCGGTGATGCGCTTCCCCTCTTCGGCGAAATAGGCGAAGAGCGTCGCCGCCGACAGCACCTCGCCGCGCGCCTCGGCAATCGGCTTGCCCTGTTCGAGGGTCAGCAGGGTCGCGATATGATCGGCGCGTTCGCGGATCAGCCCCGCCGCCTTGTGCATCAGCGCCGCGCGCTCGTCGGGGGTCTTCGCACGCCACACCGGCCAACCGCGCGCCGCGGCGGCGAGCGCTTCGTCGAGGTCGGCCGCGGTCGCAACCGGCAGTTCGGCGATCGTGGCCGCGGTCGCGGGATTGAACACCGGCCGTTCCTCGCGCCCCTCGCCGCTCCGCCAGGCTCCGTTGATGAAAAGCTGGAGGTCGGCGTCGTAGGTCGCGGTCATGGGCGGGGCTCCGTTCTGGTCATAGTCATTGCGAGGAGCGAAGCGACGAAGCAATCTCCAGCCATCGGCCTCATTCGACCCGATGGCTGGAGATTGCTTCGCTTCGCTCGCAATGACGGGTGCGATATAGGAACGCCTCAGCGATAGTTAAAGCTGATACTAATCCGCTCGCCCTTTCCGGCGTTGGGCATGACTTCGTGCCGCAGCCAGCTTTCCCACAGGAAAACGCGCCCCGCCGCCGGTTCGGCATAGACGAAGGGCTGCAGATGCTCGGGCGCGTCGCCGGTGCGGCCGGGCGCGGCCATCAGCATCGGCAGGCGCGGATCCTCCAGCTTCAAGGCGCCCGATCCCGGCGGAACCGCGACGTAGAAGGTGCCCGACACGATGCTGTGCGGGTGGATATGCCCGCTGTGAGCGCCGCCGGGCTTCAGGATGTTGACCCACAGGCTGTCGAGCTTCAGCGGCTTCGCGAGGTCGAAATGGCACGCCTTGGCGAAGGCCTTCACCTGCTTGTCGAGCAGGCGCTTCAGATCATGAAACGCCGGATCGCGCTCGGGCAGGTCGCCGAGGCTCGCATAGCTGGTGTACCCCTTATAGCCATGCTCGCGGCTCCACGCGCGCCCCGCGCGGTCTTCTTCGGCGAACAGGCGGCAGCTTTCCTCCAGCTCTTCGAGCAGTTCGGGCGTGCCGATGTCGGCCTCGTAAAAATGTGTGGCGAAGAGCGTGCGAACGGGCATGATGGGCGCAAAGCATAGGACGCGGACAAGAGCAAGGAATACACCGCCATCGTCACCCCGGACTTGATCCGGGGTCCCGCTAAGCAGCGGGACAAGCGGGACCCCGGATCAAGTCCGGGGTGACGAAAAAGGAAACGGACAATGGAGAGGGAGAGGATATGGCCGAGTTTGAACTGATTGCCGACGGATTGCGCTTCCCCGAGGCGCCGGTGGTGATGGACGACGGCAGCGTCATCGTCGTCGAGATCGAGCAGGGGCGGATCACGCGCTGCTGGCCCGGCGGCCGAAAAGAAGTCGTCGCAACTCCCGGCGGCGGTCCCAACGGGCTCGCGATCGGTCCCGACGGCAAGCTCTATTGCTGCAACAACGGCGGCTTCCACTATGTCGAGGCGAACGGCTATCTCGCCCCGCACGGCATCGCGAGCGATTATTCAGGCGGGCGGATCGAGCGCATCGACCTCGACACCGGCGAAGTCGAAGTGCTGTACAAGTCGGGCGACAATGGCGTGATCCTGCGCGGCCCGAACGACATCATGTTCGATACGCACGGCGGCTTCTGGTTCACCGATCACGGCAAGGTCGATTATGCCAAGCGCGCCCACGACATCGTCGGCATCTTCTATGCCAAGGCCGACGGCAGCTTCATCGAGGAAGTGATCTTCCCGTCGAACAACCCGAACGGCGTCGGCCTGTCGCCCGACGGCAACACGCTCTATGCCGCCGAGACTTACACCTGCCGGCTGATGAAGTTCAACATCATCGCCCCCGGCAAGGTCGACGACGCCGCGGGCCCCGGCGGCCCCGGCATCCCGCTCTATCGCCCCGCGGGCTATAAATTCTTCGATAGCCTCGCGATGGAGGCGAACGGCAATATCTGCGTCGCGACGATCGGCGAATGCGGCATCAGCGTCGTCTCGCCTGCGGGCGAACTGGTCGAATTCGTCGCAACCGACGATATCTTCACCACGAACATCGCTTTTGGCGGCGAAGACATGCGCGACGCCTATCTGACCCTGTCGGGCAGCGGGCGGCTGGTGAAGACGCGTTGGGCGCGGCCGGGGCTGAAGCTGCAATATTGACGAGGGGCATCAGGGGATCATGCACCGCGAAACCCACGCCGTGGCGCGCATCGGCTGGCTGCGCGCCGCGATCCTTGGCGCCAACGACGGGATCGTCTCGACCGCCAGCCTCATCGCGGGGGTCGCGGCGGCGGGCGCGGAACAGGCGTCGATCCTCGTCACCGGCACCGCGGGGCTCGTCGCCGGGGCGATGTCGATGGCGGCGGGCGAATATGTCTCGGTCAGTTCGCAGCGCGACGCGGAGAAAGCCGACATCGCGACCGAAAAGCACGAACTGGCGAATGATCCCGACCATGAACTGGAAGAGCTGACCCAAATCTATCAGCGGCGCGGGCTCGACCGCCCGCTCGCCGAACAGGTCGCGCAGGCGCTGACCGACCATAATGCGCTCGACAGCCATTTGCGCGACGAACTCGGCCTGACGCACGAAGCGCGGGCGCGGCCGGTTCAGGCGGCGGCGGCTTCGGCGGCGAGCTTTTCGGTCGGCGCCGCGTTGCCGCTCGCGACGCTGTTCGTCGATCGCGGCGGCTCGTTGCCGTGGACGGTTTCAGCCGCGTCGCTGGTCTTCCTCGCGCTGCTCGGCGCGCTCGGCGCCTGGGCGGGCAATGCGCCGATGCTCCGTCCGGTCGTGCGTG
>NZ_DATAJZ010000043.1:0-3544 GCF_036261875.1 Sphingopyxis sp. | reverse complement strand
GAAGGCCGGCGCGTGTCATGCCGGTTTCGAGCGCTACGGCGTCGAGGGTGACGGCGGTGAGGCCGTCACGCTCGATGATGCTCACAATGGCTTCAAGCACTTCGAGGCGCTTGCTGGCTCTCGCCATGTCGGCTTCCTTAGTGTTGTGTGGGATAGGCTGACGATTGCGAGCCGGGACCGTAGCGCCGCAACAGGATGCCGGTGATCAGGGCACCCACGGCCAGAACACCCGCCGCCACGTACATGACGACCGTATAGGCGTGGTCGAATGCGATTCCTGCCGCTTGACGCACGACAACACCATCGGCCCCCGCCTCGTTGGCAAAGACCAGCGCCGACGCCATGCTGTCGCGGGCCGCTTCCGAGGTTCCGGCGGGGAACACGACGTTGACCGTATAGAGGTAGGCCAAAAGACTTCCGAGAATTGTGACAGCGAACAGACTGCCAAACTCGTAGGACACTTCCTCGACCGACGACGCCATGCCGGCGCGATGCACAGGCACATTGCCCACAATAGCCGTTGATGCCACCGACATTGTTGCACCTACGCCGGCACCGGTCAGCGCCAGACCGGCGATCAGCCAGCCAAGGCCATGAGTGATGCCCCATGTCGCAAGCAGGACCGCCAGCGATCCCGCCGCAAGCCCGCCAGCTATAAGGATACGTAGGCCAATACGATGCAGGAATGCACCACCGAGCAGCGCAGTCGGCAATGATCCGAGCGCCGCCGCCGAAACCAGCATCCCGGCTTCCAGCGGCGTGAAGCCCGCAACGAGCTGGAAGCGTTGCGTCGTAGCAAGCTCAACACCGCCGATGGCGAACAGGGAGAACGCGGCCGCTAGAACGCCCGATGTGAACGCGGCATTGCGGAAGATCGAGAAGTCGAGCAGCGGGAACGGCAGGCGCAGTTGCCGGCGGACGAACAGCGCTCCGGCGAGGATGGCAACCAGCAGCGAAATAGCGGGGACGGCCCACGACTGCCCGGCATGGGCAGATTCCTTGATCGCGATCACAAAAGCCGACAGCGCCACCAATGCCTGAAACGACGACACCACGTCCCAAGGCTTGGTCGCATCGCCGGCCACCTTCGGCGCAACGATCAGCGCCGAAATGAAGGCAGCGACCACTACCGGCACATTGATGAGGAACACCGACCCCCACCAGAAATGGCCGAGCAGAAAACCGCCGATGATCGGTCCGAGCGCAGCGCCGACGACCGACAACGACCCCCAGATCGCAATGGCGATGTTGCGTTCCCGGTCATCCTCGAAGGTGACGCGGATGAGGGCGAGTGTCGCGGGCATCATCGCCGCCGCGCCGACCGCCAGAAAGGCCCGCGCCCCGATCAGGATTTCCGCTGTAGGCGAATAGGCCGCCACAATCGACGCGACACCGAACAGCACGAGGCCGATGAGGAACATGCGCCGGTGACCGATCCTGTCACCCAGCGTCCCGGTGCCGAGCAGCAGGCCGGCCATGACGAGGGGGTATGCGTTGATGATCCACAACCCTTGCGTTGCCGTCGCGCCAAGCTCGCGCGTCAGGGTAGGCAGGGCCGTGTAGAGGACCGAATTGTCCAGAACGATAAGCAGGAGACCGGCGGCGACGGTCACCAGAAGAACCCAGCGGTTCGAGTGGGCGGCAGGCATGATAGCACCATTCAGTGAGAGTAGCCAAACTTTACAGACAAGTTAGTAAAGTATCAAGCGCCTGCCCGTGAGGAACTTCAGACAATGGCCGACAGCGGGGCTTCGCATTCCGGGGCGCGATCAATTTGTCGCGAAATTCCTGATTTTTGCGACAAAATCGCCGGCGCTGATTTTGCAGGGAAAAATCTGTCGCAAAAATCAGGTGCGAAAGTCAAACTTGTGCGACTGACTTTCGCGACACGTCGCGGCCCGGATTCCGCGCCGCTGCGGACGTGGTGCAGGTTTCAGGATTTGCGCGACATAAGGGGCGCGAAGGAATTTAATTCTGGATCACCAGATCAAAAGACCTTGGCGGGCAGACGCGCTCGAAATAGTAGCTTTCAACATCGTCCCAAACAGCGTGCCACGCGGCTAAAAAGCCCTCCGCGCCCTGTTCGCGCGCAGCAGTCCGTTCATGCCGCACTTTGGTCGGCACATCCACGATCACGGCGAGGTCGATCAAATCCCGAAGGAACGGAGATGCGGAATAAGCTCCTTCGAGCAGAATCGTGGGCGCTGGCGCGACTTCGGTAAATTCGTTCTTGAGGCTGTAAGTGCCATCCAGGCCTAGTCCCTGCATGAAGTCGAAAGCTCGCCACTGTGCAGGTTCCCCCTTGCGTAGAGGCTCTATTGCCTCGCGAACGCGGTCCCACTCAAAAACGCGATTCAACCGCTCCGCCACGGTTTTGTGAGGCCACTCGGATTCGGGAACCTGCGTTTGATAGAAATCATCGAGCGTAACCAAGGCTATGTCGGTCAGCTTCGCCAACCTTGCCGCAATCGTTGACTTACCGGAGCCGCTTCCCCCGTCAAGCGCCACGACAACAGGACGTGCGAGTTCGGCGCGGAGGGCTTCTATTCTCTCAAGTATGTGGAGTTCAGGCGACTTCATTGTTCAACCAATTTCGATGATGCTGCGTTGTCGCAAAAATTCCAAAACCCGCGACAGCTTTCTTGTCGCATAATAGGGATTTCCGCGACGGTTTGCACGAGGTAGATTCCGGGCATGTCGCCCACGAGGAAGCCCCTGCCCTTGCTTATCGGATATGCCCGCGTCTCGACCGACGGCCAGACTCTCGACCAGCAGCGCGCGGCGCTGAAAGCGGCCGGCTGCAAGCGCGTGTTCGAGGAAAAGGCATCCGGCGCGCAGCGCGGCCGCCGCGAGCTGGCGAAGATGCTGGACCATTTGCAGCCCGGGAACGTGGTGACGGTGACGCGGCTGGATCGCCTCGCCCGATCAACGCGCGATCTTCTCGACATAGCCGAGCGGATCGGCCACGCCGAGGCCGGCTTGCGTTCGCTGGCCGAGCCGTGGGCCGACACGACGACGCCGGCCGGGCGCATGGTGCTGACTTTCTTCGCCGGCGTTGCCGAGTTCGAGCGCAGCTTGATCCATGAGCGCACGAGCGCCGGCCGCGCGGCGGCGAAGGCGAAGGGCGTTCGGTTCGGCCGCCCCCCTGCCCTGTCGGCCGAGCAGATCGCACACGCCCGCCAGCTCATCAGCGAGGACAAGAAGCCGGCCGAGGTTGCCCGGCTCTTGGGTGTGCATCGCTCTACCCTCTACCGGGCCATAGAACGCATTGACGTGGATACGCATTGACGCAACTACGTTTAGTCGCCCGGCCCTAGAAGTAGTGCCTTTCTCGCCCCCTTACGCAAAGGGTTGCAGAATCGGGCGATTTCGTCTCTTCATGTAGACATGGCGAGTCGCACCCGAGAACAAGTTAAGCTGGAAAGTGTCCGAAACCTGCGCGCCCGTTGGCGCGCGGAGGGCCGGATTCTTGTGCAGGCCGATCTGCCCGGCGAGCTGGTCGCGGCGATTGACCGCCTGAAGGACGACGCGGGCTTGCGAGGGC
>NZ_DATAJZ010000013.1:0-172500 GCF_036261875.1 Sphingopyxis sp. | reverse complement strand
CTGTCCGTATCTGTTGGCGACCGGCTGGAGCGTGGCGTCTGGCGCCGCGCCCCGTCCGGTGAACAGGCCTCTAGGCCCCTCGGTGATTCGCGTCAACAACCTTTTTGCAATTTTGTTTCAAAAGTTGTTCAGCGCCTGGGGAAGCCCTGGGCGAGAAGGACGAAATGGTGAGCGAAAGCGCGGAATTCAAGGACTCCGGGACGGGGAAGGAGAGCAGGGACGCTTTTGGACGCCGCGTACGCAGCGCCGTTATCTGGCGTTCGGGCAGCCAGATTCTCGCGCAGTTGATCACCTGGTCGGTCACTTTGATCGTGATTCGGCTGCTCGATCCGGCCGATTATGGGCTTTTCGCGATGACTCAGGTCATCTTGTCCTTCCTGACCTTCCTCAACGGCTGGGGATTCGCGAGCGCGCTCGTGCAATCCGATTCGGTCGATCCGTTCCGAATCCGGCAGGCGTTCGGCCTGCTGCTGCTGCTCAACGCGGCGCTCGCCGCGATCCAGTTCTTCGGCGCCCCGCTTGCGGCCGCCTATTACGGCCAGCCCAGGGTCGCCGAGTTGCTGCGCGTGCAGGCGCTGCTCTATTTCGCGACTCCCTTCATCGCGCTCCCCCAGGTGATGATGAGCCGCGCGCTCGATTTCCGGCGGCTGGCATTGGTGAATCTGCTGGCGGCGCTCGCCGGCGCGGGCACCGCGCTCGGCTGCGCGCTCGCGGGATATGGCGTGTGGACCTTGATCTATGCGCCGATCGCGCTGTTCTGGACGCGCGCGATCGGCTTCACGATCGCGGTGCGGCTGCTTGTCTGGCCGAGCTTCGACTTCCGGGGCTGCGGCCAGATCATCGGATTCGGCTCGGCGATTCTGTTCGCCCAGCTCTTCTGGCTGGTGCAGAGCCAGTCGGACGTCTTCATCGCCGGCGGGCGATTCGATGCCCATTCGCTCGGACTCTACGCCGAAGCGCTGTTTCTCGCGCAAATCTTCATGGCGAAGTTCGTGCCGCCGCTGAACGAGGTCGCCTTTCCCGCTTATTCGCGAATCAAGGATGATCCGGCCGCGGTGCGCTGGAACTTCCTCAAGGCCGTCCGTCTGCTAATGCTCGTCGCCGCCCCTTTCTATTGTGGGCTCACGGTCGTCGCGGCGCCGATGGTCGAAACGATGTTCGGACTGAAATGGCTCGGCATGGTGCCCTATATCCAGATCATTTCGCTCGCGCTGATGCCGATGACGGCGCAGATTCTCTTCGCACCCTTGACCAACGCGCTCGGCAAGCCCTCGATTGCGATGTTCGCCGCGCTCGGGGGCGCGATTCTCTTTCCGACCGCTTTTCTCACCGGGGCGCATTGGGGCCTGATCGGCATGGCCTGGGCCTGGCTCATCGCCGCGCCGTTGCTTCTGATCCTGACCGCGCGGCTGTCGGCGCCGCTGATCGGGGTGTCGTTAGCGGACATCGGCCGCGCGATGTTGCCCGGAGTCGCGCCTGCGCTGGTCATGGCGGTGGCGGTGGGATTTGGGGAAGAGACGCTGACCAGGCTCGGCTGGGCGGCACCGGTTCGACTCGCGCTGCTCGCCGGGTCCGGCGCGATTCTCTATGGCGCGCTGCTCTGGTTCCTCGAGCGCGCGGCGCTCCTCGAAGCGATTCGCGTCGTCACTCACCGCCAGCCGGCGGCCGATCCGACCGCCGCATAGCGGCTGCCATTACGCGCAGAATCAGGACGCGATATAGTCGCGCATCGCCGCCGCTTCGGCTTCGATCCGGTCGATGCGATATTTGACGAGGTCGCCGATCGACACGAAACCGACGAGTCGCCCGCCATCGACGACCGGCAGGTGGCGAATGCGCTTTTGCGTCATCTGCGACAGCGCCCCCATTACCGCCATGCCCGAATCGCAGGTGACGGGCGATTTGGTCATCACCTCGTCGAGACTGCGGTCGAGCGCTTCGGGGCCATAGGAGGACATGAGTCGCACCAGGTCGCGCTCCGAAAATATGCCGACGATCGAATCGCCCTCCACCACGGGCACCGCGCCGATGCGGTGCTGGGCGAGCAGATCGATCACCGCGCGCACCGTATCGCCCGGCCGCGCCGAAATCACCGCGCTCACGCGCCCGTGAAGAATCGCTCCGATCGTCATAGGTGCCGCTCCCTTGTTCTCGTCCGTTGCCGGCAAAGCCTAACATGATTCGCGGCAATGCCGAAACCGGCTTCTGCCCCCCGCCCCTGCCGAGTGTCCCCATTGCCGCTTGGCCTTCGCGCCCGCTTGGTTCATGGAAGGCCCATGGTCAAACACTCGCCGCTCGACGACCGCTCGACGTCGGATATCGCCTGGGCGCGCTATCGCCGGCTGATGCGCGGCATGGCGCTCGTCTCCTTCGCGGCGGTGATCATCGCGCTCGCCTGGTTGCGCTATACGCTCGGCGACCAGTTCACCATCCACATGGTCATCGCGACCGCGGCCGGCGTCGGCCTGTCGGTGATGCTCGGCGCCGCGCTGATGGGGCTCGTATTCCTGTCGAGCGGCAGCGGCCACGACGAGGCGATCGAAGACCCGTTCGCTGACGATCCGGACATGAATCATGACCGATAGGGCCACCGATTCGCCTCCGCGCGACCCGATTTTGCGCGTCGTCCCCCGCCCCGCCGACATCAACGCCAACGGCCATATCTTCGGCGGCTGGGTGCTGAGCCAGATGGACATCGCCGGCGGCATCGTCGCGGGCCGCGAGGCGCAGGGCGCCGTCGCGACGGTCGCGATCGAGACGATGGAATTCATCGCGCCGATCCTGCTGCGCGACGTCATTTCCATCTATGCCCATATCGAACGGCGCGGCCGCACCTCGCTCGCGATTCGACTCGAAGTGATGGCGACGCGCGACCGCGGCGAAAATGAGGTGAAGGTGACCGAGGGCGTCTTCACCTTCGTCGCGCTCGACGCGAATCACCACCCGCGCCCGCTGCCGCCGATCTAATCCTTTACGCGATAGTCGAGGGTGCGGCTGCTGTTGGCAGGCACGGTGACGATCCAGGTCGGCAGTCCGTCCTTGCGCGGCAGCTTGCGCAGCCGCGAATCGACCCGCTTCAGATCGTCAATCTCGAACCCGAGTTCGAGCGCGACCGCAAAGCGATTCGCGTTCGTCACCGTCAGGCGATAATCGTCGCCTTCCTTGCCCGGCGCATAATAATTGTCGGCGGTGACGAGCACCTGGCTGCTTTCGCCGATGACGAGATTGACCGTCTCCCCGACCGCATGGTCGCGCATCGCCCCTTCGCCCGCGAGCAGTTCCTCGCCCAGCGCGGGTTCGAACACCGCGACCTGCCCGCTCGGCAAGGGGATGCCGAGGTTGCCTGATTCCTTGTTTTCCATCCGGAGCACGATCTCGGTGCTCTCGTTCTTCGGCTCGCAGGTCGGACAGGTTCGCAGGCGATAGACGGTGCGAAAGGGCACCTTGTCCTTCACCAGCAGCGCGACCTGCTTTTGCGCATTGGCCGCGACCGTCACCCGCATCGGTACGCGATAGAGCTTGAGGTCGCCCAGATCCTCGAGTTGGGCGGTATCGACGACGGTGATCGCCATCGGCGCCTCCATCAGCTTCGCTTCCCGCCGCTGCGCGGTGACGATGATCTCGTCGTAACCCGCCATCGGGGCGGGCGGGGGCGGGGGTGGTGGGGGCGGCGGCGGGATTCCATAGCGCCCGCTGCCGGTCGGAAAGCAGGACAGGCGAAGCTGCGGTTGCGGCGGCGGCTCGACCAGTTCATCGAAATCCTGCTCGATATTGAGCGTGCCCGCGAGCGCCGAGAGATTCGCGTCGGCAAAGCTCTCGCCATTGCTGTTCGCGACGGTCAGCCAGGCGAAGAGGTCGAGCGTCTTGCCATCGCCCGCGACGCGCGCGACATAATTGCTCGCCCAGTCGAACCCCGTCGACAAATAGGTGAGCGTGACCGTCACCCGCTGGGCGTTGGGGCTGCGCGTCGTCACCGACAGCGTCGGCTTCGCGGTCAGCCCCTTCGGCACCCCGTCATAGGTCAGCGTTTCGGGAAGGCCCGAGCAGCGCAGCGCCTCGTAACCCGCCGCGGTCCGCAGCACGACGGCGCCATCGGGGCCCGAGCGGATGAAGGCATCCTCTTCGGTGACCTTTCCTGTGGCGCGATTGGTACGGCGAAGATGGACGCGGTTGCCGAGCGAGCCATCGAGCAGGCTGGCAGGCGACAGCAGCGCGGTGTCGCGATTCTTCTGCACCACTCCGCCCGGCAGGCCGGTGACGATCGCCGATACAGCGACCATCCCCTCAGCCACCCCCTCGAAGCGCAGCACCGATTCGCCCGCCGGCAGGTCGATCGTGCGCTGTTCCGAAATCAGCGCGAACCCTTCGAGGCTGTCGAGATCGATCTCGCCGCCCTCGCCGCGTCCAGGATCGCGAAACGCGCTGACCGAAACCGAATCGGGGGCGGTCGAGGTCACGACGCTCTGGGCCGCTGCGGGCGACACGGCGAAAAACAGCAGCGGGACCAGCGACCGGCGCATCGCGGCGCGGCTCAGTAACGCGTTTCGAACGTGGCGGTGATCGTCGCTTCGCCATTGGCGGGCACCGTCACGCGCCATTTGGTCCCGTCGCTATCGAGCCTTTCGCTCTTCTGGCTTTCGGTGATGATGCGCGTGTCGTCCCAATACCAATCGAGCCCGCGCTGGACGAGATCGACCGTTACCGGTTGGGGCCGCGCGTTGGTGAGCAGATAGGACATCGACGACCGCCAGATTCTGTCCGACCGGCGTTCGCGCGACACCACCGTCGCCTTCACCTTGACGTCGAAGGCGTCGCCGGTCTTGAGCCCGAGCTCGCTGCCCATCGGAGTATGACCGATCCGGCTTTCGCCGATGAACTGCGGGTCGCCGCGCAGGTCGCGCTGATAGAAGCGCACCGTCCCCGCGGGAAGCGCGTCGCCAAGACCGCCCTGCGCGCTCGAGTTGAACTTGATCACGCTCGCCGCGCTCGCCGGCTCGGTCATATTGTCGAAGCCGCCGACCGTATATTCGTAAATTTTCTGCGCCGGCACCTTCGCCACGTCGAGGAAGCTCACCTGCTTCGTCTGCGCATTGGCGATCGTCGTGCGTTCGGCCAGCGGATAGAGATAATAGTCGCCGAGTTGCTCGCGCGGCGCGGTCTCGGTGCCCGCGCGGCGCAGTTCGCCCGGCGGCATGGCCCGCGGACGATAGCTGCCGCCATAGCTCGCCATGCCGGCCGCCGATGGCGTGCCCGCCACCAGAAGCGTGCGCGCCCTGTCAAAGGTCGTCCCGGTGTTGTTGGTCAGCGTGACCCAGCCCTGGACATCGATCGTCCCCGCCTTTTCGTCGTAGAGCGAGACATAATCCGCCGACCAGCCGAGTCCGCCGGTCAGATAGGACAAAGTCGCCGGCCGCGTCCCGGCGCTCTTGCTCTCGACCGTGATCGACAGCGTCGGCTTGGCGCGCAGGTTCGGCGGAATCTTGTCGAAGATCACTCGCACCGGCAGCCCGTCGTCGCGCAATATCTCGATCCGCCCGCCGTTATCGAGCACCACGCCGCCATTGACCGCGAGCACTTTCGCGCGCTCGCGCGTTTCACCGCCGGTCGCGGGATTGATCCGCAGCAGCGTCACCATCTCGCCGACCGCCTTCTGCATCAGCGCATTGGGCGACAGCAGGTCGTAATCGAAATTCTGCTCGACGATCGCTGTGCCCGCGGCGCTGAACGACACCGTCTGCGGGCGAATCTGCGCCGACACGTCGGGAAATTCCTGGCGCGAGCGCCCAGCGGGAAAGCCGATCTGCCTGATGTCCTGAACCAGCGACTGGCCGCCATTATAGATGGTCACCGACAGCTCGCCCTGCGCGCTGCCAGCGGCCGGGTCCTGCGCCGCGGCGGGGCCGGCGCCGAGCGCCAGCGCCAGAAAGCAAGTGACTGTCAAAGCGCGCATAAAAAGCTCCCCCGAACGGCTGTCCGGGGGAGGCTATGGCATGTTCCGCGCAAAAACCAGTGCGAAATCGCGGGCTTATTCGGCCGCTTCGACCCCGGTATCGCGCGCCGCCAGCGTGCGGCGAGTACGGCGCGGCTTGGGCGCGGGCGCTTCCACAGCGGCATCGGTGCTTTCCGCGACATTCGCTTCGGGGGCAGGTTCGGGGCGCCCGATCGCGGGCGGCAGCACCGCGGTGTCGATACCGGCATTGCCCTCTTCGGCATCGGCCGGGCGGGCGCGGCGCGGACCGCGGCGGTTGGTGCGCGGCGCGGGCGCCGCGTCTTCGGCCGCAGCCTCGCCGTCATCTTCGGCCTCGGCCGACTGGGCACGGTTTTCGTCGCGATCACGGCGGTTATTGCCGCGCTCGCGCGGCTGCCGATTGCCGCGATGATCGTCCTCGTCGCGGCGCTCGCCGCCCTGACGTTCGCCACCATTGCGATCACCGTTCTGCCGCTCGCGATTGTCGCGACCGCTCTCGGTGCGTTCGGCGGGGACATCGGCCTCGAAGTCGCTGTCGTCATGGCCGTCGAAATCCTCGACGCCGCGAATTTCACGATGGCGCTCGGGGCTGCGCTCCTGCCCGTTCGCCGCCGCTTTCTCTTCCTGGCGAGCGCGGAAATCGCTCAGCACGCGGAAATAATGGTCGGCGAACTGGAGATAATATTCGGTCTGGACCCGATCGCCCGAAAGCTGCGCGTCGCGCGCGAGATTGCGGTATTTCTCGATCATCTGGGCCGCGTTGCCGCGCGCGCGGCTGTCGATGCGATTGGCCTGGTCGGCACCACCCCGGCCGCCCGATTGCGAGCGATTATTGTTGCTGCCGTTGTTGTTGCGGCCGCGACGGCGACCGCTCTGTCGGTTGTTCATGTTCAACTGAGACATCCTGATAAGCTAATAAGCTACGCCAACCCCTTTTGGCCGACCGCGCCATTTGCGCGTCGCGCCCGCGCTGTCCGCGCGGTTCTTGCCCTTTACCGCTTGCGCCGGGCCCCACGGCCCCGCACCAGCATCGTAAGTGGGAAACAGACCAGCCGGACCGTCAAGGGAACCGTGCCGGGTCTGTGAGCCCGCCCCTACAGCGCTTTGCGGCGGAAACCAAGCGAATAATTGTGCGGGTCCGTCAGGCGCGGGTCAGCAAAAGCGCCCTGTCGCGGCCGCCCAGATCCTGTCTGCATCGGACGGCAAATCCCGCTGCTTCGGCAAGCTCGGTTACCGATATGCGTTGTCGATGCCCGATTTCAAGGATCGCCATGCCATCTGTCGTCAGGAGGCGCGGCAGATCGGGGATGATCCGGCGGTAATCGTCGAGCCCGTCGACACCGGCAAACAAGGCTTCGACCGGCTCGTGATCGGCGACGTCGGGCATCAGACTCTCGGTCTCGGCAATATAGGGCGGATTGCAGAAAATGAGGTCGAACGGCCCCTCCACCCCCCTGCCCCAATCGCCCGGCAGGAACGACGCGCGGTCGGCGAGGCCAAGCCCCTCGGCATTGTCGCGGGCATAAGCGAGCGCATATTCCGACGCATCGACGCCAAGCCCCGTCGCATCGGAAAACTCGCTGAGCGCCGCGAGCAGCAGCGTGCCCGGGCCGGTTCCGAGATCGAGAATGCGGCGCGGCCAGCCGCCGGCCCTTTCGCGGCGGATATCGAGACAGGCTTCGATCAGCGCCTCGCTGTCGGGGCGCGGAATCAGCACGCCAGGACCGACCTCGACGCGAATCGTCCAGAAATCGCGATAGCCGACGATATAGGCGATCGGCTCGTTCGCCATGCGCCGCGCGACGAGGTGGACATAGATATCGGGCACCGCATGGCGCGCCGGATCGAGCAGGAGCGCCTGCCTCTCGATCCCCAGCGCGTGCGCCATCAGTAATTCGGCATCGAGCCTCGGGGTATCGCTGGTTGCCGACAGAAGGCTGGTCGCGGTGCGGAGATTGTCGCTTATATCTCCTTCGCGGCTAGCCATCACCCAGCCCCGCCAGCCGCTGCGCCTGATCCTCCGCGATCAGCGCGTCGATCAGCTCGTCCATCTGCCCTTCCAAAATCTCGGGGAGGCGGTGGAGAGTCAGGTTGATACGGTGATCGGTCACGCGCCCTTGCGGGAAATTATAGGTGCGGATGCGTTCGGAACGGTCGCCCGACCCGACCATCGACTTGCGCGCCGACGCCTCGGCATCGTGGACGCGCGCGCGTTCGAGGTCATAGAGCCGCGCGCGCAGCACCTGCATCGCCTTGGCGCGATTCTTGTGCTGGCTGCGCTGGTCCTGCTGGATCACGACGAGGCCGGTCGGGATATGGGTGATGCGGATCGCCGAGTCGGTGGTGTTGACATGCTGGCCGCCCGCGCCCGACGAGCGGTAGATATCGATCTTGAGGTCGCGTTCGTCGATCGCGACATCGACCTCCTCGGCCTCGGGCAGCACCGCGACGGTCGCGGCGCTGGTGTGGATGCGACCGCCGCTTTCGGTGACGGGGACGCGCTGGACGCGGTGGACGCCGCTTTCGAACTTCAATTTCGCGAACACGCCCTGCCCCGCGACGCTGGCGACGACTTCCTTGTAACCGCCGACCTCGGCCTCGTTCGCCGAGATCAGCTCGACCTTCCAGCCCTGCGCATCGGCATAGCGGCTGTACATGCGCAGCAGATCACCCGCGAACAGCGCCGCCTCGTCGCCGCCGGTGCCGGCGCGGATTTCGAGCATCGCGGCACGCTCGTCGGCGACGTCCTTGGGCAGCAGCTTGATCGCGAGGTCGTGCTCGGCGGCCGGCAGCGCGGCCTCGACTGCGAGGAGTTCCTCGGCCGCCATCGCCTTCATTTCGGGGTCGGCGAGCATCTCGGTGAGCGACACGAGTTCGCCGCGCAACCGCGTCACTTCCGAGGCGGCTTTCGCGACGGGTTCGAGCTCGGCGAACTCCTTCGACGCCGCGACGAAATCGGCGGGCGCCATATCGCCCGTCGCCATCCGCGCCTGCAAAGCGGCGTGGCGCTCGATGATGGCATCGATCTGTTTTTCGGAAACCGAGGTCACGTCACGTCCCCAACCCCGTCATTCCCGCGAAGGCGGGAATCCAGCTTGGGCGCCGGCTGATCATCAACATCGAAAAGCTGGATTCCCGCCTTCGCGGGAATGACGAAGAATAAGGCATCAGTCGTTGTCCACACCACGGACGATCGTCTCGACCTCTTTCGCCCGCTCGCCGTCGCCGCGCACATTGATATGCGCCGCGCCGTCGCGGGTGCCGACCGAGACCAGCGCGTGCGCCGGAATCTTCGCCGCCTTGTCGAAGCGCTTGCGCGGCGAGCCGGTCGCGACGATCTCGGCCGCGAAGCCCGCGGCGCGCAGGTCGGCGAGCGTCCGCATCGCGCGCGCAAGCTGGCCGTCGTCCTCGACCGCCAACACCGCATCGAGCCGATTGTCGATCGCATCATCGTCCAGCAGCATCGCCAGCCGCTCGATCCCCGCCGCCCAGCCGACCGCCGGGGTCGGCGGCCCGCCCAGAGTCTCGATCAGCCCGTCGTAGCGCCCACCGCCGAGCACCGTGCCCTGCGCACCGAGCCGGTCGGTGACGAACTCGAACGCGGTGTGGCGATAATAGTCGAGCCCGCGCACCAGCCGCGCGTTGCGTTCCCACGCCACGCCCGCCGCGTCGAGCCCGGCGGTCACGGCGCCGAAGAAATCCTGCGCCTCGCTCGTCAGATAGGCATCGATATCGGGCGCGCTGTCGGCGACCGGGCGATCCTGCGCATCCTTGCTGTCGAGGATGCGCAGCGGATTCTTGTCGAGCCGCTCGAGACTGTCCTCGCTGAGGCTCGCGCGATGGCCCATGAAATGCTCGACCAGCGCCGCGCGCCACGCCTCGCGGCTGTCGGCGTCGCCGAGCGTGTTGAGCGTCAAGGTCACGCCCTCGGCGACGCCCAGCTCCTTCAGAAGCTGGTCGGCGAAGATCAGCAGTTCGGCGTCGGCGAGCGGGCTGTCGCTGCCGATGATTTCGGCGTCGAGCTGGTGGAACTGGCGATAGCGGCCCTTTTGCGGCCGCTCGTAGCGGAACAGCGGGCCGTGCGTTGCCACCTTGAGGGGCGCGAACTGCTGCCAGCCATTGGTGATGTAGGCGCGCGCGATTCCCGCGGTGAATTCGGGCCGCAGGGTGATCGATTCGCCGCCGCGATCCTCGAACGAATACATTTCCTTCGATACGACGTCGGTGGTTTCCCCCAGCGAGCGCGCGAAGACCGCGGTCGGCTCGATCACCGGCACCTCGACCCGCTTGAAGCCATAAAGGCGGCGCACCCGGTCGAACGCGTCGACGACATGGCCGAAGCGGTCGGCGAAATCGCCAAGCATGTCCTGGGTGCCGCGCACCGGCTGCGGCGCCTTGATCTTCGCATTCTTGTCCTTGCTCATGCGCCGCGCGTCTAATGGGTTTTGGTCGAAAGGCAAAGCGCGCTTGCAGAGCGTTTGCTGGACCTTGGCGGTTTTTGACGGCAGAGAAGCGATCATGAAAAAAACACCGTTCGTCGCATCGCTCGCCGCAGCCGCCCTCATCGCCTTCGCCCCCGCGCTCTACGCAGAGGACGGCAACAGCCGTCCGCAGCCGGTGGTCCAGCCGCACATCATTCCGCTGCCCGCCGACAAGCCCTGGCCGGGGACGATGCTGCTCAAGGTCGACGCCACCGATTATATGCGCGGCATCTTCCGCGTCCGGCAGACGATCCCGGTCGCGAAGGCGGGGAAGCTCACCCTGCTCTATCCGCAATGGCTGCCCGGCAAGCACGCGCCGCGCGGCGCGATCGCCGAGATCGCGGGCTTCAAGGCGAGCGCGGACGGCAAACCGCTCATCTGGACGCGTCAGCCGACCGACGTCTACGCCTTCGACATCGATGTGCCCGCGGGCGCCAAGAGCATCGATGTTGCCTTCGATTTCCTGTCGCCGACGCGGACGAGCGAAGGCCGCGTCGTCGCCACCCCGGCGATGATGAACCTGCAATGGGAGCAGGTGAGCCTCTATCCCGCAGGATATTTCACCCGCAACATCCCGGTCCAGCTCGACGTGACGCTCCCCGACGGCTGGACCGGCGCCGCGGCGCTCGATGGCCTCAAAGTGTCGGGCAATCGCTACAGCTATGCGCCGACCAGCTATGAAACGCTGGTCGACAGCCCGATGTTCGCGGGCCGCTATTATCGCAAATGGGATCTGGGGCAGAATGTCACGCTGAACGTCGTCGCCGACGAGGCCCAATATCTGGGCGCCAAGCCCGACCAGATCGCGCGCCACGCCGCCATGGTGGCGGAGGCGGTGGCGCTGTTCGGCAGCCGTCATTTCGACCGCTATGAATTTCTGCTCGCGCTGACCGACGAACTCGGCGGCATCGGGCTCGAACATCATCGCAGCAGCGAGAACAGCAGCAGCCCCGACTATTTCACCAAATGGGACGATGGCGAGACGCTGCGCGGACTGCTGCCGCACGAGTTCACCCATAGCTGGAACGGCAAATACCGCCGCCCCGCCAAGCTCTGGACCCCCGATTTCCGCACGCCGATGCAGGGCAATCTCCTCTGGGTCTATGAAGGGCAGACAAGCTTCTGGGACTTGGTCCTCGCGGGCCGCTCGGGGATGCAGTCGAAGGACATGATCCTGTCCGAATGGGCGACCAACGCCGCTTACTACAGCGTCCAGGCGGGCCGGGACTGGCGGTCGGTCGAGGATACGACGCTCGACCCCGTGATCGCGGGACGCAAGGCGCGCGCCTTCCCCAGCGCGACGCGCACCGAGGATTATTACAACGAGGGCTCGCTGATGTGGCTGGAGGCGGACATGATCATCCGCCAGGCGACGAACGACCGGAAAAGCCTCGACGATTTCGCGAGGAGCTTCTTCGGCGGCAAGACCGGCGACTGGGGCGAGGTCACCTATGATTTCGACGATGTCGTCGCGGCGCTGAACGCCGTCCACCCCTATGACTGGGCGAAATTCCTCCACGAGCATATGCAGCTTCCCGGCCAGCCCGCGCCGGTCGCGGGGATCGAGCGCGCGGGCTATCGCCTCGTCTGGCGCGACACACCGAACGCCTATGACCGCGGCCGCATGGCGCGCGCGAAAAATTACGACCTCACCCATTCACTCGGCATGACGATCGACAAGGACGGCGTCGCAGGCAGCATCCTGTGGGACGGCCCCGCCTTCCGGGCCGACATCGTCAACGGTACGAAGATCGTCGCGGTCGACGGCGTCGCCTATGCCAAGGACCGCATGGAGGCCGCGATTCGCGCCGCGACCGACGGCAAGACCCCGGTGAGCCTGCTCGTCGAGCGCGGCGGGCGCTACCGGACGGTCGACATCGACTATCATGGCGGGCTGCGCTGGCCGCACCTCGAAAAGACCGGCGCCGGACCCGACTGGTTCGACCGCCTGCTGGCGTCGAAGCGCCAACTCTGATTTCCCCTCCCGCAAGCGGGAGGGGAACAAGCTTCCCCTCGACTTTCCGCGCCATCCGGCGCTAAAGGCGCGCGCGATTCCAAAAATACAAAAGGACATCTCCCATGCGCATCGACCTGATCCCCGCGGGCGACAGCCCGCCCGACAGCCTGAACGTGCTGATCGAAGTGCCGATCGGCGGCGAGCCGGTGAAATATGAGTTCGACAAGGCGTCGGGCGCGTTGTTCGTCGACCGCTTCCTTCACACCCCGATGCGCTATCCCGCCAATTACGGTTTCATCCCGCACACGCTGGGCGACGATGGCGACCCGCTCGACGCGCTCGTCGTCGCGCGCACCTCGGTGGTCGCGGGCGCGGTGGTCAAGTGCCGCCCGATCGGCGTGCTCAAGATGGAAGACAATGCCGGCGGCGACGAAAAATTGCTCTGCGTCCCCGTCAGCACGACCTTTCCCTATTACGACAAGGTCCGGACCTACAAGGACATGCCCGAGATCGTGCTCCAGCAGATCGAGCATTTCTTTGCCCACTACAAGGATCTCGAACCCGGCAAATGGGTCAAGCTCGGCGGCTGGGGCGACGTCGACGAAGCGAAGCAGATCATCCTCGATGGGATCGAGCGCGCCAAGGCGCACGGGGTTTAAGCGCCCTTACCTCGTCATTGCGAGGAGCGTAGCGACGAAGCAATCTCCAGCTATCGGTCCGATCAGGCGATAGCTGGAGATTGCTTCGCTTCGCTCGCAACGACGAATTTCAGGCACTTGGCGACTCGTCCTGTTCGACCAGCCGCACATCCTGCCGCGGATAGGGAATGCGGATTCCCGCCGCCTTGAACCGTTCCCATATCCCCAGGAACACCTCGCCCTGGATGTTGCCGAGCCCCGATTCGGGGTCCGAAATCCAGTAGCGCAGCTCATGCTCGACCGCGCGTTCGCTGAAGGCGGTGATCCACACCACCGGCTCGGGATCGGCGAGGATGCGCGGATTGGCCTTCGCGACCTCGACGATGATCGCCTGCGCCGCGCGCAGATCGCATTCATAGGCGACGGGAATGCGCATCCGCACCCGCACGTCGCGGCTCGAATAGCTCCAGTTCTCGACCGGCTGGGTCATCAGCAGTTCGTTCGGGATCAGATGCTTCTTGCCGTCGCGGGTGACGATATTGACCGCGCGCACGCCGATCTTCGCGACCCGCCCGACATTGGGCACCCCGCCGGGCAGCGGCCCGCTGCCCATCGACGCGGCGTCGCCGACGACGATCACGTCGCCCGGCTGGATCGAGCGGTCCATCAGCAGGATGATTCCCGCGATCAGATTGCCCACCGTTTTCTGCAGGCCAAAGCCGATCGCCAGCCCCGCCGCGCCCGAAAAGACCGCAAGCGTCGTCAGATCGATGCCGAGCAGGTCGATGCCGAGCAGCAGCGCGAAGGAAAAGAGCGCGATCGCGATCAGCTTCTCGGTAAGCAGCCGCTGCGCCTGGTCGATCTGGGTGTTACGGCGCAGCAGCCATTTGATCGCGCGCATCACGAGCTTGACCCCGATCCACAGCAGCACCGCGACGATGATCGCCGAGACCAGCCCATAGAGCGACAGGCGATAGGAGCCGACGTCGAGCCCGATCGCCTGCATCGCCTCGGCGACGCGGCCGATGCTGTCGCGCAGGCTTTCCCTGGCGCTCATAGCGCCGCGAAGCCGCGTTCGAGGTCGGCGATCAGGTCGGCGGGATCCTCGAGCCCGATCGACAGGCGGACGAGCGGGTCGGAATCGGTCCAGCGCGTCGCGGTGCGGATCGTCTGCGGATCGCCCGGCACGGCGAGGCTTTCGTAGCCGCCCCAGCTGAAACCGATTCCGAAATGCGCGAGCGCGTCGATGAAGCGCGCGCGCGCCGCGTCGTCGGCGCCCTTCAGCGTGAAGCCGAACAGGCCGCTGGTCCCCGAAAAGTCGCGCGACCAGAGGGCGTGGCCCGGGTCGCCCGGCAGCGCCGGATGCAGCACGCGCCCGACCTCGGCACGCCCGGCGAGCCAGGTCGCCACCGCAAGTCCGTTCTCGCCGTGCCGCGTCAACCGCACGTCGAGCGTCCTGAGGCCGCGCAGCACCAGCGCGCAATCGTCGGGCGAGACCGCCTGGCCGAGCTGATAGGTCGCATGGCGCAGCTTCGGCCACACCGCCTTCGTGGCGGTCAGGCTGCCCATCATCGCGTCGCTGTGGCCGCCGACATATTTGGTGAGGCTCATCATCGTCACGTCGACGCCGTGCGCGAGCGCGGGGAAGAGCAAGGGCGTCGCCCAGGTATTGTCGAGCATCGTCAGCACGCCGCGGGCGCGCGCCGCTGCGGTGATCGCGGGAATATCCTGAACCTCAAAGGTCAGGCTGCCCGGCGATTCGAGGAAGATCAGCTTCGTTTCGGGCTCGATCAGGCCGGCGATGCCGGCACCGATCAGCGGATCGTAGAAGGTTGTCCGCACCCCCATCCGCGCGAGCATGCCGGTGCAAAAGGAGCGCGTCGGCTCATAGGCGCTATCGACCATCAGCAGATGGTCGCCGGGCGACAACAGCGCGAGCAGCCCCGCCGAAATCGCTGCGACTCCCGAGGGGTAAAGCAGGCTGCCCTCGGCCCCCGGCTCCAGTCCGGTCAGCGCATCGGCGAGCGCCCAGACCGTCGGCGTCCCGCGCCGGCCATAATAGAGCTTGTCATGCGTCGCATGGCCCCGCGCCTTGAGATCGGCGATATTGTCGTAAAGGATCGTCGAGGCGCGCCACACCGGCGGATTGACGACCCCGCCGCCGAGCCGAGGATCGCCCGTCCATTCGGGCCGCCGCCCGCCCTGCACCAGTTTCGTCGCGGGGCGGAGGCTGTCGTCGTCGCTGTCGCTCATCCCCGCCTTGTTAGCGGAGCAGGATGCAAAATCCAGTGCCGCCGCACATAATCGGACGGCGGCACCGCAGGCTCAAGCCGCGCCGGTCGCCTTCGGCGTCGCCGGGTCGGCGCCCCATTCAGTCCAGCTTCCGTCATAGACCGCGACATCCTCCTTGCCGAGAAGGTGCGCGCCAAAGGCGACGACGGTCGCGGTCATGCCGCTGCCGCAGGTGGTGATCAGCGGCTTCTCGAGGTCGACGGCCGCCGCGTCGAACGCCGCCTTGAGGTCGTCGCCGCGCTTCCAGGTGCCGTCGGCGTTGAACAGGCCGGCGTGCGGCAGGCTGACCGAACCCGGGATATGGCCGGGGGCCATGCCGGGGCGCGGGTCGCGTTCCTCGCCGGTGAAGCGCGCCGCGGGGCGCGCATCGACGACCTGCTCGCCGCCGCTCGCGATATTTTCGAGCATCTGCTCCTTGGTGCGAACCGCCTTGGCATCGCGCCACACGGTGAAGTGACGGTGGCGAAGTGTCTGCTTGCCCATTTCGAGCGGACGCCCCTCGGCCTTCCATTTGGCGAGCCCGCCGTCGAGCAGCGCGACGTCGTGCGCGCCGAACAGCTTGAGCAGCCACCACGCTCGCGCCGCGCTCTTCAGCGGGCTGTCGTCATAGATGACGATGCGGCTGCCGTCGCCGAGCCCGAGCGACTGCATGCGGCTCGCGAATTTCTCGGCGGTCGGCGCCATATTCTCGATGGCGCTGTTCGTGTCAGCCAGTTCGGCCAGGTCCATGAACACCGCGCCGGGGATGTGTCCCGCCTCATATTCCGCGCGCGCGTCGCGATCGGTTCCGGTCATGAATTTCGTCGCATCGACCACCCGCAGGTCCGATGCCCCCAGTTCGCGTTCCAGCCAGTCGGTTGAGACCAAGGCGTCCATGTCATGCTCCTGTTGCGACCGCGCGGGAACCTTCTTGCCTGTCCCTCGCCGCGATCAATCCTGCGTCGCTCTCTTCTTTCCGGGGACGGCAAGCCTATGCCCCGGCGTGCCCTTTTTCAAGCACGGTCGCGGTCTGCCCCAGTCCATGCTGCACTGCAACAGAAAACCTATTGAATGCGCCGGATCGCCGTCGTTCGCGCGCCCGGCCGGTTGACGACCAGATTGGGGTGGTCGAGCGGCAGCGGCGCGAGCTTCTCGCTTCCGCTCGCGCCCTGTTCGCGGCCGAGCACGAAGCTGCCGGCATTCTGCCCGAAGGCGTCACCCTCGCCGTCCCAATGATAGGTGACGTCGAAGACGAGCACCGGGATCAGCATCGGCTTGCCCCCGATCATCAGCGGCTCGACGGCGGCGCGCGGCAGCATGACCTCGGTCGCGACCTGCTCGCCCGCCCCCGACGCCAGCGCCATATCGTCGCGCAGCACGCTGCCCCCCGCGCCGTCGAAGAAACGCGCGAGCACCGGCTCGGTCATCGCCGACCCCTGGTTGAGCGCGATGCGGATCATCAGCCCGGTCGCCGCGACCGGGCCTTCATTCTTGAGGCCCAGCGTGAAGGCGACGATGAACTGCTCGCTCGTCATGCGGATGCCGCGAATATCGAGCGTCATCGCCACCTGCGCCCGCTGTTCGGCCGTCGGGCGCGTCACCAGCGGCGACGGGACCGGTTGGGCCGGTGGCGCCACGGGCTGCGGGCGCGGAGCGGGCGGCGCCACGGGCGCGGCACGGCGCGGCGCGGGAACGGACTCGGCGGCACGCGGCAGGGGCTGCGGCGGTTCGGACTCGCTGGGCGTATCGCCCGCCAATGCTGGGCGGCGGCGCCAATACCAGATACCCGCGCCGACCGCGACGAGCCCGGCAAGCAGCCACGCCCACAGCGGCGGATTGCCGTCGCCGCCGGTCGCCGGAGCCGCGTCATCGCCGGGCGACGCGTCCGCCACCGGCGCGGTCGGATCGACCGAGAAGCCAGGCGTCGCGGGCGACGGCGCTTCCACGGCGGGCGTCGCCGAATCGGGAGCCGCCGCCACGGGGGCGGCGGAGACGGGCGCGCTGGTCGCGGGTTCGGGTGTGGCGCGCGGCGCGCTCACGGCCGCAGGCGGCGTATCGCGGCGGGCGGCGGGCGCGGAGGCGGATGGCGCGGGCGTCGGCCGGGTCGGAACCACCGTGGGCGTCGTGGTGCGCGGTGCGGGAGCAGGTGTCGGCGCCGGAGTCGGCGGGCCGCGCCGTTCTCCCGGGGCGAGCGGCGGCAAGCCGTTGTCGGACGGCCCCTGCACGCCCGATGTCCGCCCGTCGTCGGCAGGCGGCAGGCGGAACGTCGAGGTGGGTGTGGGGGTCGGCGAAGGCGCGGGGGTCGGCTGCTCGGTCTGCGCGGCCGCGGGCGGAAGCCCGCCCGCCACCAGCGAAGCCGCCAGCGCAGCTAGCGACAAGCGCGCCGCTCTTTCCCCTCGCCCGAGTTTCCGCACCGTCATTTTCCGAATCCGCAATCCCGTACTTGGCCATTCCGCTGCGCCGCTGAATCGGCGCTGAACCCCGGCCCCCCATCGTTCGCCGGTGATCCGGGATGACAGGGGCCGCGCTGCGCACTAGACGGTTTCCATGTCCGATTCCAGCCATCCCCCGCTCGCGCCGAAACATCTCGGCCAATCGAGCGAACTGCCTGCCTCGCCCGAGGCGGCGGTGCTCGACTATGTCCCCAATCCGCGCCCCGGCGACCTTTATCTCGTCCGCTTCGCCGCGCCCGAATTCACGTCGCTCTGTCCGGTGACCGGCCAGCCCGATTTCGCGCATCTCGTCATCGACTATGCGCCGGACGAAACGATCGTCGAGTCGAAGAGCCTCAAGCTGTTTCTCGGCTCGTTCCGCAATCACGCGGGCTTCCACGAAGATTGCACCGTCGGCATCGGCCGCCGCCTATTCGACGAGATGCAGCCCCAATGGCTGCGCATCGGCGGCTATTGGTATCCGCGCGGCGGCATTCCGATCGACGTCTTCTGGCAATCGGGCCCGCCGCCCGCGAGCCTCTGGCTTCCCGACCAGGGCGTCGCCCCCTATCGCGGGCGGGGGTAGCAAGGCGCGGCGAAAGCGCTTTCTTGATTCACGCAAAGGCGCGAAGGCGTGAAGGCGTGAAGAGGCCAGCGCTTGCCACGAAGCAGCTTTCTCCTTCCAGCCGCGCGGTCGGCCGCGACGTCGATGGGAAAAGGGCCTGTCAGCGCGGACCTTCTTCTTCGCGCCTTTGCGCCTTTGCGTGAGACATTCCCTGCCCCGCCTTATCCGCGAGCACCGTCCTTTTCGACAAAAGGCAGCGGAATCCCGAACTTTCACCTTTCCGTCATCAAATATTGACATTAGTGTCAACGCCATGACCGCCGCAGCCCTTCCCCACGACCATGACATCAAGGTCGGTCCCGACGCGATCGACTTCATGGGGCATGTCAACAATGCCCATTACTTGAGCTGGGTGCAGGATGCGGTGCTGGCGCACTGGCGCAAGATCGCGCCGCCCGAGGCGGTGGCGCAGCATCTCTGGGTCGCGCTGAAGCACGAGATCACCTATCGCCGCCCCGCCTTCCTCGACGATCAGGTCATCGCGACCGTCATCCTCGAAAAGGTGCAGGGCGCGCGCGCCTTCTACGAAACGATCATCAAGCGCGGCGAGGACGTGCTCGCCGAGGTCAAGTCGAGCTGGTGCTGCATCGACGCCGAAACGCTGCGCCCCGCACGGCTGGCCAGCGACGTGATCGCGCGCTTCTTTCCCGGCGAGAAGGTCTGAGGCTTCGGCTTCGGCCCGTCAGCTTTGGGGTGGTGAGCGAACTTTCCCCACCTTCGTCATTCCCGCGAAAGCGGGAACCCAGAGCGTGCGTAGGCTGATCCCACACTGGGTTCCCGCTTTCGCGGGAATGACGAAGGTAAGGGATGAAAGCTGTCGCTCACGTGCCGCCTATAATCTCTCGTCATCCCGGACTTGATCCGGGATCCATTCTCTCAGCGCTGGATGAATGGATCCCGGATCAAGTCCGGGATGACGATGTTACTCAGGTCCGCTTCCGGTCGAAAACGGCCCTACGCCGCCTCGAACCGGATCGGCAGCCGCTTGAGTCCTCCGACGAACACCGATTCGACCCGCGCCGGGTCGCCTGCGAGTTCGAGGCTCTTCAATCGCGGCAGCAACTCCTCCATCAATATCCGCATCTCCATCCGCGCGAGATGCTGGCCGAGACACACATGCGCGCCGAAGCCGAACGCGATCTGCTGGTTCTTCGCGCGGTCGGGGTCGAAGGCGAAGGGGTTGTCGAAGATCGCCTCGTCGCGGTTCGCCGAGACATAGTTGAGCATCAGCCAGTCGCCCTCGCGGATCGTCTGCCCGCCAACCTCGACATCGGCCTTCGCGCTGCGCATGAAATGCTGCACCGGGGTCGTCCAGCGGATCGCCTCCTCGATCAGCCCCGCCTTCTCGGCCTCCGCGTCGCGGAAGCGCGCGAACAGCGCCGGATTCTTCGCCAGTTCCATGATCGCGCCCGCGGTTGAGGCGCTCGTCGTGTCGTGGCCGGCAGTCGCGACGATCATATAATAGCCGGCCAGCTCGCGGTCGGGAATCTGCCCGCCGTCGATCGTCGCATTGGCGATCACCGTCGCGATGTCCTCGCGCGGACTGGCGCGGCGGTCGGCGGTGAGATCGCGGAAATAATTTTCGAAATCGGCGATGACATAATGGAGCATCGCGATCGCTTGCTCGGCGCTCGTTATTTCGACCTTGTTGCGGTTGAGTTCGGGGTCGGTCGACCCGAAGAGCTGCTGCGTCAGCATCAGCATCCGCGGCTCGTCCTCGACCGGAACGCCGAGGATATCCATGATCACGCGCAGCGGATAATGCGCCGCGACGTCGCGCGCAAAATCGCATTCGCCGCCCAGCGAGAGCATATGTTCGACCGCGGCGCGCGCATGGTGGCGAACGCGCTCTTCGACGATCTTCAGATTCTTGGGCATGAACCAGCTCTGCGTCAGCAAGCGGTATTTCATATGGTCGGGCGCATCCATCTGCACCAGCGAGCGGATCAGGTGGCCGTCGTTCCCCGGCGTCGCGGCGCGCGCCAGCGCCTCGCCGTCGCGATTGGTCAGCACGGTCGGGCGGATCGCACTGGCAAAGCGCTGCGAGTCGCGGCCGATCGCCATGATGTCGGCGTGGCGCGTCACCAGCCAGAAGGGGTCGTGATCGGGGTTTTCGGCGACCGCGAGCGGCGCGTTGGCGCGCGCCCAGGCAAGCTGTTCGTGAAGCGCGTCCCATTCGCCATAGGCGGCGGGGTCGACGACGGCGGCGGATACCTCTCCGGGCAATATAGGTTTTGTCATGCAACCGAAGCTGCCTCAGTTTTTGTCGTCTGTCGAGAGCCATGGACCGCTCGCCGAAAGGGACCGTTGCGTGGGCCTGGGCATCGGCGTAGCCCGGTCCGCATCATAACCGGGGATCGCAGCCATGAAAATTTCGACACGCCTTCTGCTCGTCAGCGCCGTCTCGGCGCTCGGCCTCTCCGCCTGCGCCGCGCAGCCGGGGGTCGCGCCGCCCGCACCGCCCGTCGCGCTGATGCCGGCGCCGACCGGCGCGCCGCTCGATGCCAGCGTGCCGAGCCAGCTTCCGCGCATCGCCCGCCCGCTCCATTACGACATCAGCGTCACGCCGGATGCCAAGGCGCTGAGCTTCACGGGCGATGCGGCGATCGATCTCGAACTCTACGAGCCCTCGACGACGATCGTGATGAATGCGCTCGATCTCACCTTTGCGGACGCAACGCTGACCGGCCCCGACGGCAAGCCTCTCCCGCTGACCGCCACGACCGACGCCGGGGCGCAGACGGTGACCTTCACCGCCCCCGCGCCGATCGCGCCGGGCACCTATCGCCTTGCAACCCATTATACGGGCGTCATCGGCACCCAGGCGAACGGCCTCTTCGCGCTCGATTATCCCGACAAGACGAGTGGCGCCGACACGCGCGGGCTGTTCACCCAGTTCGAGGCGCCCGACGCGCGCCGCTTCGTCCCGAGCTTCGACGAGCCAAGCTACAAGGCGACCTTCAGCCTGTCGGCGATCGTTCCCGCGGACGATCTGGCGGTGAGCAACATGCCCGTGGCAAGCGAAACGCCGGTCGAGGGCGGCCGCAAGAAGGTGAGCTTCCAGATTTCGCCGAAAATGTCGTCCTACCTCCTCTTCTTCGCGACCGGCCCGTTCGAACGGCTCGCCAAGAAAAGCGAAAGCGGCGCCGAAGTCGGCATCGTCTCCCCCAAAGGATCGGGCGAACAGGCACGCTTCGCGCTCGACAGCCTCGCGCCGCTGCTGACCTATTATGGCGACTATTTCGGCCAGCCCTATCCGCTGCCCAAGCTCGACAATGTCGCAGGCCCCGGCCAGTCGCAATTCTTCGGCGCGATGGAAAATTGGGGCGCGATCTTCACCTTCGAGCGCATCCTGCTCGACGACCCCAAGATCACCAGCGAGGCGACGCGGCAGGCGATCTATGCCGTCCAGGCGCACGAGGTCGCGCACCAGTGGTTCGGCGACCTCGTCACCATGGCGTGGTGGGACGATCTGTGGCTCAACGAAGGCTTCGCGAGCTGGATGGAGACGAAGGCGAGCGACCATTTCCACCCCGACTGGCAGCCGTTGCTGGGTCGCGTCGGCGGGCGCGAGGCCGCGATGGGGCTCGATGCTTTTGCGACGACGCACCCGGTCGTCCAGACGATCCGCACCGTCGAGGACAGCAACCAGGCGTTCGACGCGATCACCTATCAGAAGGGCGAAGCGGTGATCACGATGCTGGAGGCCTATGCCGGGGCCGACAAGTGGCGCGATGGGCTGCGCGCCTATGTGGCGCAGCATAAATATGGCAACACGCGCACCGACGATCTGTGGAACGCGGTCGAGGCGGCGGGCGCGACGGGGCTGACCGCGATCGCGCATGATTTCACGGGCCAGCCGGGCATCCCGCTGCTGCGCGTCGGCGGCATCGCCTGCGCGGGCGGCGCCACGACCGTCCAGGTCACGCAGAGCGAATTTTCGCGCGACCGCAAGGACAGCATCGACGCCGAGGGGCGGCGCTGGCAGGTGCCGGTGCTCGCGCGCGCCGGTGACGGCGCGGTGGCGCGGCAGGTGATCACGGGCGGCGCGGGGACGCTGACCCTGCCCGGCTGCGGGCCGGTGCTGATCAACGCGGGACAGGCGGGCTATTATCGCACCCTCTATTCGCCCGCCGCGCTTGCCGCGCTGCGCGGCCGTTTCGCCAGCCTCGCGCCGATCGACCAGCTCGGGCTGCTCGGCGACAATTTCGCGCTCGCTTATGCGGGCTATCAGCCGATGGGCGCGGCGCTCGACCTGCTCGCCGCGGCGCCGAAGGAAGCGAACCCGAAGCTGACCGGCGACGTCGCGGGCCGCTATGAAGCGCTCTACAATCTCTTCGACGACCAGCCGACGGTGCAGAAGCAGATCGCGGCGCGCGCCGCAGCGGCACTCGCACCGGCGATGCGGCGGCTCGGATTCGACGCGCGGCCGGGCGAACCCGCGCTCGACAGCGTGCTGCGCTCCGATCTGCTGGGCGCGCTCGGAACGATCGGCGATGCCGGGGTGCTGGCCGAGGCGCGCCGCCGCTTCGCCCTGCTCGACCGCAACCCTGCGGCGCTCGACGGAGCGCTCAAATCGCGCTGGCTCGGTATCGTCGCGACCCATGCGAGCGCGGCCGAATGGGACAAGCTGCGCGCGATGGCGAAGAGTTCCAAATCGGCGGTCGAACGTAGCACCTTCTATACCTTGCTCGGCAATGCCAGGGACACGGCCCTTGCCAAGCGCGCACTCGACCTCGCGCTGACCGACGAGCCGGAGAAGACGACGAGCGCCGCGATCATCGGCGCGGTCGCCCGGAATCACGCCGAAATGGCGGTCGATTTCGCGCAGGCCAACCAGGCCGCGGTCGACCGGCTGATCGACGCCTCGGCGCGCGCGCGCTTCCTCGCGGGGCTCGCCGCCTCCTCGACCGATCCGGCGATGGTCGCCAAGCTGGAGGCGATTGCGGCGCCGCTGCCCGCCGACGTCCGCAAGCCCTATGACAAGACGATCGCGACGCTCAAGGAACGCAGCGTCAGCCGCCCGCGGATCAAGGGCGAGGTCGGCGCCTGGCTGAAGGGGAGATAGGCTGCCGAAACCATCCTGCCTTCGTCATCCCCGCGAAGGCGGGGATCCAGCTTTCCGGCATCGCGTTGAGGCTGGACCCCCGCCTTCGCGGGGGTGACGAGGATGGGTGGGTCGCGCCTTATTTGAACAGGCTGCCCAAAATCCCGCGCATGAGCTGGCCGCCGAACTTGCCCGCGACCTGACGGCCGAGGCTCGTCGCCGCCGAGCGCGCCGCCGACTGGATCATCTTGTCCGCCATCGACGGTTTGGCGGCTTCGCGCGCCGCGGCCTTTTCCTGCTGCAGCCGTACCCGTTCCTCGGCGGCCTTGCGCTTCGCCTCTTCCTTCGCGGCGATCGCGGCCTGCTTGTCGGCCTCGGCCTGCGCCTTCGCCTCGACCGCGGCGGCCTGCGCCTGCTCGGCCTTGGCGGCGAGCAGCTCCTCGGCGCTCTCGCGGTTGACCGGCGTGTCATATTTGTCGGCGACGGGCGAGATCGACTTGATGATCGCGCGCTCCTTGACGTCGAGCGGTCCCGCGCGCGAGCAGGGCGGCTTGATCAGCGTGCGTTCGACCGGCGACGGCGCGCCGTCGGCCATCAGCAGCGAGACAAGCGCCTCGCCGACCTTGAGTTCGGTGATTTCGCGCGCGACATCGACCTTGGGATTGGGACGGAAAGTGTCGGCGGCCGCCTTCACCGCCTTCTGGTCGCGCGGGGTGAAAGCGCGGAGCGCGTGCTGAACGCGGTTGCCGAGCTGGCCCGCCACTGCCTCGGGCACATCGATCGGGTTCTGCGTCACGAAATAGACGCCGACGCCCTTCGAGCGGATCAGGCGCACGACCTGCTCGATCTTGTCGGTCAGCGCGGGCGGCGCGTCGTCGAAGAGCAGATGCGCCTCGTCGAAGAAGAAGACGAGCTTCGGCTTGTCGGGATCGCCGACCTCGGGAAGCGTCTCGAACATCTCGCTCAAGAGCCAGAGCAGGAAGGTCGCATAGAGCTTGGGGCTCGCCATCAGCTTGTCGGCGGCGAGGATGTTGACATAGCCGCGGCCATTGTCGTCGAGGCGGATCATGTCCTGGATGTCGAGCGCGGGCTCGCCGAAGAAATGGTCGCCGCCCTGCGTTTCGAGCGTCAGGAGCTGGCGCTGGATCGTGCCCACCGTGGCCTTCGACACATTGCCATATTTGGTCGTCAGCTCATCGGCATTCTCGGCGCACCAGGCGAGCATCGCCTGCAGGTCGCCGAGGTCGAGGAGCAGCAGATTCTGCTCGTCGGCGACGCGGAACGCAATCGCGAGCACGCCTTCCTGCACTTCGTTGAGGCCCATCAGCCGCGCCAGCAGCAGCGGCCCCATTTCGGAGATGGTGGTGCGGATCGGATGCCCCTGCTCGCCGAACAGGTCCCAAAAGATCACCGGATTATCGTGATAGCTCCAGCCAGTGTCGCTGATTTCCGCCGCGCGCTTGGCAAAGGCTTCGTGCGTCTTTGCGGTCGGGCTGCCCGCCATCGCCATGCCCGACAAGTCGCCCTTCACGTCGGCGACGAACACCGGAACGCCGACCGCCGAAAATCCTTCGGCCAGCCCCTGCAAGGTCACCGTCTTGCCGGTGCCGGTCGCCCCGGCGATCAGCCCGTGGCGGTTCGCGCGCTTCAATACCAGCGACTGGCGCGGCCCGTCGGGTGCCCCTCCGCCGCCGAGGCCAATGTAGATTTCGGTCGCTTCGCTGCCGTCGCTCACTGTCCATTCCTCCACTCTGGGCACCTTGCCAAGGGTCTAGAGCGGCGCGCGGCGTCGGGCAATCGGCAAAGCCGCGGGCGGCGGCGGGGCGCGGTAGGAATGAAGGCGAGAAGGACGGAAAACTGCGCAACTTCACGCGCAAATCGCGGAGATCGGGATTGGCGAGGAGGCTTAAGGGCACAAAAGCCCCGCATGAGCGGTGCCCGAATGTGTCTTTTGTGCCTTTAACGACCCACGAGGCGGCCAGTGGCCGCCGGCCGCCCAAAAACATCCTGTGCGTTGCGGATGCGATCATCCGCAAGGATAGATCATGGCCGCGCATAATAGGAAAGCGGTTTCGGGCGGGAGGGAGCCGGCTGGTTCCGGCCGAAGGTGGCCATAGCTTATCTCGTCACCCCGGACTTGATCCGGGGTCCCGCTTGAGGTCGAAGCCCGCCCACTCCCCAAAAAAGCGGGATCCCGGGTCAAGCCCGGGATGACGAAAGTGGGGATGTTTATGACCGCCCTCCACCCGAACCGGACGCTGCTCACCCCATGATGAAGGCGTTGAGCTTGTTGCCGTCGGGGTCGCGGAAATAGCCGGCGTAGAAGCCTTCGCCGCGCGGACCCGGAGGGCCTTCGCAGGTGCCGCCGTTGGCGAGAGCAATGTCATAGAGACGGTGGACCTGTTCCTTGTCCTTTGCCTCGAGCGCGACCATCACGCCGTTGCCCACGGTCGCCGCCTAGCCGTCGAACGGGCGGGTGAGGCCAATGCCGGCGCCGCCGCCCTCCTTGCCCCAGGCGATGAAGCCGTCGTAGTCCATCATCCTCGGCACGCCCAGTTCGCCGGCGATCGCGTCATAGAAGACCGCCGCCCTGGCGAGGTCGTTGGTGCCCAGCGTCACATATCCAATCATCGTCTCTCTCCCGACTCATGCGATGTGAACATAATAGGAACATTTAACCCGCCGGGCAAAGAAAAAGAGCGCCGGACTCATGGTCGCGGCGCTCTTTCTTTTTTCCAGCGCGCGTCGCGCGGTGGGGATCAGCTCTTGATGCGGATCGCGATGAAGGCCGAGGGGCCGCCGCGGCGCAGGATTTCGAGCAGCACCGCGTCGCGGCCCGCCTTCTTCGCGTCGGCGATGACCTTGGCGAGCGCGTCGCTGGTCGTCACCGAGGCGCGATTGGCGCTGACGATCACGTCGCCGCGGCGCAGGCCCTTGCGGCCGGCGTCGCTGCTCGACGAGGCGGCGGCGATCACGAGGCCCTTGGTCCCCGTATCGACACCGATCGCGCGGGCGATGTCGGGGGTCAACGGCTGCACGGCAAGGCCGAGCTCGTTCTGGATCGCCGTGTCGGCACTGCCCTTCGGATCGTCGGGCATCGCCTGCTCATCCTCGGGGTCGAACGTCGTTCCCGCGAGTTCTTCCTCGGGCGGGCGCGTGCCGATGACCGCATAGAGCGTCATCGTCTTGCCGTCGCGCACCACCTCGATCGGGATGCGCGTGCCGGGCTTGGTGTTGGCGACGATGTAGGACAGGCTCTGCGACGGGGTCACGTCCTTGCCGTTGACCTTGGTCACGACGTCGCCGCGCTTGATGCCGGCCTTCGCCGCCGCGCCGTCGTCCTCGACGCGCTGGACGAATTCGCCGCGATCCTTGGGCAGGCCGAGCGCCGAGGCCAGATCCTCGCCGATCGGCGCGATGCCGATGCCGAGATAGCCGCGCTCGATCTTCTCGCCCGACCGCAGCGCGTTGATCACCGGGATCGCCGCTTCGGCGGGGATCGCGAAGTTGACGCCGATGTTCGCGCCGACGGGCGAGATCAGCATATTGTTGATGCCGACGACATTGCCCTTGAGGTCGAACAACGGACCGCCCGAATTGCCGCGGTTGATCGCGGTGTCGGTCTGGATATAGCGGTCATAGGCGCCGCCGCCGCCGAGGTTGCGCTGCACCGCCGAGATGATGCCCGCGGTCACCGTCGAACCGAGGCCGAGCGGGTTGCCGATCGCGACCACCCAGTCGCCGACGCGCGCCTTGGCGCTGTCACCGAACTTGACGAAGGGCAGCCCCGTCGCGTCGATCTTGAGCAGCGCGAGGTCGGAGGCGACGTCGCGGCCGACGATGCGCGCCTTATATTCCTTGCCGTTGGTCAGCGTCACCGCGACCTGATTCACCGCGTCGCCGCGCGGGCCGCCGGTGACGACATGGTTGTTGGTGACGATATAGCCGTCGTCGGAAATCAGGAAGCCCGAGCCGCCGCCCTGCTGCTCCTGCGTCACCGGCTCGCGCGTTCCCGCGAAGGGATCGAGCCGGACGCCGAGCGTCACTTCCTGCTTGGTCGAGATGTTGACCACCGCAGGCTGAAGCTGTTCGACAAGGTCGGCGAAGCTTTCGGGCGCGCCGGCGCGCGGTACCGCCTTCGCGATCTCGCTGCTCTCGTTCTGCGCAACCTGCGCGATCACCGGCGACTGGGTGACGAGCGCCAGCGCCGTGCCGCCCATCAGCAGGGCCGAAGTGATGCCATAAACATAACGCACGATCGCAATTCCTTTTCTCTTGCGAAAAAATCTCTGACCCCGGCGTGCCGCTATCTGCTCGGCCGTGGCTTAACGTCGTTTGAACATGAACAGACGTTGCAAGTTCCGTTCATTCGCCGGATTTCTTCCTCAACCACCCTTGAAATGCTGCAGATATTCATTGTCGGGCGACAGGATCACCGAGGTCGTTCCCCGATTATCCTGACCGAGGAAGGTCTGGCGATAGCTTTGCATCGCGCGGTAGAAATCATAGAATTCGGGATCCTTGCCGAAGCTCGCGGCATAGATGCGCGCCGCTTCGCCGTCGGCGTTGCCGCGGATGATCTGCGCTTCCTTCTGCCCCTCGGCGCGGATCGTGATCGCTTCCTGCTCGCGCGCGGTCCGCATCCGGTTATAGGCCGCCTCGAGCGTCGCGCCTTCGGGCAGGTCGGCGCGCTTGATCCGCACGTCGATGATCTCGGCGCCATATTTGTTCGCCTCGCGGTTGAGCGCGATCTGGATATTGTCCATCACCTGCCCGCGTTCGGGCGACAGCAGGGTCGCGAAGGTCCGCTTGCCGAGCTCGTTGCGCAGCGACGAGCCGAGGATCGTCGCGAGCTGCTGCTGCAACCGCTCCTCGGTGCGGATCGCGGTGTACATGCGCACCGGATTGGTGATGCGGAAGCGCGCAAAGGCGTCGACCTGGAGCCGCTGCTGGTCGGTCGACAGCACCTGCTGGCGCTCCATGTTCACGCCGAGAATGCGCTTGTCGATATATTGGATGCCGTCGGTGAAGGGCACGCGCAGGACGAGCCCGGCGCCCGAATGGCCGAAGCTCTCCTTGGGCTTGTAGCGGTTCACGGTGCGCTCGATCTCCCCGAAGCGGAGGATCAGCGCCTGCTTGTCCTCGGGGACGATCGCGAGCGTCTGCGACAGGATGACGAGCAGCGCGACGGTGCCGACGAGCAGGCGCAGCGGATGGCGGAACAGGCCCTCGAACATCACTGGCCTCCCTTCGCGGCGGCATCGGGGGCCGCGTTCGCCCGCCGCTGGACTTCGTTCAGCGGCAGATAGGGGGTCACCCCGCGCGCCTCGACGATCGTCTTGTCGATGTTCGACAACACGCCCTCCATCGTTTCATAATAGAGCCGCTTGCGGGTCACGCCCGGCGCGAGCTTATACTGTTCGTAGATCTTGTCGAAGGCGGCGGTGTCGCCGCGTGCGCGTTCGAGCACCTGCTGTTCATAGGCGCGTGCGAGGTTGATGTCCGATTCGCGCTTCTGGCGCGCAGCAGTCACTTCCTTGAACGCTTCGTCGACCTGGCTCGGCGGGTCGGCCTGGCGGATCGCGATCCCCTGGATCGTCACCCCGGCGCGATACTGGTCGAGCAATTCCTGCATCCGCTGCTGCACCTGCCGCTCGATCTCGACGCGGCCGGGGCCGATCGCCTGGACGAGGTCGAAATTGGCGACCGTCGCGCGCATCGCGCTTTCGGCAACCTCGCGGAGCGTTCCGTCGGGGTCGGCGAGCTGGAAGATATAGAGTTCGGGGTCGCGGATCGACCAGCGGACCTCATAGGCGAGGTCGACGATGCTCTGGTCGCGCGTCAGCACGAAATTCTCGTCGGTCGCATTGGGCGAGCCGATCTGCATCGTGCGGATCGCGCGGACGTCCTCGGTGCGGATGCGTTCGATCGGCGCCGGCCAGGTGAATTTGACCCCCGGCCCGACGGTGCGCGAATAGCTGCCGAGACGCGTGACGACGCCTTCCTTTTCGGGCGGCACGATGTGAAAGGAGGAAAAGACGAACCAGACCACGACGAGCGCGCCGATGCCCCATTTCCAGACCTTCGCCGAATCGCCGAGGTTGAAGCCCCCGCCGCCGTCCGCCCCGCCGCCGCCGAAGCTGCCGCGCCCCTTGCGCAGCAATTCGTCGAGCGCCGAGGGGCCGCGCGGTTTGCGGCCGCGTGCCGGGTCGGCGGGATCGGGGGTCACCCACGGATTGCGCGGGCCGTTGCGGTCGCCGCCGTCATCCTTGCCGCCGTCCTTCCCGCCCTTGGGGCCGTTGCCCCACGGGCTGTTCGCCATCTGGCTGATCTGATGGAAAAATCGCCGCATTCCCATCGGGAAGCGGCCCGCCATCCTGCCGTCACTTTCGTTGCTCATGCCTGCTTTTATAGGGAGGACCAGCGCGATTAACAGGGGGGCAAGAGAAAATGGCTGGCTTTCACCCGCGCCGCGCCTATCTGCGCAGGGCATGACCGACACCGCTCCTCTCGCCAGCATCGCGACCGACCTTAGCGGCGGCCGCACCTCGGGCCTCCGCTTTCTCGACGATCAGGGCACGCTCGCCATCGTCCTCGACGTCACCGGCCTCGCAGAGGGCGACCGCAAACCGCTGGAGGATAAGCTCCGCGCCGGATTGCTCGCCCGGCCCGGCGTGACCTCGGTGCGCGTCGCGATGACCGCCGAGCGCAAGGGGCTGACGCTGATCGCGGTCGGCAGCGGCAAGGGCGGCGTGGGCAAGTCGACGCTCGCCGCCAACCTCGCGGTCGCGCTGCAGCGGCGCGGGGTGAAGGTCGGGATCGTCGACGCTGACATCTATGGCCCCTCGCAGCCGCGGCTGATGGACAGCGAGGGGGTGAAGCCCGAAGCGCGCGGATCGAAGCTCGTTCCCGTCCCCAACGCCTATGGCGTGCCGATGCTGTCGACCGGGCAGATCGCCGCGCCCGGCCAGGCGATCGCGTGGCGCGGGCCGATGGCGGGCAAGGCGCTCGAACAGCTCGTCGACGCGAGCTGGGGCGACGTCGACACGCTGATCGTCGACCTGCCGCCGGGCACCGGCGACGTCCAGCTCACGATGATCCAGAAGCACAAGCCCGCGGGCGCCGTCATCGTCTCGACCCCGCAGGATCTCGCGCTGATGGACGCGACGCGCGCAATCAGCTTTTTCGAGCAGGCCGACGTGCCGCTGATCGGGCTGGTCGAGAATATGGCGGGCTATGCCTGTCCGCATTGCGGCGAGGTCAGCGATCCGTTCGGGAGCGGCGGCGCCGAGGCGGCAGCGAAGACGATGGGGCTCGATTTTCTGGGCCGCGTGCCGCTGTCGATGGGGCTCCGCCTCGCGAGCGACGGCGGCGTGCCCCCGGCGGCGGGAACCGACCCGCTCGGCGAGCCGTTCCACGCGATAGCGGCGAAGATCGCCGATTGGCTCGCGGCAAGAAAGGGCACATGATGGCGATCAACGACGAGGGTGAAATCCGCAACCTGCTGGGGCAACCGCGCCGTATTGCCGTCGTCGGCGCCTCGCCCAACCCCGCGCGCGCCTCGAACGAGGTGCTCGCCTTCCTGATCCGGCAGGGGCACGACGTGATCGCGGTGAACCCCGGCCATGCCGGCAAGACGATCCACGGCGCGCCCGTCGTCGCGACCCTCGCCGATGTCGAGCCGCCCGCCGAGATCGTCGATATCTTCCGCAACAGCGCCGACGCCGGCGCGGCGGTCGACGAGGCGATCGTCCATGGCGCGAAGGCGGTGTGGATGCAGATCGGAGTGATCGATCAGGCCGCGGCGCAGCGCGCCGAGGCGGCGGGGCTGACCGTGGTGATGGACCGCTGTCCGAAGGTCGAGATTCCGCGGCTGGGGCTGCTGCGGTAAAGCTGCGCATACAAGCCCATCCCCTTTCCCGTTCGTGTCGAGCGAAGTCGAGACACCCCTCAAGGCAGCGCCACCCAGATGGGTGTCTCGACTTCGCTCGACACGAACGGAATTGAGGTAATGCCGATTTGACGGGAAAGGCTTTGCCTCGCTCAACCGCGCCGACTATCAGCGTGGGCAATGACGGGCATCAGGGACAAGGTGGGGCAAAGCGGCACGCGGCTGCCGCATGTCAGTCGCCGCCAGCTTCTCGTCGGCGCGACCGCCGCGGGCGGGCTGGCGCTGGCGTGGACCTTCTGGCCGCGCGACTATGAGCCCAATCTCACCGCGGCGCGCGGCGAGCATGTCTTCAACGCTTTCCTCAAGATCGGCGAGGACGGCCATATCGCGATGGTCGTCCCGCAATGCGAGATGGGCCAGGGCGTCACCACGCTGCTGCCGCAGATCATGGCCGACGAGCTCGGCGCTGACTGGCGGACGATCGCGGTCGAGACCGCACCGATCAATCCGCTCTACACCAACACTTTGGTCGTCGACGAGGACAGCGCGGTCTTTACCCCACGCCGCCTCGTCCCCGATTTCGTCTCCGACGTGCGCGGCTGGGCGCGGCGCGAGTGGGCGGTGCGCCACGCGGTGATGCTGACCGCGAACAGTTCGTCGGTGCGGATGTTCGAGGGGCCGTGCCGCGACGCCGCGGCGCAGGCGCGCGCGCTGCTGATGATGGCGGCGGCGCGGCGCTGGGACGCCGACTGGCAGCAATGCGATACCGAGGGCGGCTTCGTCACCTTCGGCAAGAAGAAGCTGCGGTTCGGCGACGTCGCCGCCGCCGCCGCGCTGCTCGAACCGCCCGCCGAACCCGTCTATCGCGCCAGCAGCGGCGACCCGCTTTACGGCAAGGAACTGACGCGACTCGACCTGCCGTCGAAGGTCGACGGGTCGGCCAATTATGCCGGCGACATCCGCCTGCCCGACATGGTCTTCGCCGCGATCCGGCAGGGACCGCTCGGTGCGACGCGGCTCAAGAGCATCGACCGCAAGGCGGGGATGACATCGCCCGGCCTGCTCCACATTGTCGAGCACGACCGCTGGTTCGCGACCGTCGCGCGCAACTGGTGGGCGGCGAACCGCGCGCTCGACCATTTCGCGCCGGTGTTCGAGACCGCCGGAACGCCCATCTCCTCGGACCGCATCGACAAGGTGCTGGCGGCCGCGCTCAAGGCCGACGGCTATCGCATCGCAAAGACCGGCGACGTCGCCGAGGCGATGGAGGGGCGGACGAAGGTCTCGGCGCATTATGCCGTCGCCCCCGCGCTCCACGCGCCGATCGAGACGCGCACCGCGACCGCCGCCCCCGATCGCGGGCGGCTACGCGTCTGGGTCGCGACGCAGGCCCCCGCCCAGTGCCGCGACGCGATCGCGGCGGCGACCGGCCTGTCGCCATCCGACGTCACCCTCTTTCCGATGATGGCGGGGGGCTCGTTCGACGCCTGCCTCGATCACAGCGTCGCGGTGCAGGCGGCGATCATCGCATTGCAGATCAAACGTCCGGTCCAACTCGCCTGGTCGCGCGCCGAGGAGATCATGCGCGATATCCCGCGCGCGCCGGCGCGCGCCAAGATGATCGCGACACTCAACGCCGCGGGCGGGATCGATGCGCTGGTCGCGCGCATCGCGGTGCCGCCGACCAATCACGAGGTCCGCGCCCGCCTGTTCGACAACACCCCCGCCGACGTCGCCCAGCGCGATGCTGCGGGCGCGCCCGACGCGGTCGCGGTCGAGGGGCTGGCGAACGCCTATGACATCCGGCATTTCGCGGTCGATCATTGCCCGGCCGACATCGGGCTGCCGACCGCGCGCTGGCGCGGCAATGCCGACAGCTACACCGCCTTCTTCACCGAATGCTTCATCGACGAGATGGCGGCGCGCGCGGGGTCGGACGCGCTCTCCTATCGCATGGCGATGCTCGGCAAATCGCCTTTGCTCGCGCGCTGCCTGCTCACCGCAACCAGCCTCGCGGGGTGGGAGGGCGGCCTGTCGGGCACCGCGCAGGGCCTCGCCTGCCACTCGATGCGCGGCAGCCATATCGCCCTGGTCGCGACCGCGCGGCCGAGCGAGCGCGGGCTGCAGGTCGAACAGTTCGTCGCGGTCGTCGATGCGGGGCGGCTGGTGAACCCCGCGATCGCGCGCCAGCAGGTCGAGGGCGGGCTGGTCTTCGGCCTCGCCGCCGCCGTCGGCGCGACGACCGATTATGAGGGCGGCCTCGCGACCGCGCGCAAGTTCGGCCAGCTCGGCCTGCCCCACCTCGCGCAAATCCCCGAGATTTTGATCGAATTCGTCGACAGCGACCGCGATCCCGGCGGGCTCGGCGAAATCGGCGTTCCCGCGGTCGCGCCCGCGATCGCCAATGCGATGTTCGCCGCGACCGGCCATCGCATCCGCCGCCTGCCGCTGTCCGCGCAGCCGCTCTGATGTCCACCATCGGCGTCCTGCTCGTCAATCTCGGCACCCCCGATGCGCCGACGCCCGCGTCGGTGCGCCGCTATCTCGCCGAATTCCTGTCCGACCGCCGCGTCGTCGAGATTCCGGCGCTGCTGTGGCAGCCGATCCTGCGCGGCGCCATCCTGCCGACGCGGCCGCGCAAATCGGCCGAGGCCTATGCGCAGGTCTGGACCGACGAAGGCTCGCCGCTCGCCGCGATCACCCGCCGCCAGACGGCAGCCCTGCAAGCGGCGCTCGGCGCGCATGTCCAGGTCGCTTATGCGATGCGCTATGGCGAGCCCGCGATCGGCGCGGCGATCGACGCGCTGATGGCCTCGGGATGCCGCCGCATCCTGATCGCGCCGCTCTATCCCCAATATTGCGCCGCGACGACCGCCACCGCCGTCGATGCCGTCGCCGCGCATCTCGGGGCGATGCGCGAGCAGCCCACGCTGCGCTTCCTACCGCCCTATCCCGCCGATCCCGCCTATATCGGCGCGCTCGCAGCGTCGGTCGAGGCGGGGCTCGCCGCGCTCGATTTCGTCCCCGACACGCTGGTCGCAAGCTTTCACGGGATGCCCGAACGGACGCGTGCGCTCGGCGACCCCTATCACGACCAGTGCGTCCTGACCGCGCGTCTGCTCGCCGAGGCGCTCGGCCGCCCGGTCGAGGTCGCGTTCCAGTCGCGCTTCGGCCGCGCCAAATGGCTGGAGCCCGCGACCGACGCGACGCTCGCGCGGCTCGGCCGCGAGGGCCGCAGCGTCGCCATTCTCGCCCCCGGCTTCGCCGCCGACTGCCTCGAAACGCTCGAGGAACTGGCGATTCGCGGCAAGGCGGGGTTCGAGGCGGCGGGCGGGCGGCGTTTCGCCTATATCCCCTGCCTGAACGACAGCGCGGCGGGGGTGGCGATGCTCGAAACGCTCGTCCGTCGCGAACTCGCCGGGTGGCTCTGAGCTTGATCAGCCCTGAAGGAACGTCATCCCGGCGAAGGCCGGGATCTCACCGTTTCGGCCTGACGCACCGGCGAGATCCCGGCCTTCGCCGGGATGACGAGAAGGGGAAACGGCTAAGGGTTCGCGCTTACCTCCTTTTTAACTCCTTATATTAGACTGGCCCTCGGCGGCGGCGGGTCTGGCCGGTGTCGCGTTTTGCAAAAGGGCGAGTCATGAGCGATCTCGATCGGGCGGCATGGATATTGGCCGGCCTCACGGCAGTCTTCCTGCTCTTCCTGTTTGCGGCGTGGCGGTCGTACCGTCGACGCCCGGCACCCGCTGCACCGAAAATCCCGAAGATCGCGCGCGAACCGGGCGAAAGCCGCTTTTCGGGCTTCGCGCGCAAGAAGGAGCCCGCGGTCGAGCCCATCGAAATCGCGCCGTCGCGCCTCGCGCGGGTCAGCCGCGCCGCGGTCGAACGGCCGATCGAACCCATGCCGTTCGACGACCCCGATCCGATCGCCAGGCAGTCCACCGAGGCCGAGCCGGAATCGGCGGATGACATCGCCGATCTGCGCCGCCTCCCCGATCTTGCGCCCTCTTCGCCGGCCGAAGACCAGCTTCCCGAAACACCCGCGATCGACGAAGCGGCGCTCGAAGCGCTCGCGGCCGAGGTCGAACGGCAGGCGCATGGCGCCGATCCGGTCCCGGCCGCAACGCGCGGCGTCCGGCTGATGCCGCAGATTCCGCCGCGCGACGCGATCCTGCGCAAAAGCTGGATGGGCGGCCGCCCGCGCCTTCCCGCCATGACGTCCTGGCCGGTGATCGACGGCCGCGAGGGCGACTTCATCGCGCAGATCGCCTGCGCCGACCTGCCGCCGATGCTGTGGGACGGGCTCGGCCCGCGCACCGGCTGGCTCGCCTTCTTCACCCATCCCGACAGCGGCGCGGTGACCGCGCTGCATCTGACCGAAGAGGGCGCGCCGCGCGACCCGTCCCACGCCGTGGGACCCGCCTATTTTCATGCCTTTGGAATGAAGGACGCCGACATGGCCGCGTTGGTCGTTCGGGCCTTGCCCGAATGGCCGGTCGATATGATCCCCGAAGCCGCCGGAGCGCGCGATGCCGAAGCGGCGATGTTGCTCGCGGCGGACTATGATATCGCCGACCCCGCCTTTCATCCGTTCGACTGGCCCTCGATGCTGGCGATGGCCGAAATGCTCGAAAGCCGCGTCCTCACGCTGCCCACCGACGGCACGCCGCCCGCGGATGCCAATGACGAACTGGCGCAGGCGATCGAGGATGCCGCCGAGGCCAATCGCGACGCCGCCGAACGCACCGCGGAGATCGTCGCGATCATCCGCGAAAGCGCCGCCGCCGATGCCGGTTTTCTGCCCAGCGACGCGACCGCGGTGATGGCGGCGCTCCACGCGATCCGCTGGACGCAGGTCGCGGCGCATCCCGACCCCGAAAGCGGCGAGGATGAAGTCGAAACGCTGACCCTGCCGCTGACACGACGCCGCCCCGACGGCGACCTGTGGGTCGATGCCTATCGCGCCCTGCTGTTCGATCAGATCCGGCACGCCTATTGCGCGAATCCCGACCGGCTCTCCGCCCCGGCGCGCGGTTTTTTCGAGCCTTTGTGGGCGGCCATGGCGGCGGACGGGATTGGCCTGATGGCCGATCGCCCGTCGCGCGCGATGGCGGGCTTCGACGAAGAACGCGACGCGGTGATGCTCGAACTGCCGCCGGGTGGCCTCCTCGGCCTCGCCCATCCGAACGGCGCGTCGCTCGTCATCGCGATCCGCAAGGCCGATCTGGCGATGGGCGATTTTTCGCGGATGCGGGTGCTGGGGAACGATTAACCGCCTCTCTCCCTTGACGTTCCGGTCAACTTGCGGCGCGCGAATCCGCGTCTTAAGCAAGGAGCAGAACCGCTTTTGGGAGAGCATCGAACATGGCACGAATCGCAGTCGTCACGGGTGGCAGTCGCGGAATCGGGGAGGCGATCAGCCTCGCGCTGAAGGAAGCCGGCGTGACCGTCGTCGCCAACTATGCCGGCAACGACGAAAAAGCGCGCGCCTTCACCGAACGCACCGGCATCGCGGCGCGCAAATGGGACGTCGGCGACCACCAGGCGTGCATCGACAATTGCGAGGCGATCGCGGCCGAATTCGGCCCCATCGACATCGTCGTCAACAACGCCGGCATCACCCGCGACGGCACCCTCGCCCGCATGAGCTACGACGACTGGCACGATGTCATGCGCGTCAACCTCGGCGGCTGTTTCAATATGGCGAAGGCGACCTTTGGCGGCATGGTCGAGCGCGGCTGGGGCCGTATCGTCAACATCGGCTCGATCAACGGCCAGGCGGGACAATATGGCCAGGTCAATTACGCCGCCGCCAAATCGGGCATCCACGGCTTCACCAAGGCGCTGGCGCAGGAAGGCGCCAAGAAGGGCGTGACGGTCAACGCGATCGCGCCCGGCTATATCGACACCGACATGGTCGCCGCGGTGCCGGCGCCGGTGCTCGAAAAGATCGTCGCGAAGATCCCGGTCGGGCGGCTGGGCCAGGCCGAAGAAATCGCGCGCGGCGTGGCCTTCCTGTGCAGCGAGAATGCGGGCTTCGTCACCGGATCGACGATGAGCATCAACGGCGGGCAGCATATGTATTGACGGCGGCAGGCGCGTAACGAAGGCGTTCGCAAAGCGAACGATAAGTCAGAGGATGATCGTCTTCGATTGAAACCCGTGTTCCCCCGCGAAGGAGCATCGGGTCGGATCGTCCCCCGGACGATCCTTGACCATGCGGGGCATGGTCAACCCGATACTGGTCCATCTCCGGCCGGTGCAAGATGGAACCGGCCGGAGATGGGTCCCCGCCTTCGCGGGGACACAGTTGTTTTACGCAAGGTCGATCGCACCCAAGGCGCAGCGCCTGTTCGACAGCCTCTCGACTTGGCGCGATGCGAACGGCAGATAAGGGGGATGGATGCCCCCGCCCCCCTCCACCCGCCCGTCAAACGTTCGGTCACCATCGCCGGTCATCCGACCTCGATCAGCCTCGAACCGATGTTCTGGGAGGCTCTGGAAGACGAAGCGCGGCGTCAGGCCTTGCCGGTCAACGCGCTGGTCGCGCGGATCGACGTCGAGCGGATGGAGGCGGACGATCCGCCGAACCTGACCTCGGCGATCCGGCAATGGCTGTGGCGGCAGCGAGGGGCGGAGGAATGAGCCGGCCTTCGGACAGCACCAGCTTCGATCCGACCACATTGGCCTTCTATACGAAAGAGGCGCCCGATTATGTCGCAAGCGGCCCCGGCGGCGTCAGCCGATGGCTCGCCTCCTTCCTCGACCGCTTGTCCGCGGGTTCGCGCATTCTCGAACTGGGTTGCGGCAGCGGCCGCGACGCCGAAGCGATGATCGCGGCGGGGCACGATGTCGATGCGACCGACGGCACCCCCGAAATGGCCGCGCTCGCCAGCACGCGCCTCGGCCGCACCGTGCGCGTTATGCGCTTCGACGAATTGGATGCACACGAAGACTATGATGCCGTCCGGGCCCATGCCAGCCTGCTGCACGTTCCCTTTCCCGCGCTGCCCGGCATATTGACGCGTGTGTTCTGCGCGCTCAGGCCCGGTGGCACCCATTCCGCGACTTACAAGGGCGGCGGGACCGCCGGGCGCGATGCGGCGGGACGCTATTTCAATTATCCCGACGCCGGGTCTCTCCGCGCAGCCTATGGCGCGGCGGCGCCGTGGCGGATCGACGCGATCGAGGACTATATCGGCGGTGGCTATGATGGCCGACAGGGGCCTTGGCTGGCGATCAGCGCGCGGCGGCCAGACCAGTGACCGCACCCGCCACCGCCCGCCCGAACGCCGCGCCCTTGTCGGGGGCGTGGTGCAGGAACAGCGAGGGTTCGATCAGCTCGAGTTCGATGATGTGGAGCTGGCCCGCGGCATCGCCGACCATGTCGACGCGCGCATAGACCGGAGCGTCGGGCGCCGCGGCGAGCGCGGCAGCGGCAAGATCGCGGGCGGCGGGGGTGGCGTCCCATGTCGTCTCGCGCCCGCCGAACTGTTCCTGGACGCGAAAGTCGCCCGAGGCGGCGCGCTTGACGATCGCATGGCTGAACCGGCCGTCGAAGAAGAAGAGCGACATTTCGCCGTCGGTCAGGATTCCCGGCATCAGCGGCTGGACGAGGCGGCGGCGGCCGCGCGCATCCGCCGGTACCACCGCACCGGGCGCGAGACGATGGGTGCCGTCGGCGCCGCCCGAGATGGCGGGCTTGATCACCACCTCTTCGGCGCCGAGCGCGGCGCGCGCTTCGGCAAGGCCCGCGTCGTCCAGCGCCGCAATCTCGACCGTGGGCACCACCGCGACGCCCTTTGCGCCGAGTTCGGCGAGATAGGCCTTGTCGCTGTTCCAGCGCAGCACCGGCACCGGGTTCGCGACCGGCAAGCCCTCGGCCTCCAGCCGATCGAGCAGGCCGTACCAGGCGGCGACGTCGCGCTGATAGCCCCAGGCGAAGAGCGGCAGGATCAGGTCGAAGCCCCCAAGATCGCCGGGATCGGTCCACGGGCGCTGCTCGACGGCCAGCCCGGCGGCGGTCAGCGCCGCCGCCTTGCGCGCGAAGGCGGGCTGCCATCTTTCGTTGTAATCGGGCACCGGGACGAGGATCGCGACGCGCGGCTGGTAGGGCATCGACTTCATTGACTTTCTTTCATTCGTCATTGCGAGCGAAGCGAAGCAATCCAGGGCGGTTTACGCCACACTGGATTGCTTCGCTTCGCTCGCAATGACGAGATCGGCTACCGCCCCAGCAAGCCGCGCGCCTGCCCCGCGATGTGCGAGAGCATGGCGCCGTTCGGGTTGGGGATCGTCCGCGCGCGGTCGACCGTGGCGCGGAATTGCGCGACGCGCGGCGCATTGTCCGCGAGCCATTTGGTCACCGCCTTGTCGAGATCGCCCTTCGGCAGTCCGGCGAGGAAGCCGAGCCGCATCTGCTGGAAGTCGCGCGCAAGGCTGTTGACGAGCAGGCGTTCCCAAGGGTCGGCGGGGCTCATGTGCGCCGCCAGCGTCTGCGCCCAGTCGAGCCCGAGCGCTTCGCCCAGATGCGTGAAGGCGCTGGTCACCGCGACCTCGTCGTCGCCGCGCCGCGCGGCAAGGTCGACGATGCCGATCGCGCCGTCGGTCTTGAACAGCCGCACCACCGCCGCGGTCAGCGCCTCGGGTGCGCCGGCGTCGAGCAGTTGCTGCGCGAGCATGTCCCACTGGCCGCGAACCGACGCGCTGAGCAGCGTGTCGACGGTCGCGGTCAGGCGATCGACGCCGGGTTCGAGACGCGCGACGATCGGCCCCGGCTGCGCCAGCGCCGGGCTGACGCGGAGCAGGTCGGCCATCTGCGAGGTCATCGCCGACGCCGCCTGGCTGAACAGCGACAGGCGGATGCTCTCGTCGATCTTCGCACTGTCGAGCGCGCTCCACAGATCCTTCATGTCGAGCAGCCGCTCGACCGCCACGAAGGCCGCGGCGACCTCGCCGAGCGAACAGCCTTCCTCCTCGACCAGCTCGAAAGGATGGACGACGCCCATGCGGTTGATCATCCGGTTCGCGAGCTTGGTCGCGATGATCTCCCGCCGCAACTGATGCTCGGCAATCGCGGTCGCGAAATCGCGCTGCATCTCCGCCGGGAAGGCGGCGGCAAGGTCGCCGGCGAGCGCCGGATCGTTCGGCAGCTCGCTGGCCTCGATCGCGTCCTGCAGCGCGAGCTTCGCGGTCGACAGCAGCACCGCGAGTTCGGGCCGCGTCAGCCCGCGCCCTTCCTGTGCACGGCGCAGCAGTTCGTCGTTCGCCGCCAGCCCCTCGACCTTGCGGTCGAGCCGGCCCGACGCCTCGAACGTCTCCATGATCCGCACCAGCGACGGCACCGCCGCCGACCCGCCCTTTTCGGCGATCGACAGCGCGAGCGCCTGCAGCCGATTGTCCTCGAGCACCAGCGCCGCGACATCGTCGGTCATGCGGACGAGCAGCGCGTCGCGGTCGTCCTGCGCCAGGCGGCCCTCGATCATCTCGCGATTGAGGGCGATCTTGATGTTGACCTCGTTATCCGAGCAGTCGACGCCCGCGCTATTGTCGACGAAGTCGGCGTTGAGCCGCCCGCCCTTCGCCGCGAAGGCGATGCGCGCGGCCTGCGTCACGCCCAGATTGGCGCCCTCGCCGATGACGCGGACGCGCAGATCCTCGGCATCGACGCGCAGCGCGTCGTTGGCGGGGTCGCCGACCTCGGCATTATTCTGGCTCGCCGCCTTCAGATAGGTGCCGATGCCGCCGAACCACAAGAGGTCGACCGGCGCCTTGAGGATCGCCGAGATCAGCGCCGTCGGCTCGATCTCGGCCTGCGACAGGCCAAGCACCGCCTGCACCTCGGGACTGAGCGGGATGCTCTTCTGGCTGCGCGCGAAGACGCCGCCGCCCTTCGAGATCAGCTTCTTGTCATAATCGTCCCAGCTCGACCGCGGCAGCTTGAACAGCCGGTCGCGTTCCTTCCAGCTCTTCGCCGCATCGGGAGCGGGGTCGAGGAAGATGTGGCGGTGGTCGAACGCCGCGACGAGCTGGATCGACTTCGACAGCAGCATGCCGTTGCCGAAGACGTCGCCCGACATGTCGCCGCAGCCGACGACCTGCACCGGGTCGGCCTGCACGTCGATGCCCATCTCGGCGAAGTGCCGCTGGACCGAAATCCACGCCCCCTTGGCGGTGATGCCCATCGCCTTGTGGTCATAGCCGTGCGAGCCGCCGCTCGCGAACGCGTCGCCGAGCCAGAAGTCGCGCTCCATCGCCAGCGCATTGGCAACGTCGGAGAAGGTCGCGGTGCCCTTGTCGGCAGCGACGACGAAATAGGGATCGTCACCGTCGCGGATCACGACATTCTTCGGATGCACGACCTTGCCGCCGACCAGATTGTCGGTGACCGACAAGAGCGAGCGGATGAAGATGCGATAGCATTCGGTGCCCTCGGCGAACCAGGCATCGCGGTCCTCGGCCGGGCTGGGCAACGCCTTGGGATAGAAGCCGCCCTTCGCTCCGGTCGGCACGATGACGGCGTTCTTGACGCGCTGCGCCTTCATCAGCCCGAGGATTTCGGTGCGGAAGTCGTCGCGGCGGTCGGACCAGCGCAGCCCGCCACGCGCGACCGGACCGGCCCGCAGATGCACGCCCTCGACGCGCGGGCTGTAGACCCAGATCTCGCGCCACGGCAGCGGCTTCGGCAGGCCGGGAACCTGGCTCGAATCGATCTTGAACGCCAGCGCCTCGGCGGCGGCGGGCGCGAAGGCGTTGGTGCGCAGCGTCGCGCCGATCACCGCGTGGAACAGCCGCAGGATGCGGTCGTCGTCGATCGATGCGATGTCGGCGAAATCGGCGAGGATTTCGGCGCCCAGCGCCTCGGCGCGCGCGGCATCCTTCGCCTTGGGATCGTGGAGCGCGCGGAAGCGCTCGACGAGCGCCGCGGTCAGCTTCGGCGCGTGGCGCAGCGCCGCGACCACCGTGTCAAGGCCATAGGACGAGCCACCCTGGCGCAGATAGCGGAACCAGGCGCGCAGCCAGACGATCGCCTGCGGATCGGTCTGCGTCACGAGCACGAGCTGGTTGAAGGCGTCATTCTCGGCCTGGCCGTCGAGCACCGCGGCGATCGCCTTTTCGATCGTCTCGACATGCGGCAGCAGCGCGGTCTCGTCGACCGACGCGGGCAGGCGCAGCGAGAAATCGTGGATGAAGGTCGGCTGTTCGGCCGCCTCGTCGTCGGCACCGCGGACGTGAAGCTCGGTCGGGATTTCCTCGAGCACCTCGAAACCGAAATGTTCGAGCGCCGGAACGACGTCGGACAGCGCGAGCGGACCCGCCGCGCTATAGACCTTCAGCCGCAGGCGATCGTCGCCGTCGAGGCTCTTCTTCGCGAGGCGGACGCTGCGCGGATGCTCGGCGTCGAGGTCGCGCAGCCGCAGGATGTCGCGCGCCGCTTCCTCGGGATTATAGAGGTTGCGGTAATTGGCGGGGAAGAGCGGGGCGAAGCGCGCGGCGAGCGCCGCGGCGCGGCCCGCGTCGCCGCGAAGCGCAAGCGCCGCCTCGACCTCGGGCTGCCAGCCGCGCACCATCTGTTCGAGCTGGGTGCCGAGCGCGTCGGCGTCGGGCACCACGCCGTCGCCGCGCAGGTCGAGCGTGAAGCGGAGCAGCGCGGCGCCGCCATCCTCCAGCACCATCGTCCAGCCGATCACCCCGGCCTTCGCTTCGCGCACCAGCAGCGATTCGACCGCGAGGCGGCGGCCCGTCGACACTTCGTCGCGCGGCAGCCACACGAAAGCGAAGAGGTGACGGCCGAGCGCGCTGCGGACCATCACGATCTTCGGCCGCGGGCGGTCGGTGATCGACATCGAGGTCAGCACCAGTTCCTCGAGCGAGGCGCTGTCGAACGCGATGAGCAGATCGTGCGGCAGCGCGGTGAGCGCGTGGGCGAGCGCCTTGCCCGCATGGCCCGTCGGATCGAAACCGAACTTCGTCATCAGCGCGTCGAGCTGCGCGCGCAGCACCGGCACCTTCGCGGGCGGGGTCGACAGCGCGGCGCTGGTCCACAGCCCCGCATGGATCGACAGCCGCTCGGCCTTCTTCCCCTGATATTCGGGAACGACGACGAGATCGAGCAGCACGCGGCGGTGGACCGCCGACAAGCGGTTCGACTTGAGGAGAAGCGGCGACGCGCCGCCGCGGTCGAAATAGTCGAAAGCGGCCTTGAGCGCGTTCGGCGAGAGAAGCTGGCCCGCGCTGCTCGTCGAAATGCCCAGCGCGTCGTGGACGGCGCCGTCGCGGGTGCGCCATTCGTGGCCGAGCTGCGTCATCGCCCCGCCCTCGAACCAGCGCAGCAGTTCGGCGGCTTCGCCGTCGGCGCGCATCGCGGCATCGGCGAGCATCGCGGCGCGCATCGCCTTCCAGTCGGCGACCGCGGCGCGCACGTCGGCGAGCGAGGCTTCGAGCGCGTCGAGCAGGCGGCGGCGCGCGCGCGCATCGCCGCGCTCCAGCTCCATATAGATGACCGATTCGCGGCGGCTGCCGGCCTTGCCGGCGTCGGCGCCGGTCAGCCGGCCCTTCGCGTCGCGCTCGACCGAGACGACGGGATGGAGGATACGGTGGATCGCCAGCCCCTGCGAACTCACGATCTGCGAGGTCGAATCGACGAGGAACGGCATGTCGTCGTTGACGACCACCAGCCGCATACGCCGGTCGGGACCGTCGCCCGCCATCGGTTCGAGAAGCAGCGACGGCTTGCCCTCGCCGCGTTCGAGCGACGCGCGCGCGGCGAAATCGCCCGCGGTCGCGAGCATCTTCGCATCGAGGTCATCGCCCTCGCCCGGCAGCGCGCTGCCCGCAAGCGCGGCCTGATAGGCCTTGGAGATTTGGGGGGCGATCTTAACAGCGGCGGGCGCCGCCGAAGAGGACTCGGCGTCGGCGGATTCGGTCAATTTGGAAGACATAGGGTTGCAGCATCCCGAACGAAAAGAGGCGGGTCGCTGCCGGGGGATGGCAATGACCCTTTCGCATCCGCTCCTATGCGCCTGCGGCGCGCACGGCTCAACCCCTTGGCAAGGTCCACGCAAAATAATTTCAACTTTCGGATTTCCTGTTGCGCAGCAGCAAATTGGGTCGGGCCGCGCTTCGTTTCTTCGAGAAAACTTGTCGATCACGCGGCGGCTTCGGGATGCCGGAACGGCTCCAGAGTCAGAAACTGTTAAGTCCTGATCCGCCCGCCTCTTCCTTCGTCATTCCCGCGAAAGCGGGAATCCAGCTTCTCTTCGTGCCTTTGTGCCTTTGTGCCTTTGTGCGAGATTTATTGGACTCGCACGAAGGCACAAAGGCACGAAGAAGAAGAAATGGAGAATAGCGGGCTTCCTGCTTTCACAGGAATGGCGGGAAGTTATCGAGCTTGGCCCTATATGCCGCTGATCGGGACCGCCTTCTTCGCGAGCCGCGCGACCAGCGCGGCATCGTCCGCCGCCTTGGCGACGATGCCGATATGGCCGCCGGGCATCGCGCGCGCGATCAGCACGACGAATTCGGCCTCGCCCGCGTCATGTTCGAGGATCAGCGCCGGATGGGCGCCGCGCAGCGCCTCCAGCTTCGCATCCGCGTCGGCCCGGTCCGGCGCATCCGTCTTGCGGCGCGCGCGCGCATCCTTGACGAGGCCCTTGAGGCCGCCGGGATAGCGGTCGAGATAGGCCGCCAGCGCCCCCGCGCCGACCCCTTCTTCCTTCGCGTGGCCGAGCGCACAGGCATATTCGGCCAGCCGCGTCTTGTCGTAGCCGGCGCCGAAGACGAGCTTGACGACCGGCGTCATCGACGCGCGCTCCTGCGCCGCGATACCGGCGTCGGCGAGCAGTTCGGCGAAAGCGTCGGGCTGTGCCTCGGCCGCGAGCGCGAAATCCCACGCCTTGCCGACCGCCTGATAGAGGGCGGAGCGGCTGCGGCTGTCGGCGGCAAGCGCGCGCTCGGCGGTTTCGCGCGCCAGCGCCAGCCAATCGGCGAGCTCGGCGTCGGCGCCCGGAAGCGCGTCTGCGGCATCATCCTCGTCGAGGGTCCCGACCTCCGGCATCGCGCCCTCGTCGGCGAACGCGGCGAAGCCCGGCGCGGCGTCGGCTTCGTCCTCGATATGTCCGGAATCGGGGCCGTCCGCCCATACCGGCACCGGCGCGGTGAGCGGCGCGGCGCTGCGCAGCGCCTGCTCGACCGAGAGCTGCAGCTCCTCGGCCTGATCGGCGGGCGCGGCTTCCTTCCAGTTGATCACGCCCATGATGAAATCGATCGTGTCGTCGTCGGACGAAAAGGGCAGCAGGATGCCGCGGTACATGATCGTCACGCCGCGATCGCTCACGAACTCGGCCTCGAAGCCGATCGGCGCGCGGTTGGCGATGATCTGAAGATAATGGTCGGTCAGCCGCGACAGCAGCGAGCGGCCGGGAATCTGGTTGATGTAGTGAACCTCGTCGTCGATCGCGGATTCGGCGCGCAGCCGGTCGCCGATATAGGACAGGCCCGGATTTTCCATTCCCGCGGTGAAGTCGAGCAGGACCGCATAGGGTCCGAAATCGGCGCTATCGAGATCGAGATCCTCGACCGAAGGATAAGCGCGGTCGGCCAGCAGCGACGCCCAATGATTATAGGCCCTGACCTGCATCCGCCGTTCGTCGACCCCGACCACGGGCGGCGCGTCGATGGCACCCTCGTCCTGATCGTGGCTGCCCGAAAGCAGTCCGCGCAAGCTGTCCATCACATGTCCCCAGTCGCAAACATCGGGCATGTCATGCACCGGGAGTGGTAAAGGCGGCGTAAACGATGGCTTGAGGGGCGGCTCTTTCAGCGGTCAAGCCCAGGAGGCATATAAACGATGTCGGCTCTCGGGGGTCCAACCCTAACCGCGCATGCTGCCTGTTGGCTCGTCCGGACAATTCATGCCCGAATCGCGGCAGATCCTCTCCAGCCGTCTGAAGGACTTCATCACCGCATCGGCGCTATTGCCCGTCAGCAGCGGTCCTCGCGCGTTCAGCAGCGCAGTAAGGTCGAGGCGCACATCAGCTTCCGCCACCGGTGCCGGATCGAAACCATCAGGAAGCAGATTGACCGGATAACCACGAGGCTCCGCCATGGCGAGCGCGTGCTTCGCCTCACCGTTCAAACGCAGATCGATATCGGCTTCGGCCTGCGGCTTGGATTCGCCATCATCGGCTGCATCGGCCGGGACGGGAGCAACCGGAGCGGCAGCGACAGGAACGGGCGAAGCGGGAATGGGGACGGCGACGTCACACCGGATATCCCCGATCTTCAAATAGTCCTGATGGCCGCCGGACGGCATGGCTTTGAGCACCTCGCCCATCGCAATCGTGTGGCAGACCTTGTCCGACTTGTCGAACAGCTCAATCCGGTCGTCGCTGCTCGCGGAGTATACGAAATAGCCGTTGTCGTCGGTAACCGTCGTGTCGCCTTTACCCGACACGCGCGCGCCGCCGATCGGTTGGCCGGCCTGGTCGAGCAAGCGGCCGAAAATCGCGACAACGCGCGTCATCGTATATTTCACCAGCGCGACGTTGCCCGGATAGAGAGGGACACGGCGGGTAGAAAGATCGACCGAATATGGCGGCGATCCTTCGGGCTGAAGTCCGACCCGATAGTCGCGGAACGATTGCGCGACCAAAGTCGCCGCCTTGCCGGGCGCAACCGATCCGATGAACTGGTTGCCGAGCAGGATGCGATAGCGTCCCTCGTCGCGCAGATCGGTCTCGCGATCACTTTCGGGACGTTCGACGTCGATCAGCAATGCGGCGTCGCCGCCAGGCTGGCGAATTCCGAAACGAACCTTGCCGCCGCCGATCACGATGCCGGAGAACAGATTGCCACTGACGCCAAATTCGCCGGGCGAATTCGATCCGCGGCGGTTTTCATAATCGGCGGTAATATCGAGCGCGCCATAGTTCGATACCGCGGTCGACGAGACATAGGCGCGGTTGCGCTCTGAGTCGGTGCTGATACCCGCCTGACTGGTGAGATCAACAGTGCCAAGCCGATCCTGACGCGACAGCTGGACATTGGCGACCGGATAGGCACCCTCGCGTTTCGGGGCGACATCGCTTTTCGACCGATATTCGCCGCCGCCGCCATAGGTCAGCACGGTCTTGCGATCGAGCCGCTTGAGGAACGTCACCGTCAAGCCGACACGCAAGTCGTCATTTGCCTTTTGAGCATAGGCAGCAAGCCGCGCAAGACCCATCGACCCGATATTCAGACTGCGCGAATAGCGCGCGCTCAGGATATAACGATCGCGAAAGCCCGGCGTGCTGGTATAGGAGCCGCTAAACGAAAGATTGCCGCTACCGATGTCGAAGCTGACCCCGCCCTGCACCGTGTCTTCGGACCGGAAGAAGGGCCGGAATTCGTCGTCCTGCGGTCCGATGAAATCATCCTTGAGCCGCGCATGGCGGCCGATCAGGCTGATGTTGAAGCGTCCGATCTGGGCGATCGAATTGAGCTGGAAGGAATAGGCTCCGTCGGTGCCGAGCGCGGCGGCCGCGACTCCCTTGACATTGCCCAGATAGGCAATCGCTGACCCTTCGGCATAGACGCTGTCGTCGACCGCCAGAATCTCCCCGCCTAACCCGATCCCCGGCGTGACCCGGCGCGTCGCCGACAGCGAGACGAGCGGTTCGTTCGTCACATGAGGGAAAAAAGGTCGCCTGCTACCCAACGTCGAACCCGGCAAAGGCGTGAAAACATCGAAATCGCTGACCCGCACGCCGGCGCGAATCCGATATGCCCATTCGCCCTCGGGTGGCAGGTCGGTCGTCTTGGTATAGAGCCGATTTTCGTCGAGAAGAATCTGATCGCCGTCGCGCGCGATAATATGAACCTGATAGGAACCCGACGGGAAATTACTGGTACTGATCTGCTGCAGCCCGCCCTCCAGCCGCGCAGCGTGAATCAGCACATCGTCGCGATAAACCTCGACCTGCGCGGCGCGCGGCAGGATGATTTCGAGCGGCGTCTGCAACCCGTCCGCCAGATCGCGGCGTGCCCCGAAAAAACTGCCATATTCGGCGCCGACCATGCGATAGGTGTTGAACGAGATCGACGAATTCTGTTGCAGAAATCCGGCCGCAGCCGACCGTTTCTGCCAGAAATGCTGGAAATAGGCGCGTTGGAGATTCGAGCCATCGTCCCGCAGCAGGGTCTGCGCGACGAAGGAGGTCCGGCCGATACTGGCGAGCGTGTCGAGCGTTGCGCCGAAATTGAGGTTGCCGCCGCCATTCTCGCCGCCGCTGAACGACACCAGCGCGGTCTGGATCAGCGATGGGCCGCTGATCGGATCCGAAAGATAGAGATCGTCTTCGGACGGCTCGAGAAAAAAGTCGGAAGTCAGAAACAGATCGAGGGAAAAGCGTTCGGGATTGACGATCACGCCCGCCTGATCGGGCGGCAAAGTGCCGCAATCGGCAGTACGTCCCGGCAGGCAGCGAAGCCGTTCGTTCGTCGGCAGCGGCGACGAAAGGAGCGCGATCACCTTTTGACGATCGATCCGGCTGGGCAGCATGCTTGCGACAACGTCCGGATTCAGGAAGGTCGCCTGGCCGTTCGCGACGCGGACGGGCGCAGTGCCAACAAGGCGCCCGGCGAAATAAATGTCGAAAACGGTCTCGACCGTTTCGTCGATATCCTCGAAACCCGGTGGCACATTCTGCGCGACCGTTAGCGCGATCTGGCGCGGCGGCGGCGATTTTTCGGCTTCCTGCGCCTCGACATGGAACGACAGCAGCGCAACCGCCAGCGCGACAAGACTGATGCTTCCGCGAACAGCGAAGCAAGGTGCCCTCGCGGAGCGATCATGCATGGGCCTGGTCACCGGCGTCTTCTATCGAGTCTAGAGAGGACGAACAGCGAGGGAAATCTGGTCGAAATAATTGCCCGCGGGCTGCGACATCAATGTCGTTGCGGGAACATATATCTCGATCGATGCCAAGGTGCCCGACAGACAATCCTCAGCGCCCGAGACCGAAGTCCCCGAAAAGACGATCTGGCTCGGTCCCGAAACGCTCCTGCTCTGCGCAAAACCCGCCGCATCTGCGAAGCGCACCTCGATTGCGGAATCGCCCGGCGTCTTTCCGAACAAGGCGCCCGGCATCGTGACATCAAGCGAATAGCGCCCGGTCGAACTGGCGACGCACAATTGCTTGCGCATCGTGACCGCGCCGTCCCCATACCAGTCAGCCGCCATCGAAGCGCCCGACAGAATTTTCAGCGAGGCCGAGGCCTCGTCGGCCGAAGCCGGCATCGCAATCGCTACCGACGCCAAAAGGAGCGTCATTGGAAACGCAAACTTCGGCATCCGGATATCCCCCCAAAAGAAAAAGAGAAAGAAGGGCGCCGCGGACGGCGCCCTTCGATCCCGATCAGATGACCGAAACCGTCACGGTGACGGTGTCGGTGTAGGTGCCGGCCTGCGCCGCGATCAGGGCCGAATCGTTGACGCCGAACTTGATCGTCGCATTATCGCCTTCGACCGAGCAGTCGAGCGTGGTGCGGCGGCCATTGCCGTCGCCGTTCGACAGATAGCTGGTGGTCGAACCGTTGAAGCGATAGCTCTTGAACTGGTTCGTATTGTCCGACGTCCACATATAATAGGGCAGCGGGGCCGGACCGCTCAGCGCGAACGGAGCGCCGCTGCCGGCCGTGCCCGTAACCGCCATCGAATAGGCGCCATCGGCACCATCGTTCGAATAGACGCAGAAATGATCGGTCGCGTCTTCACGGCTGTGATAGGGCTCGGTGAGCATCGCCGGGGTGACGTCGATCGTCAGATCGTTGAGACCCGAAACGCGCACCATCTTCGGGATGTTGACGTTGAGCTGCAGGTCGCCCGTGCTCGACGTCGTCGAAAGCGCGCCATCGGTCGCGGCGAAAGCCGGCGCCGACATGGCAAGAACGGCCGTGGCCGCCGCAAAAGCAAGCTTCTTCATTTAAACTCTCCATTCGCAGTTTGGGTAAGTGAATTAGCCGGAGCATTTTGCGACCCCCCCGGCGCGGGTTCCAAGCTTGCTCCCACGCAATACTTGGAATTACTGGCCCCCTCGCCGTCCGCTGCGTCGCAGCGGATCGTGATGGGCGCTAAATCCTGCGACGCCGAATCGCGTCGATTGAATCGAAGTTCTTCGCCGACCGCAGCGGGAAGCCGCCAGCTGTTGCCGGCGTAAAGGCGCTTGCCGGACAGTCCGACGCAGCCGTCGGGCCCGAAATCGCGCTCGGGCTTCGGCGGCGCTTCACCGTCAGTTTCCTTCGCCTGCTCCGCCTGACGCGCATATTCCTGCTCGTCCTGCGCGACGATGAAATCCTGCGTCGCCTGGCTCAGCGCTTTCCCCGCTGCGGGGCAAATCTTCCCGTCGAGCAGCAACACATTGCTGTTGCCGGCGCTCGTCAGGTCCAGGAAATTGCCGTCGCGGTGCACGACCAGCGTCGCATCGCCCTTTTCGGGACGCACCGTCACCAATACGTCAAAGGCCGCGAGCAACTTGATCGCCAGCCCCCGCGAGTCGGGCGCTGCCGATGCCGCGCCAAGCTCGCCGATCTGCGGCGTGACATTGACGCGATAGACGCGGTCTTTGGACAGTCCCTGATTCAGGGATACGATCCGGATCGCGCGCATCTGTCCCGGTTCGAGGATCATGCGTCCCGGCGTGACAAGCAATCCAAGTTCCTCGGGATTGCTTCCCGGCTCGCGCGTTTCCTGGGCGGTACCGGGATTAACAATTTCCGAAGTCGCGACAGTGATGTAATATTTATCTTTGCTCTCGTTGCGAACCACGAGATCGGAGCGACGAACGCTGCCGCCCCCCATATCGACCCACAGCCGATCGATCGCAAGCTGCGCCGAAGCAGGCGTGGCAAGCGCAAAGCCGCACAGCACAGCGCCAGCTCGCCAGACCAATTTCAAACGCTTTCCCAATCCCCATCCCCCACGAATCATGTGATTCGGTCCTGATTTAACAAAATGTTATCTTCTGGCGGCGAGCAAGTCCAACGGACAAAACGCCGGGCGGCAAAAGCCACACGGCGCCCGGGACGAGAGTCCGAGAAAAATCATTTTATTACAGGGTATTGTCTTTTTCACGCCTCCCCGGCGCCGATGCGCCGGGATGCATGGTGTCCCTCAACGAAACAAGGATTTATCAGAAGTTAAGTAACATGTCGGGGGTCACCGTTACAGCCGTCACATATCAACAATAATGATTTTTTTCCGTGACTTATCTTGGGGCATAACCTGCGCGCTTTACGCGGAAAATCGACCGCAGGATACGCATCCTCGGCCCATAACATTCTTCGATATCAATATTTTATCCGAGAATCCCTAAAGCGCCGAAATGGTAAAGACATTCACACCTGCCTGAAGTCCGGCAAGGCCATAATGCTCGCTTTCGAGGCCACCGTCATTGGCAGATTGGAGGAGCGACGCGCAGCTTCCCTGCCCCGACAGGCTGACCAGAACCTCCGCGCCTTCGCGATGAAACAGGCTCAGCGTCGGCTTTGCACCCTGATCGTTGACCTTTATCATAAGGCCTTCATTGGCGTCCGCGATCGTCCACAGACCGACCGCACCGGCATTGGCGGCGCGGATGGCCGGCCCGAGTGGGGGGATGATGACAGTGAAGGTCACTGAGCCCGACGAACTATTCGACGACAAGTCGCCCGACGCGGCATTCGCCGGGACCGCGATGGCCGCGAGAGCGACGAAAAAAGGGGCAGCGATTTTCACAACCGAACGACGCATGGCAAATCTCCTGAGTCGGAGAGATATCCCACGAGTCCTAAAAATTGCGTGAAGAGGGCGGAACGCTGCCATATCCCGTTGGGAACAGACCTCCATATCTGCTGCGCTTCACCGACACGAGCTTGCCGGGACGCCCGATCGGTCGATTTCGTACCGCGAAGGGAATTACCCCAGCCGCGTGTCGATCGGCAGGCCGTTCTTCAGCGTCAGCGTCACCGGGGTGCGTTCGGCGATATCGGCAAGGCGGGCTTTCTGTTCCTCGTCGAGCCCGGCGATGGTCAGCGTTCGCGCGATGCGGCGGTCCTCGACGCCGTGGAGGCGAAGGCCGACCTCGAGCGTTTCGAGCGGCCAGCCCTTGCGGTCGGCATACATGCGCAGCGTGATCGCGGTGCAGGCGCCGAGGCTGGCTAGGAGCAGGTCGTAAGGCGCAAAGCCCGCACCCTGCCCGCCGAGCGCCGGCGGTTCGTCGGCGACGAGTGGGCGGCCGCCGACCTCGATCTCGGTGCGATAGCGGTCCTTGCCGATGCGTGCGATGCCCTGGGCCATGACCTTGCTCCTGCCGTGCGCGCGGACAGTGCGCGCCCGTCAGCCATGCCCCGCCCGGGCAGGCGGCGCAAGCGGAGGCCGCAGGATCGTCAGGCCGCCGCGCGGCGCGCCGCCCACAGCCCGAAACTCGCGATGATCGCGTAGCAGATCAGCGGCACCACGAGCGCGAGCCGAATGTTGCCGCCGATATCCGCCACCGTTCCGAACAGATAGGGGACGATCGCGCCGCCGACGATCGCGGTGCACATGATGCCCGATCCCTGCGGCGTCTGCTCGCCCAGCCCCTCGGTCCCCAGGCTGAAGATCGTCGGAAACATCAGCGAATTGCACAAACCGACGAGAATCAGCGCCCAGCCCGACACCGTGCCGGTCGTCACGGCCGACAGGATGATCAGCGAAATTGCCCCGGCGGCAAAGATTGCGAGCACGCGCCCGGGCTTCGCCAGCCGCAGGATGAAGCCGCCGAGCAGCCGTCCGACCAATGCCCCCAGCCAATAGATCGCGACCAGCTTGCCCGCGGCCTGAAGGTCCAGCCCCATGACGCTCGGTTCGCCGAGATAGGCGATGAGGTTCGAGCCGATCGCCACTTCGGCGCCGACATAGGTGAAGAGGCACAGCGCGCCGAACTGGACGCGGCGATTGTGGGCGAGCAGGCCCCAGGTGCCATCGAGCTTCACGTCTTCGGCCTTGGCGCGATCGAGCGCCGAGCGAAACATCCAGAACAGCGCCGCAATCACCAGCATCAACAGGCCGAGCCACATATAGGCGGTGCCGATCGACGCCCCCTCGGCGACGCGATACGCCTGGATCTGCGCTTCGCTCGCGGTCTCGGCGTCGAGCGGCTGCGAATCGCCGAGCAGGAAGGTGGCGCCGCCATAGACCATCAGGAACACGCCGATCGAATTGAACGCCTGCGCAAAGGTCAGGCGGCTGTGCGAGGTTTCGACCGGCCCCAGCGTCGTGATCACCGGATTCATCGCTACCTGCAGCACCGTGATCCCGGCGCCGATGCAGAAAAGCGCGGCGAGGAAGCCGGGGTAGGATGCCGCGGCCGACGCCGGAATGAACAGAAAGGCCGCCGCCGCGACGATCGCGAAGCCGAGCACGAAGGTGCGGATATAGCCGAGCTTCGACATGATGATACCGGCGGGGATCGAGAAGGCGGCATAGGCGATGAAGAAGGCCATCTGCACCAGATTCGCCTGCGCGTGCGTCAGGTGGAACATCGGCTTGAACTTGCCGACCAGCAGGTCGTTGATGTTCGTCACTCCGCCGAGCAGGAAGAACACCGCAAAGGCGAGGATCAGCACGACCCGCGTGCTGCCGCCGCTCTGGCCTGCCTCCGGATTCGGATCGGTGCTCGTCGCGACGTTCGGCGCCAATGCCATGATCTTCTCCCCTGATATCTCCGGACCGGCGGCGCGGCCCTTTTTACGGTCAGCTTTTCCTGTTAGCCGTGCGCTGCGGGTGGACAAGCCAGATTTTCACCCACCGCCTCGACATTCGTATTCACCAGCGTCACCGCCAGCCCCTTGTCGCCGCTAATCGTCACCGGCGAATCGACATGCGCCAGATCGGCGCCCGCGTCGGCGAAGCAGCGCAGCGGAACCTTGATCGTCGCCACCTTGCCCGCGGGTGCCGCCGCGACGAGCGCGGTCAGATCGAAGGCCTTGCCGCCGAACGCCAGCGTCGCCGGACCCGCCGCATCGATCCGCCAGTCGATCCTGAGCGCGAAGCTGTTGTTCAGTTGCCGCGTCATGTCGGCGGGCGGCCCCGCGAGGCGGAAGGAGGCCGGGCCCGTCCAGACGAAGCTCTTGCCATCCTCCTGCGCCGCGACGTCGACCGAGCGCGCGCTGAGCAGGCCGTAACTGCTGTCCACCGGCGCCGATTCGACCTGCCGCGAGCCGCCGGCGTCGACGATCGAGAGCAGCCACGGCGCGCGGGCGCGACCGCCCGAGAAGAAATTGGCGACATTGAGCATCGCCGCGATATCGACCCCGAGTTTTTCGGACAGCAGCGGCACGGTCTTTCGGTCGGCATAGGTCAGGCCATAGCCGACCGCGAACTGGGGCTTTTCGATCGGCGATCGCGCGTCGGCGGGCCAGGCGAAGGGCAGCGTGCCGGTGAAGTCGCGCGCCGCCTTGCCGTCGCGCTGCGCGACCAGCACGTCGGCGACGCCGGCGCCCTGCGACCCCGGCAGCCAGGCCGCGACGAAGGCGTCGGCGGCGTTGATCTCGGGATTGGTGAACAGCGGGCGTCCCGACAGGAAGACCGCAACGACCGGAATCCCCGCCGCCTTGAGCGTCTTCAGGACGGCAAGATCCTTCGCCTCGGCGGGCTGATAGTCGAGCGTCGGAACGTCGCCCTGGAACTCGGCATAGGGGCGCTCGCCGAAGACGACGACCGCGACGTCAGGCTTTTCCGCATAAGCGCCGTCCGCCGACAGCGTCGCGGTCCCGCCCGCGTCGCGCACCGCCTTGTCCAGCGCTTCCCAGATCGTCTGCCCGTTCGGGAAATCGGCGTGGGTGACGTCGGTGCCCTGCCAGCTGATCGTCCAGCCGCCCGCCTGCATCGCCATGTCGTCGGCACCGGGGCCGGTCACGAGCACGCGCGCGCCGGGCCGGATCGGCAGCACGCCGCCATTGTTCTTGAGGAGCACCAGCGATTTCGCGACCGCCTCGCGCGCGATCGCCAGATGGTCGGGGGCGCCGACCGCCGACACGTCGCCGCGGTCGACATGCTCGACGTCGAACAGGCCGAGCTTATACTTCACGCGCAGGATGCGCCGCACCGCATCGTCGAGCCGCGCCGCGGTGATGCGCCCGTCCTTCGCCTCGGCAAGCGTCGAGGCATAGAGGCCCTTCCAGCTGTCGGGCGCCATGACCATGTCGAGCCCCGCCATGATCGTCTGCGGGCAATCGGTGACGCTGCATCCCGCGACCTGGCCGTGGCCGTTCCAGTCGCCGACGACGAACCCCTGAAAGCCCATGCGGCCCTTGAGCGCGTCGGTGAGCAGCCCCTTGTTGCCGTGGTTCTTGACCCCGTTCCAGCTCGAAAAGCTGGCCATCACGGTCAGTGCGCCCGCGTCGATCGCCGCGGGATAGCCCTGCGCATGCTTCGCGATCAGCTCCTCTTCGCCGATCCGGGCGTCGCCCTGATCCTTGCCCTCGAAGGTGCCGCCGTCGGCGAGGAAATGCTTCGCGGTCGCGGCGACATGCGTGCCGTCGACCGAGCGTCCGGCGACGAGCGGTCCCTGCAACCCGAGCACCATCGCTGTCGCATAATCGGCGACGAGCTTCGGGTCGGACGCATAGCCTTCGTAGCTGCGCCCCCAGCGCAGGTCCTGCGGCACCGCGAGCGTCGGGGCGAAGGTCCATTCGATGCCGCTGCCCGCGATCTCGGCGGCGGTGACCTGTCCGATGCGCCGGATCAGTTCGGGATCGTGCGCGGCGCCGAGGCCGATATTATGCGGGAACAGCGTCGCGCCGGGGACATTGTTATGACCGTGAACGGCGTCGACGCCGAAGATGATCGGGATCGCGACGCCATTCGCCTGCGGCTGCAGCGACACGGCGCGAAATGCGCCGACCAGCTTCGCCCAATCCTCCGCGCTCGACCGCTCATTGCCATTGGGGCCGCTGTTGCCGCCGGCGAGGATCGAACCGAGCGGGTAGGTTTCGAGGTCTTTGGGGGTGATCGTGCTGATGTCGGCCTGGATGAGCTGGCCGACCTTCTGCTCGATCGTCATGCGCGCGAGCAGCGCGTCGATACGCGCTTCGGTCGCGGCATCGGTGATCGCGGCGGGGCTTTTCGCTTCCGGCCAACGATCGGGATGGACCGTCGCCGAACCCGGCGCGGGGCTGTCCGCCATCGCCATGCCGGCGCTTCCCGCCAGCAGCAGCGCCGTCGCCAGAGCCATCGCCTTCCGCATCGTCTCTCCCATCCTCGATATTTGTGAACGTTATCAATTTTCCTCTCGCACAGCCCCTGCGCGAAATCAAGCATCCTGTTCGGCAACGGGAATCAGGCGGTGCGCGGTATCGTGGCGAGAAGCAGCACCGCCGTCGCCGCGAGCGCCGCGAGCAGCAGGAACAGCGCGTCGAAGCCGAAGCCGGGCACGAGCGAGATGGTGAGCCACGGCATGATCAGCGAAGGGATGGTGTTGGTGAGGTTGAAGATGCCGAGGTCGCGCCCGCGATGGTCGGCGCGCGGCAGGACACGCAGCGTCTGTCCGCTATGGAGCGACAGAAAGGCGGTCGTCGCGATCCCGAAAACGAGATAGGCCGCCTTCGCCGACGTGGGATCGGCGGCGAGCGCCATGCCGATCAGCCCCGCGCAGGTCAGCACCGCGGCGACGGCGAGCGGCACGAAAGGGCGGCCGTGGCGGTCGGCCCAGCGTCCGGCGAGCAGCGCGACCGGCACCGCGATGGTCAGCGCGAGGCTGAAGATTCGCGCCTTTTCATGGTCGCCCATCGTGGGATCGATCGACCGGAACCAGAAATAGAGATAGGCAAAGAGCGCCGCCTCGGCGATCTGGACCAGCAGCCGCGCCAGCCACATACGGACGGCCGGACGCGCGTCGTCGGGGACGCGGTCGGCGATATCGGAACGGGGCTCGACCGCCATCAGCTCGGGAAAGGCGCGCGGGCGGCCGAAGAGCAGCGCGGGCAGGATCGCCGCCGCGACGAGCAGCGCGATCGCCGTCACGCGCTGCTCCATCGATACGAGCCCCGGCAGCGTGACCAGCGCGCCCGACCAGGCGCCGAGCGCGGGCGAAAGCGCGAGGAGGCCGCCGAGCAGCCCCTTCTGCGCGTCGGGAACGACATCGCCCGCCCAGGCCGACAGCGGCCCGAGGATCATGTTGAGCGCAAGTTGCCACGCGAGCAGCAAGGCGAGCAGAGTCGCCATATCCTGCGCGTGCGGCACCGCGAGCAGCAGCGCGATGGTGAGGACCAGCCCCGCCAGCACCCACGGACGGCGGCTTTGCGTGCGATCGCTGAGCCAGCCGAAGAGCAGCCCGCCCGCGCTGGCCGCAAGCGCGCCGAAGAAGGTCAGATAGCCGAGCCAGCGCACATCGTCGGCGCCCGCGAGTTCGGCCATGCGCGCAGGGAGCAGCAGAGTCAGGAACGGCACATAAGCGATCGCGCCGCCCGCGGCCGCAAGCGCATAGAGCAGCAGGAAACGCACCGACTGGCGGCGCGGCGGCGCGGCGCCGTCGGCCAATGGGTCAGCCAATGGGAGGCGCCGTCGAGCCGCGCTCGATCAGGCCACCGCTGACCACCGTCGGCGCGTCGGGCAATTTCTCGCCGCGCTGCACCGCGATGATCAGTTCGACCGCGCGCGCGACCGTCGCCGCCACCGGCTGGTCGACCGCGGTCAGCGGCGGCTGGGCGAAATGGACGATCGGCGTGTTGTCGAAGCTGACCAGCGACAGGTCGCGCGGCACGTCGAGCCCGCGTTCGCGCGCGACCTCCAGCGTCGCGAGCGACATCTGGTCGTTGCTCGCGATGATCGCGCTCGGTGGGGCCGCGCCTTCGAGCAGGCGCCGCGCCGCCGCCTCGCCCGAGGCATAGCTGAAATCGCCCTCGGCGAGCAGCCCGTCGACCGGCAGCCCCGCCGCCGCCATCTCCGCCTTCCAGCCGTCGATGCGCCAGTGGCTGAGGTCATATTCGACCGACCCCGAAATGAAGCCGATGCGCCGGTGGCCGAGCCCGATCAGGTGCCGCGTCGCAAGCGCCGCCGATCCTTCGTCGTCCATCGTCAGCGCGATCCCCGCCTCGCCGCCGTGCGACCCGATGCGCGCGAAGGGAATCTTCTGCGCATGGAGCAGGTTCACGATCAGCGGATTGTCCGAGTGCGGCGGGGTCAATATCACTCCGTCGGGCTGAAGCGCCGCGATCGTCGCGCGCAATTCGCGCTCGACATGGTCGGTGTGCGTATCGACCAGCTCGAAAATCATCCGATAGCCATATTCGGCGCATTTCAGCATCCCGCCGAACAGCATCTGGTCAACCCAGTCGGTGCCCTGCCGCGCCTTCCAGTCGGCGATCGTGCGTTCGCGGTCGTTGATCGCGAGGATCAGATAGGATCGCGACCCGCTCATCCGCTGCGCCGCGATCGACGGGACATAGCCCAATTTGTCGATCGACGCCTGCACGCGCTCCTTCATTTCGGGGCGCACATTGGGCTCGTTGTTGATGACGCGGCTGACCGTCTGCAGCGACACCCCCGCATCGGCCGCCACATGCTTGATCGTCACCGATTGCCGCCGGCGCCCCATCAGTACGTTCCGTTCCCCACCACCTCGGTCCCGGCCCTGATAGGGCCGCGGCGGGCGCATGGCCAGACGGCAAGATACGCGTTTTCCATCTTTTTCACGCCGCTTGCGGCTCCCGCGCGCCGCAATAGCGCGCGACATAGGCGTGATGGTCGGGCAAGGTCGCGGCGGTGCGCGCGGCGCTTTCGCGCAAACCCGCCATGAAGCGGTCGAGTTCGTCGGGCGATAATTTCTCGGCGATCGGGTGCCAGCTTTGCGGCTCGATCCCCTGCCCCATCATCACCTGAACCCAGCTATTCTCGCCGAACAATTCCTCATTCTTGCGGAACACCCGGCCGGTTTCGCGGAACAGCTCGATCTTCTGCTGCAGGCTGTCGGGGATCGGCATCGCGGCGACATGGCGCCAGAAGGGGCTGTCGCGGCGCTCGGTCGCCTTATAGTGCAGGATCACGAAGTCGCGGATTTGCTCGATGTCGCGGCGCTGCTGCTCGTTGAACTCGATCGCGTCGCGCTCGCTCACGCGGCCGTTGGGCATCAGGCGGATGAAGCGCAGGATCGCGCGCTGGATCAGGTGGACCGTCGTCGCCTCGAGCGGCTCGACGAAGCCGCCCGCGAGCCCGACCGCGACGCAGTTGCGAACCCATTGCCGGCGCCGCGCCCCGCCGCGGAATTTGATGTCGATCGGCTCGACCAGCGGCTCGCCGAGCGACGACAGCAGGCGGTCGAGCGCCGCGTTGCGCGACAGGTAACGGCTCGAATAGACGATCCCCGCGCCCATCCGGTGCTGGAGCGGAATGCGCCATTGCCAGCCGGCATCGTGCGCGATCGCGCGCGTATAGGGCATCGGCGGTCCCTGGTGCTTTGACTGGAGCGCGACCGCGCTGTCGTTGGGCAGCCAATGGCCCCAATCCTCGAACCCCGCGTGAAGCGCGCCGTCGATCAGCAGGCCGCGAAAGCCGGTGCAGTCGACGAACATGTCGCCCTCGACGCGCCGCTCGCCGTCGAGCAGCAGCGCGGCAATATTGCCGGTCTCGCCGTCGAGTTCGACCGACTGAATCTTACCCTCTATGCGCTTTGCGCCGTCAGCCTCGGCGAGCCCCCGCAGGAAGCGGCCATAGAGCGTCGCGTCGACATGATAGGCATAGTTCATCCGCTCTTCGGGCAGATGCGCGAACTTGCCCTGCAGCCCGGCGACGAGTTCGAGGCAATAATCATCATAGCTGTGCGGATAGCCCGCGGCCCGCGCGCGCAGCCAGAAATGCTGGAAGCCCGCCGACCAGTGATCCTTGCCGCTGAGGCCGAAGCTGTGGAAATAGCTGTCCCCGTCCTGTTTCCAATTGTCGAACAATATGCCGAGCTTGAAGGTCGCCTGCGCCGCGCGCATGAAATCGGGCTCCGGAATGCCGAGGATGCGGTTGAAATTGACGAGCGGCGGGATCGTCGATTCGCCGACCCCGATGGTGCCGATCGCCTCCGATTCGACGAGCGTCAGGTCGATCGTCGCCCCCATCGTCCGCGCGATCGCCGCCGCCATCATCCAGCCCGCGGTCCCGCCCCCGGCGATCACGATACGGCGAAGCTGCTTGCCCTCGGTCATCTGCTCAACGTCCTTAGTAGAAAGGCGCGCAACCGCCCCGCACTCTCCGAAGTGAGAGGAGCGAGAATGCCGCGTGCGGGTGGAGGAATATGGTCGGTCGCCTGGCCATCGTTCCGGAACACATAATGGTCGAACAGGTCGCGCCAGATCGCCTTGTCCGCGGGCGCCATGTCGCGGATCGCGAGGATCGCATGGTTGAGCGCTTCCTGCGGCTGGCCGAACCACGCCGGAGTGCGGCGCCACCAGTAATTGACCAATATGTTGAAGTCGGCGAGCGCCTCGACATGGTGCCACCACATCGAGGGGATGAAGATCGCGTCGCCGGGCTCGAGCTCTGCCGTCTGCGCGTGCGCCATCGCCTCCGCGAAACGCGGATAAGCGGCAAGATCGGGCGCGGCGAAATCGACCATGCTGACGGTGCGGCCGGCGGGGGTATTGTCGATCGGCCCCAGATAGAGGTTACCGAACTGGTCGGGCGGAAACAGCGTGAAGCGCCGCCGCCCCGCCGCACAGCAGGCGAGATTGTCGGGATAGTCGTTGTGCGCGGCGATCCGCGTCCGTGTCCCGATCCAGATGCTCTTGAGCGGATCGCGCGCGCCGAGATCGATCGGGTTCGCGGTGTCGAGCCCGTCGAAATGCGTCGGAATGTCGATCGAGGCGAGATAGACGGTGCGGATGTCGCCCAGTTCCTCGCCCTTCGCCAGCCCCGCGAAGATGTCGGCAAGCTTTCCCGTGCCGGTGCGGAAATTCATCGCCATGTCGGCGTCGTAGAACAATCGCCCGTCGTGCCCCGGCGGGCCGATCGAGACCTTGAACGCGCGGTCGCGGGCATGATCGAGCAGATGACGCCGCGCCGCCTCCGCCGAGGTCCGGCCCGCAGCGACGAGCGGCCAGTCGGCGACGAGCCCGCGCAGCACGAAGGGTTCGCGCGCGCCGTCCAGCAGCGCATCCAGCCCCGCGTCCCGCCATTCGCGCTCGGGCACGCGCGCGGCGCGGGTGTCGATCGGGGCGTCTCGCTCAGCCATCGCGCCGCCTGCTGTTCTTGCGCCGCGCGAGTTCCGCGAGCTGCGACAGCGAGGCGAGCGCCATGAAGACCGGCATCAGATGCCCCGCCGCGTGCAGCGCGCCAAGCACATCGGCATCGAGCGCGCGCAGCCGCGCCTCGTCGATGATGTGAAAGCCGACAAGCGAATGGAGCGACCCGTCGTCCAGCGTGACCTCGAAGGTGAAAGGTTCGAGCAGGTCATGCTCGGCGAGCGCGTCGAAAAAGGCGCCGCTCTCGCGATAGCCGTCGTTGAGTTCGCCGAGCTTTCCGGCGATGTCTTCGAGGAAGGGCGTCGCGAGGCCGTTCGCATCGAACAGCCGCACGCCATCGTCGCCTTGCGCGATACGCGGGTGCGCGAGGTCGACATGCACCTGTCCCGGCCCCTCGCCGTTCGCCGGCCGGCCGATCAGGAAAGGCTGGATCGCCAGCGATAGCGGGCGATACCCCCCGTCCCAGCGCGCGCCGTCGAGAAAGAGATTCTCGCCCGTCTCGAACCCCAGCAACGCGACCGCGAAAAAGCGCTCCTGCCCCGCCTCGCGCCGGAAGAGGATCGGAAAATCGGCCTGCACGCGGCGGAATTCGGACGGCACGATCAGTGTCGCCATCACCCCGTCGCCCAGCTCCGCCCCCGCGTCGGCGCGGACGCGAAGGTCGCGGTGGCTTTGGTTGTCGAGGGGGGCGTGGCTGGTCATCCGATCCTTTGTCTCCCGTTCGGCAGCGGCGGTTTTCGCCATTGGGAACGTTCCTACGCCACCCGCCCCCGCCCGTCACGCAAAAGAGCCGCGCCCCGAAGGCGCGACTCTCTCGCCGGTTGGCGGCAGGGAGGGGTTGCCGCGCCTGGAGGTTAGAAGTTGAACCGGATACCGGCCGCGTAGCGAGCGAAGCCCGGCGACACGAAGGTCACATTATTGCTGCTTCGCATATGCGCGCGCCGCCCCTCCCCGGTCAGGTTGATCGCCTCGACGAAGGCGGTGAAGCCGGGGATGAATTCATAGCTCGCGCTGGCGTCAATCTGCCAATAGGCCTCGACATAGGTCGGGTTCGGCCCCGTCGATTGCAGGAACTTGTCGCGCCAGTTCCACGCGACGCGCGCCTGCAGGCCGCCCTTGTCGTAATAGGCGACCGCGTTGGCGCTGTCGGAAAGGCCCGTGAGCGCGAACTGCGGCACCGATGCCGGCTGCCTATTGTCGTAGACGGCATCGCCGTTGACGATCGTGTAGTTCAGCAGAACGCCGAAGCCTGTATCCCAGAAGCTGTGCTGGAGCGCGAACTCCCAGCCGTTCAGCGACGCGGTCTGATCGCTGTTGATCGGCTGCGTGATCTGGAAATTGAGCAGCGGATCGCCGGGCGCGCTGTTGATGACGCCGACATAGGTGCCCGGCCCGCCGCCGGTGATCGTCACCGTATCGGGATAATGTTCGAAGATATATTGGCGGATCTGCGACACCGTCGCCCCCTGCCCGATCGCCGCAACCGCAGCGTTCCAGCGCGGCCCGTTCACCGGGGTGGTCAGCCCGAAGGCCGGGGTATCGACGCGGGTGGTCGAGATGAAGTTGCTGACATCCTTGTGGAACCAGCCGACCGACACATAGCTGCCGGGCGCGTAATACCATTCGGCGGACAGGTCGATATTCTTCGATTTATAGGGGACGAGCCCCGGATTGCCCTGCGCCCCCGTGCCGCCGCCGACGCGGAAGAGCGTGTCGAGCGTGCGCCCGCCCTGCATATTGGCATAGTCGGCGCGCGTGATCGTGTGGCTGTACGACGCGCGCAGCTTGACGTCCTGCAGCGGCGAAACGTCGAGGTCGAACGCCGGCAGCCAGTTTTCATACGAGCCCTTGAAGCGCGTGAAGTCGCTGTCGCCCGACAGGACGATGTTGAATTCATTCTCGCCCACCCAGCGCGTATCGACGGGGACCGGCACCAGTGCTGCCGACGAAATATCGGTGCTTTCGTAACGCAGTCCGGCGACGAAATGCGCGGGATTGTCGAACAGATCGAATTTGGTCGCGACCTGCACATAGGGCGCCAGCGTCTTTTCGGTGATGCGCCGGTCGGTGTTATACGCCGCGATGCAGGTGCCGGGAATCGCCTGCGCACCGGTCAGCGGTTGGCTGCAGGTGCCGTAGAGGCTCTCGATCAGGTCGGCCATCCGTTCGAAATCGAACGAATAGAAGCTCTGGATCATCCCCGGCTGCGCGAGCCCGGGGAATTTGTCGGGCAGCGTCTGGAGCGTGAAGATGTCGTCGGGAATGTCCGATGCGGGCCCCGCACCGCCCCAGGTATCGTTCTGGATCGTGCCGAAGGCGGACCGCACATGATTCTCGACATAGGATACGCCGAAATCGATGCTGTCGAGAAAGCCGCCCTCATGATCATAGCGGCCGTGCAATTGCACCTGGTTGATCTCGTCGCGGAAATAGGCGGCGCGGAACGCATTGCCCGTCGGCTGGATCAGCGCCGCGTTCAGCGGATCGATCCCCGGATACATTTCGTAGGACAGGATCGGCAGGTCGTTCTCGAAATTGATCATCTGGTTCTGGATGCCGAAGATCGCGTTGCCCACCGACATGCTCGACCCGAAACGGTTGACCGGCTTCACCGTCGCGGTCGAATGATGCGCGTCGAAGTCGATCGTCACGCCGTCGTCGCCCTGCCAGGTCAGGTTGAAGCCCAGCGAGCGGTTTTCGGCGCGGTTGTCGCTGAGCGCGCCGCTGTAGGACAGATCCTTGCCGCTGTTGAGCGTCGTCTCGCTCGGCGGCGCGCCTGGCGCCGCGAAATGTTCGGAATAGAAGATCGGGCCCGCGACGGGGCCGTCGGTCCACGCGCTCGTCGTATCCTCATGGTTGAACCAGATGCCGACATTGCTGTTCCGCGTCTGCACCGTGTTGCGCGAATAGGTGTAATCGAGCGTCGCGGTCAGCCCGTCGACGGGGCGGAATTGCAGCACCGCCTGCCCGTTGATGCGCTCGCGGTCGATGTCGTTGAGGTCGTAGGAGCCATTCTGCGGCACCTGATAGACGTCGTCCGGCCCCGGGCGGTTGGTGATGTTGGCGAAGCGCGGATCGCCGGGGAAGGCCAGTCCGCCCCACATATTCTCATCGGACCCGAGATAGCCGTCGCGCCAGCCGACATTGGCCTGGTTCGTGCTCGACTTGCGCTTCTGATAGGAGCCGGTGATCAGGATGCCGATCCTGTCGTCGGCGAACGTCGTGCTGAAGATGCCCGAGATTTCGGGCGTGATCGGATGGCCTTCGTTGCGCGACGAATCATAGACCCCCTTGACCGAGAGGCTGCCGTGCATCCCCGGCTTGTCGAGCGGGCGCGGGGTGCGGATGTTGATCGTCGAGCCGATGCCGCCCGATTCGACCGTCGCGCGGCCGCTCTTGTAGACCTCGACCGCGGCGATGCCTTCGGACGCCAAGTTGGCGAAGTCGAACGAGCGCGACGAGGGCGCGCTGCCGCCGTCGCCGATGATCGCGGTCGGCATCTGGCGGCCGTTCAGCGTCACCAGGTTGAATTCGGGGCCGAAGCCGCGAACGGTGACGGTCGAGCCTTCGCCGTTCGAGCGGTCGATCGACACGCCGGTGATGCGCTGGAGCGATTCGGCGAGGTTGGTGTCGGGGAATTTGCCGATGTCTTCGGACGAGATCGCGTCGACGACGCCCTGCGCGTCGCGCTTGATCGCGGCCGCCGATTCGAGGCTGGCGCGGATGCCGGTCACGACGATCTCGTCGCCGCCGCCAGTGTCCGCCGGCCCCTCCTGCGCCATCGCGGTCTGCGCCGCGCCCATCAGCGACAGCGCCGACGTACCGACCAGAAGCCTGGCGAGCCAATGCCTGTGCGAAGCCTGCATCCTGAACCCTCCCGATTGAGCCGCTCTGATGACGGCGTTTTCATGTGAACGTTCACCTAAATGATAACGTTCCCTTTGTCAACGCGCCGACGCATTCCGCCATGGCGGAGGCGTCGAGGCGGAGCGATCGTTTCACAAGCGGAAAAGACGCATCGGCACAGCCGATAATCGATCAAAAGGGCTTTGAATCCAAATGATTTTTCCAGGCGGCGCGAAGGGCACGCCCGCAACCGTCTGTCGCGTAGAACAGCCGCCGCGCGGCGTTTGCGATTACGAATGCAATGCGCAATCGGCGGAGCGGGTGCACCGGCCGAATCCGGCTTGCGGAGCGCTGCAATGGAAAGGGCCCACCAGCAGGCGGGCCCTTTCAGGCCTCCGGCACGTTAAGTGCCGGAGGCCTATCCGTCCGCTCAGGGTCGCAGCGAGCATCGGGATATCGTCTTCATCGGATGGGGCCGGAGCGATTGACCATGCTCCGGCCCCTAACCGCATGTCCTCCGTCCAACCGGGGTAGTGTGGTCAGAAGGCGATCCGCGCGGTTATCCGCACACCGTGCGTGCTGCGATCCGACGCGAGCGTGCCGCTGTAGGCGGCGCCGATCCGCAGATTGCCCGCGCTGTAATCAAAGCCCGCCTCGACCTCGGCCGAGGTCTTCGGGATCAGCGTGCCGAGCAGCGCGAAGCTGCCGCCGCCGGTCGCGAAGCCGGCGAGGGCCGAAGCGCCGCGATCACCCGACGCACGGTTCCACGCCGCCGACAGATAGGGCTGGAAGCCCGGCTGGTCGGCGTTGAGACGCGCCCGGGCGCCGAGGCTGAGGAAGGTCGTTTCCTGCTCGGCCTTGGCGAGCGCGAGCGCGGCATTGCCGCCCGTCTCGACAAAGGCGTCGCTCTTGGTGCGGACATGCGCGATCCGGGCGAAGGGGGTGAGCGCGAGGCTACCCGTCTTCACGTCGTATCCGGCCTCGGCGAACAGTTGCAGCGTGTTCGCATCGCGGTTCGATTCGAGCGTCTGGGCAAGCGGCGTGAAGCCGATCGTGCGCACCGTGTCGACATCGTGCCAGCCATAGGCGAGCCCGGCCGCGCCGCGGAAGCCCGCGCCGGTGCCATAGGTCAGGTGCGCGGCCAGATATTTGCTGTCGGCCTTGGCCCGGTCGCTGCGGCCGCCGAAGCGGAAGTCAGAATTGCCGATCCCTGCCGACAGCGCCGCGGCGAAGCCCTTGCCGCCATAGCCGATACCGGTCACGAAGCCCTTGTGATCGGTGTCCATCGCGAAGCGGCCCGCCTTGGCGTCGAAATCGCCCCAGCCGCCGAAGGCCGAACCCCAGACGAACAGGCTCGCTTCCTCCGGCCCCGTCAGCCCGTAGAGCGCATTGCGCAAGTGGCGGCTGTCATCGGTGAGCCCGCTGATCGTGCTCGCGAGGATTTCGCCCGACAGATCGCCGAACGCCGCCTGCGCGCCCGCCGCATTCTGGTTCACGACCGCCTCGAACAGCGGATCGTCGATGCCGCGCGACTGCACCGCGGCGGCGACGCCCGCCTGGTTGAAGCCGATCGCGACGTCGGCGAAATCGACGTCGTTGCGATAGAGCGACAGGGTCACCGCCGTCGCGCTGTAGCGCAGCAGCGGATCGAGGAAGGCGAGGTCGCTCGTCACCGAACCGAAGCTGCCGTCGACGCCGCCCGCGCCGGTGACGATCACATAGTCGGTGCGGCCGTTGTAGTCGCCGTCCTCGGCGAGCACCGCGACGCTCGCGCCGCTGTCGATCGTGACGGTGCCGGTCGCATCGACCCGGTCGCCCTGACCCGCGGCATTGACCTCGACCTCATAGACCGAGCCCGCGGCGAAGGTCAGGTCGCCCGCGACGGTCAGGCGGCCGATCGAATTGCCCGGGGTCAGCGCACCGCCGTCGTTGATCGTCGTCGTCCCGACGCTGCCGTTGCCGCCAAGCGCGCCGCCCGCGTTCACCGTGACGTCGGAGACGATCGAACCGTTGACCGCGAGCTTGCCGCCGTCGACCGTGGTCGGGCCGCTATAATCGCTGGCGCCCGACAGGTTCAGCGTGCCGTCGCCCGTCTTGACGAAGCCGCCACTGCCCGAGATCGCACCCGCGAACTCGCTGTTCGTGCTCTGATCGACGGTAAGCTGGTTGTCACCGAGGACGACCTGGGCATCGCCAGCGCCCGCCAGGCCGCCGATCGTCTGATCCTGGCCGGTGATGTCGAGCGCGCCGCCTTCGCCGAGGTTGAACTCGGTTTCGGGGTCGATGATGCCGCCGATGCGCACCGCGCCGCCGAAGATATTGGTGACGCCCTGGAAGGCATAGTCGCCCATGAAGGTCAGCGTGCCGGCGCCGCGCTTGTCGAGCGTGCCGCTGCCCGAGAAGGCGCCCAGGAAGTCGTAATCGTCCGAACGGTTGAAGACGAAGCGGCCGTCGTTGACGATATTGCCCTCGAAGCTGCCCTCGGTGCCGCCGGCGCCGAGTTCGAAATAGCCGTCGCCTTCGGTGAGGACATCGCCCTGAAGCAGACCGGTCAGGACAAGGCCGCCGTTCGAGACGATGGTGCCGCCGGTGTGGCCCACCGTATCGGTGTCGACGGTGAACACCGCGTCGCCGATGAGCTGCAGCCTGCCGCTGCCGCTGATCGTCAGTTCGTCGAGGTTGGACACGGTCTCGTCGTCGCCGAAGTTCAGCACGAGGAGGCCGTTGGTGACGACCGACGCGGTCAGGATCGGCGAATCGGCTTCGCCGCCGACCGTCACCTCATTGACCTGAAGCGCCGCACCTTCGTCGATCGCGACCTGGCCGAATTCGCCGACCACGCCCGATGTCGACCAATAGCCCGCCGCGACCTGCAATTCCTCGAACCCCGTCGCGGCGGTGAGCTGCTGCGCTTCGGTGAGCTCCAGAATGTCGCCGTCGAGGACCAGCCTGTCGGTGCCCGCGCCCGCATCGACGACGCCGGCGATGGCGCTGCCGGTCTTGAGTGTGACGCTGTCGTCGAAGGCGCTGAGCGTTGCCGCAACGCCGTCACCGCCGCTCAGCGTCCCGCTGTTCACAAGGTCGATCTTGCCGAGCGACGTCAGTGCGACGCCCGTCTCGCTGATGATCGTTCCGCTGTTCGCGGCGGTCGCGCTGTCGACATCGATCTCGACGCCGCCGTTGATCGTGCCGCTGTTGACGAGCGCCCCCGTCTTACCGGCGGTCGCCTGCTTGCCGATCACGACGCCGGTGAGTCCACCCAAGATCGTCCCGGCGTTGGTGACCGATGCGCCGCTGACCGCCAATACGCCATATCGTACGCCCGAAATCGTGCCGCCGTCCTGGTTTTCGATGCTGCCGAGCATCGTGCTGCCGCTGGTGTCCTGCCCGCCGAACGCCTGAATCGTGATCCCGTCGGTCTGGCTGCCTGCGACACCCTTGATCGTGCCGCTGTTGATGACTGATCCGCCCCCGAAGAGGCGGACAGCATCATTGGCATCGCCGCGGATCGTGCCGCTGTTGGTCACGCTGGTATTGACCGCGCGAATCTCGGTCTGGCCGGTTTCGTCATTATAATAAAGCTGGGTGACGATCCCGTAGCCAGCGCCCGAGATGGTGCCGCTGTTGGTGATCGTGGCTCCCGCCGACTGGACCAAGACACCGGCGTCGGCGGGGGCATCGGGCCCCTCATAAGCGCCGTTGCCGCGGATCATGCCCGCATTGTCGAGCGCAAGCGACCCATCGCCGCCGGCATAGACGCCGTGGGTGCAGCCCTCGATCGTAGCGCCTTCGGCATTGGTGATCGTGACGTCCCCGAGCGTGCCGTGGAACACGCCCGCACCGGCCTCGCTGCTGATCGTTCCGCTGTTGTCGAGCGTCGCGGTTGCGAGGTCGCTGCCGAAACCAAGGCCATAGCCGTTGATCCCGTCGGCGCGGGTGCCGGTTATCGACCCCGAGTTGACGACACGCGCGGTCAGCCCGCTCCGGTTGCCGCTATCGAGCGCGGTACCCTGGATGAAGAGTCCGCCCTCGATGCCTTCGATCGCGCCCGCGTTGCTGACGTCCCCGCCGCCCGACAGGATGATGCCGAAGCGGTCACCCGTGATCGATCCGCCATCGGCATTGGTGACAAGGGCGCCATACCCCTCGCTCGTCTGGTCGGCATAGCCATACATCGAAATGCCGTCGGCGAGCGCGCCGCCCGTTCCGGTGATCATGCCGCTGTTGGTGACGCTGCCGCCGCCGATCAGGCGGACGCCGTCGTTCGATTCGCCGGCGATCGTCCCGCTGTTTTCGATCTCGGTGCCGATGGCGAGACCGACGAGCTCGCCGATCTCCTCATCATATTGGTAGGCGGTGGTGATGCCTGCGCCGACGCCCGAGATGGTGCCGCTGTTGGTCACGCTCGACGCGGCGGTCGTGATCGTGATGCCGGCGTCGGGCGCCGCGGCGAAGCCGTCATAGGTGCCCTCGCCGCGAATGGTGCCCGCATTGTTCACTGCGAGCGTGCCGGTCGCGAAGGAATAGATGCCCGAGGTCGCACCGGTAATCGTCCCGCCCTCGGCATTGGTGACCGTCACGTCGGCGCGCGAGCCCTGCGACACGGCGGCGCCGAAGTCGCTGACGATCGTGCCGCTGTTTTCCAGCGTGGCGGTCGACATGTCGCTGCCGAAGCCGACGCCATAGCCGTCCCCGCCGCTGCCGCCGAGGTCGCCGGTGCCCCGGATCGTCCCCGAATTGACGACGCTGGCGGTCAGCCCGCTGCGGTCCTCGCTCGGGTCGGAGTTGAGCGCGGTCCCCTGGATATAGACGCCCCCGTTGCCGCCCCGGATCGACCCGGCGTTGACGACCTCGCCGCCGCCCGAGAGGATGACGCCAAAGCGATGCGCCGCGATTTCACCGCCTTCCTCGTTGGTGACGAGCGCGCTGTAATCCTCGTTGGCCTGGTCGGTCTGGGCGAACATCGAAATGCCGTCGGCATAGTCTGCGATCTGGCCATAAATCGTGCCGCTGTTGGTGACGCTGCCGCCGCCGATCAGGCGGATGCCATCGTCGCCCTCCCCGATGATCGTGCCCTCGTTGACGACGCTGGTGCCCGTCGCCCGGCCCTCGAACACCCCGGGGCTGGCCTGAAAGGCGCCGGTAGTGATGCCGAACTGGCCGCCCAGGATCGTGCCGCGGTTGGTGATCACCGCGTCGGGAGTGAGGATATTGATCCCGGTCTGCGAATCGCCGCGGATCATACCATCGTTTTCGACGACAAGCCGGCTGGTGTTGGCCGTGATGGCGACGCCGCCCGAGGCGATTTCGGCGTCTTCCAGATTGTTGACGATCAGGTCGCCGGTCGACTGGCCGACGATGCCGAGCGCGTTGCCGTTGATGATGCCGCTGTTGTTGATCGTCGCGGTATCGAGCGAGCCCCCGGCGACGATGCCGAGGAAGCCTGTCACCACGCCATCGTTATCGAGCGTCGCGCTGCGACCTTCCTGTTCGGGGGTCGCGCCCATCACGATCCCGATGGGGGTGACAGCGGTGGCGGGATTATACACGCCGGTGCTGCGGATCGTGCCGCTGTTCGTGATCGTTCCGCCGCCCGACAGCACGGCACCGAAGGTCTGCCCCTCGATGACGCCGTCCTCGTCGTTGACGATCGACCCGATTCCCGTGATGCCCTCGGCGACCGCGCCCTCGAATTCGCTGATCGAGACACCGATCCCCGCCGTTCCGGTGGCGCCGTTGCTACCCTGGATGGTGCCGCTGTTGACTACCGATCCGCCGCCGGTCAGCGCGACCGCCGCGCCGCCTGCACCGATGATCGTGCCGCTGTTGGTGACGCTGGTGTTAGCCGCCAGCGCCTCGAAGACCCCCGGGCTGCCCTGGAACACGCTGGTGGCAATGCCCGACACGCCGCCCCGGATCGTGCCGCTGTTCTCGATCACCGCATCGGCGCTCTGGATATTGACGCCGTTCTGGCTTTGGCTCTGGACCAGGCCGGCGTTGGACAGCGCCAGCGTGCTCGTGCCGACGTTGATCGCGTTGCCGCCGGCGAGGATCTGGCCGTCCTCCGCATTGTCGATCGCCAGCGCGCCGGCCGACGAACCCAATATACCGAACGCCTGCCCGTTGATGATGCCGCCATTTTCGATCGTGACGGTATCGAGCGATCCCGCCGCGACGACACCGAGGAAGCCCTGGACGAGCCCCCCGTTGGTCAGCGTCGCGCTGCGCCCTTCCTGCTCGGGCGTGGCTCCCAAGATGATGCCGATGGGGGTCTGGGCACCGGGAATCGTCGGATTATACTGGCCCGTGGCGCGGATCGCGCCGTGATTCTCGATCGTTCCGCCGCCCGAAAGCACCGCGCCGAAGGTCTGCCCCTCGATCACGCCTTCGCCATTGTTGACGATCGTGCCGATGCCGTCGACGCCCTCGGCGATCGCGCCCGGAAATTCGGAGATCGCGACGCCGACCCCGGGGACGCCGCTGCCGGGGAAGCCGTCGAGGCCGCGGATCGTCCCGTCGTTGGTGACGCTGCCGCCACCGACCAGCGAGACGCCCGAGCCGCCTTCGCCGCTGATCAGCCCGGTGTTGACGACCACCGTGTCGGCGGCGCGTGCTTCGGGCGGCAGTTCCTCGTCATTTTCGTCCTCGCTGAAGAAATAGGAGGTCGCGATGCCGTTCGCGGCGCCGCTGATCTCGCCGCTGTTGGTGATTTCCGACCCCGGCTGCGCGATCACGATGCCGCCGCTCGGCCGGCTGTCGATGCCTGGTCCGTTGCTGGCGCCGTTGCCACGGACCGTCCCGGCATTGTCGACGATGACCGGGCCATTGTCGGCATAGATGCCGATATCGTCGCCGACGATCTCCTCACCCTCGCCGACGGAGATTTCCAGCGGGTCGGGTTGGTCGTTGTGGATGCCAAAGCTGCCCTGCGCCTGCGCGGCGGGCGTGAGCTGCAGGATCGAGAGCCCGGCGATCGCGCTCGTCGCGAGCAGGCGCGATTTTGAGATATTCGACATGATGTGGTTTCCCCCTGGTTCTGAAGTCCGAGCGAAAGGGTCTCCGCAAGCGCACCGCGCTCCGGCCTCCCTTTGTCCGCAATGTTCGTCACGACCCCCGTGATCGACGGCTTATTAACCGCTTAACAACAGCCGTATTTTATCCGCCGTCTTGGCGTCATCCCCCGGCGGGGGGTCCTCATGCAAAAAATGGTGCCAGCCGGCGCATCAGCGCCGCCTCCCCATTGACGCCGCATTTTTGATAGATCTGCTTGATCTGGCCGCGCAGCGTCTCGCCCGTGACGCCGCGTTCCTCGCTGATTTGCGCCCGCGTCTTCCCCTCGAACAGCCGCAGCGCGATATCGGCTTCCGCCAGGCTCAGCCGATAGATCGCCGACAGATAGGCGGTCACGCCCGCGCGATCGCGCTTCGGGGCGTTGACGACCAGAATGGCGTGGGGGAGCTTGCCGAGCGACCATTCGCGCTCGGGCAACCGAAAACCTTCGATCATCAGCGGTTCCGCGTCATCGGTCGCCGCTAGCATCGTGCGGACATGCGGCGCGCCGCCGTCCGCCAAAAGCCCCTGGATCAGAGCGCGCAGCGTATGCGGCGCACCGTCGGCGTCGATCGACGAACCCACGCGCCGCACCGCGCCGGACTGCAACAGAGCCTCCGCCGCGACGGTCTGGGCGAGCAGATGGCCGCGCGCGTCGATGATGAAGGCGTTGATGGCGATCGCGTCGAAGGCGCCCGCAAATAAGTGCGCCTGATGCCCCTCCAGCTTCTCCTGCAACCGCACCGCGCGCCGAGCTGCGACGGCAGCCTCGGCAAAGATTCTGCGCTGGACCGGAGTGGTCCGCCCGTCTCGCCGGCTGCGCAGCGTCGACAGCCCGACGATCCCGAAATCGTCGACGACCAAATTGGTCTGGCAGCCGAAGGGAATGCCGATTTCCTCGCACCATTCGATATAGTCGCGCGACGCGAGGCTCGGGATTACCTCGTCATAATGATCTTCGTGCAGGATCGGATCATAATGTCCGCGGGCGACCTGGCGGTTCGAGGCCGCGACGCGAAAATTGGCCGTTTCGCTGTACCAGTCATGGCTTTCGGGCTTTCGGATCATGGCGGGCGTGAAGCTGGTCACCATGTTGAAGGGGATATCCCGCCCCGCGCCGACGCCGATCAGCTGCCCGCGGGAGGAACCCGTGCGGCTCGCCATCGTGTCGAGCGCGCCGAGCCATTTGCCGGGATCGAGCGCCGCATCGAGAAAGAGATCGTCCCAATCATATGGATGTCGCTGCCGCATCCGCTTTTCTACCCCCGTCCGCGCGACCGCGGCGGGTGGTCAATCCGCGCGCGTCGCAATGGCATTGCCCCGTCCGATCCGCCCCCCGGCGGATCCGTGACAGGCGCTCATGCTATCGTCCGCGGCGCAAAGGCGTCCATCCCGGAATGTATGGTCGTTTCAAAAAATCACGCCGGACCAAGCGCATCGACGACATGGTTGGGATGGGAATAGGCCAGCATCTGGCCGGCGCCTTCGATCCGCTGCAACGGCGTATCGGGCAAGCGGGCGCGCCAATAGCCGATCGCCGCTTCGGGCGCGTGGAGCACATAGTCCGCCGCCTGGATGATGCGCCACCGATCCTTGCCGGGCAGCGGCGCAACGTCGAACCCCGTCGCCCAGGCGCGCTGCTCCTCGACATAGCCGCGAATGCGCCCGCGCCCGAAATCGCGCGTCGCGCGCAGATAATCGGCGATGAACTGCGGATCGCTTTCGGCGAGCGCGAGATCGGGGGCGCTGTCGCGGAACGAGCGGATCATGCCGTCGCGCAGCCGCGTCGCGGTCCCGAAACGGGCGAGCGTGCGGATCGTCAGTTCGATGAGGGCCGGATTTGCAGCAAAGCGCCGCTTGACGATGCCGAGCGGGCCGCGATCGTGCGGCGTGTGCGCGATGGCGGGCGTCGGATTGACGAGGATCGCGCGATCGACGAGATCGGGGTGGTGGTGCGCCAGGCTCACGGCTGCCTGCCCGCTGCCCCGCGCGATCAGGTCGATCCTCTCGATGCCGAGCGTCCGGCACAGCGCCGCGACATCGTCCGACGCCGTGCGATAGGGCGGCGACGGATCGCGCGCCGCGTCGCTATCGCCGAATCCGGGGCGATCGATCGCCAGCGTGCGAAACCCCTGCCGCCACAGCGCCCGCACGAGGCGGGTCGGCGGCGCCCGGGCGGTGATCGTGCTGTGCAGGATGAGGACCGCCCGCCCGCCCGCGGGCCCATAATCCGAATAGGCGACCGTGCGACCATCGACCAGGATCGACGCACCGGGAAGAACATGGCCGCCCAGGATCGACACTTCGGGTTCGGCATCGACCTGTCCGTGCGACAGGGCGGCCGAGACCAGACGCACGATTTCCGCCGCATTGCTCGCGCCGAGGATCAGGTGGATATTCTTCATCTCGGCATCGACGACGGCGTCCGACAGCCCCAGGGCCTCGCCGATCTCCGCGCGGCTCTTGCGGACGGCGATCGCGCGCGCGATCGCGAATTGCCGGTCGGTCAACCCGAACAGGTCATGAAAGGCGGCGCCGACGCCCCGATCGTCGCTCATCGCGAGCGTCTGTCCCACCAGCATGGGAATCGTATCGAGCCCGAACTTCGTCTTGATCTCCGCGAGCATATTGCGCGCCGATACGTAGGAGCACCCCATCGCGCCCGCCGCCTCGCGCAGGCCGCCGGTTTCGACCAGGTGCCACAGAAGCTCCGACTGGCGATCGGACAGCGCGAATATCCGAGCCACATCGCCACGCGACGCGTGATCATGGCGACCGGCTGCATCGCACAAGAAAGTGGTCATCGGATGATCGGCGCCCCGCTTTGCCCGATCTTCAGTCCACACGATTCCCGGCTGGAAAACAAGCCGCGAAAGCCGCCGCGCCGGACCGGAAAGCCCATATGCCATCCCCGCATGAAGGTCGGATGCGGCCCGAAGGCGAAACTTTGCTGTCTGACGGGAATATGGTTGGAGGCCCGAGCCGGAATCGAACCGGCGTATACGGATTTGCAGTCCGCTGCGTCACCACTCCGCCATCGGGCCTCAGGCGCAGATTTGCGTGGAGAGAGCGCCCCTAGCGATTTCGCTTCGCACTGGCAATGCGATTATTGGGCGATTGCCGGCGATTGGCATCGATCCGCAGCAATGCGGGGCTTGGCGGCTCCCCCGTTGCCAGCTATTGCGCGGCGCAGGTTGGCGGCAGGGCTGTATTACTATTGCAATACAGCATGGCATGGGCTAGGTCTGCGCGCAACGCTTTGGGTCCAGAGAATCGGAAATCGGATGATGGCGACGAAATTGAGCGAGATGGGGGCGGCCGACATGCGCGCCGCGATGATCGACAGCCAGCTTAGGACGAACGACGTCATCGACCCCGCGGTGATCGGCGCGATGGGCGCGGTGGCGCGCGAGGCGCACGTGCCCGCGGCGCTTGCCGGCGTCGCCTATATGGACCGCGCGATCGATCTCGGCGGCGGCCGCGCGCTCAACCCGCCGCTCGTCACCGGCCGGCTGCTCGTCGCCGCCGACATCCGTGCCGGCCAGCGCGTGCTGCTGATCGGCGCCGCCACCGGCTATACCGCCGCGCTGCTTGCCCGGCTCGGCGCCGAGGTTCACGCGGTCGAGGAAGCGGCCGATCTGCTCGCCGCCGCCCGCGCCGCGACGCCGGGCGCGACCATCCACTGGACCGAAGACCCGCTCGCCGCCGGTGCGCCGAAGGCCGCGCCCTTCGACCGTATCATCATCGACGGCGCGATCGAGGTCTTGCCCGATGCGCTCGCCGCGCAGCTCGCCGAGGGCGGACGAATCGTCGCCGCGCAACGCGATGGCAGCGTGACGCGCCTCGTCCAGGGCGTGAAGATCGGCGGCGCGGTGGCGCCCCGTTCGTTCGCCGACATGGACGTGGCACCGCTTCCCGGCTTTGCGGCGCCGAAGGGTTTCCGATTCTGAAGGGCTCCGACGTCCCCTCTTCCTCCCCGTTTCAGGCTGAACATCCCAATGCACGATAAGACCTATATCGAGACCGGCCGCCGCGCCCGCTGGCTTGCCGGACTGGCGCTGGGGGCGCTGGCCCTGGCTGCGCCGGCGCACGCCGAAACGCTGCAGGGCGCGCTCGCCAAGGCTTATGAGAACAACCCGACGCTGACCGGCGCGCGCGCGGGCCAGCGCGCGAACGACGAGAATGTGCCGATCCAGAAAAGCTATGGACTCCCCGACATCGGGGTGCAGGCGAGCTATGACGAAAATGTCATCGTTCCGGGCAACAGTTTCAACTCCCCCGGGCGCTCGCTGACAGCCGGCGGACAGTTGACGGTGCCGCTGTACCAGGGCGGCGCCGTCCGCAACGCGGTGAAGGCCGCCAAATATCGCGTCGAGGCGGGGCAGGCCGACCTCCGCGCGACCGAGGCAAGCATCTTCTCGCAGGTCGTCGGCGCCTATATGGACGTCATCCGCGACATCGCGATCGTCCAGCTCAATCAAAAGAATGTCGCGGTTCTCAAGACCAATTTGCAGGCGACGAGCGATCGGTTCGAGATCGGCGATCTGACGCGCACCGACGTCGCCCAGTCGCAGGCGCGGCTCGCGCTCGCTGAAGGCGATCTGCGCACCGCCGAATCGAACCTGATCCGCAGCCGCGAAACCTATATCAAGCTCGTCGGCGATGCGCCGGTCGACCTGCAGCCGCCGCCGGCGCTGCCCAACCTGCCGGCGAGCGCGGAGGACGCGGTCGCGATCGCGCTGAACAACAACCCCGACATCGATTCGGCGAACCAGCTGCTCAAAGCGAGCGACGCCGATATCGGCACCGCCAAGGCGACGCGCGCGCCCAAGGTTTCCGCGATCCTGAACGGCGGCTACAATAATTATCTCGGCTCGCTGAACAGCGGCGTCGAAGGCGTCAGCGTCCTGCAGGAAACGTCGAGCGCCGCGGCGGGCGTTCAGGTCACGCTGCCGATCTTCACCGGCGGCCGCCGTTCGGCGCAGGTCCGCCAGGCGCAGTCGCGCAGCAGCCAGGCGATCGAGAATTATGTCGCGGTCGAACGCGACGTGATCGCCCAGACGCGCGGCGCCTATGCCGCGTGGCAGGCGAACGAGCGGATCATCGCGGCGACCGAGCAGGCGGTCGGCGCCAACGGCCTGTCGCTGGAGGGCGTGCGCGCCGAAAACAGCGTCGGCACCCGCTCGATCCTCGACATATTGAACGCCGAACAGGAATATCTGAACGCCGAGGTCCAGCTCGTCTCGGCGCGCCGCAACTCCTATGTCGCCGCTTTTTCGGTCCTCGCCGCGATGGGCAAGGCCGAAGCGCGCGATCTGGGGATCGAGGGCGGCGCGCTCTACGACCCCGAGGCGAATTACCGCCGCGTCAAGGGCCAGATCTGGGACTGGGCCGACGATCCGAAGCCGCAGCAGGTCGCGACCGATACCAAGGCCGTTCCCGCCGCCAACGCGAGCGTTCCGCCGTCGATCGACACAACGCTCCCCCAATAGATTTCGGCACAATAAGCTTGGCAAAAGCCGCTTCCCGCCGGTAGGATGATGGTTAACCGCCCTTGAAGGGCAACCCACGATGGCGTGGGGCCCGGATTCGTGGGGTAAGGGAGCAAATATGGGCGATCTGTCGCGAGAGCCGTCTATGGAAGATATCTTGTCGTCGATTCGGCGGGTGATTGCCCGCGACGAGGCACCGGGCGCGCGCATCCAGCGCGGCGGCGAAGACGTGCTCGACCTTCACGACGAAGAGGCGGACGAGGCTGAAGAGGCGGTGGCGGCGATCCCGACCCCCACAAAACCCACCGAAGAGGAACTGGTGTCGGCGGCGAGCGCGCACGCCGCGCGCCAGTCGCTCGAAGCGCTGAACGCCGCGGTCTCGCCGGCTGCGCCCACGGCATCCGCTCCCGCGGGGGGCCGCACGATGGAAGAGGTCGTGCTGGAAGCGCTTCGCCCGATGCTCAAGGACTGGCTCGACGCCAATCTCCCCGCGATGGTCGAGGCGATGGTGGCGAAGGAAATCAGCCGGATTACCGGGAAGAAATTCTAGGGCTCGAATCGCGTCCCTACTCGCTGTGCCGTTTGGCGAAGCGAAGGCCGAGCCACCAAAGAAGAAGAAATGCCACGAGCTGATATCCGGAGACGATTCCGCTGTGCGGAAAGATGATCTGTGGAATGATCAGAAACGGCAGCGCAAAGCTTAGATATAGGGCGAAAAGTAGCCAACCTGTCAGATTGACCGGCATATAGCCAAAGCCAATCCTCTCAAATAGGATGTGCTTTCTCTTCTTCGTCAACTCGCCCAATCCTCCAGCAGATAGCGCGCGATCGCCAGCGGCGGCGGCGCCATGAAGCTCGCGCCCATCTCGCCCGCGAGCGCCGCGCGCACTTCGGCGCGGTCGACCCATATCGCCGCTTCGATCTCGGTCGTGTCGAGCGTCAGCGCGGGGTCGCGCGCGACCGCGCGGCAGCCGATCATCAGCGACGAGGGGAAGGGCCAGGGTTGGCTCGCCACATAGCTGACGTCCGAAACCTGAATGCCCGCCTCCTCGAACAATTCGCGCGCGACCGCTTCCTCGAGCGATTCGCCAGGCTCGACGAAGCCCGCGAGCGCCGAAAAAAAGCCCGGCGGAAAGCCCGGCTGGCGCCCGACGAGCACCCGCCCCTCATATTCGGCGAGCATGATCACCACCGGATCGACGCGCGGGAAATGTTCGGCGCGGCACGATCCGCAATTGCGTCCCCAGCCGCCGCGGAAAACCTCCGTCTCCTGTCCGCACACCGCGCAAAAGCGATGCCGTGCGTGCCAGTCGACGAGGCTGCGCGCGCCACCATAGAGCGCCGCCTCCTCGGGCGATAGCAGGGGCAGCAGCCGCATCACGGTGCGCGAGCGCGCGTCGATCCGCGCCCCCGGCGCGGGACCGCGCACGAAGCGCGGCGCCCCGGCATCGTCGATCCCGAGCAGCAGCAGCGGCCGCTCGTCGGCCGGATCGAGCGGCTCCCAGATCAGCCCGCCGCGCTCGCCCGGCACCGGGTCGATCCCGTCCATCGCGAGACAGGTCGCGCGCGGGTCGCGCGTCGCCGCCGCGAACGCCTCGGCATCGGTGCGAAGCGGATCGGCGCGGTCGAGCCGCGCGCCCGTGAACCCCAGTGGCAGCGGCATCAGGCCATCACATCCTTGTAGAAGGCCTTGCCGAAGTCGCGCTGGAAGGGCAGCGCCTCGGCGGGCATATATTGCGCATAGCCGCCGACGCGGTAGCCGCGCGTGCGGTCGACGAAGCCGATCGTCCCCGCCGCACCGCCCCAGCCATAGACGCCTTCGCCGGTCGGCGACGAAGCGAGCGACACGCGCCCGCCGGCGCCGAAACCCTCGCCCTCGACGAAGCTGTTCTTCGTCGTCGCCCCTTCGGGCAGCAGGTTCGACATCGCGAGCTGCGCGGTTTCGGGTTTCAGGATGCGGACGCCGCCCGTCTCGCCCTCCCCCAGCAGCATCGCGAGAAAGCGGTCATAATCGCGCGCGCTCGCGACGAGACCGCCGCCGCCATAGGGAATCGGCGGCTTGTCGAGATAGATCGAGCTCGTCGCCGGATCGATCGGCAGCAGCGCGCCGCCGAGCGGCGCATAATTGGTCGAAAAGCGCCCGACATCGGCCGCCGCGACCTGAAAGCCCGTGCTGGTCATGCCGAGCGGATCGAAGATGCGCGCCTTCAGGAAAGCGTCGAAGGGCTGTCCCGACACGACCTCGATCACGCGGCCCATCAGATCGAGCCCGACCGAATAGCTCCACTGGGTGCCGGGTTCATAGACGAGCGGCAGCCTGGCGAGCCGGTCGGCGAATTCGGCAAGGCTCGGCGCCGACGCCGATGTCGGCATGCCGGGGATCGGCAGGCGGCTGACCTGCCCGCCGAGGATGCCGGCTTGGTTATATGCGTCGCGCAGCGGTCCCTTCTGGATAATACCATAGCCGAGCCCCGCGGTGTGGGTGAGCAGGTGGCGCACGGTGATCAGCGTCTTCGCGTCACGCACATCGGTCAGCGATCCGTCGGGGGTGTTCTGCACCTTCATCGTCGCGAAGGCGGGCAATATGTCGGCGATCGGCTGGTCGAGCTTCAGCCTGCCTTCCTCGACCAGGATCATCGCCGCCATGCCGGTGATCGGCTTGGTCATCGAATAGAGCCGCCAGATCGTGTCGCCATCGACCGGTTTCGCCGAATCTATCGCCTGCGTCCCCGCGCCGAAAACGTCGAGCGCCCCCTGCGCCTTGCCGATCGCGGCGAGCGTGCCCGCGAGTTCGCGGCGATCGACGAAGCCCTCGATGAAGGCATCGGTCGCGGGATAGAGCGCCGCACCGTCGGCCTTCCACGCAAAGGCCGCGCGCGGCAGCATCATCCCCGCGCCGCCGAGCGCGAGTCCGCCGAGCATCGCGCGGCGCGAAACCATCATGTTCATGCAATCCTCTCCCGCATCCTGTCGGTCAGTTTTCGATAGAGCGTCGGCAATCCCGCCGCGTCAAGCGCCGAAAGCGGCCACCATTCGCCTTCCCCTGCGGCAAGCTCGCTTTCGCGGGCAATAAGGGTCAGCCGCAGGGCGAAATGGGTAAAGCCATGATCGACGTGGACGAGGCCGGACTCGGGCGGCGCCTCGTCGGTCCACTCGCCGCCGGGCAGCGCACGCATCCCGCCGAGCATCCCCTTGCCGGGGCGGCGCACCAGCCAGATCGCATCATCGCGCTCGATCCACCAGGCGACGCCATAGCGCTGCGGCTTCGCCTTCTTCGGCGGCTTGACCGGCAGCTTTTCGATATCGGCGCGCCCGCGCGCGCGGCAGTCGGTCCTCACCGGGCAGATGCCGCACGCAGGCGCGCGTGGGGTGCAGATGGTCGCCCCGAGATCCATCAAGCCTTGCGCGAAATCGCCGGGGCGGCCCCGCGGAACGAGCGGCGCCAGCGCGGCGCGGATCGCCCGCTTCGCGGCGGGCAGCGGCGTTTCGATCAGCCGGTGCCGCGCGATCACCCGCTCGATATTGGCGTCGACGACGACCGAGGGCCGGCCGAACGCGATCGCCGCGACTGCCGCCGCGGTATAATCGCCGACACCGGGCAAGGCGCGCAGCCCCTCCTCGGTATCGGGAAAGCGCCCGCCATGCCCGGCGACCACCGTCCGCGCGCAGGCGAGCAGGTTGCGCGCGCGGGCATAATAGCCGAGCCCCGCCCACGCCGCCATGACGTCGGCGTCGTCGGCCGCCGCGAGATCGGCCACCGTCGGCCAGCGCCGAACGAAGCGCATGAAATAGCCTGCGACCGCCGCGACCGTCGTCTGCTGGAGCATGATCTCGGCCATCCAGACGCGATAGGGGTCGGGAACCGCATCGCTGCCCGGCGGGATGCGCCACGGCAGATCGCGCGCCGCGCGGTCGTACCAGCCGAGCAGGCGGCCGGCGAAACTATCGATGCTCTGGACGCTCACCCCTCGCCTATGGCATGGCGGCGGCGATGGCGAAAGCGGGGAGCAACGACGGCGACGGCGCCAAGCGGAAGGCGAAGAAAAAGCCCGAAGCGCGTCCCTATGAGCGTCCGCGCGGCGGCGAGGCGCGCTCGATCGCCGATCTCGTTCCCGAAATCGGCCGCACCGCGTTCCGCAAATTCGGTTTCATCCAGTCGTCGGTGGTCAGCCGCTGGCGCGAGATCGTCGGCGACCGGCTCGCCGACGTCACCCAGCCCGCGATGATCCGCTTTCCCGCCGGGCAGAAGGCGGGGGGCACACTGCACCTGACGATCAGCGGCGCGCACGCCCCGATGCTCCAGCATGTCGCGCCCGACATCATCGCGTCGGTCAACCGCTTCTTCGGCTATGCCGCGATCGCCACCGTACGTATGACGCACGGCCAGGTCACTCCCGCCGCCCCCGTTCAGCCACCGGCAATGCTGAAACCCGTACCCGCCGAGCTGGGGGACAGTCTGCGCGACATCGGCGACCCGGAACTGCGCACCGTGCTCGAACGCATGGCGGCGGGGCTTGCGGGAACGCCGAACATCCCCAAGATCAGTTGAAGGTTTCGCCATGTCGAAATTTCGTGCCACGCCCCTCGCCCGCCGCACCGCGACCGCCGCCCTGACGGCGGCCGCGCTCACCCTGTTCGTCGCAGCCACACCCGCGAAACCGGCACGCTGGTCGGCGACCGTCAGCGTCAACTCGATCGGCGCCTATGTCGTCGGCAACCCCAAGGCGAAGATAAAGCTGGTCGAATATTTCAGCTATACGTGCAGCCATTGCGCCGATTTCGCGAAGCTCGGCTCGGCGCCGCTCAAGGCGCAATATATCGACAAGGGGCTCGTCCTCTTTGAATATCGCAATCTCGTCCGCGACCCCGTCGACCTGACCGCCGCGCTGCTCGCACGCTGCGGCCCGGCGAGCGCCTTCGCGGGCAATCACGAAGCGATCTTCGCCGCGCAGCCGGTGTGGCTGAACAAGGTGATCAAGATGAGCGACGCGCAGAGAGCGAGCTGGTCGCAGGGCGAGCCGAGCGAGCGCGCGCGCAAGATCGCGGCCGACACCGGCCTCGCCGCGCTGATGCAGAAGCGCGGCTATTCGGCGGCGCAGGTGAACGCGTGCCTCGACAGCGAAGTCGCGCAGGCCGAAGTGACCGGCATGACCAATATCGGGCTGTCGGGGGATCATGTCCGCGGCACGCCGACCTTCTTCGTCAACGGCCGCGATGCCGAGACCACCGCCTGGCCGGTGTTGAAAACGAAACTCGACGCCGCGCTCAAGGGCTCGTAAAAGCCCGCTCCTGTCACTCCCTTCTCCATGCCCAAGGAAAGCCCGACCATGATCCAGCCCAAGCTGCGCATCCTCCTCCTCGCTTCGCTCGGCGCGCTCGCGCTCAGCGCCTGCGGCGAAAGCAAGACCGACCAGACCAAGCAGCAGGACGTCATCGCCAAGGTCGCCGCGCCCGCGGGCAAGAGCTGGTCGCAGACGGTCAGCAAGAATGCCGACGGCGGCTATGTGATGGGCAACCCCGACGCGCCGATCAAGGTCATCGAATTCGCGTCGATCACCTGCTCGCACTGCGCGGCCTTCTCGACCGAAAGCCACGAGGAACTGCGGCGCGACTTCATCGACACCGGCCGCGTCAGCCTGGAGGTCCATAATTTCATCCGCGACCCGCTCGACGCCACCGCCGCCGCGATCATCCGCTGCGCGCCGGTCGATCGTTATTTCCCGCTGCAGGACAATGTCTTCGCGTCGCAGGAGGAATTGTTCGCGGGCGTGAAGGGCAATGAAGCCGCCGCCGACGCCGCGATGAAGCTGCCCCCCGCGCAGCGCTTCCCCGCCTTTGCCAAGGCGCTGAAGCTCGACACTTTCTTCCAGTCGCGCGGCGTGACCGGCGAGCAGATCAACGCCTGCCTGTCCAACGTCGACAATATCTCGAAGCTCGAACAGGGCACCAACGCCGCTTCCGAGAAATATCAGATCCAGGGCACCCCGACCTTCGTCGTCAACGGCCAGGTCCTCGAAGGTGTCGCCGCCTGGGGCCCGCTGCGCGATCATCTGCGCACGATGGGCGCACGCTGATACCCCTGATCCTCCCCGCCGCGAAACGGTGGGGAGGGCGGGAATCCCGCTGCCTCCTTCTTTCGTCATTGCGAGCGAAGCGAAGCAATCTCCAGCCATCGGCCCTGCGCGAGGCCGATGGCTGGAGGTTGCCGCGTCGCCTACGGCTCCTCGCAATGACGATGCAGGGCAATATCTTCAGGGCTTAAGCCCTTGCGACTCCCCCCCGCTCGCGCCATGACGGCGTCAGGGGGAAATGTGACGCACAGGTTGCAACAGCTCCGATTCGACCGACTGCACGGGGATCGCCCGTGCAGATAAAGCGCCTGCGCCTGACCGGTTTCAAAAGCTTCGTCGAACCCACCGAACTCCGGATCGAACCCGGCCTGACCGGCGTCGTCGGCCCCAACGGCTGCGGCAAGTCGAACCTGCTCGAAGCGATCCGCTGGGTGATGGGCGAATCCTCGCCGAAGTCGATGCGCGGCGGCGGGATGGAGGACGTCATCTTCGCGGGCACCTCGCAGCGCCCGCCGCGCGATTTCGCCGAGGTCGCAATCCATTGCGATACTGAGGGCGGGGTCGTCGCCGGCCTCTCCGACGCCAGCGAAGGCGACGAGCTCGAAATCATCCGCCGCATCGAACGCGGCGCGGGATCGGCCTATCGCGCCAACGGCCGCGACGTGCGCGCGAAGGACGTGGCGCTGATCTTCGCCGACGCCGCGACCGGCGCGCACAGCCCCGCCCTCGTCAGCCAGGGCAAGATCGCCAACGTCATCGCCGCCAAGCCGACCGACCGCCGCGCGATGCTGGAGGAAGCCGCCGGAATCGCGGGCCTCCACGTTCGCCGCAAGGACGCTGAGCAAAAGCTGCGCGCGACCGAAACCAATCTCACCCGCCTCTCCGAAATCGTCGCCGACATGGAGGTGCGCGCGAACGCGCTGCGACGGCAAGCCCGCGCCGCCGAAAAATACCGAAAGCTGTCCGAAGACATCCGCGTCGCCGAAGGACGGCTGATCTATGCGCGCTGGCGCGATGCCGCGGCCGCCGCCGATCAGGCGCGCCGCGACGCCGACGCCGCCGAAGCCGCGGTGAAGGCGGCGCAGGCCGAACTCGAAACCGTCTCGGCGGCGCAGGTCGAAGTCGCGACCCGAGTCGGCGCCGCGCGCGCCGAGGCGCAGACGCAGCGCGACGCGCTCGCCGAGGCGACCGCGACCCTCGTCCGCCTGCAGGGCGAGGAACGCGCGGCGCGCCAGCGGCTCGATGATCTGGCGGCGCAGCAGCAACGCCTTGCCGACGACCGCGCGCGCGAGGGCGAACTCGCGCGCGAAGCGCACGCCGCGCTCACCGCGCTCGATGCCGAGGCGAAGCAGCTTGCGCAGGACATCGCCGCGCACGGCACGAGCCGGGCCACGCTCGTCGAAGCGCATCAAGCTGCGCAGGCGCATCTTCGCGATGCCGAGGTCGCGCTGGCGCAGGCGCGCGCGCGCGCGGCGAGCGAAGCGGCCGACCGCCGCATCGCGGTCTCGGCGCGCGACAGTGCCGCAGCCGCGGTCCGCCGCGTCGAGCAGGAGAAAGCGCGCGTCGATGCCGACATCACCGCGCTCGGCGACAGCGACGCGCTCGCTACGGCCCGCGCCGAAAGCGCGCAGGCGGCCGAGGTGGCCGAAGCCGCGATCGCCGCCGCCGAAACCGCCTTGCAGGAGGCCGAGGCCGACCGCGAAGCCACTGCCGCCGACCTCGCCGCCGCCGAAGCCGGGCTCGCCGAAGCGCGCGCCGCGCTCGCCGCGCTCGACGGCGAAGCCGCGACACTCGAACGCGCGCTCGCCGCCGCGCGCAGCGGCGACGACCGCATCCTCGACCGGCTGCGCGTGACTCCCGGCTACGAAGCCGCGCTCGCCGCCGCGCTTGGCGACGATCTCGACGCCGGCACCGACCCGGACGCCGCGCGCGCCTGGAGCGGCGCCGACCGGCACACGGACGACCCGCCGCTGCCCGCCGGCACCGAATCGCTCGCCGACTATGTGCAGGCGCCCGCCGCGCTCGCGCGCCGTCTCGCGCAGGTCGCGGTGGCCGAAACCGACGGCGGCCAGCCGCTCGCGGCCGGTCAGCGCCTCGTCACGCTGGACGGGGTGATGCGCCGCTGGGACGGCTTCGTGACGCGCGGCGACGGCGCGACCGCGACCGAGCGGCTGCAACGCCAGAACCGGCTCGATGAACTCGCCGCACAGCGCCCGCAAGTCGAACTCGGCGTGCAGGAACTGGCGGACCGCCGCGATGCCGCTGCGGCGAAAGCCGCCGAACTCACCGAAGCCGCCACCGCCGCGCGCAAAGGGCTCGCGCAGGCCGACGAAGCGCGCCGCGCCGCGCTGCGCGCCGCCGATCAGGCGGAGGCCGCGCTCGATCGCCACCGCGACGCCGCCGCGCTGTTGGGTCGCCGCCTCGCCGAAATCGCCGCCGCCGCAAAAGAGACCGCCGAAGCCCTCGCCGCGCAGGAAGCCGCACTCGCCGCGCTCCCCGACGAAGCGCTGGCGCGCGCCGCGCTCGACGCCGAGGAAGGCGCGACCGACCGCGCCCGCGCCGGGGCGAACGACGCGCAGGGCGCGCTCGCCGCGCACGACCGCACGCTCGCGGCGCTGAGCGAACGTCAGGCGGTCGTCGGCGCCGAGATCAAGAGCTGGAAGGCGCGCGCGGGCGAGGCGGCGCGGCGCGTCACCGACATGGACAAGCGCGCCGAAGCGCTCGCCGCCGAGGCCGCGAAGCTCGCCGGGCTTCCCGACAAGCTCGCCGCCGACCGCGCCGACGCCGAGACGCGGCAGGCCGGTCTGCGCGAACAGGTCGCGGCGGCCGAGGCGCAGGAACGCGAGGCCGAGGCCGCGCTCCGCGAAGCCGAGGCGGCGCTCACCGCGATCCGCGAGCGCGTCGCCGCCGCGCGCGAGACTCGCGCCGGGGCCGCCGCGCGCTCCGAAAACGCCGAGCTGCGCCGCATCGAGATGGGCCGCCTGTCGGGCGAGCGCTTCGAATGCCCGCCGCCGCTGCTGCCGCAAAAGGCCGGGTTCGAAAGCGCCAGCGTCGGCGACGCGAGCGCCGAATCGGCGCAGCACGACCGGCTGATCGCCGAGCGCGAGCGGCTCGGCCCGGTCAATCTCGTCGCCGCCGACGAGCTCGCCGAACTCGACATCGAGCGCGAGAAGAGCGCCGCCGAGATCGAGGAGTTGACGCAGGCGGTGAACCGGCTGCGCGGCTCGATCGGCAACCTCAACCGAGAAGGCCGCGTCCGCCTGCTCGCGGCGTTCGAGACCGTCAACGAGCATTTCCAGCGCCTGTTCACGACGCTCTTCAATGGCGGCCAAGCGCATCTCGAACTCGTCGATTCGGACGATCCGCTCGAGGCGGGGCTTGAGATCATGGCGCAGCCGCCGGGCAAAAGGCTCGGCACGCTGACCCTGCTGTCGGGCGGCGAGCAAGCGCTGACCGCGGTCGCGCTGATCTTCGGCCTCTTCCTCACCAACCCCGCGCCGATCTGCGTCCTCGACGAGGTCGACGCGCCGCTCGACGACGCGAATATCGAGCGTTTCTGCGACCTGCTCGACCGCATGAGCCGCGAGACCAACACCCGCTATCTGATCGTCACCCACAATGCGGTGACGATGGCGCGGATGCACCGCCTGTTCGGGGTGACGATGGTCGAGAAGGGCGTCAGCCGCCTGGTATCGGTCGACCTCGGCGGGGCGGAAGAGTTGCTGGCGGCGGAATAGGGCAGGATATCAGATGCCGCCCCCCATGCCCGTTCGTGTCGAGCGAAGTCGAGACACCCATCGGGAGAGCGCTATGTCGATGGGTGTCTCGACTTCGCTCGACACGAACGGATAGGAACGAAGTTCAGGGCGCGCTGCCCACCACCAGCATCGCCGCGAACACCAGCAGCCCGGCGAAGCGGTTGCTGCGGAATTTCGCCAGCGCATCGGCGCCGTTCGCGGGATCGAGCGTCACCACTTGCCCGGTCAGGTGCAGCGCCGCGGGCACCAGCGCCACGAACACCAACGGATCGGGCCGCACGCTCCACAGCGCCCCCGCCCACCCCGCGAGCGCGAAGCCATAGCAAAGGCCGACCCCGCCCTTCACATGGCGCCCCAGCGCGCGCGCGCTCGACTTGACGCCGACCAGAGCGTCGTCCTCGATGTCCTGCAGCGCATAGATGGTGTCGTAGCCGATCACCCAGGCGATGCAGCCGGCATAGAGCAAAGGCAGCGCGAAACCGTCGCCGCCGCCGACCGCGATCCAGCCGACGAGCGCGCCCCAACTGAACACCAGCCCGAGCCACGCCTGCGGCCACCAGGTGATCCGCTTCATGAAAGGATAGGCGGCGACGAGGACCAGGCTCGCGACCGCGACGATCCGCGCGGGCAGCGGCAGTTGCAGCAGCACAATCAGCCCGACGAGCGACAGCAACGCGGTCCACAGCAAGGCGCCTCGCACCGACACCGCGCCGCTCGCGACCGGGCGCGCGGCGGTGCGCGCAACCTTCGCGTCGAGGTCGCGGTCGACGATGTCGTTATAGACGCATCCCGCGCCGCGCATGACGATCGCGCCGAGCAGCATCCACAGGAACAACGGCCAGTGGCTCCGCACTCCGCCCGCGAGCGCGAGCCCCCAGGCGCACGGCCAATAGAGCAGCCACCAGCCGATCGGCCGGTCGAAGCGCGCGAGCAGCGCATAGGGGCGCAGCGGCGCGGGCAGCAGGCCGAGGAAGCCCTGATGCTGGCTGTCGGGAGGATGCGTCGCGGCGGTCATCGGTGCCGCGGGCGATAGCAGCAGTCACGCGCGGGATAAATGCCTATCGGCGCCCCGCGCGGTTCGGGTCGGCAGCGCCCGCCGCAATGCGCGCGGCATTGCGGCGGTGCTCGTTCCTTTTCAGCCTTATTGCACCAGCCTGGCGGTCTGAAGCGCCGTGGAGAAGAGTTGCTGGAGCGCCGTGGTGATATTATCGTCGGCCGTCACGGTCTGCACCAGCGGCAGGCCGTTGGTACCGACCGACGCGCATTTCTGGAGCGCAGTGAGGACCTGATCGGAATCCCCGGCTTTTCCTTTCGAATAGGGCGACGGAGGAGCGGGCAGGAATTTGGCGATATTATCCTGGGACCAGCTGTCGCCGACAAGCGTCTCGGGCAGATATTGCGTATAAAGGACCGCAATCTTGATTCCCCTGGCCTTGATCGTCGTGCATTTGGCGATGTCGCTCGTCGCCATCGGCCCGAAATAGCGGCCGCCCCCGCTCGGTTGGTCGAGCATCCCATCGGTGATGATGAACAGGATCTTCTGCGGCACCGCTCCGGGCGCGCCGGTTCCCGCGTTGGGGATGATGTCGTTCATCGCCGTGAGCATACCCGCCACGTCCGTCGCCTTGTCATCATTATTGGTGCTGCTGCTGGGCATGGAGTTCTTCCACCAATAATCATCGAGCGGGAAGACGGAGGCGGCCGAAAAGCCGCTGCTGTACGAACTGACGTTCGTCAGGCTGTTCAGCTCCTTGACGGGCGTGCTGTTGCTCGATCGCGCCCAGTCGAACGAGAACATCTGCGCCCGGTAGGTGACATGATATTGGGCCGCCTGGTTGGCAGCGAAGGGGATGAGCTGCGATGCCGCCGAAACGACCTCGTCCTTGCGCAGGACGATGCTCGACGGGCCGCTGGAATAAATCGACCCATAATTGTGGGTGAGCCAATAGCCGTCGGCCCAAAAGCCGGTGTCGTAGGTTTCATTGCTCGAGGAAGCCGTGCCTGTGCTCTCGCTCTCCGCCGGGCCGGACGTTGTGGTCTTGGTCGTTGGATTATTGTTTCCGACCTTGGTCACCACGGTCGTCGTGACGGTCTTTTTCTCCTTCGTGGTAGGAGTGGAGACGGTCGTTTTCTTAATGGTCACGGGCCCGTTCGTGTTGTCGACGATCGAATAGGTGACGACGACGGCTGTCGTCACCGTCCGCTCCGTATCCGTCCGCGTGGTGGTCGTCGTCGTTGTCGTGACTTTATTACTGCCTTTGCCGGACGTCGTGGTCTCGGTCGTGGGGCCTGCAGTCGTCGTCGTGGTGTTCGGGCCGCTGACCGTTGTCGTCGCCGTGTTCATGGGATTGCCGGAGCTGTCGTAGAGTGCCTTGGCGGTCGCATCCCAGCGATACCAGACATTCTGTTTTCCCGAACCCGACGTATAATATCCGGTCGAGAGCAGCACGTCGCGACTTTGCGCGTCCTTGATATAGATGCCGTCGCTATGCGACATCTGCATATGGCACGCAAAGGCGCAGCCGTTGGGCTTCGCGGACGATTTGGTCGCCTCGATGATCTTGCTGACGCCATCCGACGTGGCGGGCAGCAGCATCGAGGGCGAATTATCCATCGCCAGATAGAAATCGACGTTGGGCGGCTGCGCGGCGCTGGCCGAGGCGGTTCCGCTCACCGTCAAGGTGTCGGCCCCCAACAGGCCGGCGAACATGTTGATCGACTTGGCCGAATAGCTGACGGTCGCCTGGCGGAGATAGCCCAGCGCGCCGCTGCTCCCGGACGTGCCGTCGGTGATGACCGGGGTCATCTGCAGATCGCGATAACCGCTGAGCTCGGCCGCCTGCGAATTGAACATCTTCGTCGCGGCCGCCGTCGATACGCTGTTCGACTCGAGGATCATCGAGGGCGCAACCGCCGCCAGCGCAGCCGCATCGGCCGCAGCGTTCAGCCGGGTCTGAAGGCTCATGGCGCGGGCGTAGTCGACCCCGAAGCCGACGATGAAGGTCAGCGGAATGAGCGCAAACCCCAATATCAGATAGACCCCGCCCTTCTGATCGCCCTTCAGACGGGCAAGGAAGCGGGCCAAGGCGGCCGCGGGTCTGCGCGAGGGGAATATCCTGGTCATAATATATCCACCTAGTAGAGACGGGGAACCATGTAGATCGTGTCGGTCAGCGTCGTGTTCGCGAGCGGGAGGAAGCTGATGAACGGCGTGTAGCTGTAGCTGATCTTGCCCATGAACAGCCAACCGCCGGCCGTTCCGACCTGGGTCTTGGTGCTGGTGCCCGGAGCGAGATTTCCGCATATGTTCGAGCCGTCCGGCGAAGCCGGGATCATCGCGGAGGTGACCATCTCGCTCGGAATCTCGACGATGTTGGCGACCGACTGCGTCTTGTTTTCGGGAAGCGTGCCGGCCGAGTGACTGGAGGTCGCGGCCGTGACGACGCTGCCGTCGACATTCTGCGTCTGGGCCTGCGTCCAGACGACATAGGCATGGGTGGCGTCGCAGACCCGAATCAGCGAAATCTGCTCGTTCGCCTTGTCGAGCTTATAGGGTGCCAAGATGACGGCACTGGCGCTGAGTTGCGATTTCGCGTTGGCGCTTTTCGGGTCGTTATAGATGATCGCGGGGGACATGGTCCGGCTGACGAGGTCGACCAGCGAACGGGTCGCGACGGTCACCTTGCGCTTGCAGGAAACCATGTCCGACAGATAGACTCCGCCCGTGTACAGCAGGATGAGCACCGGCAGCGCGAAAGCGAATTCCACGATGACCGCGCCGCGCGCATTCCGTGCGAAACGCCTCAGCATGAGGTTTGCGATGCGTTGCATGAATAATCCTCGGTCGTGAAAACCGACGTCGCCACCAGCTTGCGATTGGCGTTGGGCTCGTTGATCAGGTTCAGCCCCAGCGGCCCCTTGCCCGTCGGCCACAGATAGATGAGCTGGAGGACGATGATGCGGTTCTTGCCGCTGCCGTTCGACTGGTAATTATAGCCCGAACCCGTCGAAACCAGAATGCCGTTGCTGTCATAGGTGAAGGTCGGCGCGGAGGTGCTGGCCACGTTGTAACTGGTCGCGACGGAAACATTCACCGTCAGCCGGGAGCAGGACAGCATCGGCGGCAACAGCGGAGGAATGGTGACGGCCTGGCCGCTGGCATTGGTGCCGGAGGCGCCGTTGCAGATGGCATTCTTGAAGTCGCTCGCCGACATGCCGACGGTTCCGTTGGCCTGCGTGGTCGTTTGCGCGATGCCGGTCAGCAGCAGACGCCCCGAGCTCTCGGCTGCGGTCTCCAGCATTTGCTGCGCCAGATAGATCAGCATGGTGTACAGGATCGCCAGTAGGAGCGCGATGAACGCGGGTCCGATCAGGGCGAACTCCAGGACGGCCGTACCCTTGCGGTTTTTCCGCAGCGTCCTGCCAAATGTTCCAACCGCCCTCAGGGCATGAATGGTTTTGCACAAGATCGCCATATTGCCCCCTCCTTGCGGCTAGTGTCCACGGTTCGCGTTCAGATTCGGTCAGACAAGGCTTGCGAGGCAGATCGGCCGGTCAGACCCCGCTCCTTCGGATGGCGCAGCGGCTTGCCGCACCGATCGCGACGAAGATGATTTGAGGTCACCGTCCTGAGACGGCCGAAAATGGTCCCTCGCATGGCCTAAAACCCCTCTAGCCAGAGGCGCCACCCACCCAGATGCGCGACTGCTATCCTCGCACTAGGGGGAAACTGCTTACCAAATCGCTAAACGCCTTCGGGGTGCGGGTCCGGTTTCGGAACTTATGACCCGAATCGGGACAGACGGGCCGCCGTACGCCAACAGGTGCGCAGCGGCGGGCGGTCTGCTATCGCCGGGCCATGCCCGCGATCCCCGCCTGGCCACCCGCCAGCACGCCCCGCCTGTTCACCGACCTCCCGCTCGGCCCCGACGCCGCTCCGGTCATCGAGGGGGCGGCGGCGCATTACCTGCTCAACGTCATGCGACTGAAGTCCGGCGATCCGCTGCTGCTCTTCGACGATCGCAGCGGCGAGTGGCTCGGCGTCGTCGCCGACGCGGGCAAAAAATCGCTGACGGTGCGGATCGAGCGCCGGACACGCGAGCGCGAGGCGGTGCCCGACCTCTGGCTCTGCTTCGCGCCGGTCAAAAAAGCGCGGCTCGACTGGATCATCGAGAAAGCGACCGAACTCGGCATCGCGCGGCTGCAGCCGGTGATCACCGAGCGGACGATCGTCGAGCGGGTCAAGCGCGAGCGGATCGAGGCGCAGATCGTCGAGGCGTGCGAGCAATGCGGCCGCACCGCGCTCCCCGAACTCGCCGAGCCGGTAAAGCTGCCGCATCTGCTGAAGGACTGGCCCGCCGGCCGCGCGCTGCTGTTCGCCGACGAGGAAGGCGGCGCGCCGCTGGCCGGCCTCGACGCCCCCGCGCCCGCCGCGATCCTCACCGGCCCCGAAGGCGGCTTCACCGACCGCGAGCGCGCGGCGCTGCTCGCCGTTCCCGCCGTGCGCCGCATGTCGCTCGGGCCGCGCATCCTGCGCGCCGAAACCGCCGCGATCACTGCGGTCGGACTGTGGATGGGCCTGCATGGCGACTGGGCCGCGAACACTCTGCAAGGCTGATGCAATCACCCTCTGGTCAGACGGCGCGGCGCTCCCTAAATGCTCGGCCATGAGCACGCGGACGGTTTCAGATCAAAACGATCCCATCATCGAAAGCCGCGACCAGCTCGCGGCCCCCATGGCCAAGGGCGAAAAGCCCCGCGAGCGCTGGCGCATCGGCACCGAGCACGAGAAATTCGTCTATCGCACCGCCGATCACCGCGCGCCCTCCTATGACGAACCCGGCGGCATCCGCGACCTGCTGATGGCGCTCACCCGCTTCGGCTGGGAACCGGTCTATGAGGGCGGGAATGTCATCGCGCTGTCGGGCAGCGACGGCGCGATCAGCCTCGAACCCGCGGGGCAGCTCGAACTGTCGGGGGCGCCGCTCGAAAATCTGCATCAGACCTGCGCCGAGACCGGCCGCCACCTGAAACAGGTCAAGGAAATCGGCGCCGAGCTCGGCCTCGGCTTCCTCGGGCTCGGCATGTGGCCCGACAAGAGCCGCGACGAGCTGCCGCGGATGCCCAAGGGGCGCTACAAGATCATGCTCGACCATATGCCGCGCGTCGGCACGATGGGGCTCGACATGATGCTCAGGACCTGCACGATCCAGACCAACCTCGACTATGCGAGCGAGGCCGACATGGTGCAGAAATTCCGCGTCAGCCTGGCGTTGCAGCCGCTCGCCACCGCGCTGTTCGCCGCCTCGCCCTTCACCGACGGCAGACCGAACGGCTATATGTCGTACCGCAGCCACATCTGGACCGACACCGACCCGGCGCGCACCGGAATGCTGCCCTTCGTGTTCGAGGACGGCTTCGGCTACGACCGCTATGTCGATTATATGCTCGACGTGCCGATGTATTTCGTCTTTCGCGATGGAAAATATATCGACGCCGCGGGACAGAGCTTCCGCACCTTCCTGAAGGGCGAGCTTCCCGCGCTTCCCGGCGAGCTGCCGCGGATGTCCGACTGGACCGACCATCTCTCGACCGCTTTCCCGGAGGTGCGGCTCAAGAGCTTCCTCGAAATGCGCGGCGCCGACGGCGGCCCGTGGAACCGCATCTGCGCGCTTCCCGCGCTGTGGGTGGGCCTGCTCTACGACCAGGGCGCGCTCGACGCCGCCTGGGATCTCGTCAAGGGCTGGAGCATCGCCGAGCAGCAGGCGCTGCGCGACGCGGTGCCGCGCGACGGGCTCTGCGCACCGGCACCCGGCGGCGGCACCGTAGGCGACCTCGCGCATCGCGTCCTCGACATTGCCGCGGCGGGCCTCGCGGCGCGCGGCGAGGTCAATTCGATGGGCGATAACGAAGTCGGCTTCCTCGAACCGCTGCGCCGCATCGCCGCGAGCGGCAAATCCCCCGCGCACGACCTGCTCGACCGCTACGAGGGGCCGTGGGGCCACGATCTGTCGAAGATCTATGGTGAGTTGAGTTTCTGAACGCGCATCTCTCCCTCCCGCAGGCGGGAGGGGAGAAGAGGATCACGCCACCGGCCCCACGCGCGGATCGGGTTCGAGCCGGATCAACGGCCGGTCGCGCCCGCTCAGCTTCGCGAACAGCCGCGGCACCAGCGCATTCCCCTGCGCCCAGTTCCAGTAAGCGACATAGGCGGGATCGGCGAGGAGATGCTTCTCCTCCGTCTTGGCGCGCCAGTAATAGATGCCGCTGACCGCCGCGAGCAGCAACGTGTTGCGCAGCCCCTCGGTCCAACCGCCCGCAGTGACGAGGAAGGGCATCGAGCCGACCCACCAGCTCAGATTCTTCGACACATAGGCGGGGTGGCGCGTCAGCCGGTAAGGGCCGTGGGTGAGCACGCCGCGATGCGTGAGGTTGGAGAAGCGGATGCCGAACGCCATCGTCGCCCAGGCATAGACCGCGACCAGCGCGACCAGCACCGCGCCCCACAGCATCATCAGATGGTCGTGGCCCTGCAGCCAATAGCCCCAGTCGGCGCCGTTCACCTGATAGTCGAGCGGGCCGCCGCTCATCAGGATGAAGGGCGGATAGCAGACGAGCGCCGCGATCCAGCTCATGAAATAGGGATTCGCGGTGCGGATGTGCGAATCGAGCGGCTTCATCGTCAATATATAGCCCACGGTCGCGATATGGACGTCGACGAGATAGAGCAGATTGATCGTCCACAGGCTCGTCATATAGGGATTGGCGAGAACTTCGTTCATCGACACCGAGACGAGCGCCGCGAAATTGCCCGGCACGATCGACAGCATGAAAGCGGTGAAGAAGCCCTTCACCGCCCAGGCGCGGAAATGATGCGCGATCGCGCGGCCGTCGACCGGCCTTCCGCCATTTCGATTCTTGGGCGCCGTCAGCCAGCGGCCGAACTGGTAGCAGCCGTCGCGCGGCTCGACCATGCGGCGGTCGAGCCAGAGCATATAGGGGATCGAGACGAGCAACAGCCACGGCGCAACGCGTTCGAGCAGGTCCATCGAGAAGGCGTAGCTGCCTTCCCAATAATAGCGCATGGTGAGATAGAAGCCCGCGATCAGCGCCCAGGTCGCCCACAGGCCGGCGAGCTTGGTCAGGCTGATGTCGATCGTCTCGCGCCACGGACGGCGCAGCGACCAGTCGATTCCCGTCGACGGATTGCGGTGCACCTTGTCGATGAAGACCGACCACAGCACCATCGGGATGCCACAGGCGAGAACGCTGGCGATCGCCGAATTGGGCCCGTTCATCGGCCCGCGCTGCCCCCAGTCGATCCCCAGCCAGCCTGCGATGGCGGGCGCGTGACGCGCGGCGAGCAGATAGGTGAAGAGACCGATCAGACCGACGATCCCTACCCCGGCGCTGACCGCCGAACGCGGCCGCTTCGCCTGCGATGAGCCGACGGCTTCGACAGACCGCGCCCCTTCGGGCGACACGATATCGGGCATAGGATTCACAGGCCCCCCTTAGGCGGAAATGGTAAGCAAGCCGTCAATAATATTGCGGCATCGCTTTGGGTCATTGCGAGGAGCGCAGCGACGAAGCAATGACGGATCTCCTGCACTGTCGCGCCCATGTAAAACAGCCGATTCGCGGCGCCATTTCCCGCCAAAATGGCAGCGTTTCGTGCCCCTGACACCGTTCACCGCGAGTCGGTTTCGATTCGGCGCGACTCGCCTCCCAAAGATTCGCTCCCACCCCCGCACCCTGTTACACGCGCCGCCAAGTCGGGGCGGAGGGCTCCACAAAAACAACAAGACGGGGTCGTAGCTTGTCTTCGCAATCGACGGGTCTGCGCCATTGGCGCCAGCGCTTTTCGGCGCTGTTCCAGGACCATGAAATCTTCATTCGCACGCACGGCCATGTGCGTTTCCTGCGCATCAGCGCGGTCTGGCAAAAGCGCGTCGCGCTGATCGCCGGGCTCGTCCTCTTCGCCTGGGCGGGGGTGACGCTGGCGGTGTTCGTCAACCAGATACTCACCTCGGGCGAGCGCGCCGAGGTCGCCGCCAAGCAGGCCGCCGCCGCCGCGGGCGAAGCGCGCATCGCCAAATACCGCGACCGCGTCGCCGAGATCGCCGCCGACCTCGACGAGCGGCAGGGCCAGCTTGAGGAGTGGAAGAAGGATTATTTCGGCGACGAGCCGCTGCCCGCCGACGCCAAGACCGGGGCGACAGCCGGTGAAACCGCCGACAAACCGCTCGAAACCAGCGCCATCGACCCGCGCCTGCCCCCCGAGGCGCAGGCGCTCGCTCGCCTCGAAGCGCGCCAGGAAGCCTTTTCGGCGCATCTGCTCGCGGCGGTCAAGGCGCGCGCCGCCAAGGCCGAGGTCGCGGTCGCGCAGCTCGGGCTCGATCCGGCCGGCCTCGTCCGCAACGCCGCGGCCGGGCGCGGCGGTCCCTTCATTCCCTTCCGCGGCCGCACCGGTCAGGCCAGCGCGCTCGGCAAGAGCTTCGCGGCGCTCGAAGGCGCGCTGTTCCGCATGGAAGTGCTCGAACGCACGCTGGTCGCGATTCCCTCGGGCCAGCCCGCGCATGTGCTGATGCTCTCGTCGAGCTATGGCTATCGCAGCGATCCGTTCACCGGCGCGGGCGCGATGCATTCGGGGCTCGATTTCCCCGGCCCGCTCGGCACCCCGATCCTCGCCGCCGCGCCCGGCCGCGTCACCTTCGTCGGACAGAGGTCGGGATACGGCAATGTCGTCGAGGTCGACCACGGCCAGGGCATCCTGACCCGCTACGCCCATCTGTCAGGCTTCACGACGCAGGTCGGCGCGCAGGTCGCCGCGGGCCAGCAGATCGCCAAGATGGGCTCGACCGGCCGCTCGACCGGCAGCCATCTGCATTTCGAAGTCCGTCTGAACGGCGTCGCGGTCAATCCGCGCCGCTTCCTGGAGGCCAAAGCCGATGTTCTTGAAGTCAAAGCCGACGCCCGACAGCGAGTCGGCGCCCTCGCTTCCGCCGCCCCCGCCGGCCGCGGTGCCCGCTAAGATGGCGACCGGCGCGCGCCATACCACCTTCTCGATCATCGGGTCGGACGTCGCGATCACCGGCAATGTCGCCGCCAGCGTCGATCTGCACGTCGACGGCAAGATCGAGGGCGACCTCAAATGCGCGAACCTCGTCCAGGGCGAGGCGAGCGAGATCAAGGGCGCGGTCATCGCCGAGACCGCGAAGCTCGCGGGGCTCGTCGACGGATCGATCGAGGCCAAGACGCTGATCGTCCACGCCAGCGCGCGGATCACCGGCGACGTCTTCTACGAAAACATCACGATCGAGAACGGCGGCAAGGTCGAAGGCAAGCTCAGCCACCGCCGTGCCGGCGCCGGTGCCGCAAAGGCCCCGCCGCCGCTCGAAGTGGTCGAGAACAAGTCGGTCGGCCTCTGACCCGGCCCGGCGCTTACGCGCCGCCGGTAACCCAAGCGAAGGCCGCGTCGCGGTCCTCGGGCTCGAAGACGCGATAGCTGATGTGCGGCAGGACCGCGCTTTCGATCCTGGTGACGGCGCGGATCCACGCCTGCTCGGCAACCGCCGCGACCCGCCCGAAACGGTCGAGCTTGCCGAGCAGCGGCATCGCCCGCGCCATATAGGCGCCAAGCCCCGCGATCTCGATCCCGTCGATCGATCGCGTCTCGACGAAGACATGCACCTTGTCGTACCGCGCCATCGCGCCGTCGAGACGGTCCATGATCGTGTCAAGTTCATCGCCGCCGATCCGGTCCGCAACCCGGACGGCGATCACGTCGTCGGCACTGTCGATAAAGTCGAGCATGGCGTTTCTCCTGCGTCCTGCGATACGCGGGGCAGCGCGCATCGTTCCCGGCCGCCGGGCGGGGAGCCTCAGCTCGACAGCATCGCCGCCTCGCCACCCCCGGCCGCACCCGCGACGTCGGTGAAATAGCGCTGCACGACGACGCAGTCGCGCCCGGCGCGCTTGGCGTCGTAGAGCGCTTCGTCGGCCAGCCGGTAGAGTTTCTGGAAATCGCTCGCGGGTCGCACCTCGGCGACGCCGATGCTGGCGGTCACCGTCCCCTCGCCGATCACCGCGCTATGGTCGCAGGCGGCGATGCCGCGCCGCACGCTTTCGGCGAAGCGCGCGAGGACCAGCCCCTCCATCCCGACGCTGAGCAGGCCGAACTCTTCGCCGCCCAGCCGCGCGACGGTGCACATCGGCCCTTCCCATCGCTCGATCCGGCGCGCGACCTCGCACAATACCGCATCGCCGATGTCGTGACCGTGGACATCGTTGATCGCCTTGAAGCGGTCGATGTCGACGACGAGCAGCGCCGCCGCCAGATCGTCGGCATGGGCGCGGTCGAGCAGCGGCGTCACGCTGTCGATGAAGCCGCGCCGGTTGAGCAGCCCGGTCAGCGGGTCGCGCGCCGCCAGTTGCTGGGCAAAGGCCTCGGCCGCACGGGCGCGGTCGCGCTCGACCCGCAGCAGCGCGAGCCGCCGCGTCGCCGAGGCCGAAAGCCACAGCGCCTGCCACGTCGCGGCGAGCAGCACCATGATCTTCGACCCGCCGCCCCACAGCCCGTCGTCGACATCGACGATATGGACAAAGGCGAGCACCGCCATCGGCAGGCACCAGGCGGCGAGGAAGTCGCGCGCCTCCACCGAGCCGCGGCGCCACGCCAGCCCCAGATAGGCGGCAACCGCGAGCAGGTCGGCGAGAATGACCAGCGCCAGCATGTCGCCCCATAGGGTCAGCTTCTCGCTGCGGATCAGCGCCAGCGGCACGCCGACGAGGCCGAGGAAGCCGCCAAGCAGCAGCGCGGCGGCGCGCAGGCGCCGCGACACGAGCTCGGGCGCGACCGCCAGCACCGCGCTCGCGGTCGCGATGGCGATCGCGAGGCAGGCGAGAAAGGTTCCGAGCTGCGCCGACACCGTGCCCGCAAGCCCCGGAAACAGGCCGAGATGCGCCTGCGACCAGACCGCGCCCCAGAGCAGCATGACCGCCGACCAGCCCGCCTGCCAAGCCAGATATTGGCGGCGCACCGCCACCGCGAGCGACAGGCTGTAGATCGCGCTGACGAGCAGCAAGGTCAGCGCGGCGCCGACCGCGACCGCCATCCCCGTCGACTGGACGACGGCATCGGTTTTCGGGATCAGCCGCGCGTGCAGCAGGCCAAGGCTCGCGAGCCGGTCGAAGCGCAGCGTCACCCCGGTCAGCGGTACGCCGCGCTCGGGCGCTTCGAACACGATCTGCCCGCCGGCACGCCAGTGCGATCCATAGTCGCCCTGCCGCACCTCCTGCCAGCGGACCCCACCGTCGGCATAGGTGAAAGCGACCGCCAGCCGATCGAAACGCGACTGGTGGACCAGCAGCGCCAGGTCGCTGCGCGCGATCGGAAACCGCGCCGGATCGGTTCGCAGCCACAGGCTCGCGGCATGATAGCCGGCGGGGGTGCCAGTGCAGGAAAAGCGGAGGGCGGCGAGGCCGGCGTCGGGAGCGCTCACGCCGCTTTGCGCATGGCAGAGCTGGCGATCGATCGTCAGCGTCTCGGCCTGCGCCGGACCGCCCAGCAGTAGGGCGACGAGTACCGCGAAGCCGAGCGCGAGCCGGCCGCACACGTTCGTCAGAAGAGCTCCCCCGGCAGTCATGCGCCCCCTATCGCACCAATATCTTGGGAAATCTTTACCGCGGAGAAGCACCCCGCCCTAACACCGAACCCTCGTCATTCCCGCGAAAGCGGGAATCCAGCTTTTTCTTCTTCGCGCCTTTGCGCCTTTGCGTGAGTCTTTTGAAAATCTCACGCAAAGGCGCAAAGGCGCGAAGAGGTGATAAAGAAGGAAGCTGGATTCCCGCTTTCGCGGGAAGGACGAAAGGACGGGGCGAATGCTCCGCGCTCACGCACGCTCCCGCTCCACCATCGGCGACCCGAAGCCCTCGACATATTGCGGCGCGTCGTCGGTGATACAGACCCACGGCGCCTTCGATCCGACGAAGATATGCGCGGCATAGCCCCTAAATCCCGGATCGTCGTCGAGCAGGCCCGCGGGCACGAAATAGATTTTCTCCTCAGGGTCCGTATGCGGCGTGGGGCTTCCGCATGTCCGGCAGAAGCTGGACGTCCAGCCATCGCTTTCCGGCACCCGGAAGCTGGCGATATTCGCCTCGCCGCTCAGCCAGCGGAAGCTATGCACCGACGTATAGAAGACGGCATTGCCGTCGGTCCCCGACACCTTCCGGCATTTCGAGCAATGGCATTGTCCGACCGGACCGATCTTGCCCTCGATCGCGAACGACACCGTCCCGCAAAGGCACGATCCCTTGATCGGTTTCGACATCTTCGCCTTCTCCTCATTTGCACCCGGCTCCCGCAAGAATAGCGAGGCCAGCATTCAATTGCCGTTATTCGAATTACGGGCTTTCCGCCCTCACCGTCCCAGTCGACAGATGGTCCTTGATGAGCAGGCCGACACGCGCTGCATGGTCGATAGCAAGATCATGATCAGCGCCGGGAATAACGTGCAGCGTCGATTGGGGCAGCAGTGCCTGCAAGCGCTCGCCGACCGCTACAGGGCTGATCGGATCGCTGTCGCCCCAGAGCAACAGCGTTGGCACCGCGACCGATGGCAACCGGTCCGACAGATCGGGAACGGGGTCGGCGCTCCAGCGCGCCGCATAGGGGAAGCGCCGGCGATAATTGGCGCGCCAGTCGATGCCGCCCAGATCGCTCATCGGCACGCCGCCCGACGTGACCGCCAGCACAAGCCGATGGATTTTCTCCGGTCGGGCAAGCACGGCCTGCATCGCGACGACGCCTCCCATCGACTGCGCGACGATGTTCACGGGTTCCTCCATCCGGTCCAGCACCAGCGAGACGAGATCGCCGATCCCGTTCACGTCGGGACGATGCGGCTCGTCGCCGAGGCCCGGCCATCCGAAAAACACTCCGTCCAATCCCGCACAGGCGGCGGCAGGCTTCCAAAATTGTGCGCTGCCCGCCGCTCCCGGCAGGAAAAGCGTCTTCATCATCGCTCTCCCTTCAATTCCGCGGCGCCTGCCGCCGATAGCTCAGCGCCTCGGCGATATGGATGCGCCCGACCGCCTCCGCCCCCGCAAGGTCGGCGATGGTGCGCGCGACGCGCAGCATCCGCGTATAGCCCCGCGCCGAGAGCCGCATCGCCGCGGCGGCCTGCGCCAGCAATTGCCGCCCCGGCTCGTCGGGGGTCGCGACCGCCTCCATCAACTCGCCGTCGATCTCGGCATTGGTGCGCGCCTTGTGCCCGGCATAGCGTTCGGTCTGGACCCTGCGCGCCGCCGCGACGCGCGCCGCGACCTCGGCGCTGCCTTCGGCGGGCGGCGGCAGGACGAGGTCGGCGGCGCTCACCGCCTCCACCTCGACATGCAGGTCGATGCGGTCGAGCAACGGCCCCGACAATTTCGCCTGATAGTCGGCGGCGCAGCGCGGGGCGCGGCTGCACGCGAGCGCCGGGTCGTCGAGATGGCCGCAGCGGCACGGGTTCATCGCCGCGACGAGCTGCACCCGCGCCGGAAAGGTGACATGCGCGTTGGCGCGCGCGACGCTGACCTCGCCGGTTTCGAGCGGCTGGCGCAGGCTGTCGAGCACCCCGCGCTGAAATTCGGGAAGCTCGTCGAGGAACAAGACGCCGAGATGCGCGAGGCTGACCTCACCGGGCCGCACGCGCAGCCCGCCGCCGACGAGCGCGGGCATCGATGCCGAATGATGGGGCGCCCGGAACGGCCGCGCGCGAACGAGCCGCCCGCCCTCGAGCCCGCCTGCGACCGACGCGATCATCGATACCTCCAGCGCTTCGGCGGGCGTCAGATCGGGCAATATGCCCGGCATACACGCCGCCATCAGCGACTTGCCCGAGCCCGGCGGGCCCGACATCAGCAGATTATGCGCGCCCGCCGCGGCGATTTCGAGCGCGCGCTTCGCGGCCTCCTGCCCTTTCACCTGCGCGAGGTCCGCCGTGCGCACCGGCGCCTCGACCTCGCCCGGCGACGGCGGCGGCAGGATCGCGTGGCCCTTGAAATGGCCGAGCAGCGCCAGCAGGTCGGGCGCGCCGATCACCTCGACATGCCCCGCCCACGCCGCCTCCGATCCCTGAGCGGCCGGACAGATCAGCCCGCGCTGGACGCTGCCCGCGTGGATCGCGGCGAGCAGCACGCCGGGCGACGGCGCGACGCGCCCGTCGAGGCCGAGCTCGCCGACGACGACATAGGAGGCGAGCGTTTCGGGGTCGATCACCCCCATCGCGCCGAGCAGCGCAAGCGCGATCGGCAGGTCGTAGTGCGAGCCTTCCTTGGGCAGGTCGGCGGGCGACAGGTTGACCGTGATCACCTTAGGCGGCAGCGCGAGCCCGATCGCGGCGATCGCGGCGCGCACCCGCTCGCGGCTTTCGCCGACCGCCTTGTCGGGCAGACCGACGACGACGAAGCGCGGCAGGCCAGGCGTGATCTGGCACTGCACCTCGACCCCGCGCGCTTCGATGCCGAGATAGGCGGCGGTTGAAACGATCGCGACCATGATCCCCCTTTGTTCTTTATGCTTTTAAGCCGAGGCGCATGAAGGTCGAGTCCTTTTAGCACCGTCTTGGTTTCGTCATCGCAGATGATTTGACAACATACCAACCAGTCGGTATGTAGATTCGCATGACAGCGACTCACTCCTCCAGTCCTCCCGCCCGCACCCCGCGTGGCAGCGCGCGCGCCAAGCTGATTGCCGCCGCGCATCAGGAAGTGCGGCGGCAGGGCTATGCTGCGACCACGGTCGATCAGATCTGCGCCGCCGCCGGGGTCACCAAGGGCGCCTTCTTCCATCATTTCGAATCGAAGGAAGCGCTCGCGGTCGCCGCCGCCGAGGCGTGGACCGAGCGCGCGCGGCCGATGTTCGACATGCTGCCGCATACGAAGCTCGAAGATCCGCTCGACCGCCTGCTCGGCCACATCGATTTCCGCTTTTCGCTGCTTCACGGTCCGGTCGACGGCTTCACCTGCTTCATCGGCACGATGGTGCAGGACGCCTATGCGACGAGCGAATCGATCCGCCTCGCCTGCGAGGCGAGCATCGCCGCCTATTGCGAGGCGCTGGCGCCCGACATCGAGGCGGCGATGGACGCCTATGGCGCCCCCGACGGCATGACCGCGCTCGACCTCGCGCGCCATATCCAGTCGGTGCTGCAAGGCGGCTTCGTTCTGGCGAAAACGACGAACGATCCGGCGATTGCCAGGGAAAGCGTCGCCCATCTGACACGTTATGTCCGCATGATCTTCGGGCGGACCTGATCAAGCCGACACTATCAGGAAGCGAGAGGAGTTTCCCATGTCCGACACCCCCAAGATGATCTTCGTAAACCTTCCGGTCGCCGACCTCGCCCGGTCGATGGCCTTTTACGAAGCGATCGGCTTCACCAACGAACCGCGCTTCACCGACGACATCGCCGTCGCGATGGTGTGGTCGGAGACGATCTTCGTGATGATCCTGACCCACGACAAATGGAAGAGCTTCACCGACCGCCCGATCGCCGACCGCGGGTCGAGCGAGGTGTCGCTCGCGCTGGCGCTCGGCAGCAAGGAAGCGGTCGATGCGATGGCAGAGGCCGCCGCCAAAGCCGGCGGCACCGCCGACATCAATCCGGCGCAGGATCACGGCTTCATGTACGGCCGCGACATTCTCGACCCCGACGGTCACGTCTGGGGCCCGTTCTGGATGGACCCCGCGGTCGCCAATGGCGAGGCGCCGATCCCCGAAACCGCCGCCTGACAACAACATATACCCCCAGGAGAGAAACGATGCCCCAGATGATTTTCGTGAACCTGCCCGTCACCGACCTCGAAAAGTCGAAAGCTTTTTACGAAGCGGTCGGCGCGACCAACAACCCCGCCTTCACCGACGACACCGCCGCCTGCATGGTCGTCGCCGAAGGGTCGATCCACGTCATGCTGCTGACACACGCCAAATGGGCGACCTTCACGTCGAAGACGATCCCCGACGCGCATCAGGCTGCGCAGGTGCTGCTCTGCGTCTCGGCCGACAGCCGCGACGCGGTCGACGGACAGGTCGACAAGGCGGTCGCCGCGGGCGGCAAGGCCGATCCGACCCCGACGCAGGATTATGGCTTTATGTACGGCCGCAGTTTCGAGGATCCCGACGGCCATATCTGGGAAGTGATGTGGATGGACCCGACGGCGATCCCGGCCGGCGAGCCCGCCGAAGCGGCCGCCTGACAAGAGTATGGGAGAGGAGGAAGAGATGACCGACCCCATCTCCAGCGAGAGCGGTCCCGCCAAGGGCCCGTTGATCGCAGGCCGCATCCTGAGCGGTCTTGTGATCCTTTTCCTCCTCTTCGACGCCGGGCTCAAGCTCGTGTCGCCCGAAACCGCGATCCGATACAGCCCGCCGGGGCTCGGATGGCCGCTCGACGTGCCGACGATGACTCTGCTCGGCACGCTGCTGCTGATCCCGACTTTGCTTTACATCTGGCCGCGCACCGCCATTCTCGGCGCGATCCTGATCACCGCCTATCTCGGCGGCGCGGTCGCCACGCATGTCCGCATCCACAGCCCGCTGTTCAGCCACATATTGTTCGGCGTCTACCTCGGCCTGATGCTGTGGGGCGGCCTCTGGCTGCGCGATCCCCGCGTCCGCGCGCTGATTCCGCTGTCGAAGGGAGCAATCCAATAGCGAAACTCATTTCATCGTCATTCCGGCGAAGGCCGGAATCTCGACAGAGCGGACGGACGCAAAGATGAGATCCCGGCCTTCGCCGGGATGACGAAAAGAAGATAAAGAGAAGAGGAACGAACCATGTCTGCCGTGCCAGAGATCACCGCCTACCGATCGGTTCCCGACTTCGCTTTTGGCCGCATCAAGGACATTCGTATCCGCTGGGCGCTCGACGAAATCGGGCAGCGCTACAACACACGGCTAATCGGCGGCATTTTCGAGGACAAGGCACCGGCCTATCTCGCCGATCAGCCGTTCGGACAGGTTCCGGTCTATAAGGAGGATGACCTGATCCTGTTCGAAACGGGGTCGATCCTGATCCACATCGGCGAGGCCGACGCGCGCCTGCTGCCGCGCGACGCAAAAGGGCGCGGGCGCGCGATCAGTTGGATGATCGCCGCGCTCAACAGCGTCGAACCGATGATCCAGACCCTCGTCGTGCTGACCGTCAAGGGACAGGGCACCGACTGGCAGGCGGGCGCGATCGAAGCGGCGAAACCCTTTGCCGAACAGCGGCTGGCCCGCTTGTCGCAAGCGCTCGGGGATCGCAATTGGCTGGAAGCTGATTTTTCGATCGGCGACATCGTGATGATCGACGTGCTGCGCAATGCCCCTCCGCCGTTGATCGCCCCGCACCCCAATCTGACCGCCTATGTCGCGCGCGGCACATCGCGCCCGGCCTTTCAAAGCGCGATGGCGGCGCATCTCGCCGACTGCGCGGTCGGTGAACCGCTGCCCGCCTGAACCCCTTTTGAGGAGAGAGCCATGCCCGTGAACCCCGACAGCCGCCTCGAAATCACCGCTTTCGACTGGGTGCCCGATTTCGCGCGCGGCTTCGTCCGCGATCTCCGCCCGCGCTGGGCGTGCGAGGAGATCGGGCTCGACTATGCCGAGCATCTGATCAGCGCGATCAACCGCCCCGCCGACCATTTCCTGTTCCAGCCATGGGGTCAGGTGCCGGTGCTCGACGACGGCGGCGTCCGCCTGTTCGAAAGCGGCGCGATCCTGCTCCACCTCGCCGAAAAGGACGCGCGGCTGCTGCCCCGCGACCCGCAGCAACGCGCCAACACGTTCGCCTGGCTGTTCGCTGCCTATAACAGCGTCGAGCCGATGCTGTTCGAGCTCGGCAATGTCGACCTGTTCGCGAAGGACGAGGAATGGGCGAAGCTCCGCCGCCCAAGCCTGATCGAGTTCATTCAGGGCCGGCTCGGCCGTCTGAACGACGCCATCGGCGACAAACCCTATCTGGCGGGCGACTTCACCGTCGCCGACATCGCAATGGCGACCGTGCTCCGCGAAGCCGTCGAGGCCGGCCTGGTCGCCGAGCAGCCGCGGCTGCAGGCCTATTTGGACCGCTGCCTCGCCCGCCCCGCCTTCCAGCGCGCGCTTGCCGCGCAGCTTGCCGCCTTCAGCGAAGAAGCGGGACCGCCCGCCGCCTGATCCCGAACGCCTGCCCCCGAGGAGAGACAAGATGACCTATGTAGAAGGATTCGTGCTCGCGGTGCCGACCGCCAACAAGGAAGCTTATCGCAAGCACGCCGCCGACGCGGCCCCGCTGTTCAAGGAGTATGGCGCAGCCCGGATGGTCGAGACCTGGGGCGACGACGTCCCCGACGGCAAGGTCAACGATTTCAAGAGCGCGGTGCAGGCGAAGCCCGACGAAACCGTCGTCTTCAGCTGGTTCGAATATCCCGACAAGGCGACCCGCGACGCCGCGAACGAGAAGATAATGAGCGATCCGCGCATGGAGGCGATGGGCGCGAACATGCCCTTCGACGGAATGCGGATGATCTTCGCGGGTTTCGATTCGATGATCGACGACCGGGCTGCGGGCACCATGGGCTATGTCGACGGCTATCTCGTCCCCGTCCCCGACGGCAACAAGGACGCTTATCGCGCGATGGCCGCCAAGGCCTCCGAAGTCTTCCGCGACCATGGCGCGACGCGCGTCGTCGAAGCGTGGGGCGACGACGTCCCCGACGGCAAGGTGACCGATTACCACCGCGCCGCGCACCGGCAGGACGGCGAAACCGTCGTCTTCAGTTGGGTCGAATGGCCCGACAAGGACACGCGCATGGCCGGCTGGGACAAGGTGATGAAGGACGAGCGGATGCAGCATGATCCGAACGACCAGACCTTCGACGGCAAGCGCATGATCTACGGCGGCTTCGCGCCGATCGTCGAGGCGTGAACTAATCCTCCCTGTGGCGAAGCCATGGGGAGGTGGCAGCCCGCAAGGGCTGACGGAGGGGCACTGGCGCGACGTCGCGACCCCTCCACCACCGCTTCGCGGCGGTCCCCCTCCCCACCGCTGCGCGGCAGGGAGGATCAGGAGAAAAAACCATGGACCATATCGCCTATCCCAACGAAAGCGCCGCCTATCGTGCCGCGCGCAACGCGCTTCTGGACGAAGAGATCGCGCTCCGCCGCCGGATCGAGGTGGTCGCCGCGCAGCGCCGCGCCCTGCCCCCCGGCGGCGAGATCGCCGAGGATTATGTCTTCGAGCGCATCGGTGCGCACCAGCGCCCCGAGACGGTGACGCTGTCCGAACTGTTCGGCGAAAGGCCAAGCATCATCCTCTACAGCTTCATGTTTGGTCCCGACCGCGATGTTCCCTGCCCCGGCTGCACGCACATGCTCGATTCGGTCGACGGCGGCGCGCGCTATATCGACGACCGCGCGCCGCTCTATATCGTCGCCAAATCGCCGATCGCGCGGCTCGTCGAATGGGCGCGGCTGCGCGGCTGGCATCATCTGACGTTCCTGTCGGACGTCACCACCCGCTATTCGGCCGATTATTTCGGCGACACGCGCAAATTTCCCCCCGCGATGCGCGCCGAGCGCAATCTGGACGATGGCGAGGAGTGGGACGAGACGATCTTCAACGTCTTCTGCAAGGACGGCGATACCGTCCGCCATCACTGGGGCAGCGAAATGGCGTTCGCACCGTCGGACCCCGGCCAGCACCACCGCGCCGGCGATCTCGTCGATTCGCTGTGGGGCCTGCTCGACATGACCCCCGCGGGCCGCGGGGACTATTTCCCGACCGTGGAAGGAACCAAGCGATGACCGACGCCGCCAACTTCATCTGGTACGAACTGATGACCCCCGACCCGGCGGGCGCCGCGCGCTTCTATGGCGCCGTCGTCGGCTGGACGATCGCCGCGACACGCGATCCCGCCGCGGGCGACGTCGATTATCGCATGATCGGCCGCAGCGACGGCGGCAATGCCGGCGGCATCCTCGCGCTGAATGCCGACATGCTCGCGGGCGGGGCGCAGCCGGCGTGGCTCGGCTATATCCACACCCCCGACGTCGATGCCGCGATCGCCGCGATCAAGGCCGACGGCGGCGCGGTGCATATGCCCGCCACCGACCTGCCCGTCGGGCGCATCGCGATGGTGTCCGACCCGCAAGGCGCCGCCTTCTATATCATGGACCCGGTTCCGCCCCCCGGCATGGAGGAAATGGAGAGCGACGTCTTCTCGGTCGACCAGCCGCAGCGCATCCGCTGGAACGAGCTGTCGACGAGCGATCCCGACGCCGCCATCGCCTTCTACACCCGGCATTTCGGCTGGGGGCAGGACGGCGCGATGGATATGGGCGACATGGGCGCCTATCGCTTCCTCCAGCGCGGCGAGGTCGGCATCGGCGCCGTGATGCCGCTGATGCCCGGCATGCCCGCCCCGATGTGGAGCTTCTATATCGGCGTCGACGACATCGGCCGCGCCCATGCCGCGGTGACCGCGAACGGCGGCACCATCACCAGCGAGCCGATGGAGATTCCCGGCGGCGAGTTCGCGATGAACGGCGTCGATCCACAGGGCGCTGCCTTTGGACTCGTCGGCCCGCGCCAATAGGCGAACGAGGCAATCGGGGGCAGGAAAGGAAAGCGACATGACCGATGACCGCAAACTGGTCCCCGCCGAAGAGCTGGTGCGAAACAGCAAACGCCGGCTGCTGCCGAACGAGAGCGCCGACTATCGCGCCGCGCGCGACGCGCTGCTGGTCGAGGAGATCAAGTTGCGCCGCCACCTCGCGGCCGTCGCGGCGCAGCGGCGCGCGCTTCCGCCCGGCGGCGAGGTGACGCGGGACTATCGCTTCATCGGCGCGGCGGGCGAGGTCGGCTTCGCCGATCTGTTCGGCGGCCATGACACGCTGTTCGTCTATGGCATGATGTACGGCCTCGAACGCAAGCAGGCGTGCCCGATGTGCACCGCGACGGTCGCGAATTGGGACCCGGAGGTTCCGCATCTCGAACGGCGCCTTGGCTTCGCGATCGTCGCGCGCTCGCCCTATCCCCGTATCGCCGCCTTCGCGCGCGAACAGGGTTGGAATCACCTCAAGCTCTATTCGGACCCGACCGGCGATTTCTGGCAGGACTATATCGGCGAGACGCCCGACGAGGACACGGCAGGCTATAGCGTCTTCACGCGCCGGGACGGAAAGATCCGCCATTTCTGGAGCGTCGAGGGCGGACCGGAAATCGCCGATCCGGGGCAGGACCCGCACGGCGCCCCCGATCCCAATTCGCTGTGGAACCTGCTCGACCTGACCCCCGAGGGGCGCGGCACAGACTGGTATCCCAGCCTGCGCTACGACGACTGAACTATAAAGGAAGAGGAGAAGCATCATGGAAAACCAGGGACCGACAACCGGCCTGACCCCGCATCTGGCGATTCCCGACAAGCGCGGCGCCGAGGCCATCGACTTTTATGGAAAGGCGTTCGGCGCGACCGAACAGGCGCGCATGCTCGCCGACGACGGCGTGCGGCTGATGCACGCGCACCTGATCGTCAACGGCGCGTCGCTGATGATGCACGACGATTTTCCCGAATATACCGGCGGCGCGATGGTGCCGCCGTCGGGCGTCACGCTGCATCTGCAGGTCGATGATACCGACGCCTGGTACAACCGCGCGATCGCGGCCGGGGCGACCCCGCGCATGCCGCCCGAGGATATGTTCTGGGGCGACCGCTACGCACAGGTCACCGACCCGTTCGGCCATACATGGTCGATCGGAACCCCCGTCAAAGGAGAGAAATGATGCCCAACCAGCCCACGACACAACCCACAGCCCAGCCGGTCAGCCTTTGCCTCTGGTACGACAAGGATGCCGAGGAAGCCGCCAATTTCTATGCCGCGACCTTTCCGGGCAGCCGGGTCGGGGCCGTCCACCGCGCGCCGGGCGACTTTCCCGGCGGCAAGCAGGGCGATGCGCTGACGGTCGACTTCACCGTCCTCGGCATTCCCTGCGTCGGCCTCAACGGCGGACCGATTTTTCCGCACAGCGAGGCCTTTTCCTTCCAGGTTCACACCGACACGCAGGAGGAAACCGACCGTTACTGGAACGCGATCGTCGGTAACGGCGGGCAGGAAAGCGCCTGCGGCTGGTGCAAGGACAAATGGGGCCTCAACTGGCAGATCACCCCGCGCGCCCTGACCGACGCAACGATGGGCGGCGACCCCGCGGTCGCGAAGCGCGCCTTCGACGCGATGATGACGATGAAGAAGATCGACATCGCGGCGATCGAGGCCGCGGTGAGGGGCGAAGCCGTTGACCCGGCGTAACCCCCTGCTCTTCGCCTGGGCGCTCTGCGGCACGCTCGACATCCTCTATGCCTCGGTGTGGAGCGTGCTGGCGGGGAGCGATCCCGGCACGATGCTGCGCGGCGTCGCCAAAGGGCCGTTCGGCGACGGCGCCGCCGGCTGGGGCCTCGGCGGCGCGCTCGCGGGGCTTGGCACCCATTATGCGATCATGGGCGCGATGGTCGCCTTCTGGTTCGCAGCCGTCCGCCGCGCCCCGGCGCTGCGCGAACCATGGTGGCTCACCGGCACCCTCTATGGCGTCATCCTCTATCTGGTGATGAATGCGCTCGTCCTGCCGCTCCGCTTCGGCGCGCCCTTCCCGCCCGCCGACCTCGTCAAGGGCGCGGTCGCGCTCTTTCCCCATATCTTCTTCATCGGCCTGCCGCTGGCATGGCTGACGCGAAAGGCCGCCTGATGCCGATCCTCTATGGTCACCCCTTTTCGAGCTACACCTGGAAGGCGCTGATCGCGCTCTATGAAAAGGACATCGCCTTCGACTATCGCATCCTCGAGGCCGAATGGCCGCAGCATGGCGAGGAACTCAAATCGCACTGGCCGATCGGCAAGTTCCCGCTGCTCGTCGGCGACGACGGCCGCGTGTGGTTCGAGGCGTCGATCATCATCGAATATCTCGACCATCTGGCGCCCGAACCGCGGCTGATCCCGCAGGATTTCGAGGCGGCGCTGCAGGTCCGCCTGCTCGACCGCGTCTTCGACAATCATGTCATGACCCCGATGCAGGAGGTGGTGAACGACGCGCTGCGCGGCCCCGAAAATCACCTGCCGATGATCGTCGAGCAGGCAAAGGCAAAGCTCGAGACCATCTACGGCTGGCTCGACAGGGAACTGGCGGCGGGCGGCTGGGCGGCGCCGGGCGGCTTCAGCCTCGCCGATTGCGCCGCGGCCCCGTCGCTCTTCTACGCCGACTGGGTTCATCCGATCGCCGAAACCCACGCGAATTTGAGCGCCTATCGCGCCCGCCTGCTCGCGCATCCGTCGGTCGCCCGCTGCGTCGAGGACGCGCGCCCCTACCGCGCCTATTTCCCGCTCGGCGCCCCCGACCGCGACTGACCCCAGGAGAAGAAGCCATGAGCGAACCCCGCGAACTCTCGGTATCGACCTTCATCGCCGCGCCGCCGGGCAAGGTGTGGCAGGTGATGACCGACCGCATAGCCGAATGGTGGTGCCCGAAGCCCTGGACCGTCACGCTCGACGCGATCGACCTTCGTACCGGCGGCCGCTGCGCGATGACGATGCACGGGCCCGAGGGCGAGACGATGCCCAGTGACGGGATGTTCCTCGAAGTCGTGCCGGGCCGGCGATTCGTCACCACCGACGCGGTCGTCCGCGACGCGAGCGGCCGCCTCACCCCCGCCGGTCCCTTCATGATCGGCGGCTGGGAGATCGAGCCCGAAGCGGGCGGCACCCGCTTCACCGGCTGGGCGCGCCACTGGACCGACGAGGCGGTGAAAAGCCACGAGGAGATGGGCTTCACCCCCGGCTGGAGCGCGGTGGCCGAGCAGTTGAAGGCGCTCTGCGAGGCCGATTGAATGCCCATCCGTCATCCCGGCGAAGGCCGGGATCTCGCCCTATCGGAATAACGCTCCGGTGAGATCCCGGCCTTCGCCGGGATGGCGAGGATATTATAAACGCCGTCCCATATCGCGGTTAACGCCGCACTGACGCTGCCGCTTCGTCCTTTGGAAACCGCGCGCGCGCGAAGGCGGGCCCATGGTTTCACCGGCCGCCCTCGTCCGTACCCTTATCATCGCAGCTTTCGTGGCGCTGTTGGCGTTCGCCCCGGCCAGCGCCCAGCAGGTCGTGGTCACCACCACGGTGACGTGGACTTATGACACGGGCGACGACAGCGCCGACGCGGACGATGGCGACGTCATCGACGAAAGCGCCGCACTGCTCGCCGACGAGGGGCTCGCCGAAGACGCCGATCTCGGCGCGACGCGACGCTACGCCCCCTCGGCCACCCTCGCGACGCTCGGCCAGGCGAAGGCCCGCTTCGGTCCCTTCGCGGTCGTCGACGGCACGACGGTCCGCATGGCGGGCGACGTCACCTCGGCGACCCCGCGCCAGTTCGCGGCGATGCTCGCGGCCTTTCCCGGCCTCAAGCGGCTCGAGATGATCGACTGCCCCGGCAGCCTCGACGAGGAGGCCAATCTGATCCTCGCCCGCGCGGTCCGCCGCGCCGGGCTCGAAACGATCGTTCCGAGCGGCGGCTCGGTGCGGTCGGGCGCGGTCGAGCTCTGGCTCGCGGGCGCCGTCCGCCGCGCCGCGCCCGACGCCGAATTCGGCGTCCATAGCTGGGCCGACGAAACCGGCCGCGAAGCGAACGACTATCCCGCCGACGATCCGGTCCACGCCGAATATCTGGGCTATTACCGCGAAATGGGCATGGACGATGCGAAGGCCCGCGCCTTCTACGCGCTCACCAACGCGACGCCGTTCGACAATGTCCGCTATCTGACCCGCGCCGACATGGCCCGCTTCGTGACGCTGAACTGATCGTCGCCATTCCCCTGCGAAAGGCGACGTGTTTTAGGGTTGCAACTCACCCCGGCCTTTCCCACATCGCCTGCCATGACAGGGCGCAGCCTCTACCAGCGATTGCGATCGAACGCGCAGGTCCGCACCATGCTGTTCTGCGCCGGGGTGCTGCTGATCGTCGCCGGGGTAATCATCGCCCCGCTGCCCGGCCCCGGCTTCATCATCCTGTCCCCGCTCGGGCTGATGCTGGCCTTGCAGAACAGCGCCTGGGCGAAACGCCGCTATGTCCGCTTCAAGCGGCGCCATCCGCGCTACGGCGACTGGACCGACCGGGTGATGCGCCGCGTCAGCGCCGCCCGCCGCCGCGCCCGCGACCGGATCGGGGATATCCTCGATGACGATTGACTTTGTCCCGAATCCCGCTTATCCGCGCCCCCGACAGTGGCCGCCCACGCTTGGCGGCCCTTTTCTGTTGCAGCATTTGACGAGATCTAGGGAAAACCGCGATGAAGCGCACCTATCAACCGAGCCGCCTCGTGCGCAAGCGCCGTCACGGCTTCCGCGCCCGCAAGGCGACCGTCGGCGGCCGCAAGGTTCTGGCCAACCGCCGCGCGCAGGGCCGCAAGAAGCTGTCGGCCTAAGCGCCGACGCTTCGCCGCCGAGCCTGGAAGGATCTGGGCTGGTGCGAACACTTTCCAAACGCAGCGAATTTCTGGCCGCGAACCGCGGCCTTCGCTTTCCCATGCCCGGCTTCGTCCTGCTCGTCCGCCCGCGCGGCGACGATGACGCTGTGCCGGGCATCGGCTTTACCGTCAGCAAAAAGGTCGGAGGCGCCGTCACCCGCAACCGGATGAAGCGGCGCTTCCGCGAGCTGGCGCGCGCCGCGCTGCCCGAATCGGGAATCGCTGGCGCCGATCATGTGCTGATCGGCCGACCGGGCGGGAACGCCATCGCCTTTGCCGAACTGGCCGGCCATCTCGAATCGGCGCTGAAGCGCGCGGCGAAGAAGCTCGCGAAATGACCGGCTGTCCTACATTGCTTCACTGGCATAGGATTTTGGCATGAGCCCGTTCCCGCTCGTGTCGAACATGCGCATTGCGAGTGAAGTTGCGCTGTTTTGCGCGACTTTCGTATGATCGCCCGCCTGCTCATCCTGATCGCGCGCGGCTGGCAACTCGGCCCGTCGCGGATATTGCCGCCGACATGCCGCTACGCGCCGTCGTGCAGCGAATATGCGATCATCGCGCTGAAACGCCATGGTGCGATCAAGGGTGGCTGGCTGGCGACAAAGCGGCTATTGCGCTGCCACCCTTGGGGGGGCCATGGTTACGACCCGGTGCCGTAAGGCGTCCTTTCCCGACATTTTGAGACGAAGAGAGACCGAACAGCGTGGACGACAAGCGTAACTGGATCACGGCAATCTTGCTGTCGGCGGCCATCCTGCTCGGCTGGAACTTCGTCTCGCAGAAATTCTTGCCCACCCCGCCGAAGCCCGATGTGATGAAAACCGTCGCAGGCGCGGACGGGGCAGCGACCCCGGCGGCGCCCGCGCAACCCGGCACCCCGGCGGCACCGCACGCCGCCGCCCCGGCCACCCCGACGGTCGTGCCGCTCGAAACCGCGCTCGCCGCGGGCAATCGCATCGCGATCGAAACCCCGGCGCTGTCGGGCTCGATCAATCTTGTCGGCGCACGCATCGACGACATCACGCTCACCAAATATCGCCAGACGATCAAGAAGGATTCGCCCCCCGTCCGGCTCTTCGCCCCCGGCAACACCAAGGCCGCTTATTATGCGAGCGTCGGCTGGGCCGCGCAGCAGGGCGTCGAGGTTCCGGGCCCCGCAACCGTCTGGACCGCGAGCAGCGCGAAGCTCACTCCGACGACTCCGGTGACGCTGAGCTGGGCGAACGGCACCGGCCAGAGCTTTCGCATCGATTACAGCATCGATGCCGATTATCTGATCACCGCGAAGCAGACGATCGCCAACACCGGCGCCGCGCCGGTCAACGCGAGCAGCTTCGCGCTGATCGACCGCCTCGGCAAGCCGACCGACCCGCACGAGCAGAGCAGTTGGACGAATCACATCGGCCCGACCGGCTACCTCGACGGCAAGTCGGTGTTCGACGTCGACTACAAGCACCTCGATAAGGGCGAAGCGTTCAAATATGGCGCGGCGGGCTGGCTTGGCTTCACCGACAAATATTGGCTCGCCGCCGTCATCCCGGCTAAGGACGAGCGCGTCACCGCGTCGATCACCGCGCCTGCGGCGGACACGTACCAGACGCTCTTCGCGCGCCCCTTCGCGGCGGTCGCGCCGGGCAAGCAGGTCACGACGACCAGCCGCATCTTCGCCGGCGCGAAGGAGGTCAGCACCCTGTCGGCCTATCAGGACGCGGGCATCCCGCGCCTGTCGAACGCGATCGACTGGGGCTGGTTCGAATTCTTCGAAAAGCCGATCTTCAAGCTGCTCGACTGGCTGTTCCAGCAGGTCGGCAATTTCGGCGTCGCGATCATGCTGCTGACGGTGATCATCCGCGCGCTGATGTTCCCGGTCGCGCAGCGCCAGTTCCATTCGATGGCGCAGATGCGCCTCGTCCAGCCCAAGATGAAGGCGCTGCAGGAACGCTACAAGGACGACAAGCAGCGCCAGCAACAGGAGCTCATGAAGCTCTACAAGGACGAGAAGATCAATCCGCTCGCGGGTTGCCTGCCGATCGTCCTCCAGATTCCGATCTTTTATGCGCTCTACAAGGTGCTGATGCTGACGATCGAAATGCGCCACCAGCCCTTCGCGCTGTGGATCAGGGATTTGTCGGCGCCCGACCCGGCGCATTTCCTCAACCTGTTCGGCCTCCTGAACTTCACGCCGCCGTCGCTGCTCGCCCTCGGGCCGCTCGCGCTGATCCTCGGCGTCACCATGTTCCTGCAGTTCCGCCTCAATCCGCAGGCGACCGACCCGGTGCAGCAGCAGGTGTTCAAGATCATGCCGTGGCTGTTCATGTTCATCATGGCGCCCTTCGCGGCGGGCCTGCTGCTCTACTGGATCACGAACAACTGCCTGTCGATCGCGCAGCAGCAGTTCATGTACCGCAAGTTCCCGCAGCTTCGCGCGGCGCCGGTAAAATAGAGCCGTCGTCATCGGCGTGTGTCCCCGCGAAGGCGGGGGCCCATCTCCGGTGGCTTCGGACTTAGACAACAGGAGATGGGCCCCTGCCTTCGCAGGGGCACGCGCCATGACTGAATCGCTCGAAACCGACCCCACGCTCCCCGAACGCGCGCGCAAGCTGTTCGCGGGCCCGATCGTCTTCCTGAAATCGGCCCCCGCGCTCCAGCACCTGCCCGCGCCTTCAGTGCCCGAGATCGCCTTCGCGGGCCGTTCGAACGTCGGCAAATCGTCGCTGCTCAACGCGCTGACGAACCGGAACGGGCTCGCGCGCACCTCGGTCACGCCGGGGCGGACGCAGGAGCTCAACTATTTCGACGTCGGCGCGCCCCTGGTGTTCCGGCTCGTCGACATGCCCGGCTATGGCTTCGCCAAGGCGCCGAAGGACGTCGTCAAGAAATGGCGCTTCCTGGTGAACGACTATCTGCGCGGCCGGCAGGTGCTCAAGCGCACGCTGGTGCTGATCGACGGCCGCCACGGCATCAAGGACGTCGACCGCGAGGTGCTCGAAATGCTCGACACCGCGGCGGTCAGCTATCGCCTCGTGCTCACCAAGGCCGACAAGATCAAGGCAAGCGACCTCGCCGCCGTCCAGGCCGCGACCGAGGCCGAGGCGCGCAAGCACCCCGCCGCGCACCCCGAGGTGATCGCGACGAGCAGCGAAAAAGGCCTCGGAATCGCCGAGCTGCGCGCCGCGGTGCTGGAGGCGGTTGAGTCGTAATTCCCCCCTCCCGCTTGCGGGAGGGGAGTTGCGGGTCGAATGTGCCCGCAGCACATTCTTGGCCAGCCGGGGGCTGGCCAACCCGCGACTGGGAGGGCATGTTAAGGGGATTCCGGGCCGAAACAGGCCCTCCCCTCGCCCCTCCCGCAAGCGGGAGGGAAAACCGGAGAGCGCATGAAACTGTTCATCGGCAACAAGGCCTATTCGAGCTGGAGCCTGCGCGGCTGGCTCGCGGCCCGGCACAGCGCCCTGCCCTTCGAGGAAGTCGCCGTCCCGCTCTATGACGAGGACTGGTCGAACCGCCGCGAGGGCGACGAGTTCGCGCCGTCGGGCGGCAAGGTGCCGATCCTGTGGGACGGCGCCGACACCGTCGTCTGGGACAGCCTGGCGATCGTCGACTATCTCAACGAAAAGACCGGCGGCACCCGCGGCTATTGGCCCGAGGATATGGCGGCGCGGGCGATGGCGCGCTCGATGGCGGCCGAAATGCATTCGAGCTTCGCCGCGCTCCGCCGCGATTGCAGCATGAACATCCGCCGCATCTATCCCGCCGCCGAGCTCGCGCCCGATGTCCAGGCCGACGTCATCCGCATCATGCAGATCTGGGCCGAGGCGCGCGCGCGCTTCGGCGGCGAGGGCGATTATCTGTTCGGCGACTGGTCGGCGGCCGACATGATGTTCGCGCCCGTCGTCACCCGCTTCATCACCTACTCGATCCCGCTCCCCCGCTTCGCCATTCCCTATTGCCAGGCGGTGGTCAGCCACCCGCACATGCAGGAATGGATCGGCGGCGCGCAGGCCGAGGAGTGGGTGATCGAAGCGTTCGAGGGCCCGGCCGAGGGTTGAGCCGGACGGCGGCGGCAGACCGGTTGCGGACTGAGCAGCATCGTCACCCCGGACTTGATCCGGGGTCCCGCTATTTGGAGAAGCGGGCCGGTGCCTTCAAAGAAGCGGGATCCCGGGTCAGGCCCGGGATGACGGAAGTGGGATGGCGCGGCGAAAGACTTCCGCTCCAAAGCCGCCACATCCTCGCACCGGCCTACGGAAGCCGCGTCGTCGGATAAGGCGTGCCGTCCTTGTGAAAATAGCCGTCGGGCGTGAACAGCATGTCGATGTCCGAATAGCCGCCGCCGGTGTCGTATTTCTTGCCGCCGCCCAGCGCCACGAACACGCAGTCGGCATCCGATTCGTTGACCAGATGATGGCCGTTGGTGCTCCCCTTCGGCCACACCGCGATATCGCCGGGGCGCATCGGCCAGCGCCCGTCATCCTCGATCAGCACCGCTTCGCCCGCGATCATCACCAGCATCTCGTCCTCGCCGTCGTGCCAGTGGCGCTGCGACGACCAGGCGCCGGGTTTCAGCACGACGTGGCTCGCCGCGAAATCGCCGAGGCCCGCGGGCGGCGCGAGGCGGCGATACCAGCGCCCCTGCACGGGCGCGTCATAGGGCGCGGGATAGCCGGTGGCGTTGGTCTGCGGAATGGCGTCGAGGTCGAGCTTGGGCATCGGGCAATCCCTTCTTTGTTCTTCCTTTGTTTCGCACACTATCGCCGCGATGCAAAGCCTCGACTTGAGCGCGCGCGACGGGGTAAGGGAGCGGCATGACCCATGCTGTCGACCCCGTCGCCCTCGCTCAGGCGCTGATCGCCGCGCCGAGCATCTCGCCCGCCACCGGCGCCGTGTTCGACGTGCTGGAGGCGGCGCTGATCCCGCTCGGCTTCACGGTCGAGCGCTTCATCGACGGGATCGAGCCCGACGGGCCGGTCGAGAACTTGCTCGCGGTGCGGATGGGCAAGGGGCCAGTGCATTTCGGCTTTGCCGGGCATCTCGACGTCGTGCCGCCGGGCGTCGGCTGGACGAGCGACGCCTTCGCGCCCGAGGTTCGCGGCGAGCTGCTCTACGGCCGCGGCGCGGTCGACATGAAGGGCGCGATCGCCGCTTTCGTCGCGGCCGCCGCCGCGACGCCGCCCGAAGCGGGAACGATCAGCCTGATCGTCACCGGCGACGAGGAAGGCCCCGCGATCTTCGGCACCCGCGCGCTCATGGAGCATATGGACGCGCGCGGGGTGAAGCCCGACATGATCCTCGTCGGCGAACCAACGTCGGCGAACAGGCTCGGCGACATGGTGAAGATCGGACGGCGCGGGTCGGTCAACATCTGGATCGACGTGCCGGGGACGCAGGGCCACGTCGCCTATCCGCACCTTGCCGACAATCCGATCCCCAAGCTGGTGAAGATATTGGCCGCGATCGACGCGGTCAGCCTCGACGCCGGGACCGACTGGTTCCAGCCGTCGAACATCGAATTCACCGATATCGAGGTCGGCAACGGCGCGACCAACGTCATCCCCGCCTCGGCGCGCGCGCGGCTGTCGATCCGCTTCAGCGACCAGCATCGCGGCGCCGACCTCGTCGCGATGGTCGAGCGGCTGGCGCGTGACGTCGAGCCCGAAGCGAAGGTGCTCGGCAAGATTTCAGGCGAAGCCTTCCTCACCCCGCCGGGCGACCTGTCGGAGCTGGTCGCCGAGGCGATCCACGCCGAAACCGACCTTCGCCCCGAATTGTCGACGACCGGCGGCACCTCCGACGCGCGTTTCCTCCACGCGCTCTGCCCGGTGGTCGAGTTCGGGCTGCCCAATGCGACGATGCACAAGCTCGACGAGGCGGTCGCGGTCGACGACCTGCACAAGCTGACCGCCATCTATCGCGGAATATTGATGCGCGCGTTGCTCGATTGAATTTATCTCACGCAAAGGCGCGAAGAAGAAAGGGAGATATCTCACACAAAGACACAAAGAGGGCAGCCCATGCAAGTGCCGTTGTTATTGGGATTGCGCGAAGCGCCTTCTTTATTGTGGCCTGCGGCGACAAACCGCTGCCTATGGTTAGCGCAACCTCTTTGTGTCTTTGTGTGAGTCTTTCTTCTTCGCGCCTTTGCGCCTTTGCGTGAGATTATTCCTCGCGCGCCCGGCGCAGGATGACATAGACCGCGCCGCCGCCGCCATGACTGATATGCGCCGGGCGCAGCGCGACGATCCGGTCGGCATGGGGCGATATCGACAGCCAGTCGGGCAGCGAGGCGCGGATCGCGCCGCGCGGGCGGGGGTCGCCATGCATCTGCGGCAGGCGGTCGGCGCCCGGCCGCAGCCGTCCCGCGACCACCAGCAGCACCCGCGCACCGCGCAGCAGCGCGCGGCCGATCGCCTCGTCGAGCAGCGCCTGCGCCGACGCCAGCGTATGGCCGTGAAGATCGATGCTCATGTCAGGGCGCACGAGTCCCTTGCGCAGCCGCCGGTCCCAATGACCGTCGAGCGTGCTGCTCGCCCAGGTCCGGCGCGGCGGCGGCAGCGGTGACGAAGGACGCGGCGCGGCGGCAGGTGCGGCCGCGCGCACGACCGTCTTGGGCGGCTTGATCGTCGGCGGCGCCTTGGGGTCGAGCGGCGCCGGTCGCTTCGCCAGCGGAGCGACGGTTGCCGCGACCTTCTTCCACAGCGCGGCTTCGTCGGGATCGAGTCGCCGCGGCACGTGGGCCTCAGCGCGCCGTGAGCCGCGCGACGCTTGCGCGCGGCAGCAGCAGCAGCGCCGAGCCGCGCGCCGCCATGCCGCCGGCGATGGCGCGCGCGGCCTCGCCTGCGCCCCAGAAGCTGTCGAAGCGGTTCGCACCCTTGATCGCGCCGCCGGTGTCCTGCGCGATCCAGAGGCCGTTCGGCTCGGCGCGGTCGAGCGAGAGGAAGACCGGCGCGCCGAGCGGCACATATTTGGGATCGGCGGCGACGCTCGCGCGGCCGGTGACGGGAACGCCCAGCGCGCCGAGCGGACCGGGGCCGGTCAGTTCGCGGAAGAAGACCCAGCTCGGATTTTCGTTCATCACCGCCGCGCCGCGCACGGGGTCGGCGCGCAGATAGTCGAGGATGCCCTGCATCGACGCCTGCCCCGGCTGAAGTTCGCCGCGATCGAGCAGCAGCTTGCCGATGCCGACATAATCGCGGCCGTTCTGCGTGTCATAGCCGATACGCATGACGCTGCCGTCGGGCAGGCGAAGCCGTCCCGAGCCCTGCACCTGAAGAAAGAAGAATTCGGCCGCGTCGGCCGCCCAGGCGATTTCGAGTCCGCGCCCCGCGAGCGCGCCGCTCTCGATCGTCGCGCGGTCGTAATAGGGCACGAAATTGCTGCCGTCGACGCGGCCGCGGATCTTCTTGCCCTGCAATTCCTTCGAGAACAGCCGGAGGTCGACGTCGACCAAATCGGCGGGCCGGCGATAAATGGGGACGTCATAGCCCGGGCGCTTGTCGCGCGAAGCCGCGATCTCGGGCTCGTAATATCCGGTGACGAACGCCGTGCCCGCGCCGACCTGCACCGTCCCGAAATAACGGCTGAAGAAATTGCTCGCGTCGCGATCGGCCCAGCCCGGCGCAGCGCTGCAGCTTTCGGCCCATTCGCCGTTCCGGGTGAGGCCGCTCGCATCGGTGCGGCGGAGCAACGACGGGCAGCTCAGCCGGAACGCCTTGAGCGCGGCGGTCGCTTGGTCGGCCGCGACGCCGAGTTCGTTATACTCGGGACCGGCAAGGACCCCGGCCTCGGCGGCGGTGGTCGCGGTGGCGGGCGGCGCGGGCGCCGGCAGCGGCGGATTGGGGGTCGCCGGAATCGGCTTCGCCGCCGCGCTCGTGGGCGCCGATGGGCGCGGCGTATAGGAGGGCGTGCCCGACGACGGCGTGGGGGCCGGCGCAGGTCGGGTCGTGACAGGACGGCTTCCCGCCTCGGGAATTACCGAGGCACAGCCCGACAATAACGGCAGGATGGCAAAAATCGCGAATCCGCAAGCCCGAGCCCGCGGCGCGCCCGCCGTCGCGACCCCCCGCATGGAGGTCAGGCGGCTTCGACTTCGTCGAGCAACCAGTTGGGATCGCTGCTGCCGATCTGGCGGCGGAAGGTCCAGAGATCGTCGGCCTGCGCCGCGTCGCTCATCGAGCCCGCGATCATCTTGCCCTCGGCATCGCGGGTCACCGCGCTGATGTCGGCCTGATAGCGCACCGTGATCCGCGCCTCGCGGCGGCTGAGCTCGACCGCGGTGATCTTCGCCGAATCGATGCCGACCAGGCGGTTGTCGAGCTTTTCGCCGCGCGCGTCGCGCGCCTCGATCGCTTCGACGAAACCTTCGTAGCTGTCGTCGTCGCAGAGGTCGCGCAGCGTCTCGCGGTCGCCCGCCCAGAAGGCCTCCAGGATCATGCGATACGCCGCCTCGGCGCCCTCCATGAAGCGGCCGGCGTCGAAATGGCGGTCGGCGGCGAGCAACTGGCGAAGGCCGGCCTCGGCCGCGGGTTCATAGACGAGCCCGGCACCGCTGGCACCGGCGGCGGGAAGCGCCGCGGGCGCCTCGCCCTCGTCGAGGCGAACCGGAGCGGGCGAGGCCGCCGCGCGTTCGTCACGCCGCGGCAGAACGGGTTCCTGCTCGTGCCCGGTCCGCTTGCCGAGCACCGAATAGAGCCGCATACCCAGAAAGGCAGCGATCATGGCGAGCAGGACGATCGAAAAAGCAGTCACAGGCAGAATCCGATTATTACGGGAAAGTCTATCCGGCCGATATATAGGCGATCCATGGCCATGTTTCAAACCACCATGGCCCCGGCGGCGCGGCGGGTCAACGATGGTCAACGATTCCGGGCGTCCCGGGCGGCGCGCGGCGCCCATTGTGCTGTTCCGCCGCCGCTGCTAAGCGCCGCCGCAACCTTCCGTCTCTGGGCCGTCCCCGGGCGGACCCTGTCCTTGTATTTCCAACGAAAGCGTTACGATCATGGCTGACGAGACCGGCACCGACATCAATCCCGCCCCGCAGGCGAATGGCGAAGACACCGCGCCCGCGATCGGCCTGATCTCGCAATATGTGAAGGACCTGTCGTTCGAGAATCCGAACGCCCCCGCCGCCTACCAGTGGCAATCGGCGCCACAGATCGACGTCCAGTTCAACATCGGCGCCGACAATGTCGGCGAGAATCTCTATGAAGTATCGCTGAAGATCGACATCAGCTCGAAGTCCGACGAGGGCACGATGTTCGTCGTCGACCTGAAATATGCCGGGCTGTTCGGGGTCCGCAACGTCCCCGACGACCAGCTTCAGCCCTTCTTCCTCGCCGAAGCGCCGCGCATCCTCTTCCCCTTCGCGCGCCGTGTCGTCGCCGACGTCGTCCGCGACGGCGGCTTCCCGCCGCTGCTCCTCGAACCGATCGATTTCCACGGTCTGTTCATGCAGCAGGCGCAAGCGCAGGGCGACGTTGGCGAGATGGCGCCGGTCGGCCAGGCCTGATCTGATCATTCGGGCGATCATGCTTCAATCCCCTCCTCCTCAGGGGAGGGCAGCGAGACTTGGCAGCTTGCTGCCTGGTCGCCGCGAGTGGGGTCTTCGAGCCTCGCGCTACGCCGCTGGCCCCCACCCCTCTCCTAAAGGGGAGGCGCTTAAGAGATGACCAGCCTCGTCAAGAGCGTCGGGACGATCGGCGGGCTGACGATGGTCAGCCGCCTGTTCGGTTTCGTGCGCGACATGCTGCTCGCCCGCGTGCTCGGCGCCGGGCTCGCGGCCGACGCTTTCCAGCTCGCCTTCACCCTGCCCAACACCTTCCGCCGCCTGTTCGCAGAGGGCGCCTTCTCGGTCGCCTTCGTGCCGATGTACAGCCGCGCGCTGCATGGCGAAGGGGATGAGGAAGCCGCGGCGCGATTCGCCGACGACGTGCTCTCGGTCTTCCTCTGGGTCCTGCTCGCCTTTTCGGCGGTGATGATGATCGCGATGCCGGGGATCGTCTGGATTCTCGCGCGCGATTTCCAGAACGTGCCGGGCAAGTTCGACTTCGCGGTGTTCCTGAGCCGGGTGACCTTCCCCTATCTCGCGCTGATCAGCCTCGTCGCGATGCTGTCGGGGCTGCTCAACGCGCGCTCGCGCTTCGCACCCGGGGCGTTCGCGCCGGTGCTGCTCAACATCCTGCTGATCGGCGGCATCATCACCGGCTGGTGGCTGCGCGGGCCCGGCGGCGACGACCGGATCGTCGCCGAAGCGCTCGCCGTTTCGGTCAGCCTCGCCGGAATCGCCCAGCTCGCCTATCTCTGGTGGTCGGTGCGCCGGGCCGGACTGGCCTTGCGCTTCCGCTTCCCCAAATTCACCCCCGAGGTGAAACGGCTGGGGATGCTGATCCTGCCCGCGACCTTCGGCGCCGGCATCTATCAGGTCAGCCAGTTCGTCGACACCTTCTTCGCGACCTCGCTGCCGCAGGGATCGCTGACTCTGCTCAAGCTCGCCGACCGGCTGAACCAGCTTCCGCTCGGCATCGTCGGCATCGCGCTCGGCACCGCGATCCTGCCGATGCTGTCGCGCCATATCCACGGCGGCGACGCCGCCGAGGCGCAGCGGCTGCAGGCCAACGCGTTCGAGATGGCGACGCTGCTGACGCTGCCCGCCGCCGCCGCGCTCGCCATCTGCGCGCCCGCCTTCGTCACCGCCTTCTTCGTCGGCGGCAAGTTCACCGGCGCCGACGGCGCGACGATGGCGCATATCGTCGTCGCGCTCGTCGCGGGGCTGCCCGCCTATGTCATCGTCAAGATCTTGAACCCCGGCTTCTTCGCGCGCGAGGATACGCGGACCCCGGTGTGGACGGCGCTCGCGTCGCTGATCGTCAATATCGCGATCAACCTCTATGTCGTCGAACGCTTCGGGATCGTCGGGCTCGCGGGCGCGACCGCGGTCTCGGCGAGCCTCAACTGCCTGCTGCTCTATGGCATATTGCACCGCCGCGGCTGGTTTCATTTCACCGCGAAGCTCGCGGGACGGATCGCGCGCCAGCTCGTCGCGGTCGCCGCGATGGCAGCGCTGCTGTGGTGGATGATGCCGCTGATGCAGCCTTGGTACGGCGGCAATGTCGTGCAGCGCGTCGGCGCGCTCGCCGCGCTGTGCGGCGCGGGAGGCGCGGTCTTCTTTGCCGCGGCCTTCGTCACCGGCGCGCTTGACAAGGATCTGCTCGCCATGCTGACGCGGCGCCGCCGCAACGGTGCGGCAAAAGTTCAGGAGTAAGACATGCGGACGCTATCGGGCATCCAGCCCACCGGAAATTTGCACCTCGGCAATTATCTGGGCGCGATCCGCAACTGGGTGCGGATGCAGGACGAGATGGAGGGCGACAAGCTCTATTTCCTCGCCGACCTCCACGCGATTTCGATGCCGCACGTTCCGGCCGAGCTGACCGCCAACACCCGCGCGATGACCGCCGCGCTCGTCGCCTGCGGGATCGACACCGACCGCTCGCTGCTCTTCAATCAGGCGCGCGTCCCCGCGCACGCCGAACTGCAATGGCTCCTCAACGGCACCGCGCGGCTCGGCTGGCTCAACCGGATGACGCAGTTCAAGGACAAGTCGGGCAAGAATCGCGAAAGCGCCTCGGCGGCACTCTACACTTACCCGGTGCTGCAGGCAGCCGACGTGCTGCTCTATCAGACGACGCACGTCCCGGTGGGCGAGGACCAGAAGCAGCATCTCGAACTCGCGCGCGACGTCGCGCAGAAGTTCAACAACGACTATGCCAGCGAGGACAAGCCGGTCTTTACGCTGCCCGAACCGATCATCCCGGCCGGTATGGCGCGGATCATGAGCCTGCGCGACGGCACGGCGAAAATGTCCAAGTCCGATCCGTCGGACATGAGCCGCATCAACCTGACCGACGACGCCGACACGATGATGCAGAAGGTCAAGAAGGCGAAGACCGATCCCGAAGTGCTGCCGTCCGAGGCCGCCGGGCTGGAGAGCCGCCCCGAGGCGCGCAATCTCGTCGGCATCTATGCCGCGCTCGCCGACACCAGCGTCGATGCGGTGCTGCGCGACCATGCGGGGCAGGGGTTCGGCGCGTTCAAGCCCGCGCTCGGCGCGCTGCTGATCGAAACGCTCGGTCCGATCAACGCGCGCTTCGTCGCGCTGAAGGACGACACCGCGGCGCTCGACGCCATTCTCGAGAAGGGCGCGGAAAAGGCGCGCGTCCTCGCGAAGCCGACGCTCGATGCCGCTTATGCCGCGCTGGGGCTCTGCCGCTAAGCAAGCCGCTTTTGCCAAAGGAAATTCTTGTTTATCGGCGGCGCTTCCCCATATTGGGGCGAGGTGCCGTCGTGCGGCGAAGCGAGTTCAACCAAGGTTAAGTCGCATCGGCGTAGTCATGTTATAAACGGCGCATTATGCGCGCCCGTCCGAATCACGGAGCAAGAGCATGAGCAAGATGATTTCCCGGCGGCTCGGTCTGGCCGCCATCGCGGGCGCGGCGCTGGCGCTGGCCGGCTGCGCGACCCCCTTCAAAGCCGATGTCGCGCGCTTCCAGACGCAGCTTCCGGCGCCGCAGGGCCAGAGCTTCGCGATCGAGGCGAGCAACCCTGCGCTGCAGGGCGGCATCGAGTTCGGCCAATATGCCAATCTCGTCGCGGGCGAACTCACCCGCTACGGCTATCGCCCCGCCGCCAATGGCGAGCATCCCGACATGGTCGTCCGCATGGACTATGGCGTCGACAAGGGGCGTGAGCGCGTCGTGTCGTCGCCTGGCTTCGGCGATCCCTGGTACGGCGGTTTCGGCCCCTCCTATTACCGCCCGGTGATCGTCCGCGGGCCGCGCGGGCGCCGTTATGTCTACGGCTGGCGCGATCCCTTCCTGTGGGGCGGCTTCGGTCCCGGCTGGGGCTATAACGACGTGTCGAGCTACACCGTCTATACGAGCGGCCTCAATCTGCAGATCAGCCGCGCTTCCGACGGCTATCGCCTGTTCGAGGGCCATGCCGAGGCGCAGTCGCGCGACAATAATCTGCAGGCGCTGGTCCCGAACCTCGTCGAGGCGATGTTCACCGGCTTCCCCGGCAATTCGGGCGAACGCGTCCGCATCACCGTGGCGCCGCCCGAAAAGGGCTGATCCGACGTCCAACGCAGGACCCGCCCTTCGAAAGAGGGCGGGTCTTTTTTTGGGAGGCGATGGCGGCTTTCGGGCGAAAGCGGGCATAGGTAAGGATCCTACTCTCTCCCCTTGAGGGAGAGATACGAAGGCTTGGTAGCTTGCTGCCTAGCCGAAGTTGAGAGGGGGTTTTGCGTCCGCTGGCGTCGCCCCCTCTCCAAGCTTCGCTAGCTCCCAAGGGAGCAAGCTGCGCTATCCTCTCCCTCAAGGGGAGAGGAGGCTGCGCCCCCTCCCCACCCCAAAACCGACGTGTCGCCAACACCCGCAATTAGTGCCCTCCCGCCGGGGTCGCGTCAGGCGGGAGGGCTGGCTCCGCACTGGCGTGGTGGGCCGGCGCGGAACGGTTCGTCTTCGACACCTTCCCTAAGCCGCCGCTACCCGTGGCGCCGTGATCCGTGTCACTGGCGCGATATTTTCAGGCCTCGCGCTTCAGCCGCACCAGCGCCGCATCGAGCGCCTGCAGGAATTGCGACCGGTCGGCCTTGGAAAAGGGCGGCGGCCCGCCGATTCCGTCGCTCATCCCCGCGCGCAAATCGGCCATGATCGCGCGCGTCGCGATCGCGGGGCCGATCGACGCCGCGGTGAAGGGCTTGCCCGTCGGCGCGAGCACCGTCGCGCCCGCCTTCAGCGCGCGGTCGGCGAGCAATATGTCGGCCGTGACCACGACGCTGTGCGCATTCGCCGCCTCGGCGATCCAGTCGTCGGCGGCGTCGAAGCCGTCCGACACCAGAATACGCTCGATCAAGGGATGATCGGGAACGCGCAGCCGGCTGTTGCTGACGATCTTCACCGGCACCGCGTGCCGCCACGCGACGCGATAGACCTCGTCCTTCACCGGACAGGCATCGGCATCGACCAGAATCGCGACGTTCATCCGCGCACCCCGTCCCAGAGCAGCTTGGCGCCGAGCAGCACCATCAGGACATAGACGATGACATAGAAACGCGCCGGGTCCATCCGCTTCAGCCAGCGCACCGTGATCAGGGTCGAAACGATCGCCAGCGGCATCAGCAGCAGCGCCGCGACCACCACCTCATGCGGAAAGGCGCCGAGCGCGAGATAGGCGGGCACCTTCATCCAGTTGACAAGTCCGAACAGGATCGCGCTCGTCCCGATGAAGCTCAGATGCGGCAGCTTGCGCGGCGTCACCCACATCTGGAACGGCGGCCCGCCCGCGTGCGCGATCTGGCTGGTGAAGCCCATGACGCCGCCGAAGATCGTGCCGACCCACCCCGGCGAGGTCGAGGCGGCGACGACGCGCCCGCCACGCTCGACCCACAGGCGATAAAGGCCGAACGCCAGCGTAATCGCGCCGAGCGCCGCCATCAACTGCGCCTCGTCCACGCGCTCGGCATAAAACCATCCCGCCGCGACGCCGATCGCGGCGCCGGGAAGCATCCAGCCGATGATCCAGCCGTCCCATGTATGGCGGAACGACCAGACGCTGATCACGTCCTGCACGATCAGGACCGGCAGCAGCAGCGCCGCGGCGGTCGCGGGCGGCAGCACCAACGCGGCGAGCGGCGTCGCGAGCGAACCGACCCCGGCGAGCCCGCCCTTCGCCATGCCGAGCAGGATCACCGCGACGATCAGCACCGCCAGCGTCAGCGGGTCGGACAGCAGGCTCATGCCGCGGCGATGTCGGGCGTCTCAGGCAATCGCCAGTCGATCGTCCCGCGGCCATGCGCCTCCAGAAAGGCATTCGCCTGGCTGAACGGCTTCGATCCGAAAAAACCGTTATGCGCCGACAGTGGCGAGGGGTGCGGCGCGCGCAGGATCAGATGCGGGCTGCCCGGTCCCAGTCCCGGCACGTTCGCCGCCTTGCGCTGCGCATGGCTGCCCCACAGGATGAAGACCTTGGGCGCGGGATCGGCCGCGACCGCCGCGACCGCGGCGTCGGTGAATTTCTCCCACCCCTTGCCCTGATGCGACGCCGCCATTCCCGCCTCGACCGTCAGGCAATTGTTGAGCAGCAGCACGCCCTGTTCGGCCCAATGCTTCAAAAACCCGTGCCGCGCGGGCGGGATGCCGAGGTCGCTCTGCATCTCCTTGTAGATGTTGACGAGGCTCGGCGGCGTCCGCACCCCCGGCTGGACCGAGAAGCAGAGCCCGTGCGCCTGCCCCGGCCCGTGATAGGGGTCCTGCCCCAATATGACGACGCGCACGTCCTGCGGCGGCGTCGCGTCGAGCGCCGCGAACCAGTCGCGCGGGCGCGGATAGATCGCCTTTCCTTTCGCGCGCTCGCCGGCAAGGAAGGTCTTGAGCGCCGCCATATAGGGCTGCTCGAACTCGCCGCCGATGTGCGCGAGCCAGTCGGGATGCAATTTGACCTCGGCCATGCGCGCCCTTTGACCGGAGCCGCCCACCCTTGTCCAGCCATCTTGTCCAGCGCCTTTCCCGCCGCTAGGCCGGGAATCGTGACGCCATGGGTCAAATCGACATCGTCTCCCTTCCGTTCGTGTCGAGCGAAGTCGAGACACCCATCGGCGTAGCGCAAGGTCGATGGGTGTCTCGACTTCGCTCGACACGAACGGGAAGATGGGGGATTCAGGGCAATGCTCCATGAAAGGACAGGTGATGGCAGGTGACATCGGCGAAACGCTGACCGCACTCGAAGCGGTGGTGAACGACCGCCTCGCCGCAGGTGACGGCGCGACCTCCTATGTCGCTAGCCTCGCCGCGAAAGGCCGCGGCAAGATCGCGCAGAAGCTCGGCGAGGAAGCGACCGAGACGATCATCGCCGCGCTGACCGAGGACGATGCCGCGCTGACCGGCGAGGCGGCCGACCTCGTCTTTCACCTCACCGTGCTGCTCGCCGAGCGCGGCCTCGGCTGGGACACCGTCGCCGCCGAACTCGCCCGCCGCCACGGCACCTCGGGCCACGCCGAAAAAGCCAGCCGCACCCAATAGGAGCCACCCATGCCGATCGACGCGACGCTTCCCTATGACGATAGCAACATCTTCGCACGCATCCTGCGCGGCGAGCTGCCGTCGAAGACCGTCTATGAGGACGACTATGCCCTCGCCTTCCACGACATCAATCCGCAGGCGCCGCTGCATATCCTCGTGATCCCCAAAGGCCCCTATGTGAGCTGGGACGATTTTTCGGAGCGCGGCAGCGATGCCGAGATCGCGGGCTTCGTCCGCGCGGTCGGCAAGGTCGCGCGCGACCAGGGCCTCGTCGTGCCGGGCTATCGCCTGCTCGCCAACGTCGGCCCCGACAGCCACCAGGAAGTCCCCCACCTTCATGTCCATATCTTCGCGGGGCAGCCGCTGGGACCGATGCTCGTCAAATAAGCTGACGGTAACATCCCCTCTTTCGTCACCCCGGACTTGATCCGGGGTCCCGCTTTCACCGTCGCTGAGCGGGACCCCGGATCAAGTCCGGGGTGATGAGGTGGATATAGCGCCGCAAGATGATTCCCGATCTGTCTATGATCCCCGTCACAGCCTTTTCGCCGGTTGCGGTTAACCGTGTGCACCGTGCGGCGACGGGTGGACAGAGGTCCCTGTTTCCAGCAGGATAGGTCTGGGCTCACCGGGGAGACGACGCAATGGCAACGGGATGGCAGGCGCTGGCGAAGGCTTTTGCCGGCAAGGCGCGACTCGCGCTGATGATTCCGCTCGCTGCCGCGCTTGTCGCGGCCGGCGGCGACACCGTCCCGCAAGTCACGCTCGCGACTCCCGGCTCAGCGGGCACCGGCGACGGCACGATCAGCCGCTTCACGCTGCGCTTTTCGGAGGACATGGTGCCGCTCGGCGATCCCCGCGCCAAGGCCCCCGCGACCCACGACTGCAAGGTGCCCGCCGACGGCCGCTGGGTCGACACGCGCACCTGGGTGCTCGAATTCGAAAAATCGCTCCCCGGCGGCATGAGCTGCCACGTCGACTTGCGCGACGGCCTCACCACCGCGCGCGGCGTGAACGTCGTCGGCAACAGCCGGTTCGAGATCGACACCGGCGGCCCCTCGGCGCGCGCGGTGCTCGCGGGCAATGGCTATGGCGACATCGAGGAGGAGCAGGTCTTCCTCGTCGCCACCAACGTCGCCGCCGACCGCGCCTCGGTCGGCCGCTTCGCCTATTGCGCGGTCGACGGCATCGGCGAGAAGATTCCCGTCGATGTGCTGAAACCCGAAACCGCCGCGACGATCCTCGACGGCATCGGCGACCAATGGTCGGCGCAAAGCTTCACCCAGGACGCCGGCCTGCCGCTGCGCCTGCCCGCCGCGGGCGCCGACCGCGATGCGGCGCTGGCGCGCGTCGTCCCGGTCAAGTGCCGCCGCCCGCTGCCCCCCGGACGCGAGATGGCGCTCGTCTGGGACGCGCGCATTTCGCAGGCCGGGGTGCCGGGCCGCACCGCGGGCCGCGACCAGCGTTTCGACTATGACGTCCGCCCGGCCTTCACCGCGAAAATGTCGTGCAGCCGCGTCAATCCGCAGGCGGGCTGCAACCCGCTGAAACCCGTCAACCTCAGCTTCGCCGCGCCGGTCGCGCGCGATGTCGCGCTCGCGGCGACGCTGCGCACCGCCGACGGCAAGACCATCGCCGCGAAGATCGACGACGACGACAAGAACGACGCCTTCCTCGAACGCGTCCATTTCGACGGCCCGCTGCCGCAGAATGTCGACGCGACGCTGATCCTCCCCGCAGACATCAGCGACCAGAGCGGCCGCCGCTTGCAGAACCAGTCGAACTTCCCGCTGAAATTCCACATCGACAGCGCCCCGCCGATCGTCAAATTCGCCGCCGAATTCGGCATTCTCGAAGCGTCGGAGGGCGGCGTCCTGCCCGTCACCGTGCGCGGGGTCGAGGCGTCGCTGGTGCAGGCGAACCTCAAGATGCCCGCGACCGCGCTCCGCGTCGGCGACGACGATGCCGCGATCGCGCGCTGGCTGAAGCGCGTCGCCGATGCCGACGACACCGACTATCGCGAGGAAAAGGACCGCAGTGGCAAGGACGTCACCGTCAACTACACCGGCACGAAATCGGTGTTCGAGGATGCCCCCGCCGGCGGCGAACGCCGCAATCTGACGCTTGCCCCGCCCGCCGGCGGCAAGGAATTCGAGGTCGTCGGCATTCCGCTCGCCGAAAAGGGCTTCCACGTCGTTGAGATCGCCAGCCCCGAACTCGGCGCCAAATTGCTCGGCCGCAAGGCGACGCGCTATGTCGCGACCGCCGCGCTCGTCACCAATATGGCGGTGCATTTCAAATGGGGCCGCGAAAGCTCGCTCGCCTGGGTGACGTCGCTCGACACCGGGCTTCCCGTCGCGGGCGCCGAGGTCCGCGTCACCGACAGCTGCACCGGCCGCCTGCTCGCGCGCGGCACCGCCGACAAGGCCGGCCGCCTCGCCTTCCCCAGCGGCCTGCCGCAGCCCGAGACCTATGCGAGCTGCGAGGACGACCCCGACCCCGCGAACAGCGAGGGCCATGCGCTGATGGTCAGCGCGCGCTCGGGCGACGATTTCAGCTTCACGCTGACCGACTGGGGCGACGGCATCCGCCCCTATGACTTCGACCTTCCTTACGGTTGGTCGGAGCGCACCGACATCCTCCACACGCTGTTCGACCGCGCGCTCGTCAAGGCGGGCGAGACGGTCCATATGAAGCATATCCTGCGCCGTCCCGTCGGCACCGGCTTCACGACGCCCCAGCCGATGGCGGGCAAGCTCCGCCTCGTCCACCGTGGATCGGACACCGAGTTCGAAATGCCGTTCAGCATCGACGCGGGCGGCAGCGGCGAGACGACATGGAACGTCCCCGCCTCGGCCCCCATGGGCGACTATGAGTTGGTGTTCGTCACGAAAGACAAGGACGGCAAGGACAAGAACATCTGGTCGAACCAGTCGGTGCGCGTCGACGAATATCGCCTGCCGACGATGAAGGCGACCGTCACCGGCCCGAAGGAATCGCTCGTCCGCCCGGCGCAGGTGCCGCTTTCGCTGTTCGTCGGCTATCTGTCGGGTGGCCCGGCGCCGAACCTGCCGGTCGAGCTCCGCTCGACCTTCCGCGCCGCATGGACCGCTCCGCAAGATTATCGCGACTGGGATTTCGACGGCCAGCCGGTCAAGGAAGGCGTGATCCAGCTCGACGACAGCGGCGAGGAGCCCGAGGCCGACATGCCGCTCGCGCGCTCGGTGCCGCTCACTCTCGGCGCCGACGGCACCGCGACGACCCATATCGTCGTCGACCAGCCGATCGTCGAGCCGACCCAGATGGCGGTCGAAATGGATTATGAAGATGCGAACGGCGAGACTTTGACTTCCAGCCGCCGCATCACCCTTTACCCTTCCGCGGTCCGTCTCGGGCTCAAGACCGACGGCTGGCTGATGCGCGACAACGACCTGCGCCTCAAATTCGTCGCGCTCGATCTGAACGGCAAGCCGATCAGCGGCCAGCGCGTCCAGGTCGCGCTCTACAACCGCGAGATCATCACCGCGCGGCGGCGCCTGATCGGCGGTTTCTACGCCTATGACAATCAGATGCGCACGACCCGGCTCGCGACGACGTGCAGCGCGACGACCGACAAGCTCGGCCGCGCAAGCTGCGCGATGGCGCCCGGCGTATCGGGCGAGGTGACCGTCGTCGCGACCACGCAGGACGAGGACGGCAACGAGGCGCGCGCGGTGCGCTCGGTCTGGCTCGCGGGCGACAACGACTGGTGGTTCGGCGGCGACAATGGCGACCGCATGGACGTCATCCCCGAACAGCCGCGCTACAAGGCAGGCGACATCGCGAGCTTCCAGGTCCGTATGCCCTTCCGCGAAGCGACCGCGCTCGTCACCATCGAGCGCGAGGGCGTGCTCTCCAGCTTCGTCGTGCCGCTGAAGGGCACCGACCCGGTCGTCAAGGTCAAGCTGCCCGCCACTTACGCCCCCGACGTCTATGTCTCGGTGATGGCGGTGCGCGGCCGCGTGACCGGCGAGGAAAGCTGGTTCCGCAAGATGAAGCGCGCAGTCGGCTTCCAGATCGAGAACAGCGAAGGGGCGCCCCCGACCGCGCTCGTCGACCTCGCCAAGCCGAGCTACCGTCTCGGCATCGCGCGGATCAAGGTCGGCTGGGAAGGCCATCAGCTCGGCGTCAAGGTCAAGGCCGACAGGGAGAAATATGCGATCCGCGAGACCGCCAAAGTCGGCATCGAGGTCAAGACCCCCGGCGGCAAGGCCCCGGCAAACGCCGACGTCGCCTTCGTCGCGGTCGATGAGGCGCTGCTTCAGCTCGCGCCCAACGAAAGCTGGAAGCTGATCGACGCGATGATGGGCGAGCGCACGCTCGACGTCCTCACCTCGACCGCGCAGATGCAGGTCGTCGGCAAGCGGCATTACGGCCGCAAGGCGCTCGAACCCGGCGGCGGGGGCGGCGGCGACCTTTCGGGCCTGACGCGCGAGGATTTCAAGCCTGTGCTGCTGTGGCAAGGCCGCGTCCCGCTCGACTCCAAGGGTCGCGCGACGGTCGACGTCCCGCTCAGCGACAATCTCTCCGCCTTCCGCCTCGTCGCGATCGCAACCGACGGATCGCAATATTTCGGGACCGGCGAGACGAGCGTGCGCACCGTGCAGGATCTCGGCGTCTTCGCGAGCCTCCCCGATCTCGTCCGCACCGGCGACGCCTATGACGCGCGCTTCACGCTCCGCAACGGCACCGACAAGGAGATGACGGTGACCGCGACGGCAACGCTGTCGCCCGCGGTCGCGACCGCGCCGCCGCTCACCGTGACGATCCCGGCGGGCGGCGCGGTGCCGATCAGCTGGCAGATGATCGCGCCCGAGGCCACCGGCCCGATCCAGTGGACCGTCGACGCGGCGTCGAAGGACGGCAAGGCGCGCGACCGCCTGACCTTCGACCAGAGCGTCGAGCCCGCCGTGCCGGTCGAGACTTGGGCCGCGAGCCTGTTCCGCGTCGGCCCCAACGCCACGCTGCCGATCGCCATCCCGGCGGGCGCGCTGCCCGGCGGCTATGTCGACGTCGCGCTCGCGGGTACGCTCGCGCCGCCGCTGGCCGGGGTGCGCGACTATATGGCGATCTATCCCTATAACTGCTTCGAGCAGTCGACCTCGCGCGCCGTCGCGCTTGGCGATGTCGGGCGATGGCAGGCGCTCGTCGGGGCGATGCCGACCTATCTCGATGACGACGGGCTGCTCCGTTACTGGCCGAACGACCGGATGGAGGGCTCGCCCGAGCTCACCGCCTATGTCCTCGCGATCACCGCGGCGAACGGCTTCGCGATCCCCGAGGCGCCCAAGGCGAAGATGGTCAAGGCGCTGCAGGCGGTGATCGAGGGACGGCTGACCCGCAAGGGATACGGTCCCTACGACATCCGCCCGGTCCGCATCGCGGCGCTCGCGGCGCTTGCGCGCAACAATGCGGCGAGCCCGCAGCTCGTCGCGGCGATCGACATGGTGCCGGTCGATATGGCGACCGGCACCCTCGCCGACTGGCTCGTCGCGATCGAGCGCACCCCCGGCGTCCGCAACGCCGTCGCGCTGCGCACCGCGGCCGAGGCCGAGCTGCGCAAGCGCCTCGTCTACGAAGGCACGCGCCTCGACCTCGTCGACGATGCCAAGGCGCCGTGGTGGATGATGACCAGCGGCGACGAAATGGCGATCAAGGCGCTCGAAGCCGTGCTCGGCCGCAAGGGCTGGGAGGATGACGCCGGCAAGCTGATGGTCGGCGTCGCGCAGCGCCAGCGCAAGGGCCATTGGGACACCACCCCGGCCAATGCGTGGGGCGCGGTCACCGTCCGCCGCTTCGCCGAACTTTATCCGGCGAGTGCGATCACCGGCGTCACCAACATCAGCCTCGCGGGCGCCACCGCCTCGCAAAGCTGGCCGCTCCCGGCCGAAACGCCCTCGCCGCTGCGCGTCGCGCTCACCGCGGCGACGATGAGCCTCAGCCACGAAGGCAGCGGCGCCCCATGGGCGACGGTCAGCGTGAAGGCAGCGGTGCCGCTCAAGGAACCCCTCAACGCGGGCTATCGCATCAAGCGCTTGGTCAGCATCGTCAAGGCGGCCGACCCGGCCCACCTGACGCGCGGCGACGTGATCAAGGTGCGGATCGAAGTCACCGCCGCCGCGGGCCGCACCTGGGTCATCGTCAACGACCCGATCCCGCCGGGCGCGACGATCGTCGGCAACCTCGGCGGCCAGTCGGAAATGCTGGCCGAGCAGGCAAGCGGATCGAACTGGCAACCAAGCTATGTCGAGCGCGGCAAGGATAGCTGGCGCGGCTATTACGGCTGGATGCCCGCGGGCACCCACGCGGTCGAATATGTCGTGCGGTTGAACGGCTCGGGCCGCTTCACCCTGCCCCCGACGCGCGTCGAGGCGATGTACTCGCCCGCGATCCGCGGCCAGTGGCCCAATGCGCCGGTGACGGTGGCAGCGGCGGCGCGGTGATGGCTATCCGCCCTCTCTTTCTCCGTTCGTGTCGAGCGAAGTCGAGACACCCCAAAGGCGTGCACGACCGATGGGCATCTCGACTTCGCTCGATGCGAACGGGAATGGAGAGGGTGCCGCAGCGTCTCATCGGCTAGAGCGATCGATGACGACAATCCGCAACCGCCGCTGGTTCGACGTGCTGGCGTGGACCGCCCTCGCCGCGCTCGTCCTCGTCACCGCCGCGCATCTCCTCACCCGCCCGCCCGCGATGCCCGATTACGCCGCGGTCCGCGCCGACTGGAAACCCAGCGAGGCGTGGCTCTACGACCGCGACGGCCGCCTGCTCGACAGCGAGCGCGTCAATTTCGAGCGCCGCCGCCTCGCCTGGGTGCCGCTGAAAGACATCAGCCCCGTCGTGCGCGACACCGTCGTCGCGGCCGAAGATCATCGTTTCTGGTCGCACGGCGGGGTCGACTGGCTTGCGATCGCCAGCGCGATCCGCACCCGCTGGACCGGCGGTCGCTCGCGCGGCGCCTCGACGCTGCCGATGCAGCTCGCCGCCTTCCTCGCGCCCGACCTCGCGCAGCCGGGCCAGCGCGGCTGGTTCGCCAAGATCCGCCAGATGCGCGCGGCACAGGAATTGGCGTCGAACTGGACGCATGCGCAGGTGCTCGAGGCCTATTTCAACCTCTTGCCCTTGCGCGGCGAAGCGCAGGGGATCGGCGCCGGCGCGCAGAGCCTGTTCGGCAAGAAACCCGCCGAGATGAACCGCACCGACGCCGCGCTGTTCGCAGGCCTCCTCCCCAATCCCGGCGCGAAGGCCGATGTGCTAGGCCGCCGCGCCTGCCGGATTGCGAAAGCTGCCGATTGCTCGGCCATCGATGCCGCCGCCGCGACGCTCGTCTCGGGCGAGCAGGCGGCGCGCTTCGACCCCGCGCTCGCGCCGCACCTCGCGACGCGCCTGCTCGACAAGCCCGGCAAGCGCGTCACGACCACCATCGACCGCCGCATCCAGACCGCCGCGATCATCGCGCTGCGTCGCCAGCTTGCGGGCCTCGGCTCGGACCGCGTGCGCGACGGCGCCGTCGTCGTGCTCGACAACGCGACCGGCGACGTCCTCGCCTATGTTGGCGGCGTGGGCCTCAAATCGACCGCCGCGCAGGTCGACGGCGCCAATGCGCGACGGCAGGCGGGCTCGACGCTGAAACCGCACCTCTATGCGCAGGTGATCGAGCATGGCTGGCTCACCGCCGCCTCGATCCTCGACGACAGCCCGGTTCAGCTCGACACCGCCTCAGGCCTCTATGTGCCCAAGAATTACGACCATAATTTCCAGGGCCCGGTCAGCGTCCGCCACGCGCTCGCCAGTTCGCTCAACGTCCCCGCGGTGCGCACGCTCGTCATCGACGACGTCCAGCTCTTCCGCGACCGCCTCTGGACGCTCGGCTATCACGGCCTGGTCGAGGACGGCGAATATTATGGTTTCAGCCTCGCGCTCGGCTCAGCCGAGGTCAGCCTCGTCGAACAGGCCAATGCCTTCCGCACCCTCGCCAACCAGGGCCGCTGGTCGCCGGTGCATTATCGCATGGGCGAGACAGCCGAAGCGCCGCGCCAGATCGTCAACCCCGGCGCCGCCTTCATCGTCGGCGACATCCTCGCCGACGCCTCGGCCCGCGCCGACGCCTTCGGCGCCGACAGCGCGCTCCGCCTCCCCTTCTGGGCCGCGGCCAAGACGGGCACCTCGAAAGGGATGCGCGACAATTGGTGCGTCGGCTGGTCCGATCGCTACACCGTCGCGGTCTGGGTGGGGAATCTCGAGGGCGATTCGATGCGCGCCGTCTCGGGCACCTCGGGCGCCGCGCCGGTGTGGCGCGACGTGATGATGACGCTCCACGCCGGCAGCCCCGGCAAGCCGCCGAAGATGCCCGAGGGCGTCGAGGCGCGGCAGGTCGCGCTTCCCGGCACCCGCGAGCCGCCGCGCCGCGAATATTTCCTCCGCGGCACCGCACAGAGCGAAATCGCCGCCGCGCCGCAGGCCGCACGCCGCCCGCGCATCACCAGCCCGGTCAGCGGCAGCGTCTATGCGCTCGACCCCGATATCCCGATCGACCGCCAGAGCCTCGCGGTGCTGGTCAGCGGCGACGTGACGGGTTTTCGCCTGATCCTCGACAAGAAACCGCTCGGCGACGCCGATGCGGGTCCGCAGATCCTGCCGCGCCCCGGCATCCATATGCTCGCGCTCGTCGATCCCGGCGGGCGGATGATCGACCGGGTGCGATTCACGGTGCGGTGAACCGCTGTAACGCGCGTGAAATTAAGTTGCGCTGACGCGCGGAGCGGTTAGTCTGCGCCGCCAGGAGAGGGGGCCGTTCGGGCGCCCCAAAGGGGATATTTGATGATATTTGGCCGCGTCAAACCGCTCGACGCCATCCTGGCTACAGCCGAGAAAAAGGGGCTCCATCGCACGCTCGGCGCCTTCCAGCTCACCATGCTCGGCATCGGCGCCGTCATCGGCACCGGCATCTTCGTGCTGACGTCCGAAGCCGCGCAAAAGGCGGGCCCAGCGATGCTGTTGAGCTTCGTCGTCGCGGGCTTCGTCTGCGCGGTCGCGGCGCTCTGCTATTCCGAATTGGCGTCGATGGTGCCCGTTTCGGGCTCCGCCTATACCTACAGCTATGCCGTGGTCGGCGAAATCCTCGCCTGGATGGTCGGCTGGGCGCTGATCCTCGAATATGCGGTGGGTGCGAGCGCGGTCGCTGTCGGCTGGTCCAACCACGCGGTCGGGCTGTTGAATTCGCTAGGATGGCACATACCCGCGGCGATCAGCAACGCCGATGCGCTGATGGCGCATATGCAGCTCGCGATCGGCGCCGCGCCCAGCGAGGATCTCGACAAGGCGCTCGCGGTCGGCGGCTGGATCAACGTTCCCGCGATCATCGTGATCGGCTTCGTGACCTGGCTGCTGGTGATCGGCACGACCGAAAGCGCGCGCGTCAACGCCGTCCTCGTGCTGATCAAGATCGCCGCGCTGACCGCCTTCATCGCGTTGACGCTGCCGGTCCTCAATTCGGACAATTTCAACCCGTTCATGCCGACCGGAATCGGCAATCCGCTCAGTTCCTCGGGGCTCGGCGTGCTTGGCGCCGCGGCCTCGATCTTCTTCGCCTATGTCGGCTTCGACGCCGTTTCGACCGCCGCCGAGGAAACCAAGAATCCGCAGCGCAACGTCCCGATCGGTCTGATCGGCTCGCTGGTAATCTGCACCATCTTCTATCTGCTCGTCGCATCGGGGGCGATCGGCGCGATCGGCGCGCAGCCGGTCGCCAACGCCACCGGCCAGATATTGTCGCCGGGTTCGCCGGAACTCGCCGGCCGCTGCGCGACGCTGGTCGCCGGCGGGTTCGTCGAGCCGCTCGTCTGCTCGAAGGAAGCGCTGGTCCATGTCCTCGAAGCGATCGACTGGCCGTTCGTCGGCCGGCTCGTCGGCCTTGCCGCCGTGCTCGCGCTGCCGTCGGTCGTGCTGATGATGATGTTCGGCCAGACCCGCATCTTCTTCACCATGGCGCGCGACGGCCTGCTGCCCGAAAAGCTGGCCTCGGTGCACAGCAAATATCGCACCCCGCACGTAGTCACCGTCGTCACCGGCGTCTGCGCCGCCTTCGCGGCGGCGGTGCTGCCGGTCGGCAAGCTCGCCGACTATTCGAACGCGGGCACCTTGTTCGCCTTCTTCATGGTCGCGATTTCGGTGATGGTGCTGCGCCGCACCGACCCGCATCGCCATCGGCCGTTCCGCACGCCGCTGGTCTTCGTCGTCGCGCCGCTGGCGATCCTCGGCTGCGTCGTGCTCTATCTGTCGTTGCCGCTGACCGCGAAGCTGGTGCTGCCGATCTGGGGCGCCATCGGCCTGCTCATCTATTTCGGCTACAGCCGCTCGCGCAGCCACGTCGGCCGCGGGCTCGTGGAGGTGCACGAACTCGACTCCGACGCGCCGCCGCCGGCAGTGCCCCCGACGCCGTCGTTCGACTGACGGCCGGGACCATCAAAAAGGGGGGAAAGGGGGCTTCGGCCCCCTTTCTTTTGGCGGGTTATCGGATTTGCGATCGTGAACGAGATGCGATCTCAAGCTTCGTCATGCGGAAGGCTCGGGACCGGCTTGTTTCAGGTCCATGGCCCGGCCTTTTCCGGCTGGCGCGGCGCCAGTTGTTTTTCGCACAAAGCCACAAAGCCACGAAGATGTCGCGCCAGCCGCGAAGCGGTTTTCCTTTGCGACCGCGCGACCAGCCGCGCCGTGGAGGGAGGAACGGGCCTGTCGGCCCGAGCCTTCTTCTTCGTGGCTTTGTGGCTTTGTGCGAAACTAAAAAGCGCGGCGTTGAAGGACAACACCAGACCATGGCCCCTGAAACAGGCCTGTCGAAGGGTTCAGGGTGAACAAGAGTCGAACCGGAGTCCGTGTCCTCAATAGGGCGTGCGCGGCGCGGTGCCGGGGCGGGTGAACAGCTTGCCGCGCTCGGCCCAGAAGACCAGCGCCAGCCCGACCACTCCCGAAATCAGAAAGGCGTAGGCGAGCGGCAACGTCGATCCGTCATAGAGCTGGCCGATCGCCGCGCCCATCGCGGCGGCGAGCAAGGTCTTGCAAAAGCTCTGATAGGAGGAGGCGACCCCGGCCATATGGCCGAAATCCTCCATCGCGATCGAGCCGAAATTGCTGCCGATGAAGCCGATCAGCCCGACGTTGACCATCATCAGCAAGGTGAACATCCACAAGGTCTCGGCGCCGCTCATCGCAACGGCGATCTGCGCGATCGACGTCGCCATGAAGGCAAAGGTCGCGCTCTGCGACACGCGCCGCGCGCCGAAACGCTCGACGATCGCAGCGTTCGAGAAATTGGCGATCGCGATCCCCGCCGCGACGCAGGCAAAGACCAGCGGGAACCAGCTTTGCGCCCCGAACACCTCGGCGATGATCTGCTCGCTGCTGTTGAGATAGCCGTAGAGCGCGCCCTGCATCATCGCCGAGGCGATCATATAGCCCGCGGCGCGGCGATGCCGCGTCACCGTCGCCCAGCCCGCGATCATCGTCCGCGCGTCGAGCGGGCGGATGTCCTCGCGCGCCAGTGTCTCGGGCAGGCGGCGCAGCCATAGCAGCATGACGCAGCCCATCACCGCGAGGACGATGAAGATCGCGCGCCAGTTCGCGAAGGCGGTGATCCCCGCGCCCATGGTGGGCGCGATCGCGGGGACGATCATGAAGACGAGGAAGATCATCGACAGCCGCTTCGCCATCGCGTCGCCCGAGAACAGGTCGCGGATCACCGCGACGACGATCACGCCGAGCGCGGCGCTGATCAGCCCGTGCCCGAAGCGCAGCGCGAGCAGCATCGGAAAGCTCGTCGCCAGCCCGCAGCCGATCGAGAAAGCGACATAGGCGAACAGCGCCGGCACCAGCACGCCCTTGCGCCCGAAGCGGTCGGAGAGCGGACCATAGAAGAGCGACCCGGCGCCGATGCCGAAGAGATAGGTCGAGATGACATATTGCCGGTCGTTGGCGACCGTGACCCCCAGCCCGTCGCCGATCGCGGGCAACGCGGGCAGCATCGAATCGATGGCGAGCGCGTTCAGCGCCATGACCATCGCCATCATGAACACCATTTCGCGGCCGCCGGGCATGCGGGACCGCTGGGGGGATTCGGTCATTTTGTGCATTGTGGCGGCCCTATGCGCCACCACGCCCGCTTTGGATAGCCCCCGAGGGGCGAAAAGCTATGCAAGCGAGAGGGATAGGGTGTTTTCACGATAGCGACCGGCAGGTTTTGACCGGAAGGCGACCTATTCTTCATCGTCATCCCGGACTTGATCCGGGATCCATTCTCTCAGCGCCGGATGAATGGATCCCGGATCAAGTCCGGGGTGACGAGAGTGGTTGGGCAATGTCCGCCCCCCCCCCAACCGTCAGCGAAACCCGCGCGACATGCGCCCACGAAAAAGGGCCGCCCCCAACCGGGAGCGGCCCTTTCCATTCCTAACCCTGATAAAATCAGGCCTGGCGCGTGCCGGTCATCGCCATCGAGCCGAACGGGCCGGCCTTGATCGTGCCGGTCAGCGTGTCGCCGTCGATCGTCGCTTCGGCCTCCAGCGTCATCGGCATCGGCACCTTCATGTTCATGGTCCAGGTCAGCTTATTGCCGTCGACCTTGCCATTCTCGACGTCAAGCGACCCCATCGCCCCAGCGTTCTGGCCGGTGAAGCTGTCGCCGTCGCTCTTCACCGTGAAGACCGATTTCTGGTCGCCCATCGGCGACTTGGTGACGCAATCATAATTGCCGTCGACTCCAGACATAAACCTCTCCTACTGAAACCAATGTTAGTTAGCGGGTTTCGCTATTTCCACCGGCAGGCCCAGTCCGTCAAGCTGCGGTTTCACCACCGCAGCGTCGCCGACCACGACATAGACGAGATCGCCTGTGCTGAGCGCCTTCCGCGCCGCGGCATCGACCTCGGCGGTCGTCATCGCCTCATAGGTCGCGGGCAGCGTCTCGTAATAATTGTCGGGGCGGCCGAATTTCACGATCTGGCGCATCCCACCGAGGACGTCGCCCGACGTTTCGAAGCTGCCCGGCAGTTCGCGGACGCTGCCGTTCACCGTCCGCTCCAGCTCTTCCTTGGTGACGCCCTTGTCGCCGAGGAATTCCGTAAGATCCGTCTGGAACGCCTTGATCGAATCGCCGGTGCGGTCGGCCTGCACCGGCGCCGAGACGATCCAGCTCACCCGGTCCTGGTCGGAGGTGATGCGCGAGCGCACGCCATAGGACCAGCCCTTGGTCTCGCGCAGGTCCATGTTGAAACGCGACAGGAAGTCGCCGCCGAAGATGTCGTTCGCCGACCGCAACACCTCCAGCTTGTCGCCGCCCTTCGCGTCCAGCACCTTGCCGGCGAGGATCACCGACTGCGGCGATTTCGGCCGGTCGACGAGCAGGATGCGCGGCTGCGGCTTCGGGATCGCGATCTCGAAATGCTTTTCGGGCTTGGCGCCGGCGGGCGCCTTCCAGTCGCCAAAGGCGGCATCGAGCGCCTTGGTGATCTCCTTCAGCGTCGTGTCGCCGACGACGAAGATGCGCGCATTGTCGGGGCGGACCCATGCGTCGTGGAACGCCGCGAGTTGATCGCGCGTCGCCGCGGTCACCGCCGCCGCGTCGCCCAGGCCCGACGGCGGGATGCCATAGGGATGATCGGCGCCATAGAGCGCGGGCATCAGCACGCGGCCGGCGATCGCATTGGGGTTGTTGAGTTCGGCCTTCAGCCGGTTGAGCTGCTGCGCGCGCACGCGCTCGAGTTCCTTCGCGTCGAAGGCGGGGTTGCGGATATAATCGGCGAGCAGGCCGAGCGACGGCGTCAGATTCGGCTTCAGCGCGAACAGGCTGAACACCGTATCATCGGCGCTCGCCGACCCGTCGATCTGCGCGCCGAGGCGCTCCTTGGCTTCGGCGAAGGCGATCGAATCCTTGCTCGTCGTGCCCTCGTCCATCAGGCTGAGCATCAGCGACTGAGTGCCGAGCGCATCGTGCGGATCGGCAGCATATCCCGCGTCGAAGCTGACCGCGACCTGCACCGTCGGCACCGTCGTGCGACGCGCGAAGACGACTTCGATGCCGTTCTTGAGCTTCGCCCGCTCGATCGCCGGGAAATCGAGCGCCTTCAGATCGGCGACCGCCGGCATCTGCGACCGGTCGGCGATCGAGGTCGCGCCCACGGCGCTGCTGTCGGGGCCGACATCGCCGAGCGCCGCGTTCCAGTACCGGTCGGGCGCGACGCCGATAGCCTTCGCATCGGTCACCGCGCCGCCGCGGTTCTCACCGCCCTCGGTGCGCTCGCCCGGCGTGTAGGTCAGCGAAAAGACCGGGCGCGACATCCATTTGTTCGCGACCGCCTTCACCTGCTCGGGCGTCGCCTTGGCGAGCCGGTCGAGCTCGGTCTTGTAATAGGCGGGATCGTTCGAATAGAGCGCGCCCTCGGCCAGCGTCACCGCCTTGCCGCCGAAGCCCCCGACCGATTCGAGCCCCGCGATCGTGCCGCCGAGATAGCTCGCCGCCGCGCGCTGCAATTCGTCGGCGGTCGGGCCGGTCGCGAGAAAGTCCGCGATCTGGGCATCGAGCTTGTCGGCGACGACCTTCGGATCGACCCCCGGCTTCACATCGGCCTGGACGATCAGGAATCCCGCATCCTCCAGCGTCTGCGTGCCCGCGGCGACGCTGACCGCGACCGGGTCCTTGCGCACCATCGCATTGTCGAGCCGCGACGAGGACAGCCCGCCGAGCACCGTGGTCGCCATCTGCAGCGCCACCGCGTCGGCGTCGTTGAGCCCCGGGATCGCCCACATGCGATAGATGCGCGTGGTCGGGATCAGGTCCTTGACCTCTTTCGCGAGCGGCGCGGGCAGCGTCGGGACCGAGGTTTCAGGCGCCTTCACCTGCGGCCCGCGCGGAATGTCGCCGAACCATTCGGTCACCTTCGCCTTGGCGGTCGCCAGGTCGACATCGCCGGCGAGCACGAGAACGGCGTTGTTCGGGCCGTAATTGTCGGTGAACCACTTCTTCACGTCGGCGAGGCTCGCCGTATTGAGGTCGGTCATCGAACCGATCGTGCTGTGATGATAGGGATGGCCCTTGGGGAACAGATTCTCGAAAATCTCGTAGCGCAGCAGCCCATAGGGATTATTGTCGCCCTGGCGCTTTTCATTCTGGACGACGCCGCGCTGGTTATCGAGCTTCTCCTGCGTGATGCCGCCGAGCAGATGCCCCATGCGATCGCTTTCGAGGAACAGCGCGCGGTCGAGCGCGCCGGTCGGCACCGTCTCGAAATAATTGGTGCGGTCGACGTTGGTCGTGCCGTTGAAATCGGTCGCGCCGACCTGTTGCAGCGGCTCGAAGAAATCGCCGGGCGCATTTTCGGACCCGTTGAACATCAGATGTTCGAACAGGTGCGCGAAGCCCGTCTTGCCCGCGGGCTCGTTCTTCGACCCGACGCGGTACCAGACCGACACCGCGACGACCGGCGCCTTGTGATCCTCGTGGACGATGACGCGCAGGCCGTTGTCGAGCGTGAAGCTCTGATAGGGGATGTCGACCGCCTTCACGAGTTCGGCGATCGGGGCGGGCTTCGCCTCCTTTGCCTTGGCGAGCGCCGGACCGGCGGCGACGAGCGAGGTCGACAGGGCAAGGGCGATGGCGAATCGATGAAAACGGGGCATGAACTTCCTCTCGGATGGCGAGCGCAGGCGCGGACGGCTTGCTAACGACCCGTGCCGAACGGCACTGTATCAGCGGTTTAGGACAGTCCTCCGCCGCATTCAAGGCCGATAGAAGCGCGCTCCGCTGGCCCTCAGCGCCGCCGGATCGAACAACACCGGCTTCAACCGGTGCGCGACGAACAGAGGCGCCTGATCGTTGTAATGCGGGCTGTCGGGCCGCGTCGTCGCGGCGCCGAAGGGCTGGATCGATTCCGAATGCACCTGCCCCGCCTTGTCCCAGGTCACGAACATGATGAAGCTGTCGCCGTGGCGCACCTTGAGCCGCCCGTCGGGCTCGACATCCCACAGGGTCGAAGCGCGCACCGTGTCATTGCCGCCGTCGAGCGGCAGGTCGACGCGGTGGGCGCCCTCGCCGTGACGCAGCCGCAGCACGGTGCCGAGCTTGGGGTCGAGCCCCGCGAAATGCTCCTGCAGGTGCGCGACCGTCTCGCTCAGCACCTGGCGCGGGTCGGGGTCGGCCTTGCGCTGATAATGGCTGCCGTTCGCCGGGCGCAGCACCATCAGCGCGAGCGCATCGCCCTTGCCCTTGCCGTCGAGAGTCCAGTCCCATTTGCGCAGCAGATCCTGCGCCTCGGCCAGCGCCGGGTCGCCCTTGGTATCGAGCGCGAGCAGCCGGTCGATCCACGCCTTGGCATAGCCGGTCTTCGCATAGGCGGTGTCGTATTTGATCGCCTTCAGCCGCGCCTCGTCGATCTGTCCCGACGCCTCGAACAGCGCGATCAGCCGCGTCGCGCGGTTGGTCATGTCGTCCTCGATGCCGAGCAGCGGCGAAAAGGCCGCCGGGTCGAGCTCGTCGCCCGGCCCCGCCGCGACCCATGGCGTGTTGTTCGCGTTCATCACATAGCCCGAGCGCGGATTGACCAGCGCCGGCACGCGGTCGAACGGCAGCGTCTTCGTCCACACATCGGCCGAGGTATCGCCCGGCAGGACGCCGCGCCAGTTGAAGCCCGCGGGCCGGTCGGGAAACATCGCGTTGTAGAACATCCCGATATTGCCCTTGGCATCGGCATAGATGAAATTCGTCGCGGGCACCCCCTGCCCGGCCATCGCCGCGCGCCATTCGGCGAAATTGCGCGCCTTGTTGAGCCGATAATATTGGGTGACCATCTTCGCCTGATCCATCCCGGCATAGCGGATCGCGAAGGCACCCTTGGCGTTCACGATCACCGGCCCCTGCACCGAGCGATAGATGGTGCGCGGCACCGGGATCACGAACGGCCCATATTTGACGCGCAGCCAGATGCGCTTTTCTTCGAGCGGCCGCCATTTGCCGTCAAAACGGTAGTTCTTGCCGCTCTCGTCGAGCACCAGCTTGTAGATGTCGATCAGGTCGGGTCGGTTCACCGTGTTGGTCCAGCCGAGATATTTATTGTGGCCGAGGAAAGGATACGGCGAGCCGGGGAAATTCGCGCCCGCGAAATCCCATCCCTCGCCCGAATGCACGACCAACTCGTACCACGCGACGCCGCCGGTCCACGGCTGATGCGAGTTGGAGACGAGCCGCGTCGCGCCGTCGGTCGAACGCGACGGCGCGACCGCGAAACCGTTCGACCCGTTCGCTTCGGGATCGCGCCCGACCGGGGTCAGCTCGCGCGGCACCAGCTTGCCTTTGGCGTCGAGCGATGGCCCGCCCTCACGCCCCAGCACCTTGTCCTCGGTCAGCCCGCCGAGCACCGAATCAAGCCCGAAGAAGAAGGGCGAGCGCAGCACGAAGCCCGCGACGACGTCCTCCCCGGCCACCGGGAACAGCCCCGACAATCGCACTTCGTCCGGATGCTTGTCGGCATAATGGTTGAGCCCCGCGGCATAGGCGGTGAAGAGTTTTCGCACATCCTCGGGAAGCTGCGGCCAGTCGCGCGCGGTCGTCGCGCGAACGCCGAGCAGCGCTTCGGCATAATCGACCTTCGCGCCGTCCGCGCCGAGCATCGCCCCCGCGCGCCCGCGCGTCATCGCCAGCACTTCCTGCAAGGTCGAAAAATCATCCTCGGCATGAGCGTAAGCGACGCCATAGGCAACGTCGGCGTCGGTGCGCCCAAAGATATGCGGCACCCCGAATTTGTCGCGCGCGATCTGCACGTCGGTCGGCTTGAAAGCGGGCGCGGCGGGCGCCTCGGCGGTCAGCGGCTCCCACACCGCAAGCCCGGCCAGCACCGCCGCGAGCAACAGGACCAGTCCCAGCAAAGCCCGTCGCAGCATATCGTCTTCCTTCCTGTCTTCGGCTGCCCTGTTGTCGGCTGCGATGTGTGGCGGGCGAATGGTGCGATGGCAAGCCGTTGCTCCACCTTCGTCATGCGGACCTAGTTTCAGCATCCATGGCCCGGCGCTCGTCTGATAGAGCCGCGCCAGCTATGTTTCGCACAAAGACACAAAGCCACGAAGAAGACGGCTTGGGCCGACAGGCCTCATATTCTTTGTAACGGCGCGTCCTACCGCGATGTCGAGAGAGGAAGCCGCTTTGCGGCAAGCGAGACATCTTCGTGGCTTTGTGTCTTCGTGCGAAACAAAAAGCGCAGCGCCTGACGAAAGCACAGGTCATGGCTGAAACAAGCCTGTCCTGAGCCTGTCGAAGGGTTCAGCATTGGAGAGGAGGCTGTATAAACCGCATCAGCACCTCCGCGTGAATCTCCAACCACACCCTTGTGTTGCAAAACGGCAACACTATCTCTGACGGCGAGAAAGGGGCTTACTTACATGAACCTCGAAAAATTTACCGACCGCGCCAAGGGATTCCTCCAGTCGGCGCAGACGATTGCGATCCGCATGAACCATCAGCGGATCAGCCCCGAGCATATCGCGAAAGCGCTGCTCGAGGACAAGGAAGGCATGGCCGCGGGGCTGATCCAGCGCGCTGGCGGCGATGCCGCGCGCGCCACCTCGGCCATCGACGCGCTGCTCGCCAAGGTTCCCGCGGTGTCGGGATCGGGCGCGCAGGCGACGCCCGGCCTCGACAATGATGCGGTGCGCCTGCTCGACCAGGCCGAACAGCTCGCCGAGAAGGCCGGCGACGGTTTCGTCACCGTCGAACGGCTGCTGCTCGCGATGGTGCTGGCGACGAACACCCCGGTCGGCAAGGCCTTCGCCGATGCGGGGCTAAAGGCCGACGCGCTGAATAATGTCATCAACGAACTGCGCCGTGGCCGCACCGCCGATACGGCGGGCGCCGAGGATAGTTTCGAAGCGCTCAACAAATATGCCCGCGACCTCACCGAAGTCGCGCGCGAAGGCAAGCTCGACCCGGTCATCGGCCGCGACGAGGAAATCCGCCGCACCGTGCAGATCCTCGCGCGCCGCACCAAGAACAACCCGGTCCTCATCGGCGAACCCGGCGTCGGCAAGACCGCGATCGCCGAGGGCCTTGCCCTCCGAATCGCCAATGGCGACGTGCCCGACAGCCTCAAGGACCGCCGCCTGCTCGCGCTCGACATGGGCGCGCTGATCGCGGGCGCCAAATATCGCGGCGAGTTCGAGGAGCGGCTGAAGGGCGTGCTCGACGAAGTGAAATCGGCCGAGGGCGAAATCATCCTCTTCATCGACGAGATGCACACGCTGGTCGGCGCGGGCAAGGGCGACGGCGCGATGGACGCCTCGAACCTGCTCAAGCCCGCGCTCGCGCGCGGCGAACTCCACTGCATCGGCGCGACGACGCTCGACGAATATCGCAAATATGTCGAAAAGGACCCCGCGCTCCAGCGGCGCTTCCAGCCCGTCTTCGTCGGCGAACCGACCGTCGAGGATTCGATCTCGATCCTGCGCGGGCTCAAGGAGAAATATGAGCTGCACCACGGCGTCAGGATCACCGACGGCGCGATCGTCGCCGCCGCAACGCTGTCGAACCGCTACATCTCCGACCGCTTCCTGCCCGACAAGGCGATCGACCTGATGGACGAGGCCGCGAGCCGCATCCGCATGGAGGTCGAATCGAAGCCCGAAGAGATCGAGAATCTCGACCGCCGCATCATCCAGATGAAGATCGAGGAAGCGGCGCTGACCAAGGAGACCGACGCCGCATCGAAGGACCGGCTCGACAAGCTGCGTGCCGAGCTCGCGAACCTCGAACAGCAGTCGAGCGAGCTCACGCAGAAGTGGCAGGCCGAAAAGGACAAGATCCACGCCGAGGCGAAGATCAAGGAACAGCTCGACGCCGCGCGCAGCCAGCTCGACCAGGCGCAGCGCGCAGGCGACCTCGGCAAGGCGGGCGAGCTCAGCTACGGCACCATCCCGAGCCTCGAAAAGCAGCTCGAGGAGGCTGAGGCCGCTTCGGGCAATGCGATGCTGCGCGAGGAGGTCACCGCCGACGACATCGCCGCCGTGGTCAGCCGCTGGACCGGCATCCCGGTCGACCGGATGATGGAGGGCGAGCGTGAGAAACTGCTCGGCATGGAAGATACGCTGGGCCAGCGCGTCATCGGCCAGGACGAAGCGGTACGCGCCGTCTCGACCGCGGTCCGCCGCGCGCGCGCCGGGCTACAGGATCCAAACCGGCCCTTGGGTTCGTTCCTCTTCCTCGGCCCGACGGGCGTCGGCAAGACCGAACTCACCAAAGCGCTCGCGCGCTTCCTGTTCGACGACGACAATGCGATGGTCCGCATCGACATGTCGGAGTTCATGGAGAAGCACGCCGTGTCGCGGCTGATCGGCGCGCCTCCGGGCTATGTCGGCTATGAGGAAGGCGGCGTGCTCACCGAAGCGGTGCGCCGCCGGCCCTATCAGGTCGTCCTCTTCGACGAGGTCGAGAAAGCGCATGGCGACGTGTTCAACATCCTGCTCCAGGTGCTCGACGACGGGCGGCTGACCGACGGGCAGGGCCGCACGGTCGACTTCACCAACACGCTGATCATCCTGACCTCGAACCTCGGCAGCCAGGCGATCGCCGCGCTTCCCGACGACGCGCCGGTCGAACAGGCCGAACCCGCCGTCATGGAGGTCGTGCGCGCGCATTTCCGGCCAGAGTTCCTGAACCGGCTCGACGAGATCGTGCTTTTCCACCGCCTCGCGCAGCAGCATATGGGCGGCATCGTCGATATCCAGGTGGCGCGCGTCCAGAAGCTGCTCGCCGACCGCAAGGTGACGCTCGACCTCACCGACGCCGCGCGCGCGTGGCTCGGCCGCGTCGGCTATGATCCCGTCTATGGCGCGCGGCCGCTCAAGCGCGCGGTGCAGAAATATCTGCAGGACCCGCTCGCCGACCTGATCCTGAAGGGCGAGGTCAAGGACGGATCGACGATCCGGGTCGACGAAGGCGACGGCGCGTTGACGCTGACGCCGGCATAAACAGACGCGCAAAAAGGGCGGCGGAAACGCCGCCCATTTTCACTCGATCCGGCCGGATCGCGATCAGTTGCTGGTGTTGCCCGCCTTGCTCTGCATCGCCTCGGCCGTTTCGCGGGCGTCGGTCGCGCCTTTCTCGAGCACCACCTTCCATTCCGCGTTGGTGTGGCAGACGCGGTTCTTCTTCACCAGCGAGCCGATCTCGAGCGTCTTGCGGCACTTGATATAATAGGGATGGGTCATCGCCAGTCCCTCGTTATACGCCTTGATCTCGGTCGGCGTCATCAGCGAGGGCGTCTTGGCCGGCGGCGCACGGTCATCCGGCGCGACGGGTTCCGCCGCGAACGCGGCAGGCGCAGCCAGCAGGGCCACGGCGATGATCGCGGGCAAAATCTTGGTCATGCAAATCCTCCTACCACGGGCATAAACCCGCAGCCTCTGGGTGATATCATATGGGCGGCGGGGGCTTTCGCAAAGCTGAATTTCGCCCGGTGACAGGCGCGAACCGAACGGGCCCCGCTCAACGCGGAATCGCGAACCCCGACGCGTCGGCCGCCGCGAAATAGCGGCGCAAAAGCTCGCGCTCGCCGTTCGAAAGATGCGGGTTCCAGACGTCGAAGATCAGCACGGCGCGAAGCGCGTCGCTGTCGTTCCACGCTTCATGCTCGATCGTGTCGTCGAACACGAAGGCGCGCCCTTCCTCCCAGACCCTCGTTTCGCCGCCGACCCGAAAGCCGCAGCCCGGCGGAACGATCAACGGCAGGTGGACGATGGCGCGGGTGTTGGTGACCCCGGTATGCGGAGGGATGCGCGTATGCGGACGAAGCATCGAGAAAAAGGCGCTCGGCGTTCGGCCGGGAATAGGCTCGCCCGGAATCGCGGCAAGCGCGGCCGCCGTCACCGGGCAGCGGTCGAGGACCGGCTGGTTGGGTTCGCCATATTCCCACAGGAAGCAAGCCCCCCAATCGAGCTTATTGTCGAGCGACGACCAGAGGGAATCGGGCGTTCCGGCATCCATGCGGACATAGGGGCGGAGCGCTTCGCCCGGATCGTCGAGCAAGGCGGTCAGCTCGGCCCGGATCGCATCGCTCTGCGCCTCGATCGCCGTCAGCCAGGGGAAATGGCCCCGGTCGAAAAACTCGTCGGCGGGCAGAAACGGATATTGCACGCCCGCGCACTGATTCTGATAAATGCGGCGGCGGCCGAGCGCAGCGGCAACGAAAGCATCGCCGCGCCGGATCTCGGTCTCCGACAGACCATCGCGCATCGGCGCGATGGCGGCGGTCGCGGCATCGAACATCGCCCCCGTCGCGCCCGCGATGAACGCCGACCCGTGCGCGAGCAAGGGCGCAAGCGGCTCGGGCACGGGCTGGAGCTGGGCGCCCAGGCTGACCGCCGCGCTCCATGCCGCGAGCGCAGCCCCCTTTTCATCGCGCGCTTCATGCCGTTCGGCCTTGCGAAGCCAGGCCATCAGGTCGCGCTGGTCGATCGCGAGGGCCGCATCGAGTGCGGCAAGCTCGCGCGCATCGTCGCCCAGCGCCCGCCAGGCCGATGCGAGATTGCGCTGCAGCGCGCCCGAATGGGGATCGTCCGCGACGGCCGCTGCGAAATGCCGCGACGCAGCCGCCGCATCCCCAGCCTGCAGGGCGGCAATACCGAGGCGATTGGCGGCGGCGGCGGCGGGCGGCGGCGACGGGCTGGTCATGGCCGATGCTTGCCATCGGCAGGGACAATCGGCAAGGTCGATCAATGCAAGCCGCGCCTTCCGTGACCGCCATCGTCGCAGACGCCGAATGGCTCGCGCATCGCTATGATCCCGGCCACGATGCCTTCCATTTCCGCCGGGTCGCACGCGCGGCGCGCGGCGCGGTTCCCTTCCTGACCGATCAGCACCTCGGCACCGAGGCTGCGCCTGTCATTTTGCGCCGAACCGATTGCCGGGACGCGATCGGCACGGCCCAGGCGCCGATCCATTTTCTCTTTCATTCGGCCTATTGCGCCTCGACGATGCTCGCGCAGGCGTTCGACCAGCCGGGGGTCGCGACCAGCCTGTCCGAACCGGTGCTGCTGAACGACATGGTCGGCTGGCGCCGCCGCGGCGCCGACCCGCGCGAACATGGCCGCGTCATGGACGAGGCGCTGGCGATGCTGGGGCGCAGCTTCCTTTCCGGCGAAGCGGTGATCGTCAAGCCGTCGAACGTCTTCAATCCGCTCGCGCGCGGGGCGTTGATGCTGCGTCCGCACGCTCGCGCGATCCTGCTTCATGCGCCGCTTCGCGACTTCCTGCTGTCGGTCGCGCGCAAGGGCATGTGGTGCCGCCTGTGGTGCCGCGAACTGCTGGAAAATTATCTGGCCGACGGCTTCGTGAAGCTCGGCTTCGAGCCGCGCGATTATTTCCGCCAGTCGGATTTGCAGGTGGCCGCGGTCGGATGGCTGGCGCAGCAGCAGGATTTCGCGGCGCTGGCCCAGGCGATGCCCAGCCGGATCGCGACGCTCGCCAGCGACCGGCTTACCGATGCCCCCGCAGCGGCAATCGCCGCCGCCATGGACCATTTCGGCCTTGCCGGCGACCGCACCGCGCTTGCCGGCCATCCCGCGATCGGCCGCAACAGCAAATCGGGCGCGGCCTTCGCGCCCGGCGAACGGCAACGCGATCTGGCCGCCGCCGAGACGGCCTATGGTGAGGAGATCGATCAGGTCGTCACCTGGGCCGCCGCCGTCGCCGAGCAGGCGAATATTCCGCTGACGCTGCCGGGGGCACTGCACACGGCCTGAACGCCCGCGGCTTGGCGTTCCCGTTCCCACCCCTTCGGTCGCTTGCGGACCGGTCGGGACCGTCAGGCTGAATGCCCGAAAAGAAGAGAGGTTCGCACGGAAGACGCGGAGACGTGAGTTCCATATCGCGAATGTCGGTCAGATTTGTTTCGCACAAAGACACAAAGCCACGAAGAAGCCAGTTCGCGGTCGCAAGACCGTCTTTTGATCCATCATTGCGATTTCGCGCTGCGCAAAAGAAAGAAGCCGCTTCGCGGCAATCGCGACATCTTCGTGGCTTTGTGTCTTTGTGCGAAACAAAAAATCCGAACCTGTCGGGCCCGCGCGAAACTCGCTGTGCGAAACGTCCGCCTCTGCGATCTCCGCGCCTCTGCGCGAATTTCTCAACATACCAGATTTCGACCGGAGGCGGACCTATCCTGCATCGTCATCCCGGACTTGATCCGGGATCCATTCTCTCAGCGCCGGATCAAGTCTGGAATGACGAAAGTTTATAGGCGGCAGATGAGCGACAGTTTTTATCCCCCCTTCCCAGCCCAAAGCAGTCGTTAGGTCGGCCTCGTCATCCCCATAGAAAAAGGGGCGGACATTGCTGCCCGCCCCCAATTCCTGCCGAAGCGTGAAGGATTAGAACTTCAGCTTCGCCGAGATCGCATAACGGCGGCCCAGCGCGTCGTAGGTCGACGGGAAGGTGTTGCCGCTGTTGTAGGTGGTCGAACCGATCGTGTTGCCGACGATCGGCGGCTTCTGGTTGAGCATGTTCTGGACCGTCGCGGTGAAGGTCAGATTCTCGCTCACGTTGAAGCGCGCGGTCAGGTCGAAATAGTTCTTCGCCTTGATGTGGCGGAACTGCGGATCGACGACGCAACCGCCCGGATCGGTGCCCGTCGGATCGGGGCAATCGGCGGGGGCACCCAGAGCCGCGTCGATATCGGCCTGCAACTGCGCAGGTTCGAACGACACGCCGTCCTGCCAACGCCACAGCAGCGACAGATCGACCTTGTCGAAGCCGAGCGTGAAGCGGTTCGAGAACTGGAACTCGGGCTGGATCGAACCCGTGAACGAGCAGTTCACGCTGTAGTAGCCGACGCATTCGCGGTTCAGCGAGTCGGGATCGGCCACGTTCGCGTTGAACTTCGAATGACGCGTCCAGTTGCCGACGAACGACCAGCTCAGATTGGCGAAGCCGAGGTCGGTGTTCCAGTTCATCAGCAGGTCGAAGCCGTCGGTGTACAACCGGCCCAGGTTGTTCGTCAGACCGAACAGACCAGGCGTGGTCGATGCATCGCCGTCGAGACCGCCGGTGATCGGGTTACGACGGATCGACGTACAAGCCGGATCGGTCGCACTCGCCGCCGACAGGCCGTTGAAGCAGGCACCGATGATGTCGCCCGGCAGCGGCGTGCCAAGCACGTCGTTGACCTTGATGTTGTAATAGTCGAGCGACAGGTTGAAGCGCGGCAGGAAGTCGGGCTGGAAGACCACACCGAGCGTCCAGGTATCGGCCTTTTCGGGCTGCAGGTTCAGGTTGCCGCCCGCGGTGATGTTGGCCTGCGCCGCGCTCGGGTTGGTGATGGTCCCGATCGTGCCGGCCGGAGCGCCCTGCGCGATACAAACCGCACGCAGGTCAGCATTGGTCGTCGGCGCCGCGCCCGCGCAGGGGTCGATGCCGAGATTGGTCAGGCCAACCGTCGCCGGCGTGAACAGCTCGCCGATGTTCGGCGCGCGAACCGCACGGCTGTAGTTACCGCGGAACTTGACGCCCGCGCCCGGAGCCCAGCTACCGCCAGCCTTCCAGGTCGTGGTGTTGTAACCACCGGCGCCCTGGATGCTGTAATCCGAATAGCGGATGCCGGCCTCGACGGTCAGGCTCTCGAAGAAGGGCTTGTCCTCGATCAGCGGCGCAACGACTTCGGCATAGGCTTCGTAGACGTCATAGCCGCCGTCGATGTCCGGAGCCGCGCCACCGGCGCCGCCGAGTTCACCTGCCGTCTTCGCCAGCAGATCGGACGACTGCTGCGCCTTATACTTGCGATATTCGCCACCGATGGCGAAACCGATCGGCTGCGTCGCGCCCGGCGAGGAAAAGCCGAGGTCGCCCGAGATGATGGCCCGAGCCTGCGCCAGCGAGGTGCGGTTGGTCGAGGTGCTGTTTGCCTGGAGATATTTCGCCATCGCCGGCGTGATCGAGCCTTCGGGGCCGAAGAGATCGACGGGCACACAGTCCGAATTGCCGCTCTGGCAGGTCACGCCGTCATCCGACAGCGACGCCTCGCGGAACCGCGACTGCAGCGTGTAGCCCTTGATCGTCTGGATATTTTCGGATTCGCCATAGGCGCCCTCGACGCTCCAGTCGATCGAGTCGGTGATGCCGCCGCGCAGGCCCAGACGATAATCGAAGAAGGTCGTCTGATAGTCGCTGATGCGCGGCCCCACTTCCGGCGTACGACGATTCAGCGCGACGGTAACTTCACGATAGTCCGTGTTCGTCGTCCCGTCGGCATTGGTCCGCCCAGGAGCGGCAGCGGCCGCGGCGCATTCCGCCGGAGTGTAGAGCGGAGTGTAGATCCCGTCGGCCTGCGTCGTGTTGAAGCCGCAGAACTGGTTCCGCAGATTTTCCGGCAGGAACGGGTTGTTCAGGTTGATCGTCACGCTGTTGCCGAACGAACCCGACGGAGCGATGATCGTCGACACGGTGTTCTTCGAGAACATGCCGCGCGTGTAGATCTCCACCGCGTCCGAAATCTCGTAATTGGCCTGGCCGTAAATGTTGAAGCGCTCGAATGGCGTCTGATAGATGTTGAACGGGTTGAAATTGTAGGTCGCGAAGGTCGGGACCGCCGTGCCGGTGGCCGGGTCGATCTGGAACGTACCGTTGTTGCTGACGTCGGGGTCCGTGATCGGCATGCCGTTGGCGTCGAGCGGACGCGTGCCCGAGAAGCGCGACGGAACGCCCGTGCCCGAACCCTGATAGGTGTTCGAATAGCTGTCGAGCGTGTCGAGCGAGTAGGAACGCTGGCCCTGGTAGACCGGATCGGCCTGCTGATAGCCGATGCTCAGCACGGCATTGCCGCGGCCATCGTCGAAGTTGGCGCCGATGGTGGCATCGACGCGGAAGACGTTGCCGTCACCATGCTCGGTGAGCTGCTCCGAAGCCTGAACCTCGAGGCCAGCGAAGTCGCGCTTGGTGATGAAGTTGACGACACCGGTGATCGCGTCGGCGCCATAGGTGGTCACCGCCGCGCCGGTCAGCGCGTCGACGCGCTCGATCAGCGCGAGCGGGATGTTGTTGAGGTCGACGCGGCCGTTGACGTCCGAAGGCGCGACACGGTTGCCGTTCAGCAGCACGATGTTGCGGGTCGAACCGAGACCGCGAAGGTCGACGTAGGAAGCGCCGCCGTTGCCGTTGTTGACCGCCGAACCGATGTTCGCGACCACGCCGGGCATTTCGCGCAGCACTTCTTCAGCGACGTTCGACTGCTTGAGCTCGATCACGTCCGAGGTCGTGACGTTGACCGGCGTGGACTGTTCGAGGTTGGGGTTGCGGATCAGCGAGCCGGTGACGACGATCTCCGACGTGTTGGCGGTCGCGCCTTCATCGGCCGCATCCTGCGCATAGGCAGGGGCAGAAATCAGGGCGACGCCCAGCACCAGCGGTGCGGCGCCCAATTTCAGCTTCGAATATTGGGTTTTCTTCACAGTGCAGTCCCTTGCTACTGATGGATTAATATACCCGGGCCCCCACGCACGCGCCTTCCCCGGCACACGCACGAAACACCCCGATAGCGTGCGGGATGGTCTTTCATTCATGTAGAGTAAAGGAAATTTGCCCCGCTCGCGGGCGTTTCAGGCCGGATTGTGACGTATTTGCAACAGACCGGAATCGCGACGACACAGAAGGTGTCCGGGCCGGACCGATCCTGAAATATAATATCCGATGAAATTATCCGGCGAGACGGGCGGCGCGGCGTCAGCCGCCCATCGGTCCCGCCAGCTTGCCGGGGTCGAGCCGCGCGTCGCGCCACTTGAGTCCCCAATGAAGATGCGGTCCCGTCGCTCGCCCCGTCCGTCCGACGAGTCCGAGTTGCTGGCCCTGCGTCACCCGGTCGCCGACCTTCACGTCGAGCCGCTGGCAATGGAGGAAAGCGCTCGACAGCCCCATGCCGTGGTCGACGATCAGCAGATTGCCCTCGAGCGTGAAGGGCGCCGCCGCCGCGAGCGTCACCACCCCGTCGGCGGGCGCGAAGAAAGGCGTTCCCGCGGGCACCGCGACATCGGTGCCGCTATGATAGCTGCCGGGCTTGCCCTGATAGACGCGCTGCGAGCCGAAGAAGCCCGAGAAGCGCCCGGTCACCGGCCAGCGGAATCTCTGCCGCCAGCCGTCCGATTCGACCGGCGTCGCGCGCGCCGCGGCAATCTGGGCGAGCTCGGCTGGCCGCCGCCGCGCGAACTCGGCGTCGCTCGACGCGCCGCCTCTATAAGGTGCATTGATATGCTCGATCCGCCAGCTTCCGGCGGCGACCGTCAGCACCCGCTCGACCCGCTGCCCCGACGCGAGCGTCGCGACGAGCAGCGCCGAAGGGCCGGCGTCGCGGTCGAAGGCGATCAGGAAGCTCTCGTCGCCCGCCAGCGGCACCGGCTGGCCGTCGAGCGTCAGCGTCCGCGTCCCGCCCGGCGCCTGTCCCAGCATCACCGCACCCTGCTCGGGGACCCCATGCAGCAGGAAATCGGCGCGCACCGGCGGCGCGGCCGGCGGCGGCAACGGCGGCCCGGGGTCGGTGAAGGGCGAAGGCACGGGTGACGGCGCGGGCTTCGCCGGCGCGTCCGAAGCCGGCACGCATCCGGCCGCAACCGTCAGCAGCGCCAGCGCGGCGAGCAGGTGCGGCGCCCGCATCGAATGCGTCATGCCTTGCTGTCGAGCGCGGCCTGCACCGAAAGCGCGGCGGTCGCATAGGGCTCCTGCCGCGCGACCGACCAATAGCGAAGCTCGTCGAGCCCGATCGGCACCCCGGTCACCGCGCACAGCACATGGTCGCCCGGCGACAGCACGCGAAAGCCGTTGGGGCCATAGTGGAGGCGGGCGAGGCGGTTGCGGCTGGCGATCAGCATGATGGTATCCAATGGGAGAAAGGTCGTTGCCGATGGCTATAACAGCTTCGCAGCGCGCCCGTCAAAGCCGTCTCCGCCGACCTCATTTCTGCATCCATAGCCCAGCGCCGGCGGGCGAAGATGGCGCCAGCTTATTTCGCACGAAGACGCAAAGACACGAAGATGTCGCATTTGCCGCGAAGCGGTTTCCTCTTTCACCGGAGCGGCCAGTCGCGTCGTCAATATAGTATAGGGCCTGTCGGCCCGAACCTTCCTCTTCGTGTCTTTGCGTCTTCGTGCGAAATAAAAAACGCCGCACCCGAAGGACAGGTCAGGCCATGGATGCTGAAACAAGCCTGTCCATGGGCTCGTAGCGGAAGCGCACGCGAATCCGTCAGAAAAGCTCGCCCTGTCCCTTGCCGGACGCCGGGGGCTTGCGCGTCGGCTTGGGCGCCGTGCCGTCGGTCACCGCGGTGGGCACATCACCGTCGGCGAATATCAGCCGCAGATGCCCCGCGGCGCGCGCCTTGGCCGCGCTCGTCACGATCGCCCCCCCGGCATCGCGCACCATCGCATAGCCGCGCGACAAGAGCGCACGCGGGTCGAGCGAGGCGAACAGCCGCTCCAGCCCCTCCAGCCGCGCGCGGTCGCGGTCGAGCCGCCGTTCGAGCAGCGACGGCCGCAGCGCCCCCGACCGCGACGCCAGCCGTTCGGCGATCACCGCGAGCCCGTGCCGCTGCGCGCGGTCGATCCGGCCCTGCGCGTCGTCGAGCCGCTGGCGCTGCGGTGCATAGAGCGCCTCGCGCTTCGGCAGGTGCCGCGCCAGCGCGACCAGCCGCTCGCGCGCCAGCGCCGTGTGACGGCCCGCCGCACCGATCATCCGCCCGCCGCGCGCCGCGAGTTCGGCGGCCAGTTCGGCGCGCACCGGCACCGCCAGCTCGGCGGCGGCGGTCGGGGTCGGCGCGCGCACGTCGGCGACATAGTCGGCGAGCGTGACGTCAGTCTCGTGCCCCACCGCGCTGATCGTCGGAATGCGGCAATCGGCGATCGCGCGCACCACCACTTCCTCGTTGAACGCCCACAGATCCTCGATCGACCCGCCGCCGCGCGCGACGATGACCAGATCAGGACGCGGCACCGGCCCGCCGGGCGCAAGCGCGTCGAAGCCGCGCACCGCCCTGGCGACCTGCGCCGCCGCGCCTTCGCCCTGCACCAGCACCGGCCAGACGATCACATGCGTCGGAAAGCGATCGGCGAGGCGGTGGAGAATGTCGCGGATCACCGCCCCGGTCGGCGAGGTGACGACGCCGATGATCCGCGGCAGGCGCGGCAACGGCTGCTTGCGCTCGCGGTCGAACAGGCCTTCGCCGCCGAGCCGCGCCTTCAATTTCTCGAAGAGCAGCATCAGCGCGCCCTCGCCCGCGACCTCCAGACTGTCGACGACGAGCTGATATTTGGAGCGCCCCGGATAGGTGGTGAGCTTCCCGGTCGCGATCACTTCGATCCCGTCCTCGGGCCGGAAGGCGAGGCGGCCCGCCTGCCCCTTCCACATCACCATGTCGATCAGGGCATTATCGTCCTTGAGTGCCGCATAGAAATGCCCCGACGCCGCGCGCTTCGCGCCCGACAGCTCGCCGCGCACGCGAACCCGCGAAAAGCCATCTTCGACCGTTCGCTTGATCGCCGCCGATAATTGGCTGACAGACAAGGCTGGCGCATTGTCGCCGGGTGCCGCCTCGGCTAACAGCCGCGCTTCACTCTCGTCGCCGGACGCCATATCGGGAAAAGGGACTGCCATGAATATCCTGCTCATCGGGTCGGGGGGCCGCGAACATGCGCTGAGCTGGCAACTGGCACAATCGCCAAGCTGCGCCAAGCTCTATGCCGCCCCGGGCAACCCGGGGATCGAACTCCACGCCGAGTGCGTGCCGATTCCCGCCGACGATCTGGACGGCCTGATCGGCTTCGTCCGCGCCCATGCGATCGATTTCGTCGTCGTCGGGCCCGAGGCGCCGCTCGTCGCCGGGCTCGCCGACCGCCTGCGCGAAATCGGCGTGCCGGTCTTCGGGCCGGGCGCCGCCGCCGCGCGGCTCGAAGGGTCGAAGGGCTTCACGAAAGATCTCTGCGCGCGCGCCGGCATCCCGACCGCCGCCTATGCCCGCGCGACCTCCGCCGAGGAGGCGCTCGCGCTGCTCGACGGCTTTTCGATCCCCGTCGTCATCAAGGCCGACGGCCTCGCCGCGGGCAAGGGCGTGATCATCGCCGAAACGCGCGAAGACGCCGAAGCGGCGGTCGAGGAGATGTTCGCGGGCGCCTTCGGCGGCGCGGGCGCCGAGGTGGTGATCGAGGAGTATATGACCGGCGAGGAAGCGAGCTTCTTCGCGCTCTCCGACGGCACGAACGTCCTCGCCTTCGGCAGCGCGCAGGACCACAAGCGCATCGGCGACGGCGACACCGGCCCCAACACCGGCGGCATGGGCGCCTACAGCCCGGCGCCGGTGCTGACCGCCGCGCTCGAGGCAGAGGTGATGGACCGCATCGTCCGCCCGACCGTGGCGGCGCTCGCCGCCGAGGGCACGCCCTATGTCGGCGTCCTCTTCGCCGGGCTGATGCTCACCGATCGGGGGCCGAAGCTGATCGAATATAATTGCCGCTTCGGCGACCCCGAATGCCAGGTGCTGATGATGCGCCTCAAGGGCGATTTCGCCGCGCTGCTCCACGCCGCCGCGACCGGCGCGCTCGCCGATGCAGAACCGCCGGTCTTTTCGCACGACTATGCGCTGACCGTCGTGATGGCGGCCAAGGGCTATCCCGGCACCCCCGAAAAGGGCGGCGCGATCCGCCGTATCGCCGACGCCGAGGCGGGCGGCGTGCGCGTCTTCCACGCCGGCACCGCGCGCGACGACCGCACGCTGGTCGCGGCGGGCGGCCGCGTCCTCAACGTCACCGCGACGGGCAAGAGCGTCGCCGAGGCGCAGGCGCGCGCCTATGCCGCGGTCGACAAGCTCGACTTCCCCAGCGGCTTCTGCCGCCGCGACATCGGCTGGCGAGAGGTCGCGCGCGAAGCGGAGTAGAACCGTTTGGGTAGACGCCGACAAAACCCACGAATAAGCTGATGCGAAATCAGGGAGAGCGTCATGGCATGGCTTCAGGAAAATTGGATTATCGCGGTCGTCGGCCTCGTCGTCGCGGTCGTGCTTCTGTGGTGGCTGTTCGGCCGCAACCGGCCCGAGGAGATCGCGCCCCCCGTCGCGCCGCCCGCCGAACCGAAGAAGCCGCTCGAAGCGGTAAAGCCCGAGATCGTCGCCGCCGAACCCGCGCGCTTCAAGCCGAAGGAACCGGCGCCTGCGCCAGCCACACGGCCGCCTGCACCGGCGCCCGCCGCCGAAGCCCCGCCCGCCGCACCGGCAGCGGAGAGTCCCGAAAAGCCCACCGTCCCTGCCGAACTCGCGCCGGAACCGGCCGCTGAAGCGCCACCTCCCGCGCTTGCACCAACTCCCGCGGCGAAGACCGACAATCTCCAGCTCCTGAAAGGCATCGGCCCCAAGCTCGCCGGTCTCCTGAACGGCCTCGGCGTCACCAGCTTCCAGCAGATCGCCGACTGGACCGAGGCCGACATCGCGGCGATCGATCCGCAGCTCGGCGCTTTCCAGGGCCGCATCGCGCGTGACAATATCGTCGATCAGGCCGCCTATCTCGCCCGCAGCGACAAGGCCGGCTTCGAAGCGAAATATGGCGCCCTTGGCGGAGAGCTTTAGAGTGTTTTCAAGTCAGGTGGAATCACCTGGCGACTCGGAAAACACGGTAAAACAAGAATCTAGCGTGCTGGTTTTGATTCAATCAAAACCAGCACTCTAGGCACCGATACGGCCGGCTCGATCGCCGCACCCGCGACGCCCGGGTTGGCGTCAGCCTTCCAGTTCGACATCCCAGTAAAGCCAGTCGATCCAGCTTTCGTGCAGATAGTTCGGCGGAAAGGCGCGGCCATTGTCCTGAAGCTGCCAACTCGTCGGCCGCCACGGCTGGCGATAGAGCGGCATATGCGCCTGTTGCGGCGTGCGCCCGCCCTTTTTGAGGTTGCACGGCGCGCAGGCGGTCGCGACATTCTCCCACGTCGTCCGCCCGCCGAGCCGGCGCGGCACGACATGGTCAAAGGTCAGGTCCTTGCCCGACCCGCAATATTGGCACGCGAAACGGTCGCGCAGGAACAGGTTGAAGCGGGTGAAGGCCGGGTGCTGCGACGGCTTCACATATTGGCGGAGCGCGATCACGCTGGGGATCGGCATCGTCCGCGTCGGCGAATGGATTTCGCGCTCGTAATTCTCGACGATGGTGACGCGGTCGAGGAAAACCGCCTTGACCGCAGTCTGCCACGGCCACAGGCTCAAGGGATAGTAGCTGAGCGGCGTATAATCGGCGTTGAGCACCAGCGCGGGACATGAATCGGGATGCCGGGCGAGATCGGGATGGAACATGGCTTTACGACGCTGCCCCCTTTGCTGCGCGGGATGGCGCGCCACTGCCGTTCCCAAGTGACAGCGTCATTACATCACGCATATGATTCTGACGTCAAGGGGGCATCTGCCGCAAGATATGGAATGAGTAGCGCGAGCACGGCACAGCATATGGATTCGCCTGTCCGCCCATGCTGACCCGTTTCGCGCCCAGTCCGACGGGGGAACTGCACCTCGGCCACGCCTATAGCGCGGCGCTCGCCCACGCTGCGGCGCGCGAGGCGGGCGGGCATTTCCATATCCGCATCGACGATATCGACGGCAGCCGCTCGCGCGAGGAACATGTCGTCGCCGCGCTCGCCGACCTCGCATGGCTGGGGCTCGACTGGGACGGCGATCCGGTGCGCCAGTCGCGCCATCTCGGCGACTATGCCGCGGCGCTCGATCATTTGCGCGCGCGCGGCCTCGTCTATCCCTGTTTCTGCACCCGCGCCGACATCGCCCAAAGCCTCGCCGCGCCGCATGGGCCGCCCAATGCTTCGGGCGGCGCCGTTTATCCCGGCACCTGCCGCCACTTGCCGGCGGCCGAGCGCGAGCGCCGCCTCACCGATGATCCGCATTGCTGGCGGCTCGACATGGCGCGCGCCGCCGCGCTCGCGGGCGACCTCGACTGGGAAGAGGCGGGACAGGGGATGCGCGCCGCCGATCCGGTCGCGCACGGCGATGTCGTCCTCGCGCGCAAGGACGCCCCCGCCAGCTATCATCTCGCGAGCACGATCGACGACGCCGCGATGGGGGTGACGCATGTGATCCGCGGCGCCGACCTGATCGCCTCGACCGACGTCCACCGTCTGCTCCAGGCGCTGCTGGGCCTCGCGACCCCCGTCTATCGCCATCACGCCCTCGTCTGCGGCCCCGACGGACGGCGGCTCGCGAAGCGCGACGCTGCCGCCTCGCTCGCCGCATTGCGCGAGGCCGGGGTCGATGGACCTGCACTCGCGGCCAATTTGGTTCGCGATCGGCTTCCCGCTGGATATTCGCTGCAAACTCCCTAAATAGGATCTCATGCAGATTTTGCTCGTCCTTGCGGTCGTCGTGGCGGCCGGCCTCGTCCTCTTCTCGCTTGCGCGCGGGCTCATCTATTTTGCCAAGGGGCATCAGGCCGCGCTCGACGGCACGATCCACGAAAATCAGGTGATGCAGAACCGGATGATGATGGCCCGCGTGAAGTGGCAGGCGATCACCATCATCCTGCTCATCATCATCGGCGTGACCGCTGCCGGCAGCTGATCGAGGCGCTTCCTTTTCCCGTTCGTGTCGAGCGAAGTCGAGACACCCATCGACCTTGCGCCGGCCCGAGGGGCATCTCGACTTCGCTCGATGCGAACGGAGTGGGATGATCGTCTAAACTTCCGGACTGTCCGACATGGTCAAACTCAACAAGATCTACACCCGCACCGGCGACGGCGGCACCACCGGCCTCGTCGACGGCTCGCGCATCGCCAAGTCGGCACCGCTGATGGCGGCGGTCGGCGACGTCGACGAAGCGAACAGCGCGATCGGCCTCGCCGCCGCAGCGCTCGCCCCGGCGAGCGACGAAGCGGCGATGCTATCGCGCATCCAGAACGAATTGTTCGACCTCGGCGCCGACCTTGCGACGCCGCCCGACGGCGAACGCGGCTTCGGCCCGCACGACATGGCGCTGCGCATCGTCCCCGGCCAGATCGCGCGGCTGGAGGAAGAGATCGACGGCATGAACGCGGCGCTCGAATCGCTTCGCAGCTTCATTCTCCCCGGCGGCACCGAAGCCGCCGCGCGGCTCCACCTCGCCCGCGCGGTGACCCGCCGCGCCGAACGCGCCGCGGTCGCCGCCGGCGCGGAGCGCGACCTCAACCCGCTGGCGCTCGCCTATCTCAACCGCCTGTCGGACCATCTCTTCGTGCTGACGCGGCACATCAACGCCGCCGCGGGCGGCGACATTCTCTGGAAACCTGGCGCGACGCGCTGACCGAAGCGTAAGGGCGTCCTTTACTTTCTTCGTCACCCCGGACTTGATCCGGGGTCCCGCTCGATGACGGTGACAAGCGGGACCCCGGATCAAGTCCGGGGTGACGGGGAGGTATGGCGCGTTTGAGCACTCCACTTCGTTCCCTAAATGTTCTAGACATTCCTCCGTGCCGTAACCATATTCGCCCCCGCAGCGAAACCGAATCACCTTCCGGGGGATTGTCTCATCATGGCCAGCCGCACCGACGCATCGACCCATATCGACCCGCTCGATGACCTGGCCCGGCGCTTCGCCGCGACCCGGCGGCTGTCGCTCGACCTCGTGGCGCCGCTCTCCGATGCCGATGCGAGCGCGCAGTCGATGCCCGACGCCTCGCCCGCGAAATGGCACCTCGCGCACACGAGCTGGTTCTTCGAGACGTTCGTACTGCGCGATCATCTGCCCGGCTATCGCGCGTTCGACGATCGCTACGCTTATCTCTTCAACAGCTATTATGAGGCCGAGGGGCCGCGCCATGCGCGCCCGCGCCGCGGCCTGCTGACGCGGCCGTCGCTGGACGAGGTCTGCATCTGGCGCGCGCATGTCGACGCCGCGGTGCAGAGCGCGCTTCCCGATCTGCCCCCGGCCGCGCTCGCGCTGGTCGAGCTCGGCATTCATCATGAGCAGCAACATCAGGAATTGCTGCTCACCGATATCAAGCATCTCTTCGCCCAGAATCCGCTCGGCCCGGCCATGTGGCCGCGCGAAACCGCAATCGCGAGTGAAGTTGCGCACTTTTCTGCGCCTCTCATGCCCGCAGCCAAAAGCGCGGGCGCGCTCCAGTGGGTCCGCGGCGCGGAAGGCGTGGTGACGGTCGGCCACGACGGCGACGGCTTCGCCTTCGACTGCGAACGCCCGCGCTTTTCGGCGCTGCTGACCCCACACGCGCTCGCCAGCCGCCCGGTGACGAACGGCGAATGGCAGGAATTCGTCGCCGACGGCGGCTATCATACCCCGTCGCTGTGGCTCAGCGACGGCTGGGCGTGGGTGCAGGCGGAGGATGTCGAAGCGCCCGCTTATTGGCGCGAGGGGCATTATTTCACCCTCTCCGGCTGGCAGGCGATCGACCCGGCGGCACCGGTGACCCATATCAGCCTCTACGAGGCCGACGCCTTCGCGGCCTGGGCCGGCGCGCGCCTGCCGACCGAACAGGAGTGGGAGGCGGCGGCGGCCGCCTGCGACCCGCGGCGCGGCCAGCAGTTCGACGCGGCCGGTCCGGTGCAGCCCGCGGCCGCGTCCGCCGACACAGGCTTGCAACAGATGTTCGGCAGCGTGTGGGAATGGACCGGCAGCGCCTATCGCCCCTATCCCGGCTTCCGCGCTGCCCCGGGCGCGGTCGGCGAATATAATGGCAAGTTCATGAGCGGGCAGTTCGTGCTGCGCGGCGGCAGTTGCGCGACGCCGCGCGGCCATATGCGCGCCAGCTACCGCAATTTCTTCTATCCTCACCAGCGCTGGCAATTCACCGGCGTTCGGCTCGCGAAAGACCTCTGATCATGGGTATCGTGCGTCAACTTCGGCAGATTTCCGCCGACGACAGCGGCGTCGACCCCGCTTTCCGCGCCGACGTCCATGCCGGGCTGTCGCAGCGGCAGAAGGCGATTCCCGCGCGCTGGTTCTACGATGCGACCGGTTCGGCGCTGTTCGAGGATATCACCGCGCTGCCCGAATATTATCCGACGCGCAGCGAGACCGATCTGCTGACGCGCCACGCCGCCGACATGGCGGCCGCGATCGGGCCGGGCCGCGCGGTCGTCGAACTCGGCTCGGGCAGCTCGACCAAGACGCCCTTGCTGCTTCAGGCGATCGGGCCCGCGGCCTATGTCCCCGTCGACATTTCGGGCGATTTCCTGCGCGACAGCGCGACAGCGCTCGCGGCGCGCTTTCCGGGGCTTCCGGTCTATCCGGTCGAGGCCGATTTCACCCACAAGGTCGATTTGCCGCGCGAGATCGCGGCGCTGCCCAAGCTCGGCTTTTTTCCCGGCTCGACGATCGGCAACATGGTCGCACGCACCGCGATCGACCTCTTGCGCGGCTGGCGCACCACGCTCGGCGACGGCTCGCTGCTCTTGATCGGAATCGACCGGATCAAGGATGTCGCGACGCTCGAACGGGCCTATGACGATCCTGCGGGAGTCACCGCTGCGTTCAACATCAACCTGCTCGAACGCATCAATCGCGAGCTGGACGGAACGATCCCGGTTGATAATTTCATGCATCGGGCGAGCTGGAACGATGTGCACGCGCGGATCGAAATGCATCTCGTCGCCGCGTGCGATATGGAGTTCATCGTCGACGGACGCACCTATGCGATGGCGAAGGGCGAAACGATCCACAGCGAGAACAGCCATAAATATGGGCCGCGCGACGCGAACCTGCTGCTCCGCGCGGGCGGCTGGACCCCGGTGCGGACCTGGGACGATATCGACCCCGCCTTCGCGCTGATCCTGGCCGAAGCGACCGAGTTCCGCTCCGCGCCCTGACGCGCGCCTCTTGACCGGGCGCGGCGAGGTCGTAGGGGAACGCCACGGTTTCCAGCGAAAGGGCAGAATATGATCGTCGGCGTCATCGGGGCAGGGCAAATGGGCGCAGGCATCGCGCAGGTGTCGGCAGGTGCCGGTCACGACGTGCTGCTCGCCGATATCGACATCGCCCGCGCCGAAGCGGGCAAGGCCGGCATCGCCAAGGCGCTCGGCCGGCTGGTGGCGAAGGAAAAGATGACCGAGGCCGACGCCGACGCGTTGCTCGGCCGCATCACGCCGGTCGCCGACCATGCCGCTTTCGCCCCCGCCGACCTCGTCGTCGAGGCCGCGACCGAGCGCGAGGAGATCAAGCGCGCGATCTTCGCCAGCGTCGGCCAGCATCTTTCGGACACCGCGATCCTCGCCAGCAACACCAGCTCGATCCCGATCACCCGCCTCGCACAGGCGGCGCCCGATCCGACGCGCTTCATCGGCGTTCATTTCTTCAACCCGGTGCCGGTGATGGGCCTGATCGAGCTGATCCGCGGCCTCGCCACCAGCGACGCAACGCTCGCGGCGGTCGAGGCCTATGGCCGCGGTCTCGGCAAGGAGATCGTCCATGCCAACGACGCGCCGGGCTTCATCGTCAACCGCGTGCTGATGCCGCTGATCAACGAAGCGATCTTCGCGCTCGGCGAGGGCGTCGCGACGATGCAGGACATCGACACCGGCTGCCGCCTCGGCCTCAACCATCCGATGGGGCCGATCACCCTCGCCGACTTCATCGGCCTCGACACCTGTCTCGAGATCATCCGCGTGCTGCAATCGGGGACCGGCGACCCGAAATTCCGCCCCGCCCCGCTGCTCGTCCAATATGTCGAGGCGGGCTGGGTCGGCAAGAAGGCGGGGCGCGGCTTCTACGACTGGACCGGCCCCGAACCGGTGCCGACGCGCTAAGGCGAAATCGCGGCGCCGCGCGATTTGGGCTGGACGCGTGCCGTCTCCTTGCACACCATGGCATAACGCGAGGGGCGCAACGGGAGATTCGCCATGTTTCGCAGTTTTACCGCCAGCCTGTCCCTTCTCGCTCTTGCGGCGCTTGCGCCGCTCCATGCCCAGGAAGGCGCGCCCAGGGATTCGACGGTGAAGGACACCGCGAACAGCGTCACCGAACCCTTCGACGGCAAGGAAGTGCCGCCCAAGCTGCAGGCGATCCAGGATGCGCCCTATTCGCTCGCCGGGCTTGGCAAATGCGCGGCCATCATCCGCGAGATCACCGAACTCGACGCCGTGCTCGGCCCCGACGTCAACGAGACGGTCGACAAGAGCCGGGCGCAGAAGCGCGAGGAAACCGCCGGCCGCGTCGCGGGCAGCGTCGCGGGGTCGGTCATTCCCTTGCGCGGGCTGATCGGCGAAGTCACCGGCGCCAATGCCGAACGCCGCCGCTATGCCGAGGCGGTCTATGCCGGAACGGTGCGGCGCGGCTTTTTGAAGGGCGTCGGGCTCGAACGCGGCTGCAAGGCCCCGGCGCGGCCCTGAGCGGGGAGAGATTCATGCAGGTCGCCGACATTCGTCCCTTCACCATCGACGTGCCGCAGGCGGCGCTCGACGACCTTGCGGCGCGGATCGCGAACACGCGCTGGCCGGAGAAGGAGACAGTCGGCGACTGGGATCAGGGCGTCCCACTCGCTTATGCGCAGGAACTCGCGGCTTACTGGCAACAGGGTTACGACTGGCGCAAGGTCGAGGCGCGCCTCAATGCGCTGCCCAATTATCTCGCGACGATCGACGGGCTCGACATCCATTTCCTGCACGTCCGCTCCGCCAATCCCGCGGCGCGGCCGCTCGTGCTGACCCACGGCTGGCCGGGGTCGGTGCTCGAATTCCTCGACGTGATCGAGCCGCTGTCGGCCGACTATCATCTCGTGATCCCGTCGCTGCCGGGCTACGGCTTTTCGGGCAAGCCGAGCGAGGCCAAATGGAACGTCGAGCATATCGCGGCGGCGTGGGACGCGCTGATGCGCGCGCTCGGCTATCCGCGCTATTTCGCGCAGGGCGGCGACTGGGGCAGCGCGGTGACCTGTGCGATCGGCATGAATCACGCCGACCATTGCGCGGGCATCCACGTCAATATGGTCGTCGGCGCGCCGCCACCCGATCTGATGGACGACCTGACCGACGCCGAAAAAGCCTGCCTCGTCCGCTTCCAATGGTATCAGGCGAAGGACAGCGGCTATTCGACGCAGCAGGCGACGAGGCCGCAGACCCTCGGTTACGGCCTTGCCGATTCGCCGGTCGGGCAGATGTGCTGGATCGTCGAGAAATTCCACGGCTGGACCGATTGCGGACACGAGCCCGGCGGGCAGTCGATCGGCGGGCACCCCGAAAAATCATTGTCGCGCGACGCGATGCTCGACGATGTCAGCCTATATTGGCTGACCAACAGCGCGGCGTCGTCGGCGCGGCTCTATTGGCACAGCTTCCGCAGCTTCGCGGCGGGCGAAATCCACGTCCCGACCGGATGCAGCCTGTTCCCGAACGAAATCATGCGCCTGTCGCGCCGCTGGGCCGACCGGCGCTACAAAAATATCGTCCATTGGAACGAACTGCCCCGCGGCGGTCATTTCGCCGCCTGGGAGCAGCCTGATCTGTTCGTGGAAGAGGTGCGGACGGCGCTGGCGAAAATGGCGCTATAGTGGCTTTGCAGGGGCGGCCGGGGCCGGAGCCGCGATAGCCGCCGCCGCGGTGGCTGGCGGCGGCGCGGCAGGCGGCGCGATGCCCAGCATCAGTCCCGCGAGTGCCGCCGACATCAGGTTCGACAGGCTGCCCGCGAGCAGCGCCTTCAGGCCCAGCTTCGCGATCATCGGCCGCTGGCCCGGCGCGAGGCCGCCCGTCACCGCCATCTGGATCGCGATCGAGCTGAAATTGGCGAAGCCGCAGAGGGCAAAGGTCGCGATCGCGATCGACGCGGGCGACAGGCCCGCCTGCATCTTGCCGAGGTCGATGAAGGCGACGAATTCGTTGAGCACGATCTTGGTGCCGAACAATCCGCCGACCGCGCCGCTTTCATCCCACGGCACCCCCATCAGCCACATCACGGGGCGAAAGATCGTGCCGATGATCGCCTGAAACGACAGGTCGGGGTATCCGAACCAGCCGCCGATCCCGGCGAGCAGCCCGTTGGCGAGCGCGACGAGCGCGACGAAGGCGAGCACCATCGCGCCGACCGCGACCGCCAGCCGGACGCCGGTCTGCGCTCCTTGTGCTGCCGCCATGATGATGTTCGCGGGCTTTTCCTCGTCGTGGCTCGCTTCGGGCATGATCACGGGTTCGATGCCCAGACCCTTGGGATCGTCGGGCATCATGATCTTTGCCATCAATATGCCGCCGGGCGCCGACATGAAGCTGGCGGCGAGCAGATAGGGCAGCAATTGCTCGCCGATCATGCTGGCATAGGCGCCGAGGATCGTCCCCGCGACCCCCGCCATGCCGACGGTCATCACGGTGAAGAGCTGCGACGGTGTCAGGCTGGCGAGATAAGGGCGGATGACGAGCGGGCTTTCGCTCTGCCCGACGAAGATGTTCGCCGCGGCGCCCAGGCTTTCGACCTTGGTGATGCCGGTGATCTTCTGGATCGCGCCGCCGACCCATTTGATCACGAGTTGCATGATGCCGAGATAATAGAGGATCGAGATCATCGAGGCGAAGAAGATGATCACGGGCAGCGCCGCGATCGCGAAGCTGTGCCCGCCCATCTCGGGCCCGGCGAGCGGGCCGAAGATGAAATCGGTCCCCGCCTTGGCATAGCCGAGCAGGTTGGAGACACCGCCCGACATCGCCTGGATGATGCTGCGCCCCCAGGGGGTGCCGAGCACGAGCAGCGCGAAACCGGCTTGCAGCAGGAAGGCGGGAATGACGACGCGGAGGCGGATCCAGCGGCGATTGGAGGAAAAGAGCAGGGCGATCGCAAGCAATGCGACGATGCCGAGCAGACCGATCAGGCGTTCCATGAAAAAATGCGTCCCCCGCAAGATTGTTGCGTCCTGTCTAGCGGGCTTTGGCGGCGGGGCAAGAGTGTGCGGCATGGCGCGGTGCCGGTTCGGGATGGCGCCAGGAAAGGCGAAGATTGGGAACGGCCGTTTTCGACCGCAAGCGGACAAGATATCCTCCCCGGCACGGGGAGGGGGACCATGCGAAGCATGGTGGAGGGGCACCCTCGGTTTACGCTTCGATCCAGAAAAGGCGCGCCATGACGCACCTGCCCCTCCACCACCTTCGGTGGTCCCCCTCCCCGTG
>NZ_DATAJZ010000009.1:0-139996 GCF_036261875.1 Sphingopyxis sp. | reverse complement strand
GACAAGATATCCTCCCCGGCACGGGGAGGGGGACCATGCGAAGCATGGTGGAGGGGCACCCTCGGTTTACGCTTCGATCCAGAAAAGGCGCGCCATGACGCACCTGCCCCTCCACCACCTTCGGTGGTCCCCCTCCCCGTGCCGGGGAGGATCGGCTACGTCCGCTTTCCACCCCAAAGCAGGCGTCGCCTTCAAATGGGCCTTTCCTACATTATCCGGCTGTGCCAGCTTTCATCTGGCTCTTTCACTTGGTGGACAATAGCGGTCGCGGCGAAGCGGGAACCGGATGCGTTCAGCACAGCGCGAAGCCCTAATCGAAGGCTGCAATAGGCTGAACTTTCCTGAACTTTGGAATTGCGACGTCGCCTTCGTACAGACCGGCTCCGCGCCACGACGACGCACGAAGGCAGGGCATCTCCCCACCTCAAGGCGGATATTCGCAGGGGCTTCGCAATCCAGCTAGCCTCCATTGTCTCGACGCGTGTCCGCGTCATCGTTTCCCGGTCTTTCCAGCGTCCGCAAAACCGACTATCGGGCGCCGATGGAAACTGGTTCTTCGCGCGTCATTGCGCCATCGCTGCTGCTGTTCGCGATCCTCTATGGCGGCATGGTTCCGCTCGGCGGCTTCCTGGGCGCGAAGCAGGTCGCGCTGGGGCCGCTCGCGGTCGAGGCCGGGATTTTCCCCTTTCTGACGCTGATCGCCATCTCGAGCGGCATCGCCGAGCTGCACGGGCGCGTCGTCGCGGACCGGATGGTGCGGCTGGGCTTCATCCCGCTCGTCCTCGCGATCATCCTCGCGCTGTTCGTCCTCCAGCTTCCGACCGATGCCGGCATGTACGAGCCCGCGAAAGAGGCCTTTCCAATCATCGTCGGGCAAAGCTGGCGGATGATGGCGGCCGGGATCATCGCCTATGGCGTTTCGGTCAGCCTCAATGTCTGGATCTTCGCGCGGATGACCGCGAACAATGGCCGGTTGCTGCCGCTCCGCGGTTTCATCGCCGCCGCCTTGAGCCAGATCGTCGACACGCTGATCTTCATCACGATCAGCTTTTACGGCGTCCGTCCGATCGGCGACCTGATGCTCGGCCAGATGATCGCCAAGGTCGTGCTGTCGGCGGTGATGGTGCCGCTGCTCGTGATGGCGGTCGTCGCCATCGGCCGCAAACTCGACGCGAACAACGCTGGATGACGCCCGTGACCGACCCTTCGAAAATGCCCGACCTCCTCGCCAAGGCCGAAACGCTCGTCGAGGCGCTGCCCTATCTTCAGCGCTATGCCGGCGAGACCTTCGTCATCAAATATGGCGGTCATGCGATGGGCGACCCCGAGGCGCAGCGCGACTTCGCCGAGGATGTCGTGCTGCTGAAAGCGGTGGGGATCAACCCGGTGGTCGTTCATGGCGGCGGCCCGCAGATCGGCCGGATGCTCAAGCAACTCGGGATCGAATCGACCTTCGTCGGCGGACTCCGCGTCACCGATGCCGCGACCGCCGAGGTCGCCGAGATGGTGCTCGCGGGCAAGATCAACAAGGAGATCGTCGGCTGGATCGCCGGACTCGGCGGCCGCGCGGTCGGCATTTCGGGCAAGGACGCCAATCTGGTGCTCGCCGAAAAGGTCACGCGCAGCGAACCCGACCCCAATTCGGGGATCGAGCGCCACGTCGATCTGGGCTTCGTCGGCGAGCCGGTCGCGGTCGACCCGACGATCCTCACCAATCTGGCGAACGACAATTTCATTCCGGTCGTCGCGCCGGTCGCGCTCGGCGCCGACGGGGCGACCTACAATATCAACGCCGACACGATGGCGGGCGCGATCGCCGGCGCGCTCGGCGCAAAGCGCTTCTTCCTGCTGACCGACGTCGCGGGGGTGCTCGACAAGGCGGGGACACTGCTCACCGACCTCGACCGCACGGCGATCGACGCGCTCAAGGCCGACGAGACGATCACCGGCGGCATGATTCCCAAGGTCGAAACCTGCGTCGCGGCGGTCGACGCCGGGGTCGAGGCGGCGGTCATCCTCGACGGGCGCATCCCGCACGCGATGCTGCTCGAAATTTTCACCGCACGGGGTGCGGGCACGCTGATTCATCGCTAAGACTGGCGCCTCGACCTTCTGGCCGGAGACCTCCCTTGTATTTTATGCTTCTCGATATCCTGATGATCCTGCTCAATATCCTGTGGTGGATCATCATTGTGCAGGCGGTGATGTCTTGGCTGATCGCCTTCAACGTGATTAACACCCATAATGATTTTGTCGGCCAGCTCTGGTATGTACTCGACCGGATCACGGAGCCGCTCTATCGCCCGTTCCGGCGGATCATGCCCGATTTCGGCGGGCTCGACCTGACGCCGATGGTCGTTCTGATTCTGCTGATCATCATGCAGCAGGCGGTCATGCCCTATCTTTATCGTCTCGGCATGCAGGCCGGAATCGCGTGACATGAGGGCGGGGAACATGGGCATGGGAGCCGAAATCATCGACGGCAAGGCGTTTGCGGCGGGGCTGCGCGCGCGGATTGCCGAGGCGGTCCCGGCATTCGAGGCCGCGACGGGCCGGGTTCCCGGTCTCGCCGTCGTCCTCGTCGGCGACGATGCGGCGAGCCAGGTCTATGTCGGTGCCAAGGGCAAGGCGACCGTCGCGGCGGGGATGAAGAGCTTCGAATATCGCCTGCCCGCCGACGCGGCACAGGACGAACTGCTGGCGCTGGTCGCCCGGCTCAACGCCGACCCCGCGGTCGACGGCATCCTCGTCCAGCTTCCACTCCCCAAGGGTTTCGACGAAAAGCGCGTGATCGCGGCGATCGACCCCGACAAGGATGTCGACGGCATCACCCCGACCAACGCCGGGCGGCTCGTGCTCGGCGCCGACGCGCTCGTGTCGTGCACGCCGCTCGGCTGCCTGATGATGCTGCGCGATTTGCTCGGCGACCTGAGCGGGCTCGACGCCGTGATCGTCGGCCGCTCGATCCTGTTCGGCAAGCCGATGGCGCAGCTGCTGCTCCAGGCCAATTGCACGGTGACGATGGCGCACAGCCGGACGCGCGACCTGCCCGCGGTGCTGCGGCGCGCCGACATCGTCATCGCGGCGATCGGCCAGCCCGAATATATCCGCGGCGACTGGCTGAAGCCCGGCGCGGTCGTCCTCGACGGCGGAATCAACCGCCTGCCGCCGGCGCCCGGCGAAGCCAAGGGGCGGATCGTCGGCGACGTCGCTTTCGACGAAGCCTTGCCACACGTCCGCGCGATCACGCCCGTTCCCGGCGGCGTCGGCGCGACGACGATCGCCTGCCTGCTGCGCAACACGCTCGTCGCCGCGCATCGCCGCGCGGGGCTGCCCGATCCGATGGGGTTCTGATGCGCAGGCTGATCATGGCCGCGACGGCGCTTGCCATGATCGCAAGCGGGGCTGTCGCAGCCCGCGAACGCAACCGCCCGCTTTCGGCAAATCCCAGCGGTTTCATTGCCGCGGAATTAGCCTTTGCACGGCTGGCGCAGGAAAAGGGGCAATGGACCGCCTTTCGCGAGACGGCGGCGCCCGATGCGGTGATGTTCGTGCCCCAGCGGGTAAAGGCGCACGACTGGCTGAAGTCGCAGAGGGACCCAGCCGAGGCGGTAAAGTGGCAACCGCACGCGGTTTATGTGAGCTGCGATGGCAATGTCGGGGTCACCACCGGCGCTTGGCAAAACGGGCCGGCGAACGGTTATTTCACCACCGTGTGGCTCCGCGATCCCAAGAAGGGCAAGATGACGTGGGTGCTCGACCATGGCGATAGCCTGGCGACCCCGCTCGCCGCGCCCGACTTCATCGCATCGAAGCAGGCGAAATGCGGATCGCGTCCGGCGGTGCCGATCGCGGCCGGCGCTGAAGGCGACGACGTGGCAGTCGGCCTCTCCCCCGACCAGACGCTGAGCTGGACCTCGACCGTCCATCCCGACCAGTCGCGGCGCGTCACCGTTCGCCTGTGGGACGGCAAGGAGATGACGACGGTGATCGACAATCAGGTCGCGGCCCCGAAACAGCCGTGATCGACCTCTTCATCTCGGCCTTCGTGACGTTGTTCGTCGTCATCGACCCGCCGGGCTGCGCACCGATCTATGCCAGCCTGACGACCGGCGCGAGCGTCCAGCAGCGGCGGTCGATGGCGATCCGCGCGACGCTGATCGCCGGGGGCATATTGATCTTCTTCGCGATGTTCGGCGAAGCCTTGCTGTCCTTCCTCCACATCGACCTCGACAGCTTCCGCATCGCGGGCGGGATCATGCTGTTCATCATCGCGATCGACATGGTGTTCGAGAAGCGCACCGAGCGGCGCGAGCAGCGCGCCGAAAAGATCATGGCGACCCCCGAGGTCGAGGATGTCTCGGTCTTTCCGATGGCGATGCCGATGCTCGCGGGACCGGGGTCGATCGCCTCGGTGATGCTGCTCGTCGCCAAGAACAACGGGCTCGACCGCGCGCTGGTGATTTTCGGCGCGCTGCTGCTCGTGCTCGCGCTGACGCTCGCGGCGCTGCTCGCGGCGGGGCCGCTGATGCGACTGATCGGCAACAAGGCCGAAGCGGTGATCACCCGCCTGCTCGGCGTTCTCCTCGCGGCGCTGGCGGCGCAGTTCGTGATCGACGGGCTGAAGGCGAGCTTTCCGAGCCTGGGCTGATTTTGCTTTCCGCGAAGCGGAAAGCTGCGGCACCGGCCCGCTCCCCCACCCGGCCTCCCAACAGCGTATTCTGAAATGGGGGGCCGGGTGGGGGAGCGGGCCGGTGCCGTTCCCGGCGTTAGCCGGGAAAATGACTTACCGCGCGTTGTTGACGTCGTTCTGGGTCACCGGAGCGATGCGGATTTCGACGCGTCGGTTGCACTGATAATCGGCTTCGCTGCGTTCGGGCGCGCATTTGAGCTGCGATTCGCCATAGCCCATCGTCGCCATGCGCGCGCGGTTGACGCCGCGGCTGGAGAGATAGTCGGCGACCGACGAGGCGCGGCGCTCCGACAGGCCCTGGTTGTAGCTGTCGCTGCCCTGCGAATCGGTGTGACCATAGACGTCGATAAAGGTGCTCGGATATTCGGACAGGGTCGAGGCGACGCTGTCGAGCGCGCTGCGGAACTGCGATTTCACCACAGCGCTGTTGAGGTCGAAGGTCACGTCGCCGGGCATATTGAGCACGAGTTGGTCGCCCTGGCGCTCGACATCGATGCCGGTGCCCGCGGTACGTTCGCGCAGCTTCTTTTCCTGCTGATCCATATAATAGCCGGCACCCGCGCCAGCGACCGCGCCGATCCCGGCGCCGAGAATCTTTTCGGTGCGGTCGTGACGGCCGCCGACGAGATCGCCGAGCAGATAGCCGCCGAGCGCGCCGCCGATGCCGCCGATCGCGGCCTTCGAGATCGTCTGTTTCCCCGTTTCGGGGTCGGTCACGCAGCCGGTCAGCGCGAGCGCGCCGATGCTGGCGAGGGCGGTGAGCTTGATCGTCTTGCTGTTCATGTCTTTGGCTCCCTTTATAGTGGCGGCCGCTTGCTGGCCCTGCGCGCCGCCGTCCGTGTCGATAACATATGCCGCGCCAAACGGTTCCAGAATCCGGCTGAACCCCGGCTGAGCGGAGTCGCGAAGCGGGGTCATTGTGCTTTGCCGCCGCTATCGCCTATAGGGCGGACATGACCCAAGCCGACAGGGGCCGGGCGCCCGTGCACCGCACGGCCGCCCCCCGATGACCGCCCGATGAGCCCTTTCCCCTGGTCCGACGTCGCGATCATCGCGGTGCTGATCCTCCTCAACGGCCTGTTCGCCCTGTCCGAGCTCGCAATCGTCTCGGCGCGCGGGCCGCGTTTGCAGGCGGCCGAGAAGCGCGGCAGCCGCGGCGCGAAGATCGCGCGGCAGCTCGCCGCCGATCCGGGGCGCTTCCTGTCGACGGTGCAGGTCGGCATCACGCTGATCGGCATCCTCGCGGGCGCCTATTCGGGCGCGAGCCTGGGCCAGCCGGTCGCCGACCGGCTGGCGGCGTGGTTCGGGCTCGACGCCGATCATGCCCAAGCGGCAGGCTTTGCGGTCGTCATCGGCGTCACCACCTATTTCTCGCTGATCGTGGGCGAGCTGGTGCCCAAGCAGTTCGCGCTGCGCGCGCCCGAACCGATCGCGATCGCGATGGCGACGCCGATGGTCTGGCTGTCGCGGGTTGCGGCGCCGCTCGTCTGGCTACTCGACAATAGTTCGGCGCTGGTCTTTCGCCTGCTCGGCCTCAACCGCGAGTCCGAGGACCGGGTGACCGCCGAGGAACTGCACCTGATCGTCGCGGAGGCCTCGAAATCGGGGGTGATCGAGGAAAGCGAGCGCGCGATCATCTCGGGCGTCGTGCGCCTCGCCGACCGGCCGGTGCGCGAGGTGATGACGCCGCGCATCGACGTCGATTGGATCGACATCGCGTCGGACGACGACGCGGTGCGCGCCAAGTTGCTCGAAAGCCCGCACACACGGCTGCCGGTCGCGCGCGGCTCGGTCGACGACATTGCCGGAATCGTCCAGGCGCGCGACATCGCCGGGGCATTGTTCCGCGGCGAAACGCTCGACCTCGAAAAGCTGATCCGCCCGGCGAAGGTGATCCACGACCAGATCGACGCGATGGACGCGCTCGAGGGCCTGCGCGCCGCCGAGGTGCCGATGCTGCTCGTCCACGACGAATATGGGCATTTCGAGGGGCTGGTGACGCCCGCCGACCTGCTGTCGGCGATCGCGGGCGAATTCGCGTCGGACCAGGACATCGGCAGCGAACCCTTCGTCACCGAGCGCGACGACGGCACCCTGCTGATCGCGGGGTCGATGCCCGCCGACCAGATGGCCGAGCGCCTTGGCATCGAGCTGGGTGACGACCGCGACTATGCGACCGCGGCGGGCCACGCGCTGGCGATCCTCAAGCATCTGCCCGCCGAGGGCGAGAGCTTCACCGATCGCGGCTGGAAGTTCGAGATCGTCGATATGGACGGGCGCAAGATCGACAAGCTGCTGGTCAGCGAAATCCGCAAACCGAAGGGTGAAGAGGACGAATGAGGCGGGGGCCTTTCGTTCCTAAGACCACATAAGCCCTGCATCGACGCCTTCAAAATATCATTTGTGGCTTCAATCGACGCGCAGGCGAGAGCCGAGCGATGCAGGCTATTCCCAAACCTCCGTCCTTCCCGCTAAGGTGGGGGGACGAAGAAGGGGCGATGGGGATTGTTGTCAAAGGAGAATGTCATGCTCCGTTTTGCCGCCGCCTTGACCTTGAGTCTGTCCCTTGCCGCCTGCGCGACGATCATGCCGTCGGAGGAACCCGTCGCAATCACCGGCAGCATCGCCTATCGCGAGCGTATCGCGCTGCCGCCGACCGCGCAGGTCGAGATCCGGCTCGACGACGTCAGCCTGGCCGACGCACCGTCGCGCGTGATCGCGCAGCAGAGCTTCACCGCCGACGGGCGGCAGGTGCCCTTCGCCTTCCGCCTGACGGTCGACCAGCGCCGCCTCGACCCGCGGCACAGCTATGCCGTCTCGGCGCGGATCAGCGATGCGTCGGGGCGACTGATGTTCATCACCGACACGCGCAACTCCGTTACGTTCGACGATCGGCCGACGATCGACATGGGCATGTTGACCCTCGTCAAGACGCACTGATCTTTCGCGGCATAGCTATGCGCCGCTTGACGCAGCGTCTGCTGCGGTGCAGCAACCTCGGCCCATGGGCCCACCGATCCAGATCAGCCAGAATCCCGACATCCGCTATCTCGGGCGCATCCTCGGCGACGTCATCCGCGCCTATGGCGGCGAGAAACTGTTCCGGCAGACCGAATATATCCGCTCATCGAGCGTCGACCGGCATCGTGGCATCGCGGGGGCGGAAGCGATCGATCCGGGGCTCGACGCGCTGAGCCTCGACGACACGATAGCCTTCGTGCGCGGCTTCATGCTCTTTTCGATGCTCGCCAACCTTGCAGAGGACAGACAAGGCGTCGCCGCCGAGCCCGAGGCGACGGTCGCCGCGGCGCTGGGCAAGCTGAAAGGCGACGGGATCGGCCGCGACGCGGTCGCGGCGCTGCTGAACGCCGCGCTCGTCGCGCCGGTGCTGACCGCGCACCCGACCGAGGTCCGGCGCAAATCGGTGCTCGACCACAAGAATCGCATCGCCGAGTTGATGCGGCTGCGCGACGCGGGGCATGAAGAGACCCCTGAAGGCGACGCGATCGAGGATGCGATCCGCCGTCAGATCGTGCTGCTGTGGCAGACGCGGCCGCTGCGCACCGAGAAATTGTTCGTCGCCGACGAGATCGACAATGCGCTGACCTATTTGCGCGATGTCTTCCTGCCCGTGGTGCCGCGGCTCTATGCGCGCTGGGAAAAGGAGCTGGGGACGCGCCCGGCGAGCTTCCTGCGCGTCGGCAGCTGGATCGGCGGCGACCGCGACGGCAACCCCTTCGTCACCGCCGAGACGCTGCACATGGCGACGAGCCGCAATGCCGCCGCAGTGCTCGGTCATTATGCCGACGCGGTCCATGCGCTCGGCGCCGAACTGTCGGTTTCGTCGGCGCTGGCGCCGGTTCCGGCCGCGGTCGAGGCGCTGGCCGAGGCGAGCGGCGACACTGCGCCGAGCCGCAGCGACGAGCCCTACCGCCGCGCCTTGTCGGGCATCTACGCGCGCGTCTGCTCGACTTACGCCGCCATCGTCGGCAAGACGCCGCCGCGCCCGTCGGCGCTGGCGGGCGAGCCCTATCGCACCCCCGCCGATTTTCGCCGCGACCTCGTCACCATCGCCGACGGCCTGTCGGCGAGCGGTGAGGGACAGCTTGCGGGGATCGGCGCGCTCGGGCGGCTGATCCGCGCGGTCGAGGTGTTCGGCTTCCACCTCGCGACGCTCGACATGCGGCAGAACAGCGCGGTGCACGAGCGCGTGCTCGCCGAACTGCTCAAGGTTTCGGGGGTCGAAGCCGACTATCTCGCGCTCGACGAGGAAGCGCGCGTCGCGCTGCTGCGCCGCGAGCTCGGCGTCAACCGCCCGCTCGCAGCGCCGTGGCACCAGTGGAGCGACGAGAGTGCGGGCGAACTCGCGATCGTCCACGCCGCCGCCGCGATCCGCGCCAGGCTGGGGCCCGACGCGATCGTGCAATGGATCATCAGCAAGGCCGAAAGCCTGTCCGACCTGCTCGAAGTCCACGTCCTCGCGCGCGAGGCCGGACTGTGGTCAGCCGAGGGCGACGACACGCTGATGGTCGTGCCTTTGTTCGAAACGATCGCCGACCTCGATGACGCGCCCGCGATCATGGCGCGCTATTTCGCGCTGCCCGAAATCGCGCCGCAAGTCGCCGCGCGCGGGCATCAGGAAGTGATGATCGGCTATTCGGATTCGAACAAGGACGGCGGCTACCTCACCTCGACCTGGGGGCTGCACCAGGCGTCGGACGCGCTGACCCCGGTGTTCGACGCCGCGGGCAGCGCGATGCAGCTTTTCCACGGCCGCGGCGGCGCGGTCGGGCGCGGCGGCGGCAGCGCCTTCGCGGCGATCCGCGCCCAGCCCGCGGGAACGGTGCAGGGCCGCATCCGCATCACCGAACAGGGCGAAGTGATCGCGGCCAAATATGGCACCGCCGACAGCGCGGCGACCAATCTGGAGGCGATGGTGTCGGCGAGCCTGCTCGCCAGCCTGGAACCCGAGGGGTTGAACGCCGCGAACTGCGGGCGCTTCACCGCGGCGATGGACGCGCTGTCGGGCACGGCATTCGGGGCGTATCGCGGCCTTGTCTACGACACACCGGCGTTCAAGGATTTCTTCCGCGCGATGACCCCGATCGCCGAGATCGCGGGGCTCAAGATCGGATCGCGCCCGTCGAGCCGCACCAAATCGACCGCGATCGAGGATCTGCGCGCGATTCCCTGGGTGTTCAGCTGGGCGCAGGCGCGCACGATGCTGCCCGGCTGGTACGGGACGGGCGAGGCCTTCGCTGCGTTCGGCGATCAGGCGCTGCTCGCCGACATGGCGCAAAGCTGGCCCTTCTTCGCCGCGCTGCTCGACAATATGGAGATGGTGCTCGCGAAATCGGACATGGGAATCGCGGCGCGCTATGCCGAACTGGCCGCCCATGTCGACGGGCACGACGCGATCTTCGCGCGCGTCCGCGACGGCTGGAACCGCGCGCATGACGGGCTGCTCCGGGTCACCGGCCAGTCGCGGCTGCTCGAGAAGAATCCCGCCCTCGAAGCGTCGATCCGGCTGCGGCTGCCCTATATCGAGCCGCTCAACCTGCTGCAGATCGAACTGATGAAGCGCCACCGCGCGGGCGAAACCGACCCGCGCATCGCCGAGGGCATTCAGCTCACGATCAACGCGATCGCGACGGCACTCAGGAACAGCGGGTAGACCCAAACACCGTCATTGCGAGCGGAGCGAAGCAATCTCCAGCTATCGGCTCTGCGCAAGGCCGATAGCTGGAGATTGCTTCGTCGCTATGCTCCTCGCAATGACAATGGTCGTCGCGTCACCCCTTGGTGATCAGCACCTTGCCCTTGGCGTTCGCACCATCGGGGGTGAAGTCGATCGTGAAATCGTCGCCGTCCTTCGATCGACCTGCGAGCCTGTCGCCGGTGCGGGTGACCTTGACGCCCTTCCTGGCGAATTCGCCCGCCATCCAGTCGGCCGCCTTCGTCGGAGCCGCGGGCGCAGTAAAGCCGAGTTCGACCTTCGCCTTGTCGCTGTCGTCCCTGACGTTCGCGTCGACGTTGACCGTCGTGACCTTGCTGCCGGGATAGAGCTTCACTCCGTCGATATCGAAATCGCTCTCGATGTCGAGGTTGGCGAAATCGGGGAGCTTCATGTCGATCCCGGCACCCTCGCCGCCGATCTTGATCCGGCCGCCGTCCTTGTCGGCGCTGATGTGGACGCCGCCCTTTTCGTCGCCGGCGTTGATCGAAACCTCGGGCTGGTCTTTCTTCTCGCTCTGTCCGCAGGCGGCGAGAAGCATCATCGGGGGGAGCAGATAGGCGAAACGCATCGGGCATCTCCTTGGTGCATTGTTTGAATAATACACCTTGGAGATTGGCGGGTCAACATCTCATCCATCGTCATGCTGAACTCGATTCAGCATCCATTCGCCCTCACCTGCAAGGCGAGCGCCGAATGGACCCCGGATCAAGTCCGGGGTGACGAAGACAATAAGGGACGGGTCAGGCGTCGATGCTGGTCTTGAGGTCGCCGTGCACCAGCCCGCCGTCGACCGCGATCGTGTCGCCGACGACATAGTCGCCCGCCTTCGACGCGAGGAAGATCGCGGCGCCCGCCATATCCTCGGGGTTGCCGATGCGCTTGACCGGAATGCTTTTCGCCACGGCATCGCCATGGTCGCGCGCGGCCTTGTTCATGTCGGACTGGAAGGCGCCCGGCGCGATCGCGGTGACGAGGATATGGTCGGTTACCAGCCGCGCCGCGAGGCGCTTGGTGAGATAGAGGATCGCCGCCTTCGACGCGTGGTAGCTATAGGTCTCCCACGGGTTGAGGCGCATACCGTCGATCGAGCCGATGTTGATGACCTTTGCCGGACGCTCGGCGGTGCCCGCGGCCTTGAGCAGACCGTGGAGCGCCTGCGTCAGGAAGAAGGGCGATTTGACGTTGATGTCCATCACCTTGTCCCAGCCCGCCTCGGGGAAGCCCTCGAACGGCTCGCCCCATGCGGCGCCCGCGTTGTTGACGAGGATGTCGAGCCGTTCCTCACGCGCTTCGAGTTCCTTGGCGAGCGCGCGGCAACCCTCGACAGTCGAGAGGTCGACGGGAAGCCCGATCACCTTGCCCGGATAGCGCGTTTCGAAGTCGGCGACGGCTTCCTCGATCTGCGCACTCTTGCGCGCCGAGATGTAAACGCGCGCGCAACCCGCGGCGAGATAGCCCTCGACGATCATCTTGCCGATCCCGCGCGAGCCGCCGGTGACGAGCGCGATGCGGTCGTCGAGGCCGAACATGTCATTGAGGTTCATAAGATTATCTCTCTTCCGTTCGTGCTGAGCTTGTCGAAGCACCGTTCTTCCCCGCGACGCCCGAAAGAAAGGGCGGCCCTTCGACAAGCTCAGGGCGAACGGGGTTTGGAAACTCTCAGGCGGACTTAATAACCGTTCATCCGCGCGACCTGATCGATGTGATAATGCACATCGCCCATGAACTCGGCCAGCGCGCGGTCGCGTTTCATATAAAGGCCGATGTCATATTCATCGGTCATGCCGATGCCGCCGTGCATCTGCACGCCTTCGCGCACCGCGAGGTTGGCGGCGCGGCCGGCCTTCGCCTTGGCGACCGACACCATCAGCTTCGCGCCCTCGCTGCCCTCGTCCAAAAGCTGCTGCGCCTTCATCACCGTGGCGCGCGCGACCTCCATCTCGCCATAGAGATGCGCGGCGCGGTGCTGGAGGCCCTGGAACTCGCCGATCAGCTTGCCGAACTGCTTGCGCTCCTTGAGATAGGTGACGGTCCGGTCCATCGCGCCCTGGCCCACGCCGACCATTTCGGCCGCAGCGCCGGTGCGGGTGGCGGCGAGCAAGGCGTCGAGGATGTCGCCGCCGGCATCGACCTCGCCGATCACCGCATCGGCGTCGACCTCGACCCCGTCGAGGGTGACGTGGCTCGCGAGGCTCGAGTCGACGAGGCGGCGCGGATCGGCGGTCAGGCCTTTCGCGTCCTTGGGCACCGCGAACAAAGTGATGCCGCCGTCGGTCTTCGCCGCGACGATGCTCATGTCGGCGACATGACCGTGAAGCACGAAGCTCTTCTTGCCGTCGAGGCGGAAGCCGTTGCCGGCACGCGTCGCGGTCGTGGCGATGCGGTCGGGGCGGTGCTTGGCGCCTTCGTCGATCGCGAGCGCGACGATCGCTTCGCCGCCCGCGATCGCGGGGAGCCAGCGGCCCGCCTGCGTGCCGCCCGCTTTCGCCAGCGCGGCGACCGCGCCGACGCTGGTCGACAGGAAAGGCGACGGGGTCAGGTTGCGGCCGATTTCCTCGAGCACGATGCCCGCCTCCATATGCCCCATGCCGAGCCCGCCGTGCGCCTCGGGAACGAGCATCCCGGGCAGGCCCATTTCGGTGAACTGGGCCCAGAGGTCGCGCGAGAAGCCGGTGGCGTCGGCGCTGTCGCGAAGCTGGCGAAGGTGCGCAACCGGGGCCTGTTCAGCCACGAAAGGTGCGACGCTGTCCTTGAGCATCGCCTGATCGTCGTTGTGATACAAAGGCATGGGTCAGGCTCCGGGCAGGTCGAGGATACGCTTGGCGATGACGTTGAGCATGACTTCGCTCGTGCCGCCTTCGATCGAATTGGCCTTGGTGCGCAGCCAGGTACGCGCGCGGGCGCCGCCCTTGCTCTCCTCGCTGTCCCATTCGAGCGCGTCGCTGCCGCCGCCCGCCATCACCAGTTCATGCCGGCGCTTGTTGAGCTCGGTGCCGACATATTTCATCATGTTCGACGACGCGGGGTGCGCGCGGCCGGTCTTCCACATGTCCATGAAGCGCTCGCCCATCGCGCGATAGGCGAAGACATCGACGTCGAACGCCGCCATCTCGGCACGCAGGATCGGGTCTTCGAGCTCGCCATGGTCGTTCTTGCCGATCGCCTTGGCGAAGGCGCCGCCGATGCTGACCATGTCGCCGCCCGCACCGCCGCCCGAAATCATCTCGCGTTCGTGGCCGAGCAGATATTTGGCGACGTCCCAGCCGCGGTTGATTTCGCCGACGAACTGCGTCTTCGGCACCTCGACATCGTCGAAGAAGGTTTCGCAGAAGGGCGAGTTGCCGCTGATCAGGAGGATCGGCTTGGTCGTGACGCCCTTGCTCTCCATGTCGAAGAGCATGAAGGTGATGCCCTGATATTTATTCGCCTTGTCGGTGCGGACGAGGCAGAAGATCCAGTCGGCCTTGTCGGCATAGCTGGTCCAGATCTTCGAGCCGTTGACGACCCAATGGTCGCCCTTGTCCTCTCCGAAGGTCTGCAAGCTGACGAGGTCGCTGCCCGAGCCGGGTTCCGAATAGCCCTGGCACCAGCGGATTTCGCCGCGCGCGATCTGGGTGAGGTAATGGACCTTCTGCTCCTCGGTACCGAATTTGAGCAGCGCCGGGCCGAGCATCCAGATGCCGAAGCTGTCGAGCGGCGAGCGCGCGTTGATGCGCTTCATTTCCTGCTTGAGGATCTTCGTCTCTTCGGGCGAGAGTCCCGCGCCGCCATAGGCTTTCGGCCAGTCGGGGACAGTATAGCCTTTCGATACGCAGGCCTCGAGCCACTGTTTCTGGGCGTCATTCTTGAACACCCATTTGCGGCCGCCCCAGCAGACGTCGCCTTCGTCGCGGACGGGCTCGCGCATTTCGGGGGGGCAGTTGGCTTCCAGCCACGCGCGCACTTCGGCGCGGAAGGCGTCCAGATCGCTCATCTTCAAGGCTCCTCTTCTGATCCGCAAATTAGGGGGATTCGCCAGCTTTACGCAAGCGTCAACTTGGGCAGGCGAACCTGCCGTTACGGCGCCGTAGCGTCCGATTGCCCGCCGTTGACGGGGGCCGCTTCGCGCCTAAGCTAGGTGGCAAAAGAAAACGGGAGCAGAGATATGCGATTCGCAGGCAAGGTCGCCGTCGTCACCGGCGCGGCATCGGGCATCGGCAAGGCGGCGGTGCTGAAACTCGCGGGCGAAGGCGCGCACGTCTTCGCCGCCGATATCGACGAAGCGGGCGGCAAGGCGCTCGCCGAGCAATCGAACGGCAAGATCGACTTCGTCCGCTGCGACGTCACCGTGCCGAGCGACATCGAGGCGCTGATGAACACCGCCGCCGAAAAGGCGGGCGGGATCGACATCGTCTTCAACAACGCCGCCGCGGGCGGCGACCGCGCCCCGATCGACGAGATCACCCCCGAGGGCTGGGACTGGTCGATGGACCTGATCCTGAAATCGGTCGCGATGGGCATCCGCTATGCGAGCCCGCATATGAAGGGACGAAAAGGCGCCAGCATCGTCAACACCGCGAGCGTCGCGGCGCTCGGCGCAGGCTATTCGCCGACCGCCTATGCGGTCGCGAAGGCGGGGGTTCTCCACCTGACCAAGGTCGCGGCGACCGACCTCGCGCAATATGGCATCCGCGTGAACGCGATCTGCCCGGGCTTCATCAACACCAACATCTTCACCTCGTCGCTCGACGTGCCGGACGCGAGCAAGGACGCGGCGAAGGCAATCATCGCCGACATGAGCGCGCACGCCCAACCGGTCGCGCGCGGCGGCCAGCCCGAGGATATCGCCAACGCCGTCGCCTATCTGGCGAGCGAGGACAGCTCGTTCATGACCGGCACCCATATGCTGGTCGACGGCGGGCTGACGATCGGCCAGCGCCACGCCTGGGACGCCGAGGCGCCGGGGATGTTCGACGCGCTGACCGCGATGGAGGAAGCCGCCAAGGCCGGAACCGCCGCGTGAGTGCCGACACGCCGCCGCAGACGCGGCTGCCGCTGGGCCTCAAGCTCTATCACGGGCTCGGCAGCGTCGCCTATGGCGTCAAGGACAACGGCTTTTCGACCTTCCTGCTGATCTTCTACAGCCAGGTGGTCGGGCTCGACGCGAGCCTCGTGTCGCTCGCGCTGATGTTCGCGCTGCTCGCCGACGCGTTCGTCGATCCGCTGATCGGCTATTTCTCCGACCGCACCTACACGCGCTGGGGGCGGCGCCATCCGTGGCTCTATCTCGCGCCGCTGCCGCTCGGGCTCGCGTGGATGCTGCTGTGGTCGCCGCCGGCCGATCATACGCATATCTTTGCCTATCTGGTCGTGGTCGCGATGCTGGTGCGGACGCTCGTTTCGTGCTGCGAAGTGCCATCGCAATCGCTCGTCGCCGAACTGACGAGCGACTATGACGAGCGCACCGCGCTCGTCCGCTTTCGCTTCCTCTTCGCCTGGGGTGGCGGGCTGCTCGTCTTCTTCCTCGCCAACACCGTCTTTCTGCGCGCCGACGCGACGCACGAGTTCGGCCAGCTCAACCCGTCCGGCTATTGGCTCTATGGCCTGTGCGGCGCGCTGATCATGGGGGTGACGGTGATCGTCTCGGCGCTCGGCCAGCATCGCCGCGTCGCGCATTGGCCGGCAACGAAACCCGAGCCCGCATCGCCGAAACAGGCTTTTGCCGAGATTTTCGAGGCGCTGCGCCATCCCGCCGCGCTGATCCTGCTCGGCGCATCGCTGATCGCGATTTCGAGCACGCAGATGACCTTCACCATCTCGAACTTCCTCTATCTTTATGTCTGGCGCTTTTCCGAAGGCGCCTTCGCGGCGCTGCCTTGGCTGCTGATGGTGAGCGTGATGATCGCCTTCGTGATCGTGCAGCCGCTCCATCACCGCTTCGGCAAGAAGAAGGTCGCAGTGGTGTGCGGGGTGATCAGCACGATCTTCTGGACCGTGCCCTTCGCACTGTTCCTGTCGGGGCATTGGCCGGCGATCGGGTCGGCCTTTTCGAGCAATCTGCTGATGGCCTTCATCCTTATATCGAACGTCAATGCGGTGATGGTGATGATCTCGGGCCAGTCGATGCTGGCCGACGTCGTCGAGGCGTCGCAGGTCGAGACGGGGCGCCGCACCGAGGGAATTTTCGCCGCGGGCTGGATGTTCGTCCAGAAATGCGCGACCGCGGTCGGCATCGGGCTGACCGGCCTGCTGATCAGCCTGTCGGGACTGCCCTCGAAAGCGGTTCCGGGGCAGGTCGCACCCGACGTGATCGACTGGCTCGTGGTCAGCTACAGCCTGATCGTCGTCGTCGCGACGATCGCCTCGACCTGGACCTTCGCGCGCTTTCCGATCAACCGCGCCGACCATGAAGCGCGAGTCGCGGCGCTCGCCGCGTCGGAAGCCGCCGGGCTTCAATGACCGCTACCGCATCAACCGCCCCGCTGCCGACGCGGATCAAGCTCGCGCACGGGCTGGGCAGCGTCACCATGGGCGTGAAGGAGGCCGGGCTCACCACCTTCTTCATGATCTATTACAATCAGGTGCTCGGCTTCGACCCGCGGGTCGTATCGCTGGTGCTGATCGGCGCGATGCTGATCGATGCGCTCGTCGATCCGCTGATCGGCCGCCTGTCCGACGCGACGCGCACCCGGCTCGGGCGGCGGCTGCCGTGGCTCTATGGCGCGGCGCTGCCGATGGCGATCGCCTGGGCGCTGCTCTGGGTGTCGCCCGACGTCGCCCGCCATTCGACCCTCGGCCTGATCCTCAACGTCGTCGCGGTGCGCGTGCTCGTTTCGGCGTGCGAGATTCCGTCGGTGTCGCTCGTCGCCGAGCTGACGCGCGATTATGACGAGCGCACCACGCTGATGCGCTTTCGCTTCCTGTTCGGCTGGCTCGGCGGGCTGGCGGCGACCGCGCTCGCCTATGGCTATTTTCTGAAGTCCGACGACCCGGCGCGCAGCGGCTTGCTCGATCCGTCGGGCTATGCCGCTTTCGGCCTGTTCGGGGCGATGCTGATCCTGGTTTCGACGCTCGGCTCGGCGGCCGGGCAGCAGCGGCGCATCCTGGCGCTGCCGCCGCCGCCCGTGCAGGCGCATGGCTCCTCGATGCTGACCGACATCGCGCTCGCCTTTCGCAATCCCGCCTTCATCGCGCTAGCGAGCGGCGCGCTGTTCGTCGTCACCGGCTATGCGACGACGATCGCCGCGACCAATTACACGATGCTCTATATCTGGCGGCTGAGCGACGACCAGCTCGCGCTCTATCCGATCGGCCTCGCGGTCGCGGTGTTCGGCGCCTTTGCTGCGGTGGGCCTCGCGCATCGCCGCTTCGGCAAGCGCGACACGGCGATCGCCGCGGTGCTGTTCAGCGGCGTGGTCGCCTTCCTGCCCTATGCGGCGCGCAACCTCGGCTGGTGGCCCGAGCTCGGCGGCTGGCCGTCGATGGTGCTGCTCCTCACGCTCCAGACCATTTCGCTGTTCGGGCTGGTCGTCGGCCATATCTCCTGCTCGTCGATGGTCGCCGAGATCGTCGAGGCGCACGAAGTCGAGCATGGCACGCGGATCGAGGGGGTCTTCTTCGCGGGCTATCTGATGACGCAGAAATTCGGCCAGGCGTTCGGCATCTTCACCGTCGGCCAGCTCGTCGCCTATGTCGGGCTCGGCGAGCGCGTGCGACCCGAGGACTGGCCCGCGAGCGCCGCGGCAACGATGGGCTGGATCTTCGCCGGGCTGATGATTTTGATCGCGATCATGGCGGCCGCCGGGCTGCGCCGCTACGCAATCGACCGGGCCGGCCACGAGGCGCGACTCGCCGCGCTTGCCGCAGCCAGGAATGAGGCAAGCAAGCCGTAGCGGAGGATTGCGCGACTCGCCGCGCGGGAGCAACTTTCTACGCGGCGGGACTTGGCAAGGCGTGCGAATCGGTCCAAGGGTTTACGTAAACGTAAAGGGAAAGGAACGCAGATGGATTTCGATCTCACCGACCGGCAGCAGCATTGGCAGGGCCGGGTGCGCGAGTTCATCGAGCGCAAGGTGCGCCCGGCGGTTCCCACCTACAAGGAACAGGACGAGGCGGGCGACCGCTGGAAGGTGATCCAGGTCGTCGAGGATCTAAAGGCCGAGGCGAAAGCGGCGGGCATCTGGAACCTGTTCATGCCCCCGCGCAGCGGCGCGCACCATCATGTCGACGAGACGTTCGAGTTCGAAGGGCCCGGCCTCACCAACCTCGAATATGCGCTCTGCGCCGAGGAGATGGGCCGCGTCGGTTTCGCGAGCGAGGTGTTCAACTGCTCGGCGCCCGACACCGGCAATATGGAGGTCTTCCACCGCTACGGCACCGCGGCGCAGAAGGAAAAATGGCTGAAGCCGCTGATGAACGGCGAGATCCGCTCGGCCTTCCTGATGACCGAGCCGCAGGTCGCCTCGTCCGACGCGACGAATATCGAGACGCGGATCGCGCGCGACGGCGCTGATTATGTCATCAACGGCACCAAATGGTGGTCGTCGGGCGCGGGCGATCCGCGCTGCAAGGTCGCGATCGTGATGGGCAAGACCGACTTCGAGGCGAAGCGCCACGCGCAGCAGTCGATGCTCGCGGTGCCGATGGACACGCCCGGCATCCACATCAAGCGCCACCTGCCCGTCTTCGGCTATGACGACGCGCCGCACGGTCATATGGAGATCGAGCTGAAGGACGTGCGCGTCAACGCCGAGGACGCGATGCTGCTCGGCGAGGGTCGCGGGTTCGAGATCGCGCAAGGCCGCCTCGGGCCGGGCCGCATCCACCATTGCATGCGCACGATCGGCGTCGCCGAGGAAGCGCTGGAAAAGATGTGCAAGCGGCTCCAGTCGCGCACCGCCTTCGGCAAGACGATCGCCGAGCACAGCATCTGGGAACAGCGCATCGCGCGCGCGCGCATCGATATCGAGATGACGCGCCTGCTCTGTCTGAAGGCCGCCGACATGATGGACAAGGTCGGCAACAAGTCGGCGGCGGCCGAGATCGCGATGATCAAGGTGCAGGCACCGAACATGGCGCTGCAGATCATCGACGACGCGATCCAGGCGCACGGCGGCGGCGGCGTGTCCGAAGATTTCGGCCTCGCCAAGGCTTATGCGCACCAGCGCACGCTGCGCCTCGCCGACGGGCCCGACGAGGTCCACGCGCGCGCGATCTCGCGCATCGAGCTGGCAAAGCATTCGCCCGCCAGCGATCCGGGCTTCTCGTCGGGGGACATCGGGGTTTCGCGCTAAGCTCCCCTCCCGCTTGCAGGAGGGGCCGGGGAGGGCCTGTTCCGCTTCCAGTTCGATGCCCTCCCCTAGCCCCTCCCGCAGGCGGGAGGGGGACAAAACGGAGATTATAATGACCAAAGCCGCCGTCCTGATCGAACCGGGCAAACCGCTGCAGATCGAAGAAATCGTCGTCGACAAGCCCGGCCCGCACGAGGTGCGCATCCGCACCGCCGCCTGCGGCCTCTGCCATTCGGACCTGCATTTCATCGACGGCGCCTATCCGCATCCGCTGCCCGCGATCCCCGGCCATGAGGCGGCGGGGATCGTCGAGGCGGTCGGCAGCGAGGTCCGCACGGTGAAGCCGGGCGACGCGGTCGTCACCTGCCTCAGCGCCTTTTGCGGCCATTGCGAATTTTGCGTCAGCGGCCGCATGTCGCTGTGCATGGGCGGCGACACGCGCCGCCCCGTCGGATCGGCGCCGCGCATCACGCGTCCCGACGGATCGCCGGTCAACCAGATGCTCAATCTCTCGGCCTTCTCCGAGGTGATGCTCGTCCACGAACATGCGTGCGTCGCGATCGACCCCGACATGCCGCTCGACCGCGCCGCGGTGATCGGCTGCGCGGTGACGACGGGCGCGGGAACGATCTTCAACGCGTGCAAGGTGACCCCGGGCGAGACGGTCGCGGTCGTCGGCTGCGGCGGCGTCGGGCTCGCGACGATCAACGCCGCGAAGATCGCCGGCGCAGGGCGCATCATCGCCGCCGATCCGGTTCCCGAAAAGCGCGCGCTGGCGCAGAAGCTGGGCGCGACCGACGTCGTCGACGCGCTCGCCGACGATGCCGCGAAGCAGATCGTCGAGCTGACGAAGGGCGGCGTCGATCATGCAATCGAAGCGGTCGGGCGCCCGGCCTCGGCAAGCCTCGCGGTCGCCTCGCTTCGCCGCGGCGGCACCGCGACGATCCTCGGCATGATGCCGCTTTCGGAAAAGGTCGGGCTCGGCGCGATGGACCTGCTTTCGGGCAAGAAGCTCCAGGGCGCGATCATGGGCGGCAACCGCTTCCCCGTCGATATTCCGCGCCTCGTCGATTTCTACCTGCGCGGGCTGCTCGACCTCGACAGCATCGTCGCCGAAACGATTCCGCTCGAAAAGATCAACGAAGGGTTCGACAAGATGAAGAAAGGCGATGCCGCGCGGTCGGTGATCGTGTTCGACCAATGACGACGGGTCTCGACGCACAGAAGGCCTTCAGCGGCACGGTTGCGCCCGAAGGCGCCGACCGCCTCGACGAGGCGAAGCTGACGGCGTGGATGGAAGCGAATGTCGCTGGCTTTCAGGGCCCACTGACGCAGGGCAAGTTCGCCGGCGGCCAGTCGAACCCGACCTACAAGATCAGCGCGCCGTCGGGCAATTATGTCCTCCGCCGCAAACCCTTCGGTCCGCTGCTCCCCTCCGCGCACGCGGTCGACCGTGAGTATAAGGTGCAGGCCGGCCTTCATAAGGTCGGCTTCCCGGTCGCGCGCCAATATGGGCTGTGCACCGACGACAGCGTGGTCGGCAGCTGGTTCTATGTCATGGGGATGGTCGACGGCCAGACGATCTGGGACGGATCGATGCCCGGCTCGACCCCCGAAAACCGCCGTGCCACCTATGACGCGATGATCGATACGCTCGCCGCGCTGCATAATGTCGATGTCGAGGCAGCGGGGCTGGCGGACTTCGGCAAGCCCGGCAATTATTTCGGCCGCCAGGTCGATCGCTGGACGAAGCAGTACAAGCTGTCCGAAACCGAGACGATGGACGAAATGGAGCGGCTGATCGCCTGGCTGCCCGCGACGCTGCCCGAGCAGACGCGCACCAGCGTCGTCCATGGCGACTATCGCATCGACAATATGATCTTCGCGAAGGACCGACCCGAGGTGCTCGCGGTGCTCGACTGGGAACTGTCGACGCTCGGCGACCCGCTCGCCGATTTCACCTATGTCGCGATGGCGTGGGTGACCGAGAATGGCGGTCGATCGGGGGTGATGGACCTCGACCGCGCGGCACTCGGCATTCCCGAACTCGACGAGGTTGTCGAGCGCTATTGCGCGGCGACAGGCCGCGACGGCGTGCCCGACATGAACTGGTATTTCGCTTACAACTTCTTCCGCCTCGCCGGGATCATGCAGGGGATCAAAAAGCGCGTCATCGACGGCACCGCCTCCTCGGCGCACGCCAAGGCGATGTCCGAACGCGTCCTGCCGCTCGCCGAAAAGGCCTGGGACTTTGCGCGAAAGGCCGGCGCATGAGCCTGTTCGACATGACGGGCCAGGTCGCGCTGATCACCGGGTCGTCGCGCGGCATCGGCAAGGCGATCGCCGAGGCGATGGCCGAGCAGGGCGCGAAGGTCGTGATCTCAAGCCGCAAGCAGGACGCGTGCGAAACGGTCGCGGCCGAACTGAACGCGAAATATGGTGACGGAACCGCGATCGCGGTCGCTGCGAACATCTCGTCGAAGGATGATCTGCGGCATCTGGTCGATGCGACGACCGCGGCCTTCGGCCCGGTCACCGCGCTCGTCTGCAACGCCGCGTCGAACCCCTATTACGGCCCGTCGGCGGGGATCAGCGACGAGCAGTTCCACAAAATCCTCGACAATAATATCGTCGCCAATCACTGGCTGATCCACATGTGCGCGCCGGCGATGCTCACGGCGGGCAAGGGGTCGATCACGATCATCAGCTCGATCGGGGGCCTCAAGGGATCGTCGATCCTCGGCGCCTATGCGATCTCCAAGGCCGCCGACATGCAGATGGCGCGTAACCTCGCCGATGAATTCGGGCCGCAGGGCGTGCGCGTGAATTGCATCGCGCCCGGCCTCATCAAGACCGACTTCGCGCGGGCGCTGTGGGAAAATCCCGACACGCTGGAAATATCGACGCGCCGCTCGTCGCTTCGCCGCATCGGCGAACCCGAGGAAATCGCGGGAGCCGCGGTCTTTCTCGCGAGCCGCGCAGGCGGCTTCACCACGGGTCAGACGATCGTCATCGACGGCGGCAATACTTCGAGCGGAGGATGAACATGGGCGCATTGGACGGCAAGATCGCAATCATCACCGGCGCGGGCAGCGGCATCGGCCGCGCGAGCGCGCTGCGCTTCGCCGCCGAGGGCGCGAAACTCGTCATCGGCGACAAGACCGCGGCGGTGCACGACACCGCCAGGGCGGTGAAGGACGCGGGCGGCGAGGTCGTCGCGCTGGAGATCGACGCCGGGGTCGAAGCCGATGTCGCGAAGCTGGTCGCGACCGCAAAGGACAGTTTCGGCGGGCTCGACGTCGCTTTCGCCAATGCCGGGATCATCGGCGACATGGGCGGCATCTTCGATTTCGACCCCGCCGCCTGGGCCGAGACGCTGCGCGTCAATTTGATCGGCCCGGCGCTGATGGTGAAGCACGCCGGGAAAGCGATGGTCGATCAGGGCCGCGGCGGCGCGATCGTGCTGACCGCGAGCGTCGCGGGGATCAATTCAGGCGCGGGTCCGGGCGCCTATTCGGCATCGAAAGCCGGTGTGATCAACCTTGCCAAGGTCGCGGCGCAGCAGCTTTCCACGAGCGGCGTGCGCGTCAACGCGGTCTGCCCCGGCCTGACCGAAACCGGGATGACCAAGCCGACCTTCGATTATGCGCGCGCCAAGGAGGTCACGCACAAGCTCGGCCAGCTCAATCCCCTGCGCCGCGCCGCGCAGCCCGAGGAGCTCGCGAACGTCGCGCTCTTCCTCGCGAGCGATCAGGCGAGCTATGTCAACGGACAGGCGATCGCGGTCGACGGCGGGCTCACCAGTTCGCACCCGGTGACGCGCCAGCTTCTGGGCCAGACCTCGCACTAGGGAGGAGCGCCCAAGGAAAGGATTTGGCGATGCAGTATCGACAGCTCGGCGACAGCGGGATCGAGGTTTCGGCGATCTGCCTCGGCAGCTGGCTCACTTACGGGGTCGGGGTCGACGACAGCGCGGGTCGCGCCTGCGTCGATGCGTCGTTCGATGCCGGGATCAATTTCATCGACACCGCGAACATCTATGGTCGCGGCGCGGCGGAGAGCTTTCTCGGCGATGCGCTGAGCGGACGGCCGCGCGACTCCTATGTGCTCGCGACGAAACTCTTCTTCCCGATGACCGAGAGCGACAAGGGGCTGTCGGCCGCGCAGGTGGCGAAGCAGATCGATGCCAGCCTGACACGCCTCCGCACCGACTATGTCGATCTCTACCAATGCCATCGCTACGATCCCGACACCCCGCTCGAAGAGACGATGGAGGCGCTGAGCCAAGTCGTGCGCAGCGGCAAGGCGCGCGCGATCGGCTTTTCCGAATGGTCGCCCGAGCAGATCGAGGCGGCGCTCGCGCTGGCGCCGCCATCGGTCAAATTCGTGTCGAGCCAGCCGCAATACAGCCTGCTCTATCGCCGCGCCGAAAAGAAGGTCATCCCGATCAGCATCGCGAACGGCATCGGCCAGATCGTCTGGTCGCCGCTCGCACAGGGCGTGCTCAGCGGCAAATATCTCCCCGGCGCCGCGCTGCCCGAGGGAAGCCGCGCGACGAGCGACGACGCACATTTCATGCAGCAGTTCCTGACCGACCCGGTGCTCGAAGCGGTGCAGGGATTGAAATCGGTCGCCGACAAGGCCGGATGCTCGCTGGCGCAGCTCGCGATTGCGTGGGTGCTCGCGCAGCCGGGCATCACGAGCGCGATCGTCGGCGCGAGCAGACCCGACCAGCTTCGCGAAACCGCCAGGGCGGCCGATCTCGCGATCGACCCGGCGTTGCTTGCCGAAGCCGCCGCCATTCTCGAAGGAGTCCGCATTTCGTGAGTCATTCTGTCATTCAGGGCTTCGATACAAAGCGTCTCGACCGCATTCCCGCCTTCCTGCAGGCGAAATATGTCGACACCGGCCGCCTGCCGAACGCCGCGACTTTGGTGTCGCGGCGCGGCGAGATCGCGCATCTGTCGTGCATCGGCGAGGCGCGGCCGGGCGAAGCGCTGAAGGAGGATGCGATCTTCCGCATCGCCAGCATGACCAAGCCGATCACCAGCATCGCCTTCATGATGCTGCTCGAAGAAGGCAAGGTCGCGCTGTCCGATCCGCTGGTGAAGTTCTGCCCCGAGTTCAAGGACACTGGCGTCTTCGTCGCGGGCGGCGGCAACGTCCCCTTCCTGACGCGGCCGCCGGTGCGCCCGATCCTGATGGTCGACCTGCTCCGCCACACCTCCGGGCTGACCTATGGCTTTCAGGAGCGCACCCCGGTCGACGCCGCCTATCGCAAGACCAAGATCGACGATTTCGACGCCGCCTTCACGATGGACAGCTTCATCGAGGGGCTGGCGAAAATCCCGCTGCAATTCGACCCCGGCGCGCACTGGAATTATTCGATGGCGACCGACGTGCTCGGCGCGGTGATCGAGCGGATAGAGGGCACGCCCTTTGCGCAAGTGCTGCAGGATCGCATCTTCGGTCCGCTCGGCATGGTCGATACCGGGTTCAAGGTGCCTGTCGACCGACAGCACCGGTTGACCGACGCCTATGCCTTTCACCCGAAGGACAAGATGCAGCAGTTCGACGCGGGCGACCGCAGCCGCTGGGCGAAGGACAGGAGCTTCCATTCGGGCGGCGGCGGGCTCGCCTCGACGCTCCACGACTATCACCGCTTCTGCCTGATGCTGCTCGGCGGCGGCAAGCTCGGCGACACGCGGATCATCAGTCGCAAGACGCTGGACCTGATGACGTCGAACCATCTCGTCGGCGGCGGCGACCTGACCCAGCACAGCGTCGGCATTTTCTCCGAGGACGAGAATGCCGGAGTCGGCTTCGGGCTCGGCTTCGCAGTGACGCTCGATCCGGCGGCCGCGGGGATTCCGGGCTCGGCGGGCGATTTCTACTGGGGCGGCATGTTCTCGACCGGCTTCTTCGTCGATCCGGTCGAGGAAATCTGCATGGTTTTCATGACTCAGCTCATGCCCTCCTCCACCTATCCCGTGCGGCGCGAGGTCAAGACTCTCGTTCACGCCGCGATCGACGACTGAAATGCAACACCCCTTTCCGTTCGCCGCGAGCGGACGGTCTATTGATTGAAGGAGTTCTCCCATGTCCGATGAAACCCCCGTCAGCGTGACGATGCAGAAGGACGGCGAAATCGCCGTCGTCATCGTCAACAATCCCCCGGTGAACGCGCTCTCATGGCACGTCCGCCAGGGCCTCAAGGATCATTTCGAGGCCGCGCTCGCCGATGACGGCGTCAAGGCGATCGTGCTGCGCTGCGACGGCGGCACTTTCATCGCCGGCGCCGATATCAGCGAATTCGGCAAGCCGCCGCGTGGTCCCGATTTCAACGCGGTGCTCAACATGATCGAGGCGGCGTCGAAGCCGGTCGTCGCCGCGATTCACGGCACCGCGCTCGGCGGCGGGCTGGAGACCGCGCTCGTCTGCCATTATCGCGTCGCCGTCCCGTCGGCGAAGCTCGGCGTCCCCGAGGTCAAGCTTGGCCTGCTCCCCGGCGCGGGCGGCACGCAGCGCCTGCCGCGTGTCGTCGGGGTCGAGGCCGCGGCGACGATGACCTCGCTCGGCGAACCGCTTCCCGCCGCCAAGGCGAAGGAGCTCGGCCTCGTCGATGAACTGGCGGGCGAGGACAGCCTCGCCGCCGACGCGATCGCCTTTGCCCGCGCCAAGATCGCCGACGGCCCGCGCCCGACGCGCGAGCGCAAGATATTCGGCGACGTCGCGGTGATCGAGCAGCTCAAGGCCGCCAACGCCAAGCGCTGGCGCGGTTTCGAGGCGCCCTATGCCAACCTCGCCTGCGTCGAGGCGGCGACGCGCCTGCCCTTCGACGAAGGCCTCGCCTTCGAACGCCAGGAATTCATGAAGCTGATGATGGGCAGCCAGTCGGCGGCGCAGCGCCACATCTTCTTCGCCGAGCGTCAGGCCGCGAAGATCGACGGCCTGCCCAAGGATATCAAGCTGCGTGACATCAAGCATGTCGGGATCATCGGCGCCGGCACGATGGGCGGCGGCATCATGATGAATTTCCTGCAGAAAGGCTTTCGCTGCACGATCGTCGAGATGCAGCAGGAAGCGCTCGACCGCGGGCTCGGCGTCGTGCGCAAGAATTACGACGCGAGCGCCGCGAAGGGCCGCTTCAAGCCCGAGCAGGTCGACCAGATGATGGGGCTGATCACCCCCGCGCTCGAACTCGACGCACTCGCCGACTGCGACCTGATCATCGAGGCGGTCTATGAGGATATGGGCGTCAAGAAGGAGATCTTCGGCAAGCTCGACAAGATCGCCAAGCCCGGCGCGATTCTCGCCTCGAACACCTCCTACCTCGACGTCAACGAGATTGCGGCGTCGACCAGCCGGCCGGGCGACGTGCTGGGTATGCACTTCTTCTCGCCCGCCAACGTCATGAAGCTGCTCGAAGTCGTGCGCGGCGACAAGACCGCCGACGACGTGCTCGCGACCGCGATGGCGATCGGCAAGAAGATCGGCAAGGTCGCGGTCGTCGCGGGCGTCTGCCACGGCTTCATCGGCAACCGCATGCTCGCACCGCGCCAGATCGAGGCGCAGAAACTGCTGCTCGAAGGCGCGACCCCGCAACAGGTCGACAAGGTGCATGTCGATTTCGGCATGCCGATGGGCCCGTTCCAGATGAGCGACCTTGCCGGTGTCGACATCGGCTGGCACCGCGACCCCAACCGGATCGAAAGCATCCGCGACGCGCTCTGCGCCGAGGGGCGCTGGGGGCAGAAGAAGCAGGCTGGCTTCTACGACTATGACGAGAAGCGCACCCCCACGCCGAGCGCGCGGGTCGAGGAAATCATCGACGAATTCCGCAAGAAGGCGGGCGTCGAAAAGCGCGCGATCACCGATCAGGAGATCATCGAGCGCACGCTCTATCCAATGGTCAACGAAGGCGCGCTGATCCTCGCCGAGGGCAAGGCGCAGCGCGCGAGCGACATCGATGTCGTGTGGATCTATGGCTATGGCTGGCCGGTCTATCGCGGCGGCCCGATGTTCTGGGCGGGCATCGAAGGCACCGACAAGATCGCCGCGGCGCTGGAAAGCCATGGCTTCGCGGTGGCGCCGCTGCTCAAGGAAAAGGCGGCGGCGAAGAGCGGGTTCTAAGCCCACTTCCGCACATAAAGGCGAGGCCGTGTGTCCCGATGCGGGGCAGGCGGCCTTTCTTTTGCCGGAGAAGCGCCTTCGATCCTGCCGGATTCTTGTGATTCAGGGTTAATATGGTGGCCATGACTGCCGTTACGGCGATCATGATCGCCATGCACCTGATCGCCGCCCTGTTTCTCGCCGGAAGCGCCGCGCCGCCGCCTGTCCCGGCGCCCCGGGCGACGGCGGTCGGCGTCGCGCGGGCACGCATCCTGGCGCCCGCCGAGGTGCGGCGCGTGAACGATCGGCTGGAGATTCAAACCGGTGATCGCCGTGCGCCGACGCAACTTCATCGCACCGAGCGCCGCGATGGCGGCGAGACGGCGGATTTCTATTGACTCCTGCCATCCCGGCGAAGGCCGGAATGACGATTATGATTGAAGCGTCTGGATGATCGCCGAAAAATCGCGATGGTCGGGATCGGCCGCCACGAAGGCTTCATAAAGCTCGCGCGCGCGGCTGCCCATCGGGACGTCGGCGTCGACGCTCGCCGCTGCCTCCATCGCGAGGCGCAGGTCCTTGAGCATCAACGCCGCGGCGAAACCGCCCTTATAGTCATTGTCGGCGGGGGTCGCCGGGCCGACGCCGGGGAGCGGCGCATAGCTCGTCAGCGACCAGCATTGCCCCGACGAGACGCTGGCTATGTCGAAGAAAGTCTGCGGATCGAGCCCGAGCTTCTGCGCGAGCGCGAGGCTTTCGCACGTCGCGATCATCGACGCGCCGAGCAGCATGTTGTTGCAGATTTTCGCGCCCTGCCCCGCGCCCGCGCCGCCGGCATGGATCACCGCCTTGCCCATCTTCGCGAGGATCAGCTCGGCGCGCGCAAAACCTTCGTCGGTGCCGCCGACCATGAAGGTCAGCGTTCCCGCATTGGCGGCGGCGATACCGCCCGAGACCGGCGCGTCGACCGCGACGAGGCCTTTCGTGGTCGCCGCCTCGATATTCGACCGTGCGGTCGCGACGTCGATCGTCGAGCAGTCGAGCAGCAAAGTGCCCGACGCGGCGTTCGGGAAGACGTCACTTTCATAGACGCCCGCGACATGCTTGCCCGCGGGGAGCATCGTCACCACCGCTTCGGCGCCGGCAACGGCCTCGGCGGCCGATGTGGCGCGCGTGCAGCCCGCCTCGACCGCGCGCGCGAGCGCCTCCTCGCTGAGGTCGAAGGCGCGAACCTCATGGCCCGCCTTGGCAAGATTCGCGGCCATGCCGCCGCCCATATTGCCGAGTCCGATGAAAGCGATTTTCATAGCATTTCCAATTCGTTGAGAATGATCACTGCGCCCATAAGCGTAAAAAGGAAGCCGAAGACGAAGCTGAGGATACCTTGAAGATATTTGAGGAACCAATCGAGCTTCGTCAGCGGCAGCGGCTCTGCACCCGTCGCGTCAAGAATCGCGCCTTCCAATATATTGACCGTTTCCTCTCGCCGATGTCGCCAATGATTCCATCCGGCCCAAAAGAGCAGGATGCCCATCGCCAGGGCGAGCAGGCCGATCGTCACCGCCCCTTCCACACGCCTTCGCGCTTCTCGATGAAGGCGGCCATGCCTTCGGCCTTGTCCTCGGTCGCGGCGAGGATCTGGAACAGGCGGCGTTCGTAGAGCAGCCCCTGATCGAGCGTGGTCTCGAAGGCGGCATTGACCATGTCCTTGTTCACCATCGCCGCCATCGGCGGCATGGCGGCGATCGTCGCGGCGGTCTTCACCGCTTCATCGACCAGCGCCTCGTGCGCGACGACGCGCGCGACGAGCCCCGAGCGTTCGGCCTCGGCGGCGTCCATCATCCGGCCGGTGAGGCACATTTCCATCGCCTTCGCCTTGCCGACCGCGCGGGTCAGCCGCTGCGATCCGCCCATGCCCGGCGCGACGCCGAGCTTGATTTCGGGCTGACCGAATTTCGCCTTCTCCGATGCAATAATGAAGTCAGCCATCATCGCGAGCTCGCAGCCGCCGCCCAAGGCAAAGCCGTTGACCGCGGCGATCCACGGCTTGCGGACCTTCTTCACGAAATCGCTCGTCCATTTCGAGAAGAAATCCTCAAGGTAGAAATCGGCGGCCGGCTTGTCGGCCATTTCCTTGATGTCGGCGCCCGCGGCAAACGCCTTGTCGCCCGATCCGGTGAGCACGGCGCAGCGCTGATCGGGGTCGGCCTCGAAGGCCGCGAAGACCGCGATCAGATCGTCGAGAACCGACGAGTTGAGCGCGTTCAGCGCTTGCGGGCGATTCAATGTCACCAGCGTGACGGCGCCGCGCGTTTCGACGAGGAGGGTTTCGTAGGTCATTCCAGCAGTCTCCGGATTATCGTCATGCCGGACTTGATCCGGCATCCCGCTTTGCGACGTCGAAGAAGCGGGACCCCGGATCAAGTCCGGGGTGACGAAGAGTGAGTGGCAAAACTATGTTAGCGGCGTCCATTCCTTATCCGCGGGCAACGGCGCGAAGATTGCGTCGATCCAGTCGTCCGTGACCGCCTCGGGGGTCGGCGGGTCCCATTTCGGGCTGTTGTCCTTGTCGATGATCAGCGCCCGGACGCCTTCGATGAAGTCGTGCATCGCGACGACATGGCTGCCGATCGCATATTCCTGGCGCATCTGGCTCGCGAAGTCGGGCATCGCGCCGCCTTCCTTGAGCTGGCGCAGCGCGACCTTGCAGGTCTGCGGGCTCTTGGTGCGAAGCGCATCAAGCTCCTTCGCCGCCCATTCGCCGCCATCGGCCTCGAGCGCGGCGAGAATATCCTCGTAGCGGTCGCTGGCGAACAGGCGGTTGATCCGGTCGATCTGCCCGGTGATCGCGGCGGGCGGCGCGGTGACCGACAGTTCGCCCAATATGCCGCCGATGCGGTCGGGGTGCTGCGCGATGCGCGCCTTGGCCTCGGCGAGTTTTTCGGACGGCAGATAATGCGTCGCGAGGCCGAGCGCGAGACATTCGGCGCCGTCGAGGCGCGCGCCGGTGAGCGCGAGAAAAACCCCGACGCGCCCTTCCAGCCGCGGCAGATACCAGCCGCCGCCGACGTCGGGGAACAAGCCGATCCCGGTTTCGGGCATCGCGAAGCGGGTGTGCTCGGTCGCGACGCGATAGGGCGCGGGCTGCGAAATGCCGACCCCGCCGCCCATCGTGATGCCGTCCATGAAGGCAACGATCGGCTTGGGATAGGTGAAGAGCAGATGGTTGAGGCGATATTCGGTGTGGAAGAAGGCGCGCGCTTCCTTCCCGTCCTTCGCGCCGCTTTCCGCGAGCATGCGGATATCGCCGCCGGCACAGAATCCGCGCCCCTCGCTATGGTCGATGATCACCGCCTCGACGGCGTCGTCATCGCGCCACCCGACGAGCGCGTCGATCATCGCCTCGCACATTGGCAGGTTGAGCGCGTGAATCGCCTTGGGGCGATTGAGCGACAGGCGACCGACGCGGCCGTCAGTGCTGATCAGAACATCGTCTGTAGAATTAGGGGTCATTGGCGCAACAAGTCCCTTCCCACGATCATCCGCATCACCTGGTTGGTCCCTTCGAGGATCGAATGGACGCGCAGGTCGCGCCAGAAGCGCTCGATCGGATAATCCTTCAAATAGCCGTAGCCGCCGAACAATTGCAGTGCGTCGTTGACGATCTTGCTGCCGTTGTCGGTCGCGAGCCGCTTTGCCATCGCCGAAAAACGCGACTTGTCGGGGGCGTTCGCGGTCACCTTCGCCGCGGCGAGATAGAGCAAGGCGCGCGATGCTTCGAGGTCGGTCGCCATGTCGGCGAGCATGAACTGGGTGTTCTGGAAATCGGCGATTGGCTGCCCGAATTGCTGGCGGTCCTTGGTGTAAGCGATCGCTTCGTCGAGGCAGCGCTGCGCGCCGCCGAGCGAGCAGGCGCCGATGTTGAGCCGCCCGCCGTCGAGCCCCGCCATCGCGAAGCGAAAGCCGTCCCCCTCGGCGCCGACGAGATTCGCCACCGGTACGCGGCAATCCTCGAAGATCACCTGCGCGGTCGGCGAGGCGTTCCAGCCGAGCTTTTTCTCGGGCGCGCCGAAGCTGAGGCCCGGCGTGTCCTTTTCGACGACGAGGCAAGAGATGCCTTTCGACTTCTCTTCACCGGTGCGGACCATGCAGACATAGATGTCGTTGGTGCCCGCGCCCGAAATGAACTGCTTGGTGCCGTTCAGCACATAATGGTCGCCGTCGCGTTTCGCGGTCGTCTTGAGCGCCGCGGCGTCCGACCCCGAGCCCGGCTCGGTCAGGCAATAGCTCGCGATCTTCTCCATGCTCACGAGTTCGGGCAGGAAGCGCGCCTTGATCTCCGCGCCGCCGAAACGGTCGATCATCCACGTCGCCATATTATGGATCGAGACATAGGCGCTGGTCGCGGGGCAGCCATAGGCCATCGCCTCCATGATCAGCGCCGCCTCGAGCCGGCCGAGCCCGATGCCGCCCGATTCCTCTGCCACGTAAATCGCGCCGAAGCCGAGCTCCCCCGCCGCCTTCCACACATCGACGGGATAATGATGCGTCTCGTCCCACTCCGCCGCGAAAGGCGTGATGCGGTCGGCGGTGAATTTGCGCGCCATATCCTGAATGGCGAGCTGGTCGTCGGTGAGTTGGAACTGGTCGGTCATATTTCTTCTCTGCCGTCATGCTGACGAAAGTCAGCATCCATTCGGAACTACGATTGCGGCGGGAAGTCGAGCCGAACCGCCCAATCTTCCCAAAACGGATTTTCCTTTTCGATCAAGGCGATCTTCCAGTCGCGCTTCCATGCCTTGAGCTGCTTCTCGCGCGTGATCGCGGCTTCCATCGTTCCGTGCATTTCGTAGAAGACGAGCCGCCTCACGCCGTGGCGCTTGGTAAAGCCCTCGATCAGGCCTTCGCGATGCTGGTGAATGCGCGCCATCAGATCCGATGTCACGCCAATGTAAATCGTGCCGTGCCGGCCGCTCGCCATGATATAGACGCAAGGATATCGCTCCCGCATTTCGGTCCTTCTGGCGTAGCGCCGAATGGATGCTGACTTTCGTCAGCATGACGGACCCGAGAGGATCGCCTCGGCTTCGATTTCGACTTTCCACTCGGGGCGGATCAGTGCGGGGATGACGAGCATCGTCGCGGCGGGGCGGATGTCCTTGAACACCGCACCATGGGCATGGCCGACGCGGTCGGCATCGGCGGCGTCGGTGATGTACATGCGGGTGCGCACGACGTCGGCGAAGCTGCCGCCGAGCGCTTCAAGCGCCTCGCCGATGATCGCGAGGCAGCGCGTCGCCTGCGCCCCGGCGTCGCCGGGAGTCGACGAGCCGTCGGGCTCGATCGGCGCACAGCCCGCGACGTCGATGCGATTCCCCACCCGAACCGCACGGCTGTAGCCGTAAACGGGTTCGAACGGGGATGCCGAGCTGTGATTCCGGCGCGAAATGTCAGCCACAAGTGACCTGCGTGATCTTGTACGCATCGTCGTACATCACATTCACCCGGTCCTGCCGGTAATCCATCGTCATCGCCGAGCGCGGCGGGCCCCAGCGCAGCGTGCGCGCGCCGGTCGCCTTGACGATTGCGCCGCCCAGATCGGGCGTCGCGGTCTGACCGACAAAGCTCGCGCCCGCATCGGCGTTGCACGTCATTTCGGCGGGCGGTGGCGGGGTCGATTCGGCGGGCGCGTCGCTGGCCGCACAAGCGGCGAGCGGCAGGGCGGCGGCGACCAAGCCAAGCAGGCGAATGTCCATCATGAATCTCCCTTTCTGGCCATCAGGCACAACGGCTATAGCGCATCGGCTCGGGCGCGGCACCCTCGCCATAATCGCGGCGGACGAGCGTCTTGCCGCCGTCCTGCACCGTGAGTTGCATCAGCCGGTCCCAATCCTCGCCTTCGCCGCTGAACTTGTAATCGGCGACAAGCCGCGTCGCGCTGCGTTCGCGGATATGCGCCAGGATTCCCTGCGATTCATAGAAACGCAGGTCGGCCGCGCCGATCGTCAGCAGCCCCTTTGCGTCCCCCTTGGTCGAGGTGCAGTCGGCCGCGACCAATCCCCAGCGCCCCTGAAGCGCGACGGGAATCGCCGCGTCGCCCTGACCGATACCGGGGTCGGGCTTCGCGGGCGGCGTCACCGCGGAGTCGGCCACATAGTCGGGCGCGCTTTCCTGCGCCGCGACGGGCGCCGCGGGGGCGGCCTCGGGAACCGTCGGCACCGCGGGCACCTTGTCGGCTTCGGCCTGCTCGTCCTTGTCGCCGCCACTACAGGCGGCGAGCAGCAGCAGCACCGCCGGCATCGTCCATCGCATCATCGTCCTTCTCCTTCGACAGGAGAAATGGTCGACCCGGCGCAAGGGTTGCCTAGCCCATCGTCGGGATGACGAAGGCATTGCCCCCATCGGGCGCCCCGTCGGGCCAGCGCGCGGTCACCGTCTTGACCTTGGTCCAGAACTTCACGCCTTCCATGCCGTGCTGGTTGGTGTCGCCGAACGCCGAACGCTTCCAGCCGCCGAAGGTGTGATAGGCGACGGGCACCGGGATCGGCACGTTGATGCCGACCATGCCGACATTGACGCGCGCGGCGAATTCGCGCGCGGCGTGGCCGTTGCGGGTGAAGATCGCGACGCCGTTGCCATACTGATGCTTCGACGGCAGGTCGAGCGCGGTCTCAAAATCGGGCGCGCGGACGATCTGAAGGACGGGGCCGAAGATTTCTTCCTTGTAGCTTTCCATGTCGGGGGTGACATGGTCGAACAGCGTCGGGCCGACGAAGAAGCCCTTCTCATGCCCCTGCAGCGTGAAACCGCGGCCGTCGATGACGAGTTCGGCGCCCTCGTCGGCGCATTTCTGGATCCAGCCTTCGACCTTCTGCTTGTGCGCTTCGGTGACCACCGGGCCGTAATGCGCCTCGGCATCGGTCGACACGCCGACACGCAGCGCCTCGATTGCGGGGACGAGCTTGTCGCGGAGGCGGTTCGCGGTGTCCTCGCCGACCGGCACGACGACCGGCAGCGCCATGCAGCGCTCGCCGGCCGAGCCGAAGGCGGCGCCGGTCAGGTCATTCACCACCTGGTCGAGGTCGGCGTCAGGCATGACGATGCCGTGGTTCTTCGCGCCGCCCATCGCCTGGACGCGCTTTCCGTTCGCGACGCCGCGATTATAGACATAATGCGCGATGTCCGACGAGCCGACGAAACTGACCGCCCCGATATCGGGATGATCGAGGATCGCGTCGACCATTTCCTTGTCGCCGTGGACCGTCTGGAAGATCCCTTCGGGCATCCCCGCCTCAAGGAACAGCTCCGACAGGCGCACGGGAACCGACGGGTCGCGCTCGCTGGGCTTGAGGATGAAGGCGTTGCCGACGACGGTCGCGATCGCGCCCATCCACAGCGGGATCATCGCGGGGAAGTTGAACGGGGTGATGCCCGCGCCGATGCCGATCGGCTGGCGCATCGAATAGACGTCGATGCCGGGACCGGCGCCGATCGTATAATCGCCCTTCAGCACATGCGGCGCGGCGCAGGCGAATTCGACGACGTCGAGCCCGCGCTGGACGTCGCCGCGCGCGTCGGCGATCACCTTGCCATGCTCGGCCGACAGCATCTGCGCCAGTTCTTCCAGATTGGCCTCGACCAGCCGCTTGAATTCGAACATCACGCGGGCGCGGCGCTGCGGATTGGTCATCGCCCAGCCGGGCTGCGCCTTCTTCGCCGCCGCGACGGCGCGATCGAGGACGGCGCGGTCGCCGAGCGCGACCCGCGCCTGGACGCCGCCGTTGTTGGGGTCGAGGATGTCGCCGAAGCGCCCCGAACCGCTGGTGCTGCCGCCGGCACCACCGGCGATGTGATGGTCGATCTGTCGCATAGCTGTTGAGTCTCCCGTAAAATCTTGTCCCTGCCACAGACCAGTTGCGGCCCGATTGCAAGGGATAGACTTGCAGGGCGATACTGCATATTTGCAGGTAAATGGATTGGGATAGGCTGCAATATTTCCTGCTCGTCGCGCGCCACGGCACGCTCGCACGAGCGGGAGCGGCGCTGCACGTCGACGCGACGACGGTCAGCCGCCGCGTCAGCGCGCTCGAAACCGCGCTCGGCCAGACGTTGTTCGAGCGCGCGCCCACCGGCTTCGTCCTGACCGCGGCGGGCCGCGCGCTCGTGCCGCACGCCGAAGCGATGGCGGCGGCGGCGGCGCGGATTCATACACGCGACGAGGAAACGGGCCTGTCGGGGCAGCTTCGGGTCAGCGTTTCCGAAGGCTTCGGCAACAGCTTCATCGCGCCGCGGCTCGGCCGTTTCGTCGCCGCGCATCCCGAGCTCGAGATCGACCTCGTCGCCTCGTCGGGCTTCCTCGACCCGTCGCGGCGCGAGGCCGATATGGCGATCCTGCTCGCGCGGCCCCGAAAAGGCCCGCTGATCACGCGCAAGCTGTCGGATTACAGTCTGGGCCTCTATGCCCCCGCCGACCGGCGCGAATGGCGGCAAGCGGCCGAGCGGACGCCGCTGGCGCGCGCGGGAATTCCGGTGATCGGTTACATGCCCGACATCCTCTATGCGCCCGAACTCGACTATCTGGGCGAGATCGAGCCGGGGCTGCGCGCCACCGTGCGCTCATCGTCGATCCTCGCGCAGCGGCGGATGATTGCCGGCGGCGCCGGGGTCGGCGTCCTGCCCTGTTTCCTGGCCGCGGACGACCCCGCGCTGGTGCGCGTCCGCGCCGATCAGGTGATCGCGCGCGCCTTCTGGCTCGCGCTCCACCGCGACGTCGCGCCGCAACCGCGGATCCGCGCCTTCATCGAATGGCTGGATGCCGAGGTGCGCGAGAATCGGAGCCTGCTGGTGCCGGCCGATGCCGCGCGTTGATCCACTCACGTGGAAGCGGCACCGGCCCGCTCCCCCGCCCGGCTTCCCCGACGATAGTAAACTATGGGAGGCCGGGTGGGGGAGCGGGCCGGTGCCGCGATTCCGCGCAGCGGAAACCGACTCTAGAACTGATAGGCGAGCCCGCCCCCCATCAGCCACTGGTCGCGGCTGCCCGCGACATCGACGATCGGCGACGCCCCGAAACGGCTGGACATCCGGCCATATTGCGCGCCGCCGATCAGCACGAAGCCCTTACGCAGGTCGCCCGACAGCGAATAGGCGCCGGCCATGCCGATCGTATATTTGCCGAGCGTCGCCTTGCGGCCGGCGCCGGTATAGACGGGCAGTCCGCTCGCGGCGCTGCCCACGGGATCGACGTCGAAATAATAGCGGCCGAAGCCCTTGCCATAGACGTTGAACGACGCCGAGACGCCGATATAGGCGCGCTTCGACAGCGGCGTGCCATAATCGATCGTTGGCGAGACGACCCAGCTTCCGTGCCGGCCGCTGATGTCCTTGACCCCGACGACGCGGAAGCCGAGCTGGTCGTAGCGGCTGGTGATGATGCCCGATTGCGTGATCCCCGCCGAAATGCCGAGCTCGACAGCCATCTTGCGGTCGCCGAGCGCCTCGACCTGCGCGTCCTTGATGCGGCCGGTGCGGTCGCTGCGCAGGTTGATGATCGGACCGAACTTGAAGTCGGTCCGCTGCCCGCGCTTCTGACGGATCAGGTCGACCTGAAAATTGGTGCCGCGGGTCGAGAAGCTGTAACCCTTGTAGCGCCCGCGAAAATAGAAGGCGGGAAGGACGTTGCGCTCGTCCGAACCATTATAGCTCGGCACGGTGATGACCCCCGCAGCAAGCGCGAAATAGTCGCGCGCATAGCGGCGGTCCTCACGATCGTCCTGCGGCCGTGCGGCAGGGAGCAGGATATTGTCATCGATGTCGCCGCTGTCCTGGACGAAGCGCGCCGGCGCGTCGGCGGGCGCGGCGACCGGCGACGGATCGGCGGAGAGCGACAGATCGTAGGGAAGCGCGACCTCCTCGGCAGCGGCGGGCGCCGCGAAGCCCGCGAGGGCAGCAAGGATCGGCGCCAGGCGGAGGAAGCGGAAGAGCGACATCAAATCGGGCATATCCATCCTATGTTCTTGCCCCTCTGGCAGCGGGTGTATGGGATTGTCACCGCAATGCAAAGACTTCGTCTTGCCGGGGGAGGCTTTTCGCTTCATCGTGGCTTTCATGCATCGCTCCGTCCTGCCTTCCCTTCTATCCGCGCAAGCGCGCATCGGTTCCCGATGAGCCGCGCGGGACGGTTCGCGGGCTATGCGCTGCTCGCGGGCGCGGCGCTGATCGCGGCGGTGACGCGGCACGAGGCGATCGCGACGATCGGGCCGTTTCCGGTGATCGCGGTCGTGCTGCTGCTTGCGATGGTCGGGGCGATGCTGGTGTTCACCGACCTGATGGTGCGCGGGCTGTACGCGCAGATCGATACGGCGAAAGGGCGCGAGGAAGAGCAACGGGAGGAGGAGAATCATTCTCCCTTTCAGTAAAGGCAGGCTGGCCGCCCCGGCCCTTTTCGTTCGACAGTTTCCATGGTTACCAGTATGACGCCGCGATGACCGATCGTCCGCATACGCCGCTGCTCGACACGGTGGATGTCCCCGCCGACCTCCGCAAGCTGAAGCCCGAAGACCTCCGCCAGTTCGCCGACGAACTGCGCGCCGAGATGATTTCGGCCGTCGGCACCACCGGCGGCCACCTGGGTTCGGGACTCGGCGTCGTCGAGCTGACGGTCGCGCTCCACTATGTGTTCGACACCCCGCGCGACAAGATCGTCTGGGACGTCGGGCACCAATGCTATCCGCACAAGATCGTCACCGGCCGCCGCGACCGCATCCGCACGCTGCGCACCGGCGGCGGCCTCAGCGGCTTCACCAAGCGCAGCGAGAGCGAATATGATCCGTTCGGGGCCGCGCATTCGTCAACCTCGATCAGCGCCGCGCTCGGCTTTGCGATCGCCAACAAGCTGAAGGACGAACCCGGCCGGGCGATCGCGGTGATCGGCGACGGGTCGATGTCGGCGGGCATGGCCTATGAAGCGATGAACAACGCCGCCGCCGCGGGCAATCGGTTGATCGTCATCCTCAACGACAACGACATGTCGATCGCGCCGCCGGTCGGCGGGCTTTCGGCCTATCTCGCCAAGCTCGTGTCGTCGCGGCCGTTCGTCGAGCTGCGCGAGATCGCGCGGCGCTTTGCGCGCAAGCTGCCGCAACCGCTCCACAAGGCGGCGAAGAAGACCGACGAGTTCGCGCGCGGCATGGCGATGGGCGGCACCTTGTTCGAGGAGCTGGGCTTTTATTATGTCGGGCCGATCGACGGGCATAATCTCGACCATCTGATCCCCGTGCTCGAAAATGTCCGCGACAGCGACCATGGCCCGGTGCTGATCCATGCGGTGACGCAGAAGGGCAAGGGCTATGCCCCCGCCGAAGCCGCAGCCGACAAATATCACGGCGTGCAGAAATTCGACGTCATCACCGGCGTGCAGGCGAAAGCGCCGCCGGGACCGCCCGCCTATCAGAATGTGTTCGGCGAGACGCTGGCGAAGCTCGCCGAGACCGACAAGCGGATCGTCGCGATCACCGCGGCGATGCCGTCGGGGACCGGGGTCGACAAATTCGCGAAGACGCATCCGGGCCGCAGCTTCGACGTCGGCATCGCCGAGCAACATGCGGTGACCTTTGCCGCCGGGCTCGCCGCGCAGGGAATGCGGCCGTTCGCGGCGATCTATTCGACCTTCCTCCAGCGCGCCTACGATCAGGTGGTGCACGACGTCGCGATCCAGAATCTGCCGGTGCGCTTCGCGATCGACCGCGCGGGGCTGGTCGGCGCCGACGGATCGACCCACGCCGGCAGCTTCGACATCACCTATCTCGCGACCTTGCCCAATATGGTGGTGATGGCCGCCGCCGACGAGGCCGAGCTCGTCCACATGACCTATACCGCCGCCGAATATGACGCGGGGCCGATCGCCTTTCGCTACCCGCGCGGAAGCGGCACCGGCGTGACGCTGCCCGAAGTTCCGCAAAAGCTCGCGATCGGCAAGGGCCGCGTCGTCCGTCAGGGCAAGACGGTCGCGATCCTGTCGCTCGGCACCCGGCTCGCCGAGGCGCTGAAAGCGGCCGACACACTGGAAGCGCGCGGCCTGTCGACGAGCGTGATCGACCTGCGCTTCGCCAAGCCGCTCGACGAGGAACTGATCCGCAGGACGCTGGCCGCCCACGAGGTCTGCGTGACGATCGAGGAAGGCAGCATCGGCGGACTCGGCGCGCATGTGCTGACGCTCGCGAGCGACGAGGGGCTGATCGACGCCGGGCTGAAACTGCGCACGATGCGGCTGCCCGACGTCTTCCAGGACCAGGACAAGCCCGAGGCGCAATATGACGAAGCGGGACTCAACGCGCCGCAGATCGTCGACACGGTACTGAAGGCGCTCCGCCACAACAGCGCGGGGGTCGAGGAGGCGGGCGCGCGGGCGTGAGTGCGGGTCGAGGGCGGCGCGCACCATGAACTTCTTCAACCTCCTGAAATCGCTCGACGAGCTTCTCTATGAAGTGATGTCATGGCTGATCTTCTACCCGGTCACGCTATGGCGCGCGCTGACGCGGCCCCTTCAAATGATGGATTATTCGGACGCCGAGCAGGAGGATCCGGCCGAGCGGCAATATACCGACACACTGTCGCCGCCGCTGTTTCTGCTACTGACGCTCGTCATCAGCCACGCGGTCGAGCTGTCGGCGGTCGGCGAGAGCGCGGTCGTGCTCGACAAGACCGGCATCGGCGGGCTGATCAACGACGATTCGACCTATGTGCTGATGCGCGCTGCCTTTTTCAGCCTGTTTCCGCTCGTCATGGCGGCGCGACTGGTACAGGCGCGCCATGTGAAACTCGACCGGACGCCGCTCAAGGCCCCCTTCTACAGCCAATGCTATGTCGCCGCGCCCTTTGCGCTGATGGTTTCGGGCAGCGGGATATTGTTGCAGCTGCACCCGCTCGCGGCGGGAGTCGCGGGTCTGGCACTCCTCGTCTTCGCGCTGCTCTGGTTCGGCAGCTTGCAGATTTTGTGGTTCGCGCAGCATTTGCGCGTCAGCCGCTGGCGCGCGGCGCTGCACGCCTCGCGTGCGATGATCGAGGCGCTGGCCGCCTTCATCGTCTTTTCGCTGATCGTCGTTTAGGACGCGGGATCGGCGCCAAACCTCGATCGCCGCGGCGATGGTATCGCGCGCAACCAAATTGTCGCACTTTGTCGCAAAGCCCCGAAACCGCTTGCATGGCCTCTGCCATTCGGCTGAATAGCGCCAAATCCCCAGCCGCCCGGCATAAACCGAGACCGGATATTCTGAATGACGAAGACAAGGCCGCTGCTCCTGATCGGAGCCCTGTGCGTCGCGACGCTTTCGCTCGGCGCCTGTTCGGACAAGGATGCGAAGGGCGGCAATCGCACCGCCGAGGTCGGCTATGTCGTCGTCAGGCAGGAGCCGGTGCCGGTGACTACCTCGCTCGGCGGCCGCACCGTCGCTTTCGAGACGAGCGAGGTGCGGCCGCAGGTGAACGGCGTCATCCGCCGCCGCCTGTTCACCGAGGGCGGCTTCGTCCGCGCCGGCCAACCGCTCTATCAGATCGATGCGAGCCTCTATCAGGCGGCGGTCGATCAGGCCGAAGCGAATCTTGCGAGCGCGCGCGCGAGCGCGCAGGCGGCCGAAGAGAAAGCGAAGCGTTTCGCCCCGCTCGCGAAAATTCAGGCGGTCGCCGAACAGGATTACACCGATGCGCTGGCGCAGGCGCGCAGCGCGCGCGCCGCGGTGGCGCAAAATGCCGCCGCGCTCGAAACCGCGCGGATCAACCTGCGCTACACCAGCCTGTCGGCGCCGATCAGCGGCCGCATCGGCCGCAGCCTGGTCACGCCGGGCGGGCTGGTCAGCGCGAGCCAGGCGACCCCGCTCGCGGTGATCCAGCAGACCGACCCCATCTATGTCGACATGCAGCAGTCGAGCGCCGACCTCACCCGGCTGCGCCAGGCGCTCGCGAGCGGCGGGGTGACGCCGGGCGGCACGTCGGTGCGGCTGAAGCTGGAGGACGGCAGCGACTACCCTCTTCCCGGCACGGTGCAGTTTTCGGAAGTGACGGTCAGCGAGGAGACCGGCACGGTGACGCTGCGCGCGCGCTTCCCGAACCCGCAGGGGCTGCTGCTTCCCGGCATGTTCGTGACCGCGCTGTTCGACCAGGCGATCAATCCGACCGCGATGCTCGTGCCGCAGACCGCGGTGCAGCGCGATTTCGACGGGTCGGCCTTCGTCTATCTGGTCGGCAAGGACAATAAGGCGGCGCGGCGCAAGATCGTCGCCGACCGCACGGTGGGGACGAACTGGGTCGTCACCGGCGGGCTGAAGCCCGGCGACAAGGTCATCAGCCAGGGGATCGGCAACCTGAGACAGGGTGCGCCGATCAAGCCGGTTCCGGCCAGCAGTCCGCAGCGGATAGGGGCGCCCGCGGACAAGGGTGCGGCGACGAAAGGACGATAGCCCCTCATGTCGCGCATCTTCATCGATCGGCCGATCTTCGCCTGGGTGCTGGCGATCGTCGTCATGCTGGGCGGGCTGGGCGCGCTCTTCTCGCTGCCGCTCGAGCAATATCCCGACATCGCCCCTACGCAGGTCAATATCCGCGCCAACTATCCGGGCGCGTCGGCCGAGACGATCGAGAACAGCGTCACGCAGGTCCTCGAACAGCAGCTTACCGGAATCGACGGGCTTCTCTATTTCAGCTCGCAATCGAGCTCGCGCGGGCAGGCCAGCATTTCGGCGATCTTCGCCAAGGGGACCGATCCCGACATCGCGCAGGTGCAGGTGCAGAACAAGATCGCCTCGGCGATCTCGCGCCTGCCGCAGCAGGTGCAGCAGCAGGGGGTGCGCGTCACCAAGTCGAACGCCGATTCGCTGTTGCTCGTCGGCGTCTATGACGAAACCGACACGCGGTCGAACCAGGACGTATCCGACTATATGGCGTCGAACATCCAGGACCCGCTATCGCGCGTCGAGGGGGTCGGCGACGTCAACGTCTATGGCGCGCCGCACGCGATGCGCATCTGGCTCAATCCGCAGCGGCTCGCCGCCGTCTCGCTGATGCCCGGCGACGTCGTTTCGGCGATCAGCGCGCAGAACAGCGAGATCGCGGCGGGCGACGTCGGCGGCCTGCCGGCGCCACAGGGCCAGATGCTCAACGCGACCGTCACCGCCCAGTCGCGCCTCCAGACCCCCGAACAGTTCGAGAATATCGTCCTGAAGACGCTTCCCGACGGGTCGGCGGTGCGGCTCAGGGATGTCGCGCGGGTCGAAATCGGGGCCGAAAGCTATACGACCGTCAGCCGCGTCAACGGCCATCCGGGCGCAGGCATGTCGATCTCGCTGTCGCCGGGGGCCGACGCGCTCGAAACCGCCGATCGCGTCAAGGCGCGGATGGAGGAGCTTTCCGCCGATTTCCCCGACGGCCTTGCCTATAGCTATGCCAACGACGCGACCGCCTTCATCAAATTGTCGGTCAGCGAGGTGCGGAAATCGCTGCTCGAGGCGATCCTGCTCGTCGTCCTGGTGATGTTCGTCTTCCTGCAAAGCTGGCGCGCGGTGCTGGTCCCCGCGATCGCGGTGCCGGTCGTCCTGCTCGGAACCTTCGGCATCTTCTATATCGCGGGCTTCACGATCAACACGCTGACCCTGTTCGGGCTGACGCTGGCGATCGGCCTGCTCGTCGATGATGCGATCGTCGTCGTCGAGAATGTCGAGCGGTTGATGGAAGAAAATCCGGGCATGTCGGCGCGCGAGGCAACGATCGAGTCGATGAAGGAATTGCAGGTCGCGCTGATCGCGATCGCGCTCGTGCTGTCGGCGGTGTTCCTGCCGATGGCCTTTTTCGGCGGATCGACCGGAGTCATCTATCGCCAATTCTCGGTCACCATCGTCTCGGCGATGGGGCTGTCGGTGCTCGTCGCGCTGATCCTCAGCCCCGCCCTGACCTCGACCTTGCTGAAACCGCGCGCGGCGCACGGCGCCGAAAGCGATCGTCCGCATCGCTTCCCGCGTTTCCACGCCGTGCTGAAGCGCGCGCAGGACGGTTTCAACACGCGCTTCGACCATTCGGTGAAGCGCTATGTCGGCAGCGTGACCAAGGTCGTCGATCGCAAGTGGCGCTTCCTCGGCATCTACCTCCTCATCGTCGCGCTGCTGGCTGTGATGTTCGTGCGGCTTCCCAGCGGCTTCCTGCCGAACGAGGATCAGGGGCGCGTTTCGGTCCAGTTCCGCCTGCCCGCGGGCGCGACGCAGGAACGCACGCTCGCGGTGCGCGACCAGGTCGAAAAATATCTGCTGACGAAGGAAAAGGCCAATGTCGGCGCGACCTTCCTGATCGCCGGCGGCGGCGGCGGCGGGGCGTCGGGCCAGAACACCGGGCAGGGCTTCGTCAATCTCGTCGACTGGGATCTGCGGCCGGGCAAGGAGAATAGCGCCGACGCGATCGCCGACCGCGCGCGCAAGGCCCTGTCGGGCCTTCGCGATGCGCAGGTCTTCGCGCTCGTCCCCGGCGCGGTGCGCGGCCTCGGCGACACGTCGGGCTTCACGATGGAATTCCAGAACCGCAGCGGGATGAGCCGCGCAGAATTCGCCGCGGCGCGCGACCGGCTGCTCGACATGGCGAACGCCAATCCCAAGCTAACCTCGGTCCGGCTGTCCGATCTTCCCGACGTCGCGACGCTGAAGGTCGATATCGATACCCAGCGGCTCACCGCCTATGGCCTCAACAACAGCGACGTGAACAGCACGCTCGCGACCGCCTGGGGCGGGCGCTACGTCAACGACTTCATCGACAAGGGCCGCGTCAAGCGCGTCTATGTCCAGGGCGATGCGCCCTATCGCGCCAAGCCCGAAGATCTCGGCCAATGGTATGTCCGCTCGTCGGACGGGCAGATGTCGCCCTTTTCGGCCTTTGCCGCCATCGGCTGGTCGACCACGCCCGCCAGCACCTCGCGCTTCCAGGGCGTCCCCGCCTTCGAAATCTCGGGGCAGCCTGCCGCGGGTACCAGCTCGGGCGAAGCGATGGACGAGATGGAGCGAATGGCCGCGCAAATCCCCGGCACCAGCGTCGCCTGGGCGGGCGCTTCCTATCAGGAGCGGCAGGCGTCGGGGCAGGCGCCCTTGCTCTATGGCCTGTCGCTGCTCGTCGTCTTCCTCTGCCTCGCCGCGCTCTACGAAAGCTGGTCGATCCCGCTCGCGGTCATTCTGATCATCCCGCTCGGCCTTGTCGGGTCGGTGTTCGCGGTGACGCTGCGCGGGCTCGAAAACGACGTCTACCTCCAGATCGGTCTGCTGACGACGATGGGGCTCGCGGCGAAGAATGCGATCCTGATGATCGAGTTCGCCGAGCAGGAAGAGCGAAAGGGCAAGCGCGTGATCGAGGCGGCGATCGAGGCGGCGCGCATCCGCCTGCGCCCGATCCTGATGACCAGCTTCGCCTTCATCTTCGGCGTGATGCCGCTGGCGATCGCGACCGGCGCGGGGGCGAACAGCCGCGTCGCGATCGGCACCGCGGTGATCGGCGGGATGCTGACCGCAGCGCTGCTCGCGATCTTCTTCATCCCGCTCTTCTTCGTGCTCGTCCGTCGCGGCGTGCGCGACGGCCTCGCGGCGGTGCGCCAGCGCTTCGCCAAGAAAGACGGCAGCGCGGAGGCGACGACATGAAACGCGGACTCCTGATCGCGGCTCCGATCCTGCTGGCGGGCTGCTCGCTCGCGCCGAAGACGGTAATTCCCCCGCCGCCGGTGCCGCAAAGCTGGCCGGTGGGCGACGCCTATCTTCTCCAGAGCGAGGCGGCGCTGCCGATCCTGTCGTACAAGACGATCTTCACCGATCCGCGCCTGCAAACCCTCGTCGATCAGGCGCTGGCGAACAACCGCGATCTGCGTACCGCCTACGCCAATGTCGCCGCGGCGCGCGCGCAGGCGCGGGTCAGCCGGGCGGGGCAGTTCCCCGCGCTCGGCATCAGTGCGGGTGCCGGCTATTCCGATTCGGGCGGCAATGGAAACGGCAATGGCGATTTCTCGCTACGCGGCGGCATTACCGCGTTCGAGCTCGATCTGTTCGGCCGCCTCGCCAATGCTGCCGAGTCCGACCGCAACAGCGCGCTGGCGACCGAAGCTGCATCGCGCACCGTCCGGCTCGGCCTGATCGCCGACCTTGCCGACATCTGGGCTACCTATGGCGCCGACCGCGATCTGCTCAAGATCGCCGAGGACACCGCCGCCAACGCGCGCGAAAGTGTGCGACTGACCAAGGCGCGGCTCGACGGCGGGGTCGCGCCGCGCACCGACCTGCGCCAGGCCGAACAGATTCTCGCGACCGCCGAGGATTCGATCGCGCAGCAGCAGACCGCGCTCGCGCAGGACGAAAATCTGATCCGCCTGCTCGTCGGCGCCGAGTTCGACTCCGCGCTGCTCCCCGTGGGGCTTTCCGACGTGACGCCCGGCGTCGTCCAGCTTCCCGCCGGGGTCAGTTCGCAGATATTGCTGCGCCGCCCCGACGTGATCGAGGCCGAATATCGCCTGCGCGCCGCCAACGCCGACATCGGCGTCGCGCGCGCGCGGCTGTTTCCGACCATCTCGCTGACCGGCCTGCTCGGCTTCGCGAGCGATGCGCTGTCGAGCCTGTTCGACAAGGGATCGTGGGGCTGGTCGGCGGGGGGAGACGCGAGCGCGACGATCTTCGACTTCGGCGGCCGCCGCGCCGGGGTCGACGTCACCAAGGCGCAGCGCGACGCCGCGCTGTCGAGCTATGAGGGCGCGATCCAGACTGCCTTCCGCGACGTCGCCGACGCGCTCGCGGTGCAAGGCACGATATCGGAGCGCGTCCGCGCCGCCGCGGCGAACACGGAGGCGGCGGCCGACACCGCGATGCTCACCGACGCGCGCTACAAGGGCGGCGTCGACAGCTTCCTCGCCAGCCTCGACGCGCAGCGCAGCCTCTATGCGGCACGGCGCAGCGAGATCGGCACGGGCCTGCTGCTCGTGCAAACGCGAATCGCCTTGTTCCGCGCACTGGGCGGGGATAGCGGCGCCGGGAGTGACGCGGCGGCGCGCTGATTGATCTCGCGTAAAGGCGTGAAGGCGCGAAGAAGAAAATCTCACACAAAGACACAAAGAGGGCAATTGCACCCGCATAATTTGCATCCGGACGTACCGTGGCTAATTCGGGATTGGCCGGACGAAGTCCGGCCCATTTTCCTCAAATGACGATTAAAGCGACGCTGCGGCGGCAACTGCCCTCTTTGTGTCTTTGTGTGAGACTCTTTGAAAACCGCCCTCGCGGCCAAAAGTCTTCGCGCCTTTGCGCCTTTGCGTGAGATCAATCGACGCGGCGCCCGCCGTCTTGACAAGCGCCAGCGACAAAGCGCTATAAGAACAAATCAGGAACATATATGCGCGAGTCGTCTCCTCAACTCGCCGCGCTGCGCCGTCGCGTCGCGCGGCTCGCCGCCAATGGCGGCGCGGCAAGCCGTCCGGCGGGCGGCGGGCTCACGAGCGGCTGCGCCGCGTTCGACGAGGCGCTCGGCGGCGGGCTCGCAGCGGGGCGCGTGCATGAGTTCTTCGCCGCCGACGCGCTCGACGCGACGAGCGCCGCCGCCTTCGCCGCGCTGCTCGCGCTCCGCACGCCGGGCAAGGCGCCGCTGATCTGGCTGCGCACCGCCGACGCCGCACGGCGTGCCGGTTCGATCTATGCCCCCGGCATCGCAGAACTCGGCGGCGATCCGGGCCGTCTGCTGCTCATCGAAACCCCCGATCCCAAGCTGCTGCTCGCCTGCGCGAACGATGCGATCCGCTGCGCGGGGTCGGCGGCGGTGATCGTCGAAAGCTGGGGCAAATTTCCTCTACTCGACCTCACCGCGGGCCGCCGCCTCGCCCTCGGCGCGCGCGATAGCGGAACGACGCTGCTGATGCTCCGCCTCAATGCCGCCCCCGCGCCGAGCGTCGCCGAAACGCGTTGGAGTGTCGTCGCGGCGGCATCGCGCGCCCTCGAAGCCGATGCCCCCGGCGCGCCCGCCTTCGACCTTGAACTGCTGCGCTGGCGCGCCGGCCCCGCGGGCGCACGCTGGCGACTGGACTGGAACCATGACGACCATTGCTTCGGCGAAGCGCCGCTATCTGGCACTGTTCTTCCCGTGGCTGCCCGCCGAGCGGTTCTGCCGCACGGCGCCGCGGCCGCCTGACGCCCCGCTCGCCTTCTCCGCGAAGCGGCGGGGCGCGCTGTGCCTCGTGCGCGTCGATCCGGCGGCGCGTGCGGCGGGGCTCACGCCCGGCATGCCGCTCGCCGACGCGCGCGCGCGGGTGCCCGAACTGATCGTCGTTCCGCACGACCCCGCCGCCGATCACGCCTGGCTCGACCGGATCGCGCAGGGTTGCGCGCGCTACACGCCGCTGGTGGCGCTCGATGCCCCCGACGGGCTGGTCCTCGACATCGCGGGCGCCGAGCATCTCTTCGGCGGCGAGGACGGGCTCGCCGCCGATGCCGAACAGCGCCTCGCGCGCCTCGGCCTGACCGTGCGGGCCGCGTTCGGCCCGACCGCCGACGCCGCGCGCGCGCTCGCGCGCCACCAGACACGCCCCGCTCCCGACGAGGCACAGGCGATCCGCCGTCTGCCCGTCGCCGCGCTCGACCTCGAGCCCGAGGCGACGACCGCGCTCGTCCGCGCCGGGCTCAAGACGGTCGGCGATCTCGCAAGCCGCCCGATGGCGAATATCGCCGCACGCTTCGGCGCCGGCGCCGCGAGCGCGCTCCGCCGCATTCTCGGCGACGCGCCGAGCCCGCTCGACCCGCGTATCGCGCCGCCGCCCGTCGCCGTCGAACGCCGCTTCGCCGAGCCGCTGGGCAGCACCGCCCACGCGGCCAGGGTGCTGGCCGAACTCGTCGGGGAAGCGATCGAACGACTGGCCGAACGCGGAAAGGGCGGGCGCCATTTCCGCGCGACCTTCTTTCGCAGCGACGGCCTCGCGCGCGGCATCGAGGTCGAGACGGGACATCCGACACGCGACGCCGGGCTCGTCATGCGCCTGTTCGCCGAACGGATGGACACCCTCGCCGATCCGCTCGATCCCGGCTTCGGTTTCGACATGATCCGCCTCGCGGTGCCGCGCTTCGACCCGCTCGACGCGAGCCAGCTCAAACTCGAAGGCGGCGCGGTGCGGGCTTCGGGAGTGGTGATCGACGAGTTCGTCGACCGGATGACGACGCGGCTCGGCCGCGGCCGCGTCCGGCGGCTGCGCGGCGCCGACACGCATATTCCCGAGCAGGCGCAACTCGCGCTCCCCGCGATCGACGCGCCACCGCCCATGGCCTGGCCCGCGCCCGAAGCCGGCGAACCGCCGACGCGTCCCTTCCACCTCTTCGACCCGCCGCAGCCGATCGAGGTGATCGCCGAGGTTCCCGACGGTCCGCCGCACCAGTTCCGCTGGCGGCGCGCCACCCATGCGGTGCGCCGCTACGAAGGCCCCGAGCGCATCGCCGCCGAATGGTGGCGGCGCCGCGACAATGGCGGGCTGACGCGCGACTATTACCGCGTCGAGGATGTGCAGGGCCGCCGTTACTGGCTGTTCCGCCACGGCCTTTACGACGAGAAGGCCGATCCGCGCTGGTATATCCACGGACTGTTCGCATGAGCGAGGCACCGCCCGAACCCGGCTTCGCCGAACTGGTCGCCGCGACCAACTACAGCTTCCTGCGCGGCGCCTCGCACCCCGCCGATATGGTCGCGGAGGCGCTTCGCCTCGGCCTGAGCGGCATCGGCATCGCCGACCGCAACAGCGTTGCCGGGGTGGTGCGGGCACTGACCGGACTGCGCAAGCTGTACGAGGATGCCGCAGAAGACAGAATCGAGTTACCTTCCATAAAGCTCGTCGTCGGCGCCCGGCTGGTTTTCGATGATGGCACACCTGATATCATCGCCTATCCGACCACGCGCCATGGCTGGGGCCGGCTGACCCGGATGCTGACCATCGGCAATCGCCGCACCCAAAAGGGCGACTGCGTGATGAAATTCAAGAATCTGCTGACCCATTGCGAGGACATGCTGCTGATCGCCATGGCATCGGAAAAGGACGAGGTCCTGTTGCGCCGCCTCACGCGATGCGTGCCGGGTTCGTTATGGCTCGGCGCGACGATGTCCCGCGGGGGCAGCGACCGCCGCCGTCTCGCTAGGCTGAGCGCCTTGGCCGACCGGGTCGGTATTCCGCTGCTCGCGACGAACGACGTGCTCTACGCCACACGCGAACAGCGACCGCTGCACGATGTCATCACCTGCATCCGCGAAGGCACCAATCTCAACGATGCCGGCCATCTGCTTCATGCCAATGGCGAGCGCCATCTGAAGGCAGCGAAGGAAATGCGACGCCTGTTTCGCGATTGCCCCGAAGCGGTTGATGAAAGCCTCCACATTCTGGGTCGCATTGCCTTTTCACTCCGAGACCTTGCCTATGAATATCCGCACGAGCCGGTTCCCGAAGGCTGGGAGCCTCAAAGCTGGCTCGAACATATGGTCTTGGAGGCCGCGACGAAACTGCATCCCGATGGCTTGCCGAAACGCTGGCAGGAAGTTCTCGGCGAGGAACTTTCCCTCATCCGCAAATGCAATTTCGCCTGCTACTTCCTGACCGTCCACGACATCGTCAATTTCGCCCGCACGCGGGACCCGCCCATCCTCTGCCAAGGGCGCGGTTCGGCGGCGAATTCGCTTGTCTGCTATCTGCTCGAGATCACCTCGATCGACCCGATCGCCAACAATCTTCTCTTCACGCGCTTCCTGTCCGAAGAACGGCGCGAGCCGCCCGACATCGACGTCGATTTCGAGCACGAGCGGCGCGAAGAGGTGATGCAATATGTCTATCGCCGCTACACGCGGCGGCGCGCGGGCATCGCCGCAACGGTGATCCATTACCGGCCGCGCAGCGCGGTGCGCGAGGCTGGAAAGGCGCTGGGTCTCAGCGAAGACGTCACGCAGCGGCTCGCAGATACGACCTGGGGCAGCTGGGGCGGCGAGATGCCGATAGAGCGGTTCGTCGAAGCGGGCCTCGACCCCGAACAGGAGGATATCGCACGGCTGCAATGGGTGGTCGCGCAGTTGCTGACCTTTCCGCGCCACCTGTCGCAGCATGTCGGCGGCTATGTGCTGACCGAGGACCGGCTCGACGAAACAGTGCCGATCCATAATGCTGCAATGGAGGATCGTACCTTCATCGAATGGGATAAGGACGACATCGACGAACTGGCCTTGATGAAGGTCGACGTGCTCGCGCTCGGGATGCTGACCTGTATCCGCAAATGCTTCGACCTGATGCGGCTGCATGATCTGGGCGATCACGACCTCAAGTCGCTCCCGGAAGCGGATCCGGTCGTCTACGACATGCTCTGCAAGGGCGACAGCATTGGCGTCTTTCAGGTCGAAAGTCGCGCGCAGATCAACATGCTACCCCGGTTGAAACCGAAAAAGTTCTACGATCTGGTCATCCAAGTAGCGATCGTCCGACCGGGACCGATCGAGGGAAACATGGTTCACCCCTATCTTCGCCGTCGAAACAAGGAAGAAAAGCCTGAACTGCCGTTACGTGCTGGTTCCGAGGCGAACGAACTCGAAGACGTGCTGGGGAAAACCGAAGGCGTCCCGCTGTTCCAGGAACAGGCGATGAAACTCGCCATCGTCGCCGCTGAATTTACCCCGGACGAGGCCAACGGCCTGCGGCGCGCGATGGCAACCTTCCGAAACGCCGGAACGATTCATCAGTATAAGGAGAAGATGATCGGCGGCATGGTGCGCCGCGGCTATGAGGCCGATTTCGCAGCGCGATGCTTCAAGCAGATCGAGGGCTTCGGCAGCTATGGCTTTCCCGAAAGCCACGCTCAGTCGTTCGCCAAGCTCGTCTATGTATCGTCGTGGCTGAAATGCCATCACCCCGCGGTCTTCGCCTGCGGCATCCTCAATTCGCAGCCGATGGGCTTCTATGCCCCCGCGCAGCTCGTGCACGACGCGCGCGAGCATGGCGTCGAGGTGCGCGCGGTCGACGTCAACGCCAGCCATTGGGACAACAGCCTCGAACGCACCGACGACGGCAGTCTCGCGCTGCGGCTCGGCTTTCGGCAGGTCGACGGGTTCCGCGAGTTATGGGCGGACGCGATCGTCGGCGCGCGCGCGAATGCGCCCTTCGCCAGTGTCGAGGGACTCGCGCGCCGCGCGAGCCTGCCGAGCCGCGCGCTGCGGCTGCTCGCCGATGCCGATGCGTGCCGATCGATGGGGCGCGAGCGGCGACCGGCGCTGTGGGATGCGCGGCGGGTGCGGCAGGGGGTGCTGCCGCTGTTCGGGGCGGCCGAAGCCGACGAGCTGGGACAGGAGGAGGATGCACGGCTGCCGCCGACCTCGATGGCCGAGCATGTGCTCACCGATTATCAGACGACGCGGCTGTCGCTGAAAGGCCATCCGATGGCGTTCCTGCGCTCGCGCTTCGCCAGCGAAGGCGTGCTGAGCGCGCGCGAGGTCGCGGCGGCGAAGAACGGGTCGATCGTCCGCACCGCGGGCGTCGTCCTGATCCGCCAGCGGCCGGGCAAGGGCAATGCGGTGTTCATCACGCTCGAGGACGAGAGCGGGATCGTCAACATCCTGCTCTGGGCACGCTTTTTCGAGCGTCAGCGCCGCGCCGTCATGGCGTCGCGGCTGATGCTCGCCGAGGGCGAGGTGCAGCGCAGCAAGGAAGGGGTGATCCACCTGATGGCGACGCGCATCACCGACTGCACCGACCGGCTCGATGGATTGGGCGACGAGGCCATGCCGGGCGGACCGACGCCGCGTCCCGGCCATCCGCGCGACGTCCGCATCCTGCCAAAGTCGCGGGATTTCCATTGAGATGCGGGGCAATGGCGGGTGCCGACCGAAGGCGGACCTACCTTACATCGTCATCCCGGACTTGATCCGGGATCCATTCATCCGGCGCTGAGAGAATGGATCCCGGATCAAGTCCGGGATGACGAGAGTTTGGAAGTCGCGCTCAGCATCTCTTATCTTTGTCATTCCCGCGAAAGCGGGAACCCGGAGTGGAGTCGGCCGACGCATGCTCTGGGTTCCCGCTTTCGCGGGAATGACAAAAGTGGGGAAAGGACCGCTCCCCACCCGCAAACAGACATCTGCTCGTGGATTCACAAGCGGCGCGACTACCATAAAAGACGCCCCGGCTGTGGGGAGCCGGGGCGTCGGATCAGGCCAATAAAGGGACCAACCAAAGTTGGCCTGAATTTCTGTTTGCGAAGCTTCCGCTTTAGCCGCGGAGCAGGTTCATCACGCCCTGCGCGCTCTGGTTCGCCTGAGCGAGCATCGCGGTCGAGGCCTGCGCCAGGATGCCGGCGGCGGCAAGTTTCGTCGATTCGGCCGAGAAATCGGCGTCTTCGATGCGCGACTTCGATTCGTCGAGGTTGGTGACGCGCGACGTCAAATTGTCGACAGCCGACGACAGACGATTCTGCTGCGCGCCGAGGTTGGCACGTTCGGTGGCGACCGTGTTGATCGCATCGTCGAGGATCGCCAGCGCATCCTCCGCGCCGGTCGCATCCGAAAGGTCGATGTCCGAAACCGCCGAACCGCTGACAAGAGCGCCGCTAGTATCGACTTTACCGATCGATGCAGCCGAGAGATCGGCAATCTTGATGTTCACGACGTCAGCCGCGTTGATGCCGGTCCGGATGTCGAAACCATCGGTCGTCGATGTGCCGCCCTTGATCAGCGTGTTGCCGTTGAAGGTGGTCTGGCCGACGATATCGCCGATCTGCGACTGCAGCGCCGCGGCTTCCTTCTGCACCAGCGCGCGGTCGTCGTCGCTGAGCGTGCCGGTCGAGGCCTGCATCGCCAGTTCACGCATACGGATCAGGATGTCCGAGATGCTGCCCGCGGCGCTGTCGGCGGTCTGCGCCAGCGAAATGCCGTCGTTGGCGTTGCGGATCGCCTGCGTGAAACCGCGCGACGCGGCGTTCATGCGGGTCGCGACGGCGAGGCCGGCGGCGTCGTCCTTGGCGCTGTTGATGCGCTTGCCGCTCGACAGGCGTTCCATCGCCGTCGCCTGCATATTGTTGGCAACACGCGAGCTGTTCTGGGCGCGGAGCGCGCTCACATTGGTGTTGATGACAGTCATGTTGTTCCTTTCCGGCCCGTTGGCCATTCCCGTTTCGTGAGGGCTCGGCGAGCGGTCACGGAGGCAGTAACGGCGACCCGCGCGGCGGATTAAGCGGCTGCGTCAAAAAAATGTCGAAGACGGCGTTAAGTCTGTTCGATAGCCAATCAAACCCCTGAAAAAGCGCTTATTAAATTTCTGGCACGGGCTTTGCATTCTTCTTTGGCGTGCGGCGCGAGGCCGTGCACCAGGACGGATGAAAGCTTTATGAGCACGATTGACTCGAGCCGGCTGCTGCAGATGCGCAGTTCGATTCTCAATCAGAACCAGGCGCTGCAGCGCGCCGCGGGCCGCGGCGGCGTCAGCGGCGTGGGCGGCGGTGTCGGCGGGGTGGACGGCGCGGCGGGCACGCCCGATTTCGGCGCCGCGATCAGCAACGCGCTGCAACAGGTCAACGCCCAGCAGAATCGCGCCAGCGACCTCAGCGAAGCCTATGAGCGCGGCGACACCCACGACATCGTCAGCGTGATGATCGAGCGGCAGAAGGCCTCGCTCGGCTTCGAGACCACGCTGCAGGTCCGCAACAAGCTGCTCTCCGCCTATCGCGACATCATGAACATGCCGGTGTAACCCATGGCCGAAACCCAGATATTGACCCCCGTCGACGAAAGCCCGAACCGTCTGCCCGTCCCCGCGATGGGCGGCCGTTTCGCGCCCGTTCAGCAGTTCGTCCGCCAGCCCGCCATCCAGCGTGCGCTGCCGATGATCGCCACCACCACCGCGATCGGCATCGCGGCGCTCGCTTATTTCATGACCCAGTCGGCCCCGCAGGCGCAGCTTTTCGCCGGGCTCGACGACAACGACAAGGCCGCGGTCGCCGACGCGCTCCAATCGCAGGGGATCGGCCACACGATCGATCCCACGACCGGCGCGCTGACCGTCGACGCCGACAAAGTCTATCAGGCGCGCATCGCGCTCGCGGGTCAGGGCCTGCCCAAGGCAGCGCCGAGCGGCGACAGCCTGATTGCCTCACTCCCCATGGGGTCGAGCCGCGCGATCGAGGGCGAAACGCTGCGCTCGGCGCGCGAGGCCGACCTGTCGCGCACGATCGAGACGATCGATGCGGTGAAGAGCGCGCGCGTCCATATCGCCGCCGCCGAGCCGAGCCTGTTCGTGCGCGAAGACAAGCCCGCGACCGCTTCGGTGATGCTGACGCTCCAGAATGGCCGCTCGCTCTCCGATGGTCAGGTGCAGGCGATCCGCTTCCTCGTCGCTTCGTCGGTTCCCGGCATGAACGCCGATCAGGTGCAGGTGATCGACCAGCGCGGCGCGCTGCTTTCCGATGGCGCGTCGAACGGCGACATGAAGGCCTTCCAGCTCCAGACGCAGGTCGAGGATCGCTTCCGCCGCGCGCTCGACACTTTGCTCGGCCCGATGCTCGGCGCGGGCAATTATACCGTCGAGGTCCATGCCGACGTCGACATGTCCGAAAGCCAGGCGACGCGCGAGAGCTTCCCCAAGGACGATCGCGCGCTGACCAGCGAGCAGGTCACGCGCACCGTCAGCGGCGAGGGCGCTCCCCCCGCCGTCGGCATCCCCGGCGCGCTGTCGAACCAGCCGCCGCAGGCGTCGACCGTCACCGGCACCGCGCCCGTCCCGGCGGCGCCCGGCGCGCCCGCGGCGCAGACCAACAGCAATGAAAACGCCACCCGCGCCTATGAGGTCGGCCGCGAGATTTCGGTGACGCATCAGCCGCAGGGCCAGCTTCGCCGCGTCTCGGTCGCGGTCGCGCTCAATCAGGGCAAGAAGGCGCTGACCCAGACCGACATCGCGAAGATCGACAGCCTGGTGAAGGGCGCGATCGGTTTCGACGCGGCGCGCGGCGACATGGTCGCGATCAACCAGCGCCCCTTCGTCCAGGTCGAGGATGCCGCCCCGGCCTTTTACGACCAGCCGTGGTTCCTGCCGCTGGTCAAGCAGGCCGGCGCCATATTTGCCGCGCTGCTCGCCTTTTTCTTCATCGGCCGGCCGCTGATCCGTGCCGCGAAGCAGCGCGCGACCCAGCGCGCCGAGCGCGAGGCGCAGATCGAGGAGACGTTGCTCGCGGTGACCGAAAACCCCGCCGCGCTCGCCAGCCCGCACGCCAGCAGCGAAATCACGCTCGAGATGATCGAGGCCGCCCCCAGCTATGAGGCGCGCGCCAATCTGGTCCGCGAATTCGTCCGCCAGGATTCGGCCCGCGCCGCCCTGGTCGTCCGCCAGCTGATGCAGGAGGGCGCCCGTGCCTGATGTGATCGATACCGATATCGACGCCGAAATCGAAACCCCGCGCGGCAAGCCCGCGATCGAGGGCGCGTCGGCCGCGGCAATCCTGTTGATGCTGCTCGACGAAAGCGAAGCCGCGACGATCCTCAAGCATCTTGGCCCCGAGGAAGTGCGCCAGCTCGCCAAATCGATGTTCGACACCGCCAATGCGAGCGAAGGCCAGATCGAGCAGGCGCTCGACCAGTTCGTTTCCGAAAGCCGCAACGTCAGCGCGCTCGCGGTTGGCGCCGACGCGCGCATCCGCACCGTGATCCACGACGCGGTCGGCAATGTCCGCGCCGACAATATCCTGGCCGCGGTCGCGCCGCAGTCGAGCGCCGCGTCGCTCGAGATGCTGCGCTGGATGGACGTCGATGCGATCAGCGCGCTGCTCGCGAACGAGCATCCGCAGGTCGGCGCGCTGATCCTGTCGGTGCTCGTCCCCGATGTCGCCGCGCGCGCGGTCGAGACGCTCGACGAGAGGTTGCAGGCCGAACTGGTGCTACGCGCCGCGCAGCTCACCGCCGTTCCGGCGGCTGCGATCGAGGATCTCGAATCGGTGCTCGCCGCCGCGAACGTCGGCGGCCAGCGCGTCGCCAAGCGGCCGATCGGCGGCCCCGGCGACGTCGCCAAGATCATGAAGAAGATGCCGAAGCAGCTTTCGGAACGCACGATCCGCGCACTCAAGAAGCAGGATAAGCTGCTCGCGCAGATCATCGAGGAAGAAATGTTCATCTTCGAAAATCTGCGCGATCTCGACGCCAAGAGCCTCGGCACCGTGCTGCGCTCGGTCGATGCCGCGCAGCTCGCCGTCGCGCTCAAGGGCACCGACGCCGACATGGTCGACCGCTGCCTTGCCACCATGTCGAAGCGCGCGTCGGAAACGATCCGCGACGAAATGGCCGAAATGACGATGGTCAAGCGCACCGACGTCGACGAAGCGCAGAAGGCGATCATGCAGATCGTCCGCCAGATGGCGTCGAGCGGCGAGATCATGATCGCGGGCGCGGGCGACGATTATGTCTGATCGCGCCGCCGAAGCGACCATCGTCTCGCTCGCCGCGCTGATGGCGGAAGGACGCGGCTTTCGCCCGCTGCATTTCGGCGCGCCGCTGGTGGCCGAGACGGTTCCGGTCGAACCGGCGCCCGCCGCCGCGGAGCCCGCCGACGATCCGTTCGCGCTGGGCCTTGCCGAAGGACAGCGCCTCGCCGAAGCCGCTTTCGCGGTCGAACGCGAACAGTTGCTGGCGCTCGTCGCGGGCGCCGAGGCGCTGCAGGACGAACCGAGCGAGGAACTGGCGCAGCTCATCGCCGAAACGGTCGAGCGGCTGGTACGCCAGATCGTCGGCCGCGCGCCGATCGACGCCGAATGGCTGCAGACGCAGGCCGACATCGCCGCGGCGATGGTCGCCGAGGCCGACAAGGCGCGCACCCTGTGGGTCAACCCCGCCGACGCCGCGCTGCTGATGGACGCACCGATCGCGCTGCCGGTCGAGGCCGACCCGACGATGATGCGCGGCACCGTCCGCATCGAAACCTCGGCCGGCTGGATCGAACACGGCCGCGCCGTCTATCTGGGTGAACTGCGCGCCGCGCTCGGCGGCGAGGATATCGCCGCATGACGCGCCGCCTCGCCCTGACCGCGCAGCAATTGCTCGCGCCCGTCGAACTCCGCGACGCGAGCCCGCGCCGCATCGGCACGCTCGTCGCGCACGAGGGCATCATGCTCGAGGTGTCGGGCTTTCCGCAGCCGCTCGGCAGCAACGTCCGCATCAAGTCGGCGAACAATGATTATGTTTATGGCGAGGTCGTCGGCTTTCGCGGTCACCGCAGCCTCGTCCTGCCCTTCGACACCAACATGCCGCTCGTCACCGGCGCGCCGGTCGAGCCGCACGGCGCGAGCAGCATGGTCGCTTGCGGCAAGGCGCTGCTCGGCCGCATCATCGACGCGCAGGGCCATCCGCTCGATGGGCGCCCGCCGGTGAAATCGCAGTTCCAGTGGCCGCTCGCCGGCCGCAAGGTCAACCCGCTGCGCCGCGGCCGGGTGACGAAGCCGCTCAACATGGGGGTGCGCGCGATCAACGGCCTGCTCACCATCGGCGAGGGCCAGCGCGTCGCGATCATCGCGGGCTCGGGCGTCGGCAAGTCGGTGCTGATGGGCCAGATGATCGCGGGCACCGAATGCGATGTGATCGTCGTCGGGCTGATCGGCGAGCGCAGCCGCGAGGTCAGCGATTTCGTCGAGACCAAACTGCCCCCCGCCGTGCGCAAGAAATCGGTCGTCGTCGCGGTTCCCGCCGACCATCCGCCTTTGCTGCGCCTGCGCGCCGCGATGCGCGCGACCGCGATCGCCGAGGCATTTCGCGCCGAGGGCAAGAAGGTGCTGCTGCTGATCGACAGCCTGACCCGCGTCGCGCACGCGCAGCGCGAGATCGGGCTGACGCTGGGCGAGCCGCCGACGATGAAGGGCTATCCGCCCTCGACCTTCGCTCTCATCCCCTCGCTCGTCGAGCGCGCGGGCAACGACAGCCTGACCGGCGGATCGATCACCGCGCTCTACACCGTCCTCGCCGACGGCGGCGACATCGACGATCCGGTCGTCGATTCGGCGCGCGCGATCGTCGATGGGCATATCATCCTGTCGCGCACGCTCGCTGAACAGGGCGTCTATCCCGCGATCGACGTCGCCCGCTCGCTGTCGCGCACCATGGCCGATTCGGTCGATCCCGACCATGCCGCCGCCGCCGCGCGCTTTCGCCAGCTCTGGTCCGCCTATGAAGAGAATCGCGATCTGATGCTGATGGGCGCTTACGTGGCGGGCGGCGATCCGGTGCTCGACACCGCGATCGCGCGCCACGCCGATCAGCTCGCCTTCGTGTCGCAGGCCGCCGGCACGCAAGTCGATTTCATCACCTCCCGCAACGCCCTGATTGAAGGATTTACTGCATGAACGCCCGCACCGCACGCCGCAAACGCATCATCCGCGTGCGCTCCGTCGAACATCAGATGGCCGAGGCCCATCTCGCGCGCGCCACCGGCGAGCTCGCGAGCCTCGTCGAACTGTCGAAGCGCCTCGAGGGGCTGCGCACCGACCTGGCGATGGCGAAGGGCGCGGTCGCGGGCCGCGCGCTGAACACGATCGGCGAGCTCGGCATGCGGCTCGACATGGCGAAGGAAAATCTCGCGGCGCCGCTCGTCAATGCCGGTATCCGCCGCGACGAAGCCGGGATGCTCGCCCAGAGCGCGATGATGAAGGAAGAATCGGCGGTCCGCCTCTATGAGCGCAGCCGCAAGTCGGCCGAGGCCGAGATGGAGCGTCGCAGCGACGCCAACCGTCCGCATCGCCGCCGGACTATGAGCTTGCGCCTGATCGAGGGCGGCGCGGCATGATGACCGCGCTCGCCCTTCCCCAGGCGCAGACCGGCCTCGCGACGATCCTCGCCGCGCTGGGCCCGGCTGCGCCCGCCGACAGCGATGCCGGCGGCTTCGAGCAATTGCTCGCCAGGCTGCCGGGCAGCGTGGCGAGCGGCGCTGACGCGCTGCCGGCCGGTCCGATCGCACTCACGCCTCCCTCCAACACCCCCGTCCCGGCCGCCCCGAGCGCCGTCGTCGACGGGGAAGCGGACATGGTGCTTCCTATGGCAACGACCCTTCCGACCGCGACGGCGACGGCGCCGCTGGCTTCGGCCATCAGCCCGGTTCGCTCGCAGCCCGGCGCCGCACCGGTCCAGATATCGGCCGCCGCCGCGGCGACCGGAGCGATCGTGCCCGAGGCGTCCGCCGAGCAGCCCTCCACGCCTGCCGCGAAACCGGCCGAGGCGACGCCGACGCCCGACGCCGCCGTGGCTGCGAGCCTGCTGATCGCCGTGGCGACCCCGCGCGCGGCCGCGAAGCCGGCGGTCGATGCACCCGGAAAACCCTTCGAAAAGGGCGATGCCAAGGCCGACGATGCCGTTGGTGACGCTCCCGTCGGGACCGACGCTCCCGATGCACGCGCCGCCGAGCCGTCCGTCGTGACGGCCGTGACCGCCGACCCGGCACAGTCGGCTCCGGTAGCTGCCGCCGTGGCGATCGCGGCGAATGCGGCTCCGACACCGACCGGCCGACCCGCGAAGACTCCCGAAGCGAAGGATGCGCCGCGATCGACGGCGGCAACGACGACCCTGCCCGCCCCGGCAGCCAGGACCGCACCGGCGCCCGACGCCCCGGCCCCCGCAGTCGCTCCGGCGCGTCCGGCCGACAAGGCCGTCGCGACCGCCGCCGCCAAGCCCGCTCGCGAAGAGGCCCTTGCCTCCGCCCCAGCGCGCCCGGTCAGGGTGGAAAGCGCCGCCTTGCCGGCGCCGGCCGCGAAACCGGCCGCCGACCCTGCCCCGTTCCGGCCCGTGGCCGACAGCGGCGCGTCGATGGCGGTGCTCTTCGGCCAGCCCGCCGCACCCGGCATCGTGGCCCCCGCTTTGACCCAGGCCGCCGCGCCGGTCACCGAACGCCTGCTCGACATGGGCAGCAACGACCAGTGGATCGCCCAGCTTGCGGCCGACATCGCCGCGACCAAATCCGAGACTGGCGACCTCAGCTTTCGTCTGATGCCGCGCCACCTCGGCCGGCTCGACGTCGCGATGAAGATGGACGACAGCGGCGGCGTGTCGCTGAAGCTCGACACCCAGCATGAAGCGACCGCGACGATCGTCACCGCCGCGCAGCCGCGTCTCGTCGAGGATCTGCGCCAGCAGGGCGTGCGCGTCGCCGAGGCGCAGGTCACGCATACGCCCGCCGAGACCGGGCGCCAGCAACAGCAGCAGGGCCAGAGCGGCCGAAATGCTGCTCCGAACGCCAGCCATCTGATCGAAACCGCCCCCGAGCGCCCCGGCGCCGACCGCAATGAACGCGCCGCGGATCGCCGCGGCCGCTTTGCCTGACCCCGAAAGGCCTGACCATGAGCAAGGACAAAACCCCCGACGCCGAGCCCAAGAAGGGTGGCAAGATGAAGAAAATGCTGATGCTGGGTATCGGCGCGACCGCGCTGATCAGCGCCGGCGCCGGTGCGGGCATCTATCTGGGCGGCGGCCTCGCCGGCCATGAAGCGAAACCCGAGGATCATTATCCCAAGCTCGTCGTCCGCAGCGTCGGCGAGGAAGCGGCCGCCGAGGGCGAAGGCGGCGGGGAAGGCAAGGAGCCGGCGCTGAAGGTCGGCACCGTCTCGGTTCCGAACGACCATTTCAAGGTCGATCCGCGCAAATATGAAATCACCTATTATCCGATGACCGACGCCTTCACGACCAACCTCGCTGACGGATCGGGCTTCCTTCAGGTCGGGATCAGCCTGTCGACCTTTTACGACGGCAAGGTGATCACCAACATCAAGCGCCAGCAGGTGCCGATCCGCTCGGCGGTGCTGATGGTGCTCGCCGAACAGGACCCGGCGCTGCTGTCGACCTCGCAGGGCAAGCAGCAGCTTCAGCGCCAGCTCACCGCCGCGATCAACGACGTGCTGCGCGACAAGGAAGGCTTCGGCGGCATCGACAATGTCTATTTCACGAGCCTGGTGATCCAGTGAGCCTCGAGCCGAAACCCGTCGATGCCTCGGCCAAGCAGGCCGCCGACGCGAAGGCGTCGCTGCTGCTGCGCAAGGCCGAGGGCAGCTATGCCTTTCCGGTGCTCGACAGCGTCGGCAACCAGTTCGCGCGCAGCTTGCGCGACCTCATCCGCGCGCTCGGCGCGCCGACGGTGCAGATCGAGCGCGAGGCCGCGGTGCAGATGCGCTTTACCGACTGGTGCCAGGCGGTCAGCCCCGGCCTCTTCTGGCGTTATCATGCACCGCCGCTCAAGGGGCCGGTGCTGCTCGCGACCGCGCGGCCGCTGCTGCTCCAGCTCGTCGACATCTTCTATGGCGGCAAGGGTCAGCTCGCCGGCGAGCGCGAGGAACTGACCGACGCCGAGGAACGCTTCGCCGCGCGCCTCGGCCGCGACATGGGGCAGCAACTCGCCGCGGCGTGGAAGATGGGAATCGAACCCGAACTCGACTGCGTGACCAGCGATCCCGCGAAGCTCGCAGCGGTGCGCGGCGACGACGAACTGCTCGTCCAGCGCTTCACGCTGCGCGGCGGCGTGTTCGAGGGACGGACGATTCTCTGCGCTTATCCGCAGGCGGCGCTGCGCGGAATCGCTGGCGCCGAACCGGTTCCCGAGATGCGCGACGGGCCCGCGATCGACCCCGCCTGGACCGCGACGCTGAACCGCGCGCTCAAGACCGTGCGCGTGCCGGTGCGCTCGGTTCTCGCGCGCCCCGAAATTTCTTTGGTGAAACTCCTCTCTTTGGAGGTCGGCGATATCATTCCGTTAACCATTCCGCGCAATGTTCCGGTAACCGTCGCCGGCCGCAGTTTCGCGTCCGGCAGCATCGGGGAATCGAATGGCAACGCCGCCATCCTGATTGAGACTGTCGAAAAGGGATCCGACGATGAATGACATGAGCGAAGCCCCCGCCCGGCCCGACCGGCGCGACCGGAGCATTGCGGGCGCGCCCAATTTCGATCTGCTCGCCGGCGTCTCGCTGCGCGTCTCGGTCGAGGTCGGATCGACGTCGATGACGCTCGCCGAACTGCTGTCGCTGTCCGAGGGCAGCGTCGTCGAACTCGACCGCGCCGCGAACGAACTGCTCGACATCTATGCCAACGGCACATTGATCGCGAAGGGCGAGATCGTCAGCGTCGAAGGCCGCTACGGCATCCAGATCGCCGAAGTCGTCGCACCCGCGCAAGGGTTCGCGGGCTTCGAGCGGAGGGGCTGATGCTCGAATATATTCTCCGTCTGCTGATCCTGCTGCCGCTGGTCGGCGGCATGGCGTGGGGCAGTCTGTGGTTATGGAAGCGCGTCCAGATGGGCGTGCCCCTGACCGGCGGCGCCAAGCAGGCGCGCGCGGTCGAGATGGTCGGCGTCCTCCCGCTCGGCCCCGGCACCAAGCTCGCGGTCGTCGAATTCGCGGGCCAGCAGATATTGCTCTCGGTCTCGCGCGGCCAGGTCACCCGCCTCGCCGACAACAGTCAGGGCGACTTTCATGTCGGCTGACGGTCCTCGCAAGCGCTGGCTGCGCCGCGCCGCCCTGATGGGCGGTTTTGCGCTGCTCGCCGCGGCAACGCCGGCCTTCGCACAGGACGTCGGCGCGAGCGGCATCACGCGCGCGGTGAGCGAGATCGGCGGCGACGGCCGTCCGCTGACGCTGTCGCTGCAGATCCTCCTCCTGATGAGCCTGCTGACGGTGCTACCGTCGCTGCTCCTGATGATGACCAGCTTCACGCGCATCATCATCGTGCTGTCGATCCTGCGCCACGCGCTCGGGCTCCAGCAGACGCCGCCGAACCAGGTGCTCGTCGGTCTCAGCCTCTTCCTATCGCTGTTCGTGATGCAGCCGGTGCTGAGCGAGGTGAACCGCGTCGCAATCGAACCTTATGGTCAGGAACAGATCGACATCGGCACCGCGATCAGCCGTTCGGGCGACGCGCTGCACGGCTTCATGATGGCGCAGACCCGCAAGACCGACCTGATGATGTTCGCGAAGATCGCCAAGGCGCCCACCTATGCGAGCCCCAAGGACGTGCCCTTCTCGATCGTGCTCCCCGCCTTCGTCACCAGCGAGCTCAAGACCGCTTTCCAGATCGGCTTCCTGATCTTCCTGCCCTTTCTCGTCATCGACCTGATCGTAGCGTCGGCGCTGATGTCGCTCGGCATGATGATGCTGTCACCGACGGTGATCTCGATGCCCTTCAAGCTGCTGCTTTTCGTCCTCGTCGACGGCTGGGCGCTGACGATGGGCTCGCTCGCCTCCTCTTTCGGGACATAGCGTCATGGAAGCCGATTATTTCGTCGGGGTCGCGCAGCAGTCCTTGTGGGTGCTCGCGCTCGCCTCGGCGCCGATCCTGATCCCGATCCTCGTCGTCGGCGTGCTGCTCGGCATGGTGCAGGCGGCGACCTCGATCAACGAACAGACGCTGAGCTTCGTGCCCAAGCTGATCGTCACCGCCGTCTGCCTTGCGATTTTCGGCAGCAGCATATTGGTGCTGCTCACCGATTTCACGCAGGACATTTTCGCGCAGATTCCGAATCTGGTCCGCTAGCGGCGCGATGAACCCCGCCGACGTCCCCAATGTCGAGGCGATGCTCCAGCTCTGGATGCTGGGGATGATCCGGCCCGGCGCCGCCTTTCTGGCCGCGCCGGTGTTCGGCGCCGCGAACGTGCCGGTGCAGCTTCGCCTCGTCATCGCGCTCGCGGTCGGCGTGCCCGCGGTCGCGGCGTCGGGGATGGCGCTGCCCGCCGATGGCATCGTCTCGGTCCCCGGCCTCTTCTTCATCATCGGCGAGGCGGTGATCGGCCTCGCGATCGGCTTCGTGCTCCAGATGGGGCTCGCCGCCGCGCTGCTCGCGGGCGAGGCGATCAGCAATGCTATGGGGCTCGGCTTCGCGTCGATGGTCGATCCCTTGAGCGGCGCGTCGAGCACCGTCGTCGGTCAGTTCCTGTCGATGCTCGCGACCGCGCTCTTCCTCGCCGCCGACGGCCATCTGATGCTGATCCGGATCATCGTCGACAGCTATCAGGCGCTGCCGCCCGGCAACGCCTTTCCCTCCTTCGCCGCGATCGGCGGCCTGCTTCATTTCGCGAGCCTGATGTTCGCCGCCGGGCTGACGATCGCGCTGCCGGTCGGCTTCGTGCTGATTCTCGTCCAGATGATCATGGGCGTGATCGGCCGCTCGGCCCCGGCGATGAACCTGTTCGCGGTCGGCCTGCCCGCGACTTTGCTCGCGGGCGTCATCCTGCTCGGCATGGTGACCCCGGCGATGGCCGAGACGATCGCCCGCTTCCTTTCCGACGCGCTCGACATGGCGCGCACGATCGCCGCGGGGCGCTGAGCGATGGCGGGAACGAGCGAAAAAGACCAGAAGACCGAGCTTCCAACCCAGAAGAAGCTCAAGGATTCGGCGCGCGAGGGCGACGTGCTGATGTCGAAGGAACTCGCGACGGCGCTGATGATGCTCGCCGGCGCGGGCTGGCTGTTCGCCGCGGGCGGCTGGCTCGTCGATTCGGCGGGCGAGCTCGTCCAGCGCGGCCTGACCCTCGACGCCGGCGATATCGCCCATTTCGCCCCCGGCGAAGCGGTGATGCGCAACGGCGTCGAGATATTGCTGCCGCTCGCCAGCCTGTTCGCGCTCGCGATCGGCGCGAGCATCGCGGCGCCCGCGATGCTCGGCTCGCTCGGCTGGCGCGGCAAGGCGCTCGGCTTCAAGGGCAATCGGATGAATCCCCTGTCGGGACTCAAACGCATCTTCGGGCCGCAAGGCGTCATCGAGCTGGTCAAGTCGCTCGCCAAGGTGCTGCTGCTCGGCACGATCGGTTATCAACTCGTCGCGCACAGCCTGCCCGCGATCATGTCGATGGCGCAGGCCGATCTCAACGCCGCGATCGGTCTTGCCGGCCGCGCGGTCGGCCATTCGATGCTCGCGATGGCGGGCGGCCTCGTCGTCATCGCGCTGATCGACGTCCCCGCGCAATGGTATCAACGCACCCGCCGCCTGATGATGAGCAAGCAGGAAATCAAGGAGGAAATGCGCGAAGCGGACGGCGCGCCCGAACTCAAACAGGCGCAGCGCCAGCGCGCGCACGAGATATTGAGCGGTTCCGCGCGCAAGGCCGTGTCGGACGCGACCGTCATCCTCACCAACCCGACCCATTTCTCGGTCGCGCTTCGCTATCGCCCCGGCCAGGACGCGGCGCCCGTCGTCGTCGCGCGCGGGCGCGGCGACGTCGCGCTGTCGATCCGCGAACTCGCGCGCACCGCGAACGTGCCGATCCTCGAATATCCGCAGCTCGCCCGCGCCATCTATTTCACCGCGCGCGCCGGACGGACGATTCCCGAGGAATTGTTCGTCGCGGTCGCGACGGTGCTCGCCTTCGTCTTCCAGCTCGAGCGCGCGATGGCCGAAGGCCTGGGGCAGCCCATGGTCGACGTGCCGGTCACGCACCGTTTCGACCCCGAGGGGCGCCGACAAAACTGACCTTGGACCGCTTAATCCCTCGATCGCGCCGCCGTTAAGAGGTGCGAAGGATATTCGCCATGGTCACCTCTATCGCCAATTCGCTCGGCTTCGGATCGGGGCTCGACATCAAGCAGCTGGTTACGGATCTGTCGTCCGCCTCGCGCGATCCGAAGGTCGCGCGGATTTCGACGCTGACGACACAGAACCAGGCGCAGATAAGCGCCGTCGCACAGGCGCGGTCGGACCTCGAGGGCTTCGCCGATTCGCTCCAGCAAATGATCGATGACGGGTCGCTCCGCAGCACGCCGACCGTTTCCGACGACAGCGTGCTGTCGGCGACCGCGCGCGCGGGCATCAGCGCCGACAGCTTTTCGGCGACCATCGTCGTGAACGGCCTTGCCCGCGCACAGACCGCCTATTCGGCGATCGTCGCCGACAAGACCGCCGCGATCGGCACCGGCACGATGACGCTGAGCGTCGGCGGGGTGAACAAGACGATCACCATCGATGCGACCAACAACAGCCTCGAAGGCCTCGCGACCGCGATCAATGCCAGCGGCGCCGGGGTCACCGCCTCGATCGTCGCCGACACCGGCGGCAGCCGTATCGTGCTGAAGGGTGCGACGGGCGAAGCGAACGCCTTCACCCTGGCTGCCGACGCGGGGGCCGACCCCGCGCTCGCCGCTTTCGGCTATGGCGCGGGCGGCGGCATGACGCTCGGCCAGTCGGCCGCGAACGCGACCTTCACGATCGACGGCATCGCCTACAGCCGCGCCACGAACAGTATCGACGACGTCATTCCCGGCATGGCGCTGACGCTCAAGAAGGCCGCCCCCGGCCAGCCGGTCGACATCGGTGCGAGCCGCCCGCTCGACATGATCCGCCAGACCGTCGGCGATTTCGTGTCGGTCTATAATCAGCTCAAGAAGAGCCTGACCGCCGCCGCCGGCATGTCGGGCACCACCAGCTCGCTCCGCTCGCTCGAGCGCGAGCTCAGCGACATGGTCAACAAGGTGCTGACCAGCGGCAGCGGTATCTCGAGACTGTCTGACATCGGCATCTCGTCCGCCAAGGACGGAACACTTACGCTCGATTCGGCGAAACTGGAAAAGGCGCTGACCGCCGACGCCGGCGCGGTCGAGGCGCTGTTCAGCCCACGCCGCGATGCGACGCACACCGCGACCACCGATCCCGGCATCGCCGGCATCCTCGATGCGATCCGCGACAAGGCGGTCGCAAGCGATGGCGCGATCGGCCGCGTGTCGAAATCGCTCACCGACAAGAGCAGTTCGCTCGCCGAGCAGCTCGAAAAGGTCGAGGAACGCGAAGCCGCCTACAAGGCGCGGCTCGAAAAGCAGTATAGCGCCCTCGACGTCAAACTGAACGCCTTCAAGGCAACCCAGGCCTATCTTGAGCAACAGATCAAGATGTGGACGAACCAGAACAACGACTGATGACGTCCATGGCCGCCACTCCCTCGACCGTCCGCGCGACGGGACTCTATCGCCGTCTGCAACACGAAAGCCGCGCGCTGGCCGCCGACCCCGTCGAACTCGTCACCATGCTCTATGACGAGCTGGAGACGGCGGTCGGGGTGCTCGCCTCGATGGTGCGGCAGGGGCAGCGCATCTCGGCCACCGAACCCGCGCGGCGCGCACGCACCATCCTGATCGGCCTCGACGCGAACCTCGACCGCGACGCCGGCGGCGACGTCGCCACCGCGCTGTCGCGCGTCTATCGCAGCATGCGCCGCAAGCTCGACGACGCGGTCTCGGCCAACAGCGCCGAATCGCTCGACGAGCTGCTGAACGGCATCGTGACGATCAGCTCGGCCTGGCGCCAGCTGCGGTAGACGATCAATCGTCAATCCAGTTAGGGCGCTCATCCCCTGACCGTTCGCGTCGAGCGAAGTCGAGACGCCCATCGGCATGGCACTGTCCGATGGGCGTCTCGACTTCGCTCGACGCGAACGGATTCGGGGCTTCGGTTTCGAGACGCCCCCAAAAGGGTTCGACACCGGCCCCCTGTTCCGGGCCGCCGATGTGGGGACGGACGGCCGGGAAACAGCGAGCCGGTGCCGAATTCAGCGGCGCCGAAAACTGGTGGGGTAGTCGTCAGGCGGCCTGCTGCTGAACTCCATATTTGCGCATCTTCTCGATCAGCGTCGTCCGCTTCAGCGTCAGCAGGCGCGCGGCTTCGGAGATGATCCCGTCGGCGAGATCGAGGGCGTTGTGAATCTGTTCGAGCTCGATCGTCTCGATCTCGCGCTTGAGGTCGATCGGGCGGCCGGGCGCCGGCAGCTTGGCGGGATGCGCGGCGAGATGATCCTCGTCGTCGGCAGGCACCGCGGCGGGGCCGTGCGAGACGACCGGGCGCAGCAGCGGCACCGCGGTGGGATTGAGGAGGATCGCGACATCTTCGGCCCCGAGCGTCTCGCCGCCGTGGAGCACACTCGCGCGCTCGACGAAATTGCGAAGCTCGCGGACGTTGCCCGGCCATTTGTGCTGCATCAGCACGGCGAGCGCGCCTTCGTCGTAGCGGCACTTGGCGTCGGCGGGCATCTTGCGCTGGAAATGGCGGATCAGCGCCGGAATATCCTCGACGCGGGCGGCAAGCGCCGGCACCTGGATGACGACGACGCCGAGGCGAAAGAACAGATCTTCGCGGAATTTGCCGTCGGCGATCGCGTCGCCCAGATCCTGGTGCGTCGCGGAGATCAGGCGGATGTCGACCGGGCGGACCTCGCTGCTGCCGACGCGGACGATCGTCCGGTCCTCGAGCACGCGGAGCAGCTTGACCTGCATGTCGAAGCGCATGTCGCCGATTTCGTCGAGAAACAGCGTACCGCCGTCGCTCGCCTCGAAATGGCCGATGCGGCGGGCGTGGGCGCCGGTGAAGCTGCCCTTTTCATGGCCGAAGAGTTCGGATTCGATGAGGTCGCTGGGGATGGCGCCGCAGTTGATCGCGGTGAAGGCCTTGTCCGACCGCACGCCTTCGTCGTGGATGGCGCGGGCGACGAGTTCCTTGCCCGACCCCGACGGGCCGCAGAGCAGCACCGACGCGTTCGAACGGGCCACCCGCCGGATCATTTCGCGCAGCCGCTCCACCGCCGGGCTGTGCCCGATGATCAGCGTCTCGAGCGCCGACGGCGCCGCCCCCTTGTTCTGCCCCACAGTCATTTTCGTCTCCACCGCGCCCCCCAATCGGCGCTTTCGATGGAGATGGAGATTGAGGAAAATGGTAAACGAAAGATTATCCAAATGATCACAACCCCTTGAAAACAAAGAGTTATTACCAATATGGCGGTAATGGCCGCGCAATCGCGTTGTTAAGATTTCGGAATGCCACCAAATTGGCACTAATTCCCATCCCCCATCCGCCAGCCGAGCGTGATCGAGATGCGGCGGTTGCGCGGATCGAATCGATCGACAGGGTTATAAGGTTCGCGATCGGCGACCCCTTCGATCCGCGCATAGCGATCTCCGGCAACGCCGCGATACTCGAGAAAGTTGCGCACAACCTCGGCGCGGTCGACCGACAGGCGCCAATTGTTCATCCCCGCCTTCGCCGACCAGGGCGCGGCATCGGTATGGCCGCGGATCATCAGCCGGTTCGGCGTTTCGGCGATCGGCCCCGCGATCTCGCTGAACAATTTCGCGCCCGCCGGAGTGAGCTGGCTGGTGCCCATCACGAACATCGAGAAGTCGGCATCGTCGACGACGTCGATCCGCATCCCCTCGGTCGTGACCGTGAAGCGCAGGTTGCGCGCGAGCCGTTTGAGCTCGCCCTTCTTTTGCACGCGCTCCATCATCGACTTGGCGACCTGCGCGAATTTTTCCTTCTCGCGCTCGCGGCCCGCCGCTTCCTTCGGCCCGCCGACGGCATCCTTCGGGATGGTGAGCGAACGCGTCCCGGTCTGCCCCGCCCGGTGCGGATAATTGTCGGCGGACACGATCGAATCGCCGCCGAACAGGCTGGCGCCGCCGGCGCTCTCCTGCTTCGTCCGCACGATCGTCGGCGCGAAATAGTCGGCGAGCGCCTTGCGCTGCTTCTCGGTCGTCGCGCCGAGCAGCCACATCAGCAGGAAGAAGGCCATCATCGCGGTCACGAAGTCGGCATAGGCGACCTTCCAGGCGCCGCCGTGATGGCCGCCGTGCGCTTCCTCGATCACCTTCTTGACGATGATCGGCCGAACAAGATTGGGACGCGCAGCCATTTAGCGGCCCCGCATGCCGTCGAAGACCTCGGCGAAGCTCGGCTGGTTCAGATGGTCGACCCCCGAGCGCGCGGCCTCGATGACGAGCGGCTGCGGATGGCCGTGGAGCGAGGCGATGATGAGCTGCTTCACCGTGTGATAGATGGCGGCGTCGCTTTCGATCACCGTCTTCGCGCGCGCCGCGAACGGCCCGACGAGACCATAGGCGAGGAGCACGCCAAGGAAGGTGCCGACGAGCGCCGAGCCGATCATCGCGCCCAGGATCTCGGGCGGCTTGTCGATCGAGCCCATCGTTTTCACGACGCCGAGCACCGCGGCGACGATACCCAGAGCCGGGAGCGCGTCGGCGAGGCTCTGCAACCCTTCGGCGGGCTTCAGCGCGTGGTGGCGGTGGTTCTTGAGCGCATTGTCCATGACGTCCTCGACCGCATGCGGATCGAGCGTCCCCGACGAGACGACGACCAGGCGCAGCGTATCGCAGATCAGGTGGACGAGCGTGTCGTCCTTCAAAAGCTTGGGATATTGCTGAAAGATCGGCGAGCTTTTCGGCTCCTCGATATGCGGCTCGACCGCGACCGGCCCCTCGGTGCGCATCATCTTCATCAGCGTCGAGACGAGCAGGATGCAGTCGAGATAGTCCTGCTTCTTGTAGGCAGGGCCTTTGAACACCTTGCCGAGCCCGCCCGCGAGCGCTTTCAGGTCGGCGCCCGAATTGCCGATGATCAGCGAGCCCACCGCGGCGCCGCCGATGATCAGCATTTCATGCGGAAGCGCGTGGAGCACCGGCGTGAGATTGCCGCCGGTGAACGCAAACCCCCCGAACACCAGCAGGATCAGAACGACGATGCCGATTACGGGAAACATGCGCGGGCAACTCCATTGGGGGCGAACCCCCGGAAAAATTCAAAGGACGTCTTCATGCTTAACGGCAGCGCGCCACCGAAGTTGAGCGCGTCAGGTCAAAAGATCGAACAAAGTCTGCCGGTTGATCTTGGCAAAAGCCGCCTGCGCGGCGCTGAGCGTCAGGTCCTGGGCGTTCAGCTCAGCGATCGCGGTCTGGAGATCGGTCTCCTCGATCGACTGGCGCTCGTCGGCGATCTCGATCCCGCGCGCCGACAGCGATTCGCCGATGCGTTCGAGCCGCCCGGCCGACAGGCCGAGCGCGGCATTCTGGTCGGCGACATGTCCAATCGCGGCAGTGATGGTGGTCAGCGCGGCGTTCATGCCCGGCTTGTCGCCCGCCGTGATCGCGGTCGCCGCGTCGCGCAGGCTGGTCGACAGCGAATTGCCCCCGACGACGAAAGCGGTCGCCGCCGACGGCACCGGCGCGAAGGCAACGTCCGAATCGAAGCGGACGACGCGGGCGTCGCCGGCGGCAAAGAGCGGCTCGCCATTCGCGTCGCGCGTCGCCGCGAAAGCGTCGATCTCGTCGGCCAGCGCGCCCAGTTCGGCGGCGATCGTCGCGCGGTCGCTCGGACTCGCCGTGTCGCTCGCCGCCGACAGCGTCAGCTCGTTCGCGCGCGCGAGCAGGTCGCTCACCGACTTGAGCACACCATCGGCCTGCGCGGTCTGCGCCGTGGCCGATTTGATGTTCGCCTGCCAGCTCGTCATGCTCGCCTGCGTCGTGCCGATTGTCAGGACGCGGCGCGCGGCGACAGGATCGTCCGACATGCGCTGCATCCTCAGCCCGGTCGAAATCTGGATCTGCGTGCGCTCGAGCGCATCGGCGAGCTTCGACTGACGCGCGATCTCGCGCGTCATGCGATTGCCTACGGCGTTAATCATCTCTCCGGCCTTCCTACAGCGAGCTGAGCAGCGTCTGCATCGTTTCGCGCGCGACCTGGATCGTGCGCGCCGCTGCCGAATAGGCCTGCTGGAAACGCAGCAGCTCGGCGGCTTCATTGTCGAGATTGACCTCGCTCACCGAATCGCGCGCGGCGGCGGCACCATCGGCGCGCGTCGTCGCGGCGGCATCCTGCGCGCGCGCCGAGGCCGTTGCCTGCGCCTGCGTCGCGATATGGCCCGACCAGGCCGCCTCGGGATCGTTCGCGCCGCGCATCGCGCCGAGCGCCAACATATTGCCGTTGCCGCTCGTCGCGTCGGCGGCGGCGACCTGGCTCGCGGTCAGCGGCGTCGCGGTCAGCGTCGCGGCGCTGGTGCCGGTGAAAAGCGGCTGGCCGGCATTACCGTCGGCGTCGATACCCGCCTGATGCGCGGCATTGAGTTCGCCCGCGAACTGCGTCGCCATCGTGTCGAGCCCGGCACGCTGGTCGGCGATATGGTTCGCCGCCTCGGCGAAGCCGGCCAGCGAACCCGTGGCGTTGGGAAAGGCCGATCCGCCGATCGTATAGGCGATGCGGCCATCGGCCGCGGTCGTCATCGCGATCGGCGTCACCACGCCGCCGCCGACGAGCAGGTCGCCGCTGCCGGTCGCGCGCAGCGTCACCGCGCCATGCGCGTCGAAAGTCGCGCTGACCCCCGCCTGCGCCGACAATTGATCGAGCAGGCGGTCGCGCTCGTCCATCAGCGCCGCCTGATTGGTCGATCCGTCGCGCGCCTTGCGCAGTCCGACGTTGATCTGTTCGAGCGCTTCCAGATTGGTGTTGAACTGCGACACCTCGGCCGTGCCCGCGGCCGACACGCCGTCGGACAGGCTCGACAGGCGGTTCGCGGCGGTCTGAAAGCCCGCGGCGACATCGCTCGCGGCCTGCAGGAACTGCGCGCGCAGCGTCGGGTTCGACGGATCGGCGGTGAGCTGGTCCGCGGTCGTGTAGAGCGTGGTCAGCGCGGTCTTGATGCCGTTGCTGTCGTCGCTGAGCGCGCTTTCGACGCGGTTCATCCAGTCGAGCTTAGCCGCCGCGCGTTCGGAATCGCCCGACGAGATGCGCGCATCGTTGATCAGCCACTGGTCGACCGAGCGCACGACGCCCTTGATGTCGACGCCGCCCGGCGTCGTGCTGCCGCGATAGAGCACCATGTTGGTGCCCGACGGCACTTCGGCAAGGTCGAGCCGCCGCCGCGCATAGCCCGGAGTCTGCGCGTTGGCGATATTGTCGCCGACGGTCGACAGCGCCTTCGAATAGGCGCGCAGGCCGGTATAGCCGATGCTAAGAAGATCGCTCACTGGAGGCCCCCTCCGCCTGCGGCCATGGCGCGGCCCTTGAGCTGCGCCTCGACCATGTCGGCGATGCCGAACTGGCGGAGCGCGGCCATCGAGTCCGCGGTCTTGGCGTCGGCCATCTCGCGGAAATTGTCGGTCGCGCTCGACCCGAAGATATCGTCGCCGAGCTTCGCCTGGCGCATCGAGCTCATCAACTGGCGGAGGATCACCGCCTCGAAGGCCTCGGCCGCCTTGCGCAGGCCGCCGTCGCCCCCGCCGCCCGCGGCGGGCGCGGGGGTCGAAGCGTGGGAAGAGGAGATGGGCGTCGTCATATGATCACCAGTTCCGCTGTCAGCGCGCCGGCCTGGCTCAGCGCCTCGAGGATGGCGACGAGGTCGCCGGGAGGAACGCCCATGCGATTGATCGCATCGACGAGCTCGGAAAGCGATGCGGTGGATTTCACCATCATCATCGGACGATAATCCTGGTCGACGCTGATATCGCTCGACTGCTCGACCGCGGTTTCACCGCGGCTGAACGGCGCGGGCTGCACCACCGTCGGCGATTCCTTGATCGAGACGGTCAGCTTGCCCTGCGACACCGCCGCCGTGCCGACGCGGACCGCGCCGTTGATCACGACCGTGCCGGTGCGCGCGTTGACGATGACCCGCGCCGGCGGCTCGGAGCGGACGACATCGAGATTCTCGATCCGCGACATCAGCCGCATCCGTTCGTCGTTGCCGCCGTCTGCGCGGATCGCGATGCTGGCGCCGTCGAGCATCACCGCCGAACCCGGCAGCGCCTGGTTGATCGCATCGGTAACGCGCTTGGCGTTGGTCGCGTCGAACTGGTGGAGGTTGAAGGTCAGCCGGTCGCTGGCGGCAAAACCCGTGTCGACCGCACGCTCGACCGTCGCGCCGCCGGCGATCCGGCCGCTCGACGGCACATTGACCGTCAGTTTCGACCCGTCGGCGGCATCGACGCCGAGGCCGCCGATGACGAGATTGCCCTGCACCATCGCATAAATCTGTCCATCGGCGCCATAGAGCGGGGCGAGCACCAATGTGCCGCCGCGCAGGCTCTTCGACTTGCCGATCGCCGAGACGGTGACGTCGAGGCGCTGACCGGGCTTGGCAAAGGGCGGCAGTTCGGCGGTGATCATCACCGCCGCGGCATTTTTGAGCGCCGGATTGACCCCCGGCGGCAGCGTCAGGCCGAACCGCGACACCGCGCCCTTCATCCCCAGCGTCGAATAGTCGAGGCTGTCGTCGCCCGTTCCCGCCAGGCCGACGACGATGCCGTAGCCGGTGAGCTGGTTCGCGCGCAGTCCCTGGAACTGGCCCATATCCTTGATCCGCTCGGCCTGCGCCGGGGCGGCGAAGACGAGGCTGGTCAGGAACAGAGCGATCAGGGTGATGAGGGTTGGACGCTGGGTCACTTTTCTGTCCTCTTTAGAACGGGCTGATGATCGAGAAGAAGCGTTGCAGCCAGCCCTGCTTGCTGGCGCGCGCGATCTCGCCCTTGCCGACGTAGCGGATGTGGGCGTTGGCGACGCGGGTCGACAGGATGCGATTGTCGGGGCCGATGTCGATCGCGCGAACGATGCCCGAGATCTGGACGCGCTCGTCGCCGCGATTGAGCGTCAGCAATTTCTCGCCCTTCACCAGCATCGTGCCGTTCGGATAGACTTCGGCGATCGTCACGCTGACTTCGCCCGACAGGGCGTTCGACTGCGATGCGTCGCCCTTGCCCTTGAACTGCTGGCCGCCGCCCATCGCGACGTCGCTGGGGTTGAACAGCGACAGCGGGCCGGTCGCGGGCGGGGTCAGGCCGATATTGCCGTCCCGCTGCGTCTGCGCGGCATTGCTTTTGGTCGCGGCGGTGCGTTCGACGAGCTGGATCGTGATGATGTCGCCGACCGCCCCCGCGCGTCCGCCCGAGGTCAGCGGCACATAGCCGCCCTGGAAGATCGCGCCGTTGGTCGGCGGCGCCGGCGGGGGAGCCGGCATCGTCACCGCGAAGGCGTCGGGCGCGACCTTGTCCTTTGCGAAGGCCGGAGCCGGCACGAGGGCAAGCGCGATCAGCGCGAGGTTAAAGGGTCTGCGAGGCATTTTTCATCATCTCGTCGGTGGCCGAGATCATCTTCGAATTGACCTCATAAGCGCGCTGCGTCTCGATCATGTCGACGAGCTCCTCGACGACATTGACGTTCGATCCCTCGAGCATCCCGCCACGCAAAGAGCCGCGCCCTTCCTCGCCGGCGCCGCCGACCTGCGGCGCGCCCGAAGCGGGGGTTTCGACGAGCAAATTGTTGCCGATCGCCTGCAGGCCCGCCGGGTTGGCGAAGCGCGCCAGCTCGATGCGGCCGAGTTCGGTGAGCGTGCCGTCGGGGCTGCTGGCCGACACGGTGCCGTCGGCGCCGATCGAGATGTTGGTCGCATCCTCGGCGATCTGGATCTGCGGCTGCACCGGCTTGCCGTCCGACGTCACGAGGACGCCTTCGGGCGAGCGGCCGAAATTGCCGGCGCGAGTGTAGCCGATGCGCCCGTCGGGCATCTGGACCTGGAAATAGCCGGCACCGTCGATCGCGACGTCGAGGCCGTTGCCGGTCGTCGCGAAGGTGCCCTGCGTATCGATCCGCGCGGTGCCGCTGAGCGCGACGCCGGTGCCGAGGTTGAGCCCGGTCGCATAGCGGTTTTCCGCAGTCGACTGCGCGCCCGGCGGAGTCATCATCTGATAGCTCAGCGTCTCGAAGCTCGCGCGGTCGCGCTTGAAGCCGGTGGTGTTGACGTTGGCGAGGTTGTTCGCGATCACCTGCATCCGGAAGCTCTGGGCATCCAGACCGGTCCGCGCGACGTGAAGGGCTCCGAAGCTCATCTAAATTCTCCTTATCGGGGCAGCTGCATCAGATTGGCCGTCGCGCTGTCCATGTCGCGCGCGTCGGTGATCATCTTCAATTGCGTGTCCCAGCTGCGGCTCGCCTCGATCATCTCGACGAGCGCTGTCGTGGCGGCGACGTTCGATCCCTCGATCGAACGGGTGACGAGGCGCGCCTCGGGATCGTCGGGAAGGATCCCGCCGCCCTTGACGCGGAACAGGCCGTCGATCCCCTTCGCGATCTCCGACCCCGTCGGGGTCGCGAGGCGCAGCCTGTCGACCTCCTGCGGGCTCTGCGGATCGCCGCCGGCGGGAACGATCCATACGCGCCCCTCGGCGTCGATGCTGATCGAATCGGCGGGCGGGATCGTTATCGGGCCCTGGCTGCCCTGTACGGGGCTGCCGTCGCCGGTGGTCAGGAGACCGCTCGACGACAATTGCAGGTCGCCGCGCCGCGTATAGGCCTCGCCGCCGTCCTTCGCCTGAACGACGAGCAGCGCGTCGCCCTGCACCGCGACGTCGAGGTCGCGGCCGGTTTCGACGACGGTGCCCGCCTTCATGTCGGCGCCGAGCACCTCTTCCGAGGCGACCGCGCGCGTATCGAAGCCGCTGCCCTGCAGCCAGAGCGTCTGGGCTTCGGCCATGTCGGCGCGAAAGCCCGGTGTCTGCGCGTTGGCGAGATTGTTCGCGATCGCCGTCTGCCGGGCCATGCTGCCCCGCATCGCGGTGAGGCTGGTGTAGATGAGGCGGTCCATCGATGGGCTCCCGGCAGTCGGCTAGTCGCGCGCCTTAGGTGCGCATGTTGATGATCGTCTGGGTCAGCGTCGACGCGCCCTCAATCGCCTTGGCATTCGCCTGGAAATTGCGCTGAGCGCCGATCAGCATCACCAGTTCCTCGGTGATGTCGACGTTCGAGCGTTCGAGCGTGCCCGAACGGATCGTGCCCATCGGGCCGTTGGTCGCGGCGTCGATCGTCGGGTCGCCGCTTTCGCCGCTCGACTGCCAGTGCGCGTCGCCGATCGGGCGCAGCCCCTCCATCGCGGGGAAGGTCGCCATCGCGATCTTGCCGAGCACCTGATCCTCGCCATTGGCGTAGGTCGCGGTGACGAGGCCGTCGAGATCGACCGACACGTTGATCAGCGACGCCGTCGGATCGCCCGGCGCGCCGTCGGGCAGCACGAAGTCCGACATGCCGCCGAGCGTGCGGTCGGTGACGTTGCCGTTGGCATCGACGGGAAGAAGCTGGAGCTTCTGTCCCGTCGAGTCGACGACCGTGCCGTCGGGCAGCGGCGAAAAGGCGCCGTTGCGGGTATAGGTGACCTGGTTGCGCGGCGGCTCGCCCTTGACGACGAACAGCCCCTCGCCGACGATCGCGAGGTCGAGCGTCTTTTCGCTCGTCTCGTAACTGCCTTGCGTGAACTGCTGCGCGATGCCGATCAGGCGCTGGCCCTGGCCCGCGACGGTCTTCGACGACTGCGTCGGCGACGAGGCGAAGATGTCGCCGAAGCTCGCCTTGCTGCGCTTGAAGCCGATCGAATTGGCGTTGGCGATATTGTTCGAGATGACCGACATGTCGGTCTGGGCGCCCTTGAGGCCCGAAAGAGACGTATAAAACGACATGAGATTATCCTTCCTGGGTGGTGATGGGGGTAGCCGCCGGAGTGGCGGCCTTGATGTCCTGGAGCAGCGCGGTCTGCGCGGTGAGCTGCTCCGAAATCTTCTGAAGCGTGCTGTTGGTCTCGCTAACCCCGGCGAGGCTCGAAAATTGCGCCATCTGCGCAACCATCTGCTGGTTATCGACCGGATTGAACGGATCCTGCTGCGACAGCTGCGCGGTCATCAAACGCAGAAAATCGGTCTGATCGAGTTGCTGCCCCTTGAGCGTTGTCGGCGAATAGGAGGAGTATTGCGAAGCGATGGAATCGACGGCCATGATTATTGTCCCAACCGCAGCGTTTCGTTGATCAGGCCCTTTGCGGTCTCGAGAACCTGAACATTATTCTGATACTGGCGAGCGGTCTCGACCATCTCGACCAGTTCGGCGGCGCTATCGACCGCGGCCTCCCACACATTGCCGTCCTTGTCGGCGAGCGGGTTCGACGGGTCGTGACGTTTGGTCGGCGCCATCTTGCTCGACGTGACCTGGTCGACCTGGACCGTCGCGCGGCCATGGTCGTCCATCACGGTGCGGAAGACGGGCTTCAGCGAGCGGAACGCTTCCTTCTCGCTGCCCGCGACGGTTCCCGCGTTGGCGAGGTTCGACGCGGTGGTGTTGAGCCGCACGAGCTGCGCCGACATGGCGCGGCCGCTGATGTCGAAAACCGAGAAATTGCTCGCCATCGTCATTCTCCCTTGAGCGCGCGCGTCAGCGTGCCGATGCGCCCCTGAAGGAAGGAAAGGCTCGACCGGTAGGCGAGCGCGTTTTCGGCGAAGGCGGTCTGCTCGGTCGCCATTTCGACGGTGTTGCCGTCGAGCGAAGGCTGCACCGGAACGCGGTACGCCATCGCGCCCTTGATCGCGGCGCCGGTCGAGGCCCCCTGCTGCGCAAGGTCGAGCGCCTTGGAAAAATCGAGGTCGCGCGCCTTGTAACCCGGCGTCGCGGCGTTGGCGATGTTCGAGGCGAGCATCATCATGCGCTGACTGCGCAGCTGGAGCGCCGCCGCATGCACGCCAAAGAGCTTCTCGGATGCCATCTACACGTTCCTTCATCTGTCGCCTGGCCGGCGACGGGCCTTCATCTGTCGCCTGGCCGGCGACGGGGCTTTCGCCGGGGTCCGAACCGGATTGCGGCCCGGACGCGCGGAAAAACACCAAGGCATAATGCAATGGTCGTGCCAAAATAATTTTATCGATGTTTTTCAGGTTTATATGGCAGGCGTCCCGAGGGGAGGGCGGACAGGTGTGGCCGTCTCGTCAAAAGATTGACGGCGGCCGCCGATCGCGCACGGCAACCCGCGGCAAAGCGCGACTGGCACGCATCGTGCAGCTTGGTCGGCAAATCCCTGGATCAGCCATGGAGCCGATGATGACCCGCAAGATCATAATTTCCCTCGCCGCCGCTCTCGCCATCGCGCCCGCCGCAAAGGCGCAGCAGGCGACCGAGGATTGGCAGACGATCGACATGCTGACGCAGGCAGTGGCGAATGCGATGGGGCGCACCGCGACCCCGATCGATCGCCGCATCAAGCTCGCGCGCTGCCCCGAACAAGCGTCGGTGGCGGCAATCGACGCCCGGACGCTCGCGGTTCGTTGCGCCTCGCTCGGCTGGCGCCTGCGCGTCGCGATGAGCGGCCCTGCGGGCGCTGCCCCGGTCGCCGCGAGCTATGGCGCGCCCGCATCGGCGCCGGTAATCCGCCGCGGTGACGCGGTGCGCGTCACGCTCGAATCCGCTACCTTCTCGGTCAGCTATTCGGCGATCGCCAACCAGGATGGCCGCATCGGCGAAACGATCGCGCTGCGCGGCGACGGCCCCAAAACCCTGATCAGCGCCATCGTGACCGGCCCCGGCCGCGCCCGGCTGATGGATTGAGAAGCCAAACAGCCCACCAAATCGGTAAGCCCCACTGGCCCGGCCGGCGTCGATTTTCCGACGCCGCCGGGTTTCTTTTTCATTTTTCCGGTAACCAGCCCTTAATGTCTCGCCGCGCCGTCCGTTAAACCCCTTGGACCGCTTCCGCCGATGCGCGGACAGCCAAGGAGGCCATCATGTCGGGTGACAGCAAGATCGGGATCGTCGGCGGCGTCGGCCGCATCGCGCCCGTGCGCAAGCTCGCGGCGAGCCTGGCCTCCGCCGCCACGGCAGGCACCGCTACGCCGCGTGCCGCGCCATCCGGCGCGATGCCCGCCGCCGGCCTGATCCGCCTCGCCGGCGAACTCGCCGCTCAGCCGGTTCCGGTCGACACTGCGCGCGTCGCCGCGCTGCGCGGCGCGATCGCCGAAGGCCGCTATGCCGTCGATCCGGCGAAGATCGCTGGCGCGATGATCGATCGTCTTGGCGGAAGCGCCGACTGATGCAGGCGCGAATGGACGATATCCAGGCCAAGCTCAATCTGCTCATCGGCGCGCTCGACGGGCAGGATGCCGGCGCGATCATCGCGGCGACCGAAGAGCTTGCCACCGCGGTGATCCTGTTCCGCGGCGCCGCCATACCGGCGGGTAGCGAAGGCCATGCGCAGACGCTGATCACCGCGACGCTCGCGCAGCTCGAAGCCGCCGCGATCCGCGTCAACATCCTCAAGGACTGGACGCGTCAGAGGATTGACATGAACCATGCGATCCGCGGCACGCAGCACCGGGGCCTTGCCTTAAACTATTGATAAGCCATATGTTCTGGTGAATTTCCGGAAAATGGCACGATGATTGCTTTTGGTTTCCCGAACAAGCGGAACCAAAGCATGAATTCGATCAACCCCTATGCGACACCGGCGTCCGGCGCCGTCCCCGTTCTGGATGCGGTCCAGAATGCATCGACGCGCACCGGGGTCGACTTCGACTATCTGGTCGATGTCGCGCGGGTCGAAAGCCGCTTCGATCCGACCGCCAAGGCGCCGACCTCCTCGGCGCGCGGCCTCTATCAGTTCACCAAGCAGACCTGGCTCGCGACCTTGCGGCGCCACGGCGCGAGCCACGGGCTCGGCTGGGCCGCGGGTGCGATCGGTCAGGACGCGTCGGGGCGTTTCAGCGTCGCCGATCCCGCGCTTCGCGACCAGATCCTTGGCCTGCGCGACGATCCGGTCGCGTCGTCGAACATGGCCGCGGCGCTGACCTCCGACAATCAGGATTATCTCGAAAGCCGCATCGGCCGCGCCGCCGAGCCGGTCGACCTCTATCTCGCCCATTTCCTCGGCTCGGCGGGCGCAGCGCGCTTTCTGACCGCCTGGGCCGCCAATCCCGATCAGGCGGGCGCGACGATGATGCCCGATGCGGCGGCTTCTAACCGTTCGGTCTTCTATGCCGCCGACGGCAGCATGCGCAGCCTCGGCGACATCCGCGACCGCTTCCGCGCCAAGCTGGACGAAGGCGGCGGCGCGCCGGGCGCGCCGCCCGTCCCCGGCTGGCGCATCCAGATGGCGAGCGCGAGCGGCGCGAATGGCGGCGGCCGGCCGCCGCTGCCGATGATGGACATTCAGCCCATGCCCAAGACCCTGTCGATGGATTTCGCCGCGAGCGCCTATCGCCGCCTCGCCTCCCTGTCGGGAGGCAGCGCATGATCGCGGGCCTGAACGCGCGCGGCGTGGCGCGGATCGTCGGCGGCGCCGCGCTGCCCGCGGCGATGCTGATCCTCGTCGCGCTGATGGTGATCCCGGTTTCGCCGATCATCCTCGACATCAGCTTCGTCGCCAACATCATGATCAGCCTGCTGGTGCTGATGGTCGCCTTGCAGGCGTCGAAGCCGCTCGATTTCTCGGCCTTTCCGACGGTGCTGCTGCTCGCGACGCTGTTCCGCCTCTCGCTCAACGTCGCCTCGACGCGCGTCGTGCTCGTCCACGGCCACGAAGGCACCGCGTCGGCGGGGCATGTGATCGAGGCGTTCGGCCAGGTGCTGATCGGCGGCGACTATGTCGTCGGCCTGTTCGTCTTCTTCGTGCTGATGATCATCAACCTCGTCGTCATCACCAAGGGCGCCGGGCGCGTGTCCGAAGTGTCGGCGCGCTTCACCCTCGACGCCCTGCCGGGCAAGCAGATGGCGATCGACGCCGACCTGAACGCCGGGCTGCTCACCCCCGACGAAGCCAAGGCGCGCCGCCAGGAAGTGGCGACCGAGGCCGATTTCTACGGCTCGATGGACGGCGCCTCGAAATTCGTGAAGGGCGACGCGGTCGCGGGCCTGCTGATCCTGTTCGTCAACATCGTCGGCGGGCTGATCCTCGGCATGTTCAGCCACGGCCTGTCCTTCTCCGACGCCGGCAGCACCTATGTCACGCTGGCGATCGGCGACGCGCTCGTCGCGCAGATTCCGGCGCTGCTGCTGTCGATCGCCGCCGCCGCGATCGTCACCCGCGTCGCCTCGCCGCACGATCTGTCGGGGCAGATCGGCAGCCAGTTCGCCTCGCCGCACGTCTGGATGGCGGTCGGCGGGGTGCTGTTCGTGCTCGGCCTCGTCCCGGCGATGCCGCAGATGCTGATCCTGCCCGCTGCCGCGATCGCCGGCGGTATTGGCTGGCAGCTTCGCAAGAGCGCCGCCGCCGCCGAGGCCGCGCCGCCGCCCGCGGCGCCCGCGCCCGACCCGCACCATATCGAATGGGCCGACGTCAGCGAGACGAGCCCGTGCCAGCTCGAAATCGGCTATGCGCTGGTCGCGCTGGTCGACGAGCGCAAGGGCGCGCCGCTGATGACGCGGATCACCGGCATCCGGCGCCAATTGTCGAAGGAACTGGGCTTCGTCGTGCCGGCGGTGAAGGTCACCGACGATCTGTCGCTGCCCGGCAACGTCTATCGCATCGCGATCGCCGGGGTGATCGTCGGCGAGGACGAGGTTTTCCCTAACGAGATGCTCGCGCTCGATTCGGGCGACCTTGTCACCAAGGTCACCGGGCGGCCGTGCAAGGACCCGACCTTCGGACTCGACGCCCTCTGGATTCCCAAGAGCGCGCAGAACGACGCGATCGCGGCGGGCTATACCGTCGTCGATCCGGCGACCGTCGTCGCGACCCACCTCAACAACAGCATCGTCGCCTCGGCCACCGACCTGTTCGGCATCGACGACGCGCAGGCGCTGATCGATACGCTGAAGACCCTGTATCCGCAGCTCGCCCAGTCGCTGACGCAGGGCTATCCGCTGCCGCGCGTCGCGGCGCTGTGCAAGGCGATGCTGATCGAGCGCGTGCCGCTGCGCGATTTCCGCAAGATCGCCGAGGCGATGGTGTCGCTCGGCAGCCTCCAACTCGGCGACGCCGACCTGGTCGAGGCGGTGCGCCAGCGTATCGGCGCGCTGATCGTCCAGACGATCGTGCCGAGCCGGATGCCGCTGCCCGTTGTCACCTTCAGTCCCGAGATCGAGGTGCTGCTCAACCAGGCGGTGCGCGCCAACCCCGGCGCCGAATGGCCGTTCGAGCATGGCATGGCGATGAAGATCGTCGAGCAGATCGGCGAAGCGGTCGAACCCCTGCTGCTGTCGACGCGCAGCTTCGCGCTCGTCGCCTCGCCGCTCTGCCGGTCGGCGCTGTCGCGGCTCGTGCGCGTGACCTTCCCCGACGTCGCGGTCATTTCCTACCTCGAGATACCGGCGAACAAGGCGACCGAGATCGTCGCGACGATCGGTGCCGAAATCCCCCGTCTCACCAGCGGCGAAGACGCCCAGATGAAGGACGAGCCCCATGAGAATTGAGCCCGCCGAGCAGTTCGCGGCGGCATCCGTCCGCGCGCCCGCCCCGCGCGGCTATGGCGAGAGCGCCGAGGCGCTGGTCGAGGAATATGCGCCGCTGGTCCGCAAGATCGCCTGGCAGGTCCATTCGCGCGTGTCGCGGACGAGCGACCTCGAGGATCTGATCCAGGCCGGGCTGATCGCGCTGATCGAGGCGAGCCGCAGCTATGAGGAGCGCGGGTTCGCCTTCGCGACCTATGCGACGACGCGGATTCGCGGCGCGATGATCGACCAGCAGCGGCGCGAAGCCGACGTCGGGCGATCGGCGATGGTCGCGGCGCGGCAGCTGCAGGCGACCCGCCGCACGCTCGAACAACAGTTGATGCGCGCGCCGAGCGCGGCAGAAATGGCCGCGGCGCTCGACATGCCGGCCGAGGAGTATTTCGCGCTGGAGAAGAATGCGACCCACGGCCGCTCGATCTCGATCGAGGATCTGATGGAGGACGGCAGCTTCCTGTTCGCCGACGACCGGATCGGCGCGGGCGAGGCGTGCGAGCAGGAGGATATGCTGGACGCGTTGCGCCTGTGCGTCGGCCGGCTGGCCGAGCGCGAGCAGATGGTGCTGCAACTCTATTTCTTCGAGGAGCTCAACCTGCAGGAAATCGGCCTGACGCTCGATGTCAGCGCCGCGCGCGTCTGCCAGATCAAGCGCGATGCGATGGCAAAGATCGACCGGATGATGCGCGAGATGACCGAGTAAGCGGGCTCGGGTCGCCGCGAATCCCTTCTTGGCACATCGGCCGCCCGACTTCGCGCTTGGCCTCGCCCCCGGACATCTTTACGCGGCGGTAACCAATTCGGGGGATTTTTGATGAAAAGCCGTATCTTGCCCGTTCTCGCCGCAGTCGCATTCGCCGCATTGCCCGGCATTGCACAGGCAGACATCATCACGCTGGACAGCAGCGACCTCAACAAGAGCTTCACCGTCGATTATAACGGGTTTACGGGCGACGGCAGCATTGCCGGCCTGGCGGCGCAGATCGTCTTCACGCTGACCGGCACGACGGCCAACAGCTATACGCTCGGCTACAAGGTGACGAACACGTCGGATGACCCGATCACCAATTCGCGCATCTCGGGCTTCGGCTTCGACACCGACCCGAACATCAAGAGCGCGTCGAGCACCGGCGCCTATACGGTGACCGCCCTCAATTCGAACGTGCCCAACATCGGCAAGGTCGACGTCTGCTTCAAGGACGGCGGCGGCTCCAAGAGCTGCGCCGGCGGCGGTGGCGGCGGGGTCGGCTTCGGCGAAACGGGGTCGGGCGAACTGACCCTGTCCTTCGCCTCACCGCTCTCCTCGCTGACGCTCAGCGACTTCTTCACCCGCTACCAATCGATCAGCGGCGCCGGCGGGACCTCTTCGGCGGTCGGCAGCGGCACGATCAGCACCTCGTCTTCGGGCGGCAGTTCGTCGGGCGGCACGCCGGTTCCCGAGCCCGGCATGTTCGGCCTCTTCGCTCTCGGCGTCGGCGCGCTGATGCTGCGCCGCCGCCGCACCGCGCCCGCGCCGAAGCTCGCGATCGCCTGACCGGCCCCACCGCTCCCGTCAGCGCGGGAGCGGTCCGGGAATCAACGGTTCGCCGCCTTCCAATGGGCGGTCACCGCGGCGTTGCCGGGGGCCAGCCGGTGCGCTTCGGCCAGATAGCGCCGCGCCGCCGTACGGTCCTTGCCCGACGACCAGAGCACCCAGCCCAGGCTGTCGAGCACCGAGGCATTGGCGGGGGCCTGCTTCAATGCGTCCTTGAGCAGCGTGATCGCCTGATCGACCTGCCCGTCCTGAAAATGCGCCCAGCCCAGATTGTTGAGGATCAGCGCGTTGGGCCGCACGCCCTCGCGCTCGATCAGTTGCTGATAGGCGGCGATCGCCCCTTTCCAGTCCTTGGCCGCGAGTGCCCGGTCGGCCTGCACGAACAGGTTGGCGGTCCGCGCCGGCGACGGTTTCGCAGCCTCTGCGGCATAGCCGGCCGCCGCCTTGGCCTGCCCCGCCGCCTTCGCATATTTCGTGAGCGCGGCGAGGACCGAACGCGACGGATCGGGACGGTCGGCGAGCGGCTTCAGTGTCGCCATCGCGCGTTCAGGGTCCCCCGCCGCCGCGAAGGCGGCGGCCAGACTCATCGCCGCCTCTTCGTCGCGGACGCCGCTGCCGAGGTAGCGCGAAAGCTCGGTAATCGCGATATCGTGATTACCCAGCGCCATCGCGACCTGTCCGGCCAAAAGCTGGATCGCGGGCCGGTCGCCGGCCAGTTGCCGCGCGGCCAGCAATTGTTCCTGCGCCGCCCGCGGATCGCCGCTTAGCAAGGCCAGTCGCGCCGAAGCGATCGCCGCTGCCGGGGATTGCGGCGCCATCCGGCGCAGCCGATCGACGACCGCAGCCAGGCGACCCTTGTCCTTCGCCGCCGCCAGCAGTTCGGCTTGTGCCGCAAGCGGCCCACTGTTCAGCGGATTCCGTTTTTCGGCCGCTCGATAATGCGCCAGCGCGCCGCTCACATTGGCGCGCCGCTGTTCGAGCGCGCCCGCCGCCATCTCGACTTCGAAGCCGTCGCTGCTGCCTTTGCGCGCGGTCGCAATCAGCCGCTCGGCCTCGTTCAGATCGCCGCGCAGGATGGCAAGGCGCGCGGCCACGATTTGCAGCCCGACGTCGTCAGGATGGTCCGCCATGCCGGCGGCGACCTCCTTGCCCGCCGCCGCCATATCGCCGCCATCGACCGCACAGAGCGCTCGCACCCGCCGCAGCGTCGCCGACATCGGCGCTTTTCCCGACGCGGCGGCCAGCAACTGTCGGCATCGGCCGCGCAGCATGTCGGCCTCGACCCGCATATCATCCAGTTCGGCCGCTCCGGTCTTGCCGTCGATCCGCGCAAGAGTGGCGGCCGCTCCCTCGCCATCGCCGCTGGCGATCTGAATGCGCGCGAGCAACAGCCGCGCCCGGCTGTTGGCGGGCTCGACCTTCAGCAGATTCGCCAATTCGATGCGGGCATCCGCCCATTGTCCCCGCGCATGGAGGCGCTGCGCCTCGGCCAGACTCGCGTCGCGCTCCGGCTGGCAGGCGGCAAGAAATGCCAACGCGGGCACGATCAGCAATAATGGAGAGCGCATGAAGTCGATCTTCCCTGGACGATGTGCCAGGAAGCCTAATGGCCAAAGATCACCCGCGCGTTAAGCCGGTTCGTGTGGCCCTGGCCCGTTCAACGGCATTTGAGTTCGCCGCGATCGATCGCCCGGCCGAGCAGGCCGCCGCCCGCAGCGCCGATGATCGTCCCGACCGTCCGGTCGCGTCCGCCGTCCAGTTCGCGGCCGAGCAGCGCCCCGGCGGCGGCGCCGATAATCAGGCCCGTCGTGCCATTGTCGCGGCGGCAATGATACCGTCCGTCATTCCCGCGCCAGACGCGATCGCCGCGCGCCAGACGGCGTGGCTCATAATAACGGCCGGAATGGTCGTAAAGGCCGCGGTCCTTGGCGCGCTTGCCGTGGGCGGGAGCCCATGGCGGCGGGTCGGCCCAGGCAGTAGTCGACGGCATGGCAACGGCGGCCAGAATGACGGCGGCGAGAAATTGTTTCATGGCGAACTCCCTTCTGCGCGCAGGGATTATATCGGCCCGCCATAACGCGTCATGAACGATCGGCGCCACCATCGCCAAGGCAGGCACCGGGCGCCTCTCCATGCAGGGCACAACCCGGCGGAGCGCGCTCAAGCCGCGCGGCTGTATCCGCTGCGCACCGCCGCGTTCATCTTGTCGAAATAGCTTGCCATCTTCTCGGCCCCCGCTTCGGTGAGCCGAACGATCGTGCGGCGCCGGTCGCGCTCGTCGATCGTTCGCCTGGCGAGCCCCGCGCCTTCGATCGCCGCGATCATGCGCAACCCCGACGACAGCGGCACCCCGGCGCCGGTCGCCAGATCGCTGGCGCTCAGCGTGCGGCCGTTGGCGTTCGCCAGCATCAGGTCGAGCATCATGTCCCAGACGGCGCCAGACATCTGCGCGGTGCCGAAATGGCTCTTGCGCATCCGTCGAAGCTGGATGCTGAGCGACAGCTGATCGATCAGCCGCGGCTGCGCTTCATCGGGGCCGATCGCCGCATCGGGTCTCGGCTGGTCGTCGCTGGCGCTTTTCGCCAGCATGTCGTGAATCTGGTCGATGCGCGACCGTATCTCGGCAATGTCATGATCTGCGAATTGTTGCATGGAGCCCCCCGGCTGCCTTTCATTGTCAGGCCGCGGCTTCCCTTCTCCGATTGGTCGAACCCGATGCGTAGAGGATCAAGAAAAGGATCGGGTAGGAAATATACATTGAAAGCAGCGCATAGGGACGCGCCAATATCTCCGAAAACATCAGTTTCTGAACATGCCCGAAAATCGCGATCAACTGCCATCCGGTAATCCAGTAAGGCCAGAAACGATTTGTTTTCAGGGCAATAAACCAAAAACTCGCCAAGGCGACGACGTCGATCGCGAAGATATTATATTCAATATGCGACCAATTCGGTTGGGGTGCCAGGACCGTGGTGCAGACCGAGGCGAGCAGCGCGGTATAGGCCGCCCAGCGTTCCAGGGGGCCGCCGCGCCACATCGCGACGGCCACCGTGAGCAACAATACCGCATAATAGCTCGCCACGGTCCACATCCGGATCGTCCCGTCCGCGGGTTCAGGAAACGCGCGCGAGCGGAAGCGGCACGACGTCGGCGCCGCCATCCTCGGCCAGCGACGCGCTCGCGGGCGGCTTGACGCCGGCTCCGAACATGCGGGTGCCGAGACCGACCTGCTTCTGTGTCGCGGTCAGCGCGATATGGGCGTCGGTGAGCAGTTGACGGACCTCGCCGGCGGCGGCCAGCGCGTGCGCCACCTTCGCCACCGCTTCCTGGCCGACGATCGCCGACATGTTGGTGTCGCGGCGCGCGACGGGAAGCGCCGCGGCGAGGTGCGCGATGCGGATCATGGTCTCGTCGATGGCATCTTCGGCATGGTGCAGTTCGCTGGCGATCATCTTCGCCGCAGAAAGTCGTTCGTTCAGCATGTTTTCCGGTCCTTGAAAGCGAATGCCGACGGTTTCCCCCCCGCAGCACTCAGGTCAAAACACGACCGAGACCGACAAGGATCGAATAGAGAGCGGAAAAAGCCAATATGGTCGCAAAGGCGATCAGGATCGGCCAGATGATCCTTTCCATCAATCCGTGCCGGTTGGCCGGCTGGGACGCGGTCGGAAATGGCGAACCGATGTCGAAAAACCGCCGGATCGGACCTTGCCCCGGTCCGGCTTCATCAGCGGAAGCGGCCTCGCCTAGGTCGATCAATTGATATGTCAAAGACTGATAGGGAGTAACCTGGTCGAATACACCGTGACGAGCGAGCACTGTTGCGGCTTCTATTCTGTTAGAAACATTAAGTTTTTTTAACACTCTGCGGACGCGTTCGTCGACCGTGTGTGGGGACACATCCATAATACGAGCAATTTCCTTGGAATTTTTATGCTCGAAAACGTGCCGCAACGTTTCGATTTGCGCGGCCGAAAGGAGACTGATGTAATTGTCTGGGTCACCCTGCACGCGTGAGGGCATAGAGCATCACGAGTCGAAATCAAGTTACGTGCCTAAGCAATTCGCATTCATGTTACCCGATTCTTTCGCGACATGGCCCCCCGTCACCCCAACGGCAGCGAGCCGGTGGACAACATTGTCCGGCACGCGATAGGCTGACGGCAATGACGATCGACAGCGACCCCCCGGCGCCGCAGGACGCCGCAACCACGGACCGGCCGGTCCGGCGCCTTGGCCTCGCCATTCCCGGCGACGCCGAACTGATCCGCGCCCTGCCGGTCGAAGCGCCGGTGTCGGTCGAGGTGTGCGGCATCGGCTATGCTGTGATGATGGCGACTCCCGCCGATCTTGAGGATTATGCGCTCGGCTTTGCGCTGGCCGAGGGGCTGGTCGACACGCCTGCGCAGTTGAACCGGGTCGACGCGCACTCGATCGAAGGGGGATGGGCGCTGCGGCTGTGGCTGGCGCCCGAGCGCGCCGGGCTGGCGCTCGAGCGTGCGCGGCGACGGGTCGGCGAAAGCAGCTGCGGCCTTTGCGGGATCGAGAATATCGAGGAGGTGCTGCGCCCGCTGCCCCCCGTCACCGCGCGACTGGAGGTCGGCCGCGCGGCCATCGTCGCCGCGCTCGCCGCGCTTCCGGCGCACCAGCCGCTCGGCCGCACGACCGGCGCCGTCCACGCCGCCGCCTTCTGCGCCCCGACCGGCGATATCCTGTGCGTGCGCGAGGATGTCGGGCGCCACAATGCGCTCGACAAGCTGATCGGAGCGCTGGCGTGGACCGGGACCGATCCCGCCACCGGCTTCATCCTGTTGTCGGCGCGCTGCAGCTACGAACTGGTCGAAAAGACGGTACGCGCGGGCTGCCCGCTGCTCGTCACCATTTCGGCGCCGACCAGCCTCGCCGCCGACCGAGCCGCCGCCGCCGGCCTGACGCTGGTATCGCTGGCGCGCGCGGATTCGGCGCTGCTCGTCAGCGGCACCCTCGATTAGGATCCGCCGATCGCGTTCACGGTGAACGCCAATATCCCCATGTTGAAGACGAATGCCGCCATGCAATGGCCGAGCACGACGCGCCGCATATGCGCGCCCGATATGGTGACGTCCGACGTCTGGAAGGTCATGCCGAGCGTGAAGCTGAAATAGAGGAAGTCCCAATATCCGGGTTCCTTCACCCCCGGCACCTCCAGCCCGCCGCGATCCTTCCCGCGCGCCTGCAGATAATAGAGATGCGCATAATGGAGCGTGAAGACCATATTGGCGAACAGCCAGGCGAGCAGAAGAGTCGCGACGATCAGCGCGATGTCGCCCGCGCCGAGCGCGTCGGGGCTGGCAATGAGTGATCCCACCGCGAACAGAACGACCAGCGACAGCAGAACCGACAGGGCGAGCAGCACGGCGCGGTTGGCGTCGTTGCGCGCGGCGGTGCGTCGCATCGCGGCGGGATCGGCGGCGAACAGCGGAGCGATCGCGCCGAGAAAGACGAAGGCCGCGATGTCGAATCCGGCCAGCAGCGCCGTGCGCGGGTGGACGCCGCAGCTAGCCGCGAGCCCGGCGACGAACGCGAAGATCGCGGCGAACAACAGAAACCGCGCTGGCGCGACATGCTCGCCAGGAGCAAAGCGCCGCGCTCCCATCGATGTCAGGCGGCCACCGGCGCGGCGACGATCCGCACCGGGATCGACTTGGCCGCGGGGCAGCCGCTGACCCGGTCGAACAGTTCGAGCGGCAGCAGCGGGTTGAGTTCGGGATAATAGCCCGCGACCGCGCCGCGCGGCATCGGATAGTCGATCAGCGTCAAATCCTCGACACGCCGCGCGAACCCGTCGGCGGCGATCGTTTCGAGCGCGATCTTCGCGCCCGGATCGAGCCCGCGCGCCGCGCGGTCCTCGGCATTGACGAACAGGATCATCCGATCGTTGTAGACGCCGCGATAGCGGTCGTTGTAGCTGTAGATGGTGGTGTTGAACTGGTCGTGCGAGCGCACCGTCGCGAGCCGCAGCATGTCGGGGTCGTCGATGGGCGCATTGGCCGCGAGCCCCGGCAGGATCAGGAAATTCGCCTTGCCATTGGGAGTCAGCCACACCCGCCGCCGCGGCGCGACATCGAGGTGGAACCCCGTCGGCGCCGCGATGCGCTCGGCAAAGCCTTCGTAGAGCGCGGGATAGACTTCGGCGATCTTGTCGCGGATCGCGCCATAATCGTCGATGTAGCACGCCCAGCCGGTCCGGCTTTCGGGCAGCGCCGCCATCGCCATGCGGCAGACGATCTCGACCTCGGGCTTGCAGTCGGCGCTGGCGGGATCGAGGACGCCGCGCGAGGCGGTGACGTTCGACATCGAATCCTCGATCGTCACGAACTGCTCGCCCGCCGCGGTCTCGATCCGCTCCGACCGGGCGATCACCGGCAGGATCAGCGCCTCACGCCCATGCACCAGATGCCCGCGGTTGAGCTTGGTCGCGATGCCGACGGTCAGGTCGAGCTTGCGCATCGCGTCATAGGCGCGGGCCGTATCGGGAATCGCGCGCACGAAATTGCCGCCGAGCCCGATGAAGACGCGCGCGGAGCCCCGCTCCATCGCCTCGACCGATTCGACGGTGTGATGGCCGTGTTCGCGCGGCGGATCGAAGCCGAAGACATCGCGGACGCGGTCGAGATAGGCCTGGGTCGGCTTTTCATCGATGCCGACGGTGCGGTCGCCCTGCACGTTCGAATGGCCGCGGATCGGCGAGATTCCGGCGCCCGGCCGGCCGAAATTGCCCTTGAGCAACAGGATGTTCGCGATCTGCTGGACGAGGCTCGACCCGAGCTGATGCTGGGTGATCCCCATGCCGTAGCAGATGATCGTCGCCTTCGAGCGGATGTAAATGTCGGCGCAGCGACGGATCTGCTCCTCCGAAATACCCGACGCCTCGACCATCGCCGCCCAGTCCTGCGCCCATATATCCGCCTCGAGCGCCGCGAAGCCCTCGGTATGTTCGGCGATGAAAGCGCGGTCGAAGATCGCCTCGCCCGCCGCCTCGCGTTCGAACATCGCGCGCATCATGCCTTTGAGGAAAGCGAGGTCGCCGCCGATGCGGATATGCACGAACTCGCTGGCGATCGGGGTCGAACCGAAGGTCGCCATCTGCACGACGTCCTGCGGCTCAGTGAAGCGGATCAGCGCGCGTTCGGGCATCGGGTTGACCGCGACGATCGGCACCCCGCGCTTTCGCGCTTCGACAAGGCTGGTCATCATCCGCGGCGCGTTGGTGCCGGGGTTCTGCCCGATGACGAAGATCGCCTCGGCATGGTCGAAATCGTCCAGCACCACCGTGCCCTTGCCGACCCCGATAGCGGGCGGCAGGCCGCGACTCGTCGGTTCGTGGCACATGTTCGAGCAGTCGGGGAAATTGTTGGTCCCATATTCGCGCACGAAGATCGAATAGAGGAATGCCGCTTCGTTCGGCGTGCGGCCCGAGGTGTAGAATTCGGCGTGGTGCGGGCTGTCGAGGCCGCGAAGATGGCGGCCGATCGTCGCGAACGCCTCGTCCCAGCTCACCGGCACATAATGGTCGCTCGCCGCGTCGTAGCGCATCGGTTCGGTGAGCCGACCCTGCATTTCGAGCCAGTAATCCGACTGGTCCATCAGTTCGGTCACGCTGTGCGCCGCGAAGAAGTCGCGCGTGACGCGGAATTTCGTCGCCTCGTGCGCGAGCGCCTTCGCGCCATTCTCGCAAAATTCGAGCTTCTTGGTGCAGACCGCGTCGGGAAAGGCGCAGCTCGGACATTTGAAGCCGCCGGGCTGGTTCATCGACAGCAGCGCGCGCGACCCCTTGGTGACGACGCTCTGTTCGAGCAGCACCTTCGCCGTCGCCGCCGCCGCGCCCCAGCCGCCAGCGGGGCTGTTATAGGTCTTGTAGCGGGGTTTATCCTCGGCCATCGCGCGTTCCGGCAATCGTTTCGACGTGCAAGTAAAGCATAGCCGCGCCGATTTATCCATCGGCCGTCGACCGACGAAAAGCGGCCAGCCCCCAGGGGCGAGGGCTGGCCGGGTGCAGGCGGGCGCGGGCTAGCGGGTGCCGGGTGAAACCCGCGCCCTCCTGCGGTCAGGGTCGTCCGGGAACGCAATCAAACCCGGACGCCCCCTTGCTAGGCGCCGCTGCCCGTCCGCGGCATGACCGCCAGATGACAATATCGTAATCCGCGCGTCAGCTTGCGGAGCGGCCCCCGCGCCTAAAAGCAACGCATGGCGAACGACACGACCAACGCGCGGCGACCGCGGATCAGGGCATGGGCGGCCGCCCTCGCGCTGCTGCTCGTCCTGCTCGGCGCGGGCGCCTATTATGCCCACGCCGGCTGGTATCGGCGCGGCGTCTTTCACGACCTGCCGTCCGCCGCGGCCGATGCCGGTCGCCCCGCGATCGTGATGTTGTCGGGCGACATGGGCAACCGCGTCGGCATGACGCCGAAGGTCGCGGCGCGGCTGCACGCGCACGGCTATGCGGTCGTTACCGTCAACAGCCTCGCCTATTTCTCGCCGCGCCGCACGGCGGCCGAAGCGGCGGCGCTGGTCGCGGAGGCGATGCGCCGCGCGATGACGCTCGGCAAGACCGACCGGGTCGTGCTGATCGGCCAGTCGTTCGGTGCCGACATGCTCCACGCCGGGCTCGCCGAATTTTCGCCCGCCGCGCGGCGCCCGATCCGCGCGGTCATCCTCGTCGTCCCCGGTCACGACATCGTCTTCCGCGCCTCGCCGGTCGAGCTGGCGGGATGGGAAATCCCCGACGCACTCGCCTGGCCCACGGCATCGCGGCTGACCTGGGCGCCGGTCACCTGCATCCGCGGCGCCGAGGAGCGCGGCAGCCTGTGTCCCGAACTGGCGATGCTGAATGTCCACCGGGTCGTACTGCCCGGCGGCCATCGGCTTCACGGCGACGATGCCGCGCTCGCCGGAGCGATCCTGCGCGCGATCGGAGAGGCCCGATGATGAGGAGTTCGCGATGAAGACGATGGCAATGGCGCTGCTGATGGCGGTATCGGCCGGGCTGGCTCAGCCGCAGCCGGTCCTTTCGCCGATCGGCGTCTGGCAGAATCCGAAGGGCACTGTCCGCGTCCGCACCCGGCCGTGCGGCGAACTGCTCTGCGGCAATATCGTCTGGGCGAGCCCGCAGGCGATGGCCGACGCGCGCGATGCCGGGGTGAATTCGCTGATCGGCACCGAATTGCTCGTCGGCTATCGCCGCACCGGCAGCGCGCGCTGGACCGGGCAGGTCTATGTTCCCGACCAGGGGCGCCGTTTCTATTCGACGATCGAGCAGAAGGGACCGAACGGCCTCCGCATCTCGGGCTGCATCCTCGGCGGGCTGCTTTGCAAGCGGCAGGACTGGACCCGGCAATGACGCCGAAGGAGGATTGGGCGCGAATCGGCGCACGCGCCATGGCATGGAGCCGCGCGAACAGGCGGTTGCTGTCGATCCTCGTCGCGCTCGGCGTCGCGATGCTCGGCCTTTCGGCGCTGTTCGGCCTGCTCCATTCGGTGCGCCCGCGCGCGATCCGCCACGCCTTCGACGCACTATCGGCGGCGCAGATATTCGGCGCGCTCGCGCTGACCGCCGCGAGCTATCTGCTTCTCACCCTCTACGACTGTTTCGCGTTGCGCGTGCTCGGCAAACGGCTGCCCTGGCGCACCGCCGCGCTCGCATCCTTCACCAGCTATGCGCTCAGCCACAATCTGGGGCTCGCGCTGCTCACCGGCGGCTCGGCGCGCTACCGCGTCTATCGCGCGGCGGGGCTCGGCGGCGGCGAAATCGGCAGCGTCATCGCGCTCGCCAGCCTCGCCTTCTGGAGCGGCGTGATCCTGCTCGCGGGGCTCGCCGCCGCGACGAGCACGCACATATCGCCGATCCTGCATTGGGGCCTGTCGCTGTCTTCGCTTCACGCCCTGGGGATGGTCATTGTCGCGCTCTGCTGCATCCCGCCGCTGCTGCGCGCGTTCGGCATCGAAGCGATCGACATCGGCGGCTGGCGCACGCCGATTCCCGGCCCGGCGATGAGCGCGGCGATGACCCTCATCGCCGCGCTCGACCTCGCCGCCGCGAGCGCCGCGCTCTATATCCTCCTCCCCGCGCCCGACCCGTCGGCGTGGCCGCTTTTCTTCCTCGGCTATGCGCTTGCGATCGTCGCGGCGTTGATCAGCCATGTTCCCGGCGGGCTCGGGGTGTTCGAGGCGGTGGTGATCGCCACCGTGCCCGGCGACAAGGCTGAATTGCTCGCGGCGCTGCTCGCCTATCGCGTGCTTTATTATCTTCTCCCGCTGCTGCTCGCCGCGCTGCTCCTCGCGTGGCACGAAAGCCGCGCGTGGCACGCGCCGGCAAAGGAACTTGCGTCCGTCGGCCAGTCGCTGCTGCGCGAACTCGCGCCGCCGCTGCTCGCCGCGCTCGTCTTCGCAGGCGGGCTGATCCTGCTCCTGTCGGGGTCGACCCCCGGCGACGCGGCGCGGATGCACACCCTCAAACATCTCGTGCCCCTGCCGTTCGTCGAGGCCTCTCACTTCGCCGCCAGCCTGTCGGGCACCCTGCTCCTCTTCCTGGCGCCCGGGCTGCTTCGCCGGCTCGACGGCGCTTTCGTCGCGACACGCGCGCTGCTGGTCGCAGCGATTCTCTTTTCGCTCGCCAAGGGGTTCGATTATGAGGAGGCGCTGATCCTCTCCGGCATCGCGACGGCGCTGCAATGGAGCCGTCCGGCCTTCTATCGCCAGACCTCGCTGATCGACGCGCCGCTCTCCACCGGCTGGATCACGGCCGCGCTGACCGCGATCCTGGCGTCGGTCTTCGCGGGCTTTTTCGCCTATAAGCATGTCGCCTACGACAGCAGCCTGTGGTGGCAGTTCAGCCTGCGGGGCGACGCGCCGCGCTTCCTGCGCGCGCTGTTCGGCATCGCGGTGCTGCTGGCGGGGCTGGCGCTCTGGCGGCTGTTCGCGCCGTCGCCGCGCGCGGCGCGCACAGCCGCGGTCGGCTTCGACCAGCTTGCGCCCGCGCTCGTGCTCGCCGACCACACCGACGCCTTCCTTGCTTTCACCGGCGACAAGCGCTTCCTACTCGCCGATGAGGGCGACGCCTTTCTGATGTACCGGGTGGAGGGGGTGAACTGGATCGTGATGGGCGATCCGGTCGGCAACGAGGCGCGCTGGTCCGACCTGCTGTGGAAATTGCGCGAACGCGCCGACGCCGCGCAGGGGCGTCTGCTTCTCTACCAGATCGGCGCGCGCGCGCTGCCGCACGCGATCGACCTTGGCCTCGCCATCGTCAAATATGGCGAGGAAGCCCGCGTCGAGCTCGCCGATTTCACCCTCGCCGGCCCGCACGCCAAGACGCTGCGCCACGCCGAACGCCGCGCAGTCCAGGACGGCGCCAGCTTCGCAGTCCTTTCCCCTGCCGAGGTGCCAGACCACATCGCCGAACTGAAGGCGGTGTCCGACGACTGGCTGCGCGCGAAAGGACAGCGCGAAAAGGCGTTCAGCCTCGGCAGCTTCGACCCCGCCTATATGGCGCATTTCCCCTGCGCGGTGATGCGGATGGGGGGGAGGATCGTCGCCTTTGCCAACATTCTCGCCACCGCGAACCGCGAGGAGATGTCGGTCGACCTGATGCGTCATGTCGCAAACCTGCCCTATGGCGTGATGGATTATCTGTTCATCCGGCTGATGGAATATGCGCGCGCAGAGGGCTATCGCCGCTTCACGCTCGGCATCGCGCCGCTGGCGGGGATCGATGGACGCAAGCTCGCCCCGGCGTGGGCGCGCGGCGCGGCCTTTCTGTTCCGGCACGGCGAGATGCTCTACGGCTTCGGGGGCCTCAGAAGCTACAAGGCGAAATTCGCGACCCACTGGGAACCGCGCTATGTCGCCGGTCCGCGCGGCATGGCGTTCGCGCGGGGCATGGCGGCGGTCCACCGCATCGTCAGCCGCCCGCCCACGAGAAAAAAGGCGGGCGCCCTGACCACGGCGCTGGCCTGATGCCCGCGCGCGCGCCGTCCCCGCGCCCGATGCCGCCCGCCGGCGCCCTGCTGCTGACGCTCGCGGCAGTGATCGCCCTCGCCATTCATCTGGTCGCCCCGCCGCACCGGCAGCGAAGCGACCAACTTCCCGGCCTGACCTATGAGGCCAAGCGCAGGGCCCCGCGCGCGCCGCTCGCGCTGGTCGTCACCAGCGTGCAGGACAATGGTCCGGCGGCGAAAGCCGATATCGCGGCGGGCGACGTGATCGACGGCATCGACGGCCGACCGATCGCCTCGCTTTCGTCGGTCGGACGCGCAGTACGAAGCGATGCGCGCAGCGGCCCGCTGCTTCATATTCGCCATAAGGGCGAGAGCCGTTATAAGCATCTGCCCGGCCGCGCCCCATCCGTTCGCTCCAAGGAACCGCATGTCGCAAAAGATTCTCGTCGTCGAAGATGACCCGACCACCGCGGACTTCATCGTCAAGAGCCTGACCGGCGAGGGCTTCGTCGTCGATCACGCCGCCGACGGGCGCGATGGGCTGTTCCACGCGACCGACGGCAGTTACGACGCGATCGTTCTCGACCGGATGCTACCGGGAATGGACGGGATGGCGGTGCTTGCGGCCTTGCGCGCGGCGAAGGTCGCGACCCCGGTGCTCATCCTCTCCAACCTCGGCGCGGTCGACGCGCGGGTCGAGGGGCTGACCTCGGGCGCCAATGATTATCTGGTCAAGCCCTTCGCCTTCTCCGAACTGCTCGCGCGGCTGAAACTGCTGATCGTGCGACCCTCGGGCGGCACGCAGGTCGAGACGGTCCTGTCCTGCGAGGATCTGGAGATGAATCTGCTGAGCCGCCGCGTCACGCGCGCGGGCAAGCGCATCGAGCTGCAACCGCGCGAGTTTCGGCTGCTCGAATATCTGCTGCGCCACAAGGAACAGGTCGTCACGCGCACGATGATGCTGGAGGGGGTGTGGGAATATCATTTCGACCCCGGCACCAATGTCGTCGACGTCCATGTCAGCCGCCTGCGCCGCAAGGTCGACGACGGCTTCGCGCGGCCGCTCGTCCACACGATCCGCGGCGCGGGCTATATGCTCGGCGCCGCCGACTGAGTCCGTGAGGCGCGGCTTCCTGCAATCGACGACGGTCCGGCTGGCGCTGGCGCTGCTGCTCGTCCAGGTCGCGGCGCTCGCGCTCGGTCTGACGATCATCCACCGCTTCACCGAAGCGACGATCCTCGCCGACGCGCGCACCGCCGCCGAGGTCGCGCGCGACGATTTCGCCGAGGAATATCGGCGCGAGGGCGAGGCCGGGCTCGTCCGCGCGATCCGCGACCGGCTGGCGGCGCGCGACGACCGGAATTTCGTCGTCCTGCTGAAAGGCCCCGGCGGCGCGCCGGTCGCCGGCAACCTCACGCAATGGCCCGCGACCGTCGGCCCGGCCGAAGACTGGCGCCGGATCAGCCTGTTCCGCGCGGGCGGGCAAGCCGCCGAGGAGATGGGGATCGTCACGGCCCGGCTCCCCGATGGCCGCGTGCTGCTGACCGGCGAAGTGCTCGAAGCGCAGGCGCAGCTCGCGCGAGCGAGCCAGGCGGCTTTCCTTTACGCGCTCGCAGCGGGAATCCTGCTCGCGGCGATCGTCGCGGCGATCGCCGCCTGGATATTGGCACGCCGCGTCGATGCCTTCGCGCGCGCCGCCGCGGCGATCGCGGGCGGCAAGCTCGACGCGCGCGTCGAGCGCGACGAGACCGGCGACGCCTTCGACCGGCTCGGCGTGTCGATCAATGCGATGCTCGACCGGATCGAGACGCTGGTCGGCGAACTGCGCATGGTCACCGATTCGATGGCGCACGATCTGCGGTCGCCGGTGTCGCGATTGAAAGCCGTGCTCGAACAGGCACTCGGCCGCACGCGGGACGAAACCGCCGCCACCGCGCTCGCCGGCGCGATCGACGAGGCCGACAGCCTGCACCGCCTGCTCGACACCGCGCTCGAGATCAGCCGCGCCGAGGCGGGGATCGGCCGCGACCAGTTCGCGCGCTTCGCGCTCACGCCGCTGCTCGAAGACCTCGCCGAAGTCTATGGCCCACTCGCCGAGGACGAAGGCTTCGCGATCCGCGTCGATTCCCCCGATGGACTCGACGTCGTCGCGCACCGCGAAATGCTGCTCCGCGCGCTGTCGAACCTGATCGACAATGCACTCAAATATGCGCGCGGCGGCTCGGTCATCCGGCTCGCGGCGGTTCGCGGGGCGGGAAGCGAGGTTGTGCTGTCGGTCGCCGACGACGGCCCCGGCATTCCCGAAGACCGCATCGGCGAGGCGGCGAAGCGCTTCGTCCGGCTCGATCCCGCGCGCGGCGGCTCGGGGGCGGGGCTGGGCCTGTCGCTCGCCCTGACGATCGCGCACATGCACGACGGGCGGATGGCGATCGCGCGCGCCGATCCGCACGGGACGATCGTCAGGCTCGATCTGCCGATTGCTTCGGATTGACGCCGAAGCCGACTGGACCCTTCTAGGCGCGGCACCCGATCACCGCCAGCCTTGGGCGGTGAACGAACAAAGCGCGCCTATCCATCTGATCCTTCCCGACGCCGTCGAGCGCGCGGCCTGTTTCCGCACGCTTGCCGACCGGCCCGGACGGATCGTCCGCAGCTTCGCGAGCGGCGACGCCTGGATCGAGGCGGGCGCCGACGCCGACTGCGCGATCCTGCTTTTCCACTGGCGCCAGCCCGGCGGCGTCGGCGGCGAAGCGCTGCTCGGCCGGATCGGCGGACGCAGCGACATCACCGCCTTCGTCGCCGCGAGTCGGCTGACGATCGCCGAAAGCCGCGCGATCCTGCGCGGCGGCGCGCACGACCTGCTCCCCGCGCCGCTCGACCCGCGCCTCGTCCGCCGCACGATCGACGGCGCGGTCGCCGACTGGGCGGCGCGGCGCGCGGTGCTGACGCGGCGGCGCGAGGCCGAAACCCGGCTCGCCGCGCTGACCCCGCGCGAGCGCGACATATTGGACGCGATCGCCGCCGGGCTCGGCAACAAGGCGATCGCACGGCGGCTCGACCTCAGCCCGCGCACGGTCGAGGTCCACCGTGCGAACATCATGCGGCGCACCGACGCGGGCAGCGTCGCCGAACTGCTCCGCCTCGCCTTCACTGCCGAGCAGGCCGCGAACAATCATCTCCATAACGGAGCGGCTACTCCCTTTGGCGCGGCCATCGACGCGGCGCGGCGCCTATAAGGGATAACGAACGGACGGGTGCCTTTGAGTTGGTCCCCATCGGCATCGCCGTTCGTGCCCGCGATCAACCCCACCTGATCGCGGGATCCCAGGCGGGACCGGCGGAGGATGTTCCACCTCCGCCGGTTCCAATCCGGCCGGGCGATGACCCTATCCCGTTACCAGAGCGCGCTGTTCGGCGCGGCCCATCGACAGCAGGATGGGGTCGGCCGCCTGCCGCGCCATGAAATCACTCTTGCTTGCGATCCCCTGCCACTCGATGCCGATCAGCGCCTGCGCGATCGCGCCGCCCAGCGTGTCGCCGGGACCGGGCAGAATGACGACGTCGGGCGCGAACTCCCTGACCGCGACCTCGACCGACAGCGCGAAATCATAGGGCGCGAGAATCTGGTGACCGAAAGTGTAATGCCACATCTCCGCCGGGTCGGACGCGAAGCGACGCCAGATATGGCCGCGCCCGTCGACCAGCGGGATCGCGGGCGCGCCGAACAGCGACGCCGGCAATTCGGCCTTCGCCTTGTCCGAGCTGCCGATCATCAAGGGGGTGTGGAAAGGCCCATGTCCCGCCAGCCGCAGCGGATCGCGTCCCGGCGTCGGCGGCGCTTCGGCGGTGAGCGCGGCAAGGCCCGCCTCATCGCCCGCGAGCACCAGCATCCCCGCGAGGTCGATCGACAGCGCCAGCGCATGGCCCGGCCGCGCGCTTATATCAGCGACGAGCGCGAGCAATGTCTCGCGCAGCCCCGGCACCGGCCGCCAATCCGCGTCGACGATCTGCAGCAGGATCTGCCCGCCCGGCCCATGCGTCTGGCTGTTGAGCCCCATCGCATTGCTGATACGGAAGCCGTCCTCGATCGTCACCGCGCCGCCGAGCGCGAGGGCGCTGTACCAGCCCATCGAATTGCCGAGCGCCGCGACGACGTCGTATTTTTCGCGGTCGATGCTCAGCCAGTCGAGCGCGGTGGCGGCATAGATCAGCGGCGCCGCGACATCGCCGCGCATATGCGTTGCGACGCTGAAACGCTCGGCGCTGTCGAGTTCGCTGACCGTCGGCTGGCCGCGCGCGCGGCGCTGCGCGTCGAAATCGGCGATGAGGCCGGCGAAGCGCGCGCCGTGAAGCCGTGCGATGCTGCCAAGCTCGCCCTTGCCATAGGTGCCGCGCCCCGGCGCGACGACGATCGCGGTCTTCTTTTCGCCCATCACCAACCCCTCTTCCCGGCCCCGTGCCCCTGCGAAAGCAGGGGCCCATCATCGAACCTGACGGCATCGAGCGACCGGCTCCGTAAAACGAAAGCATCGGAGATGGGCCCCTGCTTTCGCAGGGGCACGGGCCGGGATATGATCATCGCGCCAGCAGCTCCCTCGCTGCCGCCACGATCGAATCGCGGCTCGGCAGGGTCAGCGTCGCCGCCCGGCCCAGCGGGATGAAGCTGTCGTCGGCGGCGAGGCGCGCGAGCGTCTTCTCCGGCGTCTGTTCGACGAACAGCGCCATCAGCGCTTCGCTCTGCGACCCGGTGATGCGGCATTCGTCGACGATCAGAATGCGCTTCGCATCGCCGACTGCGGCAACCAACGCCTCCTCGTTCACCGGATTCAGCCAGCGGAGGTCGATCACGCGCGCTTTCACGCCATCGGCGGCAAGCAGTTTCTCGGCCTGACGCGACAAATAATATCCATTGCCATAGGTGACGACCGCGAGGTCGGTGCCGTCGCCATGCACCCCGACCTCGCCGAGCCGGATCGGCGCGCCTTCGCCCGGCGCCTCATAGACGCTGGTCCAGAGGCCATCGCCATCCGCGTGCAGGTCGCGGGTCATGTAGAGCGCGATCGGCTCGACGAAGACGACGACGCGCTGCTCCTCGCGCGCCAGCCGCACGCATTCGCGGAGCATGTGGACGGCATCGCGGCCGTTCGACGGCACCGCGAGGATCACCCCCGGAATGTCGCGGAATACCGCAAGGCTGTTGTCGTTGTGGAAATGGCCGCCGAAGCCCTTCTGATAGCCGAGCCCCGCAATGCGGATCACCATCGGATTTGTGTATTGCCCGTTCGAGAAGAAGCTGAGGGTCGCCGCCTCGCCGCGAATCTGGTCCTCGGCATTGTGGACATAAGCGAGGAACTGGATCTCGGGCATCGGCACGAAGCCGTTGTGCGCCATGCCGATCGCGAGCCCCAGGATCGCCTGTTCGTCGAGCAAAGTGTTGACGACGCGCGCCGAGCCGAAACGCTGGTGGAGCTTGGCGGTGACGTTGTAGACGCCGCCCTTCGGCCCGACATCCTCGCCCGCGACGACGATTTCCTTGTGCGCGAGCATCAGGTCGGCGAGTGCCCACGACAACAGCCGCGCCATGTGCATCGGCTTGTCCATCTGCGCGGCATCGCTGCCGAACAGCGCCTTGCGGTCCTCGGCCGACGGCGTGTTCGCGCGGACCAGGTCGCGCCTGAGCGGGACGAGGCTTTCCATCACGCCCGCGGGGGTGGTGATCTTCGGCCGCTTTATCGCCGCCTCGGCCTGCCGCGCGAGCGTCGCGCCGATCTCTTCATAGGCGCCCGCAACTTCGGCGGGGGTCATCCAGCCCTGCTCGGCCATCAGCGCCGCGCCCGCGAGCAGCGGGTCGCGCGCCTCGTCGGCCTCGATCAACGCCTTGGGCAGATAGGCGCCCTGCACGTCCGACCCGGCGTGCCCATAGAGACGCACGGTGCCCATGTGCAGGAACACCGGCTTGCGGGTCCGCCGCGCATAGTCGGCCGCCTCGCACGCTCCGGCATAGGCCGAAACGAGATCGGTGCCGTCGCACCGGATATAGTGCAGCCCGGCGCGGTGACGGAACTGCGCCTCGATCCACCCCGTCGGCGTGCGCGTCGAAATGCCGATGCCATTATCCTCGCAGAGGAAGATCAGCGGCATCGGCGAGCCTTGGAACGCCGACCAGCCCGCGGTGTTGAACGCGCCCTGCGCGGTCGAATGGTTCGCCGAGGCGTCGCCGAAGCTCGCGAGCACGACCGCGTCGCCGGGCAGCGGGCAATCCTCCATTCCCAGCCTTCGTGCGATGCCGATCGAGAAGGCGGCGCCGACCGCCTTGGGCAGGTGCGAGGCGATCGTCGAGGTCTGCGGCGGGATCGCCAGCGGTTTCGACCCGATCACCTTGTGCCGCCCGCCCGAAATCGGGTCTTCGCTCGACGCCGCGAAGCTCAGCAGCATGTCCCACGTCGGCGTCCCGCCCGGAAGCTGACGCGACCGGTGGAGCTGGAAGGCGTTCGAGCGGTAATGGAGAAACGCCATGTCGGTGACGCGCAACGCCGCGGCAACCGCGGCATTGCCCTCGTGTCCCGACGATCCGATCGTGTAAAAGCCTTCGCCGCGCGCCTGTAACGCACGCGACAACCGGTCCATCTGGCGACTGGTCAATTGCGACAGGAAGATGTCGGTCGCCTCGGTGCGCGACAGGCCGGCCCCCGCGGGATCGGGCGCATCGGCACTTCGGGCCAGCGAACCGCTCGCCAGCGCGGCGAGGAATTTTTCATGTACTGCCTGCGCCGCGTCCACCGACATCCTCCGTCCGCTTTGCCGATGGTTACCCGTGCAACCACCGGCCCTTGTCGGGCGCGCGCTAGAACGGGGCCGCTCGGCGCGCAAGCCTCTCTTGCCTTCTCGCGGCGCCCCGCGCTACCACCTTCCCGATGAGCGATCAGGGCGGGGCCGATATTTCAACATGATGACGCTGGGGATCGCGCAGGAGGCGTCGGCGGGAACCGACGCGGGGCAGGGCTGGCTCCTCGATCCCGAGCTTCTGGGCCCGGGCTACAGCCAGACGATGGCAGGCGATACGATCCAGACGGGCTTTCCGCCGCCACCGCCGCCGCGCGACAATCCGCAATGGGATCTCGGCTGGCTGCGCGATTTCTTCGAATGGACGGCGCCAGCACTCAAGCCGTTGATGTGGATCGGCGCCGCGGCGCTGCTGCTCCTCATCCTCTATCATTTCGTCCCCGCCTTCGCCGATTGGGTCGACAATCTCCGCCTCGGCCGCAAGCGCCGCGCCGGGGAAGCCGAGGAAAGCATCGGCGAGGCCGAGGCGGGCGCGGCGCGGGCGCGGCTTGCCGATGCCGATGCTCTCGCCGCCGCCGGGCGCTTCGCCGAGGCGGTGCACCTGCTCCTCTATCGCAGCGTCGACGACATCGCGGGGCGCCGCCCGGGCCTCGTCCGCCCGGCGATGACCTCGCGCGAGCTGGCGGCCGCCGCCGACCTGCCTTCGGTGTCGCGCCATGCCTTCAGCCGGATCGCCCGCGCGGTCGAGATCAGCCTGTTCGGCGGCCGCTCGATCGACGAAACCGCATGGCAGGAATGCCGCACCGCCTATGCCGAACTGACGGTGCCGAAGAATTGGGCGCGGGCATGAGCGGCGCACGCGGCGGCGACCATGGCTTCAACCCGCTGCTGATCGCGGGGCTCGTTCTCGTCGGCGTCGTCGCCTTCGTCGCGCTCTGGGCGCTGGTCGCGCTCGGCCCGCAATTGTCGAGCGGCAACGACGGCGGCGGCCATGCGCTGTCGAAGGCGGCGCCGGGCTTTGCCGCGGTCGTCGACCTCGCCGAGCGCGCGGGCGCCGATGTCGAACTGCGCCGCCGCGTCGTCGATGACGACTCGTCCGACGACAGCGGGCCGCTCCTGATCCTCACCCCCAAGCACAACAGCAAAGCCGAAGAGATCACAGACCTGTTGACCCGCCAGCGCGATCGCGTCCTGCTGGTGCTGCCCAAATGGCAAACGCTTCGCATCCCCGGCCGGACGCCGAAGCCGGGATGGGTCAGCGCCGGCTTTCCCGCCGCCCCAAGCGACGCGCTGCTCCCCGAACCATTGTTCGGCAAGGTCCGTATCCGCGCCCCTGAAGCAAAGGCGCAGGCGGTCGCGGCCGAGGTCGCGGGACGTCGCTTCGCGGCCTATCTTCCCGAGGATGCGCAGGTCGTCGACGGCGACGGCATCGAGCCGCTGATCGAAGGCGCGAACGGCGGCGCGGTGCTCGCACGCGCGAAGGACCGCGATATCTATATCCTCGCCGACCCCGACCTGATCGACAATCTCGCCTTCGCGTCGCGCGACCGGGGGCGCGCGGCGGCGATGCTGATCGATGCCGTCGCCGAAGACGCCGCCGCCGACGGCTTCGCCTTCGACCTGACGTTGAACGGCTTCGGCGGCCAGCGCTCGCTGCTGCGTTTTGCCTTCGTACCGCCCTTCATCGGCATCACGCTCTGCCTGATCGCGGCGGGGCTGCTCGCGCTGTGGCAGGCGTGGGTGCGCTTCGGCCCGGCGCTGAAGCCCGGCCGCGCGATTCCGGTGTCGAAGGCGGCGCTGATCGCGAACAGTGCCGACCTCGTTCGCCAGGCGCGCCGCGAGCTCGACGGCGCCGACGCCTATGTGGCGAGCCAGCGGAGCGCGATCGCGCGGCGGCTGCACGCCCCGAGCGGGATCGACGCGCAGGCGACCGACGCCTGGATCGACCGGCGGCTGAAAGCGGGCAGCGACCTTTTCTCCGCGTTGGCACGGCGGCTGCCGCTCGCGCGCAACAGACATGAGTTTCTGGAGGGCGCGCAGGCGCTCAGCGACATCAGGAAGGAATTACTCCGTGACGGCTAATATCGAGAGCGTCCAGGCGCTGGGCGCCGCGATCGAGGGCGAGGTCGCCAAGGCGGTGTTCGGCCAGGTGCCGCTGACGCGCATGGTGACGATCGCGCTGCTCGCAGGCGGCCATGTGCTGCTCGAAGGCCCGCCGGGCACCGCGAAAACCCTGCTCGCGCAGGCCTTTGCGCGCGCGGTCGGGCTCGATTTCGGGCGAATCCAGTTCACCCCCGACCTGATGCCCGGCGACATTTTGGGATCGAACCTGTTCAATTTCCAGACGTCGAGTTTCACCCTGACCAAGGGGCCGATCTTCACCGAGCTGCTGCTCGCCGACGAGATCAACCGCACCCCGCCCAAGACGCAGGCCGCGCTGCTCGAGGCGATGCAGGAACGCCGCGTGACGATCAACGGCGAGCCGCACGCGATGAGCCCGCGCTTCACCGTGCTCGCGACGCAGAATCCGATCGAGCAGCAGGGCGTCTACCCGCTGCCCGAGGCGCAGCTCGACCGCTTCCTCTTCAAACTCGTCGTCGACTATCCCGACGCCGCCGAAGAGCGGCGGATCGTCGCCGACCATGGCGGCCGCTTCAAGAGCCCCGCGATCGCCGATTTCGGGGTCGCGCAGGTCGCCGACGCCAGGGCGATCGGCGCCGCGATCGACGCGATCGCGACCGTCCGCCTCGCCGAGGAGATCGTCGACTATATCGTCCGCCTGATCCGCGCGACGCGCGCGAGCGCCGACCTGGAATGCGGCGCGTCCCCGCGCGCCGCGACGTTGCTCGCGCGCGCCGCCTGCGCCGCGGCGGCGCTCGAAGGGCGCGACTATGTGATCCCCGACGACGTCCAGCGGCTCGCCGCCGGGGTGCTGCGCCACCGCCTCATCCTGTCGGCCGCCGCCGAAATCGAGGGCCGCAGCGTCGAACAGGTCGTCGCCGACATCATCGAGCGCGAGGATGTGCCGCGGTGATGGGGAAAATCACCCGATCCTCCCTGCCGCGTAGCGGTGGGGAGGGGGACCGCTCGCGAAGCGAGTGGTGGAGGGGCGGCAACGGCTGCGCCAGTGCCCCTCCGTCAGCGCTTCGCGCTGCCACCTCCCCACGGCTCCGCCGCAGGGAGGATTTCTTGTCATGATCTACCCCACCCGGCGCGCGATTTATCTGCTGCTGCTCGGTGCCCCGGTGGCGCTGGCGCTCGGGCTGATCCGGCCCACGCTGTGGATCGTCGCGCCCGCGTGGATCGCCCTGATCCTGATTGGCCTGTTGCTCGACGCGATGCTCGGCGCGAGTCCGCGGCGCCTCGCCCTCGCGGCCGAGGCGCCGCATCAGGCGGGGGTCGGCGACCCCTTCGACCTCCGGCTCGTCGCGACCGGCCCCGCGGTGCCGCGCCGCGCCGAAATGGCGCTCGCGCTCGACGAGCGGTTCGCCCCCGGCGGGCGGCTTGCGGACGAGATGCTCCGCGCGAGCGATTCGGATGGCGCGCTCGTCCGTACCCTGCCGCTCGCCGCATCGCGGCGCGGGCAGGCGCAACTCGAGACGCTGTGGATTCGCTGGGCGGGGCCGTTCGGCCTCGTCTGGAAACAGCGCCGCTTCGCGCTCGATCGCGTGATCGCCGTGGTCCCCAGCCTGCGCGCGGTGACCGAGGAGGGGCGCCGCCTGTTCCAGCGCGATAGCTGGTTCGGCCTGCGTCAGCAGCAGCGTCGCGGCGAGGGCAGCGAATATGAGGCGCTTGCCGAATATCAGCCCGGAATGGACCGGCGCGCGATCGACTGGAACGCCTCGGCGCGTCACGTCAAGCTGCTCGCCAAGGAATATCGCGTCGAGCGCGACAACCGCGTCATCCTAGCGATCGACGGCGGGCGGACGATGGCCGAGCCGGTCGGCGGCATGCCGCGCGTCGACCGCGCGGTGTCGGCGGCGCTGCTGCTCGCCTTCGCGGGGCTGAAGCTCGGCGACCGCATCAGCCTCTTCTCCTTCGCCGCCAAGCCGCAGGCGCTGACCCCCGCCTATATGCACGTCCAGGATTTCCCGGCGCTGCAACGCGCCGCGAGCCTGATCGACTATGCGCCAGTCGAGAGCAATTTCACCCTCGCGCTGAGCACCCTCGGCGCCCAGCTCAACCGCCGCTCGCTGATCATCCTGTTCACCGAATTCACCGACGCGACGAGCGCCGACCTGATGATCCGGGCTGCCGGCCGGCTGGTGAAGAAGCACCGGCTGCTGTTCGTCGTCATCCGCGACGACGAGGTCGAGGAGGTCGAGCGGCGGCGGCCCGAAAGCGCCGCCGACGTCACGCGCGCGAACGTCGCCGCGGCGATGCTGCGCGACCGGCAGCTGGTGATCGCGCGGCTCCAGCGGCTCGGCGCCGACGTGATCGAGGTTCCCGCCGACGCGATGGGCGCGAGCGTGGTCGAGGCCTATCTCGGCATCAAGCGCCAGGGGAGCCTGTGATGCAGCCTTTGAGCACGGCCGAGCTTCCCGCCTTTTCGACCAGCCGCTTCCGCGCCGAGCGCGAGGCCGACTGGATCGCCTTCGACCTGCTGCTGACCAGGCTGGAAAGGAAGGGCGCGGCGGCGCTGACCAGCGACGAGCTGCTCCAGCTCCCGATCCTTTACCGCGCGACGCTCTCCTCGCTGTCGATCGCGCGTGCGACCAGCCTCGACAAGGCGCTGCTCGGCCATCTCGAGGCGCTGTCGATCCGCGGCTATTTCCTCGTCTATGGCGTGCGCGAGACGCGGGCGAGCCGCATCCGCCGCTTCTTCCGCTACGACTGGCCCGCCGCGGTGCGCGCGGTGTGGAAGGAAACGCTGATCATCGCGCTCGTCATCATCCTCGGTGCGCTGACCAGCTATGCGCTCGTCGCGAGCAACCCCGAATGGTATTATAATTTCGTTCCCGAGGAGATGTCGGGCGGCCGCGATCCGCACGCAACGGTCGATTATCTGCGATCGACGCTCGGCCACGGCAAGGCGGCGGCCGACGAGCAGAGCAGCGGGCTCCACGTTTTCGCGACCTATCTCTTCACCCACAACAGCCAGGTGTCGATCCTGTCCTTCGCGCTGGGCTTTGCCTTCGGCGTGCCGACGATGATGCTCGAATATTATCAGGGCATCGGGCTCGGCGCGATGCTCGCGCTGTTTTCGGGCAAGGGGCTGGGGGTCGATTTCGGCGGCTGGCTGTTCATCCACGGCACGACGGAACTGTTCGCCGCCGCTCTGTCGGGCGCCGCCGGCCTGCGGATCGGCGCCGCGGTGGTCTTCCCGGGCGCGCGCGGCCGGCTGGAGGCGGCGGCCGACGCGGGGCGGACCGCGGGCAAGGTGATGATCGGCGTCATCCTGATGCTGCTCGTCGCCGGCGTGCTTGAGGGCTTCGGGCGCCAGCTCATCACCGACACGATGCTGCGCTATGCCATCGGCACGGTGATGCTGCTCTTCTGGCTCGCCTATTATTATATCCCGCGCCGCGAGGATGTCGCATGACCGCCGCCGCTCACGCGAAGCTGCGGTCGGCGCAGGCCAGGAAGGTGCGCGAATTCGTGACGCCCGAAGGCGTCGATCTGCAATTGCGCATCGCCAGCGCCGGGCTTCGTTTCGGAGCCTTGGTCGTCGATTTCGTCATCATCAACCTGGCGCTGCTGCTTTTCACCCTACTCATGGTCTGGATCGGCTTCGCGGTGAAGGGCGGCGTCGCCGAGGTCGTCTGGATGCTCGGCGCCTTCCTCCTGCGCACCTTCTGGTTCATCGGCTTCGAACTCGGGTCGCGCGCTGCGACCCCGGGCAAAAGGATGATGGGCATCCGCGTCGTCGCGCGCGACGGCGGGCGGTTGACCGCCGATGCGGTGGTCGCGCGCAACCTGATCCGCGAGCTCGAACTCTTCCTGCCGCTGATGATGCTCGGGGTCGGCGCCGCCGAGGACATGGTGTCGGGCTGGACGCTCCTTGCCGGCGTGATCTGGTCGCTGACGCTCAGCCTGTTCCTGCTTTTCAACCGCGACCGGATGCGGATGGGCGACCTGATCGCGGGCACCTGGGTCGTGATGGCCGAGCGCGCCAAGCTCGACAGCGACATCGCGGCGGAGGCGGAGGCCGGGACGATCCGCTTCACCGACGCCGAACTCGCGGTCTATGGCATCTACGAGCTTCAGGAACTCGAACGCGTCCTGCGCGCCCGCGATCCGCGCGCGATGCGCGAGGTTGCCGATACGATCCGCACCAAGATCGGCCGCCCGATCGCCGAAGAGGATGACGTCTTCCTGCTTTCCTATTACCGGCAGCTCAAGGGCCGGCTCGAACGCGCCCTGCTGTTCGGCAAGCGACGAGAGGATAAATATGCCAGCGACTGACACGCTCTCCCCTTCGGTGACCGAGGCGCTGCACCGCCGCCGCTCGGTCCGCGCCTTCACCGGCGCGCCCGTCGATCCCGATGTGCTGAAGGCGGTGTTCGCTGCCGCGCAGCGCGCGCCGTCGGGCGGCAACCTTCAGCCGTGGCAGGTCACGCTCGTCACCGGCGAGCCTTGGGAGCGCGTCAAGACTGCGGTCGCGGCGCGCATCGCAATGGGGCGCGAGGGTCAACAGGCGGAATATGACATCTATCCCAGGGGCCTCACCGATCCGTGGGAAAGCCGCCGTTTCGGCGTCGGCGAAGCGCTTTACGCCTCGCTCGGCATCCCGCGCGAGGACAAGGCGGCGCGGCTCGCTCGGTTCATGGAAAATTACCAGGGTTTCGGCGCACCGGTGATGCTTTTCCTCCATTGCTCGCGCATCATGGGGCCGCCGCAATGGTCCGACATGGGGATGTGGCTGCAATCGGTGATGCTGCTGCTCGTCGAGCATGGCCTCGCGAGCTGTCCGCAGGAATGCTGGGCGATGTACGGACAGACGGTGCGCGAGACGCTGGGCCTCGGGGAGGATCAGATCCTGTTTACCGGCCTCGCGATCGGCCACGCCGATGACGAGCAAGCGGTGAACCAATGGCCGGTCCCGCGCGTGGACCTGAATGAGGTGATCGATTGGCAAGGTTTTTGAGCATGGGGTTTCGGACAATGAGCGGCAAGCAGGCGGGAAGCGCTCTCGCGATCGTCATGGCGCTCGCGATGGCGGGCTGCGCCGCGGTGCCGACGCCGCAGGCGCCGCCGCCTGCCCCGGCGCCGCGCCCCGCGCCGACGCCCGCGCCCCTGCCGTCACCGAGCCAGTCGTGGGAGGAAAGGGCGCTCAACCCTGGCGGCTGGCGCTATGACGCGGGCAGCCGCACCGCGACCTTCGCCCCGACCGGCAGCGCGAGCCCGCTGCTGACGATGCGCTGCGCCGGCGGCAACCTCCACCTGACCGCGCCGCTCGACGGCGCCGTCGCGCTCCGCACCAGCGCGGGCACCGACCAGATTCGCTTCGACGGCGGCGCCGCGACGGTGCCCGGCCGCGACATTCGGCTCGATCGCATCGCCTTCAGCCGCGGCCGCTTCGCGCTCGAATCGGGCAGCGGCGCGTTGACCCTGCCGGTGCAGTCCGAGATCGGGCGGGTCATCGAGGATTGCCGATAGCACGTCGCCCCCGCCTTCGCGGGGGCAACGCTTATTCTTATGCCCCCAGTTGCACCGTCCCGCCCCGGATCCAGCCCCAGCGGCACGGCCCCTGATATTCGCGCGCGTTCGCGACCGAACGGCCGACGCCGCACATGTCCTCGTCGATCCCCGGTCCCGCGAAGACGATGCCGAACCAGGCGTCATCGTCGGTCGCCTCGCACACCGACACTTTCATGGTGCCCGCGAGCTTCGCTTTCACCGCGCGCGTTTCGCCCGGCGCCCAATAGACGTCGGTGCCGCCCGCCTTGACGCGGCTGGTGCTCGCGCAGGCGGGCAGGCTCGGTCCCTCGGTGCCGATCATCACCGCGCGGGTCGCAAGCGGTTCGCCCGCGACAGTGGGGGCATTGTCGGCGGGGGGTGCGGGCTGGCTGCACGCCGCGAGCGAGGCCGCGAGGACGGTGGTGACAGAGGCCGGGAGACGATGTTTCATGCCGCGAAACTAGCCGCCGCGGCGCGCGCGCGCAACGGCCCATCCGAAAACGCCGAGAGGCGCATTTTCGCTTGGGTTTTGCGCCCCTCGACCCTATATAATCGATATGACAGAACCGAGTGAGAACGGCGCTAGCGAAAGCGCTTCCAAACAGCCCAACGCAAACGCCTATGGCGCCGATTCGATCAAGGTCCTGAAGGGCCTCGACGCGGTCCGCAAGCGCCCCGGCATGTATATCGGCGACACCGACGATGGGTCGGGCCTGCACCATATGGTGTTCGAGGTCAGCGACAATGCGATCGACGAAGCGCTCGCCGGGCATTGCGACCTCGTGCTCATCACCTTGAACAGCGACGGATCGGTCAGCGTCGAGGACAATGGCCGCGGCATCCCGACCGGCATCCATGCCGAGGAAGGCATTTCGGCGGCCGAGGTCATCATGACCCAGCTCCACGCCGGCGGGAAGTTCGAGAATACGAGCGACGACAATGCCTACAAGGTGTCGGGCGGCCTCCACGGCGTCGGCGTCAGCGTCGTCAACGCGCTGTCGGAATGGCTCGAACTGACGATATGGCGCGACGGCGAGGAGCATTGGATGCGCTTCGAGCATGGCGATTCGGTCGCCCCGCTCGTCGTCCGCGGCCCCGCCCCCGCAGGCAAGAAGGGCACGCGCGTGACCTTCCAGGCCTCGACCGAGACGTTCAAGAACGTCACCGAGTTCGATTTCGAGAAGCTCGAGCACCGCTACCGCGAGCTCGCCTTCCTGAACTCGGGCGTCCGCATCAAGCTGGTCGATGCGCGCCATGCCGAACATGCGACCCACGATCTCTTCTACGAAGGCGGCATCGCGGCCTTCGTCAAATGGCTCGACCGCAGCAAGAATCCGCTGCTCCCCGACCCGATCGCGATCAGCGCCGAGCGCGACGGCATCGGCATCGACGTCGCGCTGGAGTGGAACGACAGCTATTATGAAAATGTCCTCTGCTTCACCAACAACATCCCGCAGCGCGACGGCGGCACGCATCTCGCCGCCTTCCGCGCCGCGCTGACGCGGACCCTGAACGGCTATGGCGACAAGTCGGGGCTGCTGAAAAAGGAAAAGGTCTCGCTGACCGGCGAGGATATGCGCGAGGGGCTGACCGCGATTGTCTCGGTCAAGCTGCCCGACCCCAAATTCTCGTCGCAGACCAAGGACAAGCTCGTTTCGTCCGAGGTCCGCCAGCCGCTCGAAAGCCTGATGGCCGACCGGATGACCCAATGGCTGGAGGAAAATCCCGCCCATGCCAGGGCGGTGATCCAGAAGGTCGTCGACGCCGCCGCCGCACGCGAGGCGGCAAAGAAGGCGCGCGAACTCACCCGCCGCAAGGGCGCGATGGACATCGCCTCGCTTCCCGGCAAGCTCGCCGACTGCCAGGAGCGCGATCCCAGCAAGTGCGAACTGTTCCTGGTCGAGGGTGACTCGGCAGGCGGCTCGGCGAAGCAGGGCCGCGACCGGCACGTGCAGGCGATCCTGCCGCTCAAGGGCAAGATCTTGAACGTCGAGCGCGCGCGCTTCGACCGCATCATCTCGTCGAAGGAAGTGGGAACGCTGATCCAGGCGCTCGGCACCGGTATCCGCGACGAATTCAATCTCGAAAAATTGCGCTATCACAAGATCGTGATCATGACCGACGCCGACGTCGACGGCGCGCATATCCGCACGCTGCTTTTGACCTTCTTCTATCGCCAGATGCCCGAGATCATCGAGAACGGCCACCTCTACATCGCGCAGCCGCCGCTCTACAAGGTCGCGAAGGGGCGGAGCGAGGTCTATCTCAAGGACGATAGCGCGCTCGAAAATTATCTCGTCGATGCCGGGATCGACGCGCTGCTGCTCGAAACGCCGGGCGGAGCGCGATCGGGCAACGACCTGCGCGAACTGATCGAGCATGGTCGGCGGCTGCGCGCGCTGATGCGCTATGTGCCGCGCAGCCTCGACCATGGGTTGGTCGAGGCGCTGGCCTTCACCGGCGCGCTCGATCCGGCGCTCGACACCGCGGGTCGCCACAGCGCCGCCGAGACCGCCGCCGCGTGGCTCGGCGCCGCCGAGCGCGCGCTGACCGGCGGCAGCGAAGCCGTCTGGACCGTGCAGGCGGTCGAGGGCGGCGGCTATACGCTCGAACGCCGCTGGCGCGGGGTCAGCGACCATCATGTCGTCGACGCCGCTTTCCTCGCAAGCCAGGAAGCGCGCCGCCTCCACCTGCTGGCGAGCGAGCAGGCCGAAACCTATGCCCGGCCCGGCCGGCTGGTGAAGGCCACCGGCGCCGCCGCCGTCGAGACCGACGTCGCCGAAGGCGAGGAAGAAGAGGTTTCCACGGCGTCGAACGCCAAGGCGAACCCGGTCACGCGCCCGTCCGAACTGCTCGACGCGATCTTCGCGCACAGCCGCAAGGGGCTGTCGATCAGCCGCTACAAGGGGCTGGGCGAAATGAACGCCGAACAGCTTTGGGAAACCACGCTCGACCCCGCGAACCGCTCGCTGCTGCGCGTCGACGGCGCGCAGGCCGACGACGTCAAGCTGATCTTCGAGCAGCTGATGGGCGACGAGGTCGAGCCGCGCCGCGACTTCATTCAGACCAACGCGCTGTCGGTGGCGAATCTGGACGTTTGATAGCATCCTGACCTGATTTTGGTTCGATCCAACGCGCGGCGGCTTGTCATGACAGGCCGCCGCTGCTTTGGGCCCTCCACCGAAAAGGGGAGGATGTCATGCGGGCCTTTTCAGTCATGCTGATACCGCTTCTGCTGACGGTTTCGGCTGCGGCGCAGGAAGCTCAGATCACCGACGAGCCGGTCGCCGAGGCCGAGCAGGCGACCGAGATCGATGGCGGAATGGCGAGCTATTACGGCGACGAACTCGCCGGCAACCGCACCGCGAGCGGCGAACGCTTCGACCCCGATCAACTGACCGGCGCCCATCGCTCGCTTCCCTTCGGCAGCATGGTTCGCGTCACCAATGTCTCGAACGGCGACAGCGTCGTCGTCCGCATCAACGACCGCGGCCCCTTTTCGCGCGGCCGGGTAATCGACATCAGCCACGCCGCCGCCCGCCAGATCGGTATGCACCGCAGCGGCACCGCGCGGGTGAAGCTGGCGCTCCTCAACAACGATTGATCGCGGAACCGGCACCCGGACCTGCGCCGGACGCTAATCGAACACCGACCACCCCGCCGCATAGGCGAAATGTTCGAGCGCGATCGCACCGACGAGCGACGTTCCCGCCTCGGTGAGCCCCGGCGACCAGACGGCGATCGATCCCTGTCCCGGCGCGATGCAGAGGATGCCGCCGCCGACCCCGCTCTTGCCCGGCAGGCCGACGCGAAAGGCGAATTCGCCGCTGGCGTCGTAATGGCCGCACAGCATCATGATCGCGTTGATGCGGCGGGCGCGGTGCGGCTTGACGACCTGCTCGCCGGTCAGCGGATCGCGGCCGTCCATCGCCAGAAACAGCCCGGCGCGGGCGAGCTGGCGGCAGCTCATCGCGATCGCGCACTGGCGAAAATAGACGCCCAGCGCCTCCTCGACCGGATGCCGCAGGTTGTCGAAACCCTTCATGAAATAGCCGAGGCTGCGATTGCGCGCGCCGGTTTCGGATTCGGAGGCCGCGACCCCCGCGTCGATCGCGACCCCGGCATCGCCGGCGCGGGCGCGCAGGAAATCGAGGATCTCAGCCACCGTCGCATCGCCGCTGCGCCCGTCGATCAACCGGTCGGTGGTCGCGATCGCGCCCGCGTTGATCAGCGGATTGCGCGGAATGCCGTTCTCGCTTTCGAGCTGGACGATCGAGTTGAAGGCGCTGCCCGACGGCTCGCGCCCGACGCTCTCCCACAGCGAACCGCCGAGGCGGCGGAGCGCAAGGGCGAGAGTGAAGACCTTCGACACCGACTGGATCGAAAAGGGGATGTCGACGTCGCCCGCGGTGTGGACGGTGCCGCCCGGAAGCGCGAGCGCGAAGCCGAAGCGGTTCGGGTCGACCGTCGCCAGCGCGGGGATATAGTCAGCGACCTTGCCCTTGCCGCGGTGCGGCAGCGCGACGGCATAGGCTTCGGCGACGCAGCGGGCGAGGTCGGCTGTCATGCGCTTTTCCTAGCAACTTCACTCGCGATTGCATGTATTTTCTTATTTGTGAAAATATTCTATAAATATGAAATCGATTGATTCGGGAGACATATCATGGCCGAGCATCCGCGCCCCAAGGGGCTTTCGAGCGCCGTCTGTTACAAGGACAGCAAGGCGGCGTTCCGCTGGCTGGAGGAGGCGTTCGGATTCGAGCCCGTCTTCGTCCTGCTCGACGAGCAGGGCAATCTTGCGCATAGCGAGATGGAATATGGGAATTCGACGATCATGATCGGCAACGAATGGTCGGACGATCACCGCAGCCCCGCAAATCTGGGCGGCAAGAACACGCAGACGGTGCATGTCCAGCTCAGTCGGGGCGAGAATATCGACGCGCATTGCGCGACGGCGCGCGCCGCGGGCGCCGACATCATCGCCGAGCCCGAGACGCAATTCTATGGCGACCGCACCTATCGCGCCAAGGATCCCGAAGGGCATATCTGGACCTTCGGCGTCACCGTCGCGGAAAAGACGTCCGACGAATGGGATGCCGAGGGCGGTTTCACGACCAAGACGCGGCTCGACGATTGAGCGCCGCGCTCGACCGGATGCTGGGCGCGCTCGCCGATCCGAAGCGGCGGCGCGCGATCGAGCTGCTGGGGCAAAGGCCGCGCAGCGCCGGCGAACTCGCGGACGCGCTCGGCCTCGCGCCGCCCGCGATGAGCCGGCATCTGCGGGCCTTGAAGGAAGGCGGGCTGGTCGAGGACGGCCACCCCGCCTTCGACGCGCGCGTGCGCATCTACAGCCTCAAGCAGGGCGCGACCGACGAGCTGAAGCGCTGGCTCGCCGAGACCGAGGCGCGCTGGACGCACCAGCTTGCCGCGTTCAAACGCCATGTGGAAAGCGGCGAAGAATGAGCGGCGCGGCGGTGATCGTCGCGCTGCGCGTCGCGGCGACGCCGCAAGCGGCCTTCGCGGCCTTCACCGACGGCATCGGCCGCTGGTGGCAAAGTCATCCGCTTTTCCCGCTGTCGCCCAAGGGCGACGGCACGCTGCGCTTCGACCCCGCGGGGCCGGGCGGGCGGCTGGTGACGCGCTTCGCCGACGGTGAAGAATGGGTCATCGGCGCAGTGCATTGCTGGCAACCCGGCGAGCGCCTGACCTTCGGCTGGCGCCTGCCGAGCTTCGCGTCCGATCCGGCGACCGAGGTCGAGGTGCGCTTCGAGGCGGTGGGCGCCGAAACGCGCGTGACGGTCGAGCATCGCGGCTGGGATGCGATCCCGCAAGGCCATGCCGCGCGGCATGGGTTCGAGCTGATGCTGTTCCAGCAAAGGCTGGGCGAACATTGGCGGGGGTTGCTGAAGGGGTTGGCGGCGCAGTTTTAGTCGGTTTTGGGGTGGGGAGTTGCCGTTCTTTTCTTTCGTCATCCCGGACTTGATCCGGGATCCATTCTCTCAGCGCTGGATAAATGGATCCCGGATCAAGTCCGGGATGACGATGTACGGTAGGTCGGCTTCCGGTCGCTAGCGAACACGGCGCCGTCATCGGCTTGGATACTTGCCCCCTGCTGTCCGCTACGCCACATCAACCCCATGCGCCTCCCCGCCCCCTTTGCCGACTGGTTCGCCGCGCGTGGGTGGCGGCTACGGCGGCATCAGGCCGACATGCTCGCAGCGGGGCAGCGCGGCGAGCATGCGCTGCTGGTCGCCGCGACGGGCGCGGGGAAGACGCTGGCGGGGTTCCTGCCGACGCTCGTCGATCTGGCCGTGCACCCCTCCGACCGGCTGCACACGCTTTATGTGTCGCCACTGAAGGCGCTCGCCGCCGACGTCGAGCGCAACCTCCTCGGCCCGATCGCCGAGATGGGGCTCGATATCAGCGTCGAGAGCCGCAGCGGCGATACCAGTTCCGACAAGAAGGCGCGGCAGCGCGCCAGGCCGCCGAACATCCTGCTGACCACCCCCGAATCGCTGTCGCTGCTGCTCTCCTATCCCGACAGCTTCGCGATGTTCGCCGACCTCCAGACCATCGTGATCGACGAGATTCACGCTTTCGCGCCGGGCAAGCGCGGTGACCTGCTGAGCCTGGCGATGGCGCGGCTTCAGGCGATCGCGCCCGGGCTGCGCCGCGTCGGCCTGTCGGCGACGATCGCCGACGCGCACGCCTATCGCGGCTGGCTCGCGCCCGATGCCGACGCGAGCGCTGTGACTTTGGTCGAGGGCGAGCCCGGCGCCGACCCCGACATCCGCATCCTATTGCCCGAGAGCGCGGTGCCGTGGGCGGGGCATTCGGGGCGCTATGCGGTGCATCAGGTGATGGCACAGATCGCGAAGAACCGCACCACGATCATCTTCTGCAACACGCGCGGGCTGGCGGAACTGATCTTTCAGGAGCTGTGGAAGGTCAACGACCTCGGCTTGCCGATCGCGATCCATCACGGCAGCCTCGACCGCGAGGCGCGCCAGCGCGCCGAAGCGGCGATGGCCGAGGGGCGGCTGCGCGCGCTCGTCGCGACCGCGAGCCTCGACCTCGGGCTCGACTGGGGCGACGTCGACTGCGTGATCCAGATGGGCGCGCCCAAGGGCTCGTCGCGGCTGCTCCAGCGCATCGGCCGCGCCAACCACCGGCTCGACGAGCCGAGCCGGGCGCTGATCGTGCCGGGCAATCGCTTCGAATATCTGGAGGCGCGCGCGGCGCTGGACGCGGTCGAGGCTGGCGAGCGCGACGCCGACCGCTTCCGCCCCGGTGCGCTCGACGTACTCGCGCAGCATGTGATGGCGCTTGCCTGCGCCGCGCCGTTCGCCGAGGCCGAACTGCTCGCCGAAATCCGCACCGCGGCGCCCTATCGCTGGATCGACGCCGAAATTTTCGCGCGGCTGCTCGGCTTCGTGCGCGACGGCGGCTATGCGCTCAAAAGCTATGACCGCTTCCGCCGCCTCGCCCCCGACGGGCAAGGCCGCTGGCGCCTTTCGCATCCGCGATTGGCGGCGCAACACCGGCTCAACGCCGGGATCATCGTCGAGGCGCCGATGGCCGCGGTGCGCTTCCGGAACGGCCGCCGCCTCGGCCAGGTCGAGGAATATTTCGCGAGCACGCTGACCCCCGGCGACACCTTCGCCTTCGCGGGGCTCAGCCTGGAGGTCGAATCGATCCGCGACACCGACCTGATCGTCCGCGCGACGACGCGCCCGGCGCGCATTCCGTCCTATATGGGCGCGCGCCTCGCCATCTCGACCCGGCTCGCCGACCGGGTGCGCCAATTTCTCGCCGATCCCGCAAGCTGGCAGCGTTTTCCCGAGGATGTCCGTTTCTGGCTGGAGATGCAGGCGCTGCGCTCGGTCCTGCCGCGCCCCGGCGAACTGCTCGTCGAGACCTTTCCGCACGAGGGGCATCATTATATGGTCTGCTACCCCTTCGAGGGGTGGAACGCGCACCAGTCGCTCGGGATGCTGATCACCAAAAGGATGGAGCGCATCGGGCTGCAACCGCTCGGCTTCGTCGCGTCCGATTATGCGATCGCCATCTGGTCGCTGCGTCCGGTGACGAATCCCGAGGCGCTGTTCGACGCCGAAATCCTGTCCGACGAGTTCATCGAGTGGGTCGAACAGTCGCATCTGCTCAAGCGCGCCTTTCGCGAGGTCGCGGTGATCGGCGGGCTGATCGAGCGCCAGCATCCGGGCAAGCGCAAGACCGGCAAGCAGGTGACCTTTTCGACCGACCTGATCTTCGACGTGCTCCGGAAATATGAGCCCGACCATCTGCTGCTCGAAGCCGCCTGGGCCGATGCGCGCGAGCGGCTGACCGACGTTGCACGCTTAGGCGATCTGCTCGACCGCGCGGCGGGAACGATGGTGCACCGGACACTCGACCGGATCAGTCCGCTCGCGATTCCGGTGCTCGTCCTGATCGGGCGCGAGAATGTCGCCGCGGCCGACCTCGACGATGCCTTGCTGGGCGACCTTGCCGACGCGCTGGCGGAAGAGGCGATGCGGGCTGAATAGGCCGGTATCTCCGTCATTCCCGCGAAGGCGGGAATCCAGCTTTCTTGCCCCTTCAATTCTTCGCGCCTTTGCGCCTTTGCGTGAGATCTCAAATGCCTCACGCGAAGGCGCGAAGAAGAAAGAAGAAGGAAAAAGCGGGATTCCCGCTTTCGCGGGAATGACGAAAGAAGGAGGATCGGGGCCAATCTTCCGCGCCCGCGTTTCGCTTGCTGGCGCATCGAAGCAGGCGTAGACTGACGCGAAATATATAATGAGGATGCCGGCCATGATCGATGCCATCAAGCCGTCCGCTGCGCTGCTGCTCGCCGCGCCCCTGTTGATCGGCGCGGCGCAGCCGCCGGCCGGTTCGCCGCCCGCCGCATCGCAGGCGCCCGCGATGCCAGCCACACCCGTCCCCCCTGCCGCCGGCGAAACGATAGCGCCGCCGGTTCTTGTCACCCCCTTCATCCAGCCGTTCGACCTCGACGCGACGCGGCGCATGGCGGTGAAAGTCATGGTCGGCGGCGAAGGGCCGTTTTCCTTTCTGGTCGATACCGGCGCGGAACGCACCGTCATCGCGCGCGAGCTCGCCGAGCGGCTGGGGCTAGCCGAAGGCGCAAAGCTCAGGATGGCGACGATCGGCGGATCGGCGGTGGTGCCGAGCTATCGCGTCGCCGCGGTGGAGATGGCGAATCTGCGCCTCGCCGCGATCGACGCGCCCGCGCTCCTCGGCCGCCACCTCGGCGCGGCGGGGCTGATCGGGGTCGACATGCTCGAGGGACGGCGCGTGCTGATCGATTTCCGCAAGGAAAGCATGGAAATCCTCGAAACCCGCAAGCGCGCGCGCCCGATCATCCACGACGACGACGCGATCGTCGTCACCGCGCGCAATGCGGCGGGGCGGCTGATCCTGTCCGACGCGCGGATCGACGGCAAGCGCATCGACGTCATCGTCGACACCGGCGCCCAGACCAGCGTCGGCAATCTCGCCCTGCAAAGGCTGGTCGTCCGCCGCGGCGCCAATCTCCTCCCGTTCACGCCAGCGACGCTGAGCGCGGTCACCGGCGAGGATGTTTCGGCCCAGCGGACCGCGATCAAGCGCATCACGCTCAACGGCCTCGACGTGAACAATCTGCCGATCAGCTTTGCCGACAGTCAGGCGTTCCGCGCGCTCGGGCTTCAGGAACGGCCCGCCTTGCTGCTCGGCATGGACGGCCTCGCGCTGTTCGACCGCGTCGAGATCGATTTTCCGAACCGCCGCGTCGTCTTCGACCTGCCGAGCGGCGCGAGCCGCGATACCAGGCAGCGCTTCGCCGCAAGCAGCGAGCCGCGCATCGGATAGCTTGCGATGCGCGGGCGGCGTTGCCATAGCGACGCCATGTCCGGCGCGGCGACCTTTGATTTTGCCGGCGAGCGCTTCGTCATGCTCGCCGACCGCGCGCTGTTCTGGCCGGCACGCGGCGCGTTGATCGTCGCCGACCTCCACCTCGAAAAGGGGAGCTGGTATGCGGCGCACGGCCAGCCACTGCCGCCCTATGACAGCCACGACACGCTCGATCGGCTCGCGCGTCTCGCCATCGACACCGGCGCCCGCGCGATCTGGTGTCTGGGGGACAGTTTCCACGACCGCGACGCCGCCGCGCGCATCGTCCCCGCGATCGCCGACCGGCTGGGGCGGCAGGCGGCGGCGGCGAAGCTGGTCTGGATCGCGGGCAACCACGACGGACTGACCGCAGGCGCGTGGGGCGGCGAGGTCGCCGATGAATGGACCCGGGACGGCATCGTCTTTCGCCACCAGAGCCGGGCGGACGAGACACGGCCCGAAATATCGGGGCATTTCCACCCCAAGCTGCGCCTCAGCCTGCGCGGGCGCGGCGTGTCGCGTCCCTGTTTCGCGGGCGATGCGACGCGGCTGATCCTGCCCGCCTTCGGCAGCTTCACCGGCGGGCTCGACGTCGAAGATGCTGCAATCGCCGCGAATTTTTCGGGCCCCTATCGCGCCATGCTCGTTGCGCGCGGCCGCCTTCTGTCGCTGCCCTGCGGCCGAACGGCGGAGAATGACGCTACGGCGGACGCTCCGATCGCCGCGAACCGGCGCTGACCAGCCTCCGCGGACGTCGTCGCCCGGCCTGTGGCTTAAAAGCATCACCCGATCGAAAACGACGCCGAAACCGGGCCTTGGCTGGAAGCACGAGGCGCTTTTTGGTTATGTTCGGGGGGCAACGAAAAAATCAAAAACTGAGAGGAGTGCCCACCATGAAATCTTCCCTTCCTGTCGCCCGCCTTTTGCGCAGCAGCGCGCTCGGCGTCTCGCTCGCCGTCGTCGTGGTATCGGCCCCGGCCTTCGCGCAGGACGCGGCCGACGCCGCGCCCGCCGACGATGGCGCCAACAGCGAGATCGTCGTCACCGCGCAGGGCCGCGCGCAGCGGCTCGCCGACGTGCCGGTCGCCATTTCGGCGGTCAGCGCCGAGGTGCTGCAGAACAGCGGCGCCAATGACATCCGCCAATTGAACCAGGTCGCACCGTCGCTGCTCGTCTCGTCGACCGGCTCCGAAGCCAACGGCTCGGCACGCATCCGCGGCATCGGCACCGTCGGCGACAACCCCGGCCTCGAAAGCTCGGTCCCGGTGTTCATCGACGGCGTCTATCGCTCGCGTTCGGGCATCGGCCTCAACGAACTCGGCGAGATCGACCGCGTCGAGGTGCAGCGCGGCCCGCAGGGCACGCTCGGCGGCCGCAACTCGTCGGCGGGCCTGATCAGCATCTATTCGAAAAAGCCCGACTTCACCTTCGGCGGTTCGGGTGAGATCACCTATGGCAATTACGATTATTGGCGCCTTGCCGGCAGCGTCACTGGCCCGATCACCGACACGCTCGCCGCGCGCCTCGACGGCGTCTGGGTGAAGCGCGACGGTTTCCTGCGCGACACGACGAACAACACCGACGTCAACGACCGCGACCGCTATTTCCTGCGCGGCCAGTTGCTGTTCGAGCCGACCGACGCGCTGTCGATCCGGCTGATCGCCGATTACACCTATCGCAACGAAAAATGCTGCGGCGCGATCTATGTCGACAACAGCGTCAATCCCTATATCGGCAATCTCAACAATCCGGGTATCCCGGCGTCCGCGACGACGAACAATATCGTCCAGGTGCTCGCCGACCTCGGCCAGCCGCTCGCCGCCTTCAACCAGGGCTATGACCGCAATTTGTCGGTCAGCGCGGGCCGCAGCTATGCCGGCAAGACCAAGGATTACGGCTTTTCGGGCCAGATCGACTATGATCTCGGCGGCGCGAAGCTGACCTCGATCACCGGCTATCGCGAATATCGTTCGGGTCAGGCGGGCGACCTCGACTATGGCGCGGTCGATATCCTCTATCGCGCCGACGACAAGGATGCCTATCGCCAGTTCCACACCTTCACCCAGGAACTGCGCCTGCAGGGCGAAGCCTTCGACGGCAAGCTCGACTGGCTGGTCGGCGGCTTCTTCGCCAACGAGAAACTGACGGTGCGCGACAATCTGCGCTTCGGCGACGATTATGGCCGCTTCGCCAATTGCCGTATCGTTTCGGGCGGCGGTCTCGCCGGCCTCTATGCGCCGGGCCAGGCAGGCTGCGTTGCGGGGGGCATCGGCAATCCGCTGGGCGTCGGCCGCAACACGCTTCTGCTCGCTTCGGGCGCCTCGGGTCCGGATATCGTCAGCGCCTTCACCGCGCTCGACGGTCTCAACGACCTCGGCACGATCAACGACAGCTATCGGCAGAATGGAACGAACTGGGCGCTCTTCACGCACAATATCTTCCATATCACCGACAAGCTCGATCTGACGCTCGGCCTGCGTTACACCCACGACAAGAAGAAGTTCGCGGCCGATTTCACCAACGACAACACCGTCTGCACCCAGATCCAGGGCCTGGTACTCGACGATCTGGTGAACCCCGCGAGCAACGCCACCGCCAAGGCGCTGGCCGGTGCGCTGATCGGCCTCGGCTGTCAGGGCAATTCGACCGCCGAGCTCAACGGCGTGTCGATCAACGACCAGCGCAAGGAGCATAAGTTCACCGGCACCGCGATCCTGTCGTACAAGCCGATCGACGAACTGATGGTCTATGCCAGCTACGCCCGCGGATACAAGGCGGGCGGCTTCAACCTCGACCGGTCGGCGCTGAAATCCCCGATTCTGCCGTTCGGCGGTCAGGCGGGCGCGCAGGCGCTGGTCAGCAACCTCCAGTTCGACCCCGAACTCGTCACCAGCTACGAACTGGGCGCCAAATATGCGACGGGTCCGTTCAGCGCCGGGCTGACCTTCTTCCGCTCGGACTTCAAGAACTTCCAGCTCAATACCTTCAACGGCACGGTTTTCCTGGTCCAGAACGTCAACGGCTGCACGAGCGATCTGTCGGGCGGCGACCGCGATCAGAATAAATTCGCTGGCGCACCAAATTACATCCCACCCACGCCGGCCAATGCGAATCCTGCAAACACCACCGGCGCCTGCCCGACGGACGACGTGAGCTGGGGTGTGCGGACCGAGGGCTTCGAACTCGAAGCCACGCTCGTTCCCGCGCATAATTTCCGCATGAGCGCGGGCCTGACCTATGCGAAGACCAAATATCGCAGCAATCTGGTCGGCAATTCGTCGGGGTCCCCGCTCGATCAGGCGCTGCGCCTGCTGCCGGGCAACAATCTGTCGAACGCGCCCGAACTGGTCGCGACCGGCAGCGTGACCTGGACGCCGGAAATCGGCAGCAGCGGCCTGACCGGCCTCGTCTATCTCGACGGCCGCATGACCAGCGATTACAACACCGGCTCCGACCTCTTCCCGCAGAAGGAGCAGGACGGTTACGCGATCTTCAATGCCCGCGTCGGCATCCGCGGCGCCGACGAGAAATGGGGCATCGAGCTCTGGGCACAGAATATCTTCAACAAGCAATATGCCCAGGTCGCATTCAACTCGCCGTTCCAGGAAGGCGGCACCTCGACCGGCACCGCCTTTGCCGATCCGCAATATCCGGGCGGGCGCCAGCTCTTCTCGATGTTCCTCGCGGAACCTCGGACCTATGGCGTGACGCTGCGCGGCAAATTCTGATCGCCTGAGCAGCCAGTGAAAACCGCCCGCTCCCTCCGGAGAGCGGGCGGTTTCTTTTTCTGGACGCTTTTCGCCGTCTTCGCATAGAGTTGCATCATGTTTGCGATCGACTCCCTGCTCGTCAAAATCGCCCTGATCGGGGTCATCGGCATCGGCGCCCAATGGATCGCCTGGCGCACGGGCAGACCCGCGATCGCGCTGATGCTGGTCGCGGGGATCGTCGCCGGGCCGATATTGGGCCTGATCGATCCCGAGCGCGATTTCGGCGCGCTGCGCGAACCGATCATCAAGCTCGCGGTCGCGGTGATCCTGTTCGAGGGCGGGCTGACGCTGAAGTTCCGCGAGCTCCGCCATGCCGGCGCGGCGGTGTTCATGCTCGTCTTCATCGGCGTTCCGGTCGGCTGGGCGCTGGGCACCGCCGCCGCTTATTACGGCGCCGGGCTGTCGCTGGAGCTTTCGGCGCTGTTCGGCGGCATCATGGTGGTGACCGGCCCGACGGTGATCGTGCCGATGCTGCGCACGCTGAACATCACGCCGCGCGTCAAGCATATGCTGAAATGGGAAGCGATCGTGAACGATCCGATCGGCGCGCTGCTCGCGGTCGGCATCTATGCCTATATCACCCACGGCGGCGCCGAGGCGAACAGCACCGCGATCATCACCGACGTCGTCGCGGCGAGCGTCCTCGCAATGCTGATTGGAGCCGCCGCCGCCTTTGCGCTGACCGCCGCCTTCGTCCGCGGCTGGGTGCCCGAATATCTGAAGGCGCCGGTGCTGCTGACGACGGTGATCGCGGTCTTCGTCTTGTCCGACCTGGTGATGCACGAAACCGGGCTGATCACCGTCACCGCGATGGGGGTGGTGATGGCGAACCGCGAAACCGATTCGAGCCATATGCTGATGCGCTTCAAGGAGGATCTGACCGTCCTCCTCGTCTCGGGCGTGTTCATCATCCTGTCGGCGACGCTCGACTGGACGGTGGTGACCAATTTCCAGGCGCGGTTCGTGCTGTTCCTGATCCTGCTGCTGTTCGCGGTCCGGCCGCTGACGATCATGATCGCGCTGCTCTTCACCCGCATTCCCTTCAAGGAGCGGCTGTTCGTCGCCTGGATCGCACCGCGCGGCATCGTCGCCGCCGCGGTGACCGGCCTGTTCGCGCTGCGCCTGTCCGATTATGGCGTGCCGGGGGCCGAGGCGCTGGTGCCATTGTCCTTTTCGGTCGTCATCGCGACGATCTTCGCGCACGGCTTCACCGCCCAGCCCTTTGCCCGCTGGCTCGGGCTCGACCGCGGCAAGGGCAATGGCGTGCTGCTCGTCGGCGCGAACAGCTGGACGATCGCCTTCGCCGAATTCATCAAGGCGCAGGGCAGCGAGGTGCTGATCGCCGACGAGAGCAAGTTCGCGCTCCGCCGCGCGCGCCGCGCCGACCTGCCCGTCCATCAGGGCGACATATTGGACGCGGCGCACGACGACGAGCTCGAGATGGGCCGCTATCAGCAACTGATCGCGGCGACCGACAACGACAGCTACAACGCGCTGGTGTGCAGCGAACTCGCGCCCGAGGTCGGCCACGACCGGGTGAGCCGGATGCCGGTCACCGCGCAGGCCGGCGCCAAACGGCGCGGACGCGTGCTGACGCTCGGCGGCACCCCGATCGAGGAGCAGCTCGACCGGCTGCAGGCAGGGTGGAGTTTCGGACGCACCCGGATCACCGAGAAATTCTCCTACGCCGATTTCGTCGCGCGGATGCGGGCGTCGGGGGGCGACACGCTGGCGGTGCAGCGCGCGAGCGGCGAGCTCGCGGTCTTTTCGATGCAGCACCGCCCGCCGGTCGAGCCCGGCGATACGCTATGGACCTTCGTCCCGCCCGATCCGGTGGTGGTGCCGGCCGCCTGATCAGCGCGCCCGCGCGGCCTGGTGCGCGATGTCGGTCATCAGCTTGCGGAACAGCACCGCGCCCGCGGTGCCCGAGGTTTTGAGCGCCCGCTCGCAATCGAGCAGCCGCGTCATCAGCCGCGCGATGCGCAGCGAATCCCAGATGTGGAGCTGCGCGGTCACCGCGCTCTGTTCCTTCCAGAAGACGCCGCTGCTTCGCGCCGAGACCACCGTCGCGGGGTGTGCGCCGGCGTCGACCTCGTCGCGCAGCCGCGCGAGCTGCATCGCGCGAATGCCGAGCGCGCGGATGATACGAATCTCGGCGACCCCGACCGCCGCCGCCTTGCTCAGCATGTCGGGCAGCTCGCGCACCTTGCCGCCGAGGGCGACGTTGATGCATTCGCTGACATCCTCCTCGTGCGTCGCGGCGCCGAGCGCGGCGATGTCGGCGGGGGTCACCTGCCGCTGGCGGTCGGGCGCGGCGTCGAGATAGAGCGCGATCTTCTCGATCTCGCGGCGCATCAGCGCCTGATCGCCCGAGACGAGATCAACGAGCAGTTGCGCTTCGCCATTGGCGAGCCGAAGCCCCTCCTCCTGCGCCGCTGCCATCGCGATGCCGACGAGCGCGCGCCGGTCGGGCTGATAACAGATCGCGGCGACGGCGGAGGACGACCCTTCGACCAGCTTGACGAGCTTCGATTTGGCGGTGACCGAAGCGCCGGTCGCGATCACCGGGTTGATCGCGGTGTCGGCGGCGAGCAGCGCCTCGACTGCGGCGAGGCTGTCGTCGCCGCTCCCCGAAATTTCGAGGCGGATGATCCGGCTCGGCGAAAAGAGCGACATCGACGCCGCCTCGGCGGCGAGCAGCGACGGGTCCTGCGACAATTGCGATCCGGTCAGGTCGAGGCGTTCGGCCTCCTTGCCCGCGAGCCCGATCAGATGGCCCGCGACCGCCGCCATCGTCGCTTCGTCGGGGCCGGTCAGAAGGATGAGGCGAACCGCGGGGTCGAGGCGCGTCTGGCGTTCGAGTTCGGCGGGCTTGACGCTCTTCATTGCCCGGCGGGCGGCGGCGCAGGGGCATCCGCCGACTGGCCGCCGCCGCGATCGGCGAAGACCGCAAGGCGCGCGACGATCTGGTCGGCGACCCCCGAGGCGAGGCGTTCGAGCGACGTCGATTCGGCGGCAATCGTCGCATATTCGCTGCCGACGACGTCGATGCCGGCGTCCTGCGCCGCGGTCGCGTCGAGCAGCACCTCACCCGTCGCCGCATCGACGAGCTGGTAGCGCGCGCGCAACGTCCGCCGCTCGCGCGTCACCGCATCGTCGGCGCGGACGCCGAAGCCGGTGATCGAATCCTCGAGCCGGACGTCGAGCCGCAGCCTTTTGCCCGCGCCATGTCCGCCCTGCGTCGCCTGCAGCCGGTCGCGCAGCGCATTGCGAACGAGGAAGCCCGAATGCCCCTCGATCGGCGCGACATCGACGTCGGCGAGCACCTGCGCCACCGCTCCCTTGCTGCCGCTTGCATAGAGCGGCCGAAGGCCGCAGCCGCCAAGGACCAGCGAGGCGGCGACGAGCGAGGAGGTCAGGAGAGTGCGCATCAAATGAACATAGGGCCTAGAGCAAACAGCTTCGGATTGATCCACTTTGTCATTGCGAGCGCAGCGAAGCAATCTCCAGCGTGCAATCCTTCAGGACGATAGCTGGAGATTGCTTCGCTGCGCTCGCAATGACGCTTCCTTTCAAAACCACCTGATCCGAATATCCATTCAGAGCCATCAGGGAACGATATTCACCAAACGGTCAGGGACCACAATCACCTTCTTCGGCGCCGCGCCGCCGAGCAGCTCGGCGATGCGCGGGCGCGCGAGCGCCGCGGCCTCGGCCGCGCCCTTGTCGAGTCCCTTGGGCATCGTCATCGTATCGCGCAGCTTGCCAGCAACCTGGATCGCGATCGTCACCTCATCTTCGACGAGCAGTGCCGGATCGGCGGCGGGCCATGCGGCATCGGCGACCATCGCGGTCGAGCGCTGCGCTTCGGGAAGCGCCGCCCACGCCTCTTCGGCAAGGTGCGGCATCATCGGCGCGACGAGCAGGATCAAGGTGCGGCACGCCTCGGCGCGGGTCGCCGAGGGTTTCGCCTTCTCGATCTCGTTCGCGAGCGCGTGGATCTTGGCGACCGCCTTGTTGAAGCCCAGCGCCTCGACATCGGTCGCGACCCCGGCGATCGTCTGGTGCAGCTTGCGCGCGAGCGCCTTGTCCTCGCCGCCGTCGCCGGCATTTTCGGTGTCGCCGAACAGGCGCCACAGGCGCTGGACGAAGCGCCACGCGCCCTCGATCCCCGCCTCGCTCCACGGCAGGTCGCGTTCGGGCGGGCTGTCGGACAGCATGAACCAGCGCACCGCGTCGGCACCGTACTGGTCGAGGATGGCGTCGGGATCGACGACATTCTTCTTCGACTTCGACATCTTGATCACGCGGCCGACGGTGACCGGCGCGCCGTCGGCGTCGAGCGTCGCGCCATCGGCCGAGCGGCTGATCTCGTCGGGGGTGAAAAAGAGCGGCGGCAGGCCTTCGCCCTGCGCCCGGCTGTAGGTTTCGTGCGTCACCATCCCCTGCGTGAACAGGCTGGCGAACGGCTCCTTGATGTCGATCATGCCGAGCTTGTTCAGCGCGCGCGTCCAGAAGCGCGCGTAGAGAAGGTGGAGAATCGCATGTTCGATGCCACCGATATATTGATCGACGGGCAGCCACCGGCGGATCACCTCGGGATCGAACGGCCGGTCGCTCGGCGCGCTGGCGAAACGCAGGAAATACCACGACGAATCGACGAAGGTGTCGAGTGTGTCGGTCTCGCGCACCGCCTCGCCGCCGCACGACGGGCAGGCGACATGCTTCCACGTCGGATGGCGATCCAGCGGATTGCCGGGGACCGAGAAATCGGCATCCTCGGGCAGCACGACCGGAAGCTGGCTCTTCGGCACCGGCACGAGGCCGCACGCCGGGCAGTGAATGAAGGGGATCGGGGTGCCCCAATAGCGCTGGCGCGAGACGCCCCAGTCGCGCAGGCGCCATACCGTGGTGCCCTTGCCCCAGCCCTCATGTTCCGAGCGCGCGATGATCGCGGCCTTCGCTTCGTCGATGGTCATGCCGTCGAGGAAGTGACTGTTCACCAGCTTGCCGGGGCCGACATAGGCCTCGTCGCCGTGGAAAACCTGCGCGATCTCGTCGCCGTCGGCGATGACGCGGTGGACGGGCAGCTCATATTTGCGCGCGAAATCGAGGTCGCGCTGGTCGTGCGCCGGACAGCCGAAGATCGCGCCGGTGCCATAATCCATCAGCACATAGTTCACGACCCACACCGGCAAATGCCAGTCGGGATCGAGCGGATGCTCGACCGCGAGGCCGGTGTCGAAGCCCAGCTTCTCGCCGGTCTCAAGCTGCTCCGCGGACGTGCCCTGGCGGCGGCATTCGGCGATGAAGGCGGCCAGCTCGGGCGAATCCTTCGCCAGCCTCTCCGCCAGCGGATGGTCGGGCGAGATCGCCGCGAAGCTGGCGCCGAACAAGGTGTCGGGGCGCGTCGTGAAGACGTCGAACCCCGGCGCGCCGCCCGCGAGCCGGAACGAGAACTCCAGCCCCTGCGACTTGCCGATCCAGTTTTCCTGCATCAGTCGCACCTTGTCGGGCCAATGGTCGAGGCTGCCGAGCCCTTCGAGCAGATCGTCGGCGAAGTCGGTGATCTTGAGGAACCACTGCGACAATTTTTTCTTCTCGACCAGCGCGCCCGACCGCCAGCCGCGACCGTCGATCACCTGCTCGTTGGCGAGCACGGTCATGTCGACCGGATCCCAGTTGACGTAGCTTTCCTTGCGCGCGACGAGCCCCGCGGCGAACATGTCGAGGAACAGCGCCTGTTCCTGCCCATAATAGTCGGGTTCGCACGTCGCGAGCTCGCGGCTCCAGTCGATCGCGAGGCCGAGGCGCTTCAATTGCGCGCGCATCGCGGCGATATTGTCGCGGGTCCAGCCGCCGGGGTGGACGCCCTTTTCCATCGCGGCGTTTTCCGCCGGCATTCCGAACGCGTCCCAGCCCATCGGATGGAGAACATCGTGCCCGGTCATCCGCTTGAAGCGCGCCAGCACATCGCCCATCGCATAGTTGCGGACATGCCCCATATGGATGCGCCCCGACGGATAGGGGAACATCTCGAGGATGTAGGCCTTGGGCTTTTCGCCCGATTCATTGGTCGCAAAGCTGTTCGCGGCATCCCAGGCCGCCTGCCAGCGGGCATCGGCGGCCAAAGCGCCAAAGCGCGTTTCGCGGGTCATGTAGTCGGTTACCCCGTTGTCTGTCTGTCGGCGCGGCCCCGCGCCGGAGGATTAGCCTTCGATCGCGCCGCGGCGCAGGTCGCGGGCGCGGGTGAGGATGATTTCCTCGAGCTTCTGCACCGTCGCCGCCTGCACCGGCGCATCGACCCAGGCGCCGCCCTGCGACACCTGGCGCGAGGCGGCGACGCGGAGCGCATCGGCGCGCAGGTCGCGGTCGAGAATCGACACGGTGACCTTCATCCGCTCGCCCGGATTCGCCGGATTCGCATACCAGTCGGTGATGATCACCCCGCCCGAGCTATCGGCCTGGAGCAGCGGCATGAACGACAGCGCGTCGAGCGAAGCGCGCCAGAGATAGCTATTCACCCCGATCGTCGTCACCTGCGACGCCGCGAGATCGGCCTTTGGCCGCTCCTTGCCGCCGCAAGCCGAAAGTCCGAGCGCCGCGACCCCGAGCAGAGCGAGCGCTGCCGAGCGCGAGGCAAGAGCGGAAAGCTTGGACATGCCGGAACACCTTATCCTTGGGCGCCGCAAAGGTGGCGCGTGCTGAAAATCGTGAGGCGTCTCTATCGCCCTTGCCGCCGTCCGGCAAGCGCGGCAATCGCGTCTTTCCGGCCGTTCACCCCCCGCTCATCTTGGCCGCTCATCCTGGGGCCGCACTGTGGTGTTCGCGCAACAACTTCGGCGAAAAGCCCGAGCGGTGTGATGATTCGTCGCTAAGCACTGGAATTATCCGGACCAGAAGCCTATCTGACGAGTCGATTGGGGATGGAGTCGCAGAATGATGGCGCGCAAGCCGCGACATTTCTGGAAAGCAGGGCTGTTCGCCGCCGCGGCGATTTCGGTCGCGCTGCCCCCTGCCCTCGCCGCGATGACTCGCGCCGACCGCGCCCGCGACACCCATTTGTCCGAAAGCCTGCTCGGCCAGTTCACCCCCGCTTCGGGTGATCAGCGCCTGATCGCGCGCTATAACAAGATGTCGGCAGAAGCGCGGCGGAGCTTCAGCTTCACGCCCGCGATCACCGACCGGACCCGCGAGAACCGGGCCATCACCGTCGTCATCCGCGCCCGCGACGACGCATCGAGCGCCGCGCGCACCGCCGCGCTGGCAGCAACGGGCCGCACCAACATGCCGATCGCGATCACGCCGGTCGCCTATAATCTCGGCGCATCGGTCGGCTTCCAGAAATTTGTCACTCCGGCGCTGCCGCGCGGGGTCGACCTCCGCAATCTGCCGGTCGCCAAGGCGCCCGAGCAGGCCGAGCGCAAGTCGCGCTTCGCGACGCGCGTCACCAGCCATGCGAGCGATCCGGCCGGCGCGACCGACCGCATCACCGCGCCCGGCGACGATCAGAACGTCGATGTGGTCAGCAGCTATCGCCTGACCAGGAATCTCGATGTCACGGCGGGCGTTCGCTATCGCACCGACGAACGCGTCCAGCCGCTCACCGATTCGCGCCGCGACAGCCAGGCCGTCTACGTCGGAACCGCCTTCCGCTTCTGACGCCGCCGCGCGGCCTTTTCATCCCAGCTATCGATCGCTGCCCAGCCGGCATCGCGCCCGCCCGCAAGACGCAGTGCCCGCGCCCGCGCCGGGGTCAGGCCGCCGAGCGCGATGGCCTGCGCGCCCGCCAGCCGCGCAAGCCGCAACCATGCCGCGCGCCCCAGCACCGGCGCGCCCGGATGCGAGCGCGTCGGGTAGAGCGGCGAGACGAAGACCGCGTGGGCGCCCGCACGGCGCGCGGCGCGCGCCTCGCGCCCGTCGTGCACCGGCATGGCGACGATCAGGCCGAGCCGATGCGCCGCCGCCGCGCGGCGCGCGAGCGGCTGGCGGAGATGGGCGCCATCGGCCCCCCAGCGCTTCGCAAGCGCGGGCGGTCCGGCGAGCAGCAACAGCAGCTTCCGCGACCGCGCGATTCGCGCCAGCCGCCGGAACATCCGCCAGCGCGCGCCGGGTGCGAGCCGGTCGTGGCGAAAGACGATGCCGCTGCCGGGGGGCAGGATCGCGGCGAGTTCGGCGATGCCCGCGACCGTCCGCTCATCGCTGAACAGCCAGACATCGGGCAATCCGGGGGCAGGTTTGCGGGCAAGAGGGTGGCGCGGGACCATCGCCCTTCCTATAGGCGCGTGGCGAGCGCGCGCAACGCGCCCCCTGCGAGGACGAGCATATGGATGACGCGGCGGAACGGCTGGCCGACGTGAAGACCGCAATCGCGGACGCGGCGAAGCGCGCGCAGCGCAAGCCTGCGGATATCTGCCTGATCGCGGTGTCGAAGACCCACGGCGCCGACGCGATCCGACCGCTGATCGCGGCGGGCCAGCGCCATTTCGGCGAGAATCGCGTGCAGGAGGCGGCGGCGAAATGGCCCGCGCTGCGGGCCGAAGCCGCGGACATCACACTCCACCTGATCGGCCAGCTCCAGTCGAACAAGGCCGAGGAAGCCGTGATGCTGTTCGACGCGATCCATTCGGTCGACCGCTCGTCGCTGGTGCAGGCGCTTGCAAAAGCCTGCGAAAAGACCGGCAGGCGGCCGCAGCTTTTCGTGCAGGTCAATATCGGCGACGAGGAGCAGAAAGGCGGCTGTGCGGTGTGCGACCTCCCCGCGCTGCTCGCCGAAGCGGCCGAGGCGGGCCTCAAGATCGAAGGCCTGATGGCGATCCCGCCTGCCGAGGTCGAACCCGCACCCTATTTTGCGCTGCTCGACGAACTGGCCGAGCGCCATGACCTGCCGCTGCGCTCGATGGGGATGAGCAGCGATTACGAGACTGCGGTGATGCTCGGCGCGACGCATGTGCGGGTGGGGACGGCGCTGTTCGGGACGCGCGGGTAAGAGCTGGCAGGCTTGGTGGGGGGCGACCGGAAGCCGACCTGAGATCCTCCCCGGTACGGGGAGGATCGGCTACGTCCGCTCCCCACCCCAAAAAGCGGCCCCGGCAATGGCCCGCCTCCTTCAGAAAATCCCCGCCGCCAGCCCTTCGGCCAGCGCCGCGCCCAGGTCGCGCGCTTCGGCGAGGCGGTTAGCCGGGATCGTCTTCGGCGCCAGAATCGCTTCGGGCGTCTGCGCGGCCGTGTTCACGATCACCGGATCGGCGACGCGCCGTAGCCGCCAGCCGGTCGCGATGCGGTCGAGCTGGCGCTGGGCGTTTTCGCCGTCGGAGCCCGCGCAGATGATCGTCGCATAGGGGCGCCCCTCGATCCGGCCGAGGCAGGGATAGTAGCAGCGGTCGAACATCTCCTTCATCGCCCCCGACAGAGCGGCGAGATTTTCGGGGCCGACGAAGAGATAGCCGCCCGCGGCCAGAAGCCGGTCGGGGGTGACATCGTCCGCAGCGAGACAATCAGCGCCCGCCGCCCCAGCAGCGGCGGCTTCGGCGAGCGCGCGACTGCCGCCGGTGCGGCTGTGCCAAATGATAAGAAGTTTGCATTCTTCCATCGGCCGATCCTCTATGCTGCGCTCGCCCGCGCCACGGGGCCTTCGCTTGCCAAGCCGCGGCGCGCGGCGCAAGCAGGACGACATCGGGGGAGAGAGACATGCGCCGACTGATCCTATTGCTGCTGACCGCCGCCCTGCCCGCCACCGCTTTCGCGCAGGACGCCGCGAGCGAAGCGACCCGCACCGCGCAGGCCGAACTCGCGAAGCGCCTGCCGCTCGATGATCCGCGCGACGAGGCCAATGTCATGCGCGGCAAGCTCGCCGAGATTCCGGACGGCGTGATCCTGGGCAAGGACGGCAAGACGGTGTGGGACCGCCGTCCCTATGATTTCCTGAACCAGACCAAGGCGCCCGACACGGTGAATCCTTCGTTATGGCGGCAGGCGCGGCTTAATGCGGTCCACGGACTGTTCGAGGTGGTGCCGGGCAAGATCTGGCAGCTTCGCGGCTATGATATTTCGGTGATGACGATCATCCGCGGCAAGAGCGGCTGGATCGTCGTCGACCCGCTGCTCTCCGAAGAGGCGGCCGCCGCGGGATGGAAATTGTTCGCCGACACGGTCGAGGCGAAGGAAGGCCGGCGGCCGATCAAGGCGGTGATCTTCAGCCACAGTCACAGCGACCATTTCGGCGGCGTCGGCGGGATCGTCAACGCGGCCGATGTGAAGACGGGAAAGGTTCGCATCATCGCGCCGCACGGCTTTTCGGAAGAAGCGACGGCGGAGAATGTCCTTGCCGGCGCGGCGATGGGGCGGCGCGCGCTCTATATGTTCGGTGCGATCCTGCCTCCCGGCCCGGCGGGACAGGTCGACACCGGGCTCGGCCCCAAGCTGTCGTCGGGAACGATCGGCTATATGGAGCCGACCGAGACGCTGAGCGACAAGGGCGGGACGCTGACCATCGACGGGCTGGCGTTCGATTTCATGGACGCCGGCGGCACCGAGGCGCCCGCCGAGTTCGTCTTCTACATTCCCGCTTACAAGGCGCTGCACACGACCGAGGTGGTGACGCACAATCTCCACAATATCCTGACCCTGCGCGGGGCGCAGGTGCGCGATGCGCTGCGCTGGTCGAAGGTGATCGACGCGATGCTGCTCAAATGGGGCGGCAGCGCCGAGGTCGCGATGGGATCGCATCATTGGCCGACCTGGGGGACGGGCGAAGTGAGCGAATTGCTCACCCATCAGCGCGACGCCTATCGCTATGTCCACGACCGCACGCTCTTTCTCGCCAATCGCGGCGCGACGCTGCACGAACTCGCCGACCAGACGCCCGAGGCGCCGGTGCAGGCGACCGATTTCTCGACGCGCGGTTATTACGGCACGCTCAATCACGACATGAAGGCGACCTATCAGCGCTATTTCGGCTGGTGGGACGGCAATCCCGCCAATTTCAACCCGCTGCCGCCCGAACAGTCGGCGCCCAAATATGTCGCGCTCGCGGGCGGCGCCGACAAGCTGCTCGCGGCGGGCCAGGCGGCGATCGCGGCGGGCGATTATCGCTGGGCGGCCGAGCTTTTGAACAAGCTCGTCTTTGCCGAGCCCGCCAACAAGGCGGCGCGCGATGCACTCGCCTCGGCCTATGACCAGATGGGCTATCAGGCGGAATCCGGGGCGTGGCGCAACTATTATCTCGCCGCCGCCGCGACTTTGCGCGGTACCGAGGTCGCGGCGTCGACGAGCAACGGGCAGAGCCGCAGCTTCGTCAGCGCGATCCCGACCGGCGTCTTTTTCGATGCGCTTGCGACGCGGTTCGACGCGGCGAAGGGATCGGCGCTGAAAGGGACGTTCCAGTTCGTGCTGCCCGACAGCAAGGAAGCGGTCGCGGTGGTGGTCGAGGACGGGGTCGAATTTCCCCGCTACGGCGTGACCGACGCCGCGCCGACCGCGACGATCACGATCGACCGCAAGACGCTCGACGATGTGATGCTGGGGCAGGCGCAGTTCCCGGCGCTGTTCCAGTCGGGCGCGATCCGCATCGACGGCGACAAAATGGCCTTCCTGTCGTGGTTCGCGCTCCACCCGCCCGCCGACCCGCGCTTTCATGTCGTGGAGCCGTAAGGGCGAGAAAGGCCATCGCCGAATAGGGGCCGTTCCCCCGCGAAGGCGGGGGGCCATCATCGAACGGTGCCATTTGGAGCCGGCCGGTGATGGGTCCCCGCCTCCGCGGGGACACGGGATTTTATTCCGGATCATCATGCTCTAACGAAGGGACATGACCGAAACCCCCGCAGCGCCCACTGACCCTTTCGCACCCGACGCGCTCAATGCGCGCGAGGGGCTCGATCCGGTCGATCCGGCTTTCGTCCATGTGCTGCGCGTGACGACCGCGCTCACCCTGCTACCGCTCGCGGTCGCGGCGACGTTCGTCGATATCCTGGTGATGCCGCGGATCGGCGGGCCGTTCGGGCTGCTCAGCGTCGCGGCGTGGCTGATCGCGATCGTCATGATCGTCAGCTTTCCGGCGCGGCGCGTCACGCGCTGGGGCTTCAAGATCGGCGAGGGGCAGCTTCGCGTCGCGCGCGGCTGGCTGTTTCGCACCGACACCATCGTCCCTTTCGTGCGCGTCCAGCATATCGACGTCGGGCAGGGGCCGGTCGAGCGCCTGTTCGGCCTATCGCACCTCGTCGTCCACACCTCGGGCACCCACAACTCCATGGTGACGCTGCCCGGGCTGCACGCCGATCTCGCGGCGGCGATGCGCGAGACGATCCGCCGCCATATCCAGACCGATTTCGCATGAACGATGCCGCCGCCCTTCCCGCAATCGACACCGCCGAGCCGCACTGGCAGCGGCTTCATCCTGCGACGCTGGCGCTGTCGATCGTTCAGCTCGGACCGCGTACGCTCAATTTCATCCCCGCGCTCGCGGCGATCGGAATCGCGGGGAAATGGACCTATGTCGCCCCCGCGCTGCTCCTCTTCCTCCTCGTCTCGCTCGTCTTCGCCTGGCTCCACTGGCTGCGCTTCCACTTCGCGGTCGGTGCAGACGAGATCATCATCGAAAGCGGCGTGCTGTCGCGCCAACACCGCACTATCCCCTTCGACCGCATTCAGGACGTCGGCATCGAGCAGGGGCTGATCGCGCGCGCGCTCGGCATCGCGAAGGTGGGGCTGGAGACCGGCGCGGGCGGCGGCAAGGAGAATGACGCGACGCTCGACGCGATCGGCCTCGACGCCGCCGAAGCGCTGCGCGCGACGATCCGCGCGCACCGGAGCGCGCCGGCCACCGTCGCGGCATCCGATGCATCCGCACCCGACGAAGACCGGCTGCTCTTCGCGATGGGGCCACGCCGGTTGCTGATCGCCGGCCTGTTCAATTTCTCGCTCGCCGCGCTCGCGATCGTCGGCGCCGCGATGCAATTCTTCGACGGGCTGCTGCCGTTCGACTTCAACATCTTCAATCCCGTCGACTGGATCGACCTTGCCGAACGCTATGGCCTCGACAGCTGGCTGCTCGCGCATCGCTGGGTCGCCGGTCTCGGCGCCGCCATCTCGCTCCTCTTCATCGGTTTCGCGAGCGGCATCGCGACGATGGCGTTCGCCAACTGGAATTTCCGCCTGACGCGCGAGCCCCGCGCGCTACGCCGCACGCGCGGCCTGACGACGCGAACAGACGTCGCGGTGCCGGTGAAGCGCGTGCAGGCGGCGATCCTTGTCACCGGCTGGCTGCGGCAGCGCTTCGGCTGGCACGAACTGCGCCTGCAAAGCCTGGCGAGCGACGGCGAGAAGGAGAAGGACCATCAGATCATCCCCTTCGGCAGGCTCGCCGAGATCGATCCGGTGCTGGGCGAAGTCGCGATCGATCGCCCCGCCCCCGGCAGCCCCTGGTCGCACAGCCACCGGATCATCGCGCTCGGCGGCCTGATCGGCGCCGCCTGCGCGGCGATCGGCGGCAGCCTGGCGGTCTTTCTCGGGCAGCCGATCGGCTGGATCGCGGTCGTCGCGGCGGTGCTGATCGCGGCCTTTGCGCTCATCGGCACGCGCTTCCATCAATGGATCGACACCGGCGACATGGTCGCGATCCGCAGCGGTTTCTGGAGGCCCCGGACGACGTTGCTCCCGCACGCCTCGGTGCAGAGCGTCGACCTCAAGACCGACTTCATCCTTCGCCCGCTCGGCCTCGCGACGCTCGTTTTCGGCGTGCCGGGCGGAAGCGCGCTTGGCGCGCATGAGATTCCGGCCATCCCGCTCGGCACAGCGAAGGACCTGCGCGCGCGCATTCTCGCCGCCGGAACGCGCGCATGACCGCCGCACTCGGCATCACGCGCTCGATTCTCGGCCAGCCGTGGCACTGGCGGCGGACGAGTGCAGAGATGGGCGGGACAAGCCTCGCGCCCGACGATCTCGTCACGCAGCTTCTGCTCGCGCGCGGGGTCGAACGCGACGATCTGGAACGCCAGCGCGCGCCGACCCTGCGCGGCTTCATGCCCGACCCGTCGCTGTTTCGAGACATGGATGCCGCCGCCGCGCGGCTCGCCGACGCGGTCCAGCGCCAAGAGGCGGTAACGATCTTCGGCGATTACGACGTCGACGGCGCGACCTCGGCGGCGCTGCTCGTCCGCCTGCTCCGCGCTCTCGACGTGCCGGTCGGCGCCTATATCCCCGACCGATTGATGGAAGGCTATGGCCCGTCGGGCGCCGCACTGGTGAAGATCGGCGAGGCCGGGTCGCGGCTCGTCGTCACGGTCGATTGCGGCGCGCAGGCGTTCGACGCGATCGCCGAAGCGAAGGCGGCAGGGGTCGAGGTGATCGTCGTCGATCACCATCAATGCGCGACCATCCTTCCCGATGCCTTCGCGGTGGTGAACCCGAACCGACTCGACGAGGAAGCCGACGCAGCAATCCACGGCAACCTCGCTGCCGTCGGCGTCGCCTTCCTGCTCGGTGCCGCGCTGCTCCGCACATTGCGCGCGCGCGGGCATTTCGGCAGCCGCGCCGAGCCCGCGCTGATCGAACTGCTCGACCTCGTCGCGCTCGGCACCGTCGCCGATGTCGCGCGGCTCACCGGCTTCAACCGCGCGCTGGTG
>NZ_DATAJZ010000004.1:0-81370 GCF_036261875.1 Sphingopyxis sp. | reverse complement strand
CACGGGGAGGGGGACCACCGAAGGTGGTGGAGGGGCAGGTGCGTCATGGCGCGCCTTTTCTGGATCGAAGCGTAAACCGAGGGTGCCCCTCCACCATGCTTCGCATGGTCCCCCTCCCCGTGCCGGGGAGGATATCTTGTCGGCTCCCGGTCGAAAGCCACCATTCCATAAATTCGCGCAGAGGCCGCGTCATATCCCGCGCTCCGCACGGCCCGCCGCAAGCCGCCGGCGGGGGCGGGGCGTTAAATTGACTTTAACGGCCTTTGTTTACAGACCGGCGGTCGAAAAGATCATTCGACGGCCGGGTCGGGAGGCCCGTCGAACGGGGGTTGCTTTTGTTCCAGCGTCACGAACCCATCGCGGGGATGTCCGGCAATGCCGCCGCCCTGACGATGTCGCAGGCGATCGGCCTGCGGCGTGCGGACGCTGCGCCCGAACCGGCGCTGTCCTGGCGCGATCGGCTCGCGCTGCTCGATCTCGTTCCAAACCTTGGCGACAATATCGGTTCGGGCGAATGGTGGCGTGGGCTCGCAACGCTGACTTTGCTGTGCGGTGCCGCGATTGCGACCTATCCCGGCGTGAAGCCGCTCGAACAGCCCGCCGCAGCGCTCAATGCCGCCGATTTCAACGAAGCGCGCGCGCAGATGATCGTGCCGCTCGCGCTCGGCGGCGACACCGGCCGTCACATGGCCGCGACCGACGCCGTACGCCCGCTCGCCCAGACCCCCGAACGCCCGCAGATAGAACTCACCGCAACGCTCGGTCAGGGCGACAGCTTTGCGCGCGTGCTCGAACGCTCGGGTGTGGGCAGCGTTGATGCGCAGGCGCTTGCGAGCCAGATATCGTCGGCGGTGCCGTTGGTCGACATCGCGCCGGGCACGCGGATCGACCTGATCCTCGGTCGCCGCGCCGCGCGGACCATGCCGCGCCCGGTCGATGCGCTGGCGATGCGCGCGCGCTTCGACCTGCGCATCGAGATGGAGCGGATCGACGGGCGGCTGGTGATGCGCCGCATTCCGATCGCGGTCGACGCGACGCCGCTGCGCATCCGCGGCCGCGTCGGCGACAGCCTTTATCGCTCGGCGCGCGCCGCGGGCGCTTCGCCCGAATCGATCCAGGCTTATCTGCGCGTCGTCGGCCGCCAGCTTTCGGTCGGCAGCGACATCCGCGCGAGCGACGAGTTCGACATCATCGTCGAGCATCGCCGCGCCGAAACGGGCGAGAGCGAGACGGGCAAATTGCTCTATGCGGGCCTTGTCCGCGGCGGCAAGCCCAAGCTGTCGATGATCGAATGGACCGTCGACGGCCGCCTCCAATGGTTCGAGGCGTCGGGTGCCGGCGAGCAGCGCAGCGGCATGGTGCGTCCGACGAACGGTCGGATTACCTCGCCCTTCGGGATGCGCCGCCATCCGATACTCGGCTATGTGCGGATGCATCGCGGCATCGACATGGGCGGCGGTTACGGCGGTCCGGTCTTCGCGGTCAGCGACGGCGTGGTGCAGGTCGCCGGTCGCACCGGCGGTTATGGCAATTATGTAAAGCTCAGTCACGGCGGCGGGCTCGGCACCGGCTATGGTCATATGAGCCGCATCGCGGTGCGCCCCGGCCAGCATGTGTCGCGCGGGCAGGTGATCGGCTATATCGGGTCGAGCGGCCTCTCGACCGGCCCGCATCTTCACTATGAAGTCTATCGCAATGGCGTTCCGGTGAACCCGCTGTCGATCGCCTTCGTCATCCGCGCCAGGCTGGAAGGGCAGGCGCTCGCCGACTTCCGCGCGCGCATCCGTCAGCTCACGTCGATCGCGCCCGGCGCGGCGCTCGCTCCGGTCGCGGCGAAGCCCGTCGAGGGTCCGAAGCTCGGGTTGCTCGGCGATGTTGCCGCCAAGCGCGCGGGCGAAGGGATCTAGCTTTCCCCCTCCTGCAAGCGGCAGGGGATGAATGCTATTTGCCCTTGCGCTTCGCGCCGCTATGCACGCGGGCATGACTCACGCCCCCTTTCCCGACCTGCGCCTGCGCCGCAGCCGCCGCACCGGCTGGAGCCGCGCGATGGTGCGCGAGCATCATCTGACCCCCTCGAACCTGATCTGGCCGCTGTTCGTCTGCGCGGGATCGGGAACCGAGGAGCCAATCGCAAGCCTGCCCGGCGTGTCGCGCTGGTCGGTCGACCGGCTCGTCGAGCGCGCCAAGGATGCGGTCGCGGCGGGCATCCCCTGTCTTGCGCTCTTTCCCTATACCGAGGCCGGGCGGCGCAGCGAGGACGGCGCGGAAGCGCTCAATCCCGATAATCTCATGTGCCGCGCGACCGCTGCGATCAAGCAGGCGCTCGGCGACCAGATCGGCATTCTCACCGACGTCGCGCTCGATCCCTATACCAGCCACGGGCAGGACGGGCTGATCGACGAGGCAGGCTATGTTCTCAATGACGAGACGGTCGAGGTGCTGGTCGGACAGGCGCTCAATCAGGCGCGCGCCGGGGCCGATATCATCGCGCCTTCGGACATGATGGACGGCCGCGTCGGCGCGATCCGCGAGGCGCTGGAGATCGAGGGCTTCGGCCATGTCCAGATCATGAGCTATGCCGCCAAATATGCCTCGGCCTTCTATGGTCCCTTCCGCGACGCGGTCGGCTCGCGCGGGCTGCTCAAGGGCGACAAGAAGACCTATCAGATGGACCCCGCGAACGTCGAAGAGGCGCTACGCGAGGTCGAGGCGGATCTGGCGGAAGGCGCCGACAGCGTCATGGTCAAGCCGGGGCTTCCCTATCTGGACGTCGTGCGCGCGGTGAAGGATCATTTCGCGGTGCCCGTCTATGCCTATCAGGTGTCGGGCGAATATGCGATGATCGAGGCTGCGGCCGCCGCCGGTGCGGGCGACCGCGATGCGCTCGTCCTCGAAACCCTGCTCGCCTTCCGCCGCGCGGGCGCCTCGGGCGTGCTGACCTATCACGCGCTCCATGCGGCGCGGTTGCTGAACGGATGATCGAGACCGCGCGGTTGGCGATGCGGTCGTGGCGCGACGCGGATGTCGCGCCGTTCCAGGCTATTTGCAGCGATCCCGAGGTCATGGCGACGCTGGGCCCGCCTCTAGATATGGACGCGACGAGCGCGTTGATCGACCGTATGCGCGCGATCGAGGCCGAGCATGGCCACAGCTTCTGGGCGCTGGAACGGCGCGACGATGCGCGGCTGATCGGCTGGTGCGGGATCATCCGCGGTAGTGCGGGGCCGGTCGAGGGCAAGGCCGAAATCGGCTGGCGACTGGCGCGCGACTGCTGGGGCGCCGGCTATGCGACCGAGGCGGCGCGCGGCGCGATGGACTGGGCCTTTGCCCATCTCGCCGACGATGTCGTCTGGGCGATCACCTGGCGCGGCAACACCCGCAGCCAGGCGGTGATGGATCGGCTCGGGATGCGCCGCCACACCGATCTCGACTTCGATCATCCGAAACTGGCGGAGAGCGATCCGCTCCGTCCGCATGTCACCTATTCGATTGCGCGCGGGGCGTGGATGGCGGCATGATCGATCGCCTGTCCGCAACGCCGCGCCGCTGGCTGTTCGTGCTGACGATATTCGTCGGCAGTTTCCTGCTGTTCCAGGTCCAGCCGATGGTAGCGCGGATGGTGCTGCCCCGGCTGGGCGGCGCGCCCGCCGTCTGGAACAGCGCGATGCTGGTCTATCAGGCGCTGCTGCTTGGCGGCTATGCCTATGCTCATTGGCTCGGCCGTTTCGAGGTGCGCCGTCAGGCGATGATCCATGTCGCGCTGTTCCTCGTCGCGGCGCTGTGGCTGCCGATCGGCATCGCCCATATCGCGCTGCCCGCCGCCGGGCAGGAGGCGCTGTGGGTGCCGCTGCTGCTGCTCGCCTCGATCGGCCCGGTCTTCTTCGTCGTGTCGGCGCAGGCGCCGATGATGCAGCGCTGGTTTGCGGCCGACACGCGCGCCGGCGACCCCTATTATCTTTATGCCGCGTCGAACCTCGGCAGCTTTGCCGGGCTGATCAGCTACCCCGCGTTCGTCGAACCGTCGCTGCCGCTCGCGGCGCAAAGCTGGGGGTGGAGCGCGGGCTATGGCCTGCTGGTGCTGCTCGTCGCGGCGAGCGCGGCGGCGCGCTGGCACGCCCATGCCGTGCACACGGACATCGCGAGCGATGCCGAGCCGCGCCCGTCGCTGCGCCGCCGGATGCACTGGCTGCTGCTCGCGGCGGTGCCGTCGGGCCTCATGCTGTCGACGACGACGCACCTCACCACCGACATCGTCGCGATGCCGCTGTTGTGGGTGCTGCCGCTCGGCCTCTACCTGCTGAGCTTCGTCATCGCTTTCTCGACCGCCGAGCGGCTGACCCAGGTCTTCACCACCATCGCTCCGGCGGTGCTGCTGTCGATCGGCGGGCTGGCGCTGCTCAGCACCGGTGGCGGGACGATGGTCGTCGCGCTCGCGGCGCTCGCGATGCTGTTCATCGTCGCGACCGCACTCCACGGCTATCTCTATCATCTGCGGCCCGCGCCGGGACATCTGACGCTCTTCTATCTCGTCATGTCGGCAGGCGGGGTGCTCGGCGGATTGTTCGCCGCGCTGATCGCCCCGCTGATTTTCGACTGGGTGTATGAGCATCCGCTGCTCGTCCTCGCTGCCGCGATGCTGCTGCCGCTTCCGGTGCTGTTCCCATGGGACGCATGGCTGAAACTGTCGCCGGGTCGGGCGCGGGCCGTCGCGGCGCTGCTCGTGGCCTTCGCGATCTTCGCCTGCTGGAAGATGGTCGGCGAATGGACGGGCCGCCTCGAGGGGGAGGCTGTGGTCTGGGGCATCGCGATCTTCGTCATCGGTCTGTTCGTTATCGGCTGGCGCTGGGCCTTCGTTGCCATATTGGCGCTGCTGATGCTCGGCGTCGGAGGATGGAGCACGCTGCAAGAGAGCATGACCGGGATGCGTGTTCGCAGCTATTTCGGCGTCTATACGGTGACCGACGATCCTTACCGTCACCAGCGTCGCCTCGCGCACGGGACGACCCTGCACGGGCTCCAGCGCACCGATGCGCCGCATCAGTTCGAGCCGACGACCTATTACGGCCACCAATCGGGGGTCGGGCTGACGCTCGACAAGGCCGAAGCGCTCGCCGGGCCGCGCGCCGCGGTCGGGCTCGTCGGGCTCGGCGCCGGAACCCTGTCCTGCTACCGCCGCCCGGGGCAGCGCTGGACGATCTTCGAGATCGACCCGGCGATGGCGCGGATTGCGCGCGACCGCAAGAAATTCACCTTCATCAGCCGCTGCGCCCCCGATGTGCCGATCGTGATCGGCGACGCGCGGCTGCGGATCGCACAGCAGCCCGCGGCGCAGTTCGACATATTGATCATCGACGCCTTTTCGTCGGATGCCATTCCGCTGCATCTGCTGACGGCCGAAGCGATCGGCATCTATGCGCGTGCGCTGAAACCGGACGGCATCCTGCTGATCCATATCTCGAACCGCTTCTTCGATCTCGAGCCCGTGCTGGCGGCGGAGGCGAAGGCGCGCGGCTGGTCGGCGGCGATCCGCATGGACCCGTCGCCCGACGAAGGCGCGGCCGACGACGACTTCAGCGACCTGACCGGATCGAACTGGGTGGCGCTGACCGCGACGGCGCAGCGACTGGACCAGTTGACGCACGGCCTCGAGCCGCGCACGGAGGCGGCGAAGGACGGCATATGGGTGCCGCTCGAATCGCGGCCGCATTTCGAACGCTGGACCGACGATTATGCGTCGACCCTGCCGGTCCTGCTTTGGGGCCATCTGATCGGACAACGCGAATGACCTATACCGACGTCAGCATCATCGCCGTGAACGGCAAGACGCCGCAGATCGACCCCAGCGCCTTCATCGCGCCGGGGTGCCGGATCATCGGCGACGTGACGATCGGCCCCGATGTCAGCATCTGGTATAATTGCGTGCTGCGCGCCGACGTCAGCCGCATCGTCGTCGGCGCGCGGTCGAACATCCAGGACGGCAGTGTCGTCCATTGCGACGGTCCGATGCCGCACCGGCCCGATGGCTTTCCGACGATCATCGGCGAGGATGTGCTGGTCGGCCATATGGCGATGATCCACGGCTGCACGCTCGCCGACCGCGCTTTCGTGGGATTGAAGGCGACGGTGATGAACGGTTGCCGCATCGGCAGCGACGCGATGCTCGCCGCGGGCGCGCTGCTGACCGAGAACAAGGACATTCCCGCGCGCGAACTGTGGGCGGGCGCGCCCGCACGGCGCGTGCGCGACATCGACGATGCGCAGGCGGCGGGAATGCAGGTCGGTGTGCAGCATTATGTGCTGAACGGCCGTATGCACAAGGCGGCGGTGGAGGGATAAGCCGACAGTTAATTCCGTTCGTGTCGAGCGAAGTCGAGACACCTATCAGGACAGCGCCATGCCGATGGGTGTCTCGACTTCGCTCGACACGAACGGGACAGGAAGCGCCGCTGCCTATCTGTTCGTCTCTTCCGGCACCGCCAGTCCGTTCTTCAGCATCACCGGAACCTGCGTCAGGGTGAAGAGGAAAGAGAGGGCGGTGACGCCCCAGACCTTGATCGTCAGCCACATGTCGAAGCTCATCCGTCCCGCCTGGATCAGCTCGTACATGACATGATTGGCGACGCCGAGCGCGGCGAAGAACAGCCCCCAGTTGCGCGACAGCAACAGCCAGCCCCTTTCGGTCACGCCTTCGAGCGCCGATTGGAGCAGATATTTGAGCATCGGCTTCCCTAGCATCCAGCCGCCGAGCAGCAGCGCCGCGAAGGCGGCATAGATGATCGTCGGCTTCATCACGATGAAGCGCTCGTCGTGGAACCAGATGGTCAGAGCCCCGAAGCCGAGGACGAGGATGCTCGATATCCACAGCATCGGCGAAATCCGGCCGAGCTTCCATTTCGACACGATCATCGCGGCGACGATCGCGATCATGAAGGCGACCGTGGCCTTGATCGCACCGGTCGTCGCGGCAAAGGCGCCGGTGCCGCCCGAGGTGAATTTATAGGTCAGGAAGAAAACCAGCAAAGGCCCGAAATCGATCGCGAAACCCAGCCAGCCATGTTTGGCTGGCGGCGGCGCGGGGACCGTTTCGGGGCCGGTGGGAAGTTGGTCGCTCATCGGATGTTTCCGGCAATGATGCCCGCGATCTCGTCGGCGTCGAAGGGGCGGAGGTCGTCGATCGTCTCGCCGATGCCGATCGCGTGGATGGGGAGGCCGTGGCGCTCCGCCGCGGCGACGAGGACACCGCCGCGCGCGGTGCCGTCGAGCTTGGTCATGACGAGGCCGGTGACCCCGGCGACTTCGCGGAACACGTCGATCTGCGACAGCGCATTCTGCCCCGTCGTCGCATCGAGGACGAGCACGACGTCGTGCGGCGCCGCGGGGTTGAGGCGGCCGAGCACGCGCTTGATCTTCGCAAGCTCGTCCATCAGCTCGCGCTTGTTCTGGAGGCGGCCCGCGGTGTCGACGATCAGCACGTCGATGCCGGTCGCGGTTGCCTGTTTGACCGCGTCGAAGACGATGCCGGCCGAATCGCCACCCTCCGGCCCCGCCATGATCGGGATGCCGAGCCGTTCGGCCCAGACCTTCAGTTGCCCGATCGCCGCGGCGCGGAACGTGTCGCCCGCGACGAGCATCACGCCATAATCCTGTTCCTGGAACAGATGCGCGAGCTTAGCGATGGTGGTGGTCTTGCCCGACCCGTTGACCCCGATCACCAATATCACCTGCGGACGCGGGAAGGCGTCGATGTCGAGCGGTTCGGCGACCGGGCGCAGCACCGCGGCGATTTCCTCGGCGACGACCCTGCGCAATTCCTCGGTGCCGTTCGCGGCGACGTCGCGGCGCTCGGCCAGCCGATCGCGGATGCGCGCGGCCATCACCGGGCCGAGGTCGGCGGTGATCAGCGCCTCCTCGATGCGGTCGAGATCGTCGTCGTCGAGCCGCGACTTGCCGGTAAGCCCCGACAGATTCTCGCCGAGCCGTTCCGACGTGCGCTTGAGGCCGCCGAGCAGCCGCTCGCTCCAGCTCTGCCCGGTCATGCGCCCAGCCTTTCCGCGATCATCCGTTCGCCGTCGCGCGCGGTCAGGCGGACGCGGGCGATGGTGCCGGGTTCGGCGGGCGCGGTCAGCGTCAGCGGCGCGAAATTCTCTGCATGGCCGGTCAGCCCGTCGCGCTCGACGAGCATCGCGGCGGTGCGCCCCGCCTGCGCATCCATCCAGGCATGGCGCCGCCGCGCATTGGCCTTGCGCAGCAAGGCGGCGCGCGTCCGCGCGACGGCGCGGCCGACCTGCGGCATTCGCGCTGCGGGGGTGCCGGCGCGCGGGCTGTAGGGAAAGATATGGCCGAAGACGATGTCGCAATCGTCGATCAGGGCCATTGTATTGGCAAACATCTGGTCATCCTCGGTCGGAAATCCGGCGATCAGGTCGGCGCCGATGGCGATGTCGGGGCGCGCGGCCTTCAGCCGTTCGGTCAGGCGGACGGCGTCGGCACGGCGGTGGCGGCGCTTCATGCGGGTCAGGATCATATCGTCGCCCGCCTGCAGCGACAGATGGACGTGCGGCATCACGTGCTTTTCCTGCGTCAGCAGCGCGAACAGGGCGTCGTCGATGCGGTTCGGGTCGAGCGACGACAGGCGCAGGCGCGCGATCGGCAGCGTGAGCAGCGCCTCGACCAGTGCGGCGAGGCTGGTGCCGCTGTCGTCGCCATAGCTCGCAAGGTCGACCCCGGTCAGCACGATCTCGCGCTGGCCGCGATCCAATGCGACCCGCGCCGCGTCGAGCACGGTGTCGACCGTCGCCGAACGCGCCGTGCCGCGCGCCATCACCGTGGCGCAAAAGGTGCAGCTATGCGCACAGCCGGTCTGGACACCGAGGAAGGCGCGCGCGTGGTCCGGGCCGGAGAGGGCGGGGGAATAGGGGCGCGACGTGCTAAAAGAGGTCGTGTTCCCCCGCGAAGGCGGGGGTCCATCTTCTGCCAGTGCTGTCTCGAACCGGCCGGAGATGGGTCCCCGCCTTCGCGGGGACACGGTGTTTATATAACTTTTCGCCAACCCCTTCGCATCGTTCGCCACCACCCGCGCGCCCATCGCCGCGAAGCGCTCGGCCTCCAGTTCGGCCGCACAGCCGGTCACCACGACGTCGGCCCCCGGCCGCTCGCGCAAGGCGCGGCGCACCGCCTGGCGCGCCTGCCGCACCGCTTCGTCGGTCACCGCGCAGCTGTTGAAGACGATCGTGTCGCGCGCGCCGGCCTCGCGCGCGGCGGCGCGGATCGCTTCGCCCTCGGCGATGTTCAGCCGGCAGCCGAAATTGACGACCTCCTGCCGGTCGGCGGCGAGGAGGCTCATCCGAAGCGCGCCCAGTCGGTCTCGCCGTCGAAGACGCGCGTCGCGGCGCCGCTCATCACGATCGGCTCGCCCGGAGCCCAGCGAATGATCAGGTCGCCGCCGGGCAGCGACACGGTGACCGGCGACGCGACGAGCCCGGCGCGGATCGCGGCGACCGCGGTCGCGCAGGCGCCGGTGCCGCACGCTTGGGTCAGCCCGACGCCGCGCTCCCAGACGCGAAGCTGAAGCTGGTTCTCGCCATCGAGGCTCGCGACATTGACGTTGACGCGCTCGGGAAACAGCGGGTCGGTCTCGATCCGCGGGCCGAGTTCGGCGAGCGGCACCGCATCGGCCTCGGGCACGAAGAAGATGATGTGCGGATTGCCGACATTGACCGCGGCGCCATGCTCCAACTCGTCCCACGCGACGGGCATGTCGCGCGTATCCATCGGCATCGCGAGCGGGATCGCCTCCCAGTCGAAGACCGGTTCGCCGAGCACCACCTCGGCGCCGCCGTCGGCGGGAGTGACGCGCAGCATTCCGCCCAGCGTCTCGATCACCGCGGGCCGCGCCAGCAGCGTCGCGACGCAGCGGGTCGCGTTGCCGCACGCTTCGACCTCGCTGCCGTCGGCGTTGAAGATACGCATCTTCACATCGGCGTTCGCCGAGGGTTCGAGCAGGATGAGCTGGTCGCAGCCGATGCCGTGCCGCCGATCGGCGATGCCATGCGCGCGCGCCGGCGTCATCTCGACCGCCTGCTCGCGCGCGTCGATGACGACGAAGTCGTTGCCCAGCCCGTGCATCTTGGTGAAGCGGTCCGCCATGGGGCGCATTTAGGGATGCGGGGCGGGGAAGTCTAGCGAGGCGTCCGAGGCTGCCTGACTCTCCCCGGCTTGGAAGGGAGGGGAGGATTACGCCCGCTTGCGCAGTTCTTCTTCCTCGCCTGCCGTCGCGGGCAGCATCGGCGTGCGCAGCAGGCCGCGGTCGGTGAGCAGGCGGGCGGTGTCGTCGATCGACGCGGCGCGGCCGTAATACCAACCCTGCCCCTTCGAGCAGCCGAGACGGGTGAGTTCGATCGCGGTGGCTTCGTCCTCGACCCCCTCTGCGGTGATCGGCATCGCCAGACTTTCGCCGAGCCGGACGATCGCGACGACGATCGCCAGCGCGTCGGGGCTGCCGCGCATCGCGGCGATGAAGCTGCGGTCGATCTTGATCCGGTCGAACGGCAGCGCGCGCAGATGCGACAGCGAGCTGTAGCCGGTACCGAAATCGTCGAGGCTGAGGGACACGCCCTGATTCTTGAGGCTGGTGACGATCGAGCGGACGAGCGGCAGATTCTCGAACAGCGAGCTTTCGGTGATCTCGACCTCGAGCTGGCTGGCGGGGAAACCCGTTTCGATGAGCAGCTTGGTCAGCTTCTGGCTGAACCAGGGGTCCTTGAGTTGCTGCGGCGAGATATTGACCGCGAGGATGATCGACGGGTCCCAGCCCTTGGCGACCTCCATCGCGCGGCCGATGACCTGCAGCGACAGCTCGCCGATCAGGCCGCTGTCCTCGGCGACCGGGATGAAGCGCTCGGGCGGGATCAGGCCATATTCGGGCGATTCCCAGCGCATCAGCATCTCGAAGCCGACGAGGCGGCCGGTCGCGATATCGACCTGCGGCTCGAAATAGGGGATGAACTCGCCGCGCGGCATCCCGTCGCGAATCCCGGTCTCGATCTGGTTGCGGACCTGGACCGCCATCTCCATGCCCTGCTCGAACCAGATGTGGCGGTTCCGCCCTTCGTCCTTGCCGTGATACATGGCGATGTCGGCCTGGCGGACCATCGTTTCCATCGTCATGCTGGCGTCGGTAGCGAGCGCGATGCCGAGCGAGGCGCCGACGCGGATCTGCTGCGAATCATGCGCGACATTATCCTCGAGCGCGGCGACCAGCGCCGCGGCGAGCGCGTCGATGCTGGCGCGCGCGGCGGGTTCGAACGACAGCATCGCGACGAACTCGTCGCCGCCGAGCCGCGCCTTGGCGGCGGTGGGCGGCAGCACGCCGCTGATCCGCTCCGCCGCGACCTGCAGCACGCGGTCGCCCGCGGCATGGCCGTGGATGTCGTTGACCGTCTTGAAATGATCGAGATCGAGCAGGAACAGGGCGACATGGCGCCCGTTCGAGGTGGCATCGGCGATCAGCCGCTGGCCCTGGACGATCAGCGCGCGGCGATTGAGGAAGCCGGTGAGCGGATCGGTGTCGGCGAGGTAGCGCGCGCGCTGTTCGGCCTCGGTCCGCTCGCGGATTTCGCGGTTGAGATCCTCGTAGCGGCGCCAGCCGAAGAGGATGAGCGCGACATTCAGGATCAGCGCGACCGACAGCACCTTGTCGGGGCCGCCGCCGATGCCGACGAGAGTCTGCACGACCGACTGCATCACGCTGCCGCCGGTGCCGACGAACAGCAATATGCCCGCGACGACGATGCCGCCGGCGACGACGTCGCGGCGCGCATCCTCGCTTCGGTCGCGCGACTTCGGCCATAATGTCATAGATATATTCCCCACCATCACCGGTATATTGGCCGCGAGCGGTGAAATTTGCGTTAAATGGCCGTCTCGCACGTCATCCCGGACTTGGTCCGGCGTGACGAAGCGGTAAATCACGTCATCGTTGGAGGATCGCTCGCGCTTGCCTTTCGCCCCGCTTTTGCGTAAAGGCGCCGCGTTCGGACGCATCTTGCATCCGGGCAGATACGACATCCGCGACGGAAAACCTGTCCACGGATACCGCTGGTTGGCGAGGTTTCGCTCACCGGCGTGTTTTGCGTTGCGGTCGTCAGAAGGGTTGAAAAGGCGCATGTTCGACAGTCTGAGCAATCGGCTTGGCGATGTTTTCGGAAAGCTCCGCGGCCGCGGCGCGCTGACCGAGGCCGACGTGCGCGCGGCGATGCGCGAAGTGCGAATCGCCCTGCTCGAGGCCGACGTCGCGCTGCCCGTGGTGCGCAGCTTCGTCGATCAGGTCACCGAACTGGCGATCGGGCAGAATGTTCTGCGCTCGGTCACCCCGGGGCAGCAGGTGGTCAAGATCGTCAGCGATGCGCTGACCGAGATGCTCGGCTCCGAAACCGCCGAACTCGAACTTGCCGTCACCCCGCCCGCCGTCATCATGATGGTCGGCCTGCAGGGCTCGGGCAAGACGACGACGACGGCGAAGATCGCCAAGCGCCTCAAGGACAAGGAGCGCAAGAAGGTGCTGATGGCGTCGCTCGACGTCAATCGCCCCGCCGCGCAGGAACAGCTTGCCGTGCTCGGCAGCCAGATCGACGTCGCGACCCTGCCGATCGTCGCGGGCCAGCAGCCGGTCGAGATCGCACAGCGCGCGCTGCAGGCGGCGAAGCTGCAAGGCTTCGACGTCCTCATGCTCGACACCGCGGGCCGCCTCCACGTCGACCAGCAGCTGATGGACGAGATGCAGGCGGTGTCGCGCACTGCCAATCCGGCCGAGACGCTGCTCGTCGTCGACAGCCTGACCGGGCAGGACGCGGTGCAGGTCGCGCAGCGCTTTACCGACCAGGTGCCGCTGACCGGCGTCGTGCTGACCCGCATGGACGGCGACGCGCGCGGCGGCGCCGCGCTGTCGATGCGCGCGGTCACGGGCAAGCCGATCAAGTTTGCGGGCACGGGCGAAAAGCTCGACGGGCTCGAACTCTTCCAGCCCTCGCGCATCGCGGGCCGCATCCTCGGCATGGGCGACGTCGTCAGCCTCGTCGAACGCGCCGCCGAGACCATCCAGGCCGAAGAGGCCGAGGCGATGGCGGCGAAGATGGCGAAGGGCCAGTTCGACCTCAACGACTTGCGCACTCAGCTCAACCAGATGCGCCGCATGGGCGGCCTCGGCGCGCTCGCCGGCATGATCCCCGGCCTCAAGAAGGCGCAGGCGGCGATGGCCGACAGCGGCGCCGACGACAAGATGCTGATCCACTTCGATGCGATCATGGGGTCGATGACGCCGAAGGAGCGCGCGAAGCCCGAGATCCTGACCGCAAAGCGCAAGATCCGCATCGCCAACGGCTCGGGAACGACGGTGCAGCAGGTCAACCGGGTGCTCAAGATGCACCAGGAAATGTCGACCGCGATGAAGCGCATCCGCAAGATGGGCGGCCTCAAGGGTCTCGGCGCGCTGTTCGGCAAGGGCGGCGGCATTCCCGGTATGGGCGGGGGCGGCATGGGTGGCGGCGGCGGTCTCGGCGGGCTGCCCGGCCTCGGCGGCGGGGCGATCCCGCCCGAACTCGCCAATTTGATGAACAAGAAGAAATAATCCGAACAATCCAGTTTAGACTCAGAAGGAAAATATCATGGCTACCTCCATTCGCCTTTCGCGCGGCGGCTCCAAGAAGCGCCCCTATTACAAGATCGTCGTCGCCGATTCGCGCAGCCCGCGCGACGGTCGCTTCATCGAGCGCATCGGCAGCTACAACCCGCTGCTCGCCAAGGATAATCCCGAGCGCGTCAAGCTCGACGCCGAGCGCGCTGCGCACTGGCTGAGCGTCGGCGCCCAGCCGAGCGACCGCGTCGCCCGCTTCCTCGACGCCGCGGGCATCAAGGAACGCGCCGCGCGCAACAACCCCAACAAGGGCGTCCCGGGCGAGAAGGCCAAGGAACGCGCCGAGGAAAAGGCGACCAAGCTGGCCGAAGCCGAGGAAGCCGCGAAGGAAGCCGCTGCGGCTCCGGCCCCGGAACCTGAGGTTGAAGAAGCTGCCGCTCCCGAAGCCGCTGAATCGGATGCGACCGGCTCGGTGAAGAGCGAAGAGACCGCCGAAGCGGTGGCCGAAGCCGTCGCCGAAGAAGTTCCCGCCGACGCGACCGCCGAAGACGCGACCGCGATCGCCGAGGAAGTCGCCGAAGGCGGCCCGGTGGCCGAAGAAGCCCCGGCCGAAGAAGCCGCGACCGAAGCCGCCGCTGAAGAAGCCGGCGAAGAAAAGGCCGAAGGCTAAGCCTTGGCCGACGCGACACGCCCCGTCACCCTCGCCGCCATTGCCGGCGCGCATGGGGTGCGGGGTGAGGTGCGGCTCAAGCTGTTCGGTGAAGGCGCGGAGGCTCTCCGCGCCTTTTCCCTATTCGATGCGGGCGGCCGCAAGCTGACCCTGACATCGGTGCGCCCGGCGAACCAGGGCGCGGTCGCCAGTTTCGCCGAGATCGTCGACCGCAGCGCCGCCGAGGCGCTGCGCGGCACGATCCTGACCGTCCCGCGCTCGGCATTGCCGCCGCTCGGGCCGGGCGAATATTATCATCACGACCTGATCGGCCTGCCGTGCGTGTCGACCGGCGGCGCGGCGATCGGCCATGTCGCGGCGGTCGAGAATTTCGGCGCCGGCGACATCCTCGAAATCGAGAAGCCCGACGGCAAGCGCTTCATGGTGCCGATGAGCGCGCAAGCGGTGCCCGCGTGGGACGCCGACGGCGTGACGGTGAACGCGGCTTTCGTCGAATAAAGCCTGCCGTCCCCGGCGCCGACGAGGGACTATCGGGCGGGAACGGCAGGTGCGGGCGCGGCTCAGCGGCGACGGGCCGCGCGAACCGGAACGGCCCGCTTTGTCGTGCTGGGGACGGGCGCCACGAAATAGACGTCCTCGCCCGACGCATGGCTGGGGGCGACCGTTTCGACGAACTGGCGGGCCGTGCGGCGCAGCCATCGGAACCCGCGGTCGATATCGGCGCTCAGGCGGTCATGACCGTGCGTCCAGCCGCGCATGAAATGCTCTTCCATCATCGCTTGTCTCCTGTCTTCGATATGCCCGTTCAATGCGCCCGGCGCGTTCACGGCGCCAACAAAAGCTTTGCAGAATGATATAAGCAGAGCTTATATATGATCCATGTCCAGACTGCCGCCCCTCGCCGCCGTTCGTGCCTTCGAGGCGGCTGCGCGTTTGCAGAATTTTTCGCGCGCGGCCGAAGAGCTCGGCATGACGCAGGCCGCGGTCAGCTATCAGATACGGCAGCTCGAGGCGCGGCTCGGCCGTGCGCTCTTCGTGCGTGAAAAGGGACGGGTGCGGCTGTCCGAGACGGGGCAGCGGCTGCTTCCGGCAATAAGCGGAGCTTTCGCCGCGATGAACGACGCCTTCGCCGCGCTCAGCAGCGACGATGCCGAAGTGCTGACGATCAGCGCCGCGATCACCTTCGGCGGTACGTGGCTCAGCGCGCGGATCGGGCGCTTCCAGCTCCGCTACCCCGACCTTGCGGTGCGGCTTTTGATGTCGAACGAACTCGTCGACTTCGATGCGGCGAATGTCGACGTCGCGATCCGCACCGGGACCGGGCACCGGCCGGGGCTGCGCGACGACTTCCTCTTTCGCAGCCATGTGACGCCGATCTGCTCGCCCGCCTTTCGCGATGCGAACCGGATCGAAAAGCCCGCCGACCTGCTGCACGTCGAGCGGCTCGCGCCGAACGATCCCTGGTGGGCCGGCTGGTTCGCCGAAGCGGGCATCGGCACGCCGCCAGCGCGGCGGCAGGGCATCGAACTCGACAGCCAGCTTCAGGAAGCGATCGCGGCGCAGGGCGGCTTTGGTATCGCGCTGATGACCCCGCTGTTCTGGCGCGCCGAACTCGACAGCGGCCGCCTCGTGCGCCCGTTCGAGACGCTTTACTGCCCCGGTACTGCCAATTTCCTCGTCCATCCCGAAGGCCGCGTCGGCGTCCGCAAGATCGAGCGCTTTCGCGAATGGCTGCACGAGGAGATGGAAATGGACCGGCAGCGCGTCCCCGAGCCGCTATGGGCGCCGCTGTCTTGATTTGGATCGGGCCTGTATATACATGATGTATATACGGAGCCTGCCATGACCAAGGAATATCGCGCCAAAGTGTTCAAATCGGGCAATTCGCTTGCGTTGCGCCTGCCCAAGGCGCTGGGCATCGAGGAAGGAACCGAGATGATCGTCCGCGAGGAACGCGGCGAATTCCGCTTCGAACCCGCCGACAAACCCAAGGCGAAGATCGACGTCAGCGGCTTTGCGGGGAAGGCGCCTTGGCTCAAGGTCCCGGACCGTCGTGATTTTGAGGAGCGCCAGCTCGATTGGGAAGGCAAAAAGCTGAAACCCGATGAGTGAATTTCGCTTTCTGCTCGACAGCAATATCTGCATCTACTTGCTAACTGCCGCTTCACCAGAACTTCTCGACCGGGTGAGCCAGCAGGATGCAGGTACGCTTTGCTGCTCGGCGATCAATCTGGCCGAAATCGCGGTGGGTTATGGCGCCAGTGCGCTCGATGCCTCCGACCTTAGCGTCTTTCTAGAAAATGTTCCGGCCGTCCCGTTCGACGAGGCTGCCGCAAGGATCTATGGCACCTTGCCGCATAAACGGGCGGTCTTCGACCGGCTGATCGCGGCGCACGCGCTGTCGCTTGGTCTCACCCTTGTCACCAACAACGAAGCCGATTTCGCCGACGTGCCGGGGCTGAAAGTCGAGAATTGGACGCTGCCTTGACCTTCACCGCCGTCCCGCTGACCCTCTATCCCGACATGTTCCCCGGTCCGCTGGGGCACAGCATGGCGGGGCGCGCGCTCGAGGCGGGAGTGTGGTCGTGCGATCCGGTGCAGATCCGCGATTTCGCCACCGACAAGCACCGCACCGTCGACGATACGCCCGCGGGCGGTGGCGCGGGGATGGTGCTCAAGGCCGATGTCCTCGGCGCCGCGATCGACCATGCGGTCGCCGCGCATCCGGGGCTGCCGGTGCTGGCGATGACGCCGCGTGGGGCGCCGATCACACAGGCGCGTGTACGCGCGCTGGCGGCGGGTCCGGGGGCGATCATCCTTTGCGGACGGTTCGAGGGATTCGACGAGCGGATTTTCGAGGCGCGCGCCGTCGAGCAGGTGTCGATGGGCGACATCATCCTGTCGGGGGGCGAGATGGGGGCGCTGTTGCTGCTCGACGCTTGCATTCGGCTGCTTCCCGGCGTAATGGGCGCGCCATCCAGCGGTGACGACGAATCGTTCGAGAACGGTCTGCTCGAATATCCGCACTATACCCGGCCCGTCACATGGGAAGGGCGCACGATCCCCGAAGTGCTGCGATCGGGGGATCATGCGAAGATCGCCGCCTGGCGGAAACAACAGGCCGAGATCGATACACGGTTACGCAGGCCGGACCTTTGGGAGCGTCATGAGGGCGCTCGGGACCGACCTGCCTCTGGCGCGCGGCAGAAGAAGAAGGAACCGAGGCCATGAACCTCATCCAGACGATCGAAGCCGAAGAAATCGCCAAGGCCGGCAAGACCATTCCGACCTTCCGTCCCGGCGACACGCTGAAAGTCGGCGTGAAGGTGGTCGAAGGCGAACGCACCCGCGTCCAGAATTTCGAAGGCGTGTGCATCGCGCGCTCGAACAAGGGCATGGGCTCCAACTTCACCGTGCGCAAAATGTCGTTCGGCGAAGGTGTCGAGCGCGTCTTCCCGCTCTATTCGCCCAACATCGATTCGATTACCGTCGTCCGCAAGGGCGCTGTCCGTCGTGCGAAGCTTTACTATCTGCGCGGGCGCACTGGTAAATCGGCACGTATTGCGGAGCGCCGCGAATACCGGTCGGAAGCCGGCGAAGGCTAAGGAGAGCTTCTCCTTCACAAAGCCGAAACAGCTTTCAAAAACGACCGGTTCCGCCAACAGGCAGAGCCGGTCGTTTTCATTTGGGCAAAGCGAAATTGATCCAGCCGTCCGTTCCCTTTCAGCCGACACGGCGCGCCTTCCTCGGCGCGGGGCTGTGCTTTGGGGCGCTCGGCTTCGCGGGGCAGGCGATGGCCGCGACCAACGCGCAACGGCTGGTTGCTGCTGCGCGCAGGCAGATCGGCGTCACGCTGCGCTATGATCCCGCCTATACCGTGCTGCCCTTCCCGAACGGCGACGTCGACCGCGTCAAGGGCGTCTGCACCGACGTGGTGATCCGCGCCTTTCGCGACGCGCTGGCGCTCGATCTCCAAGCCCTTGTAAACGCCGACATGCGCGCCAATTTCGGCGCCTATCCGAAAAACTGGGGGCTCGGCCGCCCCGACCGCAATATCGACCACCGCCGTGTTCCCAACCTGGCGACCTTCTGGCGGCGGCAGAAGGCGGCGGTTCCGGTGAGTGACAAGCCCGCCGACTGGCGGCCGGGCGACATCTTCACCCAGCGGGTCGGCGGGCGCCTGCCGCATACCGGCATCGTTTCGGACCGGAAGAATACGATCGGCGTCCCGCTGGTTATCCACAATATCGGCGGCGGCACACGTGAGGAGGATGCGTTGTTCGCGCATCCGCTGACCGGCCATTTCCGCTGGAAAGTCTGACTATCGTTTCAACCGAATTCTTGCGCGTAAGGAGTAAGTGAATGGGTTATCGTATCGTTGTCGCCGGGGCCACGGGCAATGTCGGGCGCGAAGTGCTCGCCATTCTCGCCGAGCGCGAATTTCCCTACGACGAACTGGCGGCGGTCGCATCGTCGCGCAGCCAGGGCGACGAGGTCGAGATCGGCGATACCGGCAAGACCGTCAAATGCCAGAATATCGAGAATTTCGACTGGTCGGGCTGGGACATGGCGATCTTCGCGATCGGCAGCGACGCGACTGCGATCCACGCGCCCAAGGCCGCGGCGGCGGGCTGCGTCGTGATCGACAATAGCTCGCTCTATCGCATGGACCCCGACGTGCCGCTGATCGTGCCCGAGGTGAACCCCGACGCGATCGATGGCTATACGGCGAAGAACATCATCGCCAACCCGAACTGCTCGACCGCGCAGATGGTCGTCGCGCTGAAGCCGCTGCACGACGCCGCGACGATCAAGCGCGTCGTCGTCTCGACCTATCAGTCGGTGTCGGGCGCCGGCAAGGCGGGCATGGACGAGCTCTGGAACCAGACGCGCCAGATCTTCGTCGGCGACGAGAAGGACGTGACCAAGTTCACCAAGCAGATCGCCTTCAACGTCATTCCGCACATCGACAAATTCCTCGACGACGGCTCGACCAAGGAGGAATGGAAGATGGTCGTCGAGACCAAGAAGATCCTCGACCCGAAGATCAAGGTCACCGCGACCTGCGTCCGCGTCCCGGTCTTCGTCGGTCACTCCGAAGCGATCAACATCGAGCTGGAGGACGAATTGCCCGCCGAGGAAGCGCAGCGCATCCTGCGCGAGGCGCCGGGCGTCATGCTCCACGACAAGCGCGAGGACGGGGGCTATATCACTCCGGTCGAAGCGGTCGGCGATTTCGCGACCTTCGTCAGCCGCGTCCGCGACGATCCGACCGTCGACAACGGCCTCAACCTCTGGTGCGTCAGCGACAACCTCCGCAAGGGCGCGGCGCTGAACGCGGTGCAGATCGCCGAACTGCTCGGCCGCCGGCACCTCAAGAAGGGGTAAAGCGACTCTCCAAATCCCGTTCGTGTCGAGCGAAGTCGAGACACCCATCGTTGGTGTTTGCCCTCACGGCATCTCGACTTCGCTCGATGCGAACGGATAAGGGAGTGCATGACCAGTCCCTTCGCCTTCACCCACGCCCTCTGCCGCGCCCCCGCCCCATCGGCGGTCAAGGGCCTGCGCGCCGGGGACGGGCCCGATCCCGATTTCGCCGGCCTCGCCGCCGAACATGCCGCCTATGTCGCGGCGCTGCGCAATCTCGGCCTCGCGGTCAATGTGCTGCCGCCGCTCGACGCTTTCCCCGACGCGCTGTTCACCGAGGATGTCGCGTTGACCTTTCCTGAAGGCGCGATCCTGCTGCGCCCCGGCGCGGGGGCCCGCGCGGGCGAGGTCGAGCATATCCGCGCAGCGCTCGCCGCGCGCCACGCGCGTCTGCTCGCAATGACGGGGCCGGGCCATGCCGACGGCGGCGATGTGCTGCGTCTCGCCGATCGCGTGATCATCGGCCTGTCCGCGCGCACCGACCGCGCGGGCGCCGAGGAACTGGCGGCGCTGCTCGGACAATTCGGGCATCGAGCGGAGATCGCCGAGACCCCGCCCGGTGTACTCCATTTCAAGACCGGCTGCGGGCTGATCGACGAAACCACGATCCTCGCCGTCCCCGCGCTCGCGGACTGTCCGCAGTTTGCCGGGCTGACGGTCGTCGAGACCCCGGCGGGCGAAGAGGCGGCCGCCAATCTGCTGCGCATCGGCGACACGGTCCTCGTCGGCGCGCGCTGGTCCGCCACCCACGCTTTGCTGTCCGCGCGCGGAATCGCCATCCGGCCGATGGCGACCGACCAGATCGCGCGCATCGACGCGGGGCTGAGCTGCATGTCGCTGCGCTGGTGATCGCGTCGCTGCCCCGGCCGCAGCGCTGGTTGCTCGGCCTGCTTCTCGCGCTGCTGCTCGCCGTCCAGATCGCGCAGCCCTATCCCGAGGTGGCGCTGTTGCAGCATATTCCGACGGCGCTGCTGCTGATCGCTTCGCCGTGGCTGCTGCGCCGCTGGCCGCTATCGACCCCGGCGCTGGCCTGCATCGTCGCCTTTCTTGCGTTGCATACGCTCGGCGGGCGCTATGCCTATAGCAACGTCCCCTATGACGATTGGGCGCGCGCGCTCACCGGCGCGACGCTGTCCGAAAGTTTCGGCTGGACGCGCAACCATTATGACCGGCTCGTCCATTTCGGTTTTGGGGCGCTGTCGGCGATCCCCGTTGCCGAAATCGCGCGACGCTGGGGCGGCCTGGGGCCGCGCGGTGCGGTAGTTGCCGTGCTCGGCTGGGTGCTCGCCATTTCCTGCCTTTACGAGATTTTCGAATGGCTACTGACGATCGTCGCGGCGGGCGTGACCGCCGATCGCTATAATGGGCAGCAGGGCGATATGTGGGACGCGCAAAAGGATATGGCGATCGCCGCGCTCGGCGCGGTCGTCATGCTGCCGGCCGTCGCCGGACGGAGGAGAAAAGTGACATGACGCGCGAGATCATCGGCGGCTGCCGCTGCGGCCAGCTTCGCTATCGCTTCGTCCAGGACGGGCCGCTGCTCAACTATTGCTGTCACTGTCTCGATTGCCAGAAATCGACCGGCAGCGCCTTTGCCGATCAGCTGATCGTGATGGAGGCCAGCCTGTCGAGCGAGGGGCGGCGCGTCGAGCGCGCGATGCCGCGCCCCGCGGGCGGCGTATCGACGCACAGCTTCTGTCCCGATTGTTTCGGCCGCATCTATAACGTCAACAGCGAACGGCCGGGCATGGCGATCGTGCGCGACGGTACCCTCGACGACCCGTCGGAGCTCGACCCGTTCGTGCATATCTGGGTGCGGCGGAAACGCGATTGGGTCGCGATCCGCGAGGGCGTGCCGGCTTTCGACGAGACGCCCGATCCGGCACGCTTCATGGAACTGGCGATGGCGCGGCGGGGGGGCGGTTTCCGGTCGGGATGATGACCTGATTTGTGGAACTGGGTGCGATTTTTCTGTCTTCGTCACCCCGGATCAAGTCCGGGGTGACGAGGAGTGTAGTCGAACTGCCTCCCTACTCCAGCCGGGGAGTGTTTGAACCCGGCTAGCCGGGGTGGTAGGAAAGACAATGGCCGGCTTTCGCCCCTATGCGCCGCTCAATGTTCCCAAGTCCTTCGGCGAGAATATCTGGATCGTCGACGGGCCGGAAATCCGCATGGATTATGGCCCCGCCTCGATCCCCTTTCCGACGCGGATGACGCTGGTGCGGCTGGGCGACGGGCGCCTGTGGGTCCATTCGCCGGTCGCGCCGGACGCCGCGCTGTTCGACGCGGTCGATGGGCTGGGCGAGGTTGCGTGGCTCGTCGCCCCCAACAGCCTTCATTACTGGTTCGTCGCCGATTGGCAGCAACGCTATCCGCAAGCGAAGACCGCCGCGGTGCCGGGGCTCGCCGAAAAGGCGAAGCGGACCTTTCGTACCGACGTGGTGCTCGACGGTGCCGGCGCGCCGTGGCCGCGCGAGGAGATCGACGTGGTGCTCGTTCCCGGCACGGCGGTGAGCGAAGCGGTCTTCTTCCACCGTGCGTCGGGCACCGCGATCCTGACTGACCTGATCGAGAATTTCGAGCCGCAGCGCGTCGTCAATCCCGTCTATCGCTGGCTCGTGCGGTGGTCGGGCGCGGCGCATCCCGACGGCAAGGCGCCGATCGACCTGCGCCTGACCTTCTGGCCGAAACGGCGCGCGGTGCGTGCGGCGGTGGCGGCGATCCTCGCCTGGCCCTGCGAGCGCGTGGTGATGGCGCACGGGCTTCCTTATGCCTCGGGCGGTGCCGCCGAGCTGTGCCGGGCGCTGCGATGGGCGAGGTGAGGATGGGTGACGGCCGTATCCCTCAAGAGGGGAAATATCCGCTTCTCACCCCGTTCAGGACTGTCGGCTCTAATGTCCCATGTCGGCGGCCGACGCCGTCGGTCCGCCGGGCTTTGGCGGCCGCAGCAGGATGACGAGCGGGACCGAGGCGAGCGTCACCCACATCATCGCCCAGAAATTGTCGATATAGGCAATCATCGCCGCCTGCTTGTTGATCTCGGCATTGACCATCGCCATCACGCTGCCGCCGAGCTGACCCAGCCGGTCGGAGGTCGACGGGTCGATCATCGGCATCGAACCGCTGGTGATGTGGGCGGCCAGATCCTCGTGGCTGGTCTGCGTGTTGCTGCCGAGCAGCGTCGTGACGACCGAGATGCCGACCGAGGCGCCGACGCTGCGGAACAGGTTGAGCAGGCTCGCGCCGTCGGTGCGCCAGGTGGGACCGAGCGTCGCGAAGGCCATGGTGTTGAGCGGGATGAACACCAGCCCCATGCCGAGCCCCTGGACCAGGCCGCTGACGATCACCGGCCATGCGCCCATCATCAGCGCCCAGTGGCTCATCTGCCACAGCGAGTAAGCGGCGATCAACAGGCCGCTGCCGACCAGCCAGCGGGCGTCGACCTTGCCGATCAACCGCCCGGCGACCGACATGCTGAGCAAGATGCCGATGCCGCGCACCGCGAGCACCCAGCCGGTGTCGATCACCGGCCAGTCGAACAGGCGCTGGAGCATCGGCGGCAGCAGCGCCATCGACGAGAACATGACGATGCCGATCACGACCATGAAGCCGAGCGCGGTGGCGAGGTTGCGGTCGGCGAGCATCCGGCGGTCGAACATCGTGTTGCGCGCGGTGAACAGGTGGATGACGAACATCCACAGGCACGAGACCGAGACTCCGGTCTCGATCCAGATTTCGAGGCTGTCGAACCAGTCCTTCTGCGCGCCGCGGTCGAGCATGAGCTGGAGCGAGGCAAGGCCGAGCGCGAGCATCGAGAAGCCGAACAGGTCGAACTTGCGTTGCTTGCGCCCCGTCGCGGGGAGCAGCGCCCACATCAGCGCGAAGGTCGCCGCGCCGACCGGCAGGTTGACGTAGAAGACCCAGCGCCAATTGGCCGATTCGGTCAGCCAGCCGCCGATGATCGGGCCGAGGATCGGCCCGACCATGATCCCCATGCCCCAGATCGACATCGCGCGCGCGTGGCGCTCGGGCGGGTTGATGTCGAGCATCACCGATTGCGACAGGGGGCCGATGAAGGCGGCGCTGATCCCCTGGAGGAAGCGGAAGATCACCATCTCCTCCAGATTCTGCGCTGCGCCGCACGCCATCGAGGCGATGATGAAGCCGATCACCGCGCCGAGGAACAGCGCCCGCCGCCCGACCTTGTCGGCGAGCCAGCCGGTGATCGGCATCGCGACCGCCGAGGCGATGATATAGCTGGTCAGCACCCAGTTCACCGTCTCGCTCGTCGCGCCGAGGCTCGACTGCATGTGCGGGATGGCGACGTTGGCGATCGTCGTGTCGAGGATCTGCATCACCGACGCGCCCATCACCGCGATCGTCAGCAGGCCGCGATAGCGCACCTGCTCATAGAGCGGGCGGTCGGCATGGACGACCGTCGCCGCGGGCGCGGCGCGGCGGCGGGGAAGGGCGCGGCTGGCCATCGGCTGGGCCTATTTGCAGCCGTCCGACGTGATCACCTTCACCTCGGTCGACAGGCCCGCGATCATCGGGCGCTTAGCGACCTCGTCGAAGGCGATGCGGACGGGAACGCGCTGCGTCACCTTGACCCAGTTGCCGGTCGCATTCTGCGCCGGCAGCACCGAAAATTCGCTGCCCGTGCCCGCGCCGATCGTCTGGACATGGCCGCGCACGACCAGCCCCGGATAGGCGTCGAAGCGCATTTCGGCGCGCTGCCCCGCGCACATATGGGCGAGGTCGGTTTCCTTGAAATTGGCGTCGACCCACGGATGCGCGGTGTCGACCAGCGTCACCGCGGGCAGCCCCGCGACCATCATCTGGCCGAGCTGGAGGCGGTCCGATTCGGCGACGCGGCCGGCGCTCGGCGCGCGCACTTCGGTGCGCCCCAGATTGACCTCGGCCTGCGCGCGCTGGACCTTCGCCGCCTCGACCTGCGGATTGACGCCGCCGGCGCCGGTCGCGAGCTTGGCGCGCGCTTCGGCCGCGTCGGCGCGTGCCTGGCCGAGGCTGGCGCGCGCCTGTTCGACCGCGTGCTTCGACGCGTCATAGGCGGCCTTGGTGGTGAAGCCCTTTTCCATCAGCGCCGCCTGCCGCGCGAAATTCGATTCGGCGAAGCCGACCGCTTCCTGCGCCGCCTTGATGTCGACGCTGGTCGAGGCGAGGCTCGCCGAGAGATTGCCGACGTCGACCTTGGCCGCGTCGATCGCGGCGCTCGCCTGCGCGACGGTCAGCGCATAGGGATGGCCGTCGATGCGGAAGAGGAGCTGGCCCTTCTCGACCTCCTGCCCCTCGCGCACCGCGACCTCGGTGATCAGCCCGCCGACCTCGGCCGCGACCGACACCTTGTCCATCTGGACATAGGCATTGTCGGTCGACACCGACCCGCCGCTGGTCAGCCACCAGGCCCCGCCCGCGACCGCGAGCAGCAGCGGCACGCCGAACATCAGCGCGCGGGTGCGCCACGACGCCTTCTCCTCCGTCTCGGCTTCGGCCGCGGGAGCTGCCGCCGCCGGCACCGGGTCAGCCTTGGGCAGCGTCTTCGGCCGCGCGTCCTCGGCCTTGGTGCGGGAAGGGGAGAGCTGGTCCATTACAGGGCTTCTTTCAGGCATTCGCGGCGGGAGAGATTGGCGCGCACCCGCTCGACGAGCGCGGCGAGCTGTTCGCGTTCGGCAGGAGTCAGGCCTTCGGTGGCTTCGTCGTTCAGTATTTCGGCGGTGCGGCGGACCGAGTGGAGCAGGTCGGCGGCGCGCGCGGTCAGGTGAAGCCGCCAGGCGCGGCGGTCGGTCGGATCGGCGCGACGCTCGACCAGCCCGGCCTCGGCAAGCCGGTCGAGCATCCGCGACAGGGTGATCGGCTCGACCTCGATCAGTTCGGCGAGCGGTCCCTGCCGGATTCCCTCATGCCGCTTGAGATAGGTGATCAGCCGCCATTGCAGCGCGGTGATCCCGCTGGCTTTCGTGCGCGCGTTGAAGGCGCGGCGATACAGCCGCGCGCTGTCGTTCAGCAGAAAGCCGATTGTCTCGTTCATGGCGGCGGATATAGTAGCAGATGCTATTATATTCAATCGCAACTTTGCTGCATCTGCGAAACATCTGATATGGTGTAAAATCTCCCGACAGGGGTGCTTGCGTCGCCCGTTATTTTCGGCACTATGCGTGCCATGACCCTGACCGCCGACCTTTTCTGGTCCTTTCGCTCGCCCTATTCCTATCTGGCGATCGGCCGCTACCGCGCGCTCGCGGCGAGCCACGATCTGACGATCGATCTGCGCCCGGTCTATCCGCTCGCGATCCGCCAGCCCGATTTCTTCGAGCGCAATCACCCGAACTGGCTGAGCTATACGATGCGCGACATGATCCGCGTCGCGCAGTTCCACGGCATTCCCTTCGGCCCGCCGCGCCCGGACCCGATCGTCCAGAATGTGACGACGCGCGCGATCGCGACGGAACAGCCCTATATCTATCGCCTGACCCGCCTCGGCCAGGCGGCATCGCGGCGCGGCAAGAGCCTCGCCTTCTGCCACGAGGTGGCGCAGCTCATCTGGGGCGGCGCGCAGGACTGGCATCTCGGCGATCATCTGGCCGGCGCCGCCAAGCGCGCGGGGCTCGACCTTGCCGAGCTCGACGCCGAGGCGGTTCAGGATGCCGAGTCGCTCGACACCGAAATCGCCGCGAACCAGCTCGCGCTCGAGATCGCTGGGCATTGGGGCGTGCCGACCCTGGTCTTCGACGGCGAACCCTTCTTCGGGCAGGATCGCATCGAGATGGCAAAATGGCGGATGGAGCAGAAGGGGCTGCGGGCGCGATAGGGTGCGCAGGGGAAAATAAACTACCCTGTTCCCCCGCGAAGGCGGGGGTCCATCTCCGGCCGGTGCCATTTTGAACCGACCGGAGATGGGTCCCCGCCTTCGCGGGGACACAACCGGTTTTGAAATCTCTGCGCCTTCTGCGCGAAATCCCCCCATCTTGCCCTTGCCCCGCCTCCGCGGATAAAGGCTGCCCATGACCATCGAACCGCAATTTTTCGACGCGCGCGACGGGGTGCGGCTGGCGTGGCGCGAAATGGGCGAAGGGGCGCCGATCCTGCTTCTTCACGGCCTGTTCTCGAACGCCGAGGTTAACTGGATCAAGTTCGGCACCGCCGCGCGCGTCGCCGAGGCGGGCTACCGCGTCATCATGCCCGATCTGCGCATCCATGGATCGAGCGACGCACCGCACGAGCCCGAATATTATCCGCCCGATGTGCTGGTGCGGGATCTTGAGGATCTGGTCGCGCATTTGGGTCTCGCCGATTTCGACCTCGGTGGTTTTTCGCTCGGCGCGCGGACCAGCGTGCGTGCGGTGGTCGCGGGGATGCGGCCGCGGCGGCTGATCCTCGGCGGCATGGGGCTCGCGGGACTCGCGGGCTGGGCGAAGCGCGGACAATTCTTCCAGCGCGTCATCGCCGACTATGAGAGTGCGAAGCGCGGCGACGACACATGGATGTCGATCCAGTTCATGAAGACGATGAAGATCGACCGCGTCGCGGCGCGCCTGCTGCTGGACAGCTTCACCGACACGACACCCGACATGCTGGCGGCGCTGACGATGCCGACTCTGGTCGTGTGCGGTGATCAGGATCAGGACAATGGTTCGGCCGACGAGCTGGTCGCGGTGCTGCCCGATGCACGGCTCAGCACGATCCCCGGCACCCATATGTCGAGCGTTACCCGGCCCGAGCTGGGCGAGGCGATCGCGGCGTTCCTCGCGGCTTGACCCCGCCCGCCGCGCGGTCCAGATTGCGCGCCATCGCGCCAGAGAGCGCATGAAACATCAGAGGACGCACCCCATGAAAGCCATGATTTCCACGCTGTCGCTGGCCCTGTCGCTCGCGGTGGCGGCCCCCGCCCTTGCCCAGACGGCCCCCGCCGCGGCGTCCACCGCGGCTCCGACCGCAGCCGACGCCGACGCCTTCATCGCCGCGGTCGAGAAGGATCTGTTCGACTATACGGTCGAGGGCAGCCAGGTGAACTGGGTCAACGCGACCTATATCACCGACGATACCGACGCGATGGCGGCGCGGATCAACGCAATCGGCACCGAAAAGTCGGTCAAATATGCGCTTGAGGCCGCCAAGTTCATGAACGTCGCGGGGCTCAGCGCCGACACGAAGCGCAAGCTCGACATCCTGCGCACCGGCATCGTGCTGCCCGCGCCGACGACGCCGGGCGCCGCGGCCGAGCTCAACACGATCGCGACCGACCTGCAATCGCAATATGGCAAGGGTCGCGGCACGCTCGACGGCAAGGAAATCTCGGGCTCCGACATCGAGGCCGAAATGGGCAATCTGAAGCATACGCCCGCCGAATATGCCGAAATGTGGACGAGCTGGCACGACAATGTCGGCGCGCCGATGAAGGACGATTATGCCAAGATGGTCGGCATCGCGAACGAAGGCGCGAAGGAGCTGGGCTTCGCCGACACCGGCGCGATGTGGCGCTCGGGCTACGACATGCCACCCGAGGAATTCGCGAAGCTCACCGAGAAGATCTGGCAGGACATGAAGCCGCTTTATGTTGCGCTCCACACCTATGTCCGCTGGAAACTGAACGAAAAATATGGCGACGCGGTGCAGCCCAAGACCGGCCCGATCCGCGCCGACCTGCTCGGCAATATGTGGGCGCAGGAATGGGGCAATATCTACCCGCTCGTCGCGCCTGCCGGCACCGGCGACCTCGGCTACGACATCGGCGACCTGCTCCAGGAAAAGGGCAAGAAGCCGCTCGACATGGTCAAGGCGGGCGAGAATTTCTATTCCTCGCTCGGCTTCGCACCGCTGCCGGAGACGTTCTGGAAGCGCAGCCAGTTCCTCAAGCCTGCCGACCGCGAAGTCGTGTGCCATGCCTCGGCGTGGGACGTCGACAACAAGGACGACGTCCGCATCAAGATGTGCATCAAGGTGAATGCCGACGATTTCGTCACCATCCACCACGAGCTTGGCCATAATTATTACCAGCGCGCCTACAACAAGCAGCCGTTCCTCTATCTGAACGGCGCGAACGACGGCTTCCACGAGGCGATCGGCGATTTCGTTGCGCTGTCGATCACCCCGCAATATCTGGTCGATATCGGCCTGCTCGACAAATCGAAGGTGCCGAGCGCCGACAAGGATATCGGCCTCCTCTTGCGGCAGGCGATGGACAAGGTCGCCTTCCTGCCGTTCGGGCTGCTCGTCGACCGCTGGCGCTGGGGCGTGTTCGACGGGTCGATCAAGCCCGCCGACTATAACAAGGCGTGGACCGACCTTCGCCTGCAATATCAGGGCATCACGCCCCCGGCCGCGCGGCCGGCGAATGCCTTCGACGCCGGCGCCAAATATCATATTCCGGGCAACACCCCCTACACGCGCTATTTCCTCGCACGCGTGCTGCAGTTCCAATTCTATCAGGCGGCATGCAAGCAGGCGGGATGGAAGGGTCCGCTCCATCGCTGCTCTTTCTATGGCAACAAGGCGGTCGGCGCGAAACTCAACGCGATGCTCGAAATGGGCGCGTCGAAGCCGTGGCCCGACGCGCTCGAAGCCTTCACCGGCAGCCGCGAGATGTCGGGCCGCGCGATGGCCGACTATTTCGCGCCGCTGAAGAAGTGGCTCGACGAGCAGAACAAGGGGCATCCGTCGGGCTGGTGAGTGCGGTTGAGGCGAAGAAACAAGGACCGGGGAGGCGACTTCCCGGTCTTTTTCATGCGTAAGCGCGAATGTCCGCTTTTGGGGTGGGGAGCAGACATTCCCCACCTTCGTCATTCCCGCGAAAGCGGGAACCCAGTGTGGGGTTAGCCGACGCACGCTCTGGGTCCCCGCTTTCGCGGGGATGACAAAGTTAGGAGAGGCCGGGCGTCCGCAATCGGTCGAAACCCGCCGTAACCTCCAGCTTCACCGTGCCTCAACCGCCTGCTTGAACCGCGCCAGCCGTGCGGTGGCCGCCGCGGCGTGGGGGCCGATCCAGCGGTCGTGGATGTCCTGGATCGGCATGGCGTTGAGGTGGTTCCAGCGCTCGCGGCCGCGGCGTTCGGCGATCACCAGCCCCGCATCCTCCAGCACTTTCAGATGCTGCATCACCGTGCAGCGGTCGAGATGCGCGAAGTTGCCGCACAGCGTGCCCGTGGTCCGCGGCTGATCCTTGAGGTCGTCGAGGATCTGGCGGCGGATATGCGACGACAGGGCCTTGAAAACGCGGTCATATTCTTCGTGAATTGACATGTTATGAATTTATAACATAATGGAGGGAAAGCAAGCGGAGATTGCCCATGGAACTGAAATTCCGAGTCGCGGCGCGGATCGCGAAGCCCGTGCACGAGGTGTTCGAGGCGGTCGCCGACCCCGCGAAGCTGTCGCACTATTTCACCACCGGCGGCGCGAAAGGGCGGCTTGAAACCGGCGCGACGGTGGAATGGGATTTCCACGACTTCCCCGGCGCCTTTCCGGTCTACGTGATCGAGGTCGTGCCCGACGAAAAGATCGTGCTGGAATGGCAGGCGAACGAAGGCGAGGCGCCGAATGTCGAGGGCGGCGAGATGAAAGGCGCCGATTATCGCACCCGCGTGACAATGAGCTTCAAGGGATTGGATGACGGGCGCACCCTCGTCGAGATCGCCGAGGAGGGTTGGCGCGAGAATCAGGGGGCGCTCGGCGCCTCCTATGGCAATTGCCAGGGCTGGTCGCAGATGCTTTGCGCGCTCAAGGTCTGGATCGAGCACGGCATCAATCTGCGCGAGGGCATGTACGTCTGACCGTGGTCCCGCGTGAGCCGGAGGAGGTTTTCCATCCGTCATCCCGGACTTGATCCGGAATCCATTCCCGCAGCGCTGAGAGAGTGGATCCCGGATCAAGTCCGGGATGACGAAAGGATGAGCGGGGCGGGTTGAAGTTGCGCGCCCGCATATCGGGGTGAGCGAAAGCCCACCCCGCGTCATCTCAAATCCCGTCGACGGCCTTGCTGACCATGATGTTCACCGCAACGCGGCGGTTCTGGGCCATGCCCTCGGGGGTGCTGTTGTCCGCCGCCGGATCGGCTTCGGCCATCCCGGTCGGGGTCAACATGCGATAGGGTTTCCAGCCGCACGCCTGCTGAAGATAATTGACGACGCCGGCGGCGCGCTTTTCGCTGAGCGCCTGGTTCAGTTCCTGGCTGCCCCGCGAATCGGTGTAGCCGATGACGAGCAGCAGGGCGTTGTCCATCCCTTCGGCCTGCGTCGCCGCGGCGCAGAGATCGGCCTTCGCCTGCGACGACAGCACCGCCTTGCCGGTGTCGAAGTTCACGTTGGTCGTGCCCTTGATATTATATTGGTCGATATCGCCGACGCGGCCGCGCAGCGCCTCGGTCGCCGCCGTCTGTTCGGCAAAGCGCTGGTTGGTGCCGGTGCGGATCATCGACGCGGTGCGCAGATCCTTGCTCTTGAGCTCGACCTGGCTCGCGAGCAGGCCGCCGCTCCACTGCAGGGTCTCGACCGAGACGGGCAGGCCGTTGAGCAGCGAGTCCGCGGCGAGCTTGCTGCGGCTGAGGCCCAGAAAGCCGCCGCTGCCCTTGATCTTGGTGTTGTCGCCGATGGCGATCGCGGTGTCGGTGCCGTCGGCGGTCGTGACCTGCATCATGCCGTCGCTACGCGCCGAGATGATACCTTCGATCTCGGGTCCCTTGGCCATCGTGGTGGGGTCGGGGATCGGCTCGCCGTTGACGATCACGGCGTCGCGCTCGGGCGCATCCTGCGCCTGCGCGGCGAAGCCGACCGTCGCGGCGCCCGCAAGCATGGTCAGCAAGATGATTTTCGGACCCCTGGAAACCGCACCCATATGCTACTCCTCTTCCTGTTGGATCAGCGGGACCGGTGTGACATGGTCCCTTCTGGCACAGGAATACTCGCGGCACGGCCCAGAGTTGCGCGGATCGTCGAGCGCCTTGCACGACTCGTCGGATCGGGCGGGGGCGCGGAAAAGCGCCCCTGTTCGTGGTTTACCAGCGACTCAATCCGGTAAATTCAGGCATTACGGGCGGTTAGCCCGCCATCGACGGGAATCACCGCGCCGGTGATATAGCTGGCGGCGGGAAGCACGAGGCCGAGCGTCACATGCGCAACCTCCTCGGGCTCGCCATAGCGGCGGAGCGCGGTGCGGCGTTTCGCGAAGACGGCCTTGTCCTCCTCGGGCACCTTGTCGGTCATGCCGGTGCGGATCGGGCCGGGGCAGATGCAGTTGACGGTGATCCCCTCCTTGCCAAGGTCGACCGCAAGACCGCGTGTCAGTCCGGTGACGCCGGTCTTGGCCGCCACATAAGGGGTGTCGCCCGGCGTTGCGCCGAGCCCTTCGGTCGAGGCGATGTTGACGATGCGCGCGGCGTCGCTGCGGCGGAGCCACGGCAGCGCGGCGCGCACCATGCGCTGGTGCGCGGTCAGCATCACCGCGATCGCGCGGTGCCAGATCGCCTCATAGTCGTCGTCGGCGTCGAGTGGGCAGAAGCTCGATACGCCGGCGTTGTTGATGAGGATGTCGATGCCGCCGAAATGATCGGCGATGGCGGCGACGGTGTGCTTGATCGCCTCGCCGTCGGCGACGTCGAGCGCGAAGGCTTTGGCACTCGCGCCCGCTTCGGCCGCGACGGCTTCTGAGGCGGCGAGGTCGAGATCGGTGACCGCGACCTTCGCGCCTTCGCTGGCGAGGAGCAGCGCGGTCGCACGGCCCATGCCGCTCGCCGCGCCGGTGACGATCGCGACGCGGCCGGCGATGGAGCGTGAGAGGGTAGGGGGTGCGTTCGTCATCGGGGTTCCTCTCCCATTGGCGGAATATGATGATCTGTCACTGACACGAACGGACTAAACGAATCTAGTCCTACCGGGCCCCTTCACTGGTGCGACGCTTAGCGGAACGGCGGCTCGTTGAACGCGCGCAGCTTGCGGCTGTGGAGCTTGGCGCCCTCGTCGCGCATCGTCTCGCAGGCGCGGATGCCGATCTGGAGGTGCGCCGCGATCGCTTCCTCGTAGAAGCGGTTGGCCTGTCCCGGCAGCTTGAGTTCGCCGTGAAGCGGCTTGTCGCTCACGCAGAGCAGGGTGCCGTAGGGGACGCGGAAGCGATAGCCCTGCGCGGCGATCGTCGCCGACTCCATGTCGATGCCGATCGCGCGCGATTGCGAGAAGCGCAGCGCGCTGTCGGTATAGCGCAACTCCCAATTGCGGTCGTCGGTGGTGACGACGGTGCCGGTGCGCATCCGTTTCTTGAGGTCGGCGCCGCTGGCGCCCGACACCGCTTCGGCGGCGCTGGCGAGCGCGAGCTGGACCTCGGCGATCGCGGGAATCGGAATTTCGGGGGGCAGCACCGCGTCGAGGATATGATCGTCGCGCAGGTAAGCGTGGGCGAGGACATAGTCGCCGATCCGCTGGCTGGGTCGGAGGCCGCCGCAATGGCCGATCATCAGCCACGCCTCGGGCCGCAAGACCGCGAGATGGTCGCAGATCGTCTTGGCGTTGGCGGGGCCGACGCCGATGTTGACGAGTGTGATGCCCGCGCCGTCGGGGGCGATCAGGTGATAGGCGGGCATCTGGTGCCGCCGCCATGCGCTGTCGGCGACGAGCGCGCTGGCGTTGACGCCCGGCCGGTCGACATAGAGGCCCGCGGCGCCGGCGAGCGCGGTATAGCGGCCCTGCCCGACCTGCGAGGCCGCCCAGGCGACGAATTCGTCGACATAGCGGTGATAGTTGGTGAACAATATGTAGCGCTGGAAATGCTCGGGCGCGGTGCCGGTGTAATGGCGCAGCCGCGCGAGGCTGAAATCGGTGCGCAGCGCGTCGAACAGCGCGAGCGCCTGCGGCTTGGCGGGATCGGCGCCGAACAGTCCGTCTGCCAGTTCGTCGCCGATGTCGGCGAGTTCGGTGGTCGGGAAATGGCGCGCGAGTTCGAGCGGCGTGACTCCGCCCATGTCGGATCCGTCGCTTGCGTCGAGCACATAAGGGAAGGGGATCTGCTGCCCGGTGCGCGTCACTTCGAGCGTGATGTCGTAATGGCGCGCGAGCAGCAGGAGCTGATCGCGCAGATAATCGGCGAACAGGTCGGGGCGGGTGACGGTGGTGACGAACACGCCGGCATGTTCGAAGCGGCCGAAGGAGAGATTATGCCCCTTCTGCCCCTCGCGCTGCTCGCCGGTGGTGGTGAGGCGGATCGCCGGATAGTCGAAGAGGCCGGTCGCCGCGGCATCGGCCGGGGGTAGCGTACCGTCGCGGACATAGGCGGCAATGGCGGATTTGAGATTGGAAACCGACGCGCGGAACTTGTCCTGAAGTTCGGCGATGATGCCCTCGACAAGGGCGGTGGGGTCGGTGGTGTTTTCGTCGTTCGATGATCTGGATGTCATCGCGACGCTGTTGCACGAAATTGTGACAAAAGGGAAGGGGCGGCGCAATTCTCCCCTCCCTGGAAGGGAGGGGGCGGGGGTGGGTGGCCGCCGAAGGCGGCGCTCTTCCTTCGCTCGCTTCGCTCGCACCCACCCCTAGCCCCTCCCTTGCAGGGAGGGGAATCTACCCTTACAGCTGCTCCAGCATATGGTCCGCGCTCGACACGCGGAATTCGCCGGGAGCTTCGACGTTGAGCTGTTCGACGACGCCGTCGTTGACGATCATCGAGAAACGCTGGCCGCGCTTGCCCATGCCGAAGGCGGTGCCGTCCATCGTCAGCCCGACCGCGTCGGCGAAGGCGCCGTTGCCGTCGGCGAGCATGGTGACGCTGTCGTTCGCGTTCGCGCTCTTCGCCCAGGCGCCCATCACGAAGGCGTCGTTGACCGCGGTGCAGACGATTTCGTCGACGCCCTTGGCCTTGAGCTCGCCGGCCTTGTCGACGAAGCCCGGCAGATGCTTGGCCGAGCAGGTCGGGGTGAAGGCGCCGGGGACCGAGAAGAGCGCGACCTTGCGGCCCTTGAAATAGTCGGCGGCGCTCACCTGTTCGGGACCGTTGTCGGTGACCTTCACGAAGGTCGCTTCGGGCAGCTTGTCGCCGGTCTGGATCGTCATCTTGGCATCCTTTCGTTGAGGGGATCTCGGTTGGCGCGACATTGGGGCGCGGTGGGCCGGAGTCAAGGCGAAGTGGGAAAAGGGAGGAATGATTTCACGGGAGCGGGAGGCAGCTAGCGAGCGGGAGCGGGCATAGGTAAGGATCATACTCTCTCCCCTTGAGGGAGAGATACGGAGGCTTGGCAGCTTGCTGCCTAGCCGAAGTTGAGAGGGGGTTTTGCGTCCGCCGGCGTCGCACCCCTCTCCAAGCTTCGCTAGCTCCCAGGGGAGCAAGCTGCGCTATCCTCTCCCTCAAGGGGAGAGGAGGCGACGACTCCTCCCCACCCCAAAACCGCCTTTGCTGGCCAAAGATGCTGGACCCTTTTTGCCGCACGCGGCATTGTAGGCCCATGGAAACCGCGCCGCCTTTCTTCACCGGCCAGTTGCTGCTCGCGCTGCCGGGCATCGGCGACCCCCGCTTCGCCCATGCCGTGATCGCGATGATCAGCCATGACGAGGAGGGCGCGATGGGGATCGGGGTCGCCGACCCGATCGACGGCATGACCGTCGGCGCGGTGCTCGACCAGCTCGACATCGGGCACGACGGGCCGCTCGACCAGCCGGTTTTCCTCGGCGGGCCGGTCGAGCCGTCGCGCGGCTTCGTGCTGCACAGCCGCGACTGGGGCGGCGAGGGCGCGGTGCAGGTCGCCGATCGCTGGATGGTGTCGAGTTCGCACGACATCTTGCGCGCGATCGGCGAGGGGCGCGGGCCCGCGCGCTGGCTGGTTGCGCTCGGCTATGCCGGCTGGTCGCCGGGGCAGCTCGAGGAGGAAATGGTCCGCCACGGCTGGCACGTCACCCCCGGCAGCGACGCGCTGCTGTTCGAAACGCCGCCCACCAGTCGCTGGCAGGCGGCGTTCGCCGAAGCGGGAGTGGACGCCCGCTTGCTGACGACCGAAGGCGGCGAGGCCTGAAATCCTCCCCCCTCCTTGCGAAGAGGAGAGGCTTAGGGTCAGGACCCATTAATTCCGCGCTCGAGGTTTGAAGCGATTTTGCTCAGGGCGAGGAGGAAAGGCGTGGGAATATGAATATATTTCGAGACTTTTCGACGAAGCCATGGGCAAAATCGGTCAAATCGCGAAGCGACGTCGAAATGGCTTCGATCTCGGGCCTGCACGGCCTTGCGGGTAGCGATGCTACCCGCTGCACCCGCCCAGGCCCGATATCTTCGCCATTTCGACGCCTCGATCGTGGAATTAATGGGTCCTGACCCTAAAGGTTGCTACCGCGCCAGCGCGAGCAGCGGCTTGCCTTCGTTGAGGTTGGCGAGCGCGGTGCGCGCGGCCCAGCGCGAATCCATATAGGTTCCGCTCGCCAGTTCGACATCGTAGCGGATCGGACTGGCGATCGCGGCTTCATAGGCGGTGGCGGCATCGGCCGCTTGTCCCAGCCGCGCATAGGCAGTGCCGAGGTTGATCAGCCGCGAGGGATCGCGCGCGTCGATCGAGCTGTGCGTCAGCTTGTCGACCGCCGCCGCGTTCCGGCCGGCCTGCAATTCCTCATAGGCGACCGACAGCGGCGACATATCCCCGGCGTCGCCGCCGCTCACGACGATCGACTGGGCCGCGGCGGGGCCTGCGAAAGCAAGCGCGACGAACAGCGGCAGAAATTTTTTCATTGTCTCTATCTCCCCGAAAACTTTGGATGATTTTCCATCTGGCGGGATGAAAAGTCAATATTTCCGGGGCGTTGTAACAAGGGTGTCACAAAGCGGAATTAAGCTTATCGCCAAGCCGCGTTATAAGGCTCGATTATCAGAATCTTGGGCGCGGCGAACCCGTGTCACAAAGGCGCGCGGGCGGCTGTCACAATTGCGCCCGCGAAAAATTTATTTTCGCGCTGCCGCCGAGTCGTGCCGAAAGCGCGACCGCGGACGGCCCGGCTCTTGATGATATAAAGAAAAGTTTATATTTGATCGGAGCGGCGCTTTCGGATAGGGCGCCGGGCAAATTTCGTGGCCGCTCGCCTGCGGTCGACCTCGCCTGATCTGGAGAATGATTCGTGGCTACTCTCGCCGCCGACACCCGTGACTATGTGATCGCCGACATCGGCCTGGCCGACTTCGGCCGCAAGGAAATCGCGATCGCCGAAACCGAAATGCCCGGCCTGATGGCGCTGCGCGCCGAATATGGCGCGGCGCAGCCGCTGAAGGGCGCGCGCATCACCGGCTCGCTGCACATGACGATCCAGACCGCGGTGCTGATCGAGACGCTGAAGGCGCTCGGCGCCGACGTCCGCTGGGCGACGTGCAACATCTTCTCGACCCAGGACCATGCCGCCGCCGCGATCGCCGCGGGCGGGACGCCGGTCTTCGCGGTGAAGGGCGAAAGCCTCGCCGATTACTGGGACTATGTCGGACGCATCTTCGACTGGGGCGACGAGGTTTCGAACATCATCCTCGACGACGGCGGCGACGCCACCATGTTCGCGCTGTGGGGTGCGAAGCTGGAGGCCGGCGCGACCCTGCCGCCGCCCGAGAATGAGGAGGAAGTCGAGTTCCAGCGCGCGCTGAAGGCGTTCGTCGCCGCGAACCCCGGCTACCTCACCAAGACCGTCAAGGCGCTGAAGGGCGTGTCGGAGGAAACGACGACCGGCGTCCACCGCCTCTACGACATCGCGAAGAAGGGCGAACTGCCCTTCCCGGCGATCAACGTCAACGACAGCGTCACCAAGTCGAAGTTCGACAATCTCTATGGCTGCAAGGAAAGCCTGGTCGACGCGATCCGCCGCGCCACCGACGTGATGCTGGCGGGCAAGGTCGCCGCGGTCGCGGGCTTCGGCGACGTCGGCAAGGGCTCGGCGGCGAGCCTGCGCAACGGCGGGGCGCGCGTGCTTGTCACCGAGATCGACCCGATCTGCGCGCTGCAGGCGGCGATGGAGGGCTATGAGGTCGTGACGATGGACGAGGCCGTCCAGCGCGCCGACATCTTCGTCACCGCGACCGGCAACGCCGACGTCATCACCGCCGAGCATATGGCGGCGATGAAGCCGATGAGCATCGTCTGCAACATCGGCCACTTCGACAGCGAGATACAGATCGCGGCGCTCGCCAACTATAAATGGACCGAGGTCAAGCCCGGCACGGACCTGGTTGAGTTCCCCGACGGCAAGCAGATCATCGTGCTGGCGAAGGGCCGCCTCGTGAACCTCGGCTGCGCCACCGGCCACCCGTCGTTCGTGATGTCGTCGAGCTTTACCAACCAGGTGCTGGCGCAGATCGAACTGTTCACCAAGGGCGAGCAGTACGGCAACGACGTCTATGTCCTGCCCAAGCACCTCGACGAAAAGGTCGCGGCGCTGCACCTCGAGAAATTGGGGGTGAAGCTTAGCAAGCTGACCCAGAAGCAGGCCGATTATATCGGCGTGCCGGTCGAGGGGCCGTTCAAGCCCGACCATTATCGCTATTGAGGCTTTTCGGCCTCGGCGCGGGAAGGTTTCGCGCGGAGGTCGCAGAGAGCGTAGAGAAAAGGAAAGGGGGCTGCGTTGCGGTCCCCTTTTTCGTTTGTTTTCCAGAAATGGGTTCGGAAACTCTCTCTGCGATCTCTGCGCGAAGCCATGTTTTCCACAGCCGCGCGCCCATCGGAAGCCCGCGCGCGGCGATCGGCGCCGACATGCGATTGAAACCTCCCGCCATCGCCTCTAGGGCTTGGCACCATGCACGCGCAGGAGCCGGACACGCGAGGATTTGAAGCGGGATGAGCGACACGCTTTCCCCGGGGCTGCTCTTCGCGCTCGGCCTGTTTGCCGCGCTCTGGCTGCTCGCCGGGCTGTGGGCGGTCGGGCGCGGGATTGCGATGCAGCGGCGGTCGGCGTTCGTCGCGGGGCAGACCGACCGGCTCGCCAGCCTGATCGAGGCGTCGCCGCAGCTTCCCGTCGTCGTCCGCGCCGACTGGCGGATCGAGGCGAGCGAGCGGCTCGGCCTGTGGCTCGGGCTCGATCGCGGGCCGCGCAATTTCGACGAGCTGCGCGGGCTCGATGCGGGGCTCGGCCAGCCCGAGCACGAGCAGCTTCGCCAGGCGATCCTCGGCGCGCAGCGCGGCGCCAAGCCCTTTACGCTCAGCCTGAGGCCGGTCGGCGGCAACCGGACGATCGTGTTCCACGGCGCCGCGGCGCCGCAGGCCGTCGGCGGGCCGGGCAGCGTCCTGCTGTGGATCAGCGATGCGACCGACGGGCAGCAGGCGCTGGCCGAGGCGCGGCGCGAGCGCGACGAGGCGATGGCCGCCTTCGCGGCGCTGTCGGGGCTGATCGAGGCCGCGCCCTTCCCGATGTGGTTCCGCGAGCCCGACATGCGCCTCGCGCTCGTCAACGGTGCCTATGTCCGCGCGGTCGAGGCGAAGAGCGCGGCGGCGGTGATCGACGCCGGCGTCGAGCTTTGCGAGCCGATTGCGGGGGTGAGCGCGACCGACGCCGCCGAGGCGGCGCGCGACGCCGGATCGGCGCAGCAGCGCACCGTGCCCGTCACGATCGAGGGCGAGCGGCGGATCATGCGCGTCGTCGATGTGCCGCTGGCGCCCGAGGGCGGGCGGACGATCGGCATCGCGGGCTATGCCATCGATATCCAGGAACTCGAAAGCGAGCGCGGCGCGCACCGCCGCTTCGTCGATACCCAGCGCGAACTGCTCGACCGCTTGTCGGCCGCGGTCGCGCAATTCGGCCCCGACCAGAGCCTCGCCTTCGCCAACCTGCCGTTCCGGCGTTTTTTCGCGCTCGACGCGGAGCAGGTGGCGGAAACGCCGCCCTTCGCGCGGCTGCTCGATGCCTGGCGCGAGGGCGGACGGACGCCCGAGGTGCGCGATTATCCCGAATGGCGGCAGGCGCATGTCGACTGGTTCGCGCGCGCCGAGGCGAGCGAGGAGGACTGGCTGCTTCGCGACGGCACCCACCTTCACGTCGTCGCCCAGCCGACCCCCGACGGCGGCCTGCTGCTGATCGCCGAGGACAGGACCGAGCAGGTGCAGCTCGCGGGCGCGCGCGACACGCTGCTGCGTGTGCGCACCGCGACCTTCGACAATCTGTTCGAGGCGGTCGCGGTGTTCGCGCCCGACGGCCGGCTTCACCTGTGGAACCAGCGCTTCCGCCGGCTGTGGAATATCGAGGAGCACAAGCTCGCGGCGCATCCGCGCGTCGATGCGCTGATGGGCGGGCTGGCCGACCGGCTCGCCAAGCCGAACCAGATCAGCATCGTCCAGGAAGTGATCCGCGCCGCGACGCTGGAGCGCACCCAGCGCGCGGGCGAGATCCGCTTCGCCGACGGGCGCCATTTCGATTTCGCCTCGATCCCGCTCCCCGACGGCAACGCGCTGCTGATCATGCTCGACATCACCGCGAGCCGGAAGATGGAAGGCGCGCTGCGCGAGCGCAACGAGGCGCTCGAAGCCGCCGACAAGGTCAAGACCGCCTTCCTGTCGCGGATGAGCTATGAGCTGCGCACGCCGCTGACCTCGATCGGCGGCTTCGGCGAGATGCTGCAGGCGGGCTATGCCGGCGAGCTGCCCGTGCCCGCCAAGGCCTATGTCGATGCGATCATGGATTCGGTCGGCGTGCTCGGGCGGCAGATCGACAATGTGCTCGACCTTGCGCAGGGCGAGGCGGGGACGCTGGCGGTCGAGCGCGCGCCGGTCGACGTCCGCGCGCTGCTCGAAAGCGCGCTTGCCGACGCAAAGGACTTTGCAAAGACCGAGAAGATCGAGCTTGCGGGCCAGCTTGCCGAAGGTCTCGGGACGATCGAGGGTGATGCGCCGCGCCTGTCGCGGCTCGTCGCCGGATTGCTCGACAATGCGATCCGCTTCACCGCGCCCGCGAAGCGCAGCGGCGGCCGCGTCCTGCTCCACGCCGAGGGCGATGGCGAGCGGGTGCAGATCGTCGTATCCGACAATGGGCCGGGAATGCCCGACACCGTCGCCGCGGTCACCAAGGGCACGCAGGCGGGGACGCAAAGCGGTGGCATCGGCCTCGCCCTCGCCCGCCAGCTCGTCGCCGCGCATGGCGGGACGATGGAGGTGATGAGCGAAAAGGGGCAGGGGACGCTGGTGCGTGTGAGCCTGCCGCGGGGGGGATGATGGTCCGCGCCCATGCGTCTTGTCCGTGCGTTCTCGCCTTCGCGGGGGGAACGGCGCTTGTTTTGAGCCGATGACTTTCAGCCATCCCTACACCCTTGACGAAGCCGACCGCATCGGCGCTGCCATCGGCGCCGCGTTGGTGCCCGGCGATGTCGTGCTGCTGTCGGGCGATCTCGGCGCGGGGAAGACGACGCTGGCGCGCGCGATGCTGAAGACGCGGGGGCTGGCGGGCGAGGCGCCGAGCCCGACCTTCGCGATCGTTCAGCCCTATGCGCCGCCCGAGGTCGATCTGCCCATCGCGCATGTCGATCTCTATCGCATCGAGAGCGAGGACGAGCTGATCGAGCTCGGGCTCGACGATTATCTCTACGACGGTGCGCTGCTGATCGAATGGCCCGAACGGCTCGGCGCGCAGGGCTGGCCGGAGGCGCTGATGCTGACGATTTCGGGCAGCGGCGACGCCCGCGTCTTGACAGCCGAAGTGCCTGCGGCTTGGGAGGCGCGATGGCCGCTCCGATGATTCCGCCCGCCCACGCCCCGGCTTTCCTGGCCGCGCATGGCTGGGGCGACGCCCAGATTTTGCCGCTGGCGGGGGATGCTTCGTTCCGCCGCTATTTCCGCGTCGTTGGCGCGGGGCGACAGGCGGTGCTGATGGACGCGCCGCCGCCGCACGAGGACCCGCGGCCGTTCATCGCGGTCGCCGAATTTCTCTCCGGACAGGGGCTGACCGCGCCAGCGATCCTCGCGCGCGACCTCGACCAAGGGCTGCTGCTGATCGAGGATTTCGGCGATGTGCGCCTGCGCGAGACGCTCGACGCAGCGCCGGATGCCGAGGCCGGCCATTATGCGGGAGTGACCGACCTGCTCGTCCACCTCCACGCGCGGCCGCCGATGGCGGGGCTGCCGGTGCATGGGCTGGCGCAATGGCTGGACGAGGTGACGCTGTTCACCGACTGGTATTGCTCCGCGCTCGATCTTGAGGTCGACCGCGATGCGTTCCGCGCCGCGTGGGAAAAGGTGCTGGCGCCGGTCGAGGCCGACGGCCTGCCGCGCGTCACCGTGCTGCGCGACTATCATGCCGAGAATATCATGCTGGTGCCGGGGCGGGGCGGCATCGCGCATTATGGCCTGCTCGATTTCCAGGACGCGCTCGTCGGCCATCCCGCCTACGACCTTGCCTCGGTGCTCGAGGATGCGCGGCGCGACGTGACGCCGGCGGTCGAGGCGGCGATGCTTGATCGCTATGTCGCGGCGACTGGACAGGGCGAGGCCTTCCGCGCCGCCTATTGGGCGCTCGCGGCGCAGCGTAACACACGCATCCTCGGCGTCTTCGTGCGGCTGTGGAAGCGCGACGGCAAGGAAGGCTATCGCCGCTTCCAGCCGCGCATGTGGGGGCTGCTCGAACGCGATCTGGCGCATCCGGTGCTTGCGGCGGTGCGGACATGGTTCGATGAGAATGTCCCCGCGTCGAAGCGGGCGGAGGCATGGGCGTGAGTGCAACAATCGAAAGCGCGATGGTGATGGGCGCGGGCATCGGCAAGCGGATGCGCCCGCTCACCGCGACGCGGCCGAAACCGCTGGTGCGCGTCGCGGGCAAGGCGCTGATCGATCACAGTCTCGACCGGATCGAGGCGGCGGGGATCGGCCATGTCGTCGTCAACGTCCATTATCTCGCCGACGCGCTTGAAGCGCATCTCGCGGCGCAGAAGCGGAAGTTCACCATCGCGGTGTCCGACGAGCGCGGCCAGCTTCTCGAAACCGGCGGCGGGATGGTCAAGGCGCTGCCTTTGCTCACCGGCGACCCGATTCTGATCGTCAACAGCGACAATATCTGGACCGACGGACCGCAGGACAGCATCCGGAACCTCGCGCGCCATTGGGACGGGGACAGGATGGATGCGCTGCTGCTCGTCATCCGGCAGGCGAGCGCGACGGGACATGGCGGGCGCGGCGATTTTCATATGGACGGCGACGGCAGGCTCAGCCGCCGCAAGCCGGGGCGCGTCGCACCCTTCGTCTATACGGGTATCCAGCTCGTCTCGCGCCGCTTTCTGGACGGCGCGCCCGAAGGCCCCTTCTCGACCATGCTGCTATGGGAACGGGCGATCGCGGCGGGGCGGCTCTATGGCCTGTCGCACATGGGGCAATGGTTCGATGTCGGCACCCCCGCGAGTATCGCCCCGACCGAAGCGGCACTGAGCGAGGTTTGACCTTTCTCCATCGTCATTGCGAGCGGCGAAGCCGCGCGGCAATCCAGAGCTTGCGTAAACCGCTCTGGATTGCTTCGCTGCGCTCGCAATGACGGAGCTTATGGCAAAGCCCACCATCTATTCAATCCCCGTCCACCGGGCGTTCGCCGATGCGCTCGCCGCCGGGATCATCGCGCGCTACGGCGACGGGGCGCTCGGGCTGGCCGAAGGGCTGATCCTGCTGCCGAGCAACCGCGCGCGCAGCGCGGTGCAGGCGGCGTTCGTGCGCGCAGGCGGGCAGGGCCTGCTGATGCCGCGGCTCGCGGTGATCGGCGACGCCGACCTCGACGAGAGCGTGGCACTGGCGCTCGACGCCATCGACGACGATCCGATTCCAGCCGCGATCGACCCGCTGCGCCGCCGCCTGCTGCTCGCCGAACTGATCGAGCGAAACACGCCGCCCGACGAGCCGCCGATCATGGGCGCGGCGGCGTTCCAGCTTGCCGATGGGCTCGCGCGGGTGATCGACCAGCTTCACTATGAGGAAATCCGCGCGAGCGCGCTCGTCGATCTCGACCTCGGCGCTTTCGCCGAACATTGGCAGGCCTCGCTCGGGCGGCTGCGGTTGCTTGTCGATCATTGGCCGGCCGTACTCGCGAAGACGGGTCACATCGACCGCGCCGCGCGGCGCAATCGGCTGCTCGACCGCGTGACGAAGGGATGGCGCGCCGCTCCGCCCGCGCGCTTCACCGTCGCGGCGGGCATCACCACCGCGGCGCCCGCGATCGCGCGGCTGCTGCGCACCGTCGCCGACCTCGACCGCGGCATGGTCGTGCTGCCGGGGCTCGACGGCGTCATGGCGGCCGAGGAATGGGACGCGCTCGGCCCGACGCGGCCCGACCCCGACCATCCGGCGCGGCCGCTGGAAACGCACCCGCAATATCATCTGAAGCTGCTGCTGGATTGCATGGACGCGAGCCGCGACGAAGTGCTCGAATGGGAGGCGGCGTCGGACTTCGACGGTCCCGCGACGCGCACGCCCTTCGTTTCGCTGCTCTTCGCACCCGCCGATTATACCGCGCAGTGGCAGGCGGCGGGCGATCTGTCGGCGGCGACCGCCGGAATAGAGGGCGCGGTGTTCGCCGACGACGGACAGGAGGCGCAGGGGATCGCGCTGCTGATGCGCGAGGCGGTCGAGACGCCGGGGCGCACCGCGGCGCTCGTCACCCCCGATCGCGGGCTGGCCGAGCGTGTCGCGGCGGCGCTCGCGCGCTGGGGGATTTCGGTCGACGATAGTGCAGGTCAACCTCTGTCGCGGACGCCGCCGGGGGCGTTGCTGCTGCTGCTCGCCGAACTGGCGGCGGATTTCGATCCCGTCGCCCTGGTGTCGCTGCTCGGGCATCCGCTGGTGCGCAAGGGCGAGGGGCGGATGGCATGGCTCGACCAGGTGCGGCGGCTCGACCTCCTTCTGCGCGAGCCGGGGCTTGCGCCGGGATGGCAGGGAGTGGGTGCACGGATCGCCGCGCGCGCGGCCGATCCCAAGGCGCGCGGGCACGGCCTCGCGGCCCAGTTGCAACCGTGGTGGGACGCGGTGTCGGAGGTGCTGGAAACGGCGCTCGCGCCCTTTGCCGCATCCACCCCGCCCGCGACGCTGCTCGCGGCGTTGCAGCAAGGTCTCGAAGGACTCACCGGCGATGCCGTCTGGGCGGGGCCAGCGGGACGGATGCTCGCCGAATTGTTCGACCAGTGGGCGCTTGCGCGCGGCGACGGGCCGGCGCTCGTCGATCCCGCCGATTTCCCCGCAATGCTCGGGCAGTTGCTCGGGGCAGCGAGCGTGCGCCCGCCTTATGGCGGCCATCCGCGCCTCTTCATCTGGGGCCTGCTCGAGGCGCGGCTCCAGCGCGCCGACCTGATGATCCTCGGCGGGCTAGACGAAGGACGCTGGCCTGCAACGACCCAGCCCGACCCGTGGCTCGCACCGGGCATCCGCCGCCTGCTCGGCCTGCCCGCGCCCGAGCGGCAGCAGGGGATGGCGGCGCATGATTTCGCGAGCGCGCTTGGCGGCAGCGAGATCGTCGTCACCCGCGCCGAACGGAGCGGCGGCGATCCGGCGGTCGCCTCGCGCTTCTGGCTGCGGCTCGCAGCGCTCGCGGGCGACCTTCCCGAGCCCGCGCCGGGCGGCGTACCGCTGACGCGGCTCGCGGCCGAGATCGACGTTCCGGTGGGCGGGGCGCAACCGGCCGGTCGGCCTGCGCCGCGCCCACTCGCCGAAGATCGCCCGCGCCGGATCAGCGTCACCGGGGTCGACAAGCTCGCGCGCGATCCTTTTGCTTATTATGCCGACCGGATGCTCGGCCTGTCGGCGCTCGATCCGCTGAGCGCCGCGCCCGATCCGCGCTGGCGCGGGACGCGCGTCCACCGATTGTTCGAGGATTGGGTGCGCGGCGGCGCGACGCGCGAGGGGTTCGAGGCGGAACTCGCGGTGCTCGGCGCCGATCCGGCGCTCGACGCCATCGCGCGCGCCTTCTGGCTGCCGCGGATCGAGCCTGCGCTGCGCTGGGCGGCGGAGCAGGTCTGGAATGCCGGGGAACGCCAGCCGCTGGCGGTCGAGGCGCAGGGCGAAATCACCGTCGACGGCATCGTGCTGCACGGCAAGGCCGACCGGATCGACCGCGACGGCGAGGGCCAGCTCGCGATCATCGACTACAAGTCGGGCGGCGCGCCGAGCGCGAAGGCGGCTTATGACAAGCTCGACAACCAGCTCGGCCTGCTCGGGCTGATCGCGCAGCGCGGCGGGATGAAGGACATCGCCGCCGCGCCGGTGATGGCTCTCGAATATTGGAGCCTGCGTCCCGACCGCCGCGCGGGCGGGGCGGGGAAGATTTCGGCCACCTATGGCCCGCGCAGCGATTTGAAGAGCGCCGAACAGGCGATCGACCACGCCGCCGATGCGCTGTCCGATCTTGCGGCGCGCTACCTGTTCGGCGACGCGCCCTTCGTGCCGGGCGAGGCGGCGGGCTATGGCGATTACGACCAGCTCATGCGCCGCGACGAATGGTTCGGGCGCGGGGAGGACGGCGAATGAGCAAGCCCTCCAGCCTCGCCACCCTCGACCCGCGGCAGGCCGCCGCCGCCGATCCCGAAAGCCATGTCTGGCTCGGCGCGTCGGCGGGGACGGGCAAGACGCAGGTGCTGTCGGCGCGCGTGCTGCGGCTGATGCTCGATGGCGTGTCGCCCGAGGCGATCCTCTGCATCACCTTCACCAAGGCGGGCGCGGCCGAAATGGCGCATCGCATCCACGAACGGCTCGCGGCGTGGGTGCGGATGGACGACGGCGATCTGCGGCTCGACCTGCGCGCGCTGGGGCTCGACTGGGACCGGCCGGGGCTGATGACGCGCGCGCGCTCGCTGTTCGCGACGGTGATCGACAGTCCGGGCGGCGCGATCCGCGTCCAGACGATCCACAGCTTTTGCCAGACCCTAATTGCGAGCTTTCCGCTCGAAGCGAAGCTGCTGCCGGGGTTTCGCGCGATCGAGGAGGATGAGGCGGCGGCGCTGCAAAGACAGGTGCTGGCCGATCTGCTCGAAGCGGGTGAGGACCGCGCGGCCCTCCGCGATGCCGCGGCGATGCTGTCGCGGCGGCTGGGGCCGGAGTCCGCGCTGTCCTTTCTGTCGAGCTGCGCCGCGGCCTTCGGCGGCCCGCGCGCGGCGCTGCCGCCCTCGGCGCACGACCTGCGCGCCGCGTTCGACCTGCCGGGCGGCGATCCCGATGCCTGGATCAAGGGCGAACTCGCGAACGGCGCGGTCCCCGACGGCGATATCCGCGCGGTCGCGACGAGCGGCGCCAACTGGGGGACGAAGACCGGGCTCGCGTGCAACGACGTCATGGTCGGCTGGCTGATCGCCGCCGCCCCCGCGCGCGCCGCGATGCTCGGCGAACTGCTCGGCTGCTTCCTGACCGGCAAGGGCGATTTTCGCGCCGATTTCGCGGGCGACAAGGGGCGGATGACCGACTGCGTCGATAGCGCGGTGCGCATCGTTGAGGCGGCGCAGCGGCTCATCGGCACCGCGACCGCGATGTGCGTCGCCGACGATCTTGCGGCAGCGTGGATGCTCGGCAGCCGCTTCGCCGAAAGCTATGCGCTCGCCAAGCGCGAGCAGGGGCTCGCCGATTTCGACGATCTGATCACCCTCGCGGGATCGCTGCTGCGCGTCAGCAGCTTCGGCGAATGGGTGCGCTTCAAGCTCGACCAGCGTACCGACCATATCCTCGTCGACGAGGCGCAGGACACGAACATGCGCCAATGGGGCATCGTCCTGTCGATGGCCGAGGAGTTTTTCGCGGTGGCGCCGGGCGATGCCGAGCGCGTCCGCACTTTGTTCACCGTCGGCGACCGCAAGCAGGCGATCTTCGGCTTTCAGGGCACCGAGCCCAAGGCGTTCGCCAAAGCGCGCGAACTGTTCCATTTATTGGGCGAGCGCGCGGGGCAGGCCTTTCAGAACGTCGATCTGGTGTCCAACTACCGCTCGACCCCGGCGGTGCTCGACGTTGTCGATCGCTGGCTGGCGGCGGGCGGCACCGCCGACATGGGCCTCGACGGCGACGAGCCGCCGCATCGCCCCTTCCGCTCGAACTACGCGGGGCAGGTCGAACTCTGGCAGCCGCTGCCGGTCGGCAAGGCGCTCGATGCCGCCGCCGACGAAGCGGACGAGGACGATGGCGACGGACATGCGCCCGCCACCGATCCCGCCTCGATGCGACTGGCCAAGGCGATTGCGGGCGAGGTGCAGGGCTGGATCGCGCACGGCAAGGACGGGCGCCCGGTCGCGCCGGGCGACATCATGATCCTCGTCCGCCGTCGCCGCGACCTCGCGGCGCGGATCGTCGCGCGGCTGCAGGCGCTGCATGTGCCGGTCGCGGGCGTCGACCGCTTCGCGCTGACCCAGCCGCTCGCGGCGCAGGATCTGATCGCGGCGATGCGCTTTGCGGTGCAGCCGCTCGACGACCTCAATCTTGCTGCGTTGCTCGTCTCGCCGCTGATCGGCTGGACGCAGGATCAGCTTTATGCGCACGCCCACAAGCGTGGCCGCGCGGCGCTGTGGGAGCATCTGAGGGCGACCGAGAGCGAGGTTCCCGCGGCGGCGATGGCGGCGCTGCGCCACCTGCTCGGCATGGCCGATTTCACGACGCCCTTCCGCTTCCTTGAAACCGTGCTGTCGGGGCCGATCGACGGGCGGCGTAGGCTCACGGCGCGGTTGGGGCGCGAGGCGCGCGACCCGATCGACGAACTGCTGAACCAGGCTCTCGCCTTCGAGAGCCGCGAGACGGTGTCGCTGCTCGGCTTCCTGACCATGGTGTCGGCGAGCGCCGCCGACATCAAGCGCCAGACCGAGGCGCGCAGCGATGTCGTGCGCGTGATGACCGTGCACGGCTCGAAGGGATTGCAGGCGCCGATCGTGATCCTCGCCGACGCGACCGACGACGCCGCGATCGGGCACCGGCCGTTCAGCGTCGATGTCGCGGCATGGGAGAAATTGCCGGTCTTCGCGCTGCCCGCCGACGAGCGGCACGGCAAACTCGCCGACGCCTATGCCGCCGCGGCGAAAGCGGCGTCGGAGGAGCATTGGCGGCTCTTCTACGTCGCGATGACGCGCGCCGAGGAGATTCTCGTCGTCGCGGGGGTGACGAAGAAGGCCGACCGCACGATTCCCGAGACGAGCTGGCACGCCGCGGCCGAAAGCGTGCTCGCGGCCATGCCGTGCGAGTGGGAGGAGGCGGGGCCGGCCTGGGGGCAGCGCCGCATCCACCGCGTGGGCGGCGGCAAATGGGCGAAGAAGGAGAAAGTGGCCAAGGCTGCAGCACCCGCGCTCGTGCTTCCGGGCTGGGCGCACCGCGCCGCGCCCGAGGAAGCGCGCCCGCCTCGCCCGCTCGCCCCGTCGGCGCTCGGCGAGGATGATGTCGCGGTGCCGCCGCAAGGTGCCGCGCGCGTCGCGGCGGTCGAGCGCGGGCTGCTGCTCCACGCTTTGTTCGAGCGGCTGCCGCCGGTCGCGGCGGAAAGGCGGCGCGAGGCAGCGCTGCACTGGCTCGCCGTGCAGGCGCCGACGCTCGGCGAGGCGGCGCGCGCGGCGATGGCCGATGAAGTGCTCGCGGTGCTGGGCGATCCCGCGCATGCCGCGCTCTTCGGCCCCGGCAGTCTCGCCGAGGTGCCGCTGACGGCGATCGTCGATGGCGGCGCGGTCGTCGCGGGGATCGTCGACCGGCTGCTCGTCACCGGCGCGGCGGTGACGGTGATCGACTATAAGACCGGGCGGCAGGTGCCGGGCAGCGCCGAGGCGGTGCAGCCCGCCTATCTGCGCCAGATGGCGGCCTATCGCGACGCGCTGGCCGTCATTTTTCCCGGCCGGCGGGTCGAGGCGGCGCTGCTCTATACCGCCGCGCCGCGGCTGATCCGGCTGGGCGATGCGCTGCTCGATGCGCACAAGCCCGGCTTGGCGGCAACCAAGGCGAATTTGCCGGGTTCGACCCTTGAGCCGGACGCGCCGACGCCCTAGCTTGGGGGCAAGACAGTTTCAGGAGTTTGATCCATGACCACCAAAGCCATCACCGATGCCAGCTTCCAGGCCGACGTGCTCGACAGCGACACGCCGGTGCTCGTCGATTTCTGGGCCGAATGGTGCGGCCCGTGCAAGATGATTGGCCCTTCGCTCGAGGAAATCTCGGACGAACTCGCGGGCAAGGTGGTGATCGCCAAGCTCAACATCGACGACCATCCCGACGCGCCGAGCAAATATGGCGTGCGCGGCATCCCGACGATGATCCTGTTCAAGAACGGCGCGGTCGCCGACACCAAGGTCGGCGCGGCACCGAAGAGCGCGCTCAAGGGGTGGCTCGAAGGGGCTCTTTGACCCACCAATCTCGTCACTCCGGCGAAGGCCGGGGTCTCGACATTGCGAGATGACGCACCGGGCGAGATCCCGGCCTTCGCCGGGATGACGGGTAGCGGTTGATCAGCTCCGGTAATCGGCGTTGATGCTGATGTAACCGTGGGTCAGGTCGCACGTCCACACGGTCGCGCGGCCTTCGCCGAGGCCGAGGTCGGCGCCGACGCGGATGTCCAGCCCCTTGAGGTGCGCCGCGACCGGCGCCTCGTCATAGCCGTCGACCGGCACCCCGTCCTTCGCCACCCAGTGAGCGCCAAAGCGGATCGCGAGACGGTCGCGGTCGGCGGGCTCGCCCGCCTTGCCCACCGCCATCACGACGCGACCCCAGTTCGCGTCCTCGCCCGCGATCGCGGTCTTGACCAGCGGCGAATTGGCGATCGACAGCGCGACGCGCTTCGCGCTGGCGTCGCTGACCGCGCCGGTCACTTGCACCTCGATGAATTTCGACGCGCCCTCGCCGTCGCGCACCACCTGCTGCGCGAGGTCGAGCGCGACCGCGTGGATCGCCGCATAGAGCGCGTCGGCGCCCGGATCGTCGCGGCTGGCGAGCGTTGCACCTCCCGCCTGCCCGGTCGCGAACAGCAGCACGGTGTCGCTGGTCGAGGTGTCGCTGTCGACGGTGATGCTGTTGAACGTGCCGCCGGTCGCTTCGCTGAGCATCTCCTGCAGCAGCGCGGGGGCGACCGCGGCGTCGGTGAAGATATAGCCGAGCATCGTCGCCATGTCGGGGGCGATCATCCCCGATCCCTTGACGATCCCCGCGACCTGCACGGTGCGGTCGCCGACGACCGCGCTTGCCGCGGCGCCTTTGGGGAAGGTGTCGGTGGTGCAGATGGTTTCGGCGGCCATCTCCCATGAGCAGGGTGCGGCGGTCAGCGCCGCTTCCACGCCTGCGCGCGCCTTGTCCTTGGGCAGGGGCACGCCGATGACGCCGGTCGAACTGACGAACACCTCGTTCGCGTCGCAGCCGAGATGGTCCGCGACCTGCGTCCTGATCTGCTCGACCGCCTCGCGCCCGCGATAGCCGGTGAAGGCGTTGCTGTTGCCCGCATTGACGATCAGCGCGCGGCCGACGCCGCTCTTGATCTGCTCGCGGCCGAGTTCGACTTCCGATGAGCAGCAGATGTTGCGGGTAAAGACACCCGCCACCGTCGTGCCGGGGGCCAGCTCGACATAGGTGAGGTCGCAGCGGTCCCAATTCTTGTACCGCGCGCGCGCGACGCGGCGGGTCACGCCGGCGATATCGGGGAGGGCGGGGAAGGCGGCAGGGGCGAGGGGGGAGCGCGTGGTCATGGGGTGCGCATAATCGCTATCGGCCCATAGCAAAACCCCTCCCGTTTACGGGAGGGGCAGCGAGACTTGGGCGCTTTGCGCCCTAGTCGCAGCGGGGAGGGTAGCGACGCGACGCTACAGGCCCTCCCCCAGCCCCGCCCGCGAGCGGGAGGGGAGTTTCTTACGCCGGAATGCCGCTGATCGACTTCACTTCCATGAAATCCTTCAGCCCGAACAGCCCGCCTTCGCGGCCGTTGCCCGACGCCTTGTAGCCGCCGAACGCCGCGCCCGGTGCCGGGCCCCAGGCGTTGACCGCGACCATGCCCGCGCGCAGCTTCGGCGCGACTTCGGCCGCCTTGGCGGGGTCGCCGGAGACGACCGCCGACAGGCCGTATTCGGTGTCGTTGGCGATATCGACCGCTTCGTCGAGGTCGGCATATTCCATGATCGTCGCGACGGGGCCGAACACTTCTTCCTTGGCGATCCGCATGTCGGGGGTGACGCCCGAAAAGACAGTCGGCTTGATGAAATAGCCGCGATTGACGTTCGAGGGCAGGCCGGTGCCGCCGGTTTCCAGCGTCGCGCCTTCGTCGATCGCCGACTGGATCAGGCCCTGGATCTTGTCATACTGCGCCTTGTTGACGACGGGGCCGATATGGCCGCCCTCGGCCTGCGGGTCGCCGACCTGGGTGCCGTCGAACATCGCCTTGATGACGCCGACCGCTTCGGCCTTGCGGTCCTTGTGGACCAGGATGCGCGTCGGCGCGATGCAGCTCTGGCCGGTGTTGACGAGCACGCCCTGCACCGTCGGCGGCAGCACGGTCTCGAGGTCGGCGTCGGGCAAGACGATGTTCGGCGACTTGCCGCCCAGCTCCTGATGGACGCGCTTGACCGTATCGGCGGCCGCCTTGGCGACCAGGATGCCGGCGCGGGTCGAGCCGGTGAAGCTCACCATTTCGATGCCGGGGTGCGACGAGATCGCGTTGCCGACGGTGGGGCCATCGCCCTGGACGAGGTTGAACACGCCCGGCGGCACGCCCGCGGCGTCGAGGATTTCGGCGAAGATCACCGCATTGCCGGGGCATTCCTCGGACGGTTTGAGGATCATCGTGTTGCCCCCGGCGAGCGCGGGGGCGACCTTCAGCGCGATCTGGTTGAGCGGCCAGTTCCACGGCGTGATCATGCCGACGACGCCGATCGGCTCATAGACGATCGTGTTCGCGCCATGCTTTTCGGCGAATTCGAAATCCTTGAGCGCCGCGATCGTGCCGAGGAAGCCGCCGATGCCGGCGCCGACCTGCGCGGTGCCCGCAAAGCTCACCGGCGCGCCCATTTCGCTCGCCATCGATTTGGCGAGATCGGGCCCGCGCTTCTTATATTCCTCGACGATGCGGTTCAGCAGCGCGAGGCGTTCCTCGCGCGTCGTCTGCGAGAAGGTCTTGAAGGCTTCCTTCGCCGCCGCGACCGCGGCATCGACATCGGCCGCGCTGCCGAGCACGACGGTCGAAGCCGCTTCCTCGGTCGCGGGGTTGATGACGTCGTGGAGCTTGCCGCCCTGGCTGTCGACCCATTTGCCGCCGATGTAATGCTGTTTCAGGTGGGTTTCGGTGTCGCTCATCATAAGTCTCCCATCGGCGTGAAATTACGTCTCGCATTGCTACCTAATGACGGCAGCGAATGAATCAAGCATCACCCCCATTTTCGTCATCCCGGCGGAGGCCGGGATCTCGCCGGTGCACCGGGACGCGAGGGTAAGATCCCGGCCTCCGCCGGAATGACGGCTTAGCGCTTTTCAGCACTCAGCCGTGACATCAATATGGCGGCGCGGGTCGCCTGGCGCGCGATGCTGGGGATGTCGACCGCTTCGCCCGGCGCATGATCGCCGGTCGAATAGGGGCCGAGGCCCGCGAGCCCGTCGACGTCGGCGGCGACGAAGCTGATGTCGCCCGCGCCGCGTTTCAGCGGGTCGAGCGCCGCCATTTCGTCGAGACCCAGGTCGCGGTTCACGCCGTTGAGCTTCACCAGCAGCGCCTTGTTGCCCTCGGTCGGCGCCATCGGCGGATAGCCGCCGGGGTCGAAGCCGATCGTCGCGCCGGTGCCGGGGGCGTGATCGGCGACGATCGCCGCCATCTTCGCCTTCACCCGGTCGATCTGCTCGGGGGATAGCGCGCGCAGGTCGCCGCGCGCGATCGCGATCGCGGGGATGATGTTGGTCTTGCCGTTGGCGGTGGCGCGGATGCCGCCCGCGTCGAGCTCGGCCTGCTGGCCGCCCGCGATCAGCCCGACGTTGAAGGTCAGATTGGGTTCGGGCAGCTCGGTGCGGAAGCGGTGGATGATGCGGGTGAGTTCATAGATGGCGCCTTCGCCCGCCTCGGCGCTGAAGATGCCCGAGCTGTGGCTCGCCTTGCCGGTCGCGGTCACCGTCCAGCTATCCGACGAGCGCCGCGCGACCGATCCCATGTCGGCGCCCGCATCGCGCACCAGCCCCTCGAAATCGAGCGCGACATCGCTGCGCTTGCCCGCGGCGATCAGGTCGGCGCGCGCTTTCTCGATCGGGGTGCCCGAATCTTCTTCGTCGCCGGTCATGTGGAATTCGATATTGGCGTCCTTCAACGTCCCCGCCGCCTGCATCGCGCGGAGCGCCGCGACGACGACGACCATTCCGCCCTTGTCGTCGCCCGCGCCGGGGCCTTCGCCCATATCGCCCTTGCGGACGAATGTCTGGAAAGGCGAGTCGGGCTCGAACACCGTGTCGAGATGGCCGATCAGCAGCAGGCGCTTGCCGTCCGGCTTGCCGGCGTGCGTCGCGATCAGATGACCCGCGCGCCCGGTATCGCGCATCGGTTTCCACTCGACCTGGAATCCCAGCGGTTCGAGTTCGGCGCGCATCATCTGCCCGACCTTTTCGACACCTTCCAGATTCTGCGATCCGCTGTTCTGGTTCACCAGCCTTTCGAGCAGCGCGAGACTGCGGCCCTGCTCGGCCTCGACCGTCTTCGCCATCTTCGCCTCGGCCGGGCTGAGCTTGGCCTGCGCCGCCGGTGCGAGCGCGAGCTGGAGAGCGATCAGGGCGGCAAGGGGCAGCGATTTCATGGGGTCTCCGGCGCAAAAGGTTCCGATCATCACCCCCGCCTTTGCGGGAGCGACGCACGCTTTGTGCCCCGTCCGCGCTTCGCGGGCAAGCATCGGTCGGTGCGAAAAAGCGGTCCGCCCAAAAGAAATGGGGCGCCCGGTTCCCCCGAACCGGACGCCCCGCGCGTTGATCGCTGCAGATCAGGCGCTGTAATACATATCGAACTCGACCGGGCTCGGCGTCTGTTCGAAGCGATAGACCTCGTCCCACTTCAGCTCGACATAGGCTTCGATCTGGTCCTTCGAGAAGACGTCGCCCTTGAGCAGGAAGTCATGGTCGGCGAGCAGGCTGTCGAGCGCTTCGCGCAGGGACGCACAGACGGTCGGCACTTCGGCCAGTTCCTCGGGCGGCAGGTCGTAGAGATTCTTGTCCATCGCGTCACCGGGATGAATCTTGTTCTGAATGCCGTCGAGCCCCGCCATCAGCAGCGCCGAATAGCAGAGATAGGGGTTCGCCATCGCGTCGGGGAAGCGGAATTCGACGCGCTTCGCCTTGGCGCCTGCGCCGTAAGGGATGCGGCACGAGGCCGAGCGGTTGCGCGACGAGTAAGCGAGCAGCACCGGTGCCTCGAAGCCGGGGAGGAGTCGCTTGTAGCTGTTCGTCGTCGGGTTGGTGAAGGCGTTGAGCGCCTTGGCGTGCTTGACGACGCCGCCGATGAAATAGAGGCACATGTCCGAAAGGCCCGCATAGCCGTTGCCCGCGAACAGCGGCTTGCCCTTTTCCCAGATCGAAATGTGAGTGTGCATCCCGCTGCCGTTATCGTCCTTGATCGGCTTCGGCATGAAGGTTGCGGTCTTGCCATAAGCATGCGCGACCTGGTGCACGACATATTTATAGATCTGCATCCGGTCGGCGGTCTGGGTCAGCGTGCCGAAGGTCAGGCCGAGTTCGTGCTGCGCGGCGGCGACTTCATGGTGATGCTTGTCGCACGGCAGGCCGAGTTCGAGCATCGTCGAGACCATCTCGGCGCGGATGTCGACCGCGCTGTCGACCGGCGCGACGGGGAAATAGCCGCCCTTGGCGCGCGGGCGATGAGCGAGGTTGCCGCCCTCATAGCTGCGACCGGTGTTGGTCGGCAGTTCGATGTCGTCGATCTCGAAACCCGACTTGTTATAGCCGGTTTCGAACCGGACGTCGTCGAACATGAAGAATTCGGCCTCGGGGCCGACATAGACGGTGTCGCCGATGCCGGTCGAGGCGACATAAGCTTCGGCGCGCTTCGCGGTCGTGCGCGGGTCGCGGGCATAGCCTTCGCCGGTCGAGGGCTCGACGATGTCGCAGAAGATCACTAGCATCGGGGTCGCCGAAAAGGGATCGTCATAAACGGCGTCGAGGTCGGGCATCAGGATCATGTCGCTCTCGTTGATCGCCTTCCAGCCCTCGATCGACGAGCCGTCGAACATCAGCCCGTCCTCGAGCGCATCCTCGTCGATCACGCCGGCGCACATGGTCAGGTGCTGCCACTTGCCCTTGGGGTCGGTGAAGCGCAGGTCGACCCACTCGATGTCGTTTTCCTTGATCCGCGCGATGATATCCTTGGGCTTCGTAGCCATCGTCTATGCTTCCTTCTTGCGATGATGACCGGCTCGCGCCGGGGTCTGGTTGAACGGGTGGAGCGCGGATGCCCTAAAGAGCGTCCTCGTTGCGTTCGCCGGTGCGGATGCGGAGGGCGGTTTCGACCGGGATCACGAAAATCTTGCCGTCGCCGATGCGGCCGGTCTGCGCGGCGGCGGCGATCGCCTCGACGACGCGCTCGGCCAGCGAATCCTCGACGATCACCTCCAGCTTCACCTTGGGCAGGAAGTCGACGACATATTCGGCGCCGCGATAGAGCTCGGTATGGCCCTTCTGGCGGCCGAAGCCCTTCGCCTCGGTCACGGTGATCCCGCTGACGCCGACCTCGTGCAGCGCTTCCTTCACTTCGTCGAGCTTGAACGGTTTGATGATCGCCTCAATCTTCTTCACGCGTCTGATCCCCTTTGGACTGGCCGCCGCCGCTCGCAGTCAAAGCCGGATCAGGCGCGCCTGGTCCGGTTTGGCCGGTCGAGTCGGTGCGGTGTCCCGCCATCTTGCACCAATCAAGACCCGTGCCAATTGCCGAATCGCGGGCTTTCGCGGAGATTGGCGGTGGAGGATTGCGGCATTGCCCAAGGGGTAGGCAGCAGTGGGATTTTTCTGCCTAAAATTTGGGCAAGGATGATGGGGCTGCTTTATTTTGTTTCACGCAAAGGCGCAAAGGCGCGAAGAAGGTCGCGCATGAATCTCGCTGTTCGTTTGTCGCCGCAGGCGATCTTGAAAGGCTTCGCGCGACCGGCAAGCAAGGTCGGTGCAAAGGCGCAGCCTTCTTCGCGCCTTTGCGCCTTTGCGTGAAAAATATCTATCCCACCCTCTCCGCAGTTCGCATCGCTTGCGGAGAAGGTGGGATTTCGGCCTACCGCCCGACCGGCGCCGATGCGTCGGGTAGATTGATCTTGGTCCAGTTCGAACGGTCGATGACATAGGCGCGGATCGCCTCGGCGTCGGCGGGGGTGAGGACGCGGGCGAAGCTCACCATGCCGCGATCCTTGAGCGCGCCGTCGAGGATCACCGACTTCCACGCATCGGCGTTGGTGAGCGTGCCCGAGACGCGGAGGTCGGGGGTGAAGCCGTTGCCGATCGCGCTGTCGCCGTGACAGACCTGGCAATAGCGCCCGAAGTGCGCCTTGCCCGAGGCGACCTGTTCGGGGGTGCCGAACTGCGGCGGCGGGTTCCACGCGAGCGTCGTCGTCGCGGGCGGCGCGGGCAGCTTCACCGTGCCGCCGAGCTTGAGCACGACGAGGCGCGGCAGGTTGGGCAGCTTGCGCGTCGCGCCCCCCGCGACCCCCGCGACGAGCGGGAAGGCGCCGCCCTTGCCGGTCTGGAAGGCGATATATTGCACCCCGCCGACACGGAAGGTCGAGGGCGCGCTGACGATCCCCGACTGCATGTCGAGGTCGAGAAGCTGCTTGCCGCTATCGGCTGCATAGGCGCGGAAGCGCCCCGTGCTCGTGCCCTGGAAAACGAGATTGCCGGCCGTCGTCATCGTGCCGCCGTTCCACGCCGCGGGATAGTCGACGCCCCATGCGACCTTGCCGGTGCGCGGGTCGAAGGCGACGAGGCGCCCGGTCGTCGCGGCAACCGCGGCGCGAAACGCCTTGGCGTCGTCGGGGAGCATCGTCTTGTTGAGCGAGGTGCCGACGTTGAACCCCAGCACCTTGCGCTTGTCGAGCTCGTCCATGTCCTGGAGATAGCCCTGCGGAATCTGCTGCGCCGGGATATAGACGAGCCCGGTCGCCGGGTTGTAGCTCATCGGGTGCCAGTTGTGTGCGCCGAGCGCGCCGGGGATGGCGATGAAGGGCTTGCCGGTCTTGTAGAAGCGCGCCTCGGGGTTCTCGATCGGGCGGCCGGTCGTCATGTCGTAGCCGGTCGCCCAGTTGATCCCATCGACATAGGGCTTGGCGTCGATCAGCTTGCCGCTCGTGCGGTCGATGGTGAAGAAGAAGCCGTTCTTCGGCGCGTGGTAGAGCACTTTGGTCGGCTTGCCGTCCACCTGCTGCTCGGCAAGGATGATCGGCTGGGTCGCGGTATAATCCCAGCTCTCGCCGGGCGTCTCCTGGTAATGCCACTTATACTTGCCGGTGTTCGCGTCGAGCGCGACGACCGACGAGAGGAACCAGTTGTCGCCTTCGCCGTTCGAGCGCTCGCCATGGTTCCACGGGTTGCCGTTGCCGACGCCGAGGTAGATCTGGTCGAGATCCTTGTCATAGACGATCGCGTCCCACACGGTGCCGCCGCCGCCCGACACCTTCCATTCGCCCTTGTCGGACCAGGTGGCGTTGCCTTTGCTCGCGAAGATGTCGTCCGAGGCGGCGCCATCCTTTGCCTTGGTCGGGTTGGGTGCGGTGTAGAAGCGCCAGCGCTCCTTGCCGGTGTCGGCGTCGTAAGCGGTGACGTATCCGCGCACTCCGAACTCGGCGCCGCCGTTGCCGATCAGCACCATGTCCTTCACGACGCGCGGCGCGCCGGTGATCGTGTAAGGCTTCGAGGTGTCGAACGTCTGCGTCGACCACAATTCCTTGCCGGTCTTGCGGTCGAGCGCGATCAGGCGGCCGTCGAGCGTGCCGACGAACAATTTGTCGCCCCACACCGCAACGCCGCGATTGACGACGTCGCAGCAGGCCGAAACCGCGCGGTCGCCGGGAACCTTGGGGTCGAAGCTCCAGAGCTTCTTGCCGGTCGCGGCATCCCAGGCGTCGACCTTTGACCAGGCGTGGCTGACGTAAAGGGTGCCGTCGACGACCACGGGGGTCGCTTCCTGCCCGCGCGCGTCGTCGAGGTCGGCGAACCAGGCGATGCCGAGCTCGCCCACATTTTTGTCGTTGATGTCGGTCAGCGGGCTGAAGCGCTGTTCGTCGTAGCTGTAGCCGATGCCGGCCCAATTATCGCCGTTGTCGCCGGTCTTGAGCAGCGCCTCGCTCGCCTTCTCGGCATCGTCGAGCGTGCCTCCGCCCGAAATGCTGTCGTTCTTCGATGCGTTGCACGCCGCCAGTGCCAAAGCCGCGCAACCCAGAAGCGCCGCCGAAAAGACCGTCTTCGCCATATCCCTCTCCCACGCCTATGCTTGACGTTAACGTCAAGTCTGCGCCCGAAGGGGCGCGGGTGCAAGCAGGAAAATGGAGGCTGGTGTTACTGCCAGGGCGGCGCGTTCAGACCCTTCGGACTCGCGGTGAAGATTTCGCAGCCGTCCTCGGTGATCCCGATGCTATGCTCGAACTGCGCCGAAAGCGAACGGTCGCGGGTTACCGCGGTCCAGCCGTCGGCGAGCATCTTGACCGCATATTTGCCGGTGTTGATCATCGGCTCGATGGTGAAGAACATGCCGGGGCGAAGTTCCGGGCCGGTGCCGGGGCGCCCGGCGTGGACGACCTCGGGCGCGTCGTGGAACATTTGCCCGACGCCGTGGCCGCAGAAATCGCGGACGACCGAATAGCGGTGGCGTTCGGCATGGCTCTGGATCGCGTGCGCGACGTCGCCCATCGTGTTGCCGGGCTTCGCCTGCTCGATGCCGAGCATCAGGCATTCATAGGTCACGTCGACCAGCCGCCGCGCCTTCACGCCGACGTCGCCGAGCAGATACATGCGGCTCGAATCGCCGTGCCAGCCGTCGACCATCGGGGTGACATCGACGTTGATAATGTCGCCTTCGCGCAGCGGCTTGTCGTCGGGGATGCCATGGCACACGACATGGTTGATGCTGGTGCAGCAGCTATGCGTATAGCCGCGATAGCCGAGCGTCGCGGGAATGCCGCCGCCCTTGAGCGTCATTTCGCGGACGAGATCGTCGATCTGTGCCGTGGTCACGCCGGGCTGGACGAAGGGGACGAGTGCGTCGAGAATTTCGGCCGCAAGCTGTCCAGCCCGCCGCATTCCGGCAAAGCCGGCCGCATCGTGCAGCTTGATCGTGCCGTCGCGGACGCGGGCAGGAGTGGCCGCTTCGTCGGCGGTTACGGAGATGTAGTTGTACATGGGTTGCATATAGGCGCGGAGAGACGAAAAAGCGAGGGGAGTAAGTCCCTCCCGCTTGCGGGAGGGGTTTGGGGAGGGGCTGTAGCGTCGCCAAACCCTCCCCGCTGCGACTAGGGAGCAAGCTCCCAAATCTCGCTACCCCTCCCGTTAACGGGAGGGGTGGATTCCTCACTCCGCCGCCTTCTCGGCCTTGCCCTTCGCCTTGCTCTTGCCTGCCTTGGGCGGTGCGGGGACGATCTCGAAGGTCAGCGGGTTGCCGACATGGGCGTCCTCGCCGGTCTTCATCTTCACCTTGACCTCGCCGCCGTGGACGAGCTTGCCGAAGAGGAGTTCCTCGGCGAGCGGCTGCTTGATCTTCTCCTGGATCAGGCGGCCCATCGGACGCGCGCCATAGAGCTTGTCATAGCCCTTGCCGGTCAGCCATTCGCGCGCCGCGTCGTCGAGCTGGATGTGGACGTTGCGGTCGGCAAGCTGCAGTTCGAGCTGCAGGATGAACTTGTCGACGACGCGCGCCACGACTTCGGGCGGCAGATAGCCGAAGGGGACGATCGCATCGAGGCGGTTGCGGAATTCGGGGGTGAACATGCGCTTCACCGCCTCTTCCTGCACATCCTCGCGGGTCACGGTGCCGAAGCCGATCGACTCGCGCGTCATGTCGCTCGCGCCCGCGTTGGTCGTCATGATCAAAATGACGTTGCGGAAATCGACCGTCTTGCCGTGGTGGTCGGTCAGCCGGCCGTTGTCCATCACCTGCAGCAGGATGTTGAACAGGTCGGGATGCGCCTTTTCGATCTCGTCGAGCAGCAGCACGCAATGCGGATTCTGATCGATCGCATCGGTCAGCAGCCCGCCCTGATCGTATCCGACATAGCCCGGCGGCGCGCCGATCAGGCGGCTCACCGAATGACGCTCCATATATTCGCTCATGTCGAAGCGCTGGAGCGGAATGCCCATGATCGACGCGAGCTGCTTGGCGACCTCGGTCTTGCCGACGCCGGTCGGACCGCTGAACAGATAGTTGCCGATCGGCTTCTCGGGATCGCGCAGGCCCGCGCGGCTGAGCTTGATTGCCGACGACAACACCTCGATCGCGGTGTTCTGCCCGAAGACGACGCGCTTCAGGTCGGTTTCGAGCGTTTCGAGCACCTTCTTGTCGTCGCTCGACACCGATTTGGGCGGGATGCGCGCCATCGTCGCGATCACCGCCTCGATCTCCTTGGCGGTGATCGTCTTGCGGCGCTTCGACGGCGGCACCAGCATCTGCATCGCGCCGACCTCGTCGATCACGTCGATCGCCTTGTCGGGCAGCTTGCGGTCGTTGATGTAGCGCGACGACAGCTCGACCGCCGCGTTGATCGCGTCGGCGGTATATTTGACATTGTGGTGGCTCTCGAAGGCTTCGCGCAGGCCCGCGAGGATCTTTTTCGTATCCTCGATGCTCGGCTCGATCACGTCGATCTTCTGGAACCGGCGAAGCAGCGCGCGGTCCTTCTCGAAATGATTGCGGAACTCCTTGTAGGTCGTTGAGCCGATGCAACGGATGACGCCGCCCGACAGCGCGGGCTTGAGCAGGTTCGATGCGTCCATCGCGCCGCCGCTGGTGGCGCCGGCGCCGATCACCGTGTGGATCTCGTCGATGAACAGGATCGCGTGCGGCAGCCCTTCGAGCTCGGTCACGACCTGTTTCAGCCGCTCCTCGAAATCGCCGCGATAGCGGGTGCCCGCGAGCAGCGCGCCCATGTCGAGCGAATAGATGACCGCGGGCAGCAGCACCTCGGGAACGTCGCCCTCGACGATCTTGCGCGCGAGGCCCTCGGCGATCGCGGTCTTGCCGACGCCGGGATCGCCGACATAGAGCGGGTTGTTCTTGCTGCGGCGGCAGAGGATCTGGATCGTCCGGTCGACCTCGGCGCTGCGGCCGATCAGCGGGTCGACCTTGCCACCCTTCGCCTTTTCGTTGAGGTTGACGGTGAACTGGTCGAGCGCGGTTTCCTTCTTGGACTTGCCGCTCTCCTTCTCCTTCGCCTCTTCCTTTTCCTCGGGCTCGGCCTGCGGCGAGGGCTTGCCGCCCTTGCCGACGCCGTGGCTGAGGTAGGAGACCGCGTCGAGCCGCGTCAGATCCTGCTGCTGGAGGAAATAGACGGCGTAGCTCTCGCGCTCCGAAAACAGCGCGACGAGGACGTTGGCGCCTGTCACCTCGTCCTTGCCCGACGACTGGACATGCAGGATCGCGCGCTGGACGACGCGCTGGAAGCCGCTGGTGGGGGAGGGGTCGCTGTGCCCCTCGACCTTCAAACTGTCGAGTTCGGTGTCGAGATAGTGAACGACCGCCGATTGCAGGTCGCTCAGCGCGACGCCGCACGCGCGCATCACTTCGGCGGCGTGCTCGTCGTCGATCAGCGCATAGAGCAGATGCTCGAGCGTCGCATATTCGTGATGCCGCTCTGACGCGGCCTTCAGCGCATTGTGCAGGGTCTTTTCGAGGCTCTCCGAAAAGGACGGCATGGGCTTATCTCCTTGGGGACAAGCCGGGGAGAGGCCCGCCCGCTACACACAAAGTGGCGATGCCGCCGCCCCGCCGCAAGGGAAAAGCGGAGGCGGATGTGAAATTACGATGACAGGATTGCGCTATGGTTAACGGGGCGTTTGGATTTTCGGCTTCGGCCGCGCCATTTTGTTCCAAAGTTCAGGAAAGTTCAGCCTATTGCATCCCTGGTGTCGACGTCGCGGCGCGCTGGGCGCGTTCAGTCAAATGAAGGAGCCGGGTGAAGGCTGACACAGCCGGATAATGTAGGAAAGGCCTATTTGAAGCCGATGTCGGCTTTGGGGTGGGGAGCAGACATTCCCCATTTTCGTCATTCCCGCGAAAGCGGGAACCCAGTGTGGGGTTAGCCGACGCACGCTCTGGGTCCCCGCTTTCGCGGGGATGACAAAGTTAGGAGAGGCCGGGCGCCCGCAATCGGCCGCAACCGGTCGAAATAGGGGAGCGGTAACTCCCCCGATCTTGCGGTGTGATTTGACGCTTCTTGACCGCACATGCCGACGCCGGTCCCGCTCGCTTGACCGAAAGTTTCAGTTTGCTACGGGTCTTGGACATAACATACCAACGAGCCCTTGGAGAGATCGCCCGATGCACCCCTCAGTTCACGCCGCCACCCATCCCGACAAGCCCGCGGTCATCGTCGCCGAAACCGGCGAGGCGATCAGCTATGCCGAACTCGATGCCGCCTCGAATCGCGCCGCGCAGATGTTTCGTGCGCATGGGCTCGGGCATGAGGATGTCGTCGCCTTCATGCTCGACAATACGCCGCATTATTACGGGCTGACGTGGGGCGCGCAGCGTGCGGGGTTGCGCTATGTCTGCATCTCGTCGCGGCTGACGCAGGACGAGACCGACTATATTCTCGACAATTCGGGCGCGAAGATGCTCGTCGTCTCAGCGAGTCTCGCGGCCGCGGCGCAGCAGCTCACGACGAAGATCGAGCGCTATGCGATGGGCGGCGACATAGCGGGCTGGCCGAAGATCGAGGACGAGCTGGCGAGGATGCCCGCGGAGCGCATCGCCGACGAGCGCGCCGGGGTCGACATGCTCTATTCGTCGGGGACGACGGGCCGGCCGAAGGGCGTCAAGGTTCCGTTGCCTGAGGAACAGGCGATCGACGCGGCGAACAGCCTCGTCATGCTCGCCTCGGCGGCGTTCGGGATCAATGCCGACAGCGTCTATCTGTCGCCCGCGCCGCTCTATCACGCCGCGCCGCTGCGCTGGTCGATGACGATCCAGCGGCTCGGCGGCACCGTCGTCCTGATGAAGAAATTCGATCCCGAGGGCGCGCTTGCGGCGATCCAGCATTATCGCTGCAATTCGGCGCAGTTCGTGCCGACGCATTTCGTGCGGATGCTGAAATTGCCCGACGCGATTCGCGCCCAATATGACGTGACCTCGATGAAAAGCGCGATCCACGCCGCAGCGCCGTGCCCGGTGCCGGTCAAACAGGCGATGATCGACTGGTGGGGCCCGGTGCTGCTCGAATATTATGCGGGATCCGAAGGCAATGGGATGACCTTCGCGAGCAGTCAGGACTGGCTCGCGCACAAGGGCACCGTCGGTCGCGCGATCAACGGCGTCGTCCATATCGTCGGCGAGGATAATGAAACCGAAGTGCCCGTGGGCGAGGAAGGCGCGGTCTTCTTTGAAAGCGACAGCGTCTTCGAATATCACGACGACCCGGAGAAAACGGCTTCCAGCCGCAATGCGAAGGGCTGGTCGACGCTCGGCGACGTCGGCAAGCTCGACGCGGACGGCTTCCTCTATCTCACCGACCGCAAGAGCTTCATGATCATCTCGGGCGGGGTGAATATCTATCCGCAGGAGATCGAGAATCATCTCGTCACCCACCCCAAGGTGGCCGACGTCGCGATCGTCGGCGGCCCGCACGAGGAGATGGGCGAAGAGGTGATCGCGGTCGTCCAGCCCGCCGACATGGCCGATGCGACCGACGCCTTCCGCGACGAACTCATGGCCTATGCACGCGAGAAATTGTCGGGGGTGAAGATCCCGCGGCGGATCGATTTCATGGAGGCGCTGCCGCGCCACGACACCGGCAAGCTCTACAAAAGGCTGCTGCGCGACCAATATTGGGAGAAGACGAAGGCGGGGGCATGACCGCGCGCGTCGAATTCTTCTTCGATCTGTCGAGTCCGTGGACTTGTCTGGCCTTCCACAATCTGCCCGGCGTGCTCGAACGCACCGGGGCGGCCGCGACCTGGCGCCCGATCCTCGTCGGCGGGGTGTTCAACGCGGTCAATCCCGCCGTCTATGCCGCGCGCGAGCAGGCCGACAACCGCCGGATGGAGCATAGCTGGAAGGTGCTCAAGGACTGGGCGCGGCTTGCCGGGGTGCCGATGAACTTTCCGTCGAGGTGGCACCCGGCGAAGAGCATCCACGCGATGCGCTTCTGCTGCGCGCTCGAGGAGGATCAGGACGCGCTCGTCCGCTTTGCCGGGGCGGCGTTCGCCAGCTATTTCGACCGGCAGGAAAATCTCGACGATCCGGACGTGCTCGAAGCGGTCGCGAAGGGCGTGGGGCTCGACGGCGCCGCGATCCGCGCCGCATCGACCAGCGACGCGGTGAAGGCGCGGCTGCGCGCCAATACCGAAGAGGTGATCGCGCGCGGCGGCTATGGCTCGCCGACGATCTTCGTCGAGGACACCGACATGTATTTCGGCAACGACCAGTTCCCGCTCGTCGAGGCCGCGCTCAAAAGGACAGCAGAATGAAGGACCGCATTTCGATCACCATGCTGGAGGACGGCATCGCCGACGTCCGGCTGATCCGCGCCGACAAGATGAATGCGCTCGACACCGCAATGTGGTCTGCGCTTGCGGAGGCGATCGACGAACTCAAGGTCAAACCGGGCCTGCGCGTCGTCGTCCTGTCGGGCGAAGGCCGTGCCTTTTGCGCGGGGCTCGACCTCTCCAGCCTCAGCGCCGAGCGCGATCCGGGCGCGAGCAGCGCGGGCGGAACGCTCGCCGACCGCACGAGGGGCCTGTCGAACAATGCCCAATATGCCGCCTGGGGCTGGCGCGAATTGCCGGTGCCGGTGATCGCGGCGGTGCACGGCGTCGCCTTCGGCGCGGGAAGCCAGATCATGGCCGCCGCCGACATCCGCTTCGTCCACCCCGACACGCGCCTCGCGATCATGGAGATGCGCTGGGGCCTCGTCCCCGACGTCGCGGGCATGGCGCTGTGGCGGACGCAGGTCGCCGACGATGTGCTGCGCGAGATGATCTATACCAACCGCGAATTTTCGGGTTCGGAAGCGAAACTGCTCGGCTTCGCGACGCACGTCTCCGACGATCCGCTCGCGAAGGCGCTGGAGCTTGCGCGGGTGATCGCGAACAAGAATCCGCACGCGATCCGTGGCGCGAAACGGCTGTGCAACATGCTCGCCGACGCGAACGACGCCGAAATCCTGCAGGCCGAAAGCGACGAACAGGTCAAGGTCATCCGCACCCCCAACCAGATGGAGGCGGTGATGGCGCATATGGAGAAAAGAAAGCCGAACTTCGCGGACTAATCGCCCAGCAGGCTCAGAAACCGCGCCGCATGGTGCCAGTCGGCCTCGCGCCGCGCGCGCGCTTTCTGCGCTTCGCTGTCGGCGCCCCAGCGGCGTTCCTGATAGAGTTCGTCGAGGCTGACGGCGTCCCATAGCGCCTCGGCGGTGAAGGCATCCTCGGCGAGCGCGAGTCCGGCGACGAGCGATCCGCCGATCGTCACCAGCGGCGTCAGCGCCGTAAGGCGAAAGGGATCGTGCGCCAGGAGCGCCGCGCGGAGCGCCGCGATGGTCGCGGGCGGCTGGTCGACCGGCAGTACGCCCTGCGCGAGCGCGAACTCGACGCCGTGACGCGCTTCGGCCCAGGCGAGCAGCGGGTTCCACGCCGCCGCTTGCTCGGCCTGCAACGCCGCGTCGCGGTCGTCGCGGTAGCAGAAGAGGTCGCTTTCCGCATAGGCGGCGATCGGCTCGGCGAAGGCGGCGGGATCGGGGCTGGCGAGGTCGATCGCGGCGTTGGCGAGGCCGGTCAGCGGCATCGACGCGGGGTCGATATCCTCGCCCTGCGCGTCCCATTCGGCGGCGATCGCTTCGGCCAGCGCCCTGGTCGGAACCGCCAGCGGTGCCCGCTCGGGCGTACGCACCGGACGCCCGTCGAGTGCAATGCCCCAGCTGCCCGCTTCGGCGATGACTTCGGCCTGTTTCCAGAAGCGTTTCATAATTCTTTCGGCGACCGCCAGCGGCGCGCGAGGATGCGCGGCATCACCGCGAAGTCGAACACGCCCGCCAGCACGACCGCGACCCCGATCCAGCGGTCGGCGGGCTGCCCCGCGACCGCCCAGACGCCGCGGATCAGCAGGAAGCCGGCGATGATGAAGAGCGCCCCCATCAGGCGCATCGCGGACAGCGCGAAGAAGCGCTTTCTGGCAAGGGCGTCGCCCGGCTGGTTCATGCGCTTTTCCCTTCCTCGCCAAGCTGGCGCATCAGATGCGCGAGCGCGCCGTGCCCGCTCGCCTCGATCCCCGCGGCGACGCTTTCGCGTTCGCCCGGCGCCTTGTCCTGCGACAGCTTGAGCGTCGAGCGCCACGCGGTGATCCGCAGCTCGAAGCCGGTGATCGCGCCCGTCATCTGGCTGAAGCGCGCGGGGTTCATCTTGGCCCGCGTCCACGGCGGATCGATGCCGATCCGCGCCTCGTGCTCAGCCGAAAGCGTGTCGAGCTGCGCGATCAGTTCGGCATCGTCGAGCTTGCGAACCGGACCTTCCATCTCGATCGCGATATAATTCCACGTCGGAACCTGATCGGCGGCGGCATACCAGCCCGCGCTGACATAGGCGTCGGGCCCCTGCACCACCGCCAGCGCGGTCATCCCGTCCAGATGCTTCGTCAGCCCGTTGCCGCGCGACAGATGGAATTGCAGCGTCGCCGCATCCTCGCTCAGCACCACCGGCGCGTGCGCGACGCGCGGGCCGTCGGGCGTGCCCGCGAAAATCCCGGCGAAGGCGATCTCGCGCACGAACAGTGCGGGCAGGTCTTCCTGTCGCGGACGATATTGGGGATTGGGATGCATCAACGCGCCTTAGGCGGGCGCAGCCCCTTGGGGGGTGGGCGCTTCGCCGGACGCTTGGCGGCGGGCTTGCCGGTTCCGGTCTTCGCTTTTGGCTTGGGCTTGCCGACATGATCGGTCGGCTTGCTCGCGGCGGTGCGACCGCGCCGTTCGCCGCGCCGTGCCTTGCGGATTTGCTTGCTGTGCGCCTTGGCGGCGGCCTTCGCCGCGGCTTTCGGCGGCGGTCCCTTGGGGGCATCGTCGAGTCCGACCTCGCCGAGCAGCGGGTCGAAGCCCAGCGCGTCGAGGCTCGCGGCGAAATGCTCGGGAACCGGGGCCGTGATATCGATCGCGCCGCCGTCGGGATGGTCGATGCGCAGGCGGCGGCTGTGCAGGTGCAGCTTGCGGCTGATCGCCCCGGTCAGGAAGGCGCCCTTGCCGCCATATTTGCCGTCGCCGACGATCGGATGGCCGATCGCCGCCATATGGACGCGAAGCTGATGGGTGCGGCCGGTCAGCGGCTGCAACTCGACCCAGGCGGCGCTGTTCCCGGCGCGCTCGACGATCCGGTAGCGCGTCTTCGACGGCAGGCCCTTGTCGTCGACGTGCATCTTCTCGCCGCCCGAACCCGGCTGCTTGGCGAGCGGCAGGTCGATCTCGCCCTGCGCGATGTCGGGGACACCGACGACGATCGCCCAATAGGTCTTGCGCGCGCTGCGATTCGAAAAGCTCTTGGCGAACCAGGCGGCGGCGCGCGGCGTGCGCGCGATCAGCAGCGCGCCCGACGTATCCTTGTCGAGCCGGTGAACCAGTTTCGGCCGGACCGGCCCGTCATATTTCAGCGCGTCGAGCAGACCGTCGACATGTTGTTCGGTCTTGGTGCCGCCCTGCGTGGCGAGGCCGGGCAGCTTGTTCAGCACCAGCGCGCTCGTATCGCGGTGGATCACCATTGATTCGGCGAGTTCGACATCGGCGTCGGTCAATGGTCGGCCCTTGCGCGCGGGACGCGCGGCGGTCTCGACCGGCGGCGTCGGCATGACGAGCTTTTGCCCCGTTTCGATGCGGTCCGACACGTCGGCCTTCCGGCCGTCCAGCGTCAACTGGCCCGACCGCGCCCAGCGCGCGAGCAGCGCGTGCGGCGTTCCCGGCCGGTGGCGCTTGAACCAGCGGTCGAGGCGGATGCCGTCGTCTTCCTCGGCGATGATGGCGCTGTCGATACTCATGCGGACAATTGCCGCATCGTCAGAATCCCGGCGCCGCACGCCGCGATGCCGATTAGCACCGAGGCGAGGACATAGGCCAGAGCCTGCATCGTTTGCCCGCGCTCGAACAGGACCCAGAATTCGAGGCTGAACGACGAAAAGGTCGTGAAACCGCCGAGGATGCCGACGCCGAGGAATAGCCGCGTCGTGTCGCTGCCGCCGCTGCGCGCGAGCCAGCCGATAAGCAGGCCCATCAGCAGGCTGCCGGCGATGTTGATCGACAGCGTCCACCAGGGAAAGCCGGGGCCGAGCCGCGCGAGCATGACCTGGCCGACCAGATGCCGCGCCCCGGCGCCGATCGCGCCGCCGACCATGACTGGGAAAAGTCCGTTCATGCGCTCGCCCTAGCCGCAAAAACGTCCGCCGAAAAGCGGATGCATATCTAGGCGTCAGGCAGGGTGATCGCACTCGCGGACCGCGCGTGCGCCGCGCGCCAGTCGGCGGGCAGGTCGAAGCGGCCTTGCCAGATGCCGCGCCGCTTCGCCTCCGCCTCGGCGGCCTCGAATGCATAGGCGTCGCCGGTCGCGACGGCCCAACCCTGCCGCACCATTTCGGCGCCAAGATCGATCCCGTCGGGGCCCGGCTGCGTCCGGCATGATGCCAGGGTGCGGCCATAGCGGTCCTTTGCCGCATAGTCGCAATGGAGCGGGCCACGCCCGGCGAGCCGTTCGAGCGCGCTGCGCGCGTTATGGCCGCACGGCCAGCGGCTGCCGTCGGCGCGCGCGCAATCCTGCCGATATTCGACCGCGTCGATCCCGGTCAGGCGGATCGTCAGTGTGCCGTCATCCTCCTGCCGCACGGTCAGGCTGTCGCCGTCGATGACGCGCACCAGCGGCGCGACAGCGGCGGGGGGCTGGCTGGTCCAGACGGCGACCGCGAGACCGGCGAGCAAAAGTAGTGCGGCGAGCGAACGCAAGCGACGGCGCCAGCGCATGCGGGTGACGATCGACAGCGGCATGGGCCGGCGCCTGATCCGTGGCGGCGCGCTTGGCAAGCGTAAATAAGGGATTGACGAAAAGAACAAACAGGGTCCAAATTGGACTAATCCCGACCGGCTGCTTCCGTGCCGACCTATGGACAGGACTCCGCTAGGTCCGAATTGGCGGCAAATGGGAACGAACAAAAGGTGAATATGGCCGGAATGACGACATAAGGACACCGGGGCGGAGCGAGGAAATGGGGGGATGTGGCATGGAACAGGCGATTCAGATTCGACCCGGATCGGGGGATTTTCCGCCATCGGCATTCGGCGCCGGGGCCGATACGGAATCGACACCGGGCGCGGTCTCGTCGCTGCTGCTGGTGGGATCGCGGATGCGCGCCGATGAACTTGCGGCGATGGACCGCGTGCGCGTCTCGTGCGTCGAGGCCGCCGAGGCGGCCGATCATCTGCGCGCGAGGCCGATCACCGACATTCTCTGGCTCGCATCGAAGGAAGCCATCGAGCCCGAAACCTTCGCCGCCCTTTGCGGCGTCGCTGTCGCGAAATCCTGTCGTCTGGTATGCGAGGCTCCTTTTGGTGCACTCGACCGGCTGATGGCGGTGGCGCCTGGCGCGCTTCGCGTCGAATGGCTCGTCGATGCGGACGCGACCGATCGCTTCGTCGCGTTGGCCGCCGCGCGGCGCGAATGGTATCGGGCGATGCACGAAGTAACGCGCGATCCGGCGATGGAACGTATCGACCAGTTGCAGGAGGAGGTGGCGCGCATCTCGCGCCTGCTCGGCGAGCTTGCGGGGCAGCCGCGCGTCGGCCTTCCCGGCACGCCGGCATCCTATGCGCCCGCGAACGAGGGGTTCGGCGACTATACCGGACAGGTTCGCGCGCCGGCGCGCGATTTCGCCGCGATGCCGCGCAGCTTCGTCCCCGAGGAGCGCACGATCGACCGCCAGCGCGCGAAAGCGGTGCGGCGGATGCTGCGTCAGCGGCGGATGCGCGAGCAATATTTTCCCGCCGACCTCTTCGCCGATCCGGCGTGGGACATGCTGCTCGACCTCTATGCGGCGCGGCTGGAGCGGCAGCCGGTATCGGTGTCGAGCCTGTGCATCGCCGCCGCGGTTCCCGCGACGACCGCGCTTCGCTGGATCAAGACGATGACCGACGCCGGGCTGTTCCTGCGCGAGGCCGATCCGCTCGACGGGCGCCGCATCTTCATCGCGCTGTCGGAAGGCGCCGCCGATGCGATGGCGCGCTATTGCGAGGCGCTGGAGGAATAGGCGGCGCTTGCCAGCGCGAGCGGCTTATGGCAGGGGCGCGCTTCCCTTTTGGGGCGCTTAGCTCAGTTGGTAGAGCATCTCGTTTACACCGAGAGGGTCGGCGGTTCGAGCCCGTCAGCGCCCACCATCTTACCCGGCGATATTCGCCTCCCGCCCACGCCGGACGTTCCACAGGGTGACGAGGCCGACGGCGACCCAGACGACATTGAGCGCGGCGTTGGGCAGCGCGCCGTGATAGCCCGAATTGACGATGAAGCCGGCGGCGCCGAGGACGTTCATCCCCTGATAGACGCGGCCGCGCGCTTCGAGCTTGCCGAACGACAGCAGGGCATAGGCGGCGAGGATCAGCACGGCAGCCGCCCAGCCGATGACCTCGATCGCGATCTCCAGCGCATCCATGCCTGCCCCTTTCCCTCCCGGCGCTCAACGTATCGAGCGCCCGGAATATCGATCAGGGTCCCGGCCTTGGCAAGATAAGGAGGAGGTCCACTCCTCGCTTGCGAAACAAAGCCGCGTGCTCCCGCGAAGGCGGGAGCCTATCTCCGGCCGGTGCCATATCGAACCGGCCGGAGATGGGTCCCCGCCTTTGCGGGGACACACGACTCTTTCAATCGATTGCGTTTCGGCGTCAGGCGGCGAGCTTGCGCAGCACGTAGTGCAGGATGCCGCCGTTCATATAATATTCGACCTCGTTCGCCGTATCGATGCGGCAGAGCGTGTCGAAGCTGAAGGTCGAACCGTCGGCGCGCGTGACCTCGACCGTCACGGTCTGGCGGGGCTTGATGTCGGCCACCCCCTTGATCGTGAAGCTGTCGTCGCCGGTCAGGCCCAGCGTCTCGCGAGTCTGGCCTTCGAGGAACTGCAACGGCAGAACGCCCATACCGACGAGGTTCGAGCGGTGGATGCGTTCGAAGCTTTCGACGATCACCGCGCGGACGCCGAGCAGGTTGGTGCCCTTCGCCGCCCAGTCGCGCGACGAGCCGGTGCCATATTCCTTGCCCGCGACGACCACCAGCGGCGTGCCGTCGGCCTTGTGGCGCATCGCGGCGTCGTAGATCGGCATGACCTCCTGCCCGTAGCGCGACATGCCGCCCTCGATGCCGGGGACCATTTCGTTCTTGATGCGGATATTGGCGAAGGTGCCGCGCATCATCACTTCGTGGTGGCCGCGGCGCGAGCCGTAGCTGTTGAAGTCGGCCTTCGCGACCTGATGCTCCATCAGCCACTGGCCGGCCGGGCTGTCGGCCTTGATGCTGCCGGCGGGGCTGATGTGGTCGGTGGTGATGCTGTCGCCGAGGATCGCGAGCGGCTTGGCGCCGACGATGTCGCTGACCGGCGCCGGGGTCATCGTCATCCCCTCGAAATAGGGCGGGTTGGCGACATAGGTCGAGCCCGCGCGCCACTGATAGGTGTCGCTGCCCTCGACCTCGATCTTCTGCCAATGTTGGTCGCCGGTGTAGACATGGGCGTAGCGCGCCTCGAACATGTCGCGGCTCACCGCGCCCGCGACGACGGTCGCGACCTCTTCATTCGTGGGCCAGATGTCCTTGAGGAATACGTCGGTGCCATCCTCGGCCTGGCCGATCGGGGTGGTGGTGAAATCCTCGATCACCGTGCCCTTCAGCGCATAGGCGACGACGAGCGGCGGCGAGGCGAGGAAGTTGGCGCGCACGTCGGGCGACACGCGGCCCTCGAAATTGCGGTTGCCCGAAATGACGGCGGCGGCGACGAGGCCATTCTCGTTGATCGCCTTCGAAATCGGCTCGGCGAGCGGGCCCGAGTTGCCGATGCAGGTCGTGCAGCCATAGCCGACGAGGTTGAAGCCGATATTGTCGAGATGCGACTGCAGCCCGGCCTTTTCCAGATAGTCGGTGACGACCTGCGACCCCGGGGCGAGCGAGGTCTTGACCCACGGCTTGGGTTTGAGGCCATAGGCGTCGGCTTTCTTCGCGACGAGCCCCGCGGCGACGAGGACGCCGGGGTTCGAGGTGTTGGTGCAGCTCGTGATCGCAGCGATGGTGACGTCGCCGTCGCCGATGTCGAAATCCTTGCCCTCGACCGGAACGCGCGTCCCCGCCCGCTTATAGGTGTTCGCCATGTCGGCGTTGAACACATCATCGACATCGGGGAGCGAGACGCGGTCCTGCGGCCGCTTCGGCCCGGCGAGGCTGGGGACGACGGTGCCGAGGTCGAGTTCGAGCGTGTCGGTGAACACGGGGTCGGCGGCGCCTTCCTGGATCCACAGGCCCTGCGCCTTGGCATAAGCTTCGACCAGCGCGATATTTTCCTCGCTGCGGCCGGTCAGCCGCATATAATCGATCGTCTTGTCGTCGATGCCGAAGAAGCCGCAGGTCGCGCCATATTCGGGCGCCATATTGGCGAGCGTCGCGCGGTCGGCGAGGCTCAGCGAAGCGAGGCCGGGGCCGAAATATTCGACGAAGCGGCCGACGACGCCCTTGGCGCGCAGCATCTCGGTCGCGGTGAGGACAAGGTCGGTTGCGGTGACGCCTTCCTTGAGGCGGCCGGTGAATTTGAAGCCGACGACTTCGGGGATCAGCATCGACACGGGCTGGCCGAGCATCGCGGCCTCGGCCTCGATCCCGCCGACGCCCCAGCCGAGCACGCCGAGGCCGTTGATCATCGTCGTGTGGCTGTCGGTGCCGACGCAGGTGTCGGGATAAGCAACGGTGTTGCCGTCGGCATCCTCGCTCGACCACACCGCCTGCGCGATATGTTCGAGGTTGACCTGGTGGCAGATGCCGGTGCCCGGGGGCACCGCCTTGAAGTTCGACAGGCTCTTCGATCCCCATTTCAGGAAGTCGTAGCGCTCGCCGTTGCGATAATATTCGATCTCGACATTCTGTTCGAACGCTTTCGGCGTGCCGAATTCGTCGACCATCACCGAGTGGTCGATGACGAGGTGGACGGGGACGAGCGGGTTGATCCGGGTGGTGTCGCCGCCGAGGGTGGCGATCGCATCGCGCATCGCGGCCAGATCGACGACGCACGGCACGCCGGTGAAATCCTGCAGCAGCACGCGCGCCGGGCGATACTGAATCTCGCGGTTCGAATGCGGATCCTTCTGCCAGTCGACCAGCGCCTGCGCGTCATCCTTCGACACGGTGAAGCCACCGTCCTCGAAGCGGAGGAGGTTTTCGAGCAGTACCTTCATCGAGAAGGGCAGGCGCGACACGTCGCCGAGCTTCGCCGCGGCCTTGTCGAGCGAATAATAAGCGTAAGTCTTGCCGCCGACGCTCAGCGTCGAACGGGTTCCCAGCGTGTCGTGGCCCGTGGTCGTCATAGGATTGCAGTCCCCATGTTGGCGCGGCGGGGAATGACTGTCCGATGGCGAAGCGGGAGAGCGGGGCCAACGGGAGTCGCACGCGCGGGTTTATGTTGGCGCCGCCTTACGCCCAGACCATGGAAATGCAAGGGGGTGGGGAGAGACGGTCGATCCCGCTAGGCGCTGGTCGCGACGGGGAGCACCGGTGCGGGGGCGAAGGCGCGGACGCGATTGCGGCCCGCGCGCTTCGCTTCGTAGAGCGCCTGGTCGGCATCGCGCAGCAGGCGCGACAGGCCGTCACCCGGGGCGCCGGCGACGAGGCCGATGCTGGCGGTCGGGCAGAGGGTTGCGGGAATGCGGTCGGCGCAGGCGGCTTGAAGCCCCGTGCGGATCGCCTCGGCAAGTTGCCGCGCGCTCTCGACACCCGAGCCGGGAAGAAGAAGAGCGAATTCCTCGCCGCCGATGCGGCCCGCGATCGTTTCCGCCGGGCTGGCAGTCCGGGCAAGCGCGCCGAAGGCCGCGATGATCGCGTCGCCGACCGCGTGGCCGTGGGTGTCGTTGATGCTCTTGAAACGGTCGAGGTCGGCGATCAGCAGGCTGACGGGGCGTGCCTCGTCGGCGCAGCGGCGTAGCATCGCCGCGGCTTTCGCTTCGAACCCGCGACGGTTGAACAGGCCTGAGAGCGGATCGCCATCGGCTTCCGCGCGAAGTTCGGCGAGCATGTCGATTGCAACCGCGACCATCAGGCTGATCGCCGCGAGGATCGATACCATCGCCTGGCTGAACTGCACCGTCGTCCAGTAAAGCGACTGCTGAAAGCCGACATAATCGTCGAAGCCGCCGCTGAAGGTCAGGATGACGACGGGGCGAATGAGCAGATTCGCCGCCGAGAGCGCCGCGATCCAGAACAGGACGCGGTCGATCAGGTGCGGCCGCTCGATGGGCCATAGGGCGCGCACCACCATTAGCGCGATCGCGCCCGCGCCGACGCTGATCGCATAGATGCGCGCCGGAATGCTCGGCTGGGCGAGCAGGAACCAGGTGAAGACCGCGGTCGACAGCGCCGCGACGATCGCCATCGCGCGCCACGGTATGGGCAGGCCGTACCGCCCGATGATCGCGGCGGCGAACAGCGCGCCGGTGGCGAGAAAGCCGATATTGGCGGGAAGCCGCTGCAATTCCATCGGCATCGCCGGGACGACATCCTGGAACAGGAAGGCGATGGCGGTGGCGAGATAGGCGCCCGCGGCATAGGCGATGTAGCGCTCGCGCCGCTGAAGCCACATCAGGAAAAAGGCAGCCGCAAACGCCAGGCCGATGCCCGGATTGAGAAGCGAAATGAAAAGCTGTCCCGTCAAAGCGGTATCCTGCCTCGGGCCCCCCCAACAATCCTAGGCAGGGTATAGATAACAAGTGGTTACGGCGGGTCATGGCCCGCCGACAGTGTGTAACGGTGAGGCGGCGCGGTCAGGCGGTGCCGCGAACCGCGAGACGGACGGGGATGCGGGTGCCGCTGTGCGCGAAATCCTCGTCCTCGAGCGCCATCGCGACGAGCGCTTCGCCCGCGGCATCGAGATCGGGCTCGATCGTGGTGAGCGCGGGGTCCGCCATGTTGCCGGCGCGGATGCCGTCGAAGCCGATAAGCGCGATATCCTGTGGCACGCGGCGGCCGGCTTCCTTGAGGCCCTGAAGCACGCCGAGCGCGAGCATGTCGCTCGCCGCAAAAATGGCATCGACTTGCGGATGCTGGGCAAGCAGAGTGTGCGCGGCGGCGACGCCCTGCGCGTGGCGGTCGGCGGCGGTGGGCGGCTCGGTGAGGATCGGCGTGATGCCGTGGCGGCCAAGCGCTTCGACGAAACCGTCGCGGCGCTCGTCGAACTGACGCTGCGGCGAGCGTTGCGGGCCGACGAAGGCAACATGTCTGCGCCCGCTCGCAACGAGATGCTCGGCGGCGAGGCGGCCGCCGGTGCCGTTGTCGCTGCGCATCCAGTGGAACGGATCGCCGGGACTGCCCCAGCAGACGAAGTCGAGGCCGGTGGCCTGAGCCTCGGCGAAATAATCCCATGCGGCGCGGTTGCTGGTCGTGCCGATGACGATCATCGCGTCGGCGAGCCCCGACGCCACGAAGTCGGCGCGGAAATTGGCTTCGCTCTCCTGAAAGGAGACGAGGAGGTTGAACCCGCGCGCCGAGGTCGCGGCGGCGATGCTGCCGAGCAGCGCGAAATAGAAGGGGTTGATCGCGCTGCGATCCTCGCCGGGTCGGCAGACGGTGACGAGCGCGAGCGTCTCGCTGCTTTTCAGGCGCAGCGACGAGGCGTGGCGGTCGACGACATAGCCGAGTTCGCGCGCCGCAGCGGCGACGCGGGCGCGGGTCTCGGCATTGACGCCGGGGCTGTTCCGGAGCGCGCGCGACACGGTCGATTGCGACACGCCGGCGCGCTCGGCGACGTCGAACGATGTCGGGCGCAGCGTCTTCATGGCAGTCGTCTCCCCTTTCCGCCGTCTCTCGCCGTGAGGGGAAGGCTTGTCAATCGGCGAGGCCGTCGAGTGCCAGCAGCGCGAAGCTCGCGAGCCAATGTTCGCCCATATAGTCGCCAGTGACGTGCGGGAGTGCAGCGGCGAGGTGGCGCTCCGCTGCAGCTTCGGCGACGGCGCTGACGGGGTGCACGGGGCCGAGCGCGGTGGCGATCCGCCGCCAGCACCAGGCGCGGCTGAGATTCAGGCCGTCGAGATGCGCGATCTTGCCGTCGCTGCGGTCGGAAACGGTGGCGGGCGTGAAGAGGGTGCCGGGCTGCTCCTCCGCGGCATGAGGGAGGAAGGTGTCGAACCAGCGCGGGAAATCCTCGCCGAGAACGGAGGCCATCAGATGCGCTTCGGTGAGCGCGGAGGAGAGGAATTCGTCGCCGCCGGGCTCCCACGCCGGACAGTCGCGGTCGCTGGCGAACCAGTCGCGGGCGCGGGCGTCGATCAGGCGGACGAGATCGGGGTCGCGGCTCCCGGCCCAATGGCGCGCGAGCAGGAGGGCGAAGGCGATGTTGAAATGGGTGCCGACGCGCAAGGGGTAGGTGAGTTTGGGCAGGAAGGCGTGGAAACGCGCCGCGAAGGCCAGTGCCAGCGGTTCGAGCGCGGCGCCCCATGGAGCGTCGTGGCGCTCGGCCTCGGCATGGAGCGCGAGCAGCCAAGCCCAGCCGTAAGGGCGCTCGAAGCCGGCGGACATGGGACGCGAGAGGAAGGCGAGTTCGCCCGCGACCTTTTCGGGGACGAGCATTGCGTCGGCGCGGGCGCGGATCTCGGCGGCGACGGGCAGGTCGGGGAAACGCCGCGCGAGGCGGAGGATCTGCCACCAGCCGTGAACGCAGCTGTGCCAGTCGAAGCTGCCGTGGAAGATCGGGTGATGTGCGCGCGGGGGTTTCGCATCCTCGGGGCCGGTCAGGACGAGATCCATCTTGTAGGGATATTCGCGGCCGAGGTGAGACAGGGTCGCGGTGGCGAAGCGGGTGGCGTGGTCGGAGGTGAGGTGCATATGTTCCATTAGCGCGTCATTGCGAGCGAAGCGAAGCAATCTCCAGCTATCGATCTTGTGCAAGGCTGATAGCTGGAGATTGCTTCGCTTCGCTCGCAATGACGATCAGAAGGCGAGCAGCCAGATAAACACGATGTTCGCGGCGAGCAGCGGCACCGCGGTGCCGATCTGCGCCTTGATCACGCCATAGGGGCTTTTGAGTTCGAGCAGCGCGGCGGGGACGAGGTTGAAGTTCGCCGCCATCGGGGTCATCAGCGTGCCGCAAAAGCCCGCGAGCATCCCGATCGCCGCGACGACCGCGGGATCGCCGTGATACTGCTTGATCAGCAAGGGCAGGCCGACCGCCGCCATCATCACCGGGAAAGCGGCGAAGGCATTGCCCATCACCATCGTGAAGAAGGCCATGCCGAGCCCGAAGGCGAGCACCGCGCCGAACAGGCTGCCCTGCGGGATCGCGCCGCCGATCAATCCGCCGACGACCTCGCCGACCCCGGCGAGCGCGAAGACCGCGCCGAGGCTGGCGAGCATCTGCGGCAGGATCGCCGCCCAGCCGACCGCGTCGAGCAGGCGGCGGCCCTGCTGCGCGGGAAGCAGGAGCAGGGGCTTGAAGCGCGCCATGCCGACCGTAAGCGCGATCAGCACGCCGATCGCAAGCGAGATCAGCGTCGCCTGTTTGGGGTCGGCGAGGCCGGGCACATATTTGAAAAGAAAGGTGCCCGCGAGCGCGACCGCGGGGATGATCAGCGCGACCAGAAGCAGGAAATTGCCATGGCGCGCGGCGCGTTCGGCCTGTACCTCGGCGGATACCTCGCCGCCGGGGGCGCGGCCGATCTGGCCGGTGCCCGCGATCGCGACGAGCGCGAGGACGAGCAGGCCGTTCTGGAAATCGGTCAGATAGTCGCCGCCGAGCATCGACAACGCGAGCAGGCCCCAGAAGGCGGCGTTGCCGAAGCGTTTCGGGTTGGTGCGGTCATACAGGCCGAGCAGCGCGAAGAGCGCGAAGGTCCAGCCCGCGAGAATATAGACGAAGTCGAGCGTGATCATGCGCCCGCCTCCCGCTTCCGCATCCGCTTTTCGAGGCGGCGGAGGCGGAAACCGTGGATCAGGAAAGCCGTGATCGCGGTGGGGATCGCCCAGAGCGAGAGATGCAGCGGCTCGATGCTGTAGCCATAGGTTTCGAGCAGGCCCTTCATCAGCAGGATCGAACCGATCGCGAGGAAGATGTCCTCGCCGAAGAAGAGGCCGACATTGTCGGTGGCGGCGGCGAAGGCCTTGACCTCTTCGCGCTGGTCGTCGGTGAGGGCGTCGTTCCTTGCTTCCGCTGCCGCTTCGGCCATCGGCGCGACGAGCGGGCGCACGGTCTGCGGATGCCCGGCGACCGAGGTCAGGCCGACCGCCGCCATCAGTTGGCGCAGCAGGAGGTAGGAGGTGAGCAGGCGGCCGAGCGTCGCGCCCTTCATGCGATCGATCAGGCTACGCGCGTGCTGCTGAAGCCCATAGGCTTCGAGCAGGCCGATGACGGGGAGGACGATCCAGACGATCGAGACGTAGCGCGTGTCGTTGAACGCCTTGCCGAAGGCGGCGATGATCGCGCTGATGTCGAGCCCCGCGGCGAGCCCCGTCGCGAGCGCCGAGGCCATGATCACGAGCAGCGGATTGAAGCGGAGCAGGAAGCCCGCGATAATGATGGCGATGCCGATCAGGACGAGCACGGGGTGTTCCCAAGCGCGTCATTCCCGCGAAGGCGGGAATCCAGCTTTCCAATACGGGTTGATAGCTCGGCGGTTGCCAAGCGGGATCCCCGCCTTTGCGGGGATGACGAAAAGTGGAACGACGGCTGGGTCAAACTATTCCCCCTCGGCTTCCCCATAGCCTCCGCCGCCCGGCGTTTCGATCACGAAGGCGTCGCCGGCTTCGAGGTTGGCGCTGCCCGTTGCGGCGAGTGTTTCGGTGCGGCCGTCGGCGCGTTCGACCCAGTTGCGGCCGGGCGCGGCGTCCTCGCCGCCCGCGAGGCCGGCGGGGGGTATCTTGCGGCGGTTCGCGAGGATGTTCGCCGCCATTGGTTCGCGGAAGCGGATGCGGCGCCTTGCGCCGTCGCCGCCGGGCCAGCGGCCGCGGCCGCCCGAATCCTTGCGGATCGAAAATTCCTCGACGATCACCGGGAAGCGCGTCTCCATTATTTCGGGGTCGGTCATGCGGCTGTTGGTCATGTGGGTCTGGATCACCGCGGTGCCGTCGAAGCCCGGCCCGGCGCCCGAACCGCCCGCGATCGTCTCATAATATTGGCGCGTTTCGTCGCCGAAGGTGAAATTGTTCATCGTCCCCTGCGCCGGCGCCATCGCGCCGAACGCCGCGAACAGCGCGTCGGTGATGACCTGGCTCGTCTCGACATTGCCCGCGACGACGGCGGCGGGATAGCTGGGGGACAGCATCGAATCCTGCGGCACGATCAGCGTGACGGGGGCGAGGCAGCCCTCGTTCATCGGGATCGGGTCGTCGAGCATGGTCCTCAGCACATAGAGGACGGCGGCGCGGACGACGGGCATCGGCGCGTTGAAATTGTCGGGGAGGGTCGGCGACGAGCCGGTGAAGTCGATGGTGACGTGGCGCGCCTCGCGGTCGACCCGGACGGCCACCGCGACCTCGGCGCCATTGTCCATCGCGTAGCGGAATTGGCCGTCGCTCAAACGGGCGATGAGTTGGCGGACCGCGGTCTCGGCCTGCTTCTGGCCGTGCGCCATATAGGCGGCGACGGCGCCGGCGCCGTGCGCGGTGCTGAGGTCGGCGAGCGCGCTGGCGCCGCGCTGGCAGGCGGCGACCTGCGCCTTGAGGTCGGCGATGTTGAGCGCGGGGTTGCGGGCCGGGAAGGGACCGGTGGTCAGGTGCGCGTGGACCTCGGCATCGAGGAAATTTCCGTCATCGACGATCAGGCGGTTGTCGAAGAGAATGCCTTCCTGATCGATGCTGCTGCTGCCCGGCGGCATCGAGCCGGGCGCGATGCCGCCAAGGTCGGCGTGGTGGCCGCGCGCGGCGACGAAGAAGTTCGGTTCTTCGCCCCCCTCATCTTCTTTGGCCACGAACACCGGCATGATGACGGTAATGTCGGGGAGGTGGGTGCCGCCGTCATAGGGCGCGTTGAGGGCATAGGCGTCGCCGCGCCGGATGCCGCGGCCATCTTTGGTTCTTTGGCGGAGGATGGTGCGGACGCTTTCGCCCATCGAGCCGAGGTGGACGGGCATGTGCGGGGCGTTGGCGACGAGGCGGCCTTCGCCGTCGAAGATTGCGCAGGAGAAATCGAGCCGCTCGCGGATGTTGATCGACGAAGCGCTGTGCTGAAGCGCGCCGCCCATTTCCTCGGCGATCGCCATGAACAGGCTGTTGAAGATTTCGAGGCGGATGGGGTCGGGGGGCTGAGTCAAGCCCTCCCCTTCAGGTGAGGGCAGCGAGACCTGGTTCGGCGAAGCCGGGCCTGGTCGCAGCGGGTGGGGTCCATCGGCCTTGCGCAAGGCCGATGGACCCCACCCGCTGCGACCAGGCCCGG
>NZ_DATAJZ010000031.1:0-47954 GCF_036261875.1 Sphingopyxis sp. | reverse complement strand
CGATGGGTGTCTCGACTTCGCTCGACACGAACGGGTAGAGGGGTTGAATGGCGTTCTGGACCTATATCCTGCTCTGTGCCGACGGCCTCTACTACACCGGGCATACCGACAATCTCGAATATCGGATCGGCCAGCACCAATCGGGCCAGATTGGGGGTTTTACGTCGTCGCGATTGCCCGTTCGCCTGATGTGGTCACAGGATTTCCCGAGCCGATATGAAGCGCTGGACGCCGAAATGCGGATCAAGAAATGGTCGCGCGCCAAAAAGGAAGCGCTGATCCGGAGAGATTGGGAAGCCATGAGCTATTTCGCCAAGCCCCCCAGCGAGCGCCCTCATTTTCCGTTCGTGTCGAGCGAAGTCGAGACACCCATCGGGCCAGGCGTTACCTCGATGGGTGTCTCGACTTCGCTCGACACGAACGGGATTAGAGGATCTGCTAGACGGGAGGGAGATTAGTGGCCCTCACCCCGCAATGGCTGGACGAACTGCGCTCGCGCATCACCCTGTCGACCCTCATCGGCCGCACGGTGAAGATCACCCGCGCCGGCCGCGAGTATAAAGCCTGCTGCCCCTTCCATAACGAGAAGACCCCCAGCTTCACGATCAACGACGAAAAGGGTTTCTACCACTGCTTCGGCTGCTCGGCGCATGGCGATGCGATCCGCTGGATGACCGACCAGCGCGGCCTCTCCTTCATGGACGCGGTCAAGGAGCTCGCCGCCGAAGCCGGTATGGACGTCCCCGCCCCCGACCCGCGCGCCGCGAAAAAGGCCGAGGAGCAGGCGAGCCTGCGCGACGTGACGCAGGCGGCGGCCGACTGGTTCGTCCAGCAGCTCGGCAGCAGCAACGGTGCCCCCGCCCGCGATTATCTGAAGAAGCGCGGCATTTCGGACGCCACCCGCGCCGCCTTCGGCTTCGGCCTCGCCCCCGACAGCCGCAGCGCGCTCAAAGAGGCGCTCAAGAAATTCCCCACCGCGATGCTCGTCGAATCGGGGATGCTGATTTCGGTCGAGGACAAGGAGCCCTATGACCGTTTCCGCGGCCGGCTGATGATCCCGATCCGCGACGCGCGCGGGCGGGTGATCGCGTTCGGTGGGCGCATCCTCGGCGACGGCGAGCCCAAATATCTGAACTCGCCCGACACGCCTTTGTTCGACAAGGGCCGTACCCTCTTCAACCTCGACAAGGCGAGCCCCGCGTCGCGGCAGACCGACCGGATCATCGTCGTCGAGGGCTATATGGACGTGATCGCGCTCGCCGAGGCGGGGATCGCCGACGCGGTCGCGCCGCTCGGCACCGCGCTCACCGAGAATCAGCTCGGCCTGCTTTGGCGGATGGTACCGGTGCCCATCCTCTGCTTCGATGGCGATGCGCCGGGGCAGAAGGCGGCGATGCGCGCGGCGATGCGCGCGCTGCCGCTGCTCCGGCCGGGATTCAGCCTCGCCTTTGCGACGCTCCCCGCCGGGCAGGATCCCGACGACCTCGTCCGCACGCGCGGCGCCGAAGGCTTTGCGGCGGTCCTCGACGAAGCGCAGCCGCTCGTCGAACGGCTCTGGACGCACGAGGTCGCGGCGGGGCCGCTCGCGACGCCCGAGGAGCGCGCCGCCTTGAAGACGCGGCTCCTCGCCCACGCCGACGCGATCGAGGACGCCGACGTGCGCCACCATTATCGCGAAGCGTTCCGCGAAAAGCTCGACACGCTATTCGCACGGGCACGCCCTGATCGCGGCCCGCGCGTGCCCTGGGCGCCGCAGCCGCAGCGCGGTGGCCGCCGCTTCGCGCCCGACCCGCGACTTCAGCCCCCCGCCGATGAAACCCGCGCGCTCAGCCGGACCGGTATCGACGCGCCTTATGCGGCCGCGCTGCTCGGCGGATTGCTCCGCTATCCCGAGGCCATAAGGCGCAACGAGGAAGCGCTTTTCCGCCTCGCCATCCCCGATTCCGGCGACGCCGAATTGCTGGGCGCGATGCTTGACATCGCAAATGCCCAGGAAGGGCTTGATTGCGAGGGGTTGCTTGCCATATTGGAGCCCATGAAAGTGTATAATAGGGCGACGACATTGCTCAGAGCCGACGGAATGCACTTCTCATTCAATCGAAGGCTTGAAGGCGAAGAGGCTGATGCAGCACGCGAAATCGCGCTGCGCGACCTCGACGAATATATCGGCGTGCTGGTCACCCAGCCCGAAATCCGCGCCCGGCTGGCAGAGGCCACCGCGGATTTCCAGCGCACGATGGATGAGGAAGGATTTGCGCGGCAGCAAAAGCTGCGCGCGATCGACAAGGAACTGACCCGCCGCCTGGCCGCGCTGTCCGACAGCAGCAGCCAGTGAAGACCGACCCTTTTTGATGCCCCAAGGCAGGAAGATTTGATGGCCACCAAGAACGAAGCCGACACCGACGCCCCGCTGATCGACCTCAACGAAGCCGACGTCAAAAAGCTGATCGCGCGCGGCAAGAAGCGCGGTTACCTGACCTATGACGAGCTCAACGAGGCGCTGCCGCAGGATCAGATGTCGTCGGAGCAGATCGAGGACATCATGTCGGCGATTTCCGACATGGGCATCAACATCGTCGAAAGCGACGAGGATGTGCAGGAAGAGGCCGAGCAGGAGGTCGACGACGAGGTCGATGTCAGCGCCGGCACCGGATCGGTCTCCAACCCCGCGATCGAGAAGAAGAAGGAAACCATCGACCGCACCGACGACCCGGTGCGCATGTATCTGCGCGAGATGGGCGCGGTCGAACTGCTCAGCCGCGAGGGCGAAATCGCGATCGCGAAGCGCATCGAGGCGGGCCGCGACACGATGATCCTCGGGCTTTGCGAAAGCCCGCTGACCTTCAACGCGATCATCGAATGGTCGAACGCGCTCAACAACGGCGACATGCAGCTTCGCGAGATCGTCGATCTCGAGGCGATGCTCTCGAAGGACCCGGCGCCCGAAAACCTCGACGACGAGGCCGAGGGCGACGACGGCGAGATCAGCGAAAAGACCGCCGGCGTCTCGTTCAAGGACGAGGATGAGGTCGAGGAAGAACCGTCCGCCGACGGCGACGACGAGGACGGCGAAGGCACCTCGGGCAAGCGCGAGAGCTTCGAGGAAGACGACGAGGACAATACGCTGAGCCTCGCGGCGATGGAAGAATTGCTCAAGCCCGACGCGCTGGAGAAATTCGCCGCCATCACCAAAAGCTTCAAGGCGTTCCAGAAGCTGCAGGAAGCGCGGCTCGAATCGCTGTCGGGCGGCGAGGAGTTTCCCGCGGCGTCGGAGAAGAAATATCACAAGCTGCGCGAGGAACTGACCGCGCAGGTCGAGAGCGTGCAGTTCCACGGCACCAAGATCGAATATCTCGTCGACCAGCTCTACAGCTACAACCGCCGCCTGACCGCGCTCGGCGGCCAGATGCTCCGCCTCGCCGAGCGGCACAAGGTGCCGCGCAAGTCCTTCCTCGACAATTATGTCGGGCGCGAGCTCGAGGAAAACTGGCTCGACAGCGTCAGCGGCATCGACAAGAAATGGGCTGCTTTCGCCGAGAATGAAGCCGGCGCGGTCGACCGCATCCGCATCGAAATTTCGGAAATCGCGCAGGCCGCGGGCATGAGCCTGACCGAATTCCGCCGCGTCGTGAACATGGTGCAAAAGGGCGAGCGCGAGGCGCGCATCGCCAAGAAGGAAATGGTCGAGGCGAACCTGCGCCTCGTCATCTCGATCGCCAAGAAATATACGAACCGCGGCCTGCAGTTCCTCGACCTCATTCAGGAAGGCAATATCGGCCTGATGAAGGCAGTCGACAAGTTCGAGTATCGCCGCGGCTACAAGTTCTCGACCTATGCGACCTGGTGGATCCGGCAGGCGATCACCCGCTCGATCGCCGACCAGGCGCGCACGATCCGAATCCCGGTCCACATGATCGAGACGATCAACAAGCTGGTGCGCTGCAGCCGCCAGTTCCTCCACGAAAGCGGCCGCGAGCCGACGCCGGAGGAAATGGCCGAGCGCCTCTCGATGCCGCTCGAAAAAGTCCGCAAGGTGATGAAGATCGCCAAGGAGCCGATCAGCCTCGAAACGCCGATCGGCGACGAGGAAGACAGCCACCTCGGCGATTTCATCGAGGACAAGAATGCCGTCATCCCGGTCGACGCCGCGGTGCAGTCGAACCTCAAGGAAACGGTCACGCGAGTCCTGGCGTCGCTGACGCCGCGTGAGGAGCGTGTTCTGCGGATGCGCTTCGGCATCGGCATGAACACCGACCACACGCTGGAGGAAGTCGGCCAGCAGTTCAGCGTCACCCGCGAGCGCATCCGCCAGATTGAGGCGAAGGCGCTGAGGAAGCTGAAGCACCCGTCGCGGTCGCGAAAGATGCGGTCGTTTCTGGACCAATAGCGGAAATCAGGGGCGGCTCGGAAACGAGCCGCCCTTTTTCTGCACCTCGTCATGCTGAACTGGGTTCAGCCTCCATGATCCGCCCATTCCGTATGCGCGGCGCCAATTGATTTCACGCAAAGGCGCAAAGGCGCGAAGAAGAAAATCTCACACAAAGACACAAAGGGGGCGTGCCATCAACGCGACAATTTGTGCGCCACTTGCGCGAAGCGCGTTTCAAGGTCGCCTGCGGCGACGAGCCGGGCGCGCAATCGCACCCGACCTCTTTGTGTCTTTGTGTGAGGATTTTCCTGTTTCCTCTTCGCGCCTTTGCGCCTTTGCGTGAAATCAATTGGCGCCGCCCTGTCGAACGGGCGCCCTGCCATGAACGTGGCACCCGGCTCGCAACGGCGTTGATTTGCGCACCGCACAATTTTTTCGCCGTCATCCTTTAAATCTTCATATATCCTCGCCAGATAGCGCTCGTCATCGGATGCGGGGGCTTCATGCGCGGTTCAGGCGCCACCCATCAAATGGCGAACATTCCCACTCGATGGGAAATGATTCGAGGATCGGGGTGGGTGACCGGCATCGGCCGGCACGGGAAAAGCCCGGAAATTCGGGGGCTGCACAAATTGGCACGGCCTTTGCGATGCACTCGGCATCGGCACGGGGCGATGCCCGCAGCCAAAGGGAAAGACAATATAATGGAAAACGAAACCACCAATCTCTTCCGCCGCCGCGACACCTTCTTCGGTATCTGCGAGGCCGTGGGTCAGGATTTCGGCTTCAACCCGCTGTGGCTCCGCCTTGCCTTTATCGCGCCGCTTTTCTTTCTGCCCGTGCAGACCTTCATAGCCTATTTCGCGCTCGGTGCCGTCGTGTTGCTGTCGCGGCTCCTCTTCCCGAACAAGGCCGCCGCGGCTGCCGCGCAGCCGCTGCCGGTCGTCGTGGAGGATACCGCGCCGACTGGTGAAAAGGTCGGCGAAATGGCTCTCGCGGCCTGACGGGCGGCGGGCCGGCTCTCCCCTCTTCCCCCGCACCCCCGATCGGCGCTGCCCGGCGCCGTCACCGGACCGGCAAGCTTCCCCGGGCTTGCCGGTCCTTCTGTCTTCGCTTCCGGCCGGCCCGTCTCTATCCGGCACAGCAATGCGACGAATCGAAGGCTGCTCATAAACGGGGCGTTTACGACGTTGCCTTAAGAATGGACGCTCGACATCCACGCGATGGGGGGACCAGCCCACGCAACAGGCAAGGATCTAGCGTTGAGTTCTTCAACCCAGCCCCAATCGGCCCGGCCTGCCTCGCAACCGCGCGGCGTCGCCGAACTGCTCGATAATCTGGTCGCCAGCGACGGCACGGGCGCGCATCCCCACGTCCGATCGGGCGCGCTGTCGAGCGGGCCAGAGGCGATGCGCAATCTGGCCGACGCCGTCCATTTCCTCTGCCTGCTCCACGGCCGCTATCCCGGCGTCGTCGACAGCGCGGCGCGCAAGACAGTCGATCCCGCATCGCGCAAATGGATGGAGGAAGCGGCGCAGGCCTTTGCGCAGGAGCGCGCCTTCCTGTCGAAGATCGCCGCCGCGGTCGGCCCGGTGCCGAGCACGCAGGGCCAGGCGCAGTGCGAAGCCGCCGTCGCGGCGCAGCGCCGCGCGCTCGACATGCTCGCCGAATCGGACCGCCAGGGCTGCGCGATGGGCGCCGCGATCGCGCTGACGCTCGACTGGCGCACGATCCGCGTGCTGCTCGACATCAGCGCGCAGCGGCTCGAACTCACACCGCCGCGCTGCACCCTGCCCGACCTGCGCGACACCGCACGCGTCGCGGCGCAGATCGCGGACGGCCCTGCGGTCGAACGCGCGATCGTCTTTGGCGCCCAGCAACTGATCGCGCAGCACAGCGGCCTCTGGGACTTGTTGGCGGCGCGCGCCGCCAGCCGCGCACACCCCTGACCCTCCTCTCCCGCAAGCGGGAGGGGAGATTCTCTTGCGCCTCTTCCTCCGCTGTGCCATTCGCTTGACGTTCACGTTAAGGGAAAGGCAGCGCACCGATGCGTTTCGAAGGAACCAGCGCCTATATCGCGACCGACGACTTGAAGGTCGCGGTCAATGCCGCGACGATGCTTCGCCGGCCGCTGCTCGTGAAGGGCGAACCCGGCACCGGCAAGACCGTGCTGGCCGAAGAGATTGCCAAGGCCTTCGACGCGCCGCTGATCACCTGGAACATCAAGTCGACGACCAAGGCGCAGCAGGGCCTGTATGAATATGACGCGGTCGCGCGCCTGCGCGATGGCCAACTCGGCGAGGAACGCGTCCACGACATCCGCAATTACATCAAGAAGGGCAAGCTGTGGGAAGCGTTCACCAGCCCCAAGCTTCCCGTCCTGCTGATCGACGAGATCGACAAGGCCGATATCGAATTCCCGAACGACCTGCTTCAGGAACTCGATCGCATGGCCTTCCATGTCTATGAGACCGACGAGACGATCAGCGCGAAAGAGCGCCCGATTGTCGTCATCACCTCGAACAATGAAAAGGAACTGCCCGACGCCTTCCTGCGCCGCTGCTTCTTCCATTACATCAAATTCCCCGACCGCGACACGATGGCCGACATCGTCGAGGTCCACTTCCCCGGCATCCAGAAGACGCTGGTCAGCCGCGCGATGGACATCTTCTATGAGGTGCGCGACGTGCCGGGGCTCAAGAAAAAGCCCTCGACCAGCGAGCTGATCGACTGGCTGAAGCTGCTGCTGGCCGAGGACATGCCGCTGGAGGTGCTCCAGAACCGCGACGTCGGCAAGGCGATCCCGCCGCTCCACGGCGCGCTGCTCAAGAATGAGCAGGATGTGATGCTGTTCGAAAAGCTCGCCTTCATGGCGCGGCGTCAGGGCGCCTGATCTTTCATACACCTCGTCATTGCGAGCGCAGCGAAGCAATCTCCAGCCATCGACCTAACGCGATCTCGATAGCAGGAGATTGCTTCGTCGCTTTGCTCCTCGCAATGACGAAACTTAAAGCTGATACGCCACCTCGACGTCGCCCCAGCGGCGCCCGCCGATCACCGCGGGCATATAGACGTTGCGCACGGTCAGGTAATTGATCCCGTCGCCCTCCTGCCGATAGACGGTCATGAAGAAGGGCGCGCTGCTGCGCTTCGCCGCCATGTCGGTCTCGTCGAGCAGGATGCGGCCGTTGCGGCAATGCGCGGTGTCATGCTCCAGATCGCCGGTCGGCGCGCGCGAGCAATCGGTGATGTGCGTCGGCAGAAAGCCGTTCATGTCGCCCGCCGACGACATTTTGATCTCGGGATGCTCGGCGACGATCTGGTCGAACAGCGGACGCCAGTTGGCATCGGCCCAATCGCACAGGCTGGTGCGAAAGCGTTCGGGGTTCGAGCCCGGCACGCGAACATAGTCGGTGTCGAACAATTGCTCCATCGTCAGCTTGCCGTCAGCGATCGCATCTTCGGCCAGCGTCACGAAGCGGTCGCGCACGCGCGCCGCCAGTTCGACGATCGCCGAGTCCGCGGGGCTCACCCCGGCCGAAATCACCGCGTTGAACATGCGGCTCGACACATGTTCCATCGTCAGGATCGACGTGCGCGTGCCGTCGAGGATCGCGCTGTTGTCGCGCACCGACCCCACCACGCGGTCCATCGCCTCGCGCACCCTGGCGCCATTGGCATGAACCATCGCGCTCGACTGCGCGATGCGGTCGCTCTGGCCGTCGAGCAGCGCGACGAGGTGCGTCGCGTCGTGCAGCGCGTCGGTGATCGTCTCGAACTGCGCCTCGGCGCGGCTCGACTGCTCGACCCCCGATTGAATTTCGGTGACCAGCCCGCTCGCTTCGGCGGCAAGGCTGCCGATCGAGCGCCGGATTTCGTCGGTCGCGCCGCGCGTGTTCTGCGCCAGCTTCTTCACTTCGGAGGCGACGACCGCGAAGGTGCGGCCGGCATCGCCCGCGCGCTCGGCCTCGATCGCGGCATTGAGCGCGAGCATGTTGGTGGTCTTGGCAATCTGCTCGATCGACTGGCTGACCTGCTGCACCTGTTCCATCACCGCGGCGAAATTGGTGACATGCGTGCCGAGACGCGCGACGAGATCGATGACCGAACGGAATTCGCTGACGGCAAGATTGACGCGCTCCGCGCCCGCATCGAGCTGTTCGCACGCCCGCGCCGACAACAGCTTCGCTTCGTCGGTCGAATCGGCGATCTGGCGCTGGTCGGCCTCGAGCCCGACGACATATTCCTCGAGCCGCCCGAGTTCGGCAATCTGGCGCTCCATCTGATCGGTCGCGCGCTTGATCCGCCCCGCGGCATCGCTGCACCCGACGGCCAGCTCGCCGCAATCGCTGGCGACCGACTGGTCGAGCATCTGCGCCGCCGGATTGATCGGATCATATTTCATTGCGCCACCCGCGTCTTTGAATGATCGCAAAGCTATGCCCAACATTGGTTAATGGGGCGTCAATGGGTGGGCAGCGGCCATAACCTGCCCCTCCTCTTCAGAGGAGCGGATGAGGACGCCACGTCGGGGCCATCGTCAGTTCTGGCCGGTCGCCCCGACCGTCGCCACCGGCTTGGGCGCGATCGCCTCCGCCGCGACGACGCGCTTCGTGTCGCTGGTCGCGATCGCCTTTTCAAGCGCCGCGACCTGCGGGCATTTATCCTTGCACAGCCGCTGCGCCTCGGCGAGCTTTTCGCGTGCCAGTTCGAGCGCGCCCTTGTCGGCGAGCGCTTCGCCCTGGCCGGTCAGCGCGGTGAGATCATTGGGTTCGAGCAGCAGCGCCTCGCGATAGAGAGCGATCGCCTTGCCCGGCAGTCCCTGCGCCCGCGCGACCTGTGCCATCGCGATCACCGCCGAACGGTTGCGCGGATCAGCGGCGAGCGCCGATTCATAATAATCGACCGCGCCCTTCAGATCGCCCGCGCTCTGCGCCGCCTCGCCCTGCTTCTGCAAGGCGACCGAGGTCGGCGATATGTCGCTGTCGGCGCGTTGCGCATCGGAGGCGACCGGCATACTGGCGAGGATGAAGCCCGCACCCAGGGCCAGAAAACTGACGCGCATCGCATTCTCCCATGTCTTCATGCGGGGCGATGCTAACATGGCGCCGTCAGCCGTGCGAGAAAAAACCCGTCGCAGCCGTCGCGCGCCGGAGTCAGCAGAAAACCGCCGCCCGCCGCGCGGCCAACGCCTTCGGGAAGACAGGATTCGTCGGCGGTCCAGCCGGGATGCCGGTTCAGAAATTCGTCCACCTGAGCCCGCCCCTCGCGCGCGATGATCGAGCAGACGGCATAGAGGAGTTTGCCGCCCGGCGCCACCAGATCGGCGCCGATGTCGATCAGCTTCGCCTGATCGGCGAGATGGCGGTCGAGCCGCGCGGGCGTCAGGCGCCAGCGCAGTTCGGGGCTGCGCCGCCACGTCCCGCTTCCCGAGCAGGGCGCATCGACGAACACGCGGGTCGCCCGGCCCTGCCAGTCAGCGAGCATCGCGCTCTCCTGCCCCGGGTTGAGCAGGCGCGTCTCGATCCGCGTCGCGCCCGCGCGTTCGGCGCGCGGCGGGAGCTGCTGAAGGCGCGCGCGATTGGTGTCGCAGGCCAATATGTCGGCGTCATTGACGGTGCATGACGCGATGGCGAGCGTCTTGCCGCCACCGCCGGCGCAGAGGTCGACGATCGCCTGCCCCGGCGCAGCGTCCAGCGCCGCGGAGGCATATTGGCTCGCGGCATCCTGCACTTCGAAAAGGCCGTCGGCATAGGCGGGGTGCTGGACCGCTGCGGTCTCGGGCGGCAGGCGCCAGCCATCGGGCGCACCGGCGATCGCCTCGCCATCGGGAAACAGCGCCGCAAGCGCGTCACGATCGGCCCTGATGCGGTTGGCGCGCAGGTCGAGCGGCGCGCGGGCGAGCATCGCTCCGCCTTCGTCCGCATCGACGAGCGGATCGAACAGATCGACCAGCGCCTGTGCGGCAAGGCCGGTCTCGGCGCGCGCTTCGCCGGGCGCGATCGGGGCGGGGCCATAGGCCGAGCCATCGAACAGCCCGATCAGCGCGGGATCGGCATCGGCGAGCGCCAGCATCGCCGCGCGTCCCGACGCGGGCGCCGAACGCACCGCGCGGATCGCGTCATAGACATGGCCGCGGATCGCGCGCCGGTCCTTCGACCCCGCATAGCGGCGCGCGCGCATCGCCTCGGCAAAGATCGCATCGGCGGGCGCCCCGCCCTCGCGCGCCGCGGCGGCGATGGCGTCGAGGATTTCGATCGCGGTCTGGAGACGGGCGGCGGGGGTCATGGTTCAACCTACCTCGTCATTGCGAGCGAAGCGAAGCAATCTCCAGTTCGCGGATATTGGCGACGATAGCTGGAGATTGCTTCGTCGCTACGCTCCTCGCAATGACGAAGCATGAGAATCACCCCACCGGATAATTCGGCGCCTCGCGGGTGATCGCGACATCATGGACATGGCTTTCGCGCAGTCCCGCATTGGTGATGCGGACGAACTTCGCGCGCTCGCGCAGATCCTTGAGGGTGCGGCTGCCGGTATAGCCCATCGCCGCCTTCACGCCGCCGACGAGCTGGTGGATCACGTCCTTCGCGGCGCCCTTGAACGGCACCTGGCCCTCGATCCCCTCGGGGACCAGCTTCATCTGGTCCTTGATGTCCTGCTGGAAATAGCGGTCGGCGGAGCCGCGCGCCATCGCGCCGACGCTGCCCATGCCGCGATAGCTTTTGTAGGTGCGGCCCTGGAACAGGAAAGTTTCGCCCGGTGCCTCGGCAGTGCCTGCGAGCAGCGATCCGACCATGACGCTCGACGCACCCGCGGCCAGCGCCTTGGCGATGTCGCCCGAGGTGCGCAGGCCACCATCGGCGATCACCGGCACGCCCAGCTTTTCCGCCGCCTCGACGCTGTCGAGGATCGCGGTGAGCTGCGGCACGCCGACCCCCGCGACGACGCGCGTGGTGCAGATCGAGCCGGGGCCGATGCCGACCTTCACCCCGTCGGCGCCGCAGTCGATCAGCGCCTTGGTCGCGTCGCCGGTCGCGACGTTGCCCGCGAGTATCTGAACCCGGTTCGAGAGCTTCTTGATCTTCTCGACCGTCGCGCCGACGCCCTTGCTGTGGCCGTGCGCGGTGTCGACGACGATCAGGTCGCATTCGGCGTCGAGCAGCGCCTCGGCGCGCTCGATGCCGCTGTCGCCGGTATTGGTCGCCGCGGCAACGCGCAGGCGGCCGTTGCCGTCCTTGGTCGCGTCGGGGAAGTTGACCGCTTTCTCCATATCCTTGACGGTGATCAGGCCGATACAGCGATAATCATCGTCGACGACGAGCAGCTTTTCAATGCGGCGCTGGTGGAGCAGCTTGCGCGCCTCGTCCTGCCCGACGCCGGGACGAACGGTCGCGAGATTCTCGGCGGTCATCAGCTCGCGCACCGGCTGGCCCGGATTGTCGGCGAAGCGGACGTCGCGGTGGGTCAAGATGCCGACCAGCTTGCCGCCGGTTTCGACGACCGGAATGCCCGAAATCTTGTGCTGCGCCATCAGCGCGGTGGCGTAGGAAAGCGGCGCGTCGGGGGTGATGGTGATCGGATTGACGATCATCCCGCTCTCGAAGCGCTTGACCTGCCGCACCGCCGCCGCCTGCTCCTCGATCGTCAGATTGCGGTGGAGGACGCCGATGCCGCCGATCTGCGCCATCAAGATCGCCATGTCGGCCTCGGTCACCGTGTCCATCGCCGACGACAGGATCGGGATGTTGAGGCTGATCTCGCTGGTGAGCTGCGTCGACAGATTGGCGTCGGACGGCAGGATGTCCGACGCGCCGGGCACCAGCAGCACGTCGTCGAAGGTCAGGCCGGTGAAGATTTCCATGGGTGCCACTTTCTGATGCGGGCGGCGCCTGCCCGTGGGTTTCGGGCGGCACACGCGACTCGTTTGGTGGCGGCCCATGTAACCAGTCGGCGCCAAGCGCGCCAGTGGGGGAAGCACGATTATTTCGCGGCGCGGTGCTCGATCGCGAACGACCGGTTGCGACCGATTGCGGACGTCCGGCCTTTCCTGACTTTGTCATCCCCGCGAAAGCGGGGACCCAGAGCGTGCGTCGGCTAACCCCACACTGGGTTCCCGCTTTCGCGGGAATGACGAAGGTGGGGAATGGCCGCTCCCCACCCCAAAGCAGGCGTCGCCTTCAAATAGGCCTTTCCTACATTATCCGGCTGTGCCAGCTTTCATCCGGCTCTTTCATTCGGTGGATAAAGGTGGTTGCGGATGCGGTCACGGCGAGACGCACGGGGTGCGTTCAGCGCGCCGCGAGTCCCGATCGGAGGAATGCAATAGGCTGAACTTTCCTGAACTTTGGAATGATGACGCGGTCCGCGTGCCGGGCCGATCCCGGAACCAGACCGGGATGACGAAGATGGAGATGGCCGCTCCCCACCCCAAAGCCGCCACCGGGATTTTCACACCCCGTAAATCGAAAAAGCTTACCGCGCCCGATTGCGTCTCATCCCCGGCACAGCTACGCGCTTGATCTGTGAGCGCGACGCAAACCTCTTCCCCGCCTTCTTCCCTCGCTCCCTTTCGCTATCCCGCCTTCCGCGCGATCTGGATCGCCAACCTCGCCTCGAACATGGGATCGATGATCCAGTCGGTCGGCGCCGCCTGGCTGATGACCGAACTCACCACCTCGCATCAGCTCATCGCGCTGGTGCAGGCGGGCGCGACGATCCCGATCCTGCTGCTCGGCGTCTTCGCCGGGGCCATCGCCGACAATTTCGACCGCCGCCGCGTCATGCTCGCGGCACAGAGCGGGATGCTGATCGTCTCGGCCGCGCTGACGGTGACGACATGGATCGGCGCGATCTCGCCCTTGCTGCTGCTCTTCTTCACCCTCGCGGTCGGGTGCGGCACCGCGCTCAACGGCCCCGCGTGGCAGGCGTCGGTGCGGTTGCAGGTCGGTCCGAAGGATCTGCCGCAGGCGATCGCACTCAACAGCATCGCCTTCAACCTCGCGCGCAGCGTCGGCCCCGCGCTCGGCGGACTGCTCATTTCGCTCACCGGCCCCGCCCCCGCCTTTGCGATCAATTCGGTAAGCTACCTCGCGCTGATCGTCGTGCTGCTGCGCTGGCATCCCGAAGTCGCGCCGCCGCAGCGTTCGCCGATGCTCGCCGCGATCGCCACCGGAATCCGCTTCTGCGTCCAGTCGAACCCGGTGCGGCGCATCCTGACCCGCGGCTTCGCCTTCGGCATCGCGGCGATCAGTTTCCAGGCCTTGCTGCCCGCGCTCGTCCGCGACCGCCTCCACGGGACCGAGACAATTTACGGCCTCTGCCTCGCCGCCTTTGGCGCGGGGTCGATCGTCGCCGCGCTGCAGGTCGGCCATCTCCGCCGCCGCTGGGGCAGCGACCGGATCGTCAGCACATCGGCGCTGGTCTTCGCTGCGGCGCTCGTGCCGATGGCGCTCGTCCCGTCGCTCCCGGCGGTGATGGCGTCGACCTTCGTCGCGGGGCTCGCCTGGGTATCGACGCTCACCACGCTCAACGTTGCGATGCAGCTTCGCTCGCCCGAGGCGATCCTCGGCCGCTGCCTGTCGATCTATCAGGCGGTGACCTTTGGCGCGATGGCGCTCGGCGCCTGGCTGTTCGGCCTGCTCGCCGACCTCTGGTCGCTGTCCAGCGCGCTGCTGGCGTCGAGCGGCTGGCTGGTGCTGACCGCGGTGATCCTGCCGTTTCTGGCGGCGATGCCGGGCCGCGACGAAGGCCGCGTCGACCGCTGAGCAAATTTTGCGCCGGCACTTAAAACCGGGCCGCGCACGCCCGTTAAATGGCGCATGACCACTCACGCAACACCATCGACCGAGCCGGTAGGGCGGCTCCTGGGCTGGCTGGGGCTCCGCGCGCGCAGCGGGACCTATGAAGAAGGGAGCGAAGCCCCGCCCGGGTCGCGCAACCTGGTTCGCGAGGCGCGCGAGCAATTGCTCGGCGCGATAACGTCCTTCCTCCTCAATCACGATCTCGACATTTCGCCCGCCAACCTGCTGATCGCGCACAGCGCCTTTTCGGGGATCAACCCGCGGCTCGCGCGCCAGATCGCCGCACGCTCGCAGACGCACGAGGGCGTCACCCAGCAATGGCTCGACGAGCTGATGGAACAGGAGCCGGTCGTCGCCGATCGCGCCGATCTCGACCGCATGGTCGCCCGGCTCGAATCGAACCTCGAAACCTTCCACACCAGCACCAAGGCAGCGCGCAGCGCGACGCGCGAATATGGATCGAAGCTGGAGGCGCACGTCAGCGACCTCGAACAGGTGCAGAAGACCGGCGAGCTCGTCTCGCACCTCGCCGACATCGCCAAAGTGATGCTCGAACGCACGCGCCACGCCGAGGACGAGATGCGTAAGAGCGAGGATGAGACCAAGGCGCTGCGCCGCAGCCTCGCCCGCGCCAAGCGCGATGCCGAGATCGACTATCTGACCGGCCTGCCCAACCGCCGCGCCTTCGAGGTGCTGCTCGAACGCCATCACGAAGAAGCGCGCAGCGCGTGCGAGCCGCTGTCGGTCGCCTTCTGCGACATCGACGAGTTCAAGAAGGTCAACGACCTCCACGGGCATGAGGCGGGCGACCGCGTCATCAAGCTGATCGCCGACACGCTCGCGCGTATCTCCAACGATCATTGCCATGTCGCGCGCCATGGCGGCGAGGAGTTCGTGATGCTGTTCCGCGGCCTGCCGCCGAGCGAGGCGGCGAAACGGCTCGACGAGGCCCGCGAGGGCCTGTCCGAGCGGCGGCTGATCAACCGCAAGACCGACCAGCCTTTCGGGCAGATCACCTTCTCGGGCGGGGTCGCCGACGTCTTCGGCTATGCCGAGGTGCGCGCGGCGCTGAAAGCCGCCGACGATGCGCTCTATCGTGCCAAGGAGGGCGGACGCAACCGGATCGAACTGGCGACGCCAGAAGAATAGACGGCACAAAAAAGCGTGCTCCCCCGCGAAGGCGAGGGACCACGCTGTTCTTTCTACGTCGCCCCTATCGGCTCCACCGCGCAAAGATCGCGGTCGGGAGCAGCAGCCCCCGCGCCTCTTCGCGCACCGCGAGCTCACCACATTCGACCTTGCCCGGCAGGTCGGCGAAAAGCTGCGCGAGCAGTTCGCCGATCGCCAGCGCCGACATGCGCACGGCATAGACGGTCAGGAACAGCGCCCGGCTGTCGGCGTCGAGCAATTGGCGGCAATCGGCGAGCAAGGGAGCGAGCCCCTCTTCGAGCTGCCAGCGCTCATTGTTCGGCCCGCGCCCGAACTTCGGCGGGTCGAGCAGGATCGCATCGTAGCGCCGCTCGCGCCGCACTTCGCGCGCGGTGAATTTCCCCGCATCGTCGACGATCCAGCGGATCGGCTTCTCACCCATCCCCGCAAGCGCGGCATTGTCGCGCGCCTGCGCGACCGATTTCTTCGACGCGTCGACATGCGTCACCGCCGCGCCCGCCGCGGCGAGCGCCTGGCTGCCGACGCCGGTGTAGCCGAAGAGGTTGAGGAAGGCCGGGTCGGGCTTACCCTCGACCTGTACACGGAGCCAATCCCACACCGGCGCCATGTCGGGAAAGAAACCCAGATGGCGGAACGGGGTGCAACTCGCGGTGAAACGCGTCTCGCGCCAGCCGAGCGGCCAGCCCTCGGCCGGGACGGGCTTGTTGAAATACCAGCGGCCGCCGCCATCCTCGTCCGAGGCGGGAATGAACTCGCCATCGGCCTGTTCCCATTCGCTCGCCGGAAGCGCGGGTTGCCACATCGCCTGCGGTTCGGGGCGGATGAAGCGATAGGGACCATAGCGTTCGAGCTTGCGCCCGCCGCCGCTGTCGACCAGCCCATAATCGTCCCACGCCTCGCCGACGAGCGTGACGAGGGGCTGCAGATCAGCCACGCGCCGCCTCGGCCAGGATATGCGCCTTCACCGCGTCATAATCGCCCGGCAGCGTCACATAGCGCTCCTCGCGCTCGAACAGATTGCCGAGCCGTGCCGGGAGCGGCGGGCGCACGCCGGTCGCACGCTCGACGGCGTCGCGGAACTTCGCGGGATGCGCGGTCGCAAGCGTGACGACGGGAATATCGGCGTCGATCTCCAGCGTCCGCGCGGCGGCGAGGCCGACGGCGCTGTGCGGGTCGATGATCTGCCCGCCATGTTCCTGCGCCCAGCGCAGCGCGAGCGTCATCGCATCGCCGTCGATCCGCGCGCTGGTGAACAGGCCCCGCGCACCGCGCAGCATGTCCCCCGGGATCGTCATCGCGCGATTGGCGTCGAACTCGCCCATCATGCCGGTGATCGCGGCGCCGTCACGCCCCGACAGATCGAACAGCAGCCGTTCGAAATTGCTGCTGACCTGAATGTCCATGCTGGGAGTCGCGGTCGCGGTGACGATGCCCGCGCTATAGTCGCCCGACGACAGCGCGCGGTGGAGGATGTCGTTGACGTTGGTCGCCACCACCAGCCTTGCCACGGGCAGCCCCATGCGCGCCGCGACATAGCCCGCGAACACGTCGCCGAAATTCCCCGTCGGCACGCTGAACGCGACGGGGCGGTCGGGTGCGCTGAGGCGGACGGCGGCATAGAAATAATAGACAACCTGCGCCATCAGCCGCGCCCAGTTGATGCTGTTCACCGCCGACAGGGTGAGTTGGCCCCGCGCCTCGGCGTCGCCGAACAGCCGCTTCACCATCGCCTGCGCGTCGTCGAAGCTGCCGTCGATCGCGATATTATGGACGTTGGGAGCAAGCACGGTCGTCATCTGGCGGCGCTGGACGTCGCTGACCCGGCCTTCGGGATGGAGCATGAAGATGCGAATATGCTCGCGCCCCGCGACCGCCTCGATCGCCGCCGATCCGGTGTCGCCCGAGGTCGCGCCGACGATGGTGAGGTCGGTCTCGCCGCCCGCAAGGAATTTTTCGAAAAGCTGGCCGAGCAGTTGCAGCGCGACGTCCTTGAACGCCAGCGTCGGGCCGTGGAACAATTCGAGCAGCCAGTGGCGATGGTCGAGCTGCACCAGCGGCGTCACCGCATCATGGCTGAACCGGCCATAGGCGGCCTTGCAGAGACCCCGCAGTTCCTCCTCGCTCAATATGCCCGCAACGAAGGGCGCCATCACCCGCACCGCGGTTTCGACATAATCGAGCCCGGCAAGCGCGCGAATCTCGTCCGCCGACATCCGCGGCCATTCGGCTGGCACATAGAGCCCGCCGTCGCTGGCAAGGCCGGCAAGCGTGGCGGCGCGGAAGTCGAGGGTCGGCGCGGAGCCGCGGGTGCTGATATAGTCCATCACGGGAATGCGCCCTAACGGCGCGCCGTCACCGCTGCAAGCGGCGGCGCACCGCGAGGGCGTAGATAATCAGCGCGATCGCGGCAAAAAAGAACCATTGGACGGCATAGGCGAGGTGATTGTTCGGCACGTCGGCCCCCGACGGCACCTCGCTGGCGCGCAGCCCCGGAACGGGCGTATCGGCGACGAGCATCGCGCGCGCCGGCACCGCCTTCCCCGTCAGCCGCTGGATCAGCGTCGGCTGCTCCGGGCCGGGAACGATCGTCCCCTGCACCGTGCCGCCCTTCCAGTCGGGCGGCGTGAAATCGTCGGCGATCCCGACGTCGATCAGCACCCCCGGCCCCTCGGCGCCGGTGCGGCAGTCGGCGATCATGCGGATGCCCGTTTGCCCCTTGCGATCGGTGCCGCCGCGCGGGTCCCATTTGACCACCTCCAGGCAAACGACGCTGCTCTTGCGGAACAGAAAGGCGTCGGAGACCGGCGGCAGTTTGGGATAGGTCACGGGCGACGACATCGCCCGGTTGCGCTCGTAAAGCGCGATCAGCGCTTCCTTCTCGCCCTTGCGCTGAAGCTGCCAGATGCCGAGCGCGACCATCGCGGCAGCGGCGGCGAGGACAAGAATAGTCGGGATTACCGGCCAGCGGCGCGGCGCGTCAGGGCTTTCCGTCATCGCTGAGCTTTCCTTCGGCGGCCTGCCGCTGATGCTCGCTGGCGAGCAGCGCCGCCTTGCCGACGCGCAGACCATAGATCACCGCGACGATCGTCAACGGGACCCACAATATCACATGCACCCAGATCGGCGGCCGCACCGCGGCATCGAGCAGCAGCGCCAGCACGATCAGCAGCGCGCCGACGATCAGGGTCAGGAACGCCGCGGGGCCGTCGCCGACATTGTAGCGGCTATAATCGAGCCCGCACGACGGACAGCGCTCGCGAAAGCGGGCCGCGCCCTCGAACAGCCCCGGCGCCCCGCATTCGGGGCAGGTCGCAAAAAGGGCAGCGCGCCAGACCGGCGGCTGCCCCTTTGCTGCTGGCTTGTCGTCCGGCAACTTAGTGCGCGGCGACCGGCGCGCCCCAGCCGCCCCAAACATAGACGATGATGAAGAGGAACAGCCACACAACGTCGACGAAGTGCCAGTACCAGGCGGCGGCTTCGAAACCGAAATGCTGCTGCGGGGTGAAGTGGCCCTTGTAGGTGCGGACGAGGCAGACGATCAGGAAGATCGTGCCGACGAGCACGTGGAAACCGTGGAAGCCGGTCGCCATGAAAAAGGCCGAGGTATAGTTGATCGTGCCGAAGGGGAACGGCGCCTCGGCATATTCATAGGCCTGGATGCAGCTGAAGGTCACGCCGAGGATGATCGTCAGCCACAGGCCCTTCTTGAGACCTTCGCGATCGCCATGGATCAGCGAATGATGCGCCCAGGTGATCGTCGTGCCCGAGCAGAGCAGGATCAGCGTATTGAGCAAAGGCAACGAGAAAGCGTCGATGACATGGATGCCCTTCGGCGGCCAGACGGTGATCGCGGAGGCGCCGTCCTGCCCGAACAGCGAGGTCACCGCGCCGTCGACGATCTCGACCGGCACCGGAAAGAGCGAGAAATCGAACCACGCCCAGAACCAGCCGACGAAGAACATCACTTCGGACGCGATGAACAGGATCATGCCGTAGCGCATGTGAAGCTGGACGACCGGCGTGTGGTCGCCCGCGTGCGCCTCGGCGATGACGTCCGACCACCAGCTGAAGAAGGTGGCGATTACGCCCGCGACGCCCAGGCCGAACACCCACTTGCCGGCGCCGCCGAAATAGTCGGCGTGCATCCACATCACCCCGCCGAAGAACATGACGAGCGCCGCGATCGAGCCGATCATCGGCCAGACGCTGGGGTTTACGAGGTGATAGTCATGATGTTTGGCACCAGCCATGTCGCAGTTCCCGTTTTTTGCCCCAGCCCGGTGATTCCCCATCACCCGCCGGTCCTGGATTAAGACTCTTCGATCGCGGCCTTAGCTCGCCTTTTTGTCCCCGTCTACAGGGTGGAAGGTGTAGCTGAGGGTGATCTCTTCGATGTCGCGCGCGTCGGGGTCGTCCTTGATCTTGGGATCGACGAAGAACAGCACCGGCATCCGAATCTGCTCCCCCGCCTTCAGCGTCTGCTGCGTGAAGCAGAAGCACTGGATCTTGGTGAAATATTTGCCCGCGGCATCGGGGGTGACGTTGAAGCTCGCCGTGCCCGTCAGGTCGTGCGTCGATTCATTCCGGGCGATGAAGATCGCCATGTCGCGCGCGCCGATGCTGACCGTGTCGGTCGGATGCTCGGGATAGAATTTCCATGGCAGCCCCGGCGCGACATTGGAGTCGAAGCGCACCGAGATGGTGTCGCTGAGGACCTTCGGCGTTTCGGCCGCCGCGACGGGATCATAGCGCTGTGTCGTGCCGCCGAAGCCGGTGACGCGGCAGAAGAGATTGTAGAGCGGCACCGCCGCGAAACCGAGCCCGACCATCGCCACCGCGAGCAGCGCGGCGAGCGAAGCGGTCTTCGCATTCTTGGACATGCGGGCGATCGGGCGGGGCATCGGGGCAGTCATGAATGCGGCACCATCCGCGCCATCGTGATGAAGAAGAACAGCAGCGCGAGCGCGCCCAATATCCAGCCCATCAGGTTCGCCCGGCTGCGCTGGCGGCGACGATATTCGGCCTCGTCGAAGGGCTTTTGCGGATTTTCGTCGGTCATAGCGGCCACCAATGATCGGCGACGACCGCGCCGAACAGGATGAAGAGATAGGCGATCGAATAAGCGAAGAGCCGCTTTTCGGGCTGCATCCGGTCGTCCTCGCCCGTGCGGCGGGTGCCGACCTGGATCGAGAGCAACACGAAAAGCGCCGACAGCAGCACCGCGGCCCAGCCATAGAGCGCGCCGGTGTAGCCGAGCGGCCACGGCGCGATCGCCGCCGCCGCCATGATCAGCGCATAGAAGAGGATCTGGCGCCGGGTCGAGCTTTCGCCCGCGACGACCGGCATCATCGGAATGCCCGCGGCGGCATAGTCGGAGCGCACGAACAGTGCGAGCGCCCAGAAATGCGGCGGCGTCCACAGGAAGATGAGCAGGAAGAGCAGCACCGGCAGCGGCGCGACGCCGCCGGTCGCGGCGACCCAGCCGATCAGCGGCGGAAAGGCACCCGCGGCGCCGCCGATGACGATATTCTGCGGCGTCCGCGGCTTCAGCCACATGGTGTAGACGAAGACATAGAAGAGGATCGAGACGGTCAGCAACAGCGCCGCCTGCCAATTGGCGGCGAACAGCATCAGGAAGACCGAGAAGGCGGCGAGGCCGACCCCGAAATGGAGCGCGGTCTGCGGGTCGAGGCGCCCAGCGGGCAGCGGCCGCCCGGCGGTGCGCTTCATCTTCGCGTCGAGCCCCGCCTCATACCATTGGTTGAGCGCACCCGACGCCCCCGCCCCCAGCGCGATCGCGAGGATCGAAGAGAAAGCGAGCACCGGATGGACGTTGCCCGGCGCCGCGAGCAGGCCGCAAAGCGCCGTGAACACGACGAGCGACATCACGCGCGGCTTGGTCAGCGCGAACAGGTCGCGCCAATCGGCAGGCAGCGACATTTCGCCATGGGTCAGGCTCTGCGCCATCTCAACTCCGGCCTTCAGGGAAACGCCCCCGGCCGACATCCGGCAGGGGGCGGAACCGTTCAGGCGATAGACGTCACGCGATACGCGGCAGTTCGTTGAACTGGTGGAACGGCGGCGGGCTCGACAGCGTCCATTCGAGCGTCGTGGCACCCTCGCCCCACGGATTGTCGGCGGCCTTCCTGCCCGCGAACAGCGAATAGACGAGGTTCACGAAGAAGAAGATCATCCCGACCGCCATGATCGCATAACCGACCGACGAGATATAATGCCAGTAGGCAAAGCCTTCGGCATAGTCGGGATAGCGGCGCGGCATCCCCTGCTGGCCCAGGAAATGCTGGGGGAAGAACAGGACGTTCACGCCGATGAAGAAGACCCAGAAGTGCAGCTGGCCCAGCGCCTCGTTGTACATCCGGCCCGACATCTTCGGGAACCAGTAATAGAAACCGGCGAAGAGCGAGAAGACCGCGCCCAGCGACAGCACATAGTGGAAGTGCGCAACGACATAATAAGTGTCGTGCAGGTTGGTGTCGACGCCGCCGTTGGCGAGCACGACGCCGGTCACGCCGCCGACGGTGAACATGAAGATGAAGCCCAGCGCCCACAGCATCGGCGTCTTGAAGCTCAGCGAACCGCCCCACATGGTGGCGATCCAGCTGAAGATCTTGATGCCGGTCGGGACCGCGATGACCATCGTCGCCGCGGTGAAATACATCTTCAGGTTCACGTTCATGCCGACGGTGAACATGTGGTGCGCCCACACGATGAAGCCGACGACGCCGATCGCGACCATCGCATAGGCCATGCCAAGATAGCCGAACACCGGCTTCTTGCTGAAGGTCGAGATGACCTGGCTGACGATGCCGAAGCCCGGCAGGATCATGATGTAGACTTCGGGGTGACCGAAGAACCAGAAGAGATGCTGGTAGAGAATCGGATCGCCGCCGCCCGTCGCATCATAGAAGGTGGTGCCGAAGTTGCGGTCCGTGAGCAGCATCGTGATCGCCGCGGCGAGAACCGGCAGCGACAGCAGCAGCAGGAAGGCGGTGATCAGCACCGACCAGGCAAACAGCGGCATCTTGTGCAGCGTCATGCCAGGCGCGCGCATGTTGAAGATGGTGGTGATGAAGTTGATCGCGCCGAGGATCGACGCCGCGCCCGCGAGGTGGACCGAGAAGATCGCCATGTCGACCGCGGGGCCGACCGAACCGCTGGTCGACAGCGGCGCGTAGAGCGTCCAGCCGGTGCCCGCGCCAAGGCCGCTGCCGCCAGGGAAGAACATCGAGGCGACGAGCATGACGAACGCCACGGTGGTCAGCCAGTAGCTGACGTTGTTCATCCGCGGAAAGGCCATGTCGGGGGCGCCGATCATCAGCGGCACGAACCAGTTGCCGAAACCGCCGATCATCGCGGGCATGACCATGAAGAAGATCATGATCAGGCCGTGCGCGGTGATCATCACGTTCCAGAAATGCTTCGCCTGCACCTCGGTCGCGGCGGGGTCGAAGAACTGCGCCCAGCCGTGGAGATACTGGATGCCCGGTTCGGCGAGTTCGAGGCGCATCATCCCCGACAGGACGCCGCCGACGATGCCGGCGATGATCGCGAAGATCAGGTAGAGCGTGCCGATGTCCTTGTGGTTCGTAGACATGAACCAGCGGACGAAGAAGCCCGGCGTGTCGTGATCGTGGCCGTGATCATGCGCATGATCGTGGCCGTGGGATGGTGCAGTCGCTGCGATATCGGTCATCTGTCGGACCCCTTGATTAATTCTTGGCGGCAGGCGCGGCGGCGGGAGCCGCAGCCGGCGCTGCTTCGGGTGCGGTGGCGGCGGGCGCGGGAGCCGGCGCGGCGGTCGTGGTCGCGGGGATCGGACCGGCGGGCGCGGGCGCGCCCGGAGCCGCGGCGGCGGGCGCCGGACCGTCGGGATTGCCGCCCTTCGAGCGGACCCAGGCCTTCCACTTGTCGACCGGCAGAACCTCGACCGCGATCGGCATATAGCCGTGATCGACGCCGCAGAGTTCCGAGCATTGGCCGTAATAGACGCCGACCTTGTTCGCGGTGAACGTCGTTTCGTTGGCGCGGCCGGGGACCGCGTCCATCTTGGTCCAGAAGGCCGGGACCGCGAAGCTGTGGATCACGTCGGACCCGGTGATGATCAGCTTCACCTGGCGGCCGACGGGAACGACCATGCGGTTGTCGACGGCGAGGTGATAGGGTTCGCCGCGCGCCTTCGCCTGATCCTCGGGCAGGATCTTCGAGACATATTCGGCGATGCCCTGGTCGGGGTAGGCATAGCCCCAATACCATTGATAGCCGGTAACCTTGATCGTCAGAGCATCCTTCTTCGGCGGCTCATATTGCGCCGCGAGCAGGCGGATCGACGGCACCGCGATCACCGCGAGGATCAGCACCGGGATCGCGGTCCAGATCACTTCGATGAACGTGTTATGCGTCGTCTTCGACGGCACCGGGTTCGCGCCGGCACGGTAGCGCGCGATCACCCAGAGCAGCAGGCCGAGCACGAACAGCGTGATGACCGTGATCACCGGCAGCAGGATATAGTGGTTGAACGTATAGGCCTGCTGACCGATCGGGGTCACCTGCGGCTGGAAATTGATGTCGCCGTCGACCGGTTGGCCGATCCCGGCGGTGGGCTTCATGGGCACATAGGTCGCATCGCCGGCGGGCGTGGCCGCCTTGGCGGCGTCGGCCGGTGCGGGCGCCGCGGTGGTCGCCGCCGCATCGGGCGCTGCCGGAGCCGGAGTCGCCGTCGTCGGGACCGCCGGCGCCGCGGCGGGTGCTGCCGCCGGTGCCTGTGCCTGCGCGGCGCCCACCGCGCCGAGCGACAAAGCCGCTGCGATTACAAGGGATTTCAAGCTCTTCATAAGGATAGTGCCGCCCGTTGCCTGTTGTTCTTATCGATGCCCCAACCCCTTTGCACGGACACCGGACATGCGTCGCGGCAGCCGTCCCCAAGGCTGAATCTCGCGGGCGCTATAGACCCGCTTGCCGCTTGCCTCAAGCATCTCTAACACTATTTTCCGGCTGGCAAATCTTCGCCACCGAAACCTGCCTCTCGAAGGCGGGTCAACAGGAACAAAAGACCCTTCTCCCATGACCGACGATGAAATCCTGGCCGAATTTCGCGCCGCCGACGCGCTGTTGCAGGGGCATTTCCTGCTCTCCTCGGGCCGCCACAGCGAATATTATCTGCAATGCGCGCGCGTCCTGATGGACACCGAGCGCGCCGGACGGCTCGCCGTCGCGCTCGCCGCCAAGCTGCCGCGCGACCTGAGGCAAGCGATCGACCTGGTCGTCTCGCCCGCAATGGGCGGCGTCATCATCGGCCATGAGATGGGCCGCGCGCTCGGCAAGCCGGCGATCTTCGTCGAGCGCCCGACGGGCACCTTCGAACTGCGCCGCGGTTTCGCCATCCCCGCCGGCGCCAAGGTGCTGATGGTCGAGGACGTCGTCACCACCGGCCTCTCCTCGCGCGAAGCGATGGAGGCGGTGCGCGCCGCGGGCGGCGAGGTTCTCGCCGAGGCGGCGCTCGTCGATCGTTCGGCGGGGAGCAATATCGACCTCGGCGTTCCCTTCTATCCGCTCGTCGCGATCAATTTCCCGACCTATGCGGCGGACGAACTCCCGCCCGAACTCGCGGGCACGCAGGCGATCAAGCCCGGGAGCCGCGCGAATTGAACGCGCCCGCCGCCAGCCGCCTGCGCCTCGGCGTCAACATCGACCATGTCGCGACGATCCGCAACGCGCGCGGCAGCGACCATCCCGACCCGGTGCGCGCGGCGGAAATCGTCGCCGCAGTCGGCGGCGACGGCATCACCGCGCACCTGCGCGAAGACCGGCGCCACATCCGCGACGACGACCTCGCGCGCATCCAGGCCGCGACCAGCCTGCCGCTGAACCTCGAGATGGCAGCGACCGACGAGATGGTCGCCATCGCGCTCCGCCACGCGCCGCACGCCGCGTGCATCGTCCCCGAAAAGCGCGAGGAGCGCACGACCGAGGGCGGGCTCGACGCGGCGGGGCAGCATAACCACCTCGCGCCCATCGTGTCGCGGCTGAACGACGCCGGCATCCGCGTCAGCCTGTTCATCGAACCCGACGCGCGCCAGATCGAGGCGGCGATGCGCCTCAAGGCGCCGGTCGTCGAATTCCATACCGGCCGCTACGCCCATGCCGAGGGCGAGGATCGCGCCGCCGAACTCCGCCGCCTCGCCGACGCCGCGGCGCTGGCGTGGAAGAACGGCATCGAACCGCACGCGGGCCACGGGCTGACCTATGAGAATGTCGTCCCGGTCGCCGCGATCCCGCAGCTCGCCGAACTCAACATCGGCCATTATCTGATCGGCGAGGCGATCTTCACCGGCCTCGAAACCGCGGTGCGCCGGATGCGCGACCTGATGGACGAGGCCCGCGGGTGAGCGGAGCGCGACAGAGCCTCCCCGGCACGGGGAGGGGGACCATGCGAAGCATGGTGGAGGGGCACCTGCGGTTTGCTTGCCGCCGAGAGGCAGCGCGATGACGCGCCTGCCCCTCCACCGCCTTCGGCGGTCCCCCTCCCCGTGCCGGGGAGGATCGCTTTGATCATCGGCCTCGGCTCCGACCTCTGCAATATCGAGCGCATCCAGGCTTCGCTCGACCGTTTCGGCGAACGCTTCGAAAAGCGCGTCTTCACCGACATCGAGCGCGCCAAGGCGGCGCGGCGGCCCTTCACCCGCGCGGGCACCTATGCCAAGCGCTTCGCCGCCAAGGAGGCTTTTTCCAAGGCGGTCGGCACCGGCTTCAAGCGCGGCGTGTTCATGAAGGACATCGGCGTCGTCAACGCCCCCTCGGGCGCGCCGACACTCGCGCTGACAGGCGGCGCGGCGGCGCGGCTCGCGGAGATGATGCCTCCGGGACATAGCGCCCACATTCACCTGACGCTGACCGACGACCATCCCTGGGCGCAGGCCTTCGTCATCATCGAAGCAATCAAGGACTGAGCATGGCGAAGAACAAGGCGGACAAGGACGACGGCGGCTGGGGCAAGCTGATCCGCGATATCGTGGTGATCCTGATTCTCGTGCTCGGCATCCATAGCTGCGTCGCCAAGCCCTTCTACATCCCGTCCGATTCGATGATGCCGATCCTGCGCAACGGCGACCGGCTGATCGTCAGCAAATATCCCTATGGCTGGTCCTATGCCTCGGCGAGCTTCCACCTCGCGCCGAAAACGCCCGGCCGCTGGTTCGGTAAGCTGCCCGAGCGCGGCGATATCGTCGTCCTCGAACATCCGGTGACGCGCGTCGATTACATCAAGCGCGTGATCGGCCTGCCCGGCGACACGATCGAGCTGCGCGGCGGTGCGCTGATCATCAACGGCACGCCGATCAAGCGCGAGGTCGAACCGATGCTGTCGATCCCGGTCGATGCCAATATGCCCGGCACCGACAGCAGCCTCGGCCGCTTCCTGACCCGCGACGCGAGCGGCAGGCAAGTGCTCGAACTGCCGATCGTGCGCGAAACGCTGCCCGGCGGCGCGACTTTCGACACGATCGACATGGGTCCCGGTTACATGACCGACGATTATGGACCGATCAAGGTGCCCGCCGGTCACCTGTTCCTGATGGGCGACAACCGCGACGGCAGCGCCGACAGCCGCGTCGCCGTCAGCCAGAAGGGGCTCGGCGGCCCGGTGCCGTTCGATGCGATCGCGGGCCGCGCCGAAATCATCAGCTTTTCGACCGACGGCACCGCTGAATGGTATAATCCGCTGAGCTGGTTCGGCGCGCTGCGCGCGGACCGCGCCGGAACCAACTTGCGCCCCGCGCATGATGGAAACGCGAAATAGGAGCGACGGCATGGCGGCGACGACAAGGAAGACGAGCGCGACGCGCGCCAAGGCGTCCGCCACCTCTGCGCCGCGCGCCGACGAGCATGGGGACGAACATAAGGAGGCCCCCGGCCCCACCGAGATTCGCAGCCAGCTCGTCCGCACCGAGCTTTTGAAGGCCGGCGTCTGGCTGGGTCTCGCGCTGTTCATCGGCGTCTGCATCGTGCTGATCCAGCCGATCCTGCTCATCTTCGCCGCGATCGTCGTCGCCGCGATCCTCGACGGCGGCACGCGCCTGCTCGGCCGCATCCTGCCGATCGGCCGCGGCTGGCGGCTGCTGATCGTCTGCCTGTCGCTCGTCGCCTTCCTCGCCTGGACAGTGATGTTCGCGGGCTCGCAGATCGCCGATCAGGCCGCGACCTTGCAAAAGGTCGTCATGGGCCAGGTCGAGCGCATCGCCGCCTGGGCGAGCGCGCACGGCATGGGCGACGTCCAGTTCGACACCAAGACGATCACGGAAAATATCGCGGGCACCGTCGGGCGCGTCACCGCCGCGGTCGGCACCGTGCTCGGCGCGCTGACCAGCCTCGTCATGGTCGTCGTGCTCGGCATCTTCATCGCGATCGAACCGCGGCTCTATGAGCGCGGCGTCGCGTGGATGCTGCCGATGAAAAGCCGCGAGAATTTCTATATCACCACCGCGCGCATGGGCTTCACGCTGCGCCGGCTGATGGCGGGACGCCTGCTCGGCATGATCGTCGAGGGGATCGGCACTTGGCTCGCCTGTCTTGCGGTCGGCATTCCGATGGCGGCGCTGATGGGACTGCTCACCGGCCTGCTCGCCTTCATCCCCAATATCGGCGCGATCGTTTCGGGCGTGCTGCTGGTGCTCGTCGGCTTCTCGGCCGGAACCGACGCCGGCCTCTGGGCGATCGCCATCTATTTCATTGTCCAGACGGTCGACGGCTATCTGATCGTCCCGATGGTCGCGAAGCAGACGGTCGACCTCGCCCCGGCGCTCGTCCTCGGCGCGCAGATATTGTTCGGCGCGCTGCTCGGCATCATGGGGCTGTTCCTCGCCGACCCGATCGTCGCGATGATCAAGGTCGCGCTCGAACGCGAAGCCGAGCGCAACGCCGGCGCGCAGGCGAAAGCGGCGGCTTCCTTAGCCTAAAGCCCGTCGCCCCCGCGATGGGGGGCGACGATCAAATTACGGCTGCGGAGTCGGAGCGCCGGGCGCGCCCTGCTGCTGCATCTGCTGTTGCTGCATCATCTGTTGCATCGCGCGAACTTCGGCCTCGGATTTGAAATCGATCAGCTCGACGTCGAAATAGAGCGTGCTGTTCCCGGGGATCGGCCCCTTGGCTTCCGCGCCATAGCCCTTTTCCGGCGGAATGACGATCTTGTACTTTCCGCCCTTCTGCATCTTCTTGAGCGCTTCGCTGAAGCCCGGAACCACGCCGGTCACGGGCATCGGCGCCTGCTCCTGTTGGTCGAAGATCGTCCCGTTGCCGAGGCGGCCGGTATATTTGATGAGCACGATGTCGCCGTCGGTCGGGCTCTTGCCCTCGCCAGCCTTCACCACCTCGAACTCGCGCACGACGGTCTGGCACCAGGCGAAACCGGTGCCCGCGACGAGCAGCGCGATGAGGCCGATCCACATCAGCCAGAGGCCGCCCTTGCTCACCGGGCGCAGCGGAACCGTCGTGACGCTCATATCCTGTCCTTCCCCTGCCCCACGGATGATCCGGCGGGGCGACATATCGGCGTCGCCTATAGGCGGAGCGGCGTGGAACGGTCCAGAGGCAATTGCGGCCCATGGCCTGCGAGGCTTAAAGTCCGCTATGGGGTGGGAAGCGGACGTTCAACTCTTCCAGTGACCAGTAGGCCATTTTCCTGGTCGTCGCTTGGGACGAGGTCGTTTCCTCAGCCAGTCAAAAAGCACTGGAACAAGGAGCGTGATCGCAAGCACAATCGCAAATGCGCTCATCCCCATCCAGAGCCACGCCACCACTTCCGACTGCATGAAAGCCTGATCACCGAGAGCGATGCCGGTGAAAATTCCGGCCCATCCTAGGGGGAATAGTATGATGCCGACTATAACCCGGTGGCGCAATGAGAACCACCTTGGAAACAGGAGCATAGCAGCGATGAGGATGATCGCTCCCATCCATGTTGTTACTTCATTCCAGTCCATCGGTGCTCCTTTAACGATGAAGCAGCATAGCGATTAAGTGTGTGCTTGCTACGCAATAACGACCGCAATCAGTTGTTAGTCGCCGTAAAGCCCATCGCCCCCCCAAAATCATTCTCCTCCTTGCCCATCTCCTTTCCGTAAACGTAAAGTGATTGCACCGCGCGCCGCAACACGATAGGCCTGCACCATGTTTTTCGGCTTCCTCGACGAGCTTCGCGCCGCGGGCATTCCCGCCAGCCTGAAAGAGCATCTGCTGCTGCTGGAGGCGCTCGACCGCGAGGTCATCGACCGCAGTCCCGAACAATTCTATTATCTCTCCCGCGCCGTCTATGTGAAGGACGAGGGCCTGCTCGATCGCTTCGATCAGGTGTTCAACAAGGTCTTCAAGGGACTGCTCACCGATTACGGCCAGAACCCCGTCGATGTCCCCGAGGAATGGCTGAAGGCGGTCGCCGAAAAATATCTGACGCCCGAGGAGATGGAGGCGATCAAGTCGCTCGGCGACTGGGACGAGATCATGGAGACGCTGAAGAAGCGGCTCGAGGAACAGCAGAAGCGTCACCAAGGCGGCAACAAATGGGTCGGCACCGGCGGCACCAGTCCGTACGGCAATTCGGGCTATAACCCCGAGGGGGTGCGGATCGGCGGCGAGAGCAAGCACAAGCGTGCGCTGAAAGTCTGGGAAAAGCGCGAGTTCGCCAATCTCGACAACACCAAGGAGCTCGGCACCCGCAACATCAAGATCGCGCTCCGCCGCCTGCGCAAGTTCGCGCGCGAGGGCGCGGCCGACGAGCTTGACATTCCGGGCACGATCGACGGCTCCGCGCGGCAGGGCTGGCTCGACATCCACATGCGCCCCGAGCGGCGCAACGCGGTGAAACTCCTGCTGTTTCTCGACGTCGGCGGATCGATGGACCCGTTCATCAAGCTGTGTGAGGAATTGTTCAGCGCCGCGACGAGCGAGTTCAAGAATCTGGAATTCTTCTATTTCCACAATTGCCCCTATGAAGGGGTGTGGAAGGACAATAAGCGCCGCTGGTCCGAACGTCACCAGATGTGGGACATCCTCCACAAATATGGCCATGATTACAAGGTGATCTTCGTCGGCGACGCATCAATGAGCGCCTATGAGATCACCCATCCGGGCGGCAGCGTCGAGCATTTCAACGAGGAATCGGGCGCGGTCTGGCTCCAGCGGATCACTCACGTCTATCCCGCCGCGGTGTGGCTCAACCCGGTACCCGAGGCACATTGGGGCTACACCCAGTCGGTGAAGCTGATCAAACAGCTGATGAACGACCGCATGTATCCGCTGAGCCTCGCCGGGCTCGACAATGCGATGCGCGAGCTGACGCGGAAGCATTGACGATGGTCGGCCCCACTTAGGCCGTGACGATTTCAAGCTGATCCCCTAATCCCGTTCGCATCGAGCGAAGTCGAGATGCCCATTGGCGGTGCACGCCTTCGGGGTGTCTCGACTTCGCTCGACACGAACGGATTTTTTCAGATCCCGCTAGGCCCCCATGATCGACCTTCCCCTCGTCACCATCCTCCTGCTCACCGGCTTCATCAACCTGATCGGCGCGCTCGCCTATGCGGCGCGCATCGCCGGGGTGCGGACGCGGCGAATCGCGATGTCCTTTGCGCTGTTCAACATCCTCGTGCTCTTCTCGCGCACCTCGAACAGCTTCCTCGGCCCGTTCCTCGCCAAGCGGATCGAGACGCGAATCCACGACGGATCGGGTGCGTCGCTGTTCGTCGACATGCAGTTCGTGCTCGCCGCCGCGAGCATTGCGACGCTGATCGGCATCCTGCTCGTCCCCACCGGCCAGCGCATGTTCGCTGCCGCGATCGGCTGGTATCAGGACAATCGCTCGACGACGAAGCTCGCGCTGAAGGCCGCAAGCCCCGCCGGGCTGCGCACCCTGCGCCAGTCGCTTCGTTTCCCCAGCCTCGCGCATCTCAAAGGATGGCATATGCCGCAAGGGATCGGCTGGGGCGTGCTGATCGCCAACTGCCTTGCGCAATCGCTGCTCGCGGTCGGGGTCGTCGCGTCGCTCTACGCCGGCTATCTCGCCCCCGAGTTCCGGGTGACCGCGTCGCAATTATCGGCGCTGATCAATGGCTTCGCGACGATCCTGCTGTTCGCCTTCATCGACCCGCAACTGTCGGTGATGACCGACGATGCGGTCGAGGGCAAAGTCGACGAGGGCGATTTCCGCCGCGCGATCACCTTCATCTCGCTGAGCCGCCTCGCGGGCACGGTGCTCGCGCAGGCGTTGCTGCTCCCCGCGGCAACGCTGATCGCCTATTTCTCCGTGCATGTCTGAGGCGCCACGCGGCCACAGCCGCTTCCTCGCCGTCCGCGCCCGCCTCGAAGCGATGGCGGTCGAGCCGGGACCGCGCGGCTGGTTCCTCGAATTCCTCGTCTTCGGTTTCAAGCAGGGCTGGGCGTGCCTGTTCGGCGCACTGATGCTGGTGCTGCTGCTCGGCACGCATCTTTTCTGGCCCGAGAACGCGCCGATCCACCGCTACGACGCGATTACGATCGGCGCGGTTTTGATCCAGCTCGCCATGCTCGCTTTCCGGCTCGAAACGCCGAGGGAGGCGATCGTCATCCTGATCTTCCACATCGTCGGCACAGTGATGGAGCTGTTCAAGACCGCGGCGGGATCGTGGCAATATCCCGAAGGAAGCCTGCTCCACATCGGCGCGGTGCCGCTCTTCTCGGGCTTCATGTACGCTGCGGTCGGCAGCTATATTGCACGCGTCTGGCGCATCTTCGATTTCCGCTACACACGCTACCCGCCGCTATGGACGAGCTACGTCCTCGCCGCAGCCATCTATGTCAATTTCTTCGCGCACCATTGGCTGCCCGACATCCGCTGGCTGCTGTTCGCAGCGACCGCGCTGCTCTTCTGGCGCTGCCAGGTGTGGTTCCGCCCGCTCCACGTCCATCGCCGGATGCCCTTGCTCCTTGGCTGGGGCCTCGTCGCGCTGTTCATCTGGTTCGCCGAGAATATCGGCACCTTCGCCCGCGCTTGGACCTATCCGAGCCAGAAGGACGGTTGGCACATGGTCGGCGTGGAAAAATTGGGGAGCTGGTATCTGCTGATGATCATCAGCTTCGTGCTGGTGAGTCTGGTGCAGCGGCCGAAGGCGCCCGATGCCTATTCTCCCCTCCCTGAAAGGGAGGGGAATTACCCGAACGGCTGATCGATCGAGGGCGGCGGCTCGCTGAACCATTCCGGCCCGCGCTCGGTCATGTGGAAGCAATCCTCGATGCGAATGCCGAACTCGCCGGGGATATAGATGCCCGGCTCGTTCGAGAAGCACATGCCCGGCGCCAGCTTCACCGTCTCGCCATGCACCAGATTGACCGGCTCGTGCCCGTCGAGGCCGATGCCGTGCCCGGTGCGGTGCGAGGTGCCGGGCAGCCGATAACCCGGCCCCCAGCCGAGATTCTGATAGAATGCGCGCACCGCGTCGTCGACCTGCCCTGCCGGCGTGCCGATCTTCGCCGCGGCGAAGGCGACGTCCTGCCCCTTGCGCATCTCGTCCCACACCTGCCGCTGGCGCGCAGTCGCCTTGCCGTAAACGAAGGTTCGCGAAATATCCGACTGATAGCCGTGCACCGCCGCGCCGCAGTCCATCAGCACGACCTCGCCGTCGCGCACCGCCTGCGGCTTGCCCGACCCATGCGGATAGGCGCTCGCCTCGCCGAGCAGGATCAGCTCGAACTCGCTCGCACCGCCCAGCGCCACCGTCGCGGCGCGCATGATCGCGCCGATGTCGGCGGGCGTCATCCCCGCCTCGATCCGCGGCGCGGTGTGGCGATAGGCGGCGACGGTGATGTCGTTCGCGACCTGCATCAGCGCGATCTCTGCCGCCGACTTGTGCATCCGGCACCCGCGCACGACCGGCGCACCGTTGACGACGCTCGCGCCCGGCATCGCCTTTTGCAGGCCGTCGACGGCGAAATAACGCACCGTCTCCTCGACCCCGATCCGTCCCCTGGCAAGGCCGCGCTTGCCGAGCCATGCCGCGACCGCCGCGAGCGGATTTTCATCCTCGTTCCACGTCAGCACGTCGGCCGGCACGCCCAGCGTCTCGCGCACCGACGGCTCCTCGAAGAAGGGCGTGACGATCGCCACCTCGCCCTCGCGCGTCAGCACCGCGGCGGTCAGCCGCTCGCTCCGCCACCATTCGACCCCGGTGAAATAGATGAGGCTCGACCCCGGCTCGATCAGCAGCGCGCCGATATCGTTCGCGCGCATCAACTCCTTCGCCTTGGCAATCCGCGCCATGCGCTCCTCGCGCCCGATCGGCACCGCCTTGGCAGCGAGGTTGGGCAGGCCCGCCGTGTCGGCGGCAAGAACCGATGCTGGCAAACTCGCAGCCAGTCCGCCGAGCGTCGCTGTGGTGAGAAAATGCCTACGCCGCATCGCGCCATCCCTCCGTCAGTTTCGGGGCGTCATCGGTATCGATTGGATGGCAGGCGGCTCCTTCTCGAATCTGCGCCTCATCTCTTCGTTACGTCGATCACTATATTGTGTCGTCAAGTCGCGACACATCCGTTGGGTGGCCGGTGTGCCGAATGCGTAGGGGGCCGCCGCGACCTCGGCCCATGACAGACCATCGGCAACGCACATCAGGTTGGAGGACTCCATGGCGCTAAAAGCCCCATCGCTCCAATAAACAAGAAACCGGCCGCGCCGTGTGGCGACGGCCGACGCGGTTCGGCTATCGTCGATCAAAGGGATCGCCCATGTCACGCTGTCGCCGACTTCCATAATCTTGGCCGAAGCAGCAACGGCATCGAAGGGCCGATAAGCCGCCGATTTTGGTCGAATTTCTCGGATCAGCGTGACGTTTACCTTGCCGTCGGACGCCTTCCCTTCGACTACATAATCGGGTTTCGCCTTGCGAGTCTTCCATTCGTCCAGCATGGTCAGTTGTTCAGTCGGCGGTGGCTGACAATCGACGCCCGACATAGACATGCCCACCCAGATCATCCCCGGCGCGACCGGCCCGCCTGGCAGCCGGTCCCATTGGATTTCCATTCGGCACACGTCGACCTTGCCGTTGCGCTGTTCGATCCGGCCATGTTTATAATCGTCGAGTGTTGCATAGTCGCCGTAAGGCCTCGCGTAGAACACGCCCTTGCGGGGCGTCACCGCACCGATAACGATCCATGGACGCGAAGAGTCGATGGGATATATAGCATAAGAACCAACCTGCGGCTGATATTTGGGGTCGCGCGCTTCTTCCGTCGCTCTTTTTCTAAGCAAATCGGCGATATAGCGACCGGATTTCTGTCGACTTTCGCAATCGGTCCCGCCTGGAACAGGCAGCGTGATGACCTCACGCTCCACATAAGCAGCGGGCTCCTTGGCCGCGCAACCCGCAATCGGAAACGCGAGGGCCGCGCCAGCGACCACCGCAAGACATCGTATCCCCCTCCGCACCTTCCGTTCCCCTCATCGATACAACAGCAAATCCCCAATCTCTTCCCGCCACGCCGCCTCGTCTGGCAGCGCCAGCACATCGAGGTCGCCCGGCGCCGCGCCCGCGTCATCAACCCATTCACGCAAGTCCGGCCCGCCGTTGATCACGTCGATCGCAAGCACATCGTCGGTATATTCATATTTGAAATCCTTGCCGCGCCAGATCGGATAATCGGGATAGAGGCTGCGGATCGCCTTGAACCCCAGCGCCTGCACGCGCCACGGACGGAAGGCCGCAGGATCGTACCACGGCCCCTCGGCATGGATATGGATGCCGTTGTTGAGCTGGCCGACATGCTTGTGAAAGGTCGGCTGGAACCAGATGTCGCGCAGCTTGCACCCCGCCAGCCATTCGGGTGCGAGCCGTTGCATTTCGGCGATCACTGCCTTGGCATCGATGTCGGGCGCGCCGAACAGTTCGAGCGGGCGGGTCGTGCCGCGCCCCTCGCTCAGCGTCGCGCCCTCGACCATCACTGTCCCGGCATAGGCGCGCGCCATGTTGACGTTCGCCGCATTGGGGCTGGGGTTGATCCAGACGCGTGTCATAGGCCAGCCGAAGCCGGGACCGTCCGGCTCCCACCCCTCCATCGCGATCACGCGATAATCGACGTCGAGACCGAAATGCCGGATGAACCAATGCCCCATCTCGCCCATCGTCAGCCCATGCCGCATCGCCATCGGCCCAGCACCGACGAAGCTCTCCCAGCCTTCGCGCAGTAACGTGCCCTCGATGGGACGCCCCGCCGGGTTGGGTCGGTCGAGCACCCACACCGCCTTGCCGTGCGCCGCCGCAGCTTCGAGAATGTAGAGCAGAGTCGTCACATAAGTGTAGATGCGGCAACCCAAATCCTGCAGATCGACCAGCATCACGTCAAACGTGTGCATCGACTGGCCGCTCGGCCGCCGCACCTCGCCATAAAGGCTGAACACCGGCATACCATAGGTCGGATCGGTGAAGTCGGGCGACTCCATCATATTGTCCTGAAGGTCGCCGCGCACGCCATGCTGCGGCCCGAACACCGCGGTGATGTCGATCCCCGCCGCGGCGAGCGCGTCGAGGCTGTGCGTCAGGTCGGCGGTGACCGAGGCGGGATGCGCGAGCAGCGCGACGCGCTTTCCCTCCAGCGGCGCGCGAAGCGCAGGGTCGGCGAGCAGGCGGTCGATGCCGAAGGAAACAGTCATGCCGCGTCGGGTGCCCCAAGCGTCACCCTAAAGCAATCGGGATGATGAAAGTCGGGCTTTCCGGGCGGATGGCAAAGCGCCCAATAGCTTTTGGTGCCGTCGACTTCCTCGATCACCGCCGACAGCGCGAGCTTCGAGCCCTTGTCGGGGAAAATCCCCGGCTCGATGCGCAGCGCATAGCCATCATCGCTCCGCTCGGCCTCCATCCGCCACGGTGCGAGCTGGTCGGCGCGCAGCAGCGAACGGTAATCGTCGAACTGATAACAGGCCCAGCGCCCGTCGGGGGCATAGTTGAACTCGGTATAGTCGGGCTGGCCTTCCTCGGTCAGGAACGCCTCGAAGCAGGTGCTCTGCCAAAGCCCGTCGGTTCCGCTGTCGGCGATGACGAGTTCGCCCTCCCCCTGCGGCAGCACGACCGCACCGATCGCACCGTCGACGATGAAGCCGAGGGAGAAACCGTCGTCGAACGACAGGCCGATCTCGACCGCGATCGACCGCACCGCCTTTGCGGGCGTGTCGGGATGGCAGATGAGGGCAATGCGTGAGTTGCTTTCGGGGTCGGACACTCACTCTCTCCGTTTGTCCTGAGCCTGTTGAAGAACATGGTTCTTCGTCACCCCGGACTTGATCCGGGGTCCCGCTGTCCTTCTTGAGTAAGCGGGACCCCGGATCAAGTCCGGGATGACGATGATGAAGATATGAACAGGTTGGGTTTGCGCCTTTCGCGTGCTAAGCGCCCGCCCGCCATGACCAATTACAAATCCGACCTGCTGCGCCTGCTCGACGAGCGAGGCTATATCCATCAGATGACCGATGCGGAAGGGCTCGATGCGCTCGCCGCGAAACAGGTCGTCCCGGGATATATCGGTTTCGACGCGACCGCGCCGAGCCTGCACGTCGGCAGCCTCGTCCAGATCATGATGCTGCGCCGCCTGCAACAGACGGGGCACAAACCCGTCGTGCTGATGGGTGGCGGCACGACGCGGATCGGCGACCCGACCGGCCGCGACGAGAGCCGCAAGATGCTGTCGGACGAGACGATCGCCGCGAACATCGCCTCGATCCGCACGATCTTCGAACCCTTCCTGACCTTCGGCGACGGCCCGACCGACGCGGTGATGGTCGATAATCAGGACTGGCTTGGCAAGCTCGGCTATATCGAACTGCTCCAGGAAGTCGGCACCCATTTCACGATCAACCGCATGCTGACCTTCGATTCGGTCAAGCTGCGGCTCGAGCGCGAACAGCCGATGACCTTCCTCGAATTCAATTACATGATCCTGCAGGGATACGACTTCCGCTATCTGTCGAAGGAACGCGGCGTGCGGCTCCAGATGGGCGGGTCGGACCAGTGGGGCAATATCGTCAACGGGATGGAACTGGGACGCCGGATGGACGGGGCCGAGCTATACGGGCTGACGACTCCGCTGCTCACCACCGCCGCGGGCGCCAAAATGGGCAAGACCGCGGCGGGCGCCGTGTGGCTCAATTCGGGACAGCTGCCCCATTTCGATTATTGGCAATATTGGCGCAACTGCGACGACCGCGATGTCGGCAAATTCCTGAAGCTCTTCACCGACCTGCCGATGGACGAGATTGCGCGGCTGGAAGCGCTCGAGGGCGCCGAGATCAACGAGGCGAAAAAGATCCTCGCCAACGAAGCCACCGCGCTCTGCCGCGGCGCCGAGGCCGCGAAGACCGCCGCGGACACCGCCGCGCAAACCTTTGAAAAGGGACAGATCGGGGGCGACCTGCCGCACGTCGCGGCGCCGGCGGACGGCATCACCATCGTCGACGCCTTGCGCGAGCTCGGCTTCGCGGCGTCGAACAAGGAAGCGCGGCGCAAGCTCGACGAGGGTGCGGTCAAGGTCGACGGGGTCGTGGTCCGCGATCCGCAGCATCGAATCCAGCCTGCGGACGCCGACGTTCCGGTCAGCCTGGGATCGAAGAAACACGGCCTCGTGACCCGCTGATGCGGCAAAGTTCATTTACCGATTCTTCAGCAATGGCGTAGAACGATCCATGGCAAACGACAAAGGTCCGGGACGTATGCGTAAGATCGATACCAACAAGGCCCATTATGTCGGGCTCGACCAGCGGATTGCGCCGCGTAGCGACGTTTATTGCCGCTTGCCCTTCGTGCTGCCCGACGGGCGGCAGGAAATGTGCACCTGCGTCAACATCAGCGCCGACGGCATGCTGATGCGCTACGAACGCGGGCTGGAGATCGGCGACCTCGTCGTCTTCCGGATGCCGATCATCGGCCGCATCGCGGCGAAGGTGATCTGGTCGCTCGGCGGCAAGACCGGTGTCCAGTTCGACAAATCGATCGCCGCCGAAGATTATCTGCCGATGATCCGTGCGATGGGTGCGCGCGGGGACGTGAACTAACCGCTCCGCAGCAGCGGCACCGCCGCGTCACGCTCGAACAGATAGAGGCAGAGGCGCACCGCCTCGCCCCGCACGCCATCCATGCCGCCGTCGCGCTCGACGAACAGCCGTGCATCGTCGTGGGCCACAGGAAGCAGCCGCACCAGTTGCTCGGGCGTCGCGACGCGGTAATCGGCGTCGCCCGATTGCTTGAGTCCAAGCAGTTCGCCGCCGCCGCGCAGTTCGAGGTCCTTTTCGGCGATCACAAAGCCGTCGTTCGTCTCGCGCATCAGCGCCAGCCGCTCGCGCGCGGTTTCGGACAGATTCGGCGAACGCAGCAGCAGGCACACCGATTTCGCCGCGCCGCGCCCGACGCGACCGCGCAATTGGTGGAGCTGCGCGAGCCCGAAATTCTCGGCATGTTCGACGATCATCAGGCCGGCGGCAGGCACATCGACCCCGACCTCGATCACCGTCGTCGCGACGAGGACGCCGATCTCGCCCGCCTGAAAGCGCGCCATCACCTCGTCCTTGTCGGGCCCTTTCATGCGGCCGTGGACGAGCCCGACGCGATCCTCGCCGAGCCGGGTGCGGAGCAGCGCCGCCCGCTCCTCGGCCGCCGCAAGGTCGCTCCCCTCGCTCTCGGCGACGAGCGGGCACACCCAGTAAGCCTGCGCGCCGGTCGCCAGATGGCGGTCGAGCGAGGCCACCACTTCATCGAGCCGCTCGACCGAGACGACGCGCGTATCGACCGGGGTGCGCCCCGGCGGCATCTCGTCGAGCCGCGAGACGTCCATCTCGCCATGATTGGCGAGCAGCAGCGTGCGCGGGATCGGCGTCGCGGTCATCACCAGCAGGTGCGGCGGGCGCTGTCCCTTGGCGGTCAACATCAGCCGCTGCGCGACGCCGAAGCGATGCTGTTCGTCGACGACGACGAGCGACAAATCCCGGTAGGTCACCGCCTGCTGAAAGATCGCATGGGTGCCGACGAGAATGTCGATGCTGCCGTCGGCAAGCCCCATCAGCGTCGATTCGCGCGCCTTGCCCTTGTCGCGCCCGGTCAGAATCGCGAGATTGACCGGCAAGCCGCCAAGCATCCGCTGCAAGGTCGCATAATGCTGGCGCGCAAGGATTTCGGTCGGTGCGAGCAGCGCCGTCTGCGTCCCGGCCTCGACCGCGGTCAGCATCGCGCGCAGCGCGACGAGCGTCTTGCCCGATCCGACGTCGCCCTGCAGCATCCGCAGCATTGGCCGATCCTGCGCCATGTCGCCCGCGATCTCGCGCCCCACGCGCTCTTGTGCGCCGGTCAGCCCGAACGGCAGTTGCAGCGCGTCGGTCAGCCGCCCGTCGCCGGCGATCGCCCGGCCCTTGCGCGCGCGCAGCCCTTCGCGGATCAGCATCAGCGCGACCTGGCTCGCGAAAATCTCGTCATAGGCCAGCCGGTCGCGCGCCGCTTCGTCGCGCGGGCTCGCGTGCGCGCGCTCGACCGCCTCGCGCCACCCCGGCCAGCTCCGGCTGGCGAGCAACGGCGCGTCGATCCATTCGGCGAGATCGGGCCGCCGTTCGAGCGCGACCTGTCCAAGCTGCGACAGCCGCGCGTTGGTCAGGCCCTCGGTCAGCGGATAGACCGGCTCGTGCACCGCGATGCCCGCCTCGTCGCCCGGCTCGGCGACATGGTCGGGATGGACGATCTGACGCATGTCGCCATAGAGGTCGAGCCGCCCCGATACGCGGCGTTTCTCACCGAGCGGGAACAGCTTGCGCGCGAGCCCGGAGGTGCGCCCGAAATAGACGAGCCGGACATGGTCACCCGCCTGATCGAACGCCTCGACCCCGAAGGGCGCGCGGGGGCTACGGCCGGGGCGGTAATCCTGCGCGGTCAGCTCGACGATGATCGTCTGCCCCGCCTGCGCCTGATCGAGCCGGTCCACGGGCACGCGCGAGATGAGGCCGGTGGGCAGATGGAACAGCACATCGACGACGCGCTCCAGCCCCAGCCGGGTCAGCGGCTTGGCGAGCTGCGGCCCGACGCCCTTGAGGTCGGTCAGCGCGGCAAAGAGCGGGTTGAGGATTTCGGGTCGCATCGGTTGCTGCTGTCTAGCGCGGTAAATTCGAACTTGCACCTCCCCTCTCCCCTTGCGGGAGAGGGCGGCGAGACTTACGAGCTTGCTCGTTAGTCGCAGCGGGTGAGGGGTAGCGCTTGCAAAGCAAGCGCGCGCTCGCCATGCGAGCGCTCACCCTCATCCAACTTCGCCTAGCCGCACAGCGGCAAGGCTTCGTATCCTTCTCCCGTCAAGGGAGAAGGGAAAGAGAAACAGATGATCGACCGCCTGAAACGCCTCAAATTCCGCGCCTGGCACCGCGGCACGCGCGAGGCCGATTATATGATCGGCGGCTTTTTCGACCGCTATTCGCCCCAATGGGGCGAGGCGGAACTTGCCTGGTACGAAGCCGTCGTCGAGGAGGATGACGTCGACATCATGGCGTGGGCGCTCGGCACCGGCCATCCGCCCGCACATCTCGACAACCCGCCGCTGATCGCCGCGATGCGCCGACTGGACTATATCCCGCTGCCATGACCCGAAGCGCCGCCGACATCTTTGCCGCCATCGCGTCGGCCTCGGCGCCGCTGACGCTCGCGCGCGCGGCAGACGGCTTCCTGCCGCTGCTGCTCGCGGACCTAGCGCGGGCGAGCGACAAACGCCTGCTCTATGTCGCGACCGACGATGCGGCGATGCAGGCGATCGCCGACGCCGCGCCCTTCTTCGCGCCCGATCTTGTCGTGCATCGCTTCCCGGCGTGGGACTGCCTGCCCTACGACCGCGCGGGACCGTCGATGCGCGTCAGCGCCGACCGGCTCGCCACCTTGTCGGCATTACAGGCGCCGCCAAAGCGCGGCGAGCTGATCCTGACCACCGTCGCCGCGATCACCCAGCGCACGCTCACCCCCTTCCGCATCCGCCAGCTTGCGACGACGCTCGCGCCCGGCCAGCGGATCGACCGCGATGCGCTCGCCGAGCTGCTCGTCTCGAACGGCTTCAACCGCGTCGACACCGTCGCCGACCAGGGCGAGTTCGCGGTGCGCGGCGGCATCGTCGACCTGTTCCCGGCGGGCGAGGAAACCGGCCTTCGCGTCGATTTCTTCGGCGACGAGATCGAGAGCATTCGCCGCTTCGATCCCGCCGACCAGCGCAGCCTCGGCCCCGCCAAGGCGCTGCAACTGCTGCCCGCCGCCGAGACTTTGCTCGACGAGGCGACGATCAAGCGCTTTCGTTCCGCCTATCGCGAAATCTTCGGCGCGCAGGCGACCGGCGATCCGCTCTATCAGGCGGTCAGCGAAGGGCGGCGGCAGGCGGGGATGGACCATTGGCTGCCGCTGTTCGAGGAGCGGCTGGCGACTTTATTCGACCATATCGATCCCGCCACGCCCGTGCTACGGGGGCACCGCACCGACGCCACCGCCGAAACGCGCTTCGCGGCGATCGCCGACTATCACGCCAACCGCGTCGCCGCCGCGCAGGAGCAGGCGGGCAGCTACCGTCCCTTGAAACCCGAAGCGCTTTATCTGACCGAAGCCGAATGGGATGCGGCGGAGCGGCGCCCGATTCATATCGCCACTCCCTTCGACGTCCCGCCATCGGCGACGGTCATCGACCTCGAAAGCTTCGCCGCGCGCGATTTCACGCCCGAGCGCACCGCCGACCTCAACGTCTATGACAAGGTCGCCGACCATCTCTCGGACGAGCGCCGCAAGGGCCGCAAGACGATCATCGCCAGCTATTCGGGCGGCGCGCGCGAACGATTGGCAGGGTTGCTGAAAGAGCATGGCGTAACCGACCTTGCGCAGGTCGATACGTGGCAGGAGGCGCTGGGTTCCAGCGCATCCCCTATTCCCGTTCATGTCGAGCGAAGTCGAGACACCCCACAGGGCAGCGCCGCCCCGATGGGTGTCTCGACTTCGCTCGACACGAACGGAGATAGGAAGGCGGGCTTATCGGGGGTCAGCGTCGCCCTCATCGTCCTGCCGCTCGACCACGGCTTCGCCAGCGACGCGATCAGCCTGCTCACCGAACAGGACATCCTTGGCGAACGCCTCGTCCGCCGCGCCAAGCGCCGCAAGAGCGCCGACGCCTTTCTCGCCGAACTTGCGACGCTCAGCGTCGGCGATCTCGTCGTCCATCTCGACCATGGCATCGGCCGCTATGAGGGGCTGACCTCGATCCCGGTCGGCGACAGCCCGCACGATTGCGTCGCCCTCACCTATGCCGGCGGCGACAAGCTCTACGTCCCCGTCGAGAATCTCGACGTCCTGTCGCGCTATGGCGGCGAGAGCGAGGGGGTCGCGCTCGACAAGCTCGGCGGCGAGGCGTGGCAGCGCCGCAAGGCGCGGATGAAGGAGCGCATCCGCGAAATCGCAGGCGAACTGCTCGCCACCGCCGCGCAGCGCGCGCTCCGTCCCGGCGAAGTGCTCGCGCAGGACGCCGCCTATCCGGCCTTTGCCGACCGCTTCCCCTATCAGGAAACCGACGACCAGGACCGCGCGATCGGCGACGTGCTCGCCGACATGGCGTCGGGGCGCCCGATGGACCGGCTGGTCTGCGGCGACGTCGGCTTCGGCAAGACCGAGGTCGCTTTGCGCGCCGCCTTCGTCGCCGCCATGGCGGGGGTGCAGGTCGCGCTCGTCTGTCCGACCACCCTGCTCGCGCGCCAGCATTTCACCAATTTCGTCGAACGTTTCAAAGGCTTCCCGATCAACATCGGCAGGCTGTCACGCCTCGTCCCCGCCGCCGAAGCGCAGAAGACACGCGACGGGTTGTCGAACGGCCAGATCGACATCGTCGTCGGCACCCACGCGGTGATCGCCAAATCGGTCGAGTTCCAGAATCTCGGCCTCGTCATCGTCGACGAGGAGCAGCGCTTCGGCGTCGTCCACAAGGAGCGGCTGAAGCAGCTCAAGGCCGACGTCCATGTCCTGACCCTCACCGCGACCCCGATCCCGCGCACCTTGCAGATGGCGATGTCGGGGCTGCGCGAACTCAGCGTCATCCAGACGCCGCCGGTCGATCGCCTCGCGGTCCGCACTTACGTCGCGCCCTGGGATCCCGTCGTCATCCGCGAAGCCTTGCTCCGCGAGCACGACCGCGGCGGCCAGAGCTTCTTCGTTACCCCGCGCATCAAGGATTTGCCCGACATCGAGGAATTCCTGCGCACCCGGGTGCCCGAGATCAAATATGTCGTCGCGCACGGCCAGATGGCGCCGGGCGAGGTCGAGGAGCGGATGGGCGCCTTCTACGACCGCAAATATGACGTGCTCGTCTCGACGACGATCGTCGAATCGGGCCTCGACATTCCGAGCGCGAACACGCTGGTCGTCCACCGCGCCGACCGGTTCGGCCTCGCGCAGCTTTACCAGCTTCGCGGCCGCGTCGGGCGGTCGAAGACACGCGCCTATGCCTATCTGACGACGCCCGAGGGCGGCGCTATCACCGACACCGCCGAAAAGCGGCTGAAGCTGCTCGGCGATCTCGACACGCTCGGCGCGGGATTCCAGCTCGCAAGCCACGATCTCGACATTCGCGGCGCGGGCAACCTCGTCGGCGACGAGCAGTCGGGCCATATCCGCGAAGTCGGCTTCGAGCTCTATCAGTCGATGCTGGAGGAGGCGATCCTCGTCGCCAAGGCCGAGGGCATGGGCGCCGCGCCGCCGCGCGAAGCCTTGTCGCCCGTCATCACCGTCGACGCGCCAATCCTGATCCCGGAGGATTATGTCCCCGACCTGCCGCTCCGCATGGCGCTCTATCGCCGCCTCAACGAGGCCGAGGACCGCGCCGGGCTCGACGGCTTCGCGGCCGAAATGATCGACCGCTTCGGCCCGCTGCCGCCCGAAACCGCGAACCTGATCCAGCTCATGGAGATCAAGGCGAACGCCAAAGCCGCGGGCATCGCCAAGCTCGACGTCGGCACCAAGGGCGCGCTGGTCAGCTTCCATGGCGATCAGTTCGCCAACGTCCCCGGCCTGATCGCCTATGTCGAGCGGCTGAAGGGCCGCGCGCGCATCCGGCCCGACAACAGGCTGTCGGTGAGCGGCGACTGGGGCAGCGCGGGGGCACGGCTCAACGGCGCGCTGCAATTGTCGAAGGGACTGGGGAAGCTGGCGCGGCAGGCGACTTAAGACGAAGCCTATTCCATCAACGCCAGCAGCTCATCCCCCGGCACCGGCCCGGATTTCAGGAACCCCTGCCAGGTCGCAACCCCCAACTCCCGCAGCCTTTCGAGCTGCGCCTCATTCTCGATCCCCTCGGCCACGACCAGCAGGCCGAGCGCGCGCGCGAGGTCGACGATCGCGCGCACGACGATGCGGTCGCGGTCGCTACCGTCGAGGCTGCGGGTGAAACCGCTGTCGATCTTGAGATAGTCGATCGGCAGCCGCGCGAGCAGCGACAGGCTGGAATAGCCGGTGCCGAAATCGTCGATCGCGATCGCCGAGCCAAGCGCGCGGATCTGCGCAAGCTGCGCCGCCGCGCCGGTCGGATCGCTGAGCATCGCCTGTTCGGTGAGTTCGAGCGTCAGCCGGTCGGGATCGACCCCCGCCTTTTTCGCCATCGCCGCGAAGCGATCGGCGAATTCGGGGTCGCCAAGGTCGGCGGCGGTGATGTTCAGCGACACGCGCAGCCTGGCGAGCGCGCGCGGCCAGGCCGCGATCTCGGCCAGCGCGACATGATGCGCATGTTCGGTGAGCTCGCGCTCGAGCCGCGCGGCGCGCGCCGCGGTGACCAGCGGCCCCGCGCCCAGCAGCCCGAGTTCAGGGTGCCGCCAGCGCAGCAGCGCCTCGACCCCGGTCATCGCGCCGGTCGCGACGTCATATTGCGGCTGATAATGGATCACGACCTCGCCGCGCGACAGCGCCGACGTCACCATCGCGCCGTCGCGCGCCGACGCGGGGCGCGCGAGCTGGTCGCCGGCGGTGCGGAGCTGATCGACGATCGGCTCGTCGCGAACGATCAATGCCGCGGCGATGCGGATCGCGAGGCGGCCCTTGGGATCGCCGACCATCGGCTCGGCGAGCGCAACATGCAGCGCGCGTTCCTGCGCGCGCAGAGCGCCGAGCGACAGCGGCACCGCCGGAACGATCAGGAAGCGCGGCCCGTCGAGGCGCTGGACGCAGCTTCCGTGCCCGAACTCGTCGCCGGCGAAATTTTCCAGCCGCCGCCCGATCTCGTCGAGCACGGCGTCGCCCGCCGCGGTCCCGGCGCTGTTGTTGATGCGCGCCATCTGGTCGACCTGCACCAGCATGACGCCGGCGTCGGTTTCGTGTCGGATATGCAGGTCTTCGAGCATCCGGACACAGCCGGACACGGAGTCGGGTACGCGATTCATCGCGCCCCCTTATCAGGCTTTTCTTGCCAAGCCCTTCCCTTTTGCATCACAATCGCATCGATGGCCGCGCTTTCGCCTTTCCCTGCCCCGCTCACCGACGGCCACGGCCGCCGGATCGATTATCTGCGGCTGTCGGTGACCGATCGCTGCGACCTGCGCTGCCGCTATTGCATGGCCGAGGACATGACCTTCCTGCCCCGCGCCGCGGTGCTGAGCATCGAGGAAATGGGCGATCTCGCGGCGCGTTTCGTCGCGCGCGGCATCCGCCGCATCCGCCTGACCGGCGGCGAACCGCTGGTGCGGCGCGGAATCGACATGCTGGCGGCACGGCTCGGCGCACTGATCGGGCATGGGCTCGACGAACTGACGCTGACCACCAACGCGATGCGGCTCGCCGAGCACGCGCCGATGCTGGCGGCGGCGAGGGTGCGGCGGATCAACGTCAGCCTCGACACGCTCGATCCGGAGGCTTTTCGCCATATCACCCGCGTCGGCGACCTCGCGGTCGCGCTGCGCGGGATCGACGCGGCGCGGAACGCGGGTCTCGCGGTCAAGATCAACACGGTCGCGCTCGCGGGGCTCAACGAGGATCAGTTGCTGCCGATACTCGATTATTGCGGCGCGAACGGCTTCGACCTGACGCTGATCGAGACGATGCCGCTCGGCGAGGTCGCCGAGGACCGCAGCGACCATTATATCCCGCTCCATCACTTCATCGCCCCGCTGCGCGCCGAGCGCGAAATCTTCCCCGTCGACAAGCGCACCGGCGGTCCCGCGCGCTATTTCGCGGTCGAGGGCAGCCCCGTAACCCTCGGCCTCATCACGCCGCTCAGCGACAATTTCTGCGCGACCTGCAACCGCATCCGCCTGACCGTCGAGGGGCGCATCTATATGTGCCTCGGTCAGGACGACCATGTCGACCTGCGCGCGGCGCTGCGTGACGGGGGCGACGTCGACGGCTTGATTGATGCCGCATTGGCTGGCAAACCCCGCGCGCACGACTTTCATATCGAACGAAAGTCCAGACCGGCGGTCGCGCGTCATATGAGTGCAACGGGCGGCTGACGCGTCGCCCAGGAATGGGGGCACGGGGACCGAATGCAACGCAAGATCGCACTGGTGGCGTCGAACGCGCCCGCGGGGCTGGAGGCCGAGGCCGAACTGCGCCCGCTCTACGACTTCGTCGACCTCGCCGAGGCCGACATGCTGATCGCGCTCGGCGGCGACGGCTTCCTGCTCCACATGCTGCATCAGTTGCTCGACCAGCGGCGCAGCCTGCCGGTGTTCGGGATGAATCGCGGCACCATCGGCTTCCTGATGAACGAGTTCCGCGTCGAGGGGCTGCTCGATCGCATCGCGGCGGCGCGGCCCTTTCTGATTCATCCCCTGTCGGGCGATATCACGACGATCAGCGGCGAACGCCATATCCTGCCCGCGATCAACGAGATCTCGCTGCTCCGCGAAACGCGCCAGGCCGCGAAGCTCGAGGTGATGATCAACGAGAAGACGATGCTCGAGGAACTCGCCTGCGACGGCGTACTGGTATCAACCCCGGCGGGATCGACCGCCTATAACCTCAGCGCCAACGGTCCGATCCTGCCGCTCGAATCGGAGATGCTGGCACTGACCCCGATCAGCCCCTTCCGCCCGCGGCGCTGGCGCGGCGCGCTCGTCCCCGAATCGACGAGCATCCGCTTCAACGTCCGCGAGGCCGCAAAACGCCCGGTCAGCGCCGTCGCCGACCAACGCGAAATCCGCGATGTGAAGACGGTATTGGTGACGACCGACCGCAGCCGCCCGCTGACCTTGCTGTTCGATCCCGACCAGGGCCTGGACGAACGCATCGCGATGGAACAATTTATCGTTTGAGGGCTTGATTAATCCCGCGACCGGCGGCAAAGGGACCGCCTTCCCGCTTCGGCGGCGTGTTCCTCGGTAGCTCAGCGGTAGAGCAATCGACTGTTAATCGATCGGTCGTAGGTTCGAATCCTACCCGGGGAGCCATACTCATCCAAAGCGTGGAATCCTTAAGGATTTCGCGCTTTTTTGGTGTGCCAGGCATGGCGTTGATGTTGGAGGTGCAAGTCCTTTGCGGGCCGGCTGAACGGAACCGCTAGCCAATGGCAACTGCGTCGTCGCGAGGCGAGGTGGGGAGGAAGCCGGAGGCAAAGCTCGGAGCTGA
>NZ_DATAJZ010000030.1:0-23306 GCF_036261875.1 Sphingopyxis sp. | reverse complement strand
TTCGACTGCCTTGCAGGCGCTCAGGATAAACTGCGCCTTTGGCGCAGCGCTGACGGAGGGGCCCTTGGCGCAACCGTCGCGGCCCCTCCACCACCGCTTCGCGGCGGTCCCCCTCCCCACGGCTGCGCCGCAGGGAGGATCAGGTCCGCAATCGGTCGATAGCCGTCGTTCGCCGGACAAAACAAAGGGGGCACGCGGGCCCCCTTTGCTCCCCGGTTTACCGGACAGATTATTCGGTCGGGAAACCGCGCTTCGCCAGCAAGGCCTTCACGTCGGGGTCGCGGCCGCGGAAGGCGCGATAGGCTTCGGCGCGGTCGGTCTCGTTGCCGGTCATCAGCAATATGGTGCGGAATTTGTCGGCGACGGTGCGGTCCCATGGGCCGCCGGCTTCCTGGAACGCCGCCCAGGTGTCGGCGTCCATCGTCTCCGACCAGAGGTAGGAATAATAGCCCGCCGAATAGGCGTCGCTCGAAAACAGGTGCCCGAACTGCGGCAGGCGGTGCCGCATGACGATTTCCTTCGGCATGCCGATTTCGGCGAGCGTGTCGCGTTCGAACTTGTCGACGTCGGTCACCGGCACCTTGCGGTCGTGGAGCTTCATGTCGAGGATCGCGCTTGCCAGATATTCGACCGTCTCGAACCCCTGGTTGAACTTGTTCGAGGCGAGGATCTTGTCGACCAGCGCCTGCGGCATCGGCTCGCCGGTCTGGTAATGCGTTGCGAATTTCGACAGCACCTCGGGCGTCATCAGCCAATTCTCGTTCACCTGGCTCGGATATTCGACGAAATCGCGCGGCACCCCGGCGAGCGCCGGATAATAGACGTGCTGCAGGAAATAATGGATGCCGTGCCCGAATTCGTGGAACAAGGTCGTCGCATCGTCGAGACTGACGAGCGTCGGCTCGCCCTTCGCGCCCTCGGTGAAATTATTGTTGTTCGACGCGAGCACGTTGCGCTCGCCGCCCAGCCCCTGTTCGCTGCGATAGGTCGTCATCCACGCACCCGAACGCTTTCCGTCGCGCGCGAAATTGTCGAGATAGAGGACGCCGACATTGGCGTTCGTCTTGAGGTTGTAGACCTCGAACGTCTTCACCTTGGGGTCGAAGACCGGGATCGTGCCGGTGTTTTCGCGGAAGCCGAGGTCGTAGAGTTGCCCCGCCTCCCAGAACATCGCGTCGCGCAGCTTGTCGAGCTGGAGGTAAGGCTTCACCTCGCTTTCATCGAGGTCGTATTTCGCCTTGCGGACCTTTTCGGCATAATAGCGATAGTCCCACGGCTCGATCGTCAGCTTCGGCCCTTTGCCCGCTTTCGCCTCGGCGTCGGCAATCGCCTGCATGTCGGCGACTTCCTCGTGGACGCGCGCGACCGCGGCGGGCCAGACCTTCATCATCAGCTTCATGGCGTTTTCCGGCGTCTTCGCCATCGTGTCGGCCATGCGGTAGTGCGCGTGGGTCGGGAAACCGAGCAGCACCGCGCGCTCCTGGCGCAGCTTCAGGATTTCGGCGATCGTCGCATTGGTGTCGTTGGCGTCGCCATTGTCGCCGCGGTTCACAAAGGCACGCCACACCTTTTCGCGCAGGGCGCGGTTGGTCGCGTTCTGGAGCACCGGCTGCGCCGACGAGCGCGTGTTCTTGATCGCCCACTGGCCGGGCTTGCCCTGCGCCTCGGCCGCGTCGGCGAGCGAGGCGACGAAACCCGGCGCGAGCCCGGCGAGTTCGGCCTTGTCGGTGACATAGGTATAGAGCTTCTCGTCGCCGAGCAGCTTCGACGAGAAGGTCGAGAACAGCCCTTCGAGCTTTGCGTTCAGATCGACGAGCTTCGCCTTGTTCGCGGGCGACAGGTTCGCCCCGTCGCGCACCATCTCGTCATAGCTGCGCTCGACGATGCGGATCTGCTGGGCATTGAGGCCGCTGGCCAGCCTTTTGTCGTAAACCGCCTTGTAGCGCCCGAAGAGCTTTGGATCGAGGAGCAGCTCGGTATAGAATTTGGTGAGCTTCGGGCTCCATTCGGCGTCGATGTCCTCGACGCGGTCGTTCGACTTGTTCGACGTCTGGACGCCCCACAAAGCGAAGACGCGGTCCATCGTCTGGCCCGCGAGCTGCATCGGGACGTGGGTGTTCTCGAAGGTCGGTTCGGCGGGGTTGTCGATCACCGCCTGCACCTCGGCCTTCACTTCGGCCATGCCCTTGGCGAAGGCGTCGGGGAAGCGTTCGGGGTCGAGCTTGTCCCACGGCGGCACCCCTTCATAGGGGCCGGTCCAGGGCGCAAGCATCGGGTTGGCGTCGGTGGCGGGCTGGAGAGCGGTCTCGGCGGCGATGGTCATTGGACTATAACCCACAAGCAGCGCGGTCGATGCAAGCAGGACCGACATGGAACGGACAAAGGGCGGCGCGCGGCGCGGCATGATCATATCTCCCCGGAAGACTGGTTTCGAGCGAAACCATATGGGAGAGCCTTAGCGCGAGGGTGATGCGGGGTGCAAGGGTTGGGGAACGGTTTCTCCCATCCGTCACCCCCGCGTAGGCGGGGGTGACGGAGGACGTTGATTCAGCCGCCGAACCCCGGCTGCGCCAGCCCCGGCACATCGACGCGGAAGGTGAAGAGGCCGCCCGCGTGCGGCTGGTCCCGGCGCTCTTCGTCGGTCAGAGTCTTGCCCGCGCTGGTGACGAAGGCGGTTTTCATGTCCGCCCCGCCGATCGCGATCATCGAGGGGCGCTGGACCGGCAGCTCGACCGTTTGCACCAACTCGCCCGTCGGCGACAGGCGTACGACGCGCCAGCCGTCCCACAACGCCGACCAGTAACAGCCCTCGGCATCGACCGTGCCGCCGTCGGGTCGGCCCTTGCCCATCTCGAACTGATGGAACGGTCGTCCCTCGCCGAGCGCGCCGGTGGCGGGATCGACCGCATAGGCGCGGAGCGCATGGGTCGGCGTGTCGGCGTGGTAAAAGGTCCGCCCGTCGGGGCTGAACGCCGCGCCGTTGCTGGTGGTGAGCCCGCCGAGCATCGCCGTCAGCGTCCCGTCGGGGGCGAGGCGATAGAGGGTCGCGGCGGGGTTCGCCTTGTCGCTGGTCACGCTGCCGACCCAGAAGCGCCCGGCGCCATCGACGCAGGCATCGTTGCAGCGCTGTTCGGCGATGCCCGCCAGCATCTGCGGGCCGAAAGGCCGCGGCGCCTCGCCCCACGCGTCGATCAGCGCGCAGCCATCCTTCAGCCCGACGATCAGCCCGCCGCCCGCGCGCGGCGCAACGCAGCCGACCGGGCCGCCGAGCTGCATCGTCTCGGTCGCGCCGGTTTCCGGGTCGGTGCGGTGGATGCGGTGCGCGTCGATATCGACCCAATAGAGGCGCGCCTCGGCGGCGTGCCAGCGCGGCGATTCGCCGAGCAAGGCGCCGGCGTCGAGAAGGAGGTCGACCATGGTTGAGGGCTTAGCGCGCGGCGCGGTTGCTGCCCAGCGGCCGCAAACCTATTCGTCGGCACGCGATGGGGCGCGACTCGCCCCGACGCCACTCTACTTTCCTTTCGCCGCCCCGGACTTGATCCGGGTCCATTCTTTCGGCGCTGCGCGAATGGACCCCGGATCAAGTCCGGGGTGACGAGAAAAGGGAGGTGCGACGAATCAACTTCCTGCCGTAACGTCTTTCCACTTGACGTGGACGTAAACGTAAGGTCCAGTGTCGGACGAAGGGCGTGCCGCGAGGCGCGTCCGCTCGCGCGTCCGGCTCCCCGACTGCGTCCGGCCGCCGTCACGAAAGGAAGATGATGTCGCTCGATAATCTCTCGCGCTCGGCCTACACCGACGATCATGAGGCGTTTCGCGCCACGGTGCGCCAGTTCCTCGAAAAGGAAGTCGCCCCCCATCAGGCGCAATGGGCCGAGGACGGCATCGTGCCGAAGAGCATCTGGCCCAAGGCCGGCGAGCTTGGCCTCCTCTGCCCGACGGTGCCCGAGGAATATGGCGGCCTCGGCCTCGACTTCGGCTATAATGCGATCGTCGATGAGGAGAGCGCTTATTATGGCCGCGTGACCACGGGCTTTTCGCTCCAGTCGGACATCGTCACCAACTACATCACGCGCTACGGCAGCGAAGAGCAGAAGAAGCACTGGCTGCCCAAGATGGTCGCGGGCGAGGTCATCACCGCGATCGCGATGACCGAGCCGGGCACCGGCTCCGACCTTCAGGGGATGCGCACGACCGCGAAGAAGGACGGCAATCACTACGTCATCAACGGCTCGAAGACCTATATCACCAACGGCCAGAACGCCGACCTGATCCTCGTCTGCGTCAAGACCGATACCGAAGTGCAGCCGGCGTGGAAGGGCGTGTCGATCGTGCTCGTCGAGGCCGACCGCGAAGGCTTCCAGCGCGGCCGCAACCTCGACAAGATCGGGCAGGACGAGGCCGACACGTCGGAGCTTTTCTTCAACGACGTTCGCGTGCCGATCACCAACTGCCTCGGCGAAGAGGGGCAGGGCTTCATCTATCTGATGAGCGAACTGCCGCAGGAACGCCTGTCGATCGCGGTGTCGGCGCAGGCGTCGGCGCAGCGTGCCTTCGATGACACCGTCGAATATACCCGCGACCGCAAGGCGTTCGGCAAGCCGATCCTCGATTTCCAGAACAGCCGCTTCGTGCTCGCCGATCTGAAGGCGAAATTGCAGGTCGGCTGGGCGCACCTCGACTGGGCGCTGTCGCGGCATCTCAAGAAGGAATTGACGCCGGAGGAAGGCGCCGCGGCGAAGCTGTGGCATACCGAACTTCAGTGGGAAGTGATGGACAAGTGCCTTCAGCTCTTTGGCGGCGCGGGTTATATGAACGAATATCCGATCGCCCGCGCCTGGCGCGCGGCGCGCGTGACGCGCATCTTCGGCGGCACGAACGAGATCATGAAGGAACTGATCGGGCGGAAGCTCTGACGAAAAATCTCTCTCCCCTTGCGGGAGAGATAGGCTTGGCTTGGCGGCTTGCCGCCTAGCAAGTCTTGAGAGGGGGCTTGACGGTGGCGTGTTGCCGCTCCCCCTCTCCCGGCTCCGACTAGGCGGCGAAGCCGCCAAGTCTCCACATCCCTCTCCCGCAAGGGGAGAGGGGAGAAGGTGAAAGGAACTCCCCATGGCTACAGCATATATCGTAGACGCCGTTCGCACCGCCGGCGGCCGCCGCGGCGGCCGGCTTGCCGGCGTCCACCCCGTCGATCTCGGCGCCGCGGTGTTCGACGCGATCGCCGACCGCAACGACTTCGACACGTCGAAGATCGACGACGTCATCACCGGCTGCGTGTCGCAGGGCGGTCAGCAGACGATGGACCTGGGCCGCAACGCAGTGCTCGCCTCGAAGCTGCCCGACTCGATCCCCGCGGTGACGATCGACCGCCAGTGCGGCTCGTCGCAGCAGGCGATCATGTTCGCGGCGCAGGCGGTGCTGTCGGGCACGCAGGACATCGTCCTTGCCAGCGGCATCGAAAGCATGACCCGCGTGCCGATGGGCAGCGTCGCGACTTTGTTCATGAAGGAAGGGCTCGGCAATTATAAGTCGCCGCGGCTCGAGGAGAAATACCCCGGCATCATGTTCAGCCAGTTCGCGGGCGCCGAGATGATCGTCAAGAAGCACGGCTTCACCAAGGCCGATCTCGACGCCTTCGCGCTCGAAAGCCACCGCCGCGCCAAGGCGGCGACCGAGGCGGGCAAGTTCGAGCGCGAGATCGTCGCGGTCGAGATCGAGACCCCCGAGGGCAAGGACCAGCACAAGGTCGACGAGGGCATCCGTTTCGACGCGACGCTCGACAGCATCGCGGGCGTCAAGCTGCTCCAGGAAGGCGGCTCGATCACCGCCGCGACCTCCAGCCAGATCTGCGACGGCGCCTCGGCGGCGCTGATCGTGTCCGAACAGGCGCTCAAGGACCATGGCCTGACCCCGCGCGCGCGCATCCACCATGTGTCGGTGACCGCGGGCGATCCCGTCATCATGCTCGAGGAACCGCTGTTCGCGACCGAACGGGCGCTGAAGAAGGCGGGGCTGAAGATCGGCGACATCGACGCCTATGAGGTCAACGAGGCGTTCGCGCCGGTGCCGCTCGCCTGGCTCAAATATCTCGGTGCCGATCCGGCGCGGCTCAACGTCCACGGCGGCGCGATCGCGCTCGGCCACCCGCTCGGCGCTTCGGGCGCCAAGCTGATGGCGACGCTGCTCGGCGTGCTCGACGCGACCGGCGGCAAATACGGCCTCCAGACGATGTGCGAAGGCGGCGGCCAGGCCAACGTCACCATCGTCGAACGGCTGTAAACTCTATCTCCCCTCCCGCTTGCGGGAGGGGTTGGGGGAGGGCCTGTTGGCCTGGCTCCCCGACATGCCCCACCCAAACCCTCCCCTAAAGGGGAGGGCTTAAATGGAGAGAAAAATGAAACTCGATTCCACCGTATCCGCCGTCGTCACCGGCGGTGCCTCGGGCCTCGGAGCCGCCACGGCGCGCGCGCTCGCCGCGAAGGGCGTCAAGGTCGCGATCTTCGACCTGCAGGAAGAAAAGGGCAAGGCGATCGCGGCCGAACTCGGCGGCGTCTTCTGCGAATGCAACGTCACCGACGACGCGTCGGTCGATGCCGCCTTTGCCAAGGCGCGCGAAGCCCACGGCCAGGAACGCATCCTCGTCAACTGCGCGGGCACCGGCAATGCGATCAAGACCGCGAGCCGCAGCAAGGAAGACGGCAGCATCAAGCATTTCCCGCTCGATGCGTTCAACTGGATCATCCAGATCAACCTCGTCGGCACCTTCCGCTGCATCGCCAAGTCGGCGGCGGGAATGCTGACGCTCGACCCGATGGAGGACGGCGAGCGCGGCGCGATCGTCAACACCGCGAGCGTCGCGGCCGAGGACGGCCAGATCGGCCAGGCGGCCTATTCGGCGTCGAAGGGCGGCGTCGTCGGCATGACGCTTCCCATCGCGCGCGACCTCGGCAACGAGAATATCCGCGTCAACACCATCCTGCCCGGCATCTTCGACACTCCGCTGCTCGCCGGCGCGCCGCAGAATGTCCGCGACGCGCTCGGCGCTTCGGTGCTCAACCCGAAGCGTCTCGGCAACCCGGTGGAATATGCCAATCTTGCCATGTGCATGATCGAGAACGGCTATTTCAACGGCGAGGACGTGCGCCTCGACGGCGGCATCCGCATGGCGCCGCGCTGATATGGCGAAACCGGAACGCTGGCGGCTCGACGCCGCCAGCTACCCCGTCTGCATCGAATTGCAGACGCGCTTTCAGGACATGGACATCAACGGCCACCTCAACAATGTGGCCTTCGCCGCGCTGTTCGAGAGCGGCCGGGTGCTGCTGAACCGCGAGGTGCGCCCGCTCGGCGACCGCCCCGCGAACGAACGCACGATGGTCGCGGCGGTCGAGATCAACTATCTCGCCGAAGGCAATTTCCCCGATCCGGTGCGGATTGCGACCGGCATCGGCCGCCTCGGCACGTCGAGCTGGACGATCGTCCAGGCGATGTTCCAGAACGATCGCTGCATCGCGACCTGCGATACGGTGGTGGTATGCCGCACCGATGGCGAGGCGAAACCGTTGCGTGCGGAGATGGTCGCAGAGCTGGAGGCGAAGCTGGCGAGGTCTGGGTGACCTTTTTTGTCATTGCGAGCGAAGCGAAGCAATCTCCAGCTATCGGCCCTGCACAAGGCCGATAGCTGGAGATTGCCGCGTCGCCTTCGGCTCCTCGCAATGACGGCGGTTTACAGCTTCTTGTCCGCATCGGGCACTGCGCGGATCAGGTCGCGCGCGAAGCCGATCAGGCCGATCTGGCGGCGGCGTTTCAGCCGCTCGGCGCGCAGGATCGCGCGGACCTCGTCGAAGCAGCCGTCGACATCGTCGTTGATCAGCACATAGTCGTAGCCGTCCCAGTGGCTGATCTCGTTCGCGGCGCGTTCCATGCGCGCCGCGATCACCTCGTCGCTGTCGGTGCCGCGCGAGCGGAGGCGGCGTTCGAGCTCCTCCATCGTCGGCGGCAGCACGAAGACGCGGACGACGTCGGGCCCGGCCTCCTGATAGAGCTGCTGCGCGCCCTGCCAGTCGATGTCGAACAGCACGTCCTTGCCCGCCGCCAGCAATGCCTCGACCGGCGCGCGCGGGGTGCCGTAGCGGTGGCCGAAAACATGCGCCCATTCGAGGAATTCTCCGTCGGCGGCCATCTTCTTGAAGCGCTCGGTATCGACGAAATGATAATGCACCCCGTCGACCTCGCCCGGACGCGGCGGGCGCGTCGTTGCCGAGATCGACAGCGCGATGTCGCTGTCGGCGTCAAGCATCATGCGCGAGATGGTGGTCTTGCCGGCGCCCGAGGGCGAGGACAGCACGAAGAGGACGCCGCGGCGGTTCAGGTGGACGCTTTCGGTCATGCGCGCTATTCGCGCGGGGAAGCGCGGCGGTCAAGCGGGAAGGGGCGGCGATGACGCGAAAGGGGTGGCTGGTCGCGGCCGGGCTGTTGGCGCTGCTCGCGGCGATATTGATCCTGATGGGCCGCCCGCCGATCTGCCCGTGCGGCACCGTCAGCCTGTGGCACGGCACCGTCCAGTCGAACCAGAACAGCCAGCAGATTTCGGACTGGTACAGCTTCAGCCACATCATCCACGGCTTCATCTTCTTCGGCCTGTCGCGGTTGCTGATGCCGCGCGCGCCGCTGTGGGTCGCGCTCGCCGTCGCGATCGGGATCGAGGGCGGGTGGGAAATCCTGGAGAATTCGCCGATCATCATCGACCGCTATCGCGAAGTGACGATGGCCTATGGCTACAGCGGCGATTCGGTCCTCAATTCGGTGAGCGACGCCGCCTTCATGGTGCTGGGCTTCCTCGCCGCGAGCCGGATGCGCTGGTGGATGACCGTGGGGATCGCGCTCGTCTTCGAGCTGTTCACCCTGTGGGCGATCCGCGACAATCTGACGCTCAATGTCCTGATGCTGGTCTCGCCGGTCGAGGCGGTGAAGGAGTGGCAGGCGGGCGGTTAAACACTATCGCGTCCCCGCGAAGGCGGGGACCCATCTTCTGCCGGTGCAAGATGGCGCCGACCGGTGATGGACCCCCGCCTTCGCGGGGGAACACGGATTTTTGACGCGGAATACCGACTCAATGAATCGCCGCGCCGCGTCCGTTGCTCGCGACGGGAAGCGCGGGGGGCAGCGCGTCGCCCAGGCTTGTTCCGTCGGGCGCGATGCCCGCATAGGGGTCGACCACGCCCGCCTTCACCAGCTCGGGGTCGGTCCGATGCGCGTCCTCGGCCGCCTTGCGCGCCTCGGCGCGGTCGGCCCATCTCTTGGTGAGATAAGCGGCCGCCGCGGTCGCGGCGAGCACGGCGTAGCGCTGCGGGAACAGCCGCCGCGCCGCGAACAGCGTTCCCGCGCCGATCACCGCGCCCGCGACGGGGTGGTTGTTCTTCTGGCGGCCGATAGCGCTGCCGATGACGCCGCCGATGATCCGTCCCATCATCTTCATCTTCCTTCCTCCCCCATCAATTCCCGGACTCTGCGAAGAGTTCCGGCCAAGAGTTCCGCTTAGCGATCCGGCCCCAGCATCGTGCGCGGATCGACGACGCGGTCGAAGGTCGCGGCGTCGACATAGCCGAGGTCCAGCGCGGCCTCGCGCAGCGTCGATCCGCTCTCATGCGCGTGCTTGGCAATCTTCGCCGCCTTGTCGTAGCCGATTTCGGGCGCGAGCGCGGTGACGAGCATCAGCGAGCGGTTCATCAATTCGTCGATCCGCGCGCGATTGGGCGCGATCCCGACGACGCAATGCTCGGTGAATCCCGCCATGCCGATCGCGAGCAGCTCGATCGAGCGCAGCACGTTCGCCCCGATCAGCGGCTTGAAGACGTTGAGCTCGAGATGCCCTTGCAGCCCGCCGATCGTCACCGCCTGATGATTGCCGATGACCTGCGCCGCGACCATCGTCAGCATCTCGCACTGGGTCGGGTTGACCTTGCCCGGCATGATCGAGCTGCCGGGCTCGTTCGCGGGCAGGTCGAGCTCGCCGAGCCCGGCGCGCGGGCCCGAGCCGAGCAGGCGGATGTCGTTGGCGATCTTGGTCAGCGCGACCGCCAGCGTATTGAGCGCCCCCGAAAAGAAGACGAGCCCGTCGTTCGAACCCAATGCCTCGAACTTGCTCTGCGCGGGTTCGAAGGCGATGCCGGTGCTTTTCGACAGTTCGGCGGCCATCGCGGTGTCGAAGCCCGCGGGGGCGTTGAGCCCGGTGCCCACCGCGGTGCCGCCCTGTGCGAGCTTGCAGATATTATGCGCGAGCGCGCCCTCGATCCGCGCGCGGCACGCGACGAGTTGCGCGACATAGCCCGAAAATTCCTGGCCGAGCGTCAGCGGGGTTGCGTCCTGCAAATGGGTGCGGCCGATCTTGACGATGTCGTCCCACGCCGCGGCCTTGGCGGCGAGCGCGTCGGTGAGGTCGGCGAGCGCGGGGAGCAGCCGCGCCGTCGTCTCGACCGCCGTCGCGACGTGGAGCGCGGTCGGAAAGCTGTCGTTCGACGACTGGCCCTTGTTGACATGGTCGTTCGGATGGACGGGCGCCTTGCCGCCGCGCCGGCCCGCCAGCCGCTCGTTGGCGATTCCCGCGATCACCTCGTTGGCGTTCATGTTCGACTGGGTGCCGCTGCCGGTCTGCCAGATGGCCAGCGGAAACTGGTCGTCATATTCGCCAGCGGCTACGGCCGCGGCGGCGGCGGCGATCGCGTCCGCCAACGCGCCATCGAGCCCATGAGCGCGGTTCACTTCGGCCGCCGCGCCCTTGATGCGCGCAAGCGCGTGGACGATCGGCAGCGGCATCCGCTCGTGCGGCGGGAAGGCGAAATTGTGCCGGCTGCGTTCGGTCTGCGCCCCCCAATAGGCGTCCGCCGGAACCTCTATGTCGCCGATGCTGTCGCTTTCGATGCGCGTGTTCATGCCAATAGCATCCTTGTCACCAGAACCGCGCCCGCCCAGATCGCGGCGACCAGGCCGAGCAGTTGCCAATATCCGCTTTCGCCGATCCGGCGGCGCAGCCAGGCGGCGGCGAGCCAGACGAGCGCGAGCGCCGGGGTCAGGATCAGCAGGCTGAAGCGCAGCAGCCCATCGGCGATCTGCCCCTCGGCATAGCCGCCCTCATAATAGGCATAACCCTCGACGCCCCACCAGAAAGCGGCGGTGAGGACGAGCATCCCGGCGAGCGCCCAAAATTGCCAAAATCGGCTCGGGGGCCAGTCGGGGCCGCCCACCCGTCAGCGCTTCTTGCCGAAATCCACCGTCACGACGTTGGACCCGTCCTCGCTCGAAACATCGGGGCGGTCGTTGTCAGCCTCGTCATGCGGCTCGGGCTCGGCGGCCTCGTCGTCGCTGACCTGGAACTGCAGCCCGAAATCGACCGAGGGATCGACGAAGGCGGTGATCGCCGCATAGGGGATGACCAGCGTCGACGGCGTCTGGTTGAACGACAGGCCGACGCTGAAAAAATCTTCCTCGACCGTCAGGTCCCAGAAGCGATTCTGGAGCACGATCGTCATCTCGTCGGGGAATTTGGCGATCAGATGCACGGGAATATCGACGCCCGGCGCCTGCGTCTTGAAGGTGATATAGAAATGATGGTCGCCGGGCAGGCTGTCATGCCCTTCGAGCTGGCTCAGCACGCGGCCGACCACGGCGCGCAGCGCGTCCTGCACGATTTCGTCGTAGGGAATCAGGCTATCGCGGACATCGTCACTCATGCGCGGGGGATGAACGCCGCGCGGGCGCCGGTCAAGAGGGGTCGCGAGGGGAGAATCGCCTTGCAACGCGAAGCGCAGCGACTAAGGCGTGCGCCATGCGAACCGCCACCGTCCAGCGCACGACCAAGGAAACGGATATCGCGATCGCCGTCAATCTCGACGGCTCGGGCGATTATTCGGTGTCCACCGGCATCGGTTTCCTCGACCATATGGTCGAGCAATTGTCGCGCCATTCGCTGATCGACATTTCCATGACCGTGAAGGGCGACCTCCACATCGACCAGCATCACACGGTCGAAGACAGCGCGCTCGCGCTCGGCGAAGCGATCGCGAAGGCGCTCGGCGACAAGCGCGGTATCGCGCGCTACGGCGAAGCGCACGCGCCGATGGATGAGACGCTGACGCGCTGCGCGCTCGACATTTCGGGGCGGCCGTATTGCGTCTATAAATCGGGTTTCTCGCAGCCGCGGCTCGGCGAGATGGATACCGAGCTGTTCCCGCACTGGTTCGCGAGCTTCGCGCAGACCGCCGGGATCACGCTGCACCTCGAAACGCTCTATGGCGAGAACAACCATCATATCGCCGAAAGCAGCTACAAGGCGCTCGCCCGCGCGCTGCGCCAGGCGGTCGAGATCGACCCGCGCAAGGGCGATGCGATTCCCTCGACCAAGGGGGTGCTTTGATCGACGCAATAAATAGGGACAGTCCCTATTTATCGAGGGACGCTGGTTGTCGGCCTTGCCATTCTTTGGAGATAAATAGGGACTGTCCCTATTTATTGCTGCGCCGCCCGTGACCATCGCCCTGATCGACTATGGCGCGGGCAATCTTCGCTCGGTGCACAATGCGCTCGTCGCGGCGGGCGCCGGGGATGTGGCGGTCACCGCCGATCCCGATGTGGTCGCCTGCGCCGACCGCATCGTGCTGCCGGGGGTCGGCGCCTTCGCAGCCTGCATGAACGGCCTTTCGGCGATTCCCGGCCTGATCGAAGCGATGGAGCGGCGCGTGCGCGGCGACGGCGCGCCCTTTCTCGGTATCTGCGTCGGGATGCAACTTCTCGCCGACGCGGGCGAGGAGCACGGGCGGCATGCTGGGCTCGGCTGGATCGGCGGCACGGTGCGCGCCTTCGATCCGGCACCGGGGCTGCGCATTCCGCATATGGGCTGGAACGACGTAGTCCCGACGGTCGCGCATCCGGTGATCGCGGCGGGCGAGGCCTATTATCTCCACGGCTATCATTTCGCCGATGCCGCGCATGTCGCGGCGACGAGCAGCCACGGCGGGCCGTTCACGGCGGCGGTGGCGAAGGACAATATCGTCGGCGTGCAGTTCCACCCCGAAAAAAGCCAGGCCTATGGCCTCGCGACCCTGGAAAGATTTCTCGCATGGCGGCCCTGACCATCTTCCCCGCAATCGACCTGAAAGGGGGCCAGGTGGTGCGGCTTGCCGAGGGCGATATGGCGCGCGCGACCGTCTATGGCGACGATCCGGCGGCGCAGGCGCGACTGTTCGCCGAGGCGGGCGCCTCGCACCTCCATGTCGTCGATCTCGATGGCGCCTTTGCAGGGGCAAGCGTTAATGGCGCGGCGGTGGAGAGCATCATCGCCGCCTTTCCGGGCAAGGTGCAGGTCGGCGGCGGCATCCGCGACCGCGCCGGGGTCGATCGCTGGCTGGCTTTGGGCGTCGAGCGGGTGATCATCGGCACTGCGGCGCTGAAAGACCCGGAATTCGTCAAATCCGCGGCGCGCGACCTGCCCGGCCGGATCGTCGTCGGGGTCGACGCCCGTGACGGCATGGTCGCGACCGAAGGCTGGGCCGATGTTTCCGATGTGCGCGTCGAGGATCTGGCGCGCCGTTTCGAGGATGCAGGCGTCGCGGCGCTGCTGTTCACCGACGTCGGGCGTGACGGGCTGCTCAAGGGGTGCAACGTCGAAGCGACGGTGGCGCTGGCGCAGGCGGTCGACATAAAGGTGATCGCGTCGGGCGGGGTCGCCGATTTGGGTGACATCCACGCGCTTCGCCCGCATGTGGCGGACGGCATCGAGGGCGTGATCACGGGGCGGGCGCTCTATGACGGGCGGCTCGATCTCGCCGAAGCGATTGCGGCGGGCAAGTAATGAACGCCATCTTGAGTTCCGTTCGTGTCGAGCGAAGTCGAGACACCCATCGGCCTTGCGCCACAACGATGGGTGTCTCGACTTCGCTCGACACGAACGGACCTTGTGGGCTGGCTCTATGACCGTCCGCGTCCGCGTCATCCCCTGCCTCGACGTCGCCGACGGGCGCGTGGTCAAGGGCGTCAATTTCGTCGACCTGCGCGATGCGGGCGATCCGGTCGAGGCGGCGCGCGCTTATGATGCCGCAGGCGCCGACGAGCTTTGCTTCCTCGATATTTCGGCGAGCCATCAGGGACGTGGCACCTTGCTCGACATGGTAAGCCGCACCGCCGAGGTCTGCTTCATGCCGCTGACCGTCGGCGGCGGAGTGCGCAGCGCCGACGATGCGCGCGCGCTGCTGCTCGCGGGCGCGGACAAGGTCGCGGTGAACAGCGCCGCGGTGGCGCGGCCCGAGCTTGTCGCCGACATCGCCGACCGCTTCGGCAGCCAATGCGCCGTGGGCAGCATCGACGCGCGCCGCGTCGAAGACGGCCGCTGGGAAATCTTCACCCACGGCGGGCGCACCGCGACCGGAGTCGATGCGATCGCGCATGCGGTGCGGCTCGCCGAACTCGGCGCGGGCGAACTGCTGGTGACCAGCATGGACCGTGATGGCACCAAGGACGGCTATGACTTGACGCTGACGCGCGCGATTGCCGATGCGGTCAGCGTGCCGGTGATTGCAAGCGGCGGGGTCGGCCATCTCGATCATCTCGTCGCCGGCGTGATCGAGGGCGGCGCGAGCGCGGTGCTCGCCGCGAGCATCTTCCATTTCGGCGAAGCGACGATTGCCGAAGCCCACGCGCGGCTGGCGGCGGCCGGGCTGCCGGTCCGGTCGCATTGATCCCTTGACGTCATCCCGGCGAAGGCCGGGATCTCGCCGGTTCGTGAAACCGCTAGGTCGAGATCCCGACCTTCGCCGGGATGACGAGGTTAGGGGTGGCGCTCGGGCGGGGCGGCTGCCATAAAAACTCATGACGACGAAACTCCGCATCGCCGACCGCACCAACGACATCTTTCCGATCCTGGGCTTCGCCGCCGCAATGGCGAGCTTTGTCATGCCGCTGGGTCCCTGGCTGGTTGCGATCATCCTCGCGGGCTCGGTCGTCGCGGCGGTTCACCATGCCGAGGTGATCGCGCACCGCGTCGGCGAGCCGTTCGGGACGCTGATCCTCGCGCTCGCGGTCACGGTGATCGAGGTCGGGCTGATCCTGACGCTGATGCAGGCCGAGCCCGAAAAGGCGCAGACGCTGGCGCGCGACACGGTGTTCGCGGCGGTGATGGTGATCCTCAACCTGTTGATGGGCCTCTGCCTGCTCAGCGGCGCGATCCGCCATCACGAACAGCGGTTTCAGCGCACCGGCATCGGCGCCGCGCTCGCGACGCTGACCGTGCTCACCGTCGTGACCCTCGTGCTGCCCAATTTCACTTCGAGCGTGCCGGGGCCCTTCTATTCGGCGAAGCAACTCGGCTTCGTCGCCGCGGTGTCGCTGATCCTCTATGCGACCTTCGCGCTCGTCCAGACGGTGCGCCACCGCGACTATTTTCTGCCCGACGGCGATGCCGACGGCGACAGGGAGCCCGATGCCCACGCCGCCCCGCCGAGCGCCCAGCGCACCGCTGTTTCGGGCGCGCTGCTGCTCGCCAGCCTGTTCGCGGTCGTCCTGCTCGCGAAGAATCTGTCCCCCGTCATCGGCGCGCTGCTTGCCGATTGGGGCGCGCCGCCCGCGGTGCTCGGTGTGCTGATCGCGGCGCTGATCCTCGCGCCCGAAGGACTCGCGGCGGTGCGCGCGGCGAAAGGCGACCGGCTGCAGACGAGCCTCAATCTCGCGCTGGGTTCGGCGCTCGCGACGATCGGGCTCACCATTCCGGCGGTCGCGATCCTGTCGATCGTTACCGACCTGCCGATCAGCCTCGGCCTCGACGCCAAGTCGGCGGTGCTGCTGTTCCTGTCGCTGATCGTCGCATCGCAGACGCTTGCGAACGGCCGCACCACGGTGCTGCAGGGCGCAATCCACCTGATGCTGTTCGCGGTCTATCTGTTCACGACCTTCGTGCCCTGAGCGTGGATTACGCCATCCTCGGACAGTCTCGAGAAGGTTAGCACAAAGACACGAAGACACGAAGGGGAAGGTTTGGGCCGTAAGGCCCTATTCCGTCATGCGGCGCGACATGACGCGACGTGCACAGGAAAAAGCTGCTTCGCGGCGAACACGACCTCTTCGTGTCTTTGTGTCTTTGTGCGAAACCAATGCAGCCGACGCTCCTGACGCACTCAGGTCTTACAGATAAACACCGTCCCCGCCGAATAGCCCGCACCGAACGAGCAGATCAGCCCGGTGTCGCCCGCGACCATATCCGCATGGTTCAGGTGGAAGGCGATGATCGAGCCCGCGCTCGACGTGTTGCCATAGGTGTCGAGCACGGTCGGGCTCTCGTCCGCACTCGCCTCATGCCCCAGCACGCGCTGCGCGATCAGCCGGTTCATGTTGGTGTTCGCCTGATGCAGCCACAGCCGGCGCATGTCGGCGCCTTCGAGCCCCAGCACCGCCATCTGCTCGACGATCATCGCCGCGACCATCGGCACGACTTCCTTGAACACCTTGCGGCCTTCCTGGACGAACAATTTGTCGCTCTTCGGCCCGGTCTGGTCGATGCCGCCGTGGGCGCGATTGAGGAAGCCGAAATTGTTGCGGATATTGTTCGAGAAGACGGTCTTCAGCTTCGTACCGAGGATGTCCCAATGCCCCTCGGGAGCAATGGCCTTGTCCTCGACGAGGATCGCGGTGGCGACGTCGCCGAAGATGAAATGGCTGTCGCGGTCGCGCCAGTTGAGGTGTCCCGAACAGATTTCGGGATTCACCACGAGCACGCTCTTCGCGTGCCCCGCGCGGATATAGTCGGCCGCAGTCTGGATGCCGAAGGTCGCCGACGAGCAGGCGACGTTCATGTCGAAGCCGAAGCCGTCGATGCCGAGCGCGTCCTGAATCTCGACCGCCATCGCCGGATAAGCGCGCTGCATGTTCGATGCGGCACACAGCACCGCGTCGACGTCGGCCGCATCGCGCCCGGCGCGCGCGAGCGCGTCCTTCGCCGCCGCGACGCCGATCTCGGCGAGGATCGAGAGTTCGTCGTTGCCGCGTTCGGGCAGGCGCGGCGCCATGTGCGCGGGGTCGAGGATGCCCGCCTTGTCGACGACATGGCGCGATCCGATGCCGCTCGCTTTCTCGATGAACTCGACGCTCGATTCGGTGAGTTCGGCCATCTCTCCGGCGGCGATGGCCGCTGCATTTTCGCTATTATGCAGGGCAACATAGCGGTTGAAACTATCGACAAGTTCTTCGTTGGAGATGCGTTCGGCGGGGGTGAAGAGGCCGGTTGCGGAAATGACCGGCTGCGGTGCGTGCGACATGGCAGTCCTGCATATTCTGGTTTCGAGGCACGCTGATTAGGCCCGGTCGCGGGGACGCGCAACGCTCTCGCTCTGTCTGAATGATCGCCGACATCATGGTTAACTCGCCACTAACCATTTTGGTGGCAGACTGTCTGATGCAGGCCTCCGGGGGGATGGCTCCCCGGGCGCCGTGCGGGAGCATGACCATGGCGACGCGATCGGGACCGGCCGCTGGCGACCTGTCCATTTCGGAAATCAAGGAATTTGCGGGCTTTCCCGCGGCGACGCAGCGGTACATCCGCCGCTCGCTCGACATCGGGCTCGAACGCGACGACGCGATCGCGCGCTGGTCGCGCGACATGGTCGAGGAAACCGCGATCCGCGTCCAGGCGAAGGTCTATCAGCGCCTCGTCGATATCCGCGCGCATATTCCCGACGACAGCGGCCTCGACGCGCTCGAAGGCTTCATGGCGCCGCTCGTCGCGGTATCGGCCTTCGACCTCGGGCAGGACCGGTTGCCGGGTTTCGCTTCCTATCGCTTCCTCTACGAGCGCTTGCTCGGCGCGCACGCGCGGCCGTGGCTGCCCGGCGCCTTCTGCGCCGCCGCCTCGCTGCCGCACCTCCATCCCGACAAGCGCAAGACGTTGCTCCAGTCGATCAGCGAAGCCGCCGCGACCGCGCCGGGTTGGTCGGCGCGCGAGCCGAGCTTCTTTCCCGAATGGATCGACAAGATCGACGAGACCAAACCGGCGAATTGAATCACGATCGTCATTGCGAGGAGCCGAAGGCGACGCGGCAATCCCCAGCTATCGGTCCCGAACAAGCTCGATAGCTGGGGATTGCTTCGTCGCTACGCTCCTCGCAATGACGACAGTTTACATCACCGCCCGATAAAGCCCGAAGGCACTCGTCGCGGTCAGCACGACGCCGACGAGCACCAGCATCAGCTTGGGCGAGAAGCGCTTCGCCATGAAGGCGCCGAGCGGCGCGGCGAGCACGCCGCCGATCAGCAGGCCCAGCGTCGCCCCGGCGACGTCGGCGAAACCGAGATTCCAGATGAAGGTCGCCGAAACCGCCAGCGTCAGGAAGAATTCGACGCTGTTCACCGTGCCGACGACCTTGCGCGGCTCGGCGCCCTGGACGAGCAGGTTCGAGGTCACGACCGGTCCCCAGCCGCCGCCGCCCGCGGCGTCGAGGAAGCCGCCGACAAGGCCGAGCGGCGCAATGACCGTCGGTTTCTGGATCTTGGGCGGATAGAGGAGGCCGCGCACGAGCAGCCAGATGCCGATCGCGACCAGATAGGCGAGCACGAAGGGCTTCACCATATCGGCGTGAAGCGAGGTCAGCACATAGGCGCCGAGCACGCCGCCGATCACCCCCGGGACCAGCAGGCGAAAGAAGAGCGGCCATTCGATATTGCGGTGGAGCAGATGGCTGATTCCCGACACCCCGGTCGTGAACACTTCGACGACGTGGATGCGCGCCGAGGCGACCGCGGGCGGCACCCCGAGCACCGCGACCAGCAGCGTGTTGCAAATCACCCCGAACGCCATGCCGAGCGCGCCGTCGACGAGCTGCGCGGCGAAACCGATCAGGATGAAGGGCAGGATCGCCGCAATGTCGAAGGACGCGATTTCGGTCATGGCTTCATCCCAACTGTTTTAATTGAGAACGGGCTGCCGATTTTTTCGGGGATTCGCCAGCGCAATTTTTCTGCTGGCGACGAAGGGATTTGTTTCCGCGTCGAAGCCAGGGGATTTCACCCGACCGCGTCGGTGATGTTCTCGGGCAGATATTCGCGCACATAGTCGATGAAGGCGCGCAGCTTGGGCATCACCTGCTTGCGGCTGGGATAATAGAGGAAAAGGCCGCTCGTCGCGTCGGCATGGTCGGTCAGCACCAGTTCGAGCTCGCCCGTCTCGACCATCTTCTTCGCCATCGGTTCGGCCATCATTCCCATCGCGACCCCGGTGCGCATCGCGACCAGCGCGGCGATCCAGTCGTTGACGATGACCGGCCCCGAAACCGCGACCTCGATCTCGCGATTGCCGCGCGCGAAGGTCCAGGGCATCAGCGCGCCGGTCGCGAGGCGAAAGCGGATGCAGCGGTGATCCTTCAAATCTTCGGGGGTCTCGGGACGCCCGAAGCGGTCGAGATAGGCGGGCGACGCCGCGGCGACGAAGCGGAACGGGCCGGTCAGGCGGATCGCGATGACGTCGGCGTCGAGCGATTCGCCCATCCGCACCCCCGCGTCGAACCCCCCGGCGCTGAGGTCGGCGAGCGCGTCGTCGGCATAGATTTCGAGCTCGATCTCGGGATAGGCGTCGACGAAGCCCGCGATGATCGGTTCGAACATCGGCTGCACCGCGCCGCGCATCAGGTTGATGCGCAGCCGCCCCGCGGGCCGGTTGCCGAGGTTGCGCGCCGCTTCATAGGCGTCGGCGAGCCCGGCATAGGCGGGGGCGGCGCGTTCGAGGAACATCTCGCCCGCCTGCGTCAGCCCGACGCTGCGCGTGGTGCGCATGAACAAGGGCGCGCCGACGCGCGCCTCCAACGCCTTCACCGTCTGGCTGATCGCCGACGGCGAGACGCCGAGGTCGGCGGCGGCGGCGGAAAAGCTCCGCCTTTCCGCAACGCGGAGGAAGGCTTCGATCCCGTCGAGCGCCCCATGGGGGATTGTTAAATCCTGCTTCAAGGCACTTGCAGATTATAGAGGATTATCTATGGGCGCAACCGCTCCTAAAAAGGTTGCACAACGAAACGAAAGGAACCTCTCCCATGTCCAATCAGCTCTCCTCTTTCCGCCGCTTCCCCTCCGCCTTCGCGATCGTCGCGGCTTCGGCGCTTGCCTTCACCGGCCTGATCGCCGCGACCTCGCCGGCCTATGCCCAGACGGGCAGCAACGACTATCGCTGCTCGGGCCTCGCCGAACAGGCCTATGTCGCCTCGAACGGCGTCGAAGGCACCAAGCAGGCCAATGCGAAGCGCTTCGTCGCCACCGGCAAGAAACTCTGCGAAGCCGGTAACGAACGCGCCGCCGCCAAGCAGTTCCGCGCCGCGCTGAAGCTCGCCGGCGTCGCCGAAGTCGAAACCGACGCCAAGATGGCTTCGCGCTAAGACACCTGACACCATCTCCGGTCCGCCCTCTCCCTCTCCCCGGCGGACCCTCAAACTGGGGCGGCACTCACAGCGAGGCCGCCCCATTTTATTTGGGCCTCGCCTTTTTAGCGATCGGGCAGGCCGAGGCGGTCGCGCAGCCACCACAGGGGCAGGTGCGGACGCGCGAGCGCCTTGTCGATCGCATAGGGCCACCAGCCGGGACCGAAGGGGATATAGAGGCGCACCGGCACCCCGCGTGCCCGCGCTGCCGCCATCGTGCGCCGCCGCGGCAGGCCGCGCAATTGTTCGAGCTCGCACGGCGTTCCCGCGGCGATCAGCCTATCGAGCGCGCGCGCGGCGAGCGCCGGGTCGTGCGTCGCGACCGCCACGGGGGCGGCGCGTCCCGCGAGCTGCTCGACTAGCGTCAGATAGGCGGCATCTCCATCGTGCGGATCGCTGTCGGGATCGGCCCATTCGCCTTTGACGATGCGCAGCCGCGCCGATGTGTCCCGCAGCCGGTCGGCATCGCCCCGGCTACGCCGCCAGCGCGCGGGCAGAACGCAGCCGCTTTGCGGAAAATCGGCGAGCAGGGCTTCGGTCGCTGCGATCGTCGCCTCGGCATCGCCCGGCCCATGGGCGTCGAGCATCAGCACGGCGTCCGCGTTGGCGGCGGCTGCGGCGATCGCGCGCAGGCGGCCGGGGTCGAAGCCGAGCGGCGGCGCCTTGACCGACAGGCCGGCACAGGCCCCCGTTTCGAGCATCGCGCGATAGGATTGGAGAATCGTGTCGGGCGTGTCGCGATCGCCCTGAAAATAACCGACGGTCGCCGCGATTCCGCGCCGGTGCAACCGGCCGCACAGCGCGGCGGCATCGCGGGCGCCGGGTGCGGGTAGGAGGCGGCCCAGCGCGCCGGGAAGCGCATAGCGCCGCGCGCGCATCCAGCTCCAGAGCGGCGAGGATGTCATCGGTCGCGGGGTTGCAGGCGCTGCCACGCCCAGACGGCGCCGTCGGACGCGAAGGCGATCATCCCCGCGGCGGTAAAGGGGTAGGTGCGCACGCGCACGCACGCATGATGATCCTGCGTCCAGAACCGCGTGATCCACGCCTCGGTCTCGCCCAGCAGTTCAAAGCTTTCGAGTTTCTGTCCGGCGGCCCAGCGCAGCGCGTGGAGCATCAGCAAGGTGCCCGGCGAGCATTTGCCGAAACGGTCGTCGTGGCCGATCTTGAACAGCCAATAGCGCCCCGACCAGATCAGGCCGAGCTGCATCGCGACCGCTTCGCCATCGATGCGCAGGAAAGAGAGGCGGAACTTTCCCTGCGTCGCCGCGGCGCGGAAAAAGCGACGGAAGAAGGTTTCGCGCAGGCGATCGACGGCGATCGCGCTTCCCGCCTCGCGCTTCCAGCTTCGCGCCTCGACGCCGATCGCTTCGTCGAAGAGCGCATCGAATTCGCCAGGCGAGGGCGTCAGCGTCTCGTAGGTCACTTGTCCCAGCGCTTCGGCGCGGCGCGCGGCGCGCCGGAAATCGGACCGGCGGCCGGCGTTGAAGCGGCTTTCGGGGTCGCGCCAGCTTTCGTCGAGCCGGATCATCGGGCAGGGGGGCGCGGGCCGGACCGACAGCCAGCCGCGCCCCTTCATCGCGGAGCGGAGGACGGGGAGCAATTGCGAATCGGCGGGAATCCGGTCGAGCGAAAGCGGCCGGTCGAGGCTGCGGAACAGCGCCGTCAGCGCGGCCGCATCGTCCGCGCCTTCGCAAAGCAGGTCGCCGGGTTCGAACAGTTCGCACGACCCCGCCATCCGCCAGCGCGCGCGCCATCCCGGCGCGCGGCAGATCGGCAGCAGCGCCGCGATCGCCGAATCCCGCAGGACGCAGAGCAGCCGGCGCCGCTGGCCGGTCAGAAGCGGTTCGAGCGCCGCCGCGAAGGCGTGCGTCTGGGTCGGCCAGCGGCCGCCAGCCTCGAGACGCTCCCATTCCGCCGCCAGCCAATCCGGATCGCCGGTCGCGGCGAGGTCGGCAGCGCGCACGGGCAGGATCGGCGCCGATGGCGCGTCAGCAGCAGCGCCGGAATCGAGTCGCGCGTGATACAAGCCACACCCCCGGCCCGGCGCTTACGCCCCAAATGCTAATAATTCTTAGCGAAGCGCCGTTGATCGCAGGCCTTTGCCGCCGTGCGGAACGAAAATGCCGGACCGCTTCTTCCCGCGCGATTTTGCACGAGGGGGTGTTCGGGCGCCTGTCTTCGTGGCTTTGGTGTCTGCGGGGGCGTGGAGGAACGGGGCGCTTGTTTGCGGCGTCCGCGCGGACTAATCCTCCGCAGCGTGTCGGTTCCGTGCATCCGCCGTCAACGAGCCTATCGCGTCCGCCCGGGTCCCGTGAGGAGTCAAGATGAGACATTTCTTGCTCATGGTCTCGTTCGCCGCGTCTTTCCTCCTCGTGATTCCAGTGGCCATGGCGTCGGACAGCGACCTGTTCGTCGATCGCGGAAGCACCACGGCCGCTGCCGCCGAAAGCCTGGAGGGGCTGGCAAAACGCGACGCCTCCCGGCTTGCCCAAATCCCCTCGGCGACCTGGTTCGCCTATGGCACGCCGGAGATTGTCGAGGCGCGGGTGCGCGACATCGTCGACCGGGCGGCGGCCGAAAGGCGGCTGCCCGTGCTGGTTGCCTATAATATTCCTTATCGCGACTGCGCCCTCTATTCGGCGGGCGGTGCCGCGGATGGCCGCGCCTATCTTGCCTGGATTCGCGGCTTCGCCGCCGGCATCGGCGATCGCGCGGCGATCGTGGTCCTCGAACCTGACGGGCTCGGCGTCATTCCATGGCATCGGACGCTGGCGGGCGAGGGGGAGGCCTGCCGGCCGGAAGGGCAGGATGAATCGGCGGCCGGACGGCGTTATGATCAATTGCGGGGCGCGGTCGATATTCTCTCCG
>NZ_DATAJZ010000029.1:0-27847 GCF_036261875.1 Sphingopyxis sp. | reverse complement strand
CCACCACCTTCGGTGGTCCCCCTCCCCGTGCCGGGGAGGATCGGCTACGTCCGCTCCCACCCCAAAGCCGCCAGCCGCAGCCTGCCTTACCGCCCGATCTGCGCCGCCTTGTCGCGCAAATCCTGCGCCGCCTGCCGGTTGCCCCGCTGCTCGAGCAGGTCGGCATAGAAGAGCATGATCTCGCCGTTCAGCGGTTGCAATCGATACGCCATGGCGATCAGCGGCAGGGCGCGGTCGCGCGCTCCCTCGGCGGCATAGGCGCGCGCCAGATCGCGCAGGATCACGGCATCGCGGTTGCCGATCCGGCGCCGCACCCGCTCGAAATGCGCGGCCGCCTGATCCCAATGTTCGATATCCATCGCCAGATGCCCCGCCAGCCGATCGGCGGCGATGCTCGACGGCTGGCTGTCGCGCAGCGTCAGGATCGCGGCGCCCGAGCCGGCAGGGTCGCCGGCGCGGAACAGCGCGTTGGCGAGCCGCAGCGTCGTGCGCTCGCCCGCGTCGAGAGCGCGCGCGGCGCGATAGGATTCGACCGCCAGCCCGAAACGCCCGCCCGCAAGCGCCGCGTCGCCGAGCAGGATATGCGCGTCGGCGACCCCGCGGTTCGCATCGCGCAGTCGCATCGCGCGCGCGATCGCGCTGCCATAATTCCCCGCCGCCATGTCGGCGGAAATCGCGGGGACCGCCCGCGCAGGGTCAAGCGGCGCGGCGTCGGCGGCGGCCGCGAGCGATCCATAGCCATTGTCGACCGCGAACGGCCCCGCCTCGCCGGGCGCCAGTGCCGCCGCGCGCGCCGTATCGTCGGCCGCTTCCCCCTTGCGCCCCAATTCCGACGCCACGCGCGCCGCCAGAAGCAGCGACCAGCTATCGGCATCCGTCCGGTCGATGATCGGCTCCAGCGCCTCGGCGGCGGCATCGGCATCGCCATCGGCCCAATTGGCGGCCGCCAGGATACGGCGAGCGGTCAGATTATGCGGCTGCTCGGCAATCAGCCGCTCGGCCCAGTTCACCGCCACCGCCTGGCCGCCCAGTTCGAGTTCGACGATCGCGCTGAGCAGCATGACGCCGGGCTGATCGTCGAGCTCGCCGCGCGTGCGCTGAAGCAGGCTGCGCGCGAGAGCATAGCGGCCCGCGCGCGCGGCGAGAACGGCCTGGAGATAATAGAGCCGGGGATCGCGCGGGACGAGCGTCGCGGCATGGCGCAGCGCCGCGAGCATGTCCCGGTAGCGGCCAAGGTCGCCGAGCGTCGCTGCCTGGTCGATCAGCGCATCGGCGTTATCGGGATCGGCGGCGAGCGCCTTTTCATACCAGCCGAGCGAGGCGTTCAGCCCGTCCTGCGTGCGGGTCAGATTGGCCTTGTATGCCAGCGCCGCGCTATTCTGTCTGTCGAGTTCGATCGCGAAATCGACCGCGTCGCGCGCGCCCAGCGTATCGGCATTGGCATCGCGAAAGCGCGCGATGTCGACCCACAGCGCCGAATCGCGCGGCCGTTCGCGCACTGCCCGATCATAGGCGTCGCGCGCCGCGCCCAGATCGCCGTCGGCAAGGTGGACGTCGCCCGCGACCCACGCCGCTTCGCCGATCATCTCGGGCGCTATCGGTCCGGCGTCGAGCGCCGCGAGTGCGCGCTTGCCATCGCCCTGCAACGCATAGGCGCGTGCGAGCAGCGGGCGCAGATAGTCGTCGTTCGCCCCCGCCGCGAGTGCCGCCTTGACCGATGCCTCGGCACCCGGGCCGTTGCCCAGCCGCAGTTGCGCGCGCGCCAGTTCGACGCGCGGCCGGATCGCCGCCGGATCGTCGGCGATCGTGCGCTGCAATTCGGCGCTGCGCGCCAGCCATTGCTGGCGCGGGCCGTCCGGACGCGCGCCGTCGCAGCCCGCCAGGGCTGCCGCCGCGATCAGCGCCGCCAGTAAAGGCCGGGCCAGCGTCATTCAGGCCTGCATCCGATATTGCTTGAGCAGATCATAAAGCGTCGGGCGGCTGATCCCGAGCAGCTTCGCCGCCGAGGAAATATTGCCTTCGCTCTGCATCATCGCGCGGCGGATCGCGACGCGGTCGGCCGCCTCGCGCGCGGCGCGCAGGTTCAGCCAGCTCTCGTCGCCGTCGCTCTCGCCTCCGGAAAGGTCGAGGTCCTCGCGCATCACCAGCTTGCCGTCGGCCATGATCACCGCGCGCTTGATCCGATTCTCCAGCTCGCGGACATTGCCCGGCCAGCGCCCTTCGTCGATCGCCTGTAGCGCGTCGGGCGCGAAGCCGCGGACCGAGGGGTTCATCGCGGGCGCATATTGGTGGAGGAAATGGCGCGCGAGCAGCACCGCGTCGCCCGGCCGCTCCGCAAGCGCCGGGATCTTCACCACCATCTCGGCGAGCCGGTAATAGAGGTCATCGCGGAAACCGCCCTCGGCGATCATCGTATCGAGATCGCGGTGCGTCGCGCAGACGATGCGCGTGTCGACCGCGATCGCCTTGCGCCCGCCGATCCGCTCGATCGTCCGCTCCTGCAGGAAACGCAGCAGCTTGACTTGCAGCGGTAGCGGAATGTCGCCGACCTCGTCGAGGAACAAAGTGCCGCCGTGCGCCAACTCGATCTTGCCCTCGGTCGTCTTGACTGCTCCGGTGAACGCGCCCTTTTCATGCCCGAACAATTCGCTTTCGAGCAGATTTTCGGGGATGGCGGCGCAGTTGATCGCAACGAAAGCGCCGTCGCGCCGCCCGCTCGCCTCGTGTAACCCGCGCGCCAGCAATTCCTTGCCGGTGCCGCTCGCGCCGAGCAGCATCACCGACACGTCGAGATTGGCGACGCGCTCGATCGTGCGCGCGACCTTCACCATTTCGGGGGCGCCGGTGATCATCCCGCCGAGCACGCGGTGGTCGCCCGCCCCCTGGCTCGCGAGCCGGGCATTCTCGACCTCGAGGTCGCGGACATGAAAGGCGCGGCGGACGATCAGCCCCAGTTCCTCGATGTCGATCGGCTTCTGGTAGAAATCCCACGCCCCGCTGGCGATCGCCGCCAGCGCGCTCGCGCGCTCGCCATGCCCCGACACGACGATGACCTTGGTATCGGGTTTGTTCGCAAGGATCGCCTTCAGCACCCGAAACCCCTCGCGCGTGCCGTCGGGATCGGGCGGCAGGCCGAGGTCGAGCGTCACCACCGCCGGTTCCTCGGCACGCAGCAGTTCGATCGCGCTGTCGTGATCGCCCGCGATCAGCACGCGATAATCGTCATAGGCCCATTTGAGCTGCGCCTGCAGCCCCGGGTCGTCCTCGACGATCAGCAATGTCTCGGCTTTGGTCCCCGCGTCCGTCATCCTATGCCACTTTCCCTATCGGCTCCCCTGTTCCGGCATCCTCGCGCGTGTCCGCGAGCGGCAGCCACAGCGTGAAATCGCTGCCCTTCCCCGGCTCGCTCGCGACCTCGATCGATCCGCCCATCGCCCGCGCCAGCCCCAGCGCCTCGAACGCGCCCAGCCCGAAGCCGCCGTCCTTGGTCGACACGAAGGGCTTGAACAATTCGTCGCGGATGAAGGCGCGCGTCATGCCGCCGCCCTGGTCGATCACGTCGATCCGCGCCCGCCCCTGCTCGGCGACCGCGACGACCTGCACCGGCGTATCGGCGGGCGAAGCGTCGATTGCGTTCGCGACGAGGTGCTGGACGATCTGGCGGATCGACGCCGCATCGCCCCACGCCGCGAGCCCCGCCTGACAGCCGACGAACAACGCACGGCGCGGCCGCATCTCGGCCGCGACGTCGCGCAGCAGCGGCTCGACCAGCGTCCGCCCCGCCTCCACCGCGCGCCGCTCGCGCGGCGACAGGCGGACGAGCAGATCGGACAATCGCCCCGCCGAAATCTTCAGCGTTCCGATCATATCGGTGCGGAATTCGGGCTTGTCGGCGTGCCGTTCGGCATTGCGCGCGAGCAGCGAGAGCTGGCTCGCTAGATTCTTGATGTCGTGCATGATGAAGGCGAAGCGGCGGTTGAACTCGTCGAAGCGCTTCGCCTCCGACAATGCCTCCAGGCTCTGCGATTCGGCAAGGTAGCTCGCCGCCTGCTGCCCAGCGATGCGCAGCACGTCGAGGTCCTCCCAGTCGAGTGCGCGCGATACCGGCGGGCGGTGCAGCACCGCCACCGCGATCATCCGCTGGAAATGCAGCACCGGCACCACGACCCAGGCGCGCGTGTCGGCGAGCAGCCAGTCGGGAAGCGCCAACTCCTCGCCATCGGGCACGGCCCCGCGGCGTTCGGCATCGAGGTCGACGATGTGGCGGCTTTCCTGCAGCATGAAGCTCGATCGCAGCGGCAGCGTCGCGCCCTCTTCCACGCCGACGGGCCAGCGCCATTGTTCGGCGACGCGAAACGCCCCTTGCGCGTCGGGCAGCAGCAGCAGTGCGCCGGGACTGCCGGTCAGCTCCGCAAGCGCCTTCGCCACGCGGCGGTGCAGATTGCGGTCGTCCTCGCCGTCTCCTTGCGCCAGCGTCGCGGTGAAGCGCATCCATTCGGCGCGATAATCATAGCGATGCTCGAAGAAATGCTTCGAGATCATCACCGCCAGCCACGCGCGTGTCCGCGCCGACAGCAGCAACAGCCCGCCCGCGCCGAGCGCGACGATCAGGAAGACGCCCTGCGCCAGTTCACCGTAATCGCCGCCGACCAGCCGCGCGACCGCGCCAGCGAGCCCGATCAGGATCAGATAGGCCGCGGCACCGAGCAGGACCAGCGTCCGCGTCGCGACGCTGCGCGACAGGCGGATGCGCTCGCGTCCGACATCCATCGCCGCGAGAACGAAGGTCGGCACCATCATCAGCGCGACCGCCGGGATCAGCAGGATCAGCGTCGATGCGGGCTTGCCGGTCAGCGCGCCGATCAGCTGGACATTGAGCTCATAGGCCCAGAGCATCGCAAAGCCGCCCGCGACCGCCATCACCGGCATCCGCAGCCCCACGCTCGCGCCGCGCGCGGCGCCATCGACGATCAGCAGCCCGCCGATCGCGACGATCATCGCCGACACGTCCAGCGCCGGGCTCAGCCACGCGCCGGCCGCCGCGCTCTGCATATGCGCCGCGATTCCGCCAACCAGCGCGATCGCACAGATGGTGACGAGCAGGCGCAGGATCAGGCGCGGCGGCCCAGGCATCGGCGCCCGCACCGGCCAGAAGGTCGCGCCGAGCCAGCCAAGCATCGCCAGGTCGCGGAGCGACCGCGCCACCATCGCCTGCGACGATCCGGGCGCGAAGCGATAGAGCACCGCGCACCAGACGGCGCTCGCGATCGCGGCGACGACCAGCCAGCGCGGTGCCGGCATCAGCGCCGCCATGCGTTCGCGCGGCCGTGAAAGCAGCCATAGCGCGACGCCGCCGAAACCCGCGAACGCCAGCGCCGACAAAAGCTGCGACAAGGCGCCGAGCGTCGCCACCGTCAGCGCGCGCCCTCGGGCCACAGCACGACGCGCACCGTCTGAAGCAGGATCAGCAGGTCGAGGAAGGGCGAATAATTCTTGGCATAATAAAGGTCATATTCCAGCTTCACCCGCGCATCCTCGATCGACGCGCCATAAGGGTAATTGATCTGCGCCCAGCCGGTCAGCCCCGGCTTCACCATGTGCCGCTCGGCATAATAGGGCAGCTCGCGGGTCAGTTCCTCGACGAAGCTCGGCCGTTCGGGACGCGGGCCGACGATGCTCATCTCGCCCTTGAGCACGCACCAGAGCTGCGGCAGCTCGTCGATGCGCAACTTGCGGATGACATGGCCGACGCGCGTGATGCGCGGATCGTTCTCGCTCGCCCACACCGCCTTGCCTGCCGCCTCGGCATCGGTGCGCATCGAGCGGATCTTCAATATGTCATAGGGTTCGCCGTACAGCCCGACGCGCGACTGGCGATAGAAGATCGGGCCGCGGCTGTCGCAAAGCACCGCCAGCCCGCCGATCAGGATCAGCGGCAATCCGACGACGAGCACCAGCAGGCTCGCGACAATGTCGAACATGCGCTTGCCGACGCGCGAAATGCGCTGCCCCGCCGAAAAGCCGTCCGAAAAGATCAGCGCGCTGGGGTTGGTCGTCGCCAGATCGACGCGCCCCGTCTCGCGTTCGATGAAGCTCGCGATGTCGTTGACATGCACCCCGGTCGTCTTGACGCGCAGCAGGTCGGCCAGCGGCAGCGCGCCGCGGCGCTCCTCCATCGCCAGCACCACTTCGCCCGCACCGAGGGCGACGACATGATCCGACAGGCTGGGAATCGCCTCGCGCGGGACCGCGCCCGGCACCGCGCGCTCGCTGCCCGACATGGCGACGAACCCCGCGACGGCGAGCCCGCTGCCCGGCGCGTCGGCAAGCGCCCGCAACCGCGCCGCGCGCTTGCCTGCGCCAAGCACCAGGATACGCCGCTTGAACGCTTCGGCGCCCGCCACCTGGGTCAGCGCCAGCCGGATCACGAACAGCGCCGCGATCGCCAGTCCCATCGCGTACAGGCTGTTGACGCGCCACAATGTCGCAGAGGGCAGCAGAAAGCCGACGACCGAGATGAAGATCACGCCGAGCGAAACCGCGGCGAGCAGGCGCGCGGTCGCGAATTTCATCGATCGCAGCGCCTCGCTGCCGTACATCCCGGTCGCCATCATCGCGAGCGAATTGGACAGCGCAAAGGTCGCGATCCGCGCCCAGCGCGCGGCGAACGTCCCGGCGTCGAAACCGGAAAGATGCGCATAGATATGCCAGGCGGCCTCCGCCGAACCGAGCAGCGCGATGAACTCGATAAGCGCCAGCCAGACCACGGCGTGCGGCACATAATGTTTGAACAGACGGAACATCGAGAAGCACGGCCCTTTCGGGTGCCGACCCTAGCGCAGAGGTCTCAACTGTCGGTTAATTTTACACTCGCTTCGTCCCTATCGGGCAACGGCCTGCGGTCAAGCGGGAGGGGCTGGAACAGACCGCTCCGCGCCGATGAATCTTCCAGGCGTTGGTCTATTCGGGGATGACCGTCGATATGCCGGACGATAGACTGGGACAATGGCCGCCTCCCTTTCTTCCGCCGCCCCCGCCTTCGCCGACGCGCCTTTGGGCCTGCTGGCTCATGCCCCGAACGAACTCAGGGGTCGCCATTGCCACGACACGGCCTATGTCGCGATCATCCTCGAAGGCGGGTATCAGGAAGCCGGCGACGAAGGGCGCTTCGACGTGGGGCCGGGCGATGCGTTGATCCATCATGCCTTTGAATCGCATCTCGACCGGGTCGAAGCGCGCGGCGCGCGGGTGCTGATCCTCGACCTGCCGGCCGCGTTGACCGGCACGCCGCACGTCCGCGGACGGGTGCGCGATCCCGAGGCGCTGGTGCGGGTCGCCGGCCGCGACGCCGCCGATGCCGCCGCCCTGCTTGTCGAGGATTTCGCTGTCGCGCCGACTGCCGCGCACGATTGGCCCGATTTGCTCGCCCATGACCTTCGGACATTCGCGCCCTTCGCGCTTCGCGATTGGGCCGAGACGCACGGCGTGCGCGCCGAGACGCTGAGCCGGGGTTTCCGCACCGCCTATGGCTGCACGCCGAAGGCCTATCGCGCCGACATCCGCGCCCGCGCGGCTCTCGCCGCGGTCCGGACGAGCCACGAACCCCTCGCAGCCATCGCGCATCGCCTGCATTTCACCGATCAGGCGCATATGACTAGGGCCGTCGCGCGCATCAGCGGCGTCACCCCCGGCCGATGGCGAGAACATCAACTGGATACAATACGGCGCTGACCGGACGGGCTAGAACCGCTGCCGAAACATATTTTTTCGGAGATTTCCATGCTCGACCGCCGCACTCTTCTGGCCGCAATCGCCGCCGCATCCGCTGCCGCCGCTGTGCGGCCCGCCCGCGCGATGCTTGCCGATCCGGCGACAAGCGAAAGCGGCAGGTTGAACGCACTCTACGAACATTTGTTCGACATGCTCGTCGAAAACGACCCCGAATTCGCGACCGCCCTGGGGCTCGACAAGGGGCCCGGCGCTGCGGCCAAGTCGCGCCTCGCCGATCGGTCGCCCGCCGGGATCGAGCGCAGCCACGACCTTTATCGCGTCGGTCTGGAGGGGCTTAAAAAGATCGACGCGTCGAAATTGTCGGGGATGGACCTCGTCAACTACGAAACCTTCCGCGGTCCGTGGGAGCATTATGTAAAGGCCTACGACAATTTCACTTACGGCCTGCATAGCTGGCCCGAACCGCATCCGGTCACCCAGCTCAGCGGTACCTATCGCTCGATCCCCGATTTCCTCGTCAACCAGCACGGCATCGCCGATGCCGCCGATGCGGAAGCCTATCTGTCGCGCTGCGAGGATTTCGCGGTCCAGCTCGACAATGAAACGGGTCGGATGAAGACCGACCATGCGGCCGGCATCCTCGCGCCCGATTTCGTCATCGACCGCACCCTCGGCCTCTATGAAAAGATCATGGCGCCCGCCGCCGACGCCAATCGCCTCACCACCAATCTCAAGGCCAAGACCGAAGCCAAAGGCATCGCAGGCGACTGGGCGCGCCGCTGCGCGGCGATCGTCGACAGCAAAATCTATCCGGCGATGCGCCGTCAGGCGGCCGAACTGGCGCGCATCCGTCCCAGGGCCACGCACGACGCGGGGGTCTGGCGCCTGCCGAAGGGCGACGAATATTACGCCTATGCCCTGAATTTCGCGACGACGACCGAGATGTCGGCCGAGGAAATTCATCAGCTCGGGCTCGAACGCATGGCCGACCTTTCCGCGCGCGCCGACGCAATCTTCCGCGAACAGGGCATGACCGGCGGGACGGTCGCGCAGCGGATGCGCGCGCTCGGCGCCGACAAGCGCTTCATCTATCCGAATACCGATGCCGGCAAGGCGGATCTGATCGGCAAGCTCAACGAACAGATCGAGGAAATGCAGCGCCGCCTGCCCGAGATGTTCGGCCGCCTGCCAAAGGCGAAGGTCGAAATTCGCCGCGTCCCAGCCGAGATCGAGGATGGCGCGACCGGCGGCTATTATCAGATCCCGGCGCTCGACGGCTCGCGCCCCGGCGCCTATTATATCAACCTGCGCGACACGGCCGAAAATCCGTCGTGGACGCTGCCGACGCTGACCTATCACGAAGCGACGCCCGGCCATCACCACCAGATCGCGCTTGCGCAGGAAGCGACCGGAATCCCGCGCCTGCGGCGCCTGCCCGCCTATTCGGTCTATACCGAGGGCTGGGGCCTCTATGCCGAACAGCTCGCCGACGAAATGGGGGTCTATGACCGCGATCCGTTCGGCCGCCTCGGCTATCTGCAATCCTATATGTTCCGCGCCGCGCGGCTCGTCGTCGATACCGGCCTCCACCATTATCGCTGGAGCCGCGAGAAGGCGATTGCCTATTATAACGAGGCGCTCGGCACGCCCGAGCCGTCGAACGTCACCGAGATCGAGCGCTATTGCGTCTGGCCGGGCCAGGCAACGAGCTACATGGTCGGGCAGACGCGCTGGGTCGCGACGCGCGAACGCGCACGGGCGGCGCTGGGCGACCGCTTCGACATCCGCGCCTTCCACGACACCGCGCTCGCTGCGGGCGCGATGCCGATCGACGTGCTGGGATCGATGATCGACCGCTGGGTCGCAGCGCAGAAGGCCTGATGCGCGCCGTCTTATCCGTGCGTCCCCGCGAAGACGGGGACCCGGGGCGGGGTAGCGCGAGGCCGTTCTGAGTCCCCGCCTTCGCGGAAACACGCAAGGGCTTCAGTCAAAGCCAATCATGTTCTAATCCCCCGCGAAATCAAACGCGCTGACCCCGCGCTCGCCCTCCCGGAATCGCAGCGGGCGGCCGAGCGGGGGCGTCGAGCGCTGGACGCAGCCGGTGCGCGTGCAACGGCGGCAGCCGAGTCCGACCGGCGTCGCGGGCGACCGCATCAGATCGATGCCGCGCGCCGCGATCAACGGCGCGGCGACCTTGGCGTCAACGCCGACGCAGACGGCGAAGCGGGCGGGGGTGCCGCTGCCTGTCGCGCCGGGCGCCGCGACCGAACGCGACTGGGTGAACCAGCGCGATCCGTCCTCGAGCTCGACGAGGTCGGCGACCACCTCGCCGGGGCGGGCGAAGGCTTCGTGGACGCCCCACAAAGGACAACGCGCGTCGCCGTCGACGAGCGGCGACTGGCTCGCCCCGGCATAGCGCTTGCTGCCCTGCCCCGCGCGATCGATGCGCAGCATGAAGAACGGCAGCCCGCGCGCGCCGACGCGCTGGAGCGTCGTCAGCCGGTGCGCGACCTGCTCGTATCCCGCGCCGAAACGCCGCTGAAGCAGCAGCAGGTCGTATCCCGTTGCGTCGCAGGCGCGCAGGAAGCGGCTGTACGGCATCATCAGCGCGGCGGCGAAATATTGGATCAGGTGGCGCTCGAATAATCGCGCCGCAGCACTCTCGCCGAACTCCGCTCCGGCGACGAGCGCGTCGATTTCGCTCTTCGCTTCGATCTGCGCGAGCGTTGCCGCCGCCTGAAAGGTGCGCGAGGCGGGGCGCAGCAGCTCGTTCAACATCAATTGCCGCGCGTGCCAGTCGAGCCAGCGCAGCCGGTCGGGCATTACATCGCTCGGCAGGATGCGGATGCCGAGCTGGTGCCGCGTGCGCAACCGTTCCGAAATCGTTCCGTAGAGGTCACCGCCGGCGAGGCGCAGTTCGTCCGCCAGCTCCTCGGCGCGCGCGTCGAGATCGGGGAAATGGTTGCGCCATTTCTCGATCGCGCGGCGCACCGCGGCCACTTCAGGCGCGTCGCCCTGACCTTCGGCACGCTCCTCGGGTGCCGTATCGAACAATCGCGCAAAGGCCGCGGCGGTCGCGGGCGCGGTCTGCATCCATTCCTCGACCTCCTGCGCGCCGATGCCGAGATCGGCGAAGCGCGGATCGGCGAGCCGCCGCCTCAGGCCCGCGAGTCCCCCCGGCACCTCCTCGGCGCCGAGCCGCGCCGCATCGAAGCCGAAGCGCTCGGCCAGCCGCACGATCACGGTGGCGGAGAGCGGCCGCTGCCCATGCTCGATCAGGTTGAGATAGCTGGGCGAAATATCGAGCGCCTCGGCCATCGCCGCCTGCGTCATTCCCGCCTCGCGCCGCACCTTACGCACCGCCGGCCCCGCGAACACGCGCCGTTCCATCATGGATTGTAACTTTCTTTACTAATTTACACGCTGATTTATACCTAACCGGCATATTTCACAAATTTTATTGACAAATCTTTTCCCTTTGCGCAGCACTTTCGCCACCTTCCACCCATCACCTCCTCACAAGGATACAGACGATGGGCTACCAGGAAGACATGGCGCAGGCAGGCCGCCTCATCCGCGATTACGACGGCACGTGGGACGGCATCAGCAGCGAAAGCATCGCCCGCATGCGTGCCCAGAACAAGTTCCGCACCGGCCTCGACATCGCGCGCTACACCGCGCGGATCATGCGCGCCGACATGGCCGCCTATGACGCCGATCCCGCGAATTACACCCAGTCGCTCGGCTGCTGGCACGGCTTCATCGCGCAGCAGAAGATGATCTCGATCAAGAAGCATTTCGGCACGGTCAAGGGCCGCTACATCTATCTCTCGGGCTGGATGGTCGCGGCGCTGCGCAGCGAGTTCGGTCCGCTTCCCGACCAGTCGATGCACGAAAAGACCAGCGTCCCGGCGCTGATCGAGGAAATCTACACCTTCCTCCGTCAGGCCGACGCGCGTGAACTGGGCGGCCTGTTCCGCGAACTCGACGCCGCGCGCGCCGCAGGCGACGAGGTGAAAGCAAAGCAGATCCAGCACGCGATCGACCATCACGAAACCCACGTCGTACCGATCATCGCCGACATCGATGCGGGCTTCGGCAATGCCGAGGCGACCTATCTGCTCGCCAAGAAGATGATCGAGGCCGGCGCCTGTGCGCTGCAGATCGAGAATCAGGTCTCGGACGAAAAGCAGTGCGGCCATCAGGACGGCAAGGTCACCGTGCCGCACGAGGACTTCATCGCGAAAATCCGCGCCTGCCGCTACGCCTTCATGGAGCTCGGCGTCGAGGACGGCATCATCGTGACGCGCACCGACAGCCTCGGCGCGGGCCTGACCAAGCAGATCGCCGTCTCGAAGGAACCCGGCGACCTTGGCGACCAGTATAACGGCTTCCTCGACTGCGAAGAGGTCGAGGGCGCGGGCAACCCCGGCGACGTGCTGATCAACCGGGGCGGCAAGCTGATGCGCCCGAAGCGCCTGCCCTCGAACCTCTATCAGTTCCGGCCCGGAACCGGCGAGGATCGCTGCGTCATGGACTGCATCGCCAGCCTTCAGAACGGGGCCGACCTGCTGTGGATCGAAACCGAAAAGCCGCACATCGAACAGATCGCCGGCATGGTCGACCGCATCCGCGAAGTCGTCCCCAACGCGAAGCTCGCCTATAATAATTCGCCGAGCTTCAACTGGACGCTCAACTTCCGCCAGCAGGTGTTCGACGCCTGGGAAAAGGAAGGCAAGGATGTCAGCGCCTATGACCGCGCCAGGCTGATGAGCGTCGATTATGACGGCACCGCGCTGTCGGACGAAGCCGACAACCGCATCCGCACCTTCCAGCGCGACGCGGCGAAGCGGGCGGGCATTTTCCATCACCTGATCACGCTGCCGACTTACCACACCGCGGCGCTGTCGACCGACAATCTGGCGAAGGAATATTTCGGCGACGAAGCGATGCTCGGCTACGTCAAGAACGTCCAGCGCGCGGAAATCCGCCAGGGCATCGCCTGCGTGAAGCATCAGAATATGTCGGGCAGCGACATCGGCGACGATCACAAGGAATATTTCGCCGGCGAAGCGGCTCTCAAGGCCGCCGGCAAAGACAATACGATGAACCAGTTTGCGGCCTGACGACCGCAGGGGGAATCAGTTCGCCCCCTGACATGAGTTCGGCGCGAGGGGACCCGTTGCACCCCCTCGTGCCACCCGGTTCGGCGCGGGGCGCCTTGCACGAAACCCCGCGCCTCCCAAGCTTTCCTGGGGAGGAAAGCCTGTCCGTCGGAAGCCGCGAGGCCTCCGGCGGACATTTTTATTGGAGACGCGAAAAGGAAAAGCCTTACCTCTGACAACGTTTTCCCTTGCCCCATTCGCCGCGTCGATGCATTATGCTGCAACGCACAAATTCCCCCGAACCTCCCCGAGGCTATTTCGCGATGAATGACAACCGGCTGACGCTGATGGAAGCGATCGCCCGCCGCCGCCGGATCACGGCGCTCTACAACGGGACGCGCATGACGCTTGCCCCACATCAGTTGTTCGAGCGCCACGGCGCGCTGTTCGTCAGCGCCCTCAATCTCGACAAGAACTGGCGGTCCGACGACCAACGCCGACTCGGCCATTTCAAGCTCGACGGACTCGGCGCGGCCGCGCTCGAGGAAGAGGAGTTCGAGCCGCTCCCCTCGTTCGAGGCGGCCGCGCCGCGCGACGACGATATCCTGCTGATGGCGGTCTAGGCGGGTTCCTCGGCCTTTGTCTTCACCAGCGACCAGATCACCCCGCCCGCGATCAGCGCCACCGTCACGCCAAGGCTGACGAGCGGCGGGAATTTGCCGCCGCCGAGCAGGAAATCGGCGACGAAGATCTTCGATCCGATGAAGACGAGCACCAGCGCCAGCGCATATTTGAGATAGTGGAAGCGATGCACCATCGCCGCGAGCGCGAAATAGAGCGCGCGCAGGCCGAGGATCGCCATGATGTTCGACGTATAGACGATGAAGGTGTCGGTCGTGATCGCGAAGATCGCGGGCACGCTGTCGACCGCGAACACCAGGTCGGCGAGGTTGATCACGACGAGCGCGAGAAACAGCGGCGTCGCGGCGAGCGCCAGCTTGCCGGTCTTCGTATCGGGCACGCGCACGAAGAATTTCTCGCCATGCAGTTCGTGCGTGATCGGGATATGGCGCGAGAGCCATTTGACCACCGGATTGCCCGCAACGTCCATCGGTTTGTCGCCAGCGAACAGCATCTTCACGCCGGTGAAGATCAGGAAAGCTGCGAAGACATAGAGCAGCCAGCCATATTCGGTGACCAGCGCCGCGCCGCCCGCGATCATGATCCCGCGCAGCACGATCACCGCGACGATGCCCCAGAGCAGAGCGCGATACTGGTAGCGCGGCGGGATCGCAAAGGTCGCGAAGATCAACGAGATGACGAAGATATTGTCGATCGACAGCGCCTTCTCAATGAAGAAGCCGGTATAATATTGCAGGCCGGCCTCGCCGCCCTTCTCGGCCCAGATCCACGCGCCGAACGCCAGCGCGATGCCGATATAGAGCAGCGAGAGCTTCAGGCTCTCGCCGATCCCCATCTCCCTGTTTTCGCGGTTGAGGATACCGAGGTCGAAGGCGGTCAGCGCCGCGACGAGGGCGAGGAAGGCCAGCCAGAACCAGGCCGGGGTTCCCAGCCAGTCGGCGAACAGAAATTCCATGATGATCATCCCTGGCACGCGCCAAGGACGCCGCCCCTGAGGGGCAGCGCCATCGGTCGCTTATCCTGTTGAACTAAAGCGCGAGCGCAGGCTGGCGCGACAGGCTCGCGAGCCGTTTGCGGATCGCGAGCTTCGCAGCCTTCAGTCGCAGCAGCCGGAACGGATCGGCGCCGCGGCGGCGGTTTTCGCGGCGCAGCGCATCGTCGATGCGGCGGTGCCATTCGGTCAGCCGGTAAAATCGGGAATTGAACGTCATAAGGGCCTCCTGATTGATGAAATCAAGCAGGTGACGCCGACACCACGACCCGGGATTGAGGGGAGAGATGGGCCGCAAGCATCGGTGTCACCCGATGCGGTCCGACATCACGTGGCGGAAAATATTTCCGCCGACGCCAGAGGGGCCCGGCCCGCATGTCGATGATCTAGGGTGGGGCGCGGGTCGTTTCAACCCTTTGCCCTCGCCCCGCCTGTCATGTTAGCCCGGAAAGGCATCGGATGATCGAGCCGGGGAGCGAATCATGACAGTGTTGGTCGACCGCGACGGCCCGGTGACGATCGTCACCATCGACCGCCCCGAAAAACGGGGCGCCGTCGATCCCGCGACCGCAATCGCCCTGCGCGAAGCCTTCGCCGCCTTCGCGAACGATACGCACGCGCGTGTCGCGATCCTGACCGGCAGCGCGGGGTATTTCTGCGCAGGCTTCGACCTCGACGCGGTCGGCACGACGCGCTACGACCCCGACGGTCCCGGCCCGATGGGCCCGACGCGAATGCTGCTCGACAAGCCGGTGATCGCGGCGGTCGAGGGTCATGCGGTCGCAGGCGGGCTCGAACTCGCGCTGTGGTGCGACATGCGCGTCGCTGCAGCGAGCGCGGTGTTCGGCGTCTATTGCCGCCGCTGGGGCGTGCCGCTGATCGACGGCGGCACCGTCCGCCTGCCGCGTATCGTCGGACAGGGCCGCGCGATGGACATGATCTTGACCGGCCGCCCCGTCGCCGCCGACGAAGCGCTGCACATCGGCCTCGCCGACCGCGTCGTTGCCGACGGAACCGCGCTGCCCGCCGCGATCGAGCTCGCGAAACAGATCGCCGCCTTCCCGCAAATCTGCATGAACAGCGACCGCCTCAGCGCCTATCGCCAGTGGGATTTCGATATCGAGGGGGCGCTGGCGCACGAAGCCCATGCCGGGGTCGCGCCGCTGCGCGAAGGCGCGGCGGCGGGCGCCCGACGCTTCACCGAAGGCGCCGGACGCGGCGGCAGCTTCGCCGCTTTCAAGGGAGAATAATAGAATGCGACATCTGCTTGCCGCGGCCGCGCTGGCCGCCCTGCCCTTCGCCGCGCAGGCACAGGCACAGGCACCGGACATTCCGGCCGCGATCTACACCGATCCCGCGCGCGACAAGAATCATCCGGCGGCGATGGAGGTCGTCCATATCCCGACCGGCGGAGTGGAGATCAACGGCGTCGTCTATGTCGCCGCGGGCGCCGGGCCGCACCCCACCGTCATCCTCTGCCACGGGCTGCCGGGGCTCGAGAAGAATCTGGACCTCGCGCAGGCGATCCGCCGCGCGGGGTGGACGGTGATCACCTTCAACTATCGCGGATCGTGGGGCAGTCCGGGCGACTATCGTCTCGCGGGCAACCTCGATGACACCGACGCGGTGCTCGCCTTTGCGCGCGATCCCGCCAATGCCGCGAAGCTCCGGATCGACCCCGCGCGGCTGGTCGTCATCGGGCACAGCATGGGCGGCTGGGTGACCGCGCTGACCGCGGCGCACGACAAGGCGCTGCTCGGCGCCGCGATGATCTCGTCGGGCAATATGGGCGCGCTCGCCGGGGTGCCGCGCGCGTCGGCCGCGGCGCTGCTCCGCGCCAACGGCCTCGAAGCGCTCGCGGGCACCAGCCCCGACATCATGGCGGACGAGATCATCGCCAACAAGGACCGCTTCGACTTCGTCAAGGCCGCGCCGCAGCTTCGCGATACCCATTTGTTCGTGCTGACCTCCGACGACGGCTTCGCGGCGATGAGCGATGCGCTGAGCGACGCGATCAAGGCGGAGGGCGGCACGAAGCTCAAGACGCTGCACGTCGCGACCGACCATAGCTGGTCCGACGCGCGCATCCGGCTGGAGAGCGAGATCGTGCGGTGGCTGGCCGGACTGAGCCCGCAACGCTGACAAGCGAACAGGACGTTGGGGATGAAGATTCCCCATGCCTTCTTTCGTCATCGCGGTTTGGGTCGAGGGTCCGGCCGGCGCCAGTGCGGAATAATCCAAAGTTCAGGGAAGTTCAGCCTATTGCGTTCCCGATTAAACCTCACGATGTGCTGAACGCGTCCGATACGCCTCGCCGTGTTCGCACCCGCAAGCTGCGCCGCAACCACCTTTGCCCACCAAATGAAAGAGCCTGATGAAAGCTGGCATAGTGGGACAATGTAGGAAAGGTCTATTTGACGACGATGCCTCTTTGGGGTGGGAAGCGCCACTCCCCTTCTTCGTCATTCCCGCGAAAGCGGGAACCCAGTGTGGGGTCAGCTGACTCACGCTCTGGGTTCCCGCTTTCGCGGGAATGACGAGAAGTTATAAGACGCAGAATGTCGATTGTCGGCCGATCCCCTACCCCTTCGCCATCAGCTTCATCGCCATCGACGTCAGCGCCTCGGTCGCGGTCGAGATGACCGCGGGGGCATCGGGGGCCCAGAAGGGCGAGTGGAGGCTGGGGAGCGTCCGCCCTTCCTTCTTCGCCGCGTCAAATTCGGCCTGCGGGACGCCGCCGACCCAGATGATCAGGCTCTTGATATCCTTATTTTCGTCGCGCGAAAAGCGGCCGAAATCCTCGCCGCCCATCACCGGCGGAAGCTGCACGACGCGCTGGTCGCCGAAGCGCGCCTTGAGGCCCGCCGCCATCTCCTCGGTGAAATCGGGGGTGTTGAAGGTCGCTGGCGTATATTCCTCCTTTTCGACGCTCACCACCGGCATCCGGTCTTCGGGGATGCCCGCCGCGATTGCCTCGCCCTTCGCGACGCGCGCGATGCCGTCGAGCAGCTTCGCGCGCACCTCGTCGGTATAGCTGCGCACCGTCAGCTGCAGCTTCGCCTCGTCGGGAATGATATTATGCTTGGCGCCGGCGTGGAAGCTGCCGACCGTGACCACCGCGCTGTCGAGCGGGCTCGTCTCGCGCGACACCAAAGTCTGGAGCGAGGTCACGATGCGGCTTGCGAGCACGATCGGGTCTTTGGTCGCCTGCGGATAGGCGCCGTGACCGCCGAGCCCCTTCACGAGAATATCGACGCTGTCGACATTCGCCAGCGCATAGCCCGGCGTATAGCCGATCATCCCCGCCGGAAACTGCGCCGCGTCGTGAAAGGCGATCGCATATTGCGGGCGCGGAAAGCGCGTATAGAGCCCGTCCGCCAACATCATCCGCGCGCCCGCGCCGCGTTCCTCGGCGGGCTGGCCGATCATCACCAGCGTGCCCGACCATTTATCCTTGTTCGCGGCCATCAGCCGCGCGGTGCCGATCCAGCTCGTCATATGGGTGTCGTGGCCGCAGGCGTGCATCACCCCGGTCTCGACGCCTTCCTTGGTCGTCACCCGCACCTTCGACGCGCCGGGCCATCCCGTCTGCTCGGTCACCGGCAGCCCGTCCATGTCGGCGCGGATCAGCACGACCGGGCCGGGGCCGTTCTTCATCACCGCGACGACGCCGGTGCCGCCGACCTTTTCGGTGACCGCGAAGCCGAGCTTGCGCGCCTCGGCGGCAAGGATGCCCGCGGAACGGACCTCCATGAAGCTGAGTTCGGGGTTGGCGTGCAGATCCTTGTAGATCGTCATCAGCGACGGCATCTGCTTCTGCACCTCTGCGCCCAGATCCTGCGCCGCGGCGGGCGCGCCGATCGCGAGGGCGGCCACGCCCATCCACAAGCTCCGCATCATCATCTTCCCCTTTTTGTCAGCCGGCCGGAACGAGCTCGATCACGTCGAGCAAGGATTCATAAGCGGGCGACGGAAGCACCAGCCGCCAGCGATTGTCGCCGATCCGTTCGACCAGCCCCGCCATGTCGCGCATCCGGTCGCTGCCATAGCTGACCGCGATCGACTCGTCGCCGAGCACCAGCGTGCCCAGAAAGACCTGCCGCGTCAGGCTGTCGGGAAAGATCAGCCCGACCGGCCGCTGCGATCCGGTGAGCTTGGTCAGGCTCATCAGCCCCTGTTCGGGCGCGACGCGGCAGCGGAACCAGTCATAGGCGATATAGCCGAGCGTCCCGCGTCCCTGCGTCCCGACCTTGATCGTGCGGCAGCGATAGTCGCCCGGCGGCAGATGCGGGTTGGGCAGCGCGGCGTTGGGCTGAAGCAGCACGCCTTCGTGCTCGACGCTCGCCCCATAGCCCTTGGCGCGCGCGCTGGCGAGCGCGGCGGTCCAGCTCGAATACCAGTTCCGGATGCGCTGCTTGTCCTGCGCGGTCGCGGTCGCGCGCCACGTTCCCGCCGGATCGGCGACCGGCGCATCGGCCGACGACGGCGGCACCGACGGCACCGTCTGACAAGCGCCGAGGGCAAGCCCCAGCGCCACGATGGATAGTTTTGGGATGCGACCCCGCATATCGTCCTCCTGCCCCCTGTTCGGTTAACCTTAAGAGCCGGATGGATAATGCTCAAGGCCGCGTGATCGCTTTGCGGGTTTCGATACGGACCGGGCCGCCTTCCATTTCGTCATGCTGAACTTGTTTCAGCATCCATGGCCCGAGTTCTCGTGAAGCGCTGCGCCGAAGGAAACGGCAGGCCATGGACCCTGAAACGAGTCGGCCTATATTCCCCCTAGACCTGTAAAGCGGCCGCTTCGCGGCAAAAGTTGACGTAGATAGGATTCGCGCAGAGATCGCAGGGAGGAAGAGAGGAAGGTCACGCGGAGCCGCGGAGCCGCGGAGAGATGGGGCTTGCCGCAAAGCGGCTTTCTTCCTGCAACGCCGCGGCCTGCCGCATCCCCGACAAAAAGGGCGGGCCTGTCGGCCCGAACCTGCCTCTCCGCGGCTCCGCGGCTCCGCGCGAACCAAAATCTCTGCGATCTCTGCGCCTCTGCGCGAATCTCATGAAACGGCCGGCATGGCCTTCTTCCCAATTGGCTCCCCCAGGCTCTCGTTAGAAAACATATATGTCGGAAAGGGATAATCCCGGATCAAATCCCGGGTGACGAAAAATCAAAGCAGGCTGCGTTGCGGCGGAGGTCAGGCCGCGGTCCATCCCCCGTCGACGCTGAGGTTGGCGCCGGTGATGTTCGCCGCCTCGTCGCGCGTCAGGAAAGCCGCGAGCGCCGCGACCTGATCGACGGTGACGAACTCCTTGGTCGGCTGGCCCGCGAGCAGCACGTCGTTGATCACCTGCTCGCGCGTCATGTGCCGCGCCTTCATCGTGTCGGGGATCTGATTCTCGACCAGCGGCGTCCAGACATAGCCGGGGCTGATGCAGTTGACGGTGATCCCCGCCTCTGCGACTTCGAGCGCGACGGTCTTGGTCAGCCCGGCGAGCCCGTGCTTCGCGGTGACATAAGCCGATTTGAATGGCGAGGCGACGAGCGAATGCGCCGAGGCGGTGCCGATGATCCGCCCCCATTTCTTCTGGCGCATCCCCGGCACCGCGTGGCGGATCGTGTGGAAGGCGGCGGTCAGGTTGAGCGCGATGATCATGTCCCATTTTTGGGTCGGGAAATCCTCGACCGGCGACACGAACTGCATCCCCGCATTGTTGACGAGAATGTCGACCCCGCCCAGATCCTTGTCGGCGCGCTGGAACATCGCCTCGATCTCGTCGGGCTTGGTGAGGTCGGCACCGTCATAGACCGCCTTGCCGCCGTTGAGCACCGCCAGCGCCGAGCGCTCGGCCTCGATCGCGTCGGCGTCGCCGAAGCCGTTGATGACGATATTCGCGCCCGCGGCGGCGAACGCCTTGGCGATGCCGAGCCCGATGCCCGAGGTCGATCCGGTGACGAGCGCAGTCTTGCCTTTGAGATGCATGGAATAAGTCCTTTCAGGTGGGGGAGAGGGTCAGCCGGCCTTGGGGCGAAGATCGCCCGACTGGACGGCGAAGCTGTCGGAGCGCCCTTCGGCGATACTGTCGGCGAGCAGGTGGCCGTCCTTCATCGCGGCCTCGACCGCGGCGCGGCCGAGCGCCCAGTTGGCCTCCATCGTCGCGCGCGAAAATTCGAAATCGCGCACGCCGGTCTGCCACGCGGGCGGCTGGTGAATAAGCTGGACGACGTTGAGCGCCTTGGCGTCGATCATGCGTTCGACTGCTTTCACCTCGGGCAGGTCGCGGGCTTCGGGCGGCAGCTTGGCGAGCATCCGGTCGATCAGCCGATGCTCCTTGCGCCGGCGCACCAGCCCATCGGAAATACGCCGCGTGCGGCTGGAAAAGCGGATATCCTTCTCGCGCGACCAGGCTTCCTCCAGATCGTGCGGGCGCTCGCCGCGCGCGGGGAAAAGGTCGACCTGAAAGACGAGCATATCCTCGTGCCCGGCTTCGACGACATGTTCGAGCGGGGTGTTCGACACGAGCCCGCCGTCCCAATACCAGATCCCGTCGATCTCGATCGGCGGCAGACCCGGCGGCAGCGCGCCCGACGCCATGATATGGCGCGCGTCGATCGTGTCGGTTGTCGTGTCGAAATAGCGAAAATTGCCCGTCTCGACCGCGACCGCGCCGACCGACAGCCGCACCTTGCCATGGTTCAGCCGCTCCCAGTCGACCAGCCGGTCGAGCGTCGCGGCGAGCGGCGCGGTATCGTAGAAACTGACCGCGGCGGGCGTCTGCCGCTCGGCGAACATCGGCGGCGGGATGCGCGGGACGAAAAAGCCGGGCACGCCGAAGGTCGCGACCTGCGCCGCCGCGCCCAGATGCACCCATTCGCGGATCAGATCGTTGTCGACGGTCGGCAGCGAGGGCAACGCCGACGACACGCCCTCCCAAAACTCGCGCATCCGGCCGACCGCTTCGTCGCGCGGATTGCCCGCGATGATAGCGGCGTTGACCGCGCCGATCGAAATGCCCGCGACCCAATCGAGCTCGATCCCGAGTTCGATCAACGCTTCATAGATACCCGCCTGAAACGCCCCGAGCGCGCCTCCGCCTTGCAGGACGAGGACGACCAGATCGGGAAGCGGCAAAGCGGCGCGGGCAGCACGGCGGGGCATGGACTCGAAACGATTCCTCAGTTTTGCGTTCGGCACCCTGAGCCTTTTGTGCACCGCAACAGACCGGATTGCAAGTCTCCGCTCTGTGTCCCCGCAGAACGCGAAGCCCCTTCCAATTGCCCCCCGCTGCTGCCACTATCCGCCCCGGACAGACACTTAGCGGCGGGAGGGACCCCATGCGCCTCGACGATTATGATCCCGGCGACGATATTCAGGATCTCGGGCGCGGAAGCGGCGGGTTCGGCGGCGGCGGGGGCGGCGGCATGGGCGGCCTGCTGTTCGGCCTGCTGCCGATGCTGCTCGGCCGCAAGATGGGGTGCGGGACGATCCTGCTGCTCGGCGTCGTCGCTTTCTTCCTGCTCGGGCCGGGCATGAACATGCTGGGGTCGGGCGGCAGCACGGCCGATCCGGCGGCCGACAGCAGCGGCACGCAAGCCGGCGCAGCGGCGTGCGACACGCAGGCCGAACGCTTCGCCTGTCAGGTGTTCAGTTCGACCAACCGTTTCTGGGGCAGCCAGATCAGCGGCTATCGGGAACCGGGTCTGCGCTTCTTTCGCGAAGAAAATGAGTCGGGCTGCGGCGCCGCGCAGTCGGCGATGGGGCCTTTCTATTGCCCGGCCGACCAGCGCATCTATCTCGACACCGAATTCTTCGACGAACTCCAGAACAAGTTCCGCGCCGCCGGGGACGCGGCGCAGGCCTATGTCGTCGCGCACGAGGTCGGCCACCATATCCAGACGATCACCGGCATTTCCGATCAGGTCCGCAACGCCCAGCAGCGCGCCTCGCAGGCGCAGGGCAATGCGTTGCAGGTCCGTATGGAGTTGCAAGCCGATTGCTATGCCGGCGTCTGGGCGAACCGCGCGCGCAACAAGGACGGCCAGCAGGTGATGGAGCCCGGCGACATGGAGGAAGCGATGCGCGCCGCCAATGCGATCGGCGACGACACGCTGATGCGCTCGGCGGGCCAGCGCCCGGTGCCCGAAAGCTTCACGCACGGGACGAGCGAGCAGCGCATGACCTGGCTGCGCCGCGGCCTCGAAACGGGGGATCCGAAACAGTGCGACACCTTCAGCGCGTCGCTCTGATCGCGGTAGCGGCGGCGCTTGCCGCCACGCCTGCTTCGGCCGAAACGCTCTATGTTCAGACCGGGCAGCTGATCGACGGTGTCTCGAACGAGGTCCGCACCGGCCAGTGCGTGACGATCGAGGATGAGCATATCAGGGCGGTCGGCCCGTGCGGCAAGGCGCCCGCCGGGGCGACGGTCGTCGACTGGTCGGCCTATACGGTGCTGCCGGGGCTGATCGACCTCCACACCCACCTCGCCGATGTCGGACAGAGCGCCGACGTCGCAGCGCCGATCAAGGCCTCGCCCGCCGAAACTGCGCTCGTCGGCGCGCGCAACGCGCGGGTGACGCTCAACGCCGGCTTCACGAGCGTGCGCGACGTCGGCACCTATCGCGGGCTGACCGACGTGGCGCTCCGCAACGCGATCGACCGCAGCGACGTGCCGGGGCCGCGCATGTGGGTCGCGGGTGCCTATATCACCATTCCGGGCGGCGGCGGCGAGGTGAACGGCGTCGTCCCGAACGACCAGCTTCCGCCCGACATGCGCCTCGGCGTCGCCGCGACGCCGGAGGAAGCCGCGCAGAAGACCGCCTATCTGCTCGACCATGGCGCCGATTTCATCAAGACGATCGCCACCGGCGCCGTGCTCGCGATCGGCACCGAACCCGGCGCGCCCGAACTCACCGAGGATCAGCTTCGCGCGGTGGTGAAGGTCGCCCACGCCCGCGGCAAGCGGGTCACCGCGCATGCCCATGGTGCGGTCGGGATCAAGAATGCGATCCGCGCCGGGGTCGACAGCATCGAACATGCGAGCCTTGCCGACGAGGAAGCGCTGCAGATGGCGAAAGCGCACGGCACCTGGCTGGTCATGGACATCTACAACGGCACCTATATCGACGAGATCGGGACCAAGGAAGGCTGGCCCGAGGAATATCTCCGCAAGAACCGCGAGACCACCGACACCCAGCGCGCGGCGTTCAGGCGAGCGGTCGAACTGGGGGTGAAGATCGGTTACGGCACCGACGCCGGCGTCTATCCGCACGGCCTCAACGCACGGCAATTCGCGAACATGGTCAAATATGGCATGACGGCGATGCAGGCCATTCAGGCCGCCACCGGCCGCGCGTCGGAAGAAATGGGCCGCGCCGACATCGGCGCCATCGTGCCGGGGCGCTATGCCGACATGGTCGCGGTCAAGGCCGATCCGCTGAAGGACATCACGGCGCTGGAAGCGATCGACCGTGTAATGAAGGGCGGCGCGGTCATTCGCTGACGAGTGGAAGCTGACCTATCTTGCATCGTCATCCCCGACTTGATCCGGGATCCATTTATCTGGCGCTGAGAGAATGGATCCCGGATCAAGTCCGGGATGACGAGAGTCTGAAAGCAGCCGATAAGGGACATTCTGCGTCTCAACACTTCGTCATTCCCGCGAAAGCGGGAACCCAGGGTGAGGTCAGCCGACGCACGCTCTGGGTTCCCGCTTTCGCGGGAATGACAAATGTTGGGGATGTCCCCTCCCTACCCCCAAAGCCGCCCTTGATGTTCGACCAACACCACGAACGGGGTTGAACGCACGCGCGGCACGGCTAAACCGCTTTCATGCGAAACCATTTCATCCCCAGCGCCATCGCGCTCGCCGCCGCCCTTTCCGCCACGCCCGCCCTTGCCCGGCCGATGACCGAGGTCGATCTGGCAACGCTGAAGCGCGTCGGCGCCCCGGCCGCGTCGCCCGACGGACGTTGGGTCGTGTTCCAGATGACCGAGACCGCGCCCGACAGCTACAAGCGCTCGACCGGCCTCTGGCTCGTCGACCGCAAGGCAAAGGACGCCAAGCCGGTCCAGATCGCCGATACGCCGGGCAAGAACGAGACCTCGCCCGCCTTCGCGCCCGACGGCAGCCTCTATTTCCTCTCGAACGCATCGGGCAGCGATCAGGTCTGGCGGATCGACGTCAAGGCGGGCGGCGCGGCGACGCAGGTCACCGATACCAAGGCCGAGGTCGCGGGCTTCAAGATTTCGCCCAATGGCGAGCGGCTGCTCGCGTGGGGCGACATTCCGATGGAATGCACCGATTTCGGCTGCGACGCCAAGGATAAAGACGCGCTCGTCGGCCCGGGCACCGGCCGCCTCTACAAGGACGGCGCGGGTTTCGTGCGCCATTGGGATCAATGGGAAACGCCCGGCACGCACAGCCGCCCCTTCGTCTTCAACCTCGCGGACGGCAAGGCGAGCGTCGCGCGCCCGATCGCCGCAGGGCTGGTCGGCGATACCCCGTCGAAGCCCTTTGGCGGCGGTGAAGAACTCGCCTGGGGGCCGGACAGCCGCACCGTCTATTTCACGATGCGCAAGGCCGACCGCGACGAGCCGCGCTCGACCAACCTCGATATCTATAGCTGGCTGGTCGACAGCCGGATGATGCCGGTCAACCTGACCGAGAGCAATCAGGCGACCGACACCCTGCCCGCCCCGTCGCCCGACGGCAAATGGCTCGCCTATGCCGCGATGGCGCGGCCCGGCTATGAAGCCGACCGGCAGGTGCTGATGCTCCGCAACCTCGAAAATGGCGAGACGAAGAAGCTGACCGACGCCTGGGACCGCTCGGTCGGATCGATCGCGTGGGCGGCGGACGGCAAGTCGCTCTACGTCACCGCACAGGACGTGCTCGATAATCCGGTGTTCAAGGTCGACGCCACGACCGGCAAGGTCGAGCGGCTCAAGGCGTCGACCGAGGCGTTCGACGGCAACATCGGCGACGTCAGCGTCCTGCCGGGCGGCGGACTCCTCTATTCGCGCAATACCGCGTTGCTGCCGACCGACATCTATGCCCGCGACGCGAAGGGCAAGGTGACGCAGCTTACCGCCGTCAATGCGGCGACCCTCGCCAGCTTCGATCCGGTCAAGATCGACCGGATGCAGTTCGCGGGCGCGAACGGCGACAAGGTCTGGGGCATGATCCTGAAGCCCGCGAAGGCCACCGCCAAGCTGCCGGTCGCCTTCATCGTCCACGGCGGCCCGCAGGGCAGTTTCGGCAACAGCTGGTCGACGCGCTGGAACCCGCGCCTTTTCGCCGAACAGGGTTATGGCGTCGTCACCGTCGATTTCCACGGCTCGACCGGCTACGGTCAGGCCTTCACCGACAGCATCAACAAGGATTGGGGCGGCAAGCCGCTTCAGGATCTGAAACTCGGCCTCGCCGCGGCGGGCAAGCAGGATGCGCAGCTCGACATCGCCAACGCCTGCGCGCTCGGCGCCTCCTACGGCGGTTACATGATGAACTGGATCGCGGGTCAGTGGACCGACGGCTTCAAATGCCTCGTCCAGCATGACGGCGTCTTCGACGCGCGCGCCATGGCCTATGAGACCGAGGAGTTGTGGTTCGACGAATGGGAGCATGGCGGCGCTTATTTCGAGGTTCCCGAGGAGTTCGAAAAATGGAACCCGGTGAACCATGTCGACAAGTGGAAGACCCCGATGCTGGTGATCACCAGCGAAAAGGATTTCCGCATTCCCTATACGCAGGGGATCGCCGCCTTCACCGCGCTCCAGCGCCACGGCGTTCCGTCGCAACTGCTCGTCTTCCCCGATGAAAATCATTGGGTGCTGAAGGGCGCGAACAGCGTCCAGTGGCACCGCACCGTGTTCGACTGGCTGGGGACATATCTCAAGAAATAGCCCCGACTTCCTTTTCCTCGTCACCCCGGACTTGATCCGGGGTCCCGCTTTTCCCTTCCAGCGCACAAAGCGGGATGCCGGATCAAGTCCAGCATGACGAAAAGCAGGTTGGTTCCCCCTTGCCGCGCCGCAGCATGGCTGGCAAAGGCGCCCGCTATGCCGATGGAAAAAACCTTCGATCCCGCCGCCATCGAGGCGAAATGGGCCCAGACTTGGGAAAGCCGCGGACTGTTCCGCCCGGAGCGCCCGAACGCGCAGCCGTTCACGATCGTCAATCCGCCGCCGAACGTCACCGGCGCGCTGCACATCGGCCATGCGCTCGACAATACGTTGCAGGACGTGCTCGTCCGCTACGAACGGCTGCGCGGCAAGGATGCGCTGTGGGTCGTCGGCATGGACCATGCCGGCATCGCGACGCAGATGGTCGTCGAACGCCAGCTCGAGGAGCGGCAGGACAAGCGCACCAACTACACCCGCGAGCAATTCGTCGAGAAAGTATGGCAGTGGAAAGCGGAAAGCGGCGGCCAGATCACCGGCCAGCTCCGCCGCCTCGGCTGCTCGATGGACTGGTCGCGCGAGCAGTTCACCATGGACCCGCATTTCACCCGCGCGGTCGTGAAGGTGTTCGTCGACCTCCACAAGAAGGGCCTGATCTACCGCGACAAAAGGCTGGTGAACTGGGACCCGAAGCTCAAGACCGCGATCTCCGACCTGGAGGTCGAGACGCACGAGGTGCAGGGCGGCTTCTGGCACTTCAAATATCCGCTCGCCGACGGCGTCACGCTCGACGCCAATAATCCTTTGGGGGCACGCGATTATATCGAGGTCGCGACGACGCGCCCCGAAACGATGCTCGCCGACATGGCGGTCGCGGTGCATCCCGACGACGCGCGCTACAAGAGCGTGATCGGCAAGGACATCCTCCAGCCGATCACCGGGCGCCGCTTCAAGGTCGTTGCCGACGAACATGCCGACCCCGAACTCGGGTCGGGCGCGGTGAAGATCACGCCGGGGCATGATTTCAACGACTTCGAGGTCGGCAAGCGCGCAGGGTTCAAGCCTGGCGAGATGCTGAACATGTTCGACGGCGATGCGAATGTGATCCAGACCGCCGACGGGCTGATCCCGGACGAATATCTCGGCCTGCATCGCTTCAAGCGCGATGGCGTCGACGGCGCACGCGAACTGGTCGTGCAGCGGATGAAGGCGCTTGGCTTCCTGATCCCGCACGTCGACAAGGATGGCGCCGAACATGACGCCGAGCCGCGCACGATCCAGACGCCCTTTGGCGACCGCGGCGGCGTGGTGATCGAACCCTGGCTGACCGACCAATGGTATGTCGATGCGGAAAAGCTGGCCGTCGCGCCCATGCAGGCGGTGCGTGACGGGCGGATCGAAATTGTTCCCAAGACCTGGGAAAAGACATTCTTCAACTGGATGGAGAATATCCAGCCCTGGTGCGTGTCGCGGCAGCTGTGGTGGGG
>NZ_DATAJZ010000021.1:0-14249 GCF_036261875.1 Sphingopyxis sp. | reverse complement strand
CACGTTCAGGCGGCAGCAGCGGCCCAATCAGGTCCCACTCCGCATCCGACAAATCCCCGCGACCCATGACTGATCCTCAAAAAGCAGTCTTGAATCAGAAGGAGGAGGATTTGGGAATCCCTTTTGTCAACACGGCCTAGCACTACTTTGGCAGAATTGCAGGATGTGCAGTTGCCAGGCATCCTCCGCAATGAGGGCAATGGCGCGGCGGCGCGCGCGATAAGCGGTCAAGGATAGCTTGGCGTACAGCCGGTAGGCTCGGCTGAGGGGGCGGACCGGAGACTCTTTTTTTTCCGCCCCGTCTGAGCGAGCCTTCGTGTTTGCAGGAAGGCATAGGCGATCATTGTCATGAGCGCATGGCGATGCAGCCCGGTCCACGAGCGGCCCTCGAAATGGTCGAGACCAAGTTCTTCCTTGAGTTGCTGATGCGCCTGTTCGCAGACCCAGCGCGCCTTGATGGCGCCGGCGACATCTTTGGCTGGCGTGTCGGCGGGAAGGTTGGAAAGATAGTATTTTCGCTCGCCGCTGGAGCGATGCTCGCCCACCAGCCAAGCCTCTTCGCCTGGCATGTGCTGTGCGCCAGCAGCACCGATCCGCTGTGGCGCGCCATCAGCGATCCGCACGCGCATGACAGCGAAGCGGGCGCTCAGACGGCCTTTGGTTCCGCGGCGCCAACTGATCTTCCGCCACTTCGCCTCCTCCAGCATGGTATGGGCGGCCAGGGATTTGACGTCGGGTACGTGCCGGACACGCGGTCGTCCACGTCCCGCCACCGGGAAGATCAACTGCACGTCTGAGGGATAGACCTTCTGGTGGCGGGGGATGCCGACCGCCCAGCAGAGGCCCCGTGCGCTGAGCGCCTGCCGGAACGGTGCGGACAGGCCATAACCGGCATCGGCCAGGACGCAGCCAAAGCGCACGCCGGCAGCGATGATGCGGTCGATCTCCTCAATCGCGATGTCAGGCTTTGTGCGATAGGCCCGAAATGCTTCGGGCACAGCCGCCTTGGCCATCCGTGCAGTGTCGCTGGTCCAGCTTTCCGGCAGGAACAGCCGCAAACCCAGCATGACCGGAACTTCTCCCGAGGCCAACGTCACCGATACCAAGGTCTGGCAGTTGGCGTTCTTGCCCAACACCGTGGCGTATTGCGGCGCGACACCGACCGAGGCCTTGCCCTTCTTGGGTAGCGCTGTGTCGTCGATGATAAGCCAGGCCTTGTCGCCGCCGACCAGCTCATCAGCCTGTCGCCACAACGTCGCCTCCAGCGGCGCGCTGTCCCAGATCCCTGCTCCGACGAAATGGTGTAGCCGGTCATAGCTGAGCGCGTCGATGCGTGCTGCCATCGGCTGGATACTCTTGCGATCGCCCGGGCCTATCAATCCGGCGATATAAGCCGGACACATCCGCCGCCGCGTCTTGTTGGCCAGAGCCTGCAAATACGGCTCAAGCCACTGTTCGAGGTCCCGCCGCCAATCCTCTTCCATCGCCAGCCTCCACAAAAGCTGGCTCCCTATGAATCACGCATTCCTCCGAAGGGGAATCCCAAAAATTACACTTCTGCCAAAGTAGTGCTAGACGAGCGAAGACGCATTTCGCACCGAAATGCGGCAATTCCTCGCCGCCCATTTCCCTGACGAATTAAGGGGCGCGGGCAATATGCTGGCCGGGCCCATTGGCAGCTTCGGCTTGTGGATCATCCTGGCCGACGCGCATCCGGAAGCTTCGAGGGACAGCTCCAGCGTGTCGGTGACATCCCCGGCCCGCATGGTGGTACACAGCTTCCAAAGGATGACATAACGGGAGAAGTCGTCGAGCACGGTCGACAGGTACACCAAGCCCCAGCCGATGATCTTGAAGTAGGTGAAGTCGGTCTGCCACATCTCGTTCGACCGCGTCGTCTTGGTGTGGAACCCGTCGGCGGCCTTGATCACGATGAAGGCCGGACTGGCGATCAGGTCATGGGCTTTCAACATACGGTAAACCGTGGCTTCCGACACGAAGTAGCGCTTCTCGTCGGTGAAGCGCACCGCGAGCTCGCGGGGTGACAGGTCGGTTGTATCCAACGCCATGTCGATGATCTGCTGCTGGATATCATCGCAGATGCGGTTCCACACCCGCCTCGGGGCCGATGGCCGATCCTCCAGCGCCTCCGGCCCGCGCTCGAGGTAGCGGTCGTACCAGCGTTAGAAGGTCCGGCGCGGGATGCCCAACTGCTCCAGCGTGCGCTTGGCCGGCAGGTGCGACTGCTCGACGATCCGAATGATCTCCAGCTTCTCGGATGCGGGTTACCTCATTCGTCGTCGGCCCTATCCGCGATCATGCTTTTTTTGAGCAACCGGTTTTCCAGCGTCAGATTGGCCACGCATTCCTTAAGGGCACGGGCTTCGCGGCGCAGGTCGTGCACCTCGCCGGTGGTCGCGGCACGGGCGGTGTCGCCCGCCAAGCGCCGCTTGCCCGCCTCCATGAACTCCTTCGACCACGTGTAATACAAGCTCTGGGCGATGACATCCTTGCAGCACAGCTCGGCGATGCTGTCCTCGCCGCGCAGGCCTTCCAGCACGATCCTGATTTTGTCCTCTGCAGAGAAGTGCCGGCGCGTCGCACGCCGTATGTCCTTCACCAGCCGCTCAGCAGGGGCCTTCGGCGCCGATTTTTTCAAGGAGGATTGGGCTTCATCCTCGTTCCTTAGTCACTACGACGAAGCCCAAATCCTCCTTAAATCACAACCTCAAATCTGTGCCATTGGTGCTGACGGCGGACAGCACCGGCAATCCGCCCTCACATGAAGCGCTCGGGTTGAGCCATGTCGGTCTCCACGCAGAGGTTCGTTTCTTGGTAGACAACTCGTTGCACGAAATAGCTCGTCGGTCAATTGGCGCTGGCACGCGAAGCCAAGAGCGGCCCGCCTCGCGGGAGGGCGCTCACCGCCGAACGATTGCCGGCTCGATCGGACTATTCTGCAACACGGCGGGAGGCAGGTAGGGCTCCGTGCCGCGATATTCGCAATTAGTTAGCCGTCAGTGCTGGCAACCTGATGCAGCGGGGGCAGAACGGCCGCGGCGCGCCGCCTCAGACGCGAGCGGTGCCAGTTGGGGATATCGGCTTGCTGACGATGAATGGCGTCGGCCATTTCAAATCTTCCACGGCTCCTATCGAGGAGGCATGTCTTCCGATCCGCTTTCGAGATTGCCGGACATTTTCGTCAGCAATGAGCGCATCGCGCGTATCTCAGTTGGGGAAATCATATGGAGCAGTCGCGCGTAGATCATGTCGGCTTCGGCGCGCAGCTGAGGCAGGATTTCGATCGCTCGGGGCAAAAGATGAAGTTCCCAGACGCGCCGGTCGCCCTTGGCAGCGCGCCGTTCCGCGAGCACCATTCTTTCCAGCTGGTCGACAACATGGCCAACGCTGGCACGCTCCAGTTCGAGGCATTTGGAGAGGTCGGTTTGGGTCATGCCCGGGGTCCGATAGATATAGACGAGCGCGCGCCACTGGGTTCGCGTCAATCCGAAGCGCGCCGTTGAGGCATCAAACTTCCGACGCAGTTTGCGGGGCACTTCCTCGATGAGAAAGACAAACTCGTCTGAGGCCGTCAGAAGACTTTTCGCGGGAGAGATGCCGCTTGTATTGCGAGGTTCAACCATCGTCATGGACTGTAGAGCCAACATCATATTCTGAAAACCCTTTACTGTAAGATATGATATAGTATGATCGTGGAATGATTGATCAGTCGATCACGCTTGCCGGGAAAGCGGGCCATGAAATCGCAGCGTCGGTTGATGGCCCGGAACTCGGATTACCGGTAATCCTCGCGCACGGCGGCGGACAGACCCGAAGGGCATGGAGGGCGGTAGCCCACCGGCTCGCGAGCCATGGTTTCCGGACCATCGCAGTCGATATGCGCGGGCACGGCGAGAGTGCATGGGCCAGCGACGGAGCCTATGATATCTCCGATTTTGCGGCCGATCTCGTCGAGATCGCTGCGGCGACGGCGAGCAAACCGGCGCTGATTGGCGCGTCTCTTGGTGGCCTGGCCGGGATCATCGCCGAGGGAAAATGCGCACCGGGAAGTTTCGGATCGCTGACGCTGGTCGACGTCACACCTCAGATGGAACCGAGCGGCGTCGCCCGCGTGGTCGGTTTCATGGCGGCGCATGCGCGCGATGGTTTTGCGTCGGTGGAAGAGGCCGCACAGGTCATTGCCGACTATCTGCCCCATCGCCCCAGCCGGAAGGCTTCGGCCGGGCTAGCACACTATCTGCGCCGCAAGGACGATGAACGCTTCTATTGGCACTGGGACCCCGCCTTCATCGAAAGAGTGACGCAGCAGGGCGGCGGCGTTTCCAGCGACCATGGCCGCACCGAGCTCAGCGCGGCCGCTGCCTGCTTGACCTTGCCGGTGCATCTGATCCGCGGCGGGTCAAGCGATCTCGTCTCGCTGGAAGCCGTCAAGCATTTCCAGGGCCTTGTCCCTCATATGGCGTATAGCGACATTGCGAATGCGACTCATATGGTGGTGGGGGACGAGAACGACGCTTTCGGGCAATCGATCCTAGAGTTTTTGCTCGGCATCCATGAAGCGGAAATGAAATCATGAATGCCCCCGCCGTCCCGGGGCTTGAGGAATTACGTGACCTATTGGCGCTGGCCCCTTTTCACCGCTGGCTCGGGCTCAGCATCGCTGAGGTCGGCGCCAACGAGTTGGTGATCTCCATGCCTTGGCGAGACGAAATCATCTCAAATCCGACGGTCGGCGCGGCGCATGGTGGCATCGTATCGGCTTTGATCGATCTGACCGGCCTCTATACGATCATCGCGATGGGGGGTGCTGCGCGGGCGACGGCGGACCTCCATGTGGATTTTCACCGACCGGCCAAGCTGGGGCCGCTTCGCGCGATCGGCAGCCCGGTGAAATTAGGGCGGCAGATAAGCGTCGCGGCTACCCGGATCCTAGCCGCAGACGGAACCTTGGTGGCGAGTGGTAGAGGGGCCTACGTCGCCTGATAACCGCCCGAGGCGAGCCAATCTGCGCGGCCAGATGCATGCCCAGCAGCTTTCGGAGCCGAGGCAGTGGCGGCAGCGACACGCTTTTTGGCGACGTGTCCCTAGGCCGAACCCACGACCGGACGGCCGCGCATCGGCCATTCAGTCAAATCGGCTCCCTGCCGGTCACACGCGGGTTTGGCCGCTCGCCTTTGAGCCGTCGACTTTGCCTAGTCCGACAGGCCAGCCACGCAGCGCATGGAGATCAAGTTCTCCTGTGCTGCGTGACTAGACTGCTGGGTCAGGTCAGGGCGCCGGGGTGCGATTCGCGATCGCATCCTCGATCAGATCCTGCATGACCTGTTCGAGCTCGACGCCTTTCCGGTCGCCTCCGCTCGATATTTCGGTGGCGATCAAAGCGTAATAGCCGGTCTCGCGATCGATCCAGCCGGTCCAACCATAGGCACCCGGTGAGGAATTGATCTTGGACGTCGCGCAGGCCGAAGGCGTGTCGCATTCGACAAAGGAGCCGAGCGCATATTCCCAATTGCCCGCGCTCGCCGGCACGAAAACGCGCGGCAAGCCTGCGGTACGTTGCTGGGTGAAGCTTGTCATATCGGTAATAAAGCTGCCGCCAAGGAAGGCACGCAGAAGTTTCGCATAGTCGCGCGGCGTCGAATAGGCGCCGCCCGCGACCCACGGGTTGGTGGGAGCGCTTCCCGCAGGGTCATACCAGGTCGTGCTCGTCATCCCGAGCGGGGTCGTCACATGCTGCGCGAACAGTTCGTGAAAATTGCGCTGGCGTGCCGGTGACGTGCCGGGCGCAATGCTTATATCCTTTGCCTCCAGATAGGCAGCGGCGACCTGAAGGCCGTGCGGTCCATAGCTATATTGCGCGCCGGGCGCGTTGCCCGGGCGCAAAATATCATAGCGCAAATCGTGGATGCTCTTCGCGCAATTGTAGAGCGTCATGGCCGGAAGCAGCTGACAGCCGCCAACGAGCGGGCTCGCATTGAAGCCCGACGTCATCGACAGCGCATGCTTGAGTTGGACATCCTTCTTCGTTCCGATCGTGGTCCAGAAGGCAAGCGGCGGCCGCATCGGATCGTCGAGCGTCGCGATGCCAGCCTGCACCATGCGCATCCCCAGCGCGCCGGCGAACCATTTGGAGGCCGACGCAAGCGGGGTCACCCGATCGATACCAAAGCTGCCCTTCTCGTAAGCGAAGAGATAGTCGGGATCCGAAGCATTCCCGACGATGAAATAGCCGTTATCGACCTCGGTATCAGCGTCGATTGCCGACTGTAACGCGGTCCAGTCATAGGTATAACCGCCGACGGTGGCCGAAAGGCTGGCGGCCGCGGGCGCCGATGCCGCCGACGTCGACGCTTTAGCAGCGGGCGCCGCAGGCGGAAGCTGCACCATGGGACGCGCCTCGCCGCCGCCGTTGCCCCCGAACCCGCCCTGCGCCGCAAAGGCCGCAGCCCCAGCCATCGCCGCACCAGCGGCAAGCCACATCCATTTCGTTCTTCCAGCCATTTTCTCTCTCCCAGCTTCGTTGCACATCGTCGAAACGGAGGGCCTAGCGCGGCCGGACGGGCTAGGGCCTGGGCTGGCCGTTCCCGAAGTGAACATTGAGCAGATGGTCGAGCTGCGCCTTGCGAAAGCCGGCGACGACGCCAGACTCGGGCGCAAATTTTGCGAGACGGTCGCTTGCCGCATCGTAACGCGGCCAGTCGCGAACGAGTGCGCAGCCAGGAACGCCCGTCTTGGCGAAGCCAACCCAGCAGGCGGCGATGCCTTCGCCGAAGCGGCGATCCTCGTCACCGACGGCGCCGGCGACCGACGCGAAATAGTCGAGCGTCCCGAACAGATAGGGGATTTCAGACCCGTGCGCGGCGCCCTTGGCGCGGTCGCGCCGCGCCGCTGCGACATAGTCGAAATGATAGAGATACGAAGGCGCCCCTCCCGCCGTCCGGGCCGCGAGCCAGCGCGCCGGGGCGACGAACCAGGCGTCGCCCAACACCTGGCGCGCCAGTTCATCATCGGCCAGCCCCATGCCATAGGCGGCCCGGCCCGCCGCCTGGTCGCGCCCTAGATAGGCGAGCGCGGCGGATGGCGGCACGCCCATGGCAAGGATGACGCTCGCCTCGTTGCTGTTCGCGCCGACGAGGAGCGGAACGTCGATCGGCTCGCTACGCGCAAAGACGCGCCAAGGCGCTTCGCGTACCAGGTCGCCGTCGAGGATGGGGCCGGTCATCGCGCCCGGCGTCCGGACCTCGCCAGCGGCAACGAGCGCGGCGGCGGGCAGCGCGCGAAGCGCGTCGAGCGATGCTGAAGGCGGCGCACCTGCGCGCGCTGCCAACGCCGCGCCTAGCGCTTCTTGCTCGCCAAGCGGGCGCGGATCGAGGAGACCAACGCCCGACTGAACGATCGCCTTGGCGAACAGGCCTTTGGCTTCGGGCTGGGCAAGGATCGTCGTCACTCCGATCGCCCCGGCGGATTCGCCGAACAAGGTGATCTGGCGCGGATCGCCACCAAATGCGGCGATATTTTTCTTCACCCACCGCAGGGCGGCCAATTGGTCCATCAGGCCGTAATTGGCGAGCGCCTCGCCGCGCGGCTTGGCCGCGCTGAGCGCGGGATGGGCGAAATAACCGAGCGCGCCCAACCGATAGTTGATCGTCACCAAAACCACACCTTGCCGCGCGAAGGCGGTGCCGTCGAAAACCGGGAAGGTGCCCGAACCGACCACATGGGCGCCGCCATGGATCCAGACCATCACTGGCAGCTTTCGCGCCCCCGCCGGGCGCCAGATGTTCAGCTGGAGGCAATCCTCAGACTGATGCTCGGCTACCCCGCCCGCGACAAGTGCGGGGCGCACCGTCTGCGGACAAGCCGGGCCGAGTTTTGCGGCATCGCGGACGCCCCGCCAGCGCGGCGGTGCCTGCGGCGCCCGCCAGCGAAGAGCGCCGACCGGTGCGGCGGCGAAAGGAATATCAAGGAAGCGCTCGACGTCCCCCGTGCGCGCGCCCGCAAGGCGCCCCTGCGCGATTGTCGCCGCGGGGGCCGTCTCCGCCGCCGCGACAGACACCGATCCGGTCAGCATCGCGGCACCGAACAGTGCTGCCATCACCAAATGCCGCATTGCGCCCTCCTACCCTTCCCGACCAGCGGCTGGAGGCCGCGGACGGGAGCGCGACCTAGAAAGAAATGCGTCCTTCGACGCCGACGACGCGAGGCTGGCTGTACCGGTTGATCGTCGGCGCCTGCGCGACGAAATAAACCTTGTCGAAGACGTTGTTCGCGAACGCGCTGACGCTGATCTTGCCGAAGTCGACGCCGACCCGAAGATTGACGAGGACATAATCATCGAGGTCGACCGAGGTCGCTGTCAGCTCCTGTTTGCCGCCCCATTGACCACTGATCAGGACATTGCTGGTCAGCGCGACATCCTTGGTGACCGGGTAGCGCAGATTGAGGTTGGCCGAGGCGAGCCAGTCGGGAACCTGCGCAAGGTCCAGCCCGTCATAGCGGCCGCTCTTGACCTTGCCCTCTTGCCGCGAGCCACTCAAGGCGAGGCGGCCATTGCCTTCGCCGAGATCGAAGCCCTGGCTATATTCGGCCTCGATACCCCAGCTTTTCGCATCGCCTGCGTTGGTTAGATAGGCGACCGCGGCGATCGGGCACGCCGGATTGGTGAGCGCGCAGCCATCGTCGACCTGCGCGATCAGGTCTTCAAGCTCGGTGTAATAGCCCGCGATTGCGAAATAGCCGCGGCGGATCGGACTGCCCTTGATGCCGACTTCGTAAGACGTGCTGTTTTCGTTGCCGAACAGCACCTGCACAGGACTCGGCGCGCGCGGATCGGAGAGGCGCGTGTTGAACCCGCCGGCCCGATAGCTGCTGCCGACCTTGCCATAGGCGAGGATGTTCGACGTGAGCTTGTACGAGAGGGTCGCATTGTAGGAGAGATTGTCGGCGTTGATGCTGTCGTCGATGATCCGCGATGGCCCGCCGGTGGGCAGGCCAGTCCCCAAATCGTAAAGCCGCGCCGAGATGCTCCGGCTGTCGCGGGTATAGCGCAGTTCGCCGGTCAGGTTGAGGCTGTCGGTGATGTCGAAACCGAGCGAGCCATAGGCCGCATAGCTTTCGAAATGCAGCCGCGCGGGCGCGATATTGCCCGGCGACGGATTGGCGAGCGTCGGCGTGCGCGTCGTCGCCACCGAGAAATCGCTGTCGAGCAACAGCATTTCGGCGCCGACCAGCCATGTGAAGCGATCGCTCGCCCCGCTGACATGAATATCCTGCGAAAAATTGTCGGTCGTGTCGACGACGTAGGACGCGGTGCTGGCATCGAGCGGCGTGAGAGCGCCGATCTGCCCCGCGGCGCGCGCACGCGCCAGCTCGGCGGGGCTGATCGCGTCATTGTCGAGATCATATTCGGACGTGCGCTTGCGAAAGGAGGTTGTCGACGTCAGGTCGGCACCGCCCAGATCCACGCGGACGAGCGCCTGAAGGCCGTCCACGTCCTGGCTGGCGCGCGGCGCGGTGTTCCAGGGGTAGCGAAAGCGATCCTGCGTATAACCGCCGGGAAAGCCTGGCGTGCCCGCGGGAATGGATATCTGGTAATGGATCGTCGGCGTGGTCAGCCGCTGGGTCTCGGCCGTGATGATCGCGTCGACCGGCCCGCGCTTCAGCCGGATCTGGCCGCGCAGTCCGTGGCCCTTCTGCTGGTCGAAATAGACGTCGTTGTCGGGATTGTAGAAGAAGCCCTTGTCCTGCTCGACGAGATCGCCGCTGATGCGGATCGCCAGGCCATCGGCGAGCGGGACATTGATCGCGCCCTGCGTCTGGAAGCTGTTGTTCTCGAAGCCATAGCGCGCGCTCGCCCAGCCCGAGAGATCGAATTCGGGCTCGGCCGAGATGATATTGATCGCGCCGCCGACCGCGTTGCGGCCGTACAGCGCGCCCTGCGTCCCGCGCAGAACCTCGACGCGGCCGATGTCGAGCAGGTCGAGCCGCGTGAAGTTGCGACCGCCCACCGGACCGCCGGCGATATAGGCACCGTTGCGATAGAGCCCGACGCTCGGGTCGCCATTGGTGGCACGCGCGGTCGACGAAGCGCGGATCGAGATCTCCGACGTGACGGACGAGTTCAGATTGTTGAAGCGAACGCTTGGCTGATCGGCGAGGAGTTCGCCGCTGCCCGTGGCGCCGCCGCGATCGGTGAGCGACGTGATATCGATGACCGACGCCGCGGTCGGCACATCGGCCAGCCGCTCTTCGCGGCGGCGCGCCGTTACGACTATGGCGCCGTCATCATCCGCTTCAGCCGCGTCCGGAAGAGCTTCGGACGGTGCGTCTTGAGCGAAAGCAGGCGGAGCGACGGCTACCCAAATCGCGGCCGTGCAGAAAAGAAGGTTCGCTCTGCGTCCCATGGTCACTCTCCCCATCTTGTTATCGCAATTATTATCGATAATTTTGTGCAAAACCGTCGGCAAGTCAAGCCGGAAAGCGCAATGTCTTTGCAGGTGGTTCGCTGGTCTAAGAGACGACGGCGCTCAGCAGGTCGCGGACGCCCCGCGCCGTAGCGGCAAGGGGGTCAGGTGTGACCGTCGATAAATCGTCGGTCACAGCGTGGTGATGACGGTGTGCGCCAAAGATGCCGGCATGACGCACGTAGCCGGCCTTTATCACTTCCGAGAGTTCGCCCGCTGTGCCTTCCGCCGAAGGATAGGCCATTTCCAACCCCGGCTGGCCTTTGAATATCTCGCGCGCACACGTCACGAATTCGGGCGATGTCATGAGAAAACGATAGGGATCGGCGCTTGGCAGCGGCAGCAAGCGCCCCGGCATTTCCTGATAGTCACGTGCTGCCGCATTGGCGCCGAGATGAAACCAGAAAGCGGTCTCGCCGGGGGCTGGACCCACCTTGTCGGCGATATGGCTCGCACCGAGATTCTCATATTCATGCCCGCTGTTGCACAGGAAGAGCAGGCTGTGTTGCGGAAACGCTCGGGGCATCCAGTCGGCAAGCGCGAGCCACATCGCGATACCCGGCCCCCGCTCGCCGGCGCAATCGGTCCAGCCTGAACGCGGCGTAGAGACGACGAGCCAAGGGCGACCGGAGCGAACGCGTCGCCCGATTATATTCTGCGCTGCCCGAATCCCACCGCGCCCGCGAAGCGCTAATTTCGCCGCGGCACCGTGGCGCGCGGCTTCAATCACCGGGGCGGCGAGTCGCGGCGCGAGCAAGGCAAGTGGCTTGTCCGATACAGGATGACCGGCCGGGACATTGAGGAGCAAGGCCTCGCCCGTCGGCCCAGTCGTAATGAGAATGACCCCGTTCGCACCGCGCGCAAGCGCATCGGCGAGCGGCTCGCGCACTGCACGATCTACGAGGCTCGACCAGCGGCGGAAAGGCAGGCGCACGACGGCGATCGCGCCGTCGAGGCGTTCAGGGATTTCTGCGAGGCGCAGCGGCGCAGCGAGACCGGCCTCGCCGGTTTCGACGGCGAGCGGCTGTGCGACGAGCGGTATCGTGTGGTCGCCGAGCGTAAGTTCGCAATGCGACGCCTCGAACCAAGGCACGTCAAACGTCTGGCGATCCACTTCGAATCCGGCACTGAACAGCCGCTTCGCTGTCCAGTCGGCGGTCCAGCGATCGCCCGCGCCGCCCGACTGCTTGTTGCCGGCCTCGGCATAGCTTTGGACGTCGGCGAAGAGGCGTCCGGGGCCGAACATGGTCAAATCCAGGGATACAGCGGCAGCGGAGTCAACCTGCAATGCGATCGGCGCCGCGAGGCCCGCCTTAAGCAAGGTGCGGCGGTCGGTCGGGAGACGGCTCATGTCACTTTTGCGCGGCGGCGGCTGGGCTTAGGCTTTGCGTGGCGGGCCTTATATTCCTCGAGTGCGCGCCCAAAACTATTCTGAGTAACCCCGATCAGATCGCGCGCCACCGCATCGGCGGCATCGCCATCGCGCGCGACGATATGGCGGCAAAGCGCGTCGTAGAGGATGGCCGATCGCTTCGCCGCCTCGTTGCCATGCGTCTCGATATAGCTGTCAGTATAGACATTGTGCTGCCAGCGCGCGAGCAGCGCGACCCGATCGAGGAGCTCGAGCGCGAGCGGCGCATTGCTGCGTTTGGCGATAAAGCGACCGATGCGGTTCGAGACCTTGATATGCTCGAACGTATTGTCGGTGCGCTGGGTGACATCCTTATATTCGACAAGCCGGTGCATCAGTTCGCGCCCGTCGCGGTCGGTCATTTCGGCGGCCGCAAGGCGACAAACGACGCCGAACAGCGATTTCCACAGTTCATAGACCTCGTTCGCAGCATGCTCGTCGATATCGATCACATAGGTGCCGCGCCACGGCACGACCTTGACAAGCCCGATCCGCGCGAGATGCCGGAACGCCTCGCGCACCGGCGCATGGCTCACTCCGAAGCGCGCGGCGATTTCGCGCTCGCGCAGCCACGATCCGGGCGGAATCCGCCATTCGACGATGTCGTCGGTCAAAAGGCGCGCGATCACGCGGTCCTGCGTCGGCGCGCTGTCGTCGTCGGTCTTCGTCGCGGCCATGTCTCTCCGTTCGGCTTTCCCTGCTCGCGGCGCCATCCTAATCGGGCAGCGCACACGAGCAATCGATGATTGCGAATGAATTTATTATCGATAATATGGAGAATGACAAGCATCGGAAAATCGGAGTCGGATCTTGAAGCGCACCATCCTCTTTTTCGCAGCCGCGGTTGCGGCACAGCCAGCCGCGGCAGGCGAACCCGCCCCTCTTCCCGGCTGTGCCGAAGCGATCGCCTATTCTGAGGCTAATTCCGGCGTTGCGCTGCTGATACTTGAAGATGGCAAAGTGCGCTGCCGATCGGCAGACATCGCGACGCCGCAGGAACTCTGGTCGGGCACCAAGAGCCTTGTCGGGCTGATGGCGGCGGCGGGCGCACAGGATGGACTTCTAACCCTCGACGAGCGGGCATCGGAGACACTCGCTGAATGGAGGGGCGACCCCAAAAAGGAACAGATCACGCTTCGGCAATTGCTGTCGATGACGGGCGGCCAGGCATCGACCGTCGGCAGGGCCCAAGGGTATCTGGACTCGGTGAAGGCACCGCTCACGGCGGCGCCGGGCAGCAAATTCCAATATGGTCCCGCCCCGATGCAAATCTTTGGAGAGATCATGCGGCGCAAGCTCGTTGCCAAGGGCCAAGACGGCAACGCTCGCCATTATGTGGAGCGGCGCATTCTCACTCCGCTTGGGGTTACCATAGGCAGTTGGCGCAGCGGCCCCGATGGCGCACCGCTCATGCCGCAGGGCCTCGTGCTGGCAGCGTCCGAGTGGGCGAAGATCGGCGAGTTCGTCCGCGGCGGTGGGAAGCTCGACGGCAAGCCGCTTGTCGATGAACTGGCGTTCGCCGAGCTGTTCAAGGGTAGCCAGGCCAATCCGGCCTACGGTCTCACCTGGTGGTTGCCCCGTAGCACGCCGGCTGTCGATATTGTTACCCGGTCCACCGATATCACCAGTCATGCCAACGAACTCCCGGCGGATATGGTCGTCGCCGCCGGCGCGGGCGATCAACGCCTCTATATCATTCCGTCGCTTCGGCTTACAATCGTTAGGCAGGCGAAACTCGATCTGGCGGCTTTGGCGGCGGGGGAAAAAGGCGATTGGTCCGATTGGCGGTTCCTGTCACTGTTGCTGAAAGCGGCGAGTGACTAATTTGAAACGCGGCCGAAAACATGTCGGGGCCGATCGAACCTAGGCCGTGCCGCTGCAATATGATCATTGAGAATTGCTGGCCGAATGGAAACGCGGCACGTGGAGTTTGCCGCTGGACCAAAATGATGACGGTTATTGACAGCCCGCGCGGCAATCATACCCGAGGGGCGGAACCTTGCACGCGACGCCGCAGTGGGGCGAAGAAGGATGCAGCATGTTACGGGGATTGATGCAGGACGCGCCGCTGCTGATCAGCGGAATATTGGAATATGCCGCGCGCGCGCACGGCGAGAGGGAGATCGTCTCGAAGGCTGTCGATGAGCCGGTTTGGCGGTATGACTGGCACCGCTGCGATCAGCGTGCGCGTCAGGCTGCGCAGGCCCTTGGTGTGTTAGCGTCCGCGCTCGTGGTGTAATTTCCGGTGTAGGCGATGGTGTATTCCGGGGTGGGGCATGCCCCACCCCGGAATGCGGCGTCGCTGGTGGCCACCGGGTTCATCGTTATGGTGGAGTTTGCACACTTCAACCGTG
>NZ_DATAJZ010000017.1:0-35645 GCF_036261875.1 Sphingopyxis sp. | reverse complement strand
GTGGCCGAGCGCCATCGCGCCGCCGTTGATGTTCACCTTCTCGCGGTCGAGATCGAGGTCGCGGATGAACTTTTCCGCGACGACCGAGAAAGCCTCGTTGATTTCCCAGACGTCGATGTCGTCCTTCTTGAGGCCGGCCTTCTCCAGCACCTTCTTCGCCGCGGGAACCGGGGCGTTGAGCATCAGCGTCGGATCGTCGCCGATGTTCGCATAGGCGACGATACGGGCGCGCGGCTTCACGCCGTGCTTGTCGGCATAATCCTTCGACGTCAGCAGGATCGCCGCGGCGCCGTCGACGACCCCCGACGAGTTGCCGGCATGGTGGAAATGCTGGATGTCGAGGTCGGGATAGCGGCGGTTGATCTGCTTCCGGAAAGTGAAGCCGTCGCCCATGTCGAAATCAGCGATCTTGGAGAAGCTGGGATTCAGCGCGGCAAGACCTTCGGCGGTCGTTTCGGGGCGCGGAAATTCCTCATGGTCGAGCGCGACGCTGCCGTCGGTGTTGAGAACGGGGACGACCGACTTGTTGAAGCGGCCTTCCTTGATCGCCTTGTCGGCGCGCTGCTGGCTGACGAGCGCGAGCGCGTCGAGCGCTTCGCGGCTGATGCCTTCCATCGTCGCGATTGCGTCACCGCAAATGCCCTGATGCGACTGGGGGTGGATTTCGTCGAGCGCTTCATGGCCCGAGCCCATCAGGCGCGGCGGCAGCCCGGCGTTGGCCTGTTCGGCGGCATAGGCGGTGGTGTAGCTCATCATCTCGGTGCCGCCGGCAATGACGCAATCTTCCATGCCGCTCATCACGCTCGCCGCGGCGAAGTTGACCGAGCTGATGCCGCCGCCGCAGAAGCGGTCGAGCGTCGTGCCGCTGGCCTTGGTGTCATAGCCCGCCGACAGCGCCGCCATGCGGCCCAGGTCGCCGCCCTGCTTGCCGTTCTGGCTGGAGGTCGACCAGACGATGTCATCGACGGTCGCGGTATCGAGGTTGTTGCGGTCGCGGATCGCGGCGAGCACGGTCGCGGCGAGGTGCTGCGGATGGAGGTGCGACAGCGCGCCCTTGCCGGGCTTGCCGATCCCGCGCGGGGTGCGGACGGCGTCGATGATATAGGCTTCGGACATGATGGGTTCCTTTCGGTGTGACGATTAACGGGGCGCCATGCGGATCGCGCCGTCGAGGCGGACGGCCTGGCCGTTGAAATAGGTGTTGCGGACCATCTCCATCGCGAGGCTCGCATATTCCTCGGCCTTGCCGAGGCGCTTGGGGAAGGGGACCGAGGCTTCGAGGCTTTCCTTGACCTTCGGATTCATGTTGCCGAGCAGGGGCGTACCGAACACGCCGGGCATGATCGAATTGACGCGGATGCCGAGATCCATCAGGTCGCGCGCCATCGGCAGCACGAGGCCGTTCACCCCCGCCTTGGCCGAGCCGTAGATCACCTGCCCGATCTGCGCGTCCTGCGCCGCGACCGAGGCGGTGAAGATGATCGCGCCGCGCTCGCCGTCCTCGAGTTCGGGCAGGGTCGCCATGCCTTCGGCGGCGATCGAGCCGATGCGGTAGCTCGCGGTCAATATGCCCGCGACGCCATATTCATAGTCGGTGGTCGGGGTGCGGCGGAACGTGCCGCTTTCCTTGTCATAGGCGAGGGTCTTGCCGCGGCGCGAGGTCATCGCGCAGTGGACGGCGATGCGTTCCTGCCCATGCGCCGCGCGTGCCTTGGCGAAGCCATCGAGCACCGATTGCTCGTCGGTAATGTCGACATGGACGAACAGCCCGCCGATCGATTTCGCTACCTCTTCGCCGAGCGCGTCGTTGATGTCGAAGATGGCGACCTTGACGCCCGCAGCGGCGAGCGCTTCGGCGGTCGCGCGGCCGAGGCCGGAGGCGCCGCCGGTGACGACGGCCGCGGTGGAGGAATCGAGTTTCATGGGGAGGCTCCTGTCAGGCTGGTATCTGGTTGAAGGGGATGCCCTTGTCGGGGCGGTGATCCTGCGGCAAGCCGAGGATGCGCTCGGCGATCGTGTTGAGCAAAGTCTCGTCGGAGCCGCCCGCGATGCGGCCCGTCGGTGCGTTGATCCAGCTCGATGCCCAATCGTCCTTGGGCGAGGCATGTTCGTCGAAGGCGAAACCGCCCGCACCCTGCAGGTCGAGCGCGAGTTCGGACAATTTCTGGCGCGAGCGCACCGCGACGAGCTTGTTGAGCGAACCCTCGGGGCCGGGGGTCATGCCCGCCTCCATCATGCGCCGCGCGCGGACGTTGATCGAATCGAGCCCGGCGCGCATCGCATAGTTGCGCGCGATCTGCTGGCGGATGCGCCCGTCCTCGATCGCGGGCCGTCCATTCAGTCGCACCTCTTTCGCAAGGTCAACGAACAGGTCTAGATGTGGGCCGAAGCCAGCGCTGTCGGTCGCGACATAGCGTTCGATCATCAAGGTCGCGAGCGCGACCGCGAAGCCGCCGCCGACCGGCGACATGCGATGATCGTCGCTGATCTTCACATCGTCGAAGAACACCTCGTTGACGTGACTGTCGCCGCCCGCGAGCTTGATCGGGCGCACGGTGACACCTGGGGCCTTCATGTCGACCCAAAAGTAGGTCAGCCCCTTGTGCTTGGCGACGGTCGGGTCGGTGCGGACGACGATGACGCCGTAATCGCTATATTGCGCCCAGCTCGTCCACACCTTCTGCCCGTTGATCTTCCAGCCGTTGCCGTCGGTTTCGGCGCGGGTACGCAGGCCCGCAAGATCGGTGCCGCCCGAGGGTTCGGAGAAAAGCTGGCACCAGATTTCCTCACCCTGCAGCGCCTTGAGCACCCGCTCCTTCACGAAATCGCGGTCGGGGCCGAACTGCATCAGCACCGGCACCGGCATCCCGAGCGAGATGCCGAAATAGACGTTGGGGAAGCCGTGCTTCATCTCCTCCGCCTCGAAGCTGATCTTCTCGATATGACCGAGGCCCTGACCGCCGAGATCGGTCGGCCAGTTGATTCCGGCAAAACCCGCGTCGAACTTCGCCTTCTGATAGCGGCGACCGAGCGCGAGGTCGTCTTCGACGCTCAGTCCTTTGCGCGCCGCCTTGCCGAAGGTCGGCACCATCGATTCGCACCAGGCGGCGGCCTTGGCGCGCCAGGCTTCGAGATCGCTCATGCTTCGTCTCCTGCGAGGCGGTCGACCAGCACATCTTCCCAGAAGAAGCTGCTTCCCTGTTCGAGCGCGAGGCTGCGCGCGCGGCGCATGTGGAGGTGGAGGCCGATCTCCCACGTCACGCCGATACCGCCATGAATCTGCACGCAGTCGCGCGCCGCCGTGTCATAGGCCTCGGTCGCCGACAGCCGCGCGGCGGTGGCGGCGGTGATGAAATCGGCCTGATCTTCGCGCGAGGCGGCGTGGATGCAGTTCGCGCGGGCGAGTTCGACGAGGCCGTAAAGTTCGGCGATGCGATGCTTGATCGACTGGAAGGCGCCGATCGGCTGGCCGAACGCCTTACGGGTCACGGCATAGTCGCGCGCGATCTCCATCAGCGCCTCGGCGCCGCCGGTCTGCTCATGCGCGGTGACGACGGCTTGTAGGGCGAGAATATGGAGCGCGGCGGCACGGGCCGCATCGCCGGTCGCCAGCGTATCGGCGGGCGTATCGGCGAAGGAGAGGTCGGCGATGCAGCGGCTGTTGTCGAAACTGTCGATTGCCGTTCGGTCGACGCCGGTCAGGTCGACGAGTACGAGCGACGGTCCGCTCGCCAGCACCACCGCGACATCGGCGAACAGACCGCCCGAAACGGCGCCCGCGACGCCGGTCAGCCGGTCGCCGGCCAGCGTGACCATGGGCTCGGCGGGCAGGGGGTCGGGGCCCGCCGCGAAGGCGATCGCGCCGATCGTTTCGCCGCTCGCGAGGCCGAGGAGCCAGCGCGCCTTCTGCTCATCGCTGCCGTAAAGCTCGATCGCTTTTGCGGCGCCGAAGCTCGAAGTCAGGAAGGGGGCACCGCTCAGCGTGCGGCCTGCCTGATGCGCGATGAGGCCGAGTTCGATCAGGCCGAGCGCGAGCCCGCCATAAGCCTCGGGTAGCGCGAGCGCGGTCCAGCCCTGTTCCTTCGCGGTCGCCCAGAACGGCTGGTGATAGGCACCCTGCGTCTGGAGCAGTGGCAGCAGTTCGTCCTTGCTGACCCGCGCTTCGAGCGCGCGGCGCGACTCGGTCGCGATCGCCTGCTGCCCTTCGTCGTACAAAATCGACATCGGCCCGATTCCTCTCGCCCTTGGTTAGCCCATCATCCGGACGTTAACGTAAACGTCAAGTTGTTTTGACGTTACGGCTTGCCGAAGGTCAACTGACACGCCTGTCAGGCACGCCCCGCTTTCCAGTCGCGCTTGATCTTTTTGGCGAGGCTCCATTTGTGAACCTCGGTGGGGCCGTCATAGATGCGGAAGGCACGGACTTCGCGGAAGACCTGCTCGACGATCGTGCGGTCGGTGACCCCGGTGCCGCCCATCACCTGGACGCAGCGGTCGGCGATCCGCATCAGCGCCTCGGACACCGCGACCTTCGCCATCGAGCTTTCGACGGTGCCGAGCGATCCGGTGTCGAGCACCCCGGCGCACCAGTCGATCATCAGTTCGGCTTGCTTGAGGTCGATCATATTTTCCGCGAGCATGAAGCCGACGCCTTCATGGTCGATCAGCGGCTTGCCGAATGCCTCGCGGCGATTGGCATAATCGCTCGCGATCTCGTGCGCGCGGATGCAGCAACCGAGCCAGCGCATACAGTGCGACAGGCGGGCTGGCGACAGGCGCACCTGCGCATAGCGAAAGCCTTCGCCCGCCTGGCCCAGCATCTGGTCGGCGGGAACGCGCAGATTGTCGATGGTCAGCGTCGCATGGCCGCCGGGCATCGAACTGTCGATCGTGTTCGGAATCTCGTCGATGCGGATTGCCGGGTCGGGCAGGTCGACGAGGAACATGCACGCGCCTTCCTCGGCCTTCGCCATGACGATGCCGACGCGCGCGCCCTCGGCACCGGTGATGAAGGTCTTGCGCCCGTTCACGACCCAGTGATTGCCGTCAAGGCGGCACGTCGTCTTCATCATCGACGGGTCCGACCCCGCGCCGCCTTCATCGGCGGGCTCGGTCATGAAGAAGGCCGAGCGGACACGGCCTTCGACCATCGGTTTCAGGAAGCGTTCCTTGAGTTCGGGACTGCCCTCCTTGCCGAGCAGATACATATTGCCCTCGTCGGGCGCCATCGTGTTGCAGGCGAGCGGGCCGAGCGGCGACAGGCCCGACTTGATCAGCACTATCGCGGTTTCGCGCTGGTTGAGGTGGCTACCGTCCGACAGGATATGCGGCGTCAACACGCCCGCAGCGCGGGCATGGTCGCGCATTTCCATCACCAGTTCGTCGGTCGGCGCGCCATGATGGTCGCGGCGGGGATCCTTTTCATAGGGGATCACGGTCTCGCGAACGAAGGCTTCGACCTTCGCGGCGATCGCTCGCGCCCGATCCGATATGCCCATATCCGTCGTCATCATGATTTCCTTCGATGTCTAACCGTTCCGGAGTCTCAACCCGACGTTGACGTAAGCGTCAAGTTAATTCAAGGGAGAAGGTAATGGTGCCGTAACGGCAGGAACAATGGGGAAGGACCGACAATGGCTTTCAAGACGCGCATCACCGAAATGCTCGGCATCGAGCATCCGATCGTGCAGGGCGGGATGCAGAGCGTCGGCTATGCCGAACTGGCGAGCGCGGTGTCGAATGCCGGCGGCCTTGGCATCCTGACCGCGCTGACCCAGCCGAGCCCTGAAGCGCTGCGCGAGGAGATCGAGCGCTGCCGGTCGATGACCGACAAGCCCTTCGGTGTGAACATGACGGTGTTCCCGACGATCAACGCGCCCGATTACAAGGCTTATGCGCAAGCGATCATCGATGGCGGCGTGAAGATCGTCGAGACTGCGGGCACTCAGGCAGTGCGTGAAATCTGGGAGATGTTGAAGCCGCACGGCGTCACCATCCTCCACAAATGCACCGCGGTCCGTCACGCGCTGTCGGCCGAAAAGGCGGGCTGCGACATCATCTCGATCGATGGCTTCGAATGCGCCGGCCATCCGGGCGAAGACGATATTCCGGGCCTGATCCTGATCCCCGCCGCCGCCGACAAGGTGAAGATTCCGATGCTCGCCTCGGGCGGCTTCGGCGACGGGCGCGGGCTTGTCGCCGCGCTGACCCTCGGCGCCGAGGGGATCAACATGGGCACGCGCTTCTGCGCGACGGTCGAGGCGCCGATCCACGACAATGTGAAGCAGGCCTATATCGACAATGACGAGCGCGGCAGCTTCCTGATCTTCCGCAATTTCAAGAACACCGCGCGCGTCGGCCGCAGCCCGGTCAGCGAAGAGGTCGCGCGCCGCCTCGCCAACCCCGACGCGCAGTTCAGCGACGTGCAGGAACTGGTGTCGGGCGTCGCGGGCCGCGAGCTGCTCAAGTCCGGCGACCTCACCAAGGGCGTTTTCTGGGCGGGCATGGTTCAGGGGCTGATCCGCGACATTCCGACCTGCCAGCAGTTGATCGACCGGATCATCGGCGACGCCGAGGCGATCATCGACCAGCGGCTCGCGGGCTTCCGGGCCTGAACTGCTGACGCCGCGCCTTGCGGCAGGGTTGCGGGAGCCGCTATGCAGGCGGCTCCACAACCAGCCAGGGAGCCGGCTTGTCTATCGTAGAATATAAAGGCTTTGGCGGCGTGCGCTTGTCGGCCGATCTGATTGGTGGCGAGCATGATCCCGTCGTTCTGCTGGTGCCCGACGCCGGGCAGGGCCGCGAAGCCTGGCGCATGGTCGCCGAAGCGCTGGTCCTTTCGGGGCGGCGCGTCGTGAATCTGGAGCCGCGCCCGGCGTCCGGCCCGGACTGGAGCCCCGACGAACAGATCGCGCATGTCGAAGATCTGCGCGCGGTGCTCGCCCAGATGGGGTCGCGCCCGGTCGTCGTTGCCGCGCGGCGCGGCGGCTGGATCGCGGCGCAGGCGCTCGCCCCCGACGGCGCGCATCTGGCCGCCGGGCTGGTGCTCGTTGATATGCCGACGACCGAGGCGGCGATCGTCGCGGCGCCGGGGCTCGCATTGCCGACGCTCGTCGTGCGCGGCGGTTTCTCTCCAACCGAATGCACGCCGGGAAGCGACGCCTTCCGCGCGGCGCTCCCGATCGGTGAAAACGCCGATATCGAGGAAGCGGACATGGCCTTCGCGGCCGATCGCAGCGAAGCGCTGCTCGGTCAGCTCCTCGAATTTCTCGAACGAAGGCAGCCGCGCAAGGCGACCGAATTCAAGGCCGGGTCCGATCCGCGCACGCTGCGCGACGCGATGGGATGTTTCGCGACGGGGGTGACGATCGTCACCGCGATCGATGCCGCAGCCATGCCGGTCGGCCTGACCGCCAACAGCTTCACCTCGGTCTCGCTCGACCCGCCGCTGTTGCTCGTCTGCATCGCCAACACGTCGGGAACCGCGCCGGTGCTGCGCGATGTGGTGCATTTCGGGGTCAACGTGCTGCAGATCGGGCAGCAGCCCGCATCGAACCGATTCGCGACGAGGGGCGAGGACAGGTTCGCGAACCTGCCTTGGGCGCCCGGACAGACCGGCGTTCCCCTGCTCGAAAGCTCGCTGGTTTCTTTCGAGTGCGAGAGCGAGTCGCTCCACGAAGCCGGTGATCATTTCATTCTCGTGGGCCGCGTCGTGCGCGCGCAGTTCGAGCCGCACCGCGATCCGCTTCTCTATTTTCGCGGCAAATACCGGCGCCTGCATTTCGCCTGACGGCGCCACTTCCTTTCGGGCCGTGCCGATTCGACGCTGAACCGAGCCTTTTGCATCTCATATTGGCGGAGCTTTCGGCGCGTTCGGGGGTTGATGCATCGATAGCCACCCATCAGGAGGATATGAGATGCACCCGATTTCTCGAGCCGCGATTGCCCTGACCGCCGCATCGATCGCCATTGCGCCGGTCGCCGCGTCGGCTGCGCCGGCCATCGATGGCGCGCGCGCCGTCTCCGCGACGAGCGGCACGAACGAACTCGAAGGCAATTCGAGTTGGCTCATCGGCTTGATCGGCCTGCTCGCGGGTGTTGCCGCGATCATCATCATCTCGAGCAACGACGATGATGCGCCCGTCAGTCCCTAACGGGAAAGATGGAGGACCGCGAACTTGCGGCAACCAGCCGGGCATCCGCAGCCTGCTGTCACCGCATCGCAATCTTGCTGCCATAGCGGTGCGCGAAGGCGGCAGGAGCCTTTGCAATGGACGACAGCCTTTCGAATCTTGACCGTATCAAGGAGGAAATCGCCGACAGCTTCGACGAGGAGCTGGAGATGGAGATGGACGAAAGCCGGCTGGAGACGATCCTTGCCGACATGGCGGACCATCCGGACCGCGAATCGCTCAACCGGCGCCTCTATTTCCGCGAATTGTTCCGGTTGCAGCACGAACTCGTCGTCCTCCAGGACTGGGTGCAGACGCAGGGACTGAAGGTCGCGGTGCTGTTCGAAGGGCGCGATTCGGCAGGCAAGGGCGGCGCGATCAAGCGCATCACCCAGCGGCTCAATCCGCGCGTCTGCCGCGTCGTCGCGCTGCCCGCGCCGAGCGAGCGCGAGCGGTCGCAATGGTATTTCCAGCGTTATGTCCCGTACCTGCCCGCGGCGGGCGAGATCGTGCTGTTCGACCGCAGCTGGTACAATCGCGCCGGGGTCGAGCGGGTGATGGGTTTTTGCACCGAGGATGAGTGCGAGGAATTCTTCCGCTCGGTTCCCGAGTTCGAGCGGATGCTGGTGCGATCGGGGATCATCCTGCTCAAATACTGGTTCTCGATCACCGATGAGGAACAGCAGTTCCGCTTTCAGATGCGCATCCACGATCCGCTGAAACAGTGGAAGCTGTCGCCGATGGACGTCCAATCGCGGCGACGCTGGGAGGATTATACGCGGGCGAAGGAGGATATGCTGGAACGCACGCATATCGCCGAAGCGCTCTGGTGGATCGTCGAGGCGGTCGACAAGAAGAAAGCGCGGCTCAACTGCATCAGCCATCTGCTGGGCCAAATCCCCTATCGCGAAGTCGTGAAGCCGTCCGTGGTGCTGCCCGACCGGGTGCGGCACGCGGACTATGAGCGCCATCCAGTGCCGTCGGAGATGCATGTGCCGGAGCGCTATTAGATCCGCCGTCTGAGCAGTAGCCAGGTCGCGGCGGATGAAGCGGCCGCCGCCACCGCCGCGACGACGGTGCCGGCCTGGGTGTGCGCGAAAGGCAGGCCGCCGGTGTTCATCCCGAAGAAGCCCGTCACCAGCGTCGCGGGAAGCAGCAGCGCACTGATGACCGACAGGAAATAAAGATTCTGGTTGGTGCGCTGCGCCGCCTGAAGGTCGAGTTCGTCGCGGAGCTGGCGAAGCTGCGCCTGCGTGCTCGCGACGTCGGTGTCGAGCGCATGGAGGCGCTGGACATGGCGTTCGGCGACGGGCGTGAGGAGCGCGGGCAGGTCGGGATCGCGTTCGAGCCGGACGAGCGCCGCGCGCATTCCTGCGACGAGGCGGTGGAGCCTCGCCCCGCGCCGCCGCACCGCGATCAGGTCGCGCGTCGCGGGGTTCATCCGCTCATTGAGGAACTCGTCCTCGGCGGTCTGGATGTCGGCCGAAAGCGCATGGACCTGCGCGCCGAGCCCACCGATCATCGTCCCGACGACGAGATCGAGCGCATCGGCGCCGTCGCCGATGGCGAAGCCTGCCGCGATCCGCTGTCGCATCAGGTCGGCGGCGCGCATCGGGTGATGGCGGCCGGTGAGCATCAGCGCCGGGGTGATGACGATGTGCAGCGCGCCGATCTGCGCGGTCTGCGCGACGTCGAACTCGCGCTCGAAATCCTGGAGGACGAGGCCGACGACGCCGTCATCGACAAGCACCTGCTGGTGGGTGTCGCGCGCGAGCATCATCTCGTGGAGCGGCTCGGGGAGTTTCGCGCTGCGTTCGAGCCAGCGTTGGGTGCGCTCGTCGGCGAGGTTGAGGTGGAGCCAGCGGAAGCTCGCGTCGCCGCAATCGTCGCAGTCGTCGATCAGCACCGTGCCGCCCGCCGACCGCGCGCAGCCCCAGATCAATCCGGGCTGCATCACGATCGCTCCGAAGTCGGGGGTGGGCGGTTCGTCCCTGCTGGCCGTGACGCCGATCCCTAGAAGATCGCGTTCAGGATCGCGTAGAGCGTGCCAGCGAGCAGAATCGAGACGGGCAGGGTGAGCACCCACGCCATCACGAGATTGCGAATCGTCGACATCTGCAGTCCAGAGCGGTTCGCGGCCATCGTCCCCGCGACCCCCGACGAGAGGACATGGGTGGTCGACACCGGCAGGCCGAGCATGTCGGCAGCGCCAATCGTTCCCATCGCGACGAGTTCGGCCGAGGCGCCCTGCGCGTAGGTGAGGTGCGATTTTCCGATCTTTTCGCCGACGGTGACGACGATGCGCTTCCACCCAATCATCGTGCCGAGGCCCAATGCGAAGGCGACTGCGACCTTGACCCACGTCGGGATGAACCGCGTCGCGCTGTCGAGCGAGGCCTTATAGGTGGTGAGCGCCTTGGTCTCCGTGTCGGTGAAGGTGAGCGTCTTCTCCTTGCCGAGCCGCTTGATCGCTTCGGAGGCGAGATACATGTCGTTGCGCATATTCTCGGTCGCCGCGGCGGGAACCTTGGCGAGCGAGCCATAACTGCTGACCTGCGTTTCGATCTGGTCGACGAGCGCGCCGAGCGCGGGAATCGTCTCGGGCACGAGCGTCTTGTCGGCAATATAGGCAGTGACCGCGCGGGTGGCGTCGCGCGGCGGGGCCGCGCTGGCGTGCGCGGCGAGGGCGCTTTCCGCCGCGTTCGAACTCACGACGAATTCCTGCACATATTGCTCGGGCACCGCGCGGTTGAGCGCATAGGCGGTAGGGACCGTGCCGATGAGAATGAGCATGATGAGGCCCATGCCCTTCTGCCCGTCGTTCGAACCATGCGCGAAGCTGACCCCCGTGCAGGTGAAGATAAGCAGCGCGCGAATCCACCACGGCGGCGGCGTGTCGCCCTTTGGCGCTTCGTAGAGCGCCTTGTTGCGGATCAGCAGTTTCATCGCGAAGAAAAGCAGGGCCGCGACGGTGAAACCGAGCAGCGGCGAGAGGAGGAGCGCATAGCCGATCTCGCTCGCCTTGCCCCAGTCGACCCCCGCGGTGCCGCTTTTGCCGTGAAGCAGCGCGTTGGCGACGCCGACGCCGATGATCGAGCCGATCAGCGTGTGCGACGACGACGAGGGGATGCCGAAATACCAGGTCGCGAGGTTCCAGACGATCGCCGCGATCAGCAGCGCGAAGACCATCGCGAAGCCCGCGCTCGACCCCACTTGCAGGATCAGCTCGACGGGGAGCAGCGAGACGATGCCGAAAGCGACCGCGCCGGTCGACAGCAGGACGCCGAGGAAATTGAAGAAGCCCGACCAGACGACCGCGTAGTTGGCAGGCATCGAATTGGTGTAGATCACGGTCGCGACCGCGTTGGCGGTGTCGTGAAAGCCGTTCACGAACTCGAAGCCGAGCGCAATCAGCAGCGCGATGAAGAGCAGCGCGAAGGGAAGGAAGGCGGTCGCATGAACCCCGGCCGCGGCGGCGTCGGCGTAGACGCTGTAGGCAACATAGGCGACCGCGACGAGGATCGCGGCGGCGAAGCCGAGATTGCCCGCGGCGCCAAGCCCCTTGTCGAGGTCGGGCCGTTCGAACGGGGCGGAATCGATAGCGTCGGCAGTCGTAGCGGTCACTCGCGCACCTCCAACATGAGAGGCGTTTTCCCTATTCGGGGCTTGTGACAGCTAGGTGACCGGACGCGGCCGGCCATCAAAAGGAGCCGAACCCGTTGTGATGGGATCAGGCGCTCGCCGTCGTGCAACCTCGAGCTCTATGCGACCTCCGTTCCTGGGCTGACGGTCCGCAATCGGTCGGCCCGTGGCCTTTGAAGCGTGCGCAACGGATTCCTCAGCGGTTCGCACCGACATCGTTGCTTCACAAATATTTGTCCAATCTGTCATCTCCGTGACGCCAGCCTGACATGCCGGGCCCCTAGCGGGCGCTTGCGGACAATAGAATCCGATCCGCCGGGTCACGCTTTTCCAAGGGGCACCAATGCAACTCTCCCATGCTGCCGCCCGCGCGCATCGCGCGGGCTCCCTTCTGCTCACCGCCAGCGCCGCTGCGATAGCGCTTGTTTCCAGTCCGGCATTCGCGACCGAAGAGGTGGCGGACGGTGCGGATGGCGACGGCGAAATCGTCGTCAGCGGGTCGGCGTTCCAGAATCTCGAGGAGATCGAAGCGCGGCGCGACACGACCGCGATCGTCGATACGCTGTCGCGCGACGAGATCGGCGCGCTGCCCGACATCACCATCGCCGAATCGCTGCGCCGGATCACCGGCGTCACCACCATCTACAATGACGACATCGGCCAGTTCGCGTCGATCCGCGGGACGCATCCGGATTTCATTCCGGTGACGATCAACGGCCTGTCGATCGCGACCACCGGCGACCTTGGCGAAGGAACGCGCAAGGTCAATCTGCAGGTGATCCCGGGCGAGGCGGTGCAGCAGCTTCGCGCCTACAAATCGCTGTCGCCCGATCTCGACGCAGGCGCGCTCGGCGGCCTGATCGACATCGTCACTGCCAGCGCTTTCGACAGCTCGCGGTCGCTGCTGAGCGCCACCGCAGGCGTCAGCTATACGAGCTACATGAAGGTGCCCGACGGCAACAGCGCGGGCGACGCCAAGGATTCGCCCTTCGGCCCGTCGGCCAGCATCATGCTCGCGCCGCGCTTCGGTGCCGACGACGAATGGGGTCTGGTGGTAACGGGCATCTACGAGGTACGGCCGCGCACCCAGTCGAACGACGCGATCACCAACCGTCTCCATTTCAACGATGCCGGTCAGGCCACAACGCCGGAAGCCGACGACTGGAACGGCTTTGCGGCGCCGAACAGCTTCGTGTCGCACAATTACACGAACAAGTTCACCAAATATGGCGGCACCGCGCGGCTCGAATATCGCCCGAGCGACAGCTTCCGGTCGAGTCTGTTCGGCTTCGCCTATTTCTCAGACGAGCAAGAAACGCGCAACACCAACCGCGTCTACAGCCTCGACCAGGCGCGCGACCAGACCGAAACCACCGGCACGATGCGCGTTCGCGCCGCCGACATTCAGTGGCGCTACAACAGCTTCGAGCGCGATCAGTGGGGCGTGCAATGGCTCAACGACATGACGGTCGGTGAGCGCGGCACCCTGTCGTTCGATGGCGGTTACAGCCATGCGTGGTTCCGGTCGGTCCGGCCCTTCGTCTCCTTCGTCTATAATCCCAACACCCGCCTGACCTACGATCTCGCGAACAAGGATCGACCCTTCGTTCTCGACAATGGCGATGCCTATCTGGATCCAGCCAATTACAAGGCCAGCGACCTCTACAAGGACGCGCGTGTCGCGCGCGAGGATGTCTACGAAGCGCGTTTCGACTATGGCTTCAACAACCGGCAGCAGGATCGCGGTTTCGGCTTCGCGTTGGGGGCGTCCTATCGCGACCTCGATCTCGAGCGCGACAATAGTTCGACCAACTATCAGACCGGAACCGTCCGGCTCACCGGCCTCAGCTTCATTCCCGAGTTCGCGACGCCGGGCTACAGCCATCCGGCACTCTGGCTCGACCAGCAGAGCTTCTGGAACGATGTGGTGCCGGGCATTCCGGTCAACGCGGCACTTTCGGACCGCAATTCGCGGATCAATGACTATGAATATCGCGAGGAGATTCTCGCCGCTTATGTGAACGGCAATTACACGACCGACCGTTTCCGCCTCGACCTCGGCGCGCGGCTCGATCGCGCCGAATTCACCGCCGACATGGCGCAGGTACTCGGCGGCGTGCTGCAGCCCGACCAGGTGCGCTACACCGGCAAGGATACGCATCTCCTCCCTTATGCGACCGCGAACATCTTCCTCAGCGATGCCTTCCGGGTGAAGGCGGCGGCGAGCCAGACGCTCGGGCGTCCGAATCCGGAGATGATCGCGACGGTCGAGCAGACCGATACCACCGAGCGGACGATCACCCGCGGCAATCCCTTCATCAAGCCGCGCAAGGCGACCAATCTCGATCTCGGCCTCGAATATTATTTCAACCGGGGCGCGGGGATGGTGACCCTGACCGGCTTCTACAAGGATATCAGCGACGACATATTGACCGTCACGACGACCGAACTGATCGACGGCGAGGAGTGGGAGGTGTCGCAGCCGATCAACGGCGAAAGCACCAGCTACAAGGGCATCGAATTCGGTATCGTCAACAACAGCTTCGGCAATGTCACGCCGCTGCTGGACAAGGTTGGCGCGTCGCTGAACCTTGTGTGGGTGAAGGGCAAGTCGGCCTATCTCTACAATGGCGTGCGGCGCGACAGCGACCGGTTGCAGTATCAGGCCGATATCGCGGCCAATGCCGCGCTTTTCTATGATCTCGGCGGCGGGTCCGAAGTGCGGATCGCGATGAACCATCAGGGCCGCTATCTCGAGGAATATGCCGCCAACCCCTGGCAGAACATCTATATCGAACCCTTCACGACCTTCGACCTGACGCTGCGCTGGGCGGTGACGCCCCGGCTTCAACTCCGCCTCGAAGGGCGCAACATCTTCGGCGCCAATCGCCAGCGCAACACCGGTCCGAACGCCGAATATTACCGCGCCGGGCTCGAGGTCGGGAACAGCTGGTTCCTGCGCGCCAACTTCCGTCTCTGATCCCTATCAACCGAGGATTTCATCATGGAACTCGAACGCCGCCATCTCTTGCAGGCCATGGGCTTTCTGGGGCTCGGGACGGTCGCCAGCGTCCCCGCCTTCGCCGCGCCGCTCACCGACTATCCTTTCACGCTGGGGGTTGCCGCCGGCGATCCCTGGCCCGACGGCTTCGTCATCTGGACGCGGCTCGCGCCGCACCCGCTCCAGCCCGGCAGCGGGATGCCGCCCGCCATCTATCCCGTGCGGTGGGAAGTCGCGGACGATGAGCGTTTCCGCAACATCGTCCGCCGCGGCGCTGCCGATGCGCTGCCCGAACTCGGCCACAGCGTTCATGTCGAACTCGAAGGGCTCGATCCGGCGCGGCCCTATTGGTACCGCTTCCTGATCGACGGTCATGCGAGCCCGATCGGCAAGGCGCGCACTGCGCCGCTCGCGATGGCGGCGGTCGAACGGCTACGCATCGGCGTTGCGGGCTGCCAGAATTACGAGCACGGCTTCTTCACCGCCTATCGCTACATGGCGGGTGAGGATTTCGACGCCATCTTCCATTATGGCGACTATATTTATGAGGGCGCGGCCGGGAAGCGCGGCGACATTCCGGTGGTGCGCGAGCATGTCGGGCCGGAGCCGGTGCGGATCGACGACTACCGGATGCGCTATGCGCTCTACAAGCTCGACCCCGATCTGCAGGCGGCGCACGCCTCGGCCGCTTTCCTGATGACCTACGACGATCATGAGGTCGACAATAATTGGGCCGCCGACAAGGATCAGGACGGCACCGATCCCGCCGTCTTCCTGATCCGCCGTTTCGCCGCGATGCAGGCCTGGTACGAGAATATGCCCGTCCGCCGCGCGCAATTCCCGAAGAATGGCGCGATCCAGATGTATCGCCGCCTCGATTATGGCAGCCTGCTGCGCGTCCACCTGCTCGACACGCGCCAGTATCGCGACGACCAGATCTGCACCAAGGCGGATGAAAAGAACTGCCGCGATCCGAAGACGCTCCAGACGGGCCAGATCCTTGGCGACCGGCAGCAGACGTGGCTCGGCGATGGGCTCGACCCGGCGCGAGGTTGGAACCTGATCGCGCAGCAGGTTGTGGTGATGCCCTATGAGCGGATCGACGAGAGCGGCGAGACCGCAGGGGGCGGCGACTCCTGGCTCGGCTATCCCGAATCGCGCCGGCGGCTGGTTCGCGCGATCGAGGACAGGAAATTGTCGAACGTGATCATCGCAACCGGCGACGTACACCAGAATATCGTCGGCTATATTCCCGCGAAGGACGAGGAGCCCGATCGCAACCAGGTCGCCACCGAATTCGTCTGCACCTCGATCAGTTCGCTCGGCGACGGACAGGATGTGAAGGTCCGCAAACCCGACTTCCGGCCCATCGTGGCGCGCAACCCGAACCTGCTCTTCGCCAACGGGCAGCGCGGCTATCACGCCTTTACCGTCGGTGCGAAAGAGTGGCGGACGGACGTGATGAAGGTCGACAAGGTGAGCGATCACAGCGGCGCGCTAAGCCGGCTGGCCTCCTTCACGGTCGAGGCAGGGTCGCCATTGGCAAGTCAGGGATAGCGATGTCGGCCTTCTCCTGTCGTTGGGGGCGGGCCGAGTTCAGCGATCGGTTCTCGTCGCAAATGGATCACCGCGCAGCGACCTGCGCGCGGTTTCGGGCATATGGCGCAGCGCGACGAGGCCGATGGCGCAGGCGATCATCATATAATAGGCCGGCATGAGCTGGTCGCCCGTCCAGTCGATCAGGGCGCTGCCGATCGCCGGTGCGGTGCCGCCGAAAATCGACGTCGAAACATTATAGGCGATCGCGAAACCCGCGAAGCGCACCGGGGTCGGAAACAGCGCCGGAAAGGTCGCCGAGATGGTCGCGAGCTGCGGCACATAGAGGAGGCCGAGCAGGATGAAGGCGACGGTCGCGCCCGCAAGGCCCGTGCCCATCAGCATATAGAGAGGTACGACACCGACCAGCAGCCCGAGCAGCGAGACGCGCCACATCGGCCGCCGCCCGACGCGGTCGGAGAGCGCGCCGGCAAAGGGCAGGAACAGCATCATGAAGATCATGCCGATGATCGGCACGATCAGCGCCTGGTCGGGCGACAGGCCGATACGGCGCTGAAGATAGGTCGGCATGTAGCTGAGCAGCGTATAGTTGACGACATTGAGCGCGACGACCAGCCCGCCGACGACGAGCAGCGGACGCCAATGATCGCGCATCAGCGCGCCGATTGGGGGCGAGCGGCGCGCTTCGGTGACCGCGCATTCCTCGAGGAAGATCGGGGTGTCCTCCATTCGCGAGCGCAGATAGGTGCCGATCAACCCCATCGGTGCGGCGATCAGGAAGGGGATGCGCCACCCCCAGTCGTGCATCGCCGCATCGCCGAGCGTCAACGAAAAGAGCAGCATCAGCGCCGCACCGAGCGAGAAGCCCGCGAGCGTGCCGAATTCGAGGAAACTGCCGAAGAAGCCGCGGCGGTCGTCGGGTGCATATTCGGCCATGAAGGTCGCCGCGCCGCCATATTCGCCGCCGGTCGAAAAGCCCTGCACCATGCGCAGCAGGATCAGCAACGTCGGCGCCCAGAAGCCGATATGCTCGTAGGAGGGGATGAGCCCGACGCCAAAGGTCGCGCCCGCCATCAGCAATATGGTCAGCGCGAGCACCGACTTGCGCCCGATGCGGTCGCCGAGCGGCCCCCAGAACAGGCCCCCCAGCGGCCGGACCAGAAAGGAAATGGCGAAGGTTGCGAGCGCGAACAGCACCGCTTCGTCGGTATCGCCTGGAAACAGCGCCGCCGAGATATAGGTCACGCCATAGGCATAAATGCCATAGTCGAACCATTCTGTCGCATTGCCCAGCGCCGAGGCGGCGATCGCGCGACGCAGCGTCGAGGGATCGGCGGGTGCGCAGTCCGGCGCGGCGTCGGAAGGCAAAGCGGTTTCCATGGTCATGTCGTCACCTGTTGCTGGGAATCGTCGAGGTCGCCGGCGGGGTCGAGCAGCGCCGCGGTCGGCGTCGTGCGCGGCAGGATCTGGAAATCCTGCTGCGCCTCGCCCGGCACCGCGTCGGTCGCCGCGAGGCGCCAGAGGCCGAAGCCGAGCATCGCGCCGGCCGCGAGCGCGATGAAGAGGAAAAGGCCGCCTGCGCCCGCGCGCGTCATCGCCGCCGCTGCGCCGATCGGGCCAAGCGCCGCGCCGGCGGAATAGAGAAGGACGAGCTGCCCGCTCGCGGTCACGCGCTCCGACGGCAGCAGCCGGTCGTTGGCGTGCGCGACGCTGAGTGGATAGAGCGCGAAGCTGAGCCCGCCGAAGGCGAAGCCGAGCGCGAGCAGCAGCGCGCCCGTGGGCTCCGTCGCAAGCGCGATGCTGACGCCGAGGGTTAGCGCGAAGCCGCTAACGAGGACGCGGCGGCGGTCGTAGCGGTCGGACAGGTGGCCGAGCGGCCATTGCAGGGCCACCCCGCCGACGATCACCACCGTTATGAAGGTCGCGGTTTCCGCAAGGCCGAGCCCGAGCCGCCGCGCGTAGATGGCGGCGAGGCCGTAAAAGGCACCGAGCAGCAGCCCGGTGACCCCCGCGCCGGCGACGCCAAGCGGCGAGGCGGCGAACAGGCGGCGCAGCGGCAGCGAGGCGGCCTCCGCGAATGCCGGCGCCGCGCTGCGCGTCAGGCAGACGGGGAGGATCGCGAGCGAGATCAGGATCGAGGCAAGCTCGAACGGCACGTGCGGCGCGACGCCGCCGCCCGAGCGCAGCAGCAACTGGCCGATCGCCTGCCCTGAATAGAGGGCGATCATATAGGAGGCGAGGATCGTCCCGCGCGTGCCCGCTTCGGCGCGGTCGCCCAGCCAGCTTTCGAGGCAGACGAATACCCCCGCGACGCAGACGCCGTCGATCAGGCGCAGCGCGCCCCACGGCACCGGATGGCGGACCAGCGCATAGGTGAGGGTGCTGGCGGAAAGCAGCGCGACGAAGGCCGCGAAGGCCCGGATATGCCCGACCCGCCGCACCACTTTCCCGGCGCGCAGCGCGCCGATCACAAGGCCCACGAAATAGGCGGTCGCGACGAGGCCGATGACCATTGTGCCGCTGCCCGCGCGTTCGAGCCGAAGGCCGATCAGGGTCGACAGGAAGCCGCTGCCCGCCATCATCACGAAGATGGCGATCAGCAGGCTTTGGACCGGGCGAATCGAGGAAAGCATGGGCGGCGGCGTCAGGCGGCGCGCCGGTCCTCCGCGGGCGCCGTCTCGTCCTCAACCAGCGCCTTGTGCAGTGCGCGCACCGCGGCATCGAAATCGTGCGGCGCGACGAGGAACTGCACATCGACGTTGCGGATCTGGTGCTGCATCGCGATCATCGGCACACCGGCTTCGTCCAGCGCGCGCAACGCATCGGGGACCAGGCCGGGGCGCGAGATGTCGCTGCCGATCACCGATACCATCGCGACTGGTTGCGCGGTGATCGATGCGTCGGGATAGCGGTCCTGCAGCTCGGCGACAGCCGCGTTCACCGCGGCGGCGCTTGCCGAGAGATAATGGGTGATGGTGTTGGCGTTCGACGATTTGCTGACGATCCACAATTTGTGGCGGGTCAGCGCATCGAGGATCGCGGCGTCATAGCCCTTCACCCCGACCATGTCCTGTTCGAAGAATATCAGCGCCTGCATCTGCCGCAGGCCGGTGACGATCTCGACCCGCGGGACGTCGGAGACATAGTCGCCGGTGACGAGCGTTCCCGCATCTTCGCGGTCGAAGGTGTTGCGCACCCGCAGCGGTATGCCCGACTGGCGAAGGCCGCGCCCGGCACCCGGGTGGATTGCCTCCATCCCCAGATTGGCGAGCTGGTCGGCGACGTCGTAATTGGTGCGGCCGATCTTGCGCGCCTTGCCTTCGCCGACCAGCTTGGGATCGGCGCTCGACAGATGGAACTCCTTGTGGATGATTGCCTCGCGCGCGCCGGTCAGGACCGCGATGCGGGAGAAGGTCATTTCGGTATAGCCGCGCGCATAGCGCCGCACCATGCCGCCCTCGCAGCCGGCATAGCCGGTGACGATGGGAAGGGTGGTTGTCAGGTCGATGGCCGCGAAAGCCTCCCGTATCCGCGCATCGAGGCTGCCGAGATCGTCCTGGTCCCATAATGTCAGGTCGACGAACCGGGCGTTCACGTCGCGGTCGCGGAGCAGCAGGCTGGTGCTGTGCGCGCTGTGCGCCTCGCCGATCCCGGCCAGAAGCTCGCGCACCGTCATCAATTGTTCCTTGACGCAAAAGCGGCCGTGGCTGCGCAGGCTGGCAAGGTCGTCGAGGCAGGCGGTGACGGCCGCGATCCGCTGATCGACGAAGGCGTCTGCTTCGGCGCGGCTTTCGGGTCGCACGAACATCGCCGCGTTGCGTTCGTGCATCGCGTGCCGGACATCGTCCATTGCATCGCGCCAACCGTCGTTGTCATCGATGACGAAGCGGCCGTGAACGCCCGGGGCTCCGGTCTTCTTATTCTCGAGCAGCAGATCGGTCATTCCGCCATAGGCGGACACGACGAAGATGCGATTGTAGAGGTCGGCTCCCGACCGGCCCCCGATCAACACATTGTCGAACAGGGTCGCGGTCGCCGCCATCGATGTTCCGCCGATCTTTTCGACGCTGTGCCGTCCCGTCATGCCGGCACCGGGTCGGCTAGCGGCCCGCGTTCGACCCGCAGCACCCTGGGATCGCCGCGATGGGCCAGGAACCAGGGGCGGGGCGTCGCGACCCCGAAGGGCTGTTCGAGCCGGTTGCTCACCGCATTATAGACCAGAAAGGCGTTGGCGCGCGGGAAGGGCGTGATGTTGCCGTTCGACCCGTGCATCAGATTGCAGTCGAACAGGATGACGGTGCCCGGTTTGCCCGTCGGCGCGACGATGCCGTGCTCGTGCGCCAACTGGGTCAGGCTGTCTTCATCGGGGACGCCATATTCCTGTTTCTTGAGCGAACTCAGATAATGGTCGTCAGGGGTTTCGCCGATGCAGGTCAGATAGACGTGGTGCGACCCCGGAATGAGCATCAACGGGCCGTTGTGCGGCGTGTTTTCGGCGAGCAGGATCGACATCGACAGCGCGCGCATCCGGGGCATACCATCCTCTACGTGCCAGGTCTCGAAATCGCTGTGCCAGTAAAATTCGCGGCCCTTGAAGCCGGGCTTATAGTTGAGGCGCGATTGGTGGATATAAACCTCGTCGCCGAGCAGAAAGCGCGCGACGTCGGCAAGCCGAGAATCGGCGGCGAGACGCGCCATGGTCTCGTTCTGGCGGTGAATTTCGAAAATCGAGCGAACTTCCTTGCCCTGAGGCTCGGTCACGATCGTTTCGTCATCGAGCGAAGCGGGGTCGCCGAGCAGCTTGCCCGCGGCGCGCTGCAGAAAGGCGATTTCCGCGTTTGAGAAAAGATCGTCGAGCACGATATAGCCGTCACGGTCGAATTGCACGGCCTGCGCCGCGCTGATCGGCGCGTCGTTGCTCCATGGGCTGTGGACGACGGGGTCCTGTCGCGGCCGCATCTCTGCCTCGGCCGCATGGCGCGATGGGTAGATGTCTTTCATCCGACGTCTCCCTTTCCTGTTGATGGCTGTCAGTCGGCGGGCGCGGTTTCGCGCGCCAGATCGGCGTCGGCGGGATAGGCGCCGGTCTCGTCATGCACTTCCCGGCCGGTGACCGGCGGGTTGAAGGCGCAGGCGGTCAAAATATCGGTTTCAGGGCGGACGATGTGGCGATCATGCTCGTTGAGCGCATAAAGGACGCCCGGTTCCAGCCGGTGAATTTCGCCCGTCGCCAGATCCTCGATCGTGCCGGTGCCTTTCAGGACGAACACCGCCTCCAGATGATGCTGATAGTGCATCTTCAATTCGGTGCCCGCGAACATGGTGGTGACGTGGAACGAAAAGCCCATGCCATCATCCTTGAGCAGCAGCCGGGCGCTGGCCCAGCCGTCCGAGCGGACGTTACGGTCGGTCTTGCGGATATCGCCGAGAGTGCGAACGATCATGGTGTTTCTCCTGTGTCTATTCGGCGGCGACGGCGTAGTCGGCAGCCATCGCGTTGCGGATCCTGGTTTCGAGGATGTCGAGGCCGGCGGCGAGAATCGCATCGTCGATGACGAGCGGCGCCAGCACCTTGATCACCTCGTCATGCGCGCCGCTGGTTTCGATGATCAGTCCGGCGTCGAAGCAGGTGGCGGTCACGGCGGCGGCCAGTTCGCCCGACCCGACATTGACGCCGCGCATCATGCCGCGGCCGCGCACCTCGAAGCCGTGCTCGGCAGCGATCCGGGCGAGCCGTGCTTCGAGCAGGTCGCCGCGCCTGCAAATGTCGCGCTGAAAGGCATCATCGCTCCAGAAATGCCGGAGCGCGGCCGCCGCGGTGACGAAGGCATGGTTGTTGCCGCGAAAGGTGCCGTTGTGCTCGCCCGGCGACCATTGGTCGAGTTCGGGGCGAAGGAGCGTCAGGGCAAAGGGCAGGCCCATGCCCGACAGCGATTTCGCCAGCGTCACGATATCGGGCGTGAATCCCATCTTCTCGAAGCTGAAGAAGCCGCCTGTCCGTCCGCAGCCTGCCTGAATGTCGTCGACGATCAGCAGCGCGCCATGCGCCTTCGCGATCGCGGCGATCCGGCGTAGCCATTCGGGCGAGGCGGCGTTGAGCCCGCCTTCGCCTTGCACGGTTTCGACCAGAATGGCGGCGGGCGCATCAAGGCCGCTCGACGGGTCGGCGAGGCGCTGTTCGAGCAGGTCGGCGGTATCGACGTCGGGGCCGTAATAGCCATCATAGGGTTCGTGCGCGACGTGGCTGAGCGGGACGCCCGCGCCGCCACGCTTGGCGGCATTACCGGTGCAGGCCAGCGCCCCCAGCGTCATGCCGTGAAAGCCGTTGGTGAAGGCGATCACCATTTCGCGCCCGGTGACCTTGCGTGCGAGCTTGATCGCCGCCTCGACCGCATTGGTGCCGGTCGGGCCGGTGAACATGACGCGATAGTCGAGCGCGCGCGGCTTCAGGATCAGCGTCTCGAAAGCGCTCAGGAAATCCCGCTTGGCATCGGTATGGAGATCGAGCCCATGGGCGATGCCGTCGGCGTCGATATAATCGAGCAGCGCCTGCTTCAATATCGGATGATTGTGTCCATAGTTGAGCGTCGAGCAACCCGACAGGAAGTCGAGATAGCGCCCACCCTGGTCGTCGTGCATCCATACGTTTTCGGCGCGGCCGAACTGACGCGGCATCGAGCGGGCATAGCTGCGCACCGCGGATTCGCGGCGGTCATAGATGGCCCTGTCCGGAATCGCTCCGGACGGTTCAGGTGTCATAATCATGGTTCATCCCCGTTTTTCGTGGACAGTCTTGCGATCGATCGGCCCGATGCGGGCCAGGAATTCGGTGGCATGGGCACCGGCGAAATGGGTTTCGCGCTCGAAAAGAGCGCTGCGATGGAGCGGGGCGTTCCAGTCACGGGCGAGACCGCGAAAGAGGCCCCACGAGGCCTGATTATCGTCGGTGATCGTCGTGATGAGATGCGTTGCATCCCGCTGCGCCGGCCTCGCCAGCAAGGCGGAGATCATGCGGCTGGCGAGTTGCTTCCCGCGGCCTTCCGTCGCTACGGCGACCTGCCACACGAAAAAGGCCTCGGGCTCGGAGGGCGGGCGGTAGCCGGACACCCAGCCGACGATGCGGCCCGCCTTTTCGGCGACGATGCAATGGCCGGCGAAATGCTCGCATTGCAGAAGGTTGCAATAGCGGCTGTTGCGATCGAGCGGCGGGCAGGCGGCGATCAACGCCGTTATGGCTGGCCCGTCGGCTGCAAGCGGTTTGCGAAACTGCACATCGTCCGCCGTGGCTGGCGGTTCATCCCGATCTTTCCCTGGAGGCAATGACTCTGCGTCTTTTTGCCGATCAAATATCTTTCATCTCCTGAAATGATTTTCTGCTTGCCCGGAACGAGTCGGGCCATGATTCTGAGGAAATATATGAGTTTGCGATAAAACCTCAACCCTTGGTCGGGATTTATATTTCATATTACGAAATATAATTCGATTTTCCCAAGCCGGAACGGCTTTGCGTCGGCGTGCGACGGCGCTAACGAAGATCCATGGAATCGGAGATAGCGAGCGCCACGTTGAAGGCTTTACGGCGCGTGCTGCGTGCCGCGGAGGGCGGCACCCGCCGTCTGGCCGCGACGACGGGGCTTACGCCGTCGCAATTGCTGGTGCTGCGCGAGATCGATGGCGGTGAAGACGTAACCCCGGGCGTGGTCGCCCAGCGCCTGCAATTCAGCCATGCGACGATCACCGCGATCGTGGATCGTCTCGTCGCCCTGGACCTCGTGACCCGCGCGCGCAGCGATCGGGATAAACGGCGCATGTTGTTGGAAGCCACATCGGAAGGCAGGCGCCGTCTGGTAGAGGCGCCCGATATGCTGCAAGAGATATTTAGCGTCCGCTTTTCGGCGCTCCCCGCTTGGGAGCAGGCGATGATTCTCGCGGGCACGGAACGATTGGCCGACATATTGGGTGTGGGGGATATGGATGCAGCGCCCTTGCTCGACGCGGGGCCGATAGACAGAAGCTGATCCCCGGACAGCAGCAATCTCCCAATAGCTGCTCCTCACATTGTGGGCCCGAAAGCTGCCTGACCGCAACGGCCAGATGCAGCCGATTGCTTTATAATCCGCAATTCTTCCCGAGCAGAAAGATCCAAAGATCCAGATGACCTAGGTGAGGAGGCGACGTTTATACGTCCGCCTAATCCCGCAAAAAGGTGGACCGCGAAAGCGGGGGTTTTCCTAAATACCTGAATTTACGCCATAATCTGTCTATGATGGTGCTCTCGAGAAAACACATACAAACTTCTCATACTCACCACACCGGCCAAATCTGCCGAATTTATTCGCGACTTCTCGGGAGGTTGCCACCGCAAGTTTTGGAAGTGCGGTTCTAAGACAAATCCGCAACACGACCGAGTGCTAGAGTATGGAGTCTGCAAACCCTTGAGATTCCAATTCGGTTGGTCTGGACAAGAGAACGACTTTCTACCGGGCGTGCTCACTTCGTGTCGGGTAGATTCTCTATGCCGCAACATTCCATCTCAACGTGCGGAGCCTCGCTCGCATGGTGCGTGCGAGTCTTTGGGAGACCAAGAAGATGGATAGCCAAACTCAATCTCCAATGATGTTCGACGTTCAAACATGGGTCAACGACGGCTCGCCCATCCCGGAATGGGTTCGCTCTCACATGACCGGCGAGATTTGTTCCAACGGGACATTCATGATGGGCACGCCGGTGGGCTCGGCGCGCGTTCACGTTGGAAACGTGGTGGTTGGACATCTCGGAGAAGCTTGGGCCCGCGCGCCGGAAGAAGTTCCCGAATTGGTCGCTGGCTTCACTACATGCGATTCCCGAGGCGTAACGTCCATCGGGCCTGGAAAGGCTACTCAGTTCGGTTCGAAGGGTAAGCGGAAGCGGGGCGGCGAACGCAAAATGCCATTTCGTCCGCCACACGGCATAATGCCCAGCATCGAGTGGGTTCATTTGGAAGATCTCAGTGTTGACCCGTCATATCAAAGGTCGATCGACAACGAGGGGTCGCGCCGCTTGATCGCGAGCATCGCGGCCAACTTCGATTGGCGGCTTTGTTCTCCGTTGATCGTCTCTCGCCGGAGTGATGGTAAAAAGGTGATCATCGACGGTCAGCATCGCTGGGCTGCAGCGACAAGACGGGGCGACCTTCTCCAATTACCTTGCTGTCTGTTTTCATATGAGAGCCCTGAGGAGGAAGCTCGGATGTTCATCGTCGCGAACCGCGTTCGAAAGCCAATGAACCGTCTCGATGATTTCTATGCAGCCTTGGCAGCGGCTGATGAGGATGCGCTGGAAATCAGGCGCCTTGTCACCGAGGCGGGATTGTCTGTGGCGCGGAGCACATCGTCCGTTTCTTGGAAACCAGGCGAGATTGCGTTCACGGCATCTATTGCGACCGCCATAAGGCGTCACGGCGATGCCGTGGTATCTGCGTCCTTGACGAGTTTGGCCGAAGCATATCCTGATCAGTCGCTTATCCACGGCGCTTCGGTATTTGGGGCGCTGGTCAAGTTGTTCTCGAATCCTCCAGAAGATTTCGATCCGGATTGCCTGGTGCCGGCGATGCGCCGCTTTGACATGGCCGGACTGACCGAAATTGTGAAAGATCAAAAAGGAGGGGAGTCGAGGGCATTGGCTCTGCACTTGGCATTGGTGGAAACCATGGCAGAAATGCAGAACGAAACTCTGGCTGCATAGAATAGGAACGTGCCGCCCGTTGTTCGGATGAGTTAGCTACTCAGATGAGCGTTTGGTCGAAATGATGAAGGGCCGCCCTTGCGGGCGGCCCTTCCATCAACGTGCTCGCGCTCGCGTTAGGCCAAGCACTGCTCGTCGCCGTTGTACTCAGGAGGCTGCATTAGCACTGCAGTCAGTTTTTTTGGGGCGCGAGACACGGCCTGATGTCGCCCTCCATATTGCCGAGATCAGAGACCCATCTGACTGCACGGTAGAAAATCTACGGCTGAAATGGCGCAGAAGTGCGGGGTTTTCCCCGGCCTATCCATTCTAAATACTTGTTTTAGAAGTATAATTTTCTGTTTGGTGCGGTCGAGAAGACTCGAACTTCCACGGCCTTTCGGCCACAACGACCTCAACGTTGCGCGTCTACCAGTTCCGCCACGACCGCACATCATGATGGTCCGGACGGGCCGGCACCAGGTAGGAGCGGGCGCCTAGCAAAGCTTTTCGGGCGATGCAAGCGAGCTTCGCCGCTTTTATTTTCGTCACCCGGAGATCGCAATGCGAAGGCGCGGACCTAAGCGCTTTCGCGGATGTCATCGAAGCGACTCCAAAGAGTCATCGGACTGTCACGGCTCTGGCGTCAGACCGTCATCGAATCACCCTAGTGGCGGCGTCACCGGGGGCAGGGCGGCGCATCTCCTCCTTTGTTCGCCGGTGGTTTTTCACAGCGCCTCTCGTGCGCACACCGGGAACGGAGAATTTCATGGCGGCTTTCGCACGCGTTCGTCTGATCATGCTTACCAGCGTGGCCTGTTCAACTCTCGCCGCGTGCGGTGCCGACGACATCGCGTCGCCGGGGACCGGCGGCAATGTGATCATCAACCCGACGCCCACGCCGACCCCCACTCCGACGCCCACTCCGACGCCGACGGCCGTGACTCCGGCCGGCGGCTGCCCGACGATCGGCGCGACCACCCCGCTCACCAACGATGGCACGATCAAGGGGCCGACCGGCGAATATCGCGTCTGCACCCTGCCCGCCAACATCGACCGCAGCACCACGCTGCCGAAAGTCGCCGGGCTGCTGTATCAGATCAAGGACCGCGTCGATGTGGGCTGTGACGGCGGTTTCAGGGCGCCGACGACTGCGGCCAGCGTCGTCACCACGACGGTGAGCTGCAAGGGCAGGACGCTGACGGCCGACACCAATGTTACGCTGACCATCGAACCCGGCGTGATCCTTTATGGCGGGACCGGCACGTCGTGGCTAGCGGTCAACCGCGGCAACAAGCTGATTTCGAATGGCACCGCGACTGCGCCGATCATCTTCACCAGCAGCGACAATGTCGTCGGCCTCAACAGCGAGATTTCGCAGGGTCAGTGGGGCGGCGTCGTGCTGATGGGCCGCGGTATCGTTACCGACTGCAACAAGGGCACCACCGCGAACAAGAGCGCGACCGGCGTCAATACTTGCGAGCGCGACACCGAAGGATCGGCCGACCCGGCCGTGTTCGGCGGCAACGACAACAGCTATAACGCCGGATCGATCACCTATACCCAGATCCGCTATTCGGGCTATGTTCTGGGCGCCGACAAGGAACTGCAGGCGCTGACCGCCGAGGGCGTCGGTACCGGCACGACCTTCAATTATGTCCAGAGCCACAACAGCTCGGACGACGGCGCCGAATTCTTCGGCGGCGCGGTGAATTTCAAGCACTATATCGCCACCGGCGCCGACGACGACAGCCTCGACATCGACACCGGCCTGCAGGGCCAGTTCCAATATGTCCTGCTGTTGCAGCATCCCGGCAAGGGCGACGCGCTGATCGAGGCCGACAGCAACGGCTTTGAAGACAATCTGCCGCGCCACAAGACGATCATCGCCAACATGACCGCGGTCCAGAACCAGGCGAGCAGCAACAATGAATCCAATGACCAGGCGTCGACGTTGTTCCGCGGCAACTCCGACATCACGCTGCTCAACAGCATCATCGCGACCCCGAACAACGAGTGCATCCGCATGAACGCTTCGGGCACGACTCCCGTGACGCTGCTGGCCCGCGCGGTGGTCCTGACCTGCAACACCACCAAATATCTGGGCACCGGCACCTATGACGCCACGAAGGTCGCGTCGCTGTTCGGCAGCGGGACGAACGGCAACAACGACGCCTTCGTCTCGACGCTGGTCAGCCTGTTCATCAACGGCGAGAACGAAAACAAGGTGACGCCGGTCGACGCGAGCGCGGCGCCGGGTTCGGCCTTCTTCGACAAGACGGCCTGGATCGGCGCGGTGCAGAACAGCAGCGACACCTGGTACAAGGGCTGGACGTGCGACAGCGCGATCGCGGACTTTGGTTCGGGTTCGGCGTGCACCTCGCTGCCGACGACCTGAGCGACCGCCTGAACTGACGAAGGGGGGGCGGTCGATGACGGCTCCCCCTTTTATTTTAGACAATTTCTGCCCCAGGGGACTTCACGATGAATAGGTCGCGGTTTGCATCCTTGATGCTCGTCACCACAGCGCTTGCCTCACCGGCGCTGGCTCATGCCCAGGACGCGCCGACGGCAGCGCCCGCGCCAACGGACACCGCCGCCGACACCGCCGAGGACCAGGCGGCTGGAGAGCAGGCCCCCGAAGTGTCGGTTCCTGGCGGCGACATCGTCGTTACCGGCCGCCGCAGCGCGAATGTCGCCCGCGCCTCGACAGCGGTCGTCTCGATCCTCTCGGCCGAAGAAATCGCCCGGACCGGCGAGGGCAATATCGCCGGCGCGCTGGGCCGCGTGACCGGGCTCAGCGTCGTGGGCAATGGCTTCGTCTATGTCCGCGGGCTTGGCGATCGCTATTCGCTCGCGCTGCTCAACGGTTCGCCCTTGCCGAGTCCCGAACCGCTGAAGCGCGTCGTCCCGCTCGATATTTTCCCGAGCGGCGTGATCGCTTCGTCGCTGGTGCAGAAAAGCTATTCGGTGAATTTCCCCGGCGAGTTTGGCGGGGGCGTCATCAATCTGACCACCAAGGCGACTCCCGACGAAGGCTTTATCGCGTTGGGCGGCGGCGTCGGCTTTGACAGCGAGACGACCAATCAGCTCGGCTATACCTATTATGGCAGCAAGACCGACTGGACGGGTTTCGATAATGGTCAGCGCGACATTCCGCCCGCCCTCGCGGACTTTTTCAAGAGCGGCGAGCGAATCAGCTCCGGCAATGTCGATACCACCGCGATTTCGCAGCAGATCGTGAACGGGCGCAATTCGATCCTGCAACGGGAGGATCACGTCCAGCCGAATTTCACCGCCAATCTGACTGCCGGCAAATCGTTCGACGTCGGTTCAGCAGTGCTCGGCATCATCGCCGCGGCGGGATACAGCAACAAGACGACGACGCGCGAAACCGTCAACCAGTCGTCGCTGCAAAGCGATCTGTCGGCGCTCGAATCGGATTTCAATCGGGTGACGACCGACAATCGCATCGTCGTCAACGGCCTGCTCGGCCTGGGGCTGGAGTTCGGCGACAACAAGCTGCGCTGGACCAATCTGTATATCCGCGACACGATCAAGCATTCGCGGCTGGGCATCGGCAAGCGTCACGGTAACGAAGTCACCGACTTCATGCAGCAGGATACGGCCTGGTATGAGCGTCAGCTGATCGATACCCAGCTGGTTGCCGAGTTGAAGCCGATGTCCGACCTCAGCATCGACCTGCGCGGCGGCTACGCGAACTCGCAGCGCGAGGCGCCGGCCGAGCTTTCTTACGAATATGTGCGCACCAACGTCGATGCCGACCCCTATGGCGCCTATTTCGTCAATCGGCTGAACGGCGGCAACGGCGGTAACGCCACGGTCAGCTATTCGGACCTCAACGAGGATTTGTGGTCGGGCGGAGTCGATGTGTCCTATCGCTTCATCCCCGCATTGCGGGCCACTGTGGGCTATGCCTATTCGGACACCAATCGCACCAGTTCGCGGCGCGATTTTCAGTTTCGGGCGCCGTCCGATTTTCCTTCCGGCGTCGGCATGTTGCGGCCCGACCTGCTGCTCGGCAATGCGGTCATCGATTATTTCAACATCGAGCTGATCGAAACCAACGAGGGTAACCCAGCGTTTCGCGCCACGCTGCGCAATCACGGCGCCTATGGCAAAGTCGACCTTCAGCTTGGCAACCTCCAGATCGACGCCGGTGTCCGTTATGAAACGGCGAAACAGGTGGTGACCCCGATCCAGGTGTTCACCGTTCCCGGCGCATCGACCGCATCGACCAATCTCGATCGCGACTATTGGCTGCCGGCAGCGACGCTGACCTGGCAGTTCCGCCCGGACATGCAAATTCGCCTCAATGCATCGAAGACGATCGCGCGCCCGCAATTCCGCGAGCTTCTGTATCAATTCTATTTCGATCCTGACAGCAACCGCCAGTATTTCGGCAACCCGTTGCTGGTGGACAGCCAGTTGACCAACGCAGAAGCGCGTTATGAATGGTATTTCGATCGCGATCAGCGCCTTTCGGTGGCGGGTTTCTATAAGCGGATCAAGAATCCGATCGAAACCTTCGTCAGCGGGGCCGATTTCACCACAAGCTTCGCCAATGCGCCCGAGGCCGATCTGTATGGCGCAGAGGTCGAGGTGCAGAAATATTTCGACCTGTCGGACTGGGGCGGCTTTTGGAGCAGCCGGCGGATCGTCCTGGTCGGCAACTATACCTATACAAGCTCGAAAATTCATGTCGGCCTCGACGACAAGGTCCATGTCTATGGTGCGTCCTCGACCCAGGCGACGGACTATTTCACCGATGGCGACCGGCTGACCGGTCAGTCGAAGCATCTGGCGAACGTCCAGTTCGGCTTGGAGGATCAGGGCAGCCTGTCTCAGCAGACCCTGCTCATCACCTATGCCAGCAAGCGTTCGATCAGCCGCGGCCTCAGCAATACCGACCAGCCCGACGTGTTCGAGGCGCCCGGCCTGCGGATCGATTTCGTCGCGCGGCAGGGTTTCAAACTCTTCAAGCAGGATGTCGAATTGAAGTTCGAGGCGCGCAATCTGACCGGTCGCGGCCATGTCGAATATCAGCAGGTTGGCGACAATCGCGTCAATGTGAACGGCTATGATCTTGGCAGGGTGTTTGCGCTCGGTGCTTCTATCAAGTTCTGACGGAAACCGATCACCCGGGCGTCGTCCCATCGAGGAAGGCGCCCGGGTGAGCGTCTGCCGGACTCGCTCCTCTGACAAAAAACTGTAATCTTCCTGTCAACTGATTGTCATCGACCGCGCCTAGGCGATTCGCGATGCAGCCTTTCAGTTGGGGGACAAGGACGACGCCATGGCAGTGCTGATGACCGGATCGGCCGTTCGACTGCCGCGCGCGTTGCCGTCGTGGCTGCGCATCGGAAAACGCGCGCCGCGCGACCTCCTGCCGCTGCTGCTCGTCGGCCTGCTCGGTGCCTTGCTGATCTGGCAATGCATTCGCCTGCTCTGGGCGCTGGTCGTGCCGCTGTCGCCGCTCGGCGCGTGGCAACCGCAGACCGCGGTCATCGCGTCCCCGGCCGAGCGGCGCGCGCTCTTCTCCAGCATCGATCCCTTCTTTCGCACCGCGCAGCAGGGACCGGCGAACACCACCGTCACGGCGCTCGGCCTGACGCTGTTCGGGGTCAATCTCAACGAAGCGACCGGCGGCGGGTCGGCGATTATCGCGGGCGAGGACGGCGTGCAGACCAGCTATGCCGTCGGCGATGAGATCGCGCCGGGGGTGAAGCTCATCGGCGTCGCCTTCGACCATGTGCTGCTCGACCGCGGCGGCACGCGCGAAAGCCTGTTCCTCGATCAGAGCGGCGAAGCGCCGGTCGCCAATCCTGCGCTGCCCGCGCCGACCCCCGAAGTCGGCAGCACCGCCGCGACGGCAGAGGGTGCTTCGAACGGCGTGACGACGCCCGAGGCGCTCAAGGCCGGGGTCGGTTTTGCGCCACGGACCGAGAATGGCAGAGTCACCGGCCTCGTCGTCCAGCCGCAAGGCGACGGCGCGGTCTTTCGCGCCGCGGGGCTGAAGCCCAGTGACGTCATCCGCTCGGTGAACGGGCGCCCGATCGCTTCGGCGGGCGACGCCGCGTCTCTCGCGAACCAGTTCACACCGGGTGCGCGTCTCTCGCTCGAGGTCGAGCGCGGCGCCAGCGTCGTGCCCGTCGCCATCCTTTTGTCGAAATAGGTCCCATGCGTCTCAAACTGTCCCTGATGCTCGCCGCCGCACTCGTTTCCGCCACGCCAGGACCGGCGCTCGCGCAATATACGCTGAACGTCCGCGACGCCGACATCCGCGCCTTCATCCAGGATGCGGCGCGGATCACCGGGCGCACCTTCATCATCGACGGGCGCGTCAACGGCAAGGTGTCGGTCGTCACCGACCGGCCGTTGTCGCGCAGCGAATATTTCGAGATTTTCCTGTCGACCCTGCGATCGAACGGGCTGGTCGCGGTGCCGGGGCCGAACGGCGCCTATCGCATCCAGCCGATCGACGGCGCGGCGGCGCAGCCCGGCCGGATCGGCAGCGACCGCGCGGCGCAGAACCAGTTCGTCACCGAAATCATCCGCCTCAAGCATATCGACGCCGTCGCGGCGGTCGAGACGTTGCGCCCACTGGTCAGCCCGCAGGGATCGCTGACCGCGAACCGCAACGCCAACAGCCTGGTGGTCGCCGATTTCGCCGACAATATCCGCCGCATCCGCGCGCTCGCCGCGAGCATCGACCGCGACAGCTCGACCAGCCAGATCGTCACGCTGAAGAATGCCGGAGCGCGCGAGATCGCCGCCGCGCTCACCGCGCTCGTCCCGGCGGCGGGCGAGGGAGCGAAGGCGCCGCTTGCGATCGTGCCGATCGACAGCAGCAACGCCATCGCGCTGCGCGGCGATCAGGCAATGGTCGCGCGCTTCGTCTCGATGGCGAACGACCTCGATGCCAAGGCGGCGGGTGGGACTGAATTGCGCGTCTATTGGCTCGAACATGCCAATGCCGAAACCCTGCTGCCGACCTTGCAACAGCTTGTCGGCGGCGGCAGCGATCCGGCGCAGAAGGCGGGCTTGCCGCCGGCGACCTCCTCCTCGACGACGGCGGGCGGCAGCACGCCGGCGCCGAGCGCCGCGTCCGCGACAACGACGCCCACCTCGGTCAGCGGCTCGGGCGGCAGCATCGCGACGCGAGGCCCGGCGATCGTCACCCGCTACGAAGGCGCCAACGCGATCATCGTCGCCGCGAACAGCGAGGTGCAGCGGATGCTCGGCGAGCTGATCCGCCAGCTCGACAGCCGCCGCGAACAGGTGCTGGTCGAGGCGATTGTCGTCGAGATTGGCGACGATGCCGCGAAGCGGCTCGGCGTCCAGTTCCTGCTCGGCGGCAAGAACATCCCCTTCGTTGCGACCAATTACAGCAATGCGCAGCCGAACATCTTCACCCTTGGCGGCGCCTATGCGGCGACCAAGCTGACCGAGGACAAGACGACGGTCGACGGCACCACGGTCGTCACCCAGACGTCGAGCGCGCTCGGCAGCAGCCTGCAGGAAGCGGCGGCGGCGTCGCTGCTCTCGGCGACCGGCGGCTTCGCGGGCTTCGCGGGCGATATCGGCAAGAACACGGTGTTCGGCGCGATCATCAACGCGGTGAAATCCGATACGACATCGAACCTGCTTGCGACCCCGCATATCGTGACGCTCGACAATCAGGCCGCGAAATTCCTCGTCGGACAGGAAGTGCCGATCACAACCGGCGAGGCGCTCAGCGACAATTTCGACAACGCCTTCCGCACAGTCCAGCGCGAGGAGGTTGGCATCAAGCTGGAGGTCACGCCGCAGGTCAACGGCGCGGGCGAGGTCAAGCTGTTCCTGCGCCAGGAAGTGTCGAGCGTCGCCGGGCCGGTGTCGTCGCGCAACAGTGACCTCATCCTCAACAAGCGCTCGTTCGAGACGGTGCTGACCGTCGACGACGGCGAGATTCTCGCGATCGGCGGTCTGCTCAACGACGACGAGCGCCGGACGATCGAGCGTATTCCGCTGCTCAGCGATATTCCGCTGATCGGCGAACTCTTCAAGTCGCGCAGCCGCAGCCGGTCGAAGACCAATCTGATGGTCTTCATCCGCCCGACAATCCTGCGCAGCCGCGAGGATAATGCCGCGCTCACCGCGCGCCGCTATGGCTATATCCGCGACTTCCAGCTCCAGCGGAACCCCAATGAGGAACCCGCGATCGACACGCTGGTGCGCGATTATATGGGGACGACCCCGCCGTCGCCGCCGACGGCGGACGACGTGACCGTCGGTCCGGTCGATCTGCCCGCGCTGCGCGGGCAGGGCGGCGCCGTGACCCCCGCCGAGGTTCCACCCTCGATCTCGCAGGCGCCCGCTCCTCCGGCCGGAGACAATCCGTGACCGACGCCGAACCGGCTGCGCCGCCAGCGGCGCCGGTCGATATCCCTTATGCTTTCGCGCGCGCACACGGCGTGGTGATCGCCGAGGACGAGGGCGGACGCTGGTTTGCGACCCTGCGCGAGGGCAGCGATCCTGCGGTGCTGATCGAGGTGAAGCGCTATCTTGCGCAGCCGATCCGCGTCGCGACCGCGAGCCCGGCCGACTTCGACCGGCTGCTCTCCGACCATTATGCCGTCGATGCCTCGGCGGCGGCGATGGCGGGAACGGTAGGCGGCAGCGACCTCGAACTCGGCATCCCGAGCGCCGAGGACCTGCTCGACAGCGCCGACGATGCGCCAGCGATTCGCCTGATCAACGCGATCATCGCCGAAGCGGTGCGGCAAGGCGTCAGCGACATCCATGTCGAACCCTATGAAAGCGGGCTCGTCGTGCGGATGCGCACCGACGGCGTGCTGCGCGAGCATCTGCGAATGCCGCCGCATGTCGCGCCGGTGGTTGTCAGCCGCATCAAGGTGATGGCACGCCTCGACATCGCCGAGCGCCGCGTGCCACAGGATGGGCGTATCGCGCTGACGCTGGCGGGCAAGGCGGTCGACGTTCGCGTTTCGACGCTGCCCAGCCGCGCAGGCGAGCGCGTCGTGATGCGTATCCTCGACAAGGATACGGCGGGGATCGACTTCGACGTCCTCGGCCTGTCGGGCGAGGCCGACCGTATCCTGCGCGAGGCACTCGCCGAACCCAACGGTATCATCCTCGTCACCGGCCCGACCGGGTCGGGCAAGACGACGACGCTCTATGCCGCGCTGAAACAGCTCAACGACGGTCAGCGCAACATCCTGACCGTCGAGGATCCGGTCGAATATGCCGTCGACGGCGTCGGTCAGACGCAGGTCAATGCCAAGGTCGGGCTCGATTTCGCGGCGGGCCTCCGCGCGATCCTGCGCCAGGACCCGGACGTCGTGATGGTCGGCGAAATCCGCGACCGCGAGACCGCCGACATCGCGGTGCAGGCGTCGCTGACCGGCCATCTCGTCCTGTCGACCGTCCACACCAACGATGCGGTCGGCGCGATCACGCGCCTCAAGGATCTGAAGGTCGAACCCTTCCTGCTCGCTTCAACGCTCCGCGCGGTCCTTGCCCAGCGCCTTGTGCGCAAACTTTGCGAC
>NZ_DATAJZ010000008.1:0-173086 GCF_036261875.1 Sphingopyxis sp. | reverse complement strand
GCTGGTCGGCAGTTACGATAGCGTCGTCGCGTTCGGCCAAAGCCGCGCGCTGGTGGTCTGGCAGCGCATCATCCTTCCCGATGGTTCGTCAATCCGCATCGACAATGTTCCCGCGACCGACACGCAGGGCTATGCGGGCCTCGCCGACAAGATCGACCGGCACACATGGCAGCTATTGAAGGGCGTCGCGCTCTCGACGCTGCTTGGTGTCGGCTCGGAATTGAGTTTTGGCAGCAGCGAGAGCGACCTTGTTCGAGCGATCCGCGAGTCCGCGCAGCAGAGCGGCGCGCGCGCGGGCGACCAGCTCGTCACCCGCAATCTCAATATCCAGCCGACTATGCGCGTCCGGCCCGGCTGGCCGCTGCGTGTCATCGTCCACAAGGATATTGTCGTCGGGCGGCCGTGGGGAGGCGGAAATGGCTGACCTGAAATTGCCGAAGCTGCCGGAGCGAACGCCGAAGAGAATCACGTTCAACGCCATGCCGGGTTTGTTCGAGGCATTGAACGCTTATGCCGACGCTTACGAAGCGGCATACGGCAGGCGTGAATCCGTGCCGGACCTTATTCCTGCAATGCTTACGGCTTTCATCGAAACCGATCGCCGCTTTCACCGAGGGAGGCGGAAGCCATGAGCAAGATGCAGAGCAGGCAAGGGCCGCAAGTTGCGTCCGAGGACCGCCACCATATCGAACCGATCAGCGTCCGCATATCCGCCGCGGTTAAACTCACTGGCATTGGACGGTCGACGCTCTACGAACTCATCAAGGCCGGAGAGCTAGAAACTGTAAAAGTCGGTCGATCGACCTTCATTCGATACGCCAGCCTCAAGCGCCTGTTCGAGAAAAGCTAGGGCGCCGCGAGCGAGCCGCAGGGGATGGCCGGCAGAATCCCTTGCGCCTGTCTATAGGCAATTTACCCTGCAATTCTCCGTTTTTCGTCAGATGCAGGGTAATGGACCGGCAGGCCCGCCACCGAACTTTTTCGATTCCCATTTTCGCGAAGTTCGACCCTCTATTCGATTCCCATTTTTCGTTATAGTCGCGTGAGGGTGTCAGCGAGGGTATGTCTCGGCCGATTGGAAATAATATTCATTATAAACATCATCTTAGGAAGGTGATGCAGCTCCCTGCTTCGACGAAGGACAGGCACGGCTAGGGGCGAAATGTCGCGGACCGCGGCCCTTGGATTTTCGTCCTTACAATCCGTGTGTACAAACCCATATAGCATCTATCGCGGCCCTCCTTTTTGTAAGCCGCCGCGGCTGAGAGCCTGTGCTCCCGCTTACGCAGAGGAGCCACGCCATGAATCGCCCCGACACCGCCGAAAGAACCGTCGCATCGTCTCGCCCCGTGCGCCATTTCCACAAATATCGAAGCCCGCTCTCCCTCGATCATGCCCGGCGTCAGGGTGACATCAGCCAGCTTGCCTATCTGGTGATGGGCGGACGCGACCCTGCCATCGCCTTTCTCAATGGAGAAAATGTCGTGCTTGGCGGAAGGCCGCTCGCCATCGCAACCGCCAGCCCGGAGGGCTATGTGCAGGTCGCGGAGATCATCCGCTCTGGTGCTTCCGTGCCGGAATCGACGTGAGCCGCGCGATCAACCTCGCGTTGCCTGAGGCCGATGTCAGGGAAATCTGCCGTGCGTCGGGAGTGGCTATCAGTGCGATCGAGCGGTTGCCGTCAGGCGGCACGCGCTTGGTCTGCACGACCAGTAGCGGCGCCGACGAAATCCGCCTCAGACTCGCTGGCCACCTGATCGAAGGCGCGGTCGATCGATTCCGCTTCTATAGGCCATCCCCGACCGGTTGATGGCATGCAATGGCGCCGGAGGCGGCCTAGCTCGATCAGAAGAAAGCGGGCGCGACGAAACTTAGGGGGAAGCCGCGGGTTGAGACCTTATCCCCGCTGACCGAAGGATCCGATCATGGCGAAGAAGCCCGTGCCGTCACCCGCCGCAGACCATGCACTTCGTGACCACCAACCGGGAGAGGGCCAGCCGGCGCCGATTGACAGCAGAGGCGATGGCGATGAACTGCATCAGCAAGTCGGAGATGGAGTCGCCGATGCGGCGGCTTATCTCACCGATAATTTCGGTCACCGGATTTCGGACAACCAGAATTCGCTCCGCGCCGGTGAGCGCGGACCGACGCTGCTCGAGGACTTCGTCCTCCGCGAGAAGATCTTCCATTTCGACCATGAGCGCATCCCCGAGCGGATCGTCCACGCCCGCGGTTCGGGCGCGCACGGCGTGTTCGAGTGCACCAGGGCAATCCCCGGGCTGACCAAGGCTTCGATCTTCCAGAAGGAAGGCGCGACCTGTCCGGTCTTCGTTCGCTTCTCGACCGTCGCGGGCGGCGCCGGGTCGGTCGACACGCCGCGCGACGTGCGCGGCTTTGCGGTCAAGCTCTACACCGAAACCGGTAATTGGGATCTGGTCGGCAACAATATCCCGGTCTTCTTCATCCAGGACGCGATGAAGTTCCCAGATCTCGTCCACAGCGTGAAGATGGAGGCCGACCGCGGTTATCCGCAGGCGGCGAGCGCACACGACACCTTCTGGGACTTCATCGGCCTGATGCCCGAATCGATGCATATGATCATGTGGGCGATGTCCGACCGCGCGATCCCGCGCAGCTTCCGCATGATCGAAGGCTTCGGCGTTCATACCTTCCGCTTCGTCAACGATGAGGGTGCGGGCAAATTCGTCAAATTCCACTGGAAGCCCGTGCTCGGCATCCAGTCGACGACATGGGACGAGGCGGTCAAGATCGCCGGTGCCGATCCCGATTTCCTGCGCCGCGACCTGTTCGAGGCGATCGATGCCGGCGACTTCCCGGCGTGGAATCTCGGCGTGCAGGTCTTCGACGAGGCGTTCGCGGCAAAGCAGCCCTATGACGTGCTCGACGCCACCAAGCTGATCCCCGAGGAGGATATCCCCGTCGAGATCGTCGGCCGCATGACGCTCAACCGCAACGTCGACAATTTCTTCGCCGAAACCGAGCAAGCCGCCTTCCTGCCGTCGAACATCATCCCCGGCATCGATTTCAGCAACGACCCGCTGCTGCAGGGCCGGATCTTCTCCTATCTCGACACGCAGAAATCGCGGCTGGGAACGACCAATTTCCACCAGATCCCGATCAACGCGCCGAAATGCCCCTTCCACAATTTCCAGCGCGACGGGATGATGCAGACGCTCGTGCCAACGGGGCGTGCCAATTACGAACCCAACAGCCTTGCCGAAGCCGGAGAGCATGGCGGCCCACGCGCGAGCGCCGAAACGGGCTTCTCGACCTACATGGCCAATGACGAACGGAACGACCCCGCGCAGAAGCTGCGCATCCGCGCCGAACTGTTCGCCGACCATTTCACCCAGGCGCGGCTCTTCTACCTGTCGCAGACCGCGAATGAGCAGGCGCATATCGCCTCGGCGCTGGTGTTCGAGCTGTCGAAGGTGACGCTCGATCATGTCCGCGCGCGTGTCGTCGGCCAGCTCCGCAACATCGACGAGGATCTGGCGAAGCGCGTCGCCGCGGGCCTCGCGATCGACCTGCCGGCGAAGGAAAAGGCCGCGCGCGCCGCGGTTGACCTAAAACCCTCCGCCGCGCTGTCGATCCAGAAGAATGCCGATGACACGATGGAGGGCCGCAAGGTCGCGATCCTGTTCACCGAAGGGTCGGACAAGGCGGCGATCGACAAGCTGAAAGGCGATATCGAAAGTGCGGGCGGCACCCCCTTTCTCGTCGCGCCGAAGGTCGGCGGGATCAAGGTAAAGGGCGGCACGCTCAAGGCCGACGGCCAACTCGCCGGATCGCCTTCGGTGCTGTTCGACGCGGTCGCCTCGATCCTGACAGAAGAACAGGCCAAGGCGCTTTCGGTGCAGGGTGCGGCGGTGCAATGGTTCATGGACGCCTATGGCCATTGCAAGACCATCGCCCACGACGACGCGACGCAGCTGCTGCTCGACAAGGCGGGCGTCGAAAAGGACGGCGGTGTCGTCGCGATCGACGCGTTCGCCGACGTCGGCACGCGGCGCCACTGGGCGCGCGAAGCCAAGGTGCGCGATCTTGCCTGATCGCCCACGTTGATGACGGCCGCGTCCGCGACCCGTCACCGCGATCTTCGCACCGGGCGGTCGATCTGGTCGGCCCGGCGTCGTCCGGCGATCTCGTCAAGGCCGTTGACGCGCGATATCGCGTGCGATGCGGTCGTCGTCGGTGCCGGCGTATCGGGCGCGCTGATCGCGGAGGCGCTGTCGGAAGCGGGTCTCAGGACCGTCATCGTCGATCGTCGCGGCCCCGCCGAAGGGTCGACTGCGGCATCGACGGCGATGCTGCAATATGAACTCGACACGCCGCTCTCGCTGATGGCGGAGCGGATCGGGCGCGAAAAGGCCGAGCGCATCTGGCGCCGCTCGCGCCAGGCGGTCGATGCGCTGCGCGAGCGGACCGAGCGGCTGGGCCTCGCCGTCGACGGCGCGACGCGCGGTTCCATCTATCTCGACGGCAATGTCCTCGACGCCGACGGCCTGGCGCGCGAAGCCGACGCCCGCCGGCGCGCGGGTTTCGAGGTCGAGCTTCTCAAACCCGCCGCGGTGTTGGAGCGCTACGGGATCAAGGGACGCCATGCGCTGATCGGTTTCGGCAATTATTCCGCCGACCCGCGCCGGATGACCCTTGGCTATCTGAACGCCGCCATCGCGCGCGGCGCCCGGCTCTATTCGCCGGTCGATATCTGCGACATCGACGCGCGCGAAGACGGCGTGACGCTTCACAGCGCGCGCGGTCCCGAGATCCGTGCGCGCCATGTGGTCATGGCGACGGGCTACGAGATGATGAAGGGCATCCCGCGCAAGGGAAACAGGATCATATCGAGCTGGTCGATCGCGACCCGCCCTCAGCCCCGCGCCATCTGGCCGACGGCCGCGATGATCTGGGAAGCCGCCGACCCCTATCTCTACATCCGCACCACCCCGCGCGGCGAGGTCATATGCGGCGGCGAGGATGAGGAAATCGCGGACGCGGGCGAACGCGACGCGAAGCTTCCCGGCAAGATCAGAACCCTGTCGCGCAAGCTCGCCGCGCTGCTGCCGGGAATCGACGCGACTCCGGTCCATGGCTGGGCCGGCAGCTTCGGCGACAGCCCTGTCGGCACCCCGACGATCGGCCGCATCCCGCGCATGCCCAACTGCTATGCAGCCATGGGTTATGGCGGGAATGGCATCACCTTCTCGATGATGGCGGCGCAGATGCTGCGCGGGCTGATCTGCGGCTATAGCGATCCCGACGCGGACCTCGTCAGCTTCCATCGAAAATTCTAGGCGGGTCCGCGCAACGCAGTCGCGCCATCGCACCTGTAAGTGTCTTTTCCTGCTTCCGATGAGCAGCATGGTCTTGGCGCCGTCGCTGGTGTAGGGTCGATCCTTCACCGCCACCGATAGCGCGGCCGCTTTACCCATCGGCGCTCCATCATACCGAGTGCCGCCGGCATGGCGGCTCTTTCCGAAAGGATCGCTATTGCCCCATGACACCAGCCTTCTCGCCATGCTCGTTATGGGACTGGTCCTCGCTTTCATCGGCGGATTCATTGCCAGCAGGCTGAAGCTGCCGCCGCTCGTCGGCTATCTGCTCGCAGGCGTGGCGGTCGGCCCCTTCACTCCCGGCTTCGTCGGCGATGCTGCGCTGGCGAACCAGCTCGCGGAGATCGGCGTGATCCTGCTGATGTTCGGTGTCGGGCTGCATTTCTCGATCAAGGATTTGGTCGCTGTCCGCAGGATCGCCATCCCCGGCGCGCTCGTCCAGATCGTGGTTGCGGCCCTGCTCGGGGCGGGCCTGGTGCATCTCTGGGGCTGGACCACCGGGGCGGGCCTGGTTTTCGGTCTTGCCCTGTCGGTCGCGTCGACCGTCGTGCTGCTGCGCGCGCTCGAGCAGCGCAATACGCTCGATTCGATCAACGGCCGGATCGCCGTGGGTTGGCTGATCGTCGAGGATCTCGTCATGGTGCTGGCCCTTGTGTTGCTGCCGGCGTTAGGGCGCGCGCTGGGAGGGGAAGGAGCTTCGGGCGGCGCGGGCGATATCGCGCTCGTCTTGCTTGTCACGCTCGGAAAGGTTGCGCTGTTCCTTGCGCTTGTCCTGATCGTCGGAACGCGCGCCGCGCCCTGGATATTGGAACGTGTCGCCCGAACGGGCTCGCGCGAATTGTTCACTCTGTCGGTTCTCGCGACCGCGCTCGGTATCGCTTTCGGCTCGGCCGCCCTGTTCGGCGTGTCCTTCGCACTCGGCGCCTTCTTTGCTGGCGTGATCCTCAGCGAAAGCGATTTCAGTCATCGGGCGGCCGCGGACTCGCTGCCGTTGCAGGATGCTTTTGCCGTCCTGTTCTTCGTCTCGGTCGGGATGCTGTTCGATCCGGGCATCCTGGTCCGTGAACCGTCCGCCGTTCTGGCAGTGCTGGCGATCATTCTGGCCGGCAAGTCGGTTGCGGCGTTTGGGATCGTGCTGGCCTTCGGCTATCCGGCGCGGACGGCGCTGACCGTCTCGGCGAGCCTGGCGCAGATCGGCGAGTTCTCCTTCATCCTGATCGGCCTGGGCGTCACCTTGGGGCTGGTCGAGGCGGAAGCGAGGGACTTGGTCCTCGCCGGCGCGCTGCTGTCGATTACGCTCAATCCGCTCGTCTTCATCGCTTTCGACGGCTTCGAGAGATGGCTGCGACGACGACCGCGGCTGTTGGCATTGCTGGAGCGGGGAGGCGATGAGAGCCTTTCCCGTCTGCCCGACGCGAAGCACAGCAGCTTTCGCCATCACGCGGTCGTTGTCGGCTACGGCCGGGTCGGGCGCGTGGTCGGTAGGATGCTCAAGAGCGAAGGTCTTCCCGTTATCCTCGTCGACAAGGATCGACGCCGCGTCGAGGCGCTGCGCGAGCGCGGCATTACGGCCATCTATGGCGAAGCATCGACCCCGGGTATTCTCGAGGCGGCGGATATCGCCCAGGCGCGGCTGCTCGTGATCGCGACGCCGGATGGCTTTCAGACACGGCGCATCATCGAGATCGCGCGCGAGCTCAATCCCGAAATCGACACCGCGATCCGGACCCACAGCGAAGCCGAGGTCGCCCATCTCGAAGGTCAGGGCGTCGGCCTCGCGATCATGGGCGCGCGCGAGCTGTCGTTCGGCCTCGCCGGCTATGCGCTGCGCAGCCTCGGCATTTCGAAGAAGCGCGTAGCGGCCATCGTTCAGAAGGAGCGCATATCCGGGGAAGGCGGCGCGTTCGAGCGCCGGCCCGACATACCGCCTCGCGAAGTGCCAGAACTGCGCCAGCGCCGGGGGGATGACGAGGATGCAGGCTGATCCGGTGCGCAGGCCCATTCTGCGTGGCGAATTGATGCCCGCATCATGTCCGTCTGTGATAGGATGTGTCATCACCCGATTTCGATCGCAAGCTTCCCGTGACTGAGAGACCTCGAGCTCCCGCTTGCCCAGCGGGAGTCTATTCGATGATTTCCATCCACGAACCCTCGCGATCTTTCGGCCGGATCATTCGGTTGTGGAACCGGCTTCTCCATCACGGGCTGGAACATGTTCCGCAAACGATGGGAAACGCGTTTCACCAGTCGCGGCGCCGGCGACACGACCTCGAGCGCGCAATCGAAAGCTGGGAGCGCGAAAACGACGCCTGCTCGGGGGCGCCGCAAACAGCCCATCCTCAAGTCGTGTCGTCGTCTTCTGTCCAGCATGCCCTTGAGCAATGGGACAATGAGGGCGGAGCACAACCAGCGAAAGGAACGCGATCATGATACTGCACAATCTCTTCGGCCGTCACCTCGTCGATTTCAAGGCGAGCCACTGGGATCGGGGGCGCTTCGTCAGCCATTGCACCGTTTGCGGTTGCGAGATGGTCAAACTACCCGGCTTGGTATGGCAGGCGAGCGGACGGCGGGGCTGAGACGATCGGCTCTGCCGCTCGACCGGACGGAATCGCTCTATTAGCGACCCGGCATGATAAACAGGAACAATGCCCTATCCCGCGCGTCTTCTCCATGCCCACTACCGGGCAATTGAAGAGAGGAGAATGGTCATGGTCAACCCCGACCAGAACCAGACCGGCAGCCAGCCGGGCCGCAAGTCGGAAGGCGAGCGCCAGCCCCAGCAGGAGGACGGCGGCCGCCGTCAGCCCGGCCAGCCGGACCGCGACAAGCGGCCTCAGCAGGGTGGAGAAGCGGAAAAGCCGGGCAGGCAGAGCAGCTAGTCCGAGCTAACCGATCGTCCCCAGGCCGGGCTGCGTGTCGATACGTGGCCCGGTTTCGTTTTGGAAGTGTCCTGCCGCGCTTCAAGTCATTCCCGCTCGCCGACAGTATCCGATTTCCCTTCACATGCGGGAACGGCATGCCTGTGCAACCGCGTCGGCAAGGCTGGTGTAGCGATAACCGTCCAGGAGATAGGTCGCGGCGGGCACGCGGGTAATGCCGTATCGATCGAGTGTTTCACGCTCGGCGGCGTCGATACCGCCGCATTTGCATGACCGGTGGTTGCCGGACGGGGTCTTGTCCATGTCGAAGCCTTTCAATCCTTGAGCTGGTCGAGAAGTGTCGTGATCCTGATCGTGGCGACGGTCGAAAAGGCGTCCGATATGGCATAGGGAAGCAGGATGCGCTCTCCGACCTTGATGGCGCCGCACGAATAGACGACGTTCGGGACATAGCCATGGCGCTCCGCGGTCGCGGGCTGGACGAGCGGTACGCGCGAGCGCCCGAGCACGCGCGAGGGATCGTCCTTGTCGAGCAGAACCGCGCCGATCGAATAATGGCGTACGGGGCCGACGCCATGGGTGAAGAGCAGCCAGCCTTCGTCGAGTTCGATGGGCGAGCCGCAATTGCCGATTTGGACGAACTCCCAAGGATATTTGGGCTTCACGATCACCTCGCCGAGGCCCCATTCGTGGAGGTCGTCCGACAGGATGAGGTGCAGGCTCTCATTGTCGTGGCGCGCGATCATCGCATAGCGCCCGCCGATCTTTCGCGGAAAAAGCGCCATCCCCTTGTTCTGCGCCGCAGCGCCCTTGAGCGGTGCCAGATGGAATGTCACGAAGTCCCGGGTTTCGATCAGCTCCGACCTTATGCCGCTTCCGCTGTAGGCGGTGAAGGTCGCATAATAGATGGTCTGGCCTTCGTCATGGAAGGCGACGAAGCGGGCATCCTCGATCCCGTTCGCCTGCCTCTCGGTGACGGGGAAGATCACCCGCTCCGCGATGTCGCTGGCGGGATCGAAGCCGAGTTCCAGACGATCGCCGACACGGGCGGTCACGACGGGCGTCGCGGCGAGCCGCGCGGGCGGGTCGATGGTAACGGTTCCGTCGGCGGCCAATATTCCCGACCGGAACGTCAGGGAAGAGATGTGGCCTTCGCCGACCGCGCGCAGGCTAAGGATGAAGCGGCGGCATCCTGCGGCGACTCCCGACTGGTCGGGGTGCGGCACGATGCTGGGATTGAACAGCGCGGCTGCTTCGAAGCTGTACTCATGAAGAAAGTAGGCGCCGACGAGCTGACGCTGCGCCTGCGAGAAGCTCTTGTGAGCTGTGAAGGCATCCTCCATTTCCGCGGCGCGCCGTTCGAATATTGCGGGGAGGTTGCGGTGCCGGTCGTCGAAGTTTCGCAGCGTTTCGGCAAGCAGCGCGTCGGTCTCGTCCGCGGTCATTGCGAGGACGCGGTCGACGATGTGATTGGCGCGGGTCTTGTCGACGGGATGCAGGTCTCGGGGTTCGACCGCCGGCCGGAACGGCCGGACGACGACGCGCGACGGGTCGGGCCGCAAGTGAAGCGCCTGCCGGTTGAAGAAGGGCGCGGATGGCGGAGCCCCGTCAGGCATTGATGGCTTCGTGTGTGGATGGGCTCGGCTGTGACGGCGCCCGCCGGTCCGCCGCTCTCAGGCGCTGCATATCGGCCAGCGCGAGCAGGAAGGATAGCACCGATTCCGCCCCCCGGTTCTCGTTCGCGCGGTCCGGGTGGAGGCCGTCGCGGCAACTGCCCGTCGCGAGGTCAGCCAGCTTGATGCCGAGATCGTTCGCGCCAAGAAACCATGCGAAGGCGCGCTCGGCTTCCGCACGCCACGAAGAGTCTGGATCGACGCCTTTCGCCGCGATACAGGCCGCGATCGTCGCGCAAGCCTCCAGCGGCTGTTGATCGAACGGTTCGGGACTATTGCGCGAGGTCATCAGGAAGCCATGCGAGCCGACGGGCCGGAAATGACCTTCGGGCGCCGTCTGCATCGCCACCAACCAGCGCAGACTTCGCAATCCCGCTTCGACCATGGTCGCCGAGAGCGCTGCGGCGCCCGTGACGATCAGCGCTTGCGGCAGCCGGGCGTTGTCATAGCTGAGGCCATTTTCGAACCATGTCCATTCGGGACCTTCCTGTTCGCCCAGCAACCTTTCGAGGCGGCCGGCGAGTTCGGCACGCAGGCGCGCGGCGGCATGATCTTCGGCATAAACCGCGCAATAGGATGCGAGGCCGAGCAAGGTGAACGCCCAGGACCGCGGTGAGGTGAAGGCCTCGACGTCGGCCAGCGCCTCGCTGAACAGCTCTTTTGCCCAGCGCGCATGGCCAAGGGAGCAGGCACGCGCACTATAGGCGCCCAGCGCCCAGAGCGTCCGCCCGTGACTGTCCTCCGAGCCCGCATCTTCCAGCCATCGCCGGTCGAAGCCCATGAAATTGCGAAAACGCCGATTGCCCGGATTCCAGCCGTGCTGGATGAAGGCCGCGAATGTGGATGACAGCCGGCGCGCCAGCGGCGCATCGGGGCCGCCGGCGAGACCGCAGCACAGGAGCAGCGCCCGTGCATTGTCGTCGATGCAATATCCATGACTGCGGTCGGCGATTGCGTGAACGGCATGCTGGAATATCCCCGTGTCGTCGGACATCGCGGCGAGATGGTCGAGCGAGATCGGTGGGAGGTCGGGTTGGACGTTCGTCCGCAGGCGGACTGGCCCGGGTTCGGGCATCCCCGCCTGGCCGCCGGACGCGAGCCTGCGCTCACGGCAAGCCTTGCGAAAGCTCGCGGCATAGCGCCGCGCCGAATTGGCCCAGATCATGGGGCGGCTCGCCGCATAGGCCTTGCGCCCCATCGCCAGACGTTCGGTGTCGTTGCCCAGCAGATCGGAAATCGCCGGGCCGAAGCCTGCCGGATTGTCGAACGGGATCAGGACGCCCGACCCGTCGGCGAGCAACTCGGCGGCGTGCCAATAGGGCGTGGAAACGACCGGACGCCCCAGACCATGCGAATAGGCGAGCGTTCCCGACGTCATTTGCGCCGCCGCCAGATAGGGCGTCGCATAGACATCGCACATCGCGATATGGTCGAGCAGTTCGGGGCGGTCGACGAAACGGTTGATGAACGCGACATGGTCATCGAGGCCAAGCTCGCGTACCCGCGCCGTCAGCGTGTCGCGATAACGCTCGCCCTCACGGGCCTGCAAGGCGGGGTGGGTGGCGCCCATCACGATATAGAGGACGTCGGGGGTGCGCCGGACGATTTCGGGCATGGCCTCTATCATCGTCTCGATGCCCTTGTTCGGGCTCATCAGCCCGAACGTCAGGATGATCTTGCGGTCGGTAAACCCCAGCCGCTCCTTGGCCGCGCGCGCCGAGGCGAGCGGAACATCGGGAATGCCGTGGGCGATAACGTCAATCTTCCCCGGATCGGCGCCATAGACATTGATCAGCATGTCGCGGGCCTTGTCGGCCATGACGACCACCCGCGCCGATGCGGTAACGATATCCTTCATGACGCGGCGCTGCGCCGTGGTCGGCCGATCGAGAACCGTGTGCAAGGTGGTGACGAGCGGCGCATCGAGCTTCGCTACGAGGCCGAGAATCAGCGCGCCTGCCTCGCCGCCGAAGATGCCGAACTCATGCTGGAGGCAGACGAGATCGAACGCCTCGCGATTGATGAAATCGGCGGCGGCGCGATAGTCGGCCACCTGGCCCTGCCGGATTGTCTTGCGGACGACTGGCGGAAATTCGTGGTCGCCGCCCGGCTCGATCATCGCGACAATGGCCGTATCCGCAACCTCGCCGAGCGCGCCGACCGCGAGTTCGAGGTCGGTCGTGAAGGTGGCTATGCCGCAGCGGCGCGGGAGGGCATTGCCGACGAACGCGATCCGCAGCGCCGGCGTGTGCAGGCCATCTCAGTGCTTGCCTTTCGGTTTGGCGGTCATTTTCACCGCAGACGCCTCTTGGGCGGCAAGGGCAGTGAGTGCTTTGGGTTTTGCTGCCTTGGGCTTGCGGATCTCGCGATTGCTGCGCTTTTGCGATTTTGCCATGTCAGACGTCCTTCCGTTCGATCATCCGATACGAGAATTCGTCCGAACGCCGCGGGCGGGCCGAAGCGATCGCTCCGCTCCGGACATTCGGAGAAAGATAGGGACGGTGACGGTAGGGGAAGGATTTGAAGCACTGACCGAGGCTTTCGATCTTGCGCCGATATCGCATGACCTCCGAGGGTTTGGTCGCGGCGGAATAGCGCATCAGCGCGATCTGTTCGTCTTCGAGTAGCTGATTGAGGCACATGGTGCGTGCTCCTGCATCAAGCGAGAGCACAATTTTTGTCCCTCTGTCACATGGAGCTTGTTCAAAATTCAGGTGATGAGGGCCTTATACCACGGATCGCGCAAACCACCCCACGAATTCGGGGCAATTCGAATGCCTATATGTTTATCATTGCGGCCAACACTTCCCGGGCAGAGCGACACCAACCTGACGGCAATGGCTATGATCTGTTGATTTTGGAGGATTTGCGCGCGGTTGCGAACGCAGTCGGCCGCACGCCTCGCCGGGGGCAATCGACCGCATTCGTATCGAGCCCGTTCGCTATTGGCTTGTCGTTTCCGCAGCGTTGCGCCGCGCGCGATCAATTCATTAGTCCTGCCTGGGCGGCCTGCCTATGTCATGGAGCGTATGAAGGCGCTCGCCGACGATTTGCCAGATATGGGCGGCCCCGCGATCGCCAAGGCGAACCGCCCCGGCTTCCTCGTCGACGGCAAATTGTTCCGAAGCATTGCCGTAGCGATATTCCGCGTCGAGCATCGCCCTTGAAATGACCTGTTCGCGATCAGGCGCATCGGCTTGTTCGCTCAAGCTGCGCTCCCGAATCCGCTGGCGGAGGAGTTCGGCGCGTTCATCATGGATGTTGACGTTTCGCCAAGTCTCCAAGGGCAATTGCCCGGTATGGCCGCGCGCGATGTCCTTGTCCGTCGATGGCCATGCAGAGCCGGGATTGACGGCGCTGCTGCTCCCACCGTCGTCCATCGATATATTGTCGGCAAGCGCTGCGAGCGCCATTTCATCGTATCCGAGCGACCGATAGATATCGCGACCGATGACCCAGCGCGCTTCTTCTATCTCGGCCAGTCGATCGACTATATCTTCGAGTGCGGAGGCGCTGCGTTCTTGGGGCGTCATGCTGAGCGCCTTATGAATGAGAAGCTCGGCAATGAATGTGTCGCCGAGGAAATCCGCATATCCGGCAGCCTGCTCCGAGGTTGTCGGGTCGGCTTTGAGGCGGGCGGAACCGGGCCGCCTTTTGTCGGCAGGCCCGTCGTCGAGACCGCGCCGGTCGCGATATTCGGCGATCCGCCTGGCATAAGAGTCGGACAGATCGAAGCTGGACGGAGGATGTCCGTCGCGCCGCGCCCGGCTTACGGCAATCAAGGCCATCTGATGATGATAGAGAAGTTGATCGAAATCCATATTCCGTCTCCCGCGTGCGGGAGCGCGAAAGTCTCTCGGTCGCCAACATGCAAAAATGAGGCTGACGATACCCCCGTAGGTGGTGCGAACAACCGCTCTTTACAAGGCCAGATGGTCGCGCTGACCCGTTTCGCAGCGAACCACCGCGGTATCGTTGCGATCCCCAAGTCTGTGCGCCAGGAACGCATGGTCGAGAATTTCGCGATCCTCGACTTCCAGCTCGACGACGAGGGTCTCGCCAGGATCGCGACCCTCGATCGGAAGGCCAGCAGCTTCTTCGATCACCGCGACCCGGCGAAGGTGAGGTGGCTCGGTACCCGCAAGCTTTAGGTCGATGAAAGGCTTCGCGCCGTCCCGGCGCGACGCAAATGCCGCACATGATCGAGAAGGCTGCCGCGACGGCGGTTCAACTTATGCCTGCCGAGACGGCCGAGCTTAGCCAAAGCCGAACAACCGCGGCGCGACGGCATTCCAGATGTCACTGCGTGCGATCCGCGACTCGGTCGTGTGGAACGGAATCAGGATCAGCGCAGCCCGGAGCGGTACCGGATGAATCGGTTCCACCCAAGCCCCCCAAGATCTGAATCATAGGACCCTCTCCCGGAAAATCGCCGGAAATCGTCTGGCTCGTCGGCTGTGGTCTTGGCTGTGAAGCGACGGGGTGCCACCGGCCAAACATTTGGTCAGCCGTTCGAAGCGCGCCGGATTTTGGATTCCCGCAAGGCCGGCGATATATTCGGGAGATAATTGGAGTCGCACCTATGGGAACGAAGGCCACTCGCGACCTGTGGGGCCAAGCCCTCGCCATCGAAAATCAGTTTGGCGATCGTGGGCCCGAGGTTCTCGCACGGCGTATCGACCGGCTGCGCGATGCTGGTGAAATCGAGGACGCGGAATTCTGGTCGCAGGTCGCCGGATGCCTGACCGATCTGCATGCGATCCGCCTGCCGGGCGCTTGCGCCGTCAATATGGACGGGCCGCGCGGCCAGCGCCAAAGTGCACACACGCCATGCAATTCGGCCTCGCCGGATACACCCGCGGAACGCGTGCAATTGAACTCAGTCGATCAGTTTCAGAGTGATTAGCTCGACCCTTTCTCTTCGACGGGTTCAATATCGGCTATCAAAGCACCCAGGCTGAATTTCGGCGCCGCTCGGTTGTCGGCTGCAAGCCGCTGTCGATCCGCAGCATTGCGAGCCGGCAAGCACGGGGCCGAACCCCCTCTCTTGTAAATGAGAAGCCGCTACCCCATCTCCATGAGATCGTCGGCGTCCTTTCGCTTGCCGGGGACTGAGAGACCATCGCGCTCCCGCTGAACGGGAGGTGGACGTGGATCTCAATCAACTCCTTTATCATCACCAGATGGCGCTGATCGCAGCGAACCGCGCCCACCGCGATGGGCGGCCCCACGCCAATTTCGATCTTCCGCGCTATTATGCGAAGCGGATCGGCGAGTATCGCGCGCGGCGCGGCCTCGGCGTCGGTCCGGCCCTCATGGCCGATCGAGACGGCGGCCCGCGCGCGGATCCTCCGACCTCGGCACAGGGCGACGACTATCCGGTTTTTCTTGGCGACACGCTGGTTGCCGAACTTCTCGTCAACAAGGCGCTGGCCATGACCGAGGCCGAGCGCGCGGCATGCGCGCTGGGCGGCATAGCCGAGCGCTTGACCGATCTCCACGAAGAGCTGTGGGTCATCGGACACGATATCTACCAGGCCCTCGATCTCGACGAGGAAAAACTCGCGAAGCTGGCTGCCGACCTGCCTCCGCCCCCCCCCCACGAACGGCAGGCCGTGCATCTGCGGCCTTTCCGCCCGCAGTCGGACGAGGGCATCGTCCATAGCTATGTTGACCAGTTCAGCGTGGGAAGCTTTCGCTATACCAATATCGAGGATGCCCGCGCCGCGCTGCGTCGTCAGCGCGAGAGCGCTGCGAATTCCGGGAGGCAAGCCAATGATGCCTGACCGCAAGGAGATGCCGGCGGCGCGCGCGCGGACCAATCCGTTCAGGCGGCGCCGGCCCTTCGCACCGCTTCCGCCGCAAGAAGCGAAGCGTCAGGGCGCGATCAGCGCGCTCGCTTTCCAGTTGCTCGGCGGGCGCGATCCCGCGCTGACCTTCCTGAATGGCGAAAGCGCCGAATTGCGCGGCCGCCCGATCGCAATCGCCACCCTGAGCGATACGGGCTACGCTCTCGTCGAGCGGGAAATCCGCTCGCGCGCGGCCGAGACCGGTGAGCGCCATGTCAAGTGATCGGGAAGCCGCGCGGCATATCACGCGCACATGGTTCGAGTGGGAAATCGACGGGCTGGCACGCAAAGTCATTCTTGTCGTCGAAACCGATCTGGCCATGCAGCCCGACGAGCAGGACTATGACGCGCTTACTCTCGACATGCTGCGTACGGAAGCGATCGCCCGGTCGCGGGCGTCGCCCGGCGCGATCGATCGCATTCGCATCGTGCCCGTTCGCTACTAGTGGCCATGACACAGGGATGGAGCATCCGGCATGGCCGATTATGAAATCACCGGCATCCGGCAAGGCGGGATGGACGGACGGACGCATCATATCGAGGCGGTAAAAGTCGGCGAAAGCCTGTTCCTCGTCGATCAGATCATCGACTGGACGAAGGACGAGGTTCATCGCTTCTGGATATGGTTCCAGGAAGAGAGGATCGATATCGTGGCGCTACAGCACGGCTCGTCGCGGCGTTTTTATCTCACCGTCGACGGTGGCGGTTTCCCGCCGGCTGCTTTGCTGTCGCTCCCGCGCGTTTGATAGCGCGCGGGATTTGGACTTTCTGCTGCACCGGAAATCGTGCGGGCCATCGCGAAGAGACTTCGGACGATCGGGCAAATCTCCATCGCAAAAGGGCCTCGCATCTGCATGCGAAGCCCTTTCATCCTCTGCGCTCGTGACCAAAGGAAGCCCCATTGGCCTTCCCGGGTCGCGAGGAAAGCCTTTGTCATACGACAATAGGCCGATGCTAGGCGATGTCGAGCGCGATCGCGCCCGAGCCGGTCTTTATCACCGCGACGGGCCGCCGCGCATGCGCGCTGCTATATCCGACAAAATCAGGTTCGAGACCGCGTTTTTCGCGAAACCGGTTGATCCGCCGGGCATAATGGTTCGGGAGATCGAAACCGGCGGGTGCTTCGCCGGCGCGGTGTGCCCGGTCGGCAGCGATCACGGCCATTTGATGATGATAGAAGAGCTGGTTCATATCCATGATGGTGTCCTGGTGGGGCCTTTCGTCATGCTGACGGCCGCCGTGCCGGTGATTCAGGTTCGCGCTCGCGGATTCAGGCGAGACATTGGGCACGGACCGCTTCGGCGAGCCGATCCCTGTCAGCGCGGGCCTGTTCGGATTTGAACTGGCGGTTGGCCAGCGCGTGCCACGCGGCGGCCGAACGGAGATTGCGCTCGCGAACTAGTGTCAGGTCCGCCGCGGCGGCGTCGGCCTCGCATCGCTCGGCCTGTTCGCGATAATTGTCGCTGGTTGCTGCCACGGCGCTTTCCTTTCGTTCAATCGATCATGTCGGCGATCAGCCGCTTCAGTTCGCGGCGCGAGAGCGTTGGCGAACGGCGCGGCGTGCGGCCTATAGTGATCGGATTGCCTGCCAGCGGGAGGCCGGCGAGCGCGGGTAGAATGGTGTTGGTCTGAAACATATTGGTCTTCTTGATTCTCAGGTGTCAGCGGCGCTTGCGCGCGCCGCCGGCTGGACCGCCGGGGCCGCGATCGCGGTAGACGATGCGGCCCTTGGTCAGGTCATAGGGCGTCATTTCGACGCGGACGGCGTCGCCGACCACCGAACGGATACGAAAGCGTCGCATCCGTCCGGCGGTATAGGCGATCAGCCGATGGCCATTTTCAAGGATGACGCGGAACCGCCCGTCGGGCAGGATTTCCTCGATCGAGCCCTCGAAGCTGAGGACATCTTCCTTGGCCATTGCCGAAGGGCCGGGTCAGGCCGCTTCGAGATTGACCGCGGAGATCTTGCCGTCGCGGCCGGTTTCCAGTTCGTACGAGACGCGCTGGTCCTTGCCCAGCGACGCCATTCCGGCGCGCTCGACGGCAGTCACATGGACGAAGCTGTCGCCCGAGCCGTCTTCATTCGAGATGAAGCCATAGCCCTTGTCGCTGTTGAAGAATTTGACTTTGCCGATCGGCATGAGTGTTTCCTTTCACGAAAACAGGATATCCGCCGGCAAAAGCACCGACAGAGCTGGAAGCGTGAGAAGGGAAGAATCGCCCCGGAGCGGGGTATCAAAATTCCGTCGCAGGCGACGTTAGCAACTGTGATATGGGCCATCCTTTTCGAAAAGTCAAGTTTCTGCCTGGATTTTCATTAAATGGCGAGGGCGGTGTTTCCTGTTTTTCTCTTTGAGGACTGGAATTATTCAATCGCAGCTTCTTACGGTCGCGGCCTCTCGTCGCCTTCTCGACCTGCTGGCGGATCTGCGCGATGCGCGTCGATGTCAGCTCTGGTGCCGATATAAGCGTCGTGTGCTCTGCATGAGCTATTGATTGGGACGTCGCCAACGCGGCGGGATTGGCTGGATGTATCTATGTCCGTGCCGGGCGGAATAACCACCTTCCAGAGCCGCACAATGCATAGCTTCCTATGTCTTCTGCAATAAGCGCCGTTCCAAGAGGCTTGCGAAACCACGGCGGCCATCTGCGATAATAGCGACGGTTAAGGGGGCAACGGAACTTCAGCCTGCGGTTCGGTTTAATTCAATCGCCATTGTTAGGGTCAGGACCCATTAATTCCGCGCTCGAGGTTTGAAGCGATTTTGCTCAGGGCGAGGAGGAAAGGCGTGGGAATATGAATATATTTCGAGACTTTTCGACGAAGCCATGGGCAAAATCGGTCAAATCCCGAAGGGACGTCGAAATGGCTTCGATCTCGGGCCTGCGCGGCCTTGCGGGTAGCGATGCTACCCGCTGCACCCGCCCAGGCCCGATATCTTCGCCATTTCGACGCCTCGATCGTGGAATTAATGGGTCCTGACCCTAGCACTAACTGTGCTCGGCCAAATGCCCAAGCATGTCGAGTAATACCGTACGGCGTGCGGCATCGTGCTCGACCGGCCGCTGGCGGAGAGCGAAAAGGACGGCGGTGCCCGCATTTCGGCTCGGGCTCATCAGAGGTGGAACGGCCGACATCAGGCGCGATGCAGTCACGCCGATACCTATAGCGAAATCTGATAGCCCTTCGCACTGCGTCGCGGCGCGTCATCACGCGCCATAACCGTCATATGAGATTTCACCGACCCGGCTGATTTTTGGGACGCCGACGCGATCCCTGCGTCGCCGGGAAAATGTCTTAACGCCTACCAAACTCCTTGTCGGACAGATTTTCGTCGTTTTCGCGATGGTAATCGCAGGCGTCTGGATCGCCACGCAATGGTGTGCGGCACAGCTAGGTTATCAGCCGCAGCTTGGACCGGCATGGTTTGTCCTGTTCGACACGCCGGTCTATCGGCCGTGGGCGATATTTCCGTGGTGGTATCACTACGAAGCCTACGCGCCCGAGGTTTTCGACAAGGCCGGGATGATCGCCGGAGCGAGCGGCTTTCTCGGCTGCGCGTCCGCCATCGCCGGGTCGCTATGGCGCGCGCGCCAGTCGCGGCATGTCACCACATACGGCTCCGCGCGCTGGGCTACAAACGGCGAGATCGACCGCGCCGGCCTGCTCAGCGACAGCAGCGTCTTTCTCGGCCGCAAGCGGTGGCGCTATCTTCGCCACGACGGGCCGGAGCATGTCATGGCCTTCGCCCCGACGCGCTCGGGTATGCGTCCGCATAGCCGCCGCGGTGAAACTCACCGGCATAGGTCGATCGACGCTCTACGAACTCATCAAGGCCGGCGAGCTTGAAACGGTAAAGGTCGGTCGATCAACCTTCGTCCGATACGCCAGTCTCAAGCGCCTGTTCGAGAAAAGTTAGGTGCCATGAGCGAGCCGCAGGAACGACAGGCAAGATCGCTCGCGCCTGTCCATAGGCAATTTATCCTGCAATTTCGCGTTTTCGCCAAATGCAGGATGAAGGACAAGTAAGCCCCACCACCGGCGTGTTCGATTCCCTTTTTTCGCGTTTCATCCCTCTTTTCGATTCCCATTTTTTCTTTGTGGTCGCGTGAGGGTATGAGTGAGGGTATGTCCTGTCCGATCGGAGAGAATATTCAATATTAACATGCCATTAGGTGGATGGTGTGGCTCCCGCTACCTCCGCATATCCGCCTAGGCATGATCGCCCTTCTCGCACGCGGCATCGCCGCGTTCGATCTGAAGCGTCGCATGTTCGATCTCGAACAGATCGTGCAATTGATCGGCCACGCGCCGCCGGACCTGCTGCTCGTCTTCCGACGCGTCGATGACGATATGGGCGGTCAAACTCCGGTCGTCGCCGGCGACCGACCAGAGGTGCAGGTCGTGGACGCTCGCGACGCCGGCGACATCGGCAATGGCCCCGCGCACCGCGTCGAGATCGACGCCGCGCGGGACGCCCTGAAGCAGGATATTCGTCGTATCGCGCAGCAATATCCAGGTGCGCGGCAGCACCCACAGGCCGATGGCGATGGCGACGGTGGGATCGACCCAGGTCCAGCCGGTCGCCCAGATGAGCACCGCGGCCAGCAGAACGCCGACCGAGCCGAGCATGTCGGCCCAGACTTCCAGATAGGCGCCCTTCACATTCAGGCTCCTGTCGCGCCCGCCCGCGAGCACGCGCATCGCGATCAGATTGACCACCAGCCCGAAGAAGGCGACGATCAGCATACCGACCGAGCCAACCGGCTGCGGATCGAGGAAGCGCTGGACGCCTTCATAGAGGACATAACCGGCGATGACGAACAGCAGCAGCGCATTGAACGACGCGGCGAGAATCTCGAACCGTCGATAGCCATAAGTGCGCTTCTTGTCGGCCGGCCGCTGCCCGATCCGGATTGCCGCCAGCGCAATCGCCAGCGCCGCGGCATCGGTGAACATATGCGCGGCGTCGGACAGAAGAGCGAGGCTGTTGAACAGCCACGCCCCCGCCAGTTCAGCGATCAGGAAGCTGCCGGTCAGGGCAAGCGCGATCGAAAGGCTGCGAGCGTTCGCGCCGGCCGTATGGTCGTGTGCGTGCGCCCCGCCGCCTTCACCATGATCATGTTGATGTCCCATCGAATCTCTCCTTATTCCGTGGCCGGCCGATCGGGCAAAGCCCGGCGCCATCCGCCGAAGCGCGGACGCCCTTCGGAGCCGAGCACGACCCTGGCGATGGCAGGCAGCACGAGCAGCGTCAGGATCGTCGCCGCGATCAGGCCGCCGATCACCGTGGTCGCGAGCGGCTTTTGCACCTCGGCGCCGGTGCCGGTCGCGATCGCCATCGGCACGAAGCCGATCGCGGGCACGAAGCCGGTCATGATCACCGCGCGCATCTTTTCGCTCATGCCGTCGCGGATCGCTTCTGCGAGCGGGATGCCCTTCTCGATCCGCTCGCGTATCGCGGTCATGACGACGAGGCCGTTGAGCACCGCAACCCCTGCCAGGCAGATGAAGCCCACCGCCGCCGACACCGAGAAATTGATCCCGGTCAGCGCCAGCGTGAACACCCCGCCCGCGAGACCCAGCGGCACCGCAAGGAACACCGCTGCGGCCCGGCCGAACCCGCCGAGCGCCAGATAGAGCAGCACGAAGATCGCCGCGAAACAGAGCGGGACCACAATCGAAAGGCGGTCCGATGCGGCCTGGAGGCTTTCGAACTGCCCGCCCCATTCGAGATAATATCCTGCGGGCAGCTTTACCTTTGCGATCTTTTCCTGCGCTTCGGCGACGAAGGAACCGGCGTCGCGCCCTTCGAGGTTCACCTGGACGACCACGCGCCGCTTGCCATTCTCGCGGCTGATCTGGTTGAGCCCTTCAGTGAGCCGGATCTGGGCGACCTGCGAGAGCGGAATCTGCCCCCGCGTCCCGCCTGCCTGCGGCAGCAGGATCGGCAGTGCCCGGATGTCGTCGAGGTTGACGCGGGTCGCGTCGGGAACGCGGACCATGATGTCGAAGCGCCGGTCGCCTTCATAGAGGAGACCCGATTCGCGCCCGCCGAGCGCCGCCGCGATGGTGTCTGCAACCTCCTGCACCGTAAGGCCGTATCGCGCGATGGCATTGCGATCGAGCCTGACGTCGAGGGTCGGCGCGCCGCCGATCTGGTCGGCCTTGACGCTGCCCGCGCCCGGGATCGCCTGCAGCACGCGCACCACCTCGTTCGCAGCGAGCGACATCTTGTCGAGATCGTCGCCATAGAGCTTGATGGCGACATCGCCGCGGACGCCCGCGATGAGTTCGTTGAAGCGCAATTCGATCGGCTGCGACACCTCATAGAGCTGGCCGAGGACGCCGGTTGCCGCCTTCTCGACACGTGCGATCACCTGTTCCTTTTCCGTCACGCCCGCGGGCCATTCCGCCTTGGGTTTCAGAATCACGAAGCCGTCGGAAACGTTCGGCGGCATCGGATCGGTCGCCACCTCGGCGGTGCCGGTCTTCGAGAACATCAGTTCGACTTCGGGAAGGCTGGTGATCGCAGCCTCCACCTTGCGCTGCATCGCGAGCGATTGCTCGAGGCTGACCGAAGGCACGCGCGTCGAGGCGAGCGCCATATTCTTCTCGTCGAGCTTGGGGATGAATTCCGATCCCAGCAGGCCGAAAACCGGAATCGCGAGGAGGAAGAAGACAAGGCCCCCCGCGATGAAGCCCCAGGGTTTCGCGATCGCCCTGTCGAGCAGGGGCAGGTAGCGCTCCTTGGTCTTGCGGATCACCCAGACTTCCTTCTCGGCGACCTTGCCGCGGATCATCAGCGCGACGAGCGCCGGGACGAGCGTGATCGCCAGAATGAAGGCCGCAACCAGCGCCAGCATGATGGTGACCGCCATCGGCGAGAAGGTCTTGCCCTCGACGCCGGTGAACATCAGCAGCGGCGCGAAGGCGAGCAGGATGATCGCCTGGCCGAAGACGGTCGGTTTGATCATCTCCTGCGACGCGCGCATCGTTTCTTCGAGGCGTTCGCGGAGCGACAGCAACCGGCCCTCATGCTCCTGCCGGTGCGCCAGGCACGCAAGGCAATTCTCGATGATGATGACGGCGCCATCGACGATCAGGCCGAAGTCGAGCGCGCCGAGGCTCATCAGATTGCCGGGGATGCGAAAGGCGTTCATCCCCATCGCCATCATCAGGAAGGAAAAGGGAATGACGAGCACTGCGATGATCGCTGCGCGCCAGTTGCCGAGCAGCAGGAAGAGCGCGGCGGCGACGAGCAGCGCGCCTTCGGCGAGGTTCTTTTCGACCGTTCCGACGGTGGCGTTCACCAGCCCGGCGCGGTCGAGCACGATCTTGACCTCGACGCCGGGCGGCAATGTTTTGGCGATCCGATCGATCTTCGCCGACACATCTTCGGCAACGGTGCGGCTGTTTTCGCCGATCAGCATGAGCACGGTGCCGATGACCGCCTCCTTGCCGTTCATGCTGCCGGCGCCGGTGCGCAGGTCGCCGCCAATCTTCACCTCGGCGAGCTGGGCGACGGTGACCGGCACGCCGCCGCGCGTCGCGACGACGGCCCCCCGTATCTCGTCGACCGAGCGCACGCGGGCATCGACGCGTACCAGATAGGCCTCGCCGCCGCGGTTGTAGTAATTGGCGCCGACCGCGAGATTGGCGCGTTCGAGCGCTTCGCCGAGTTCGCTGTAGGATATGCCGAAGCTGGTGAGTCTGGTGGGATCGGGTTCGACGACGAAGGTCTTGGCGTAGCCGCCGATCGAATCGACCCCGGCGACGCCCGGCACCGCCTTGAGCTGCGGGCCGACGATCCAGTCCTGAACGGTGCGCAGATAGCCGGCCTTCGCGACCTCGTCGGTGAGCCGCTCGCCCTCGGGCGTCAGATAAGCGCCGTCGGGCTGCCAGCCGGGCTGGCCCGCGACGGTCTTTGCCCCTTTGCCGTCGGGTTTGGCATAGCCGACCGTATACATGACGACTTCGCCGAGCCCCGTCGTGACCGGCCCGACTTGCGGCTGCGTCCCGTCGGGCAGATTCTCCGCGGCCTGGCGGAGCCGCTCGCCGACCTGTTGCCGCGCGAAATAAAGATCGGTCGAATCCGAAAAAATCGCGGTGACCTGGCTGAACCCGTTGCGCGAGATCGAGCGCGTCGTCTCCAGCCCCGGGATGCCGGCGAGCGAGATTTCGATCGGATAGGTCACGAGCTTTTCGATCTCGACCGGCGACAGGCGCGGGTCGATCGTATTGATCTGGACCTGGTTGTTGGTGATGTCGGGAACCGCGTCGATCGGCAGTTTGGTGAGCTGCCACACGCCGAGCCCGGCGACGATGAGAAAGAGGAAAAGCACCACCCAGCGCGCGCGGACGGAAAGCGCCATCAGTTTCGCGATCATGGCTTAATGCTCCTCGCCCGCGCCCTTGCCGAACTCGGCCTTGAGCAGAAAAGCGTTCTTGGTGGCGATCGCCTCGCCGGCCCTCAGCCCCGTGAGAATTTCGACCCGGCCGGCGCTGCGCTGCCCGACCATGACCCTGCGAGCCGCGAATCCGTCCTTCGTTCGCACGAACACGACATCGCGGCCCTCGAGGGTCTGGAGCGCCTCCTCGGCAATGGCGATCCGGCCGCCGTCGGCCTCGGTGCCGCGGCTCGGCAGCAAGCGCACGCGCACGGCGAGCCCGGGCTGGAGGGCACCGGATACGTCGAGCACCGCGGTCGCCGACCGCGTGTCGCCCGCCAGCCCCGGGGTGACAGCGCGCACGCGCGCATCGATCGCGCGTCCGTCGGGCAATTCGACGATCGCGCGGTCGCCGGGGCGGAGCCGCTGCGCATCGGTCGGGCCGACAGCGGCTTCGATCTGAACCTTGGAAGGGTCGGCGACCCGGAACAATTCGACTTCGGGTTGAACAAACGCGCCGAGACTGACGTTTTCCGCGGTGACGCGGCCCGCGATCGGACTCGCGACCACGACGCTGCCGCCATCGCGCGTCACTTGCGCGGTTTGGGCCGCGGCACGGGCGCGCCGGGCCTCGGCCGCCGCCACCGCCGCTTCGGCCTGGGCCTGCTCATAATCGACGCGCGCCGAAACTTTCTGGTCGAAGAGGGTCTTTTCACGGTGCAGAGTCTTCTGCGCGAGCACTGCCCGCGCCTCCGCCGCCGTGCGTTCGGCGGCGATCTGCGCCGCGTCGCGGCTTTGCACGATCGCCAGAGCTTCGCCGGCGCGCACCGGATCGCCGAGCCGTTTGAAGACGCGGGTGACCGCGCCGCCCGCCCGTGCGGCGACGACCGCCTCGCCGTCCGGCGCGGCCGTGACCGTCGCCTGCGCGATGATTTCGGAGCCGAGGCCGCTGGCACCGATCGTCTCGACGCCGATCTCGGCCGCCTCGATCGCGGCGGGCGTGATGGCGAGGCTGTCCGGCGCGGCCTCGCTTTCGGTTTCGCCCCCGCCGTCCTGCATGGCGACGGCGACGGGGTCGGCGGTGCAGCGGGCAACGCCGAAGCCGGCAGCGGCGGCGAGAGCCATGGCGCCCGCAAGGGTGCCCAAAAGGCGCTTGTCCTTGGTGATCATCGAATGTCTCCACGAAGAGGGAGGGCGCAGGGCGAAGCCACTTGCGCGCAAGGGAATGGATGGCTGAGCGCGCGGTGCGAAACGCGGCCGTCCGATAGAGGCGGCGCGATCATCGCTGATGATCCGCGTCGCCCTCGGCGGCCGCCTGCCGCGCGAGGATCGCCCATGCTTCGGCACGCGCCCGGCGCGCCGCGATGAGCTCGGTCCGCGTCGCGGCATAGGCCTGCTGCGCGTCGATATATTCGACGAGCGACGATTTGCCGGCGCGATAGGAGAGTTCGGCAAGCCGCACCCCTTCGCGCGCCTGCTCGATCCCGGCGCCTTCGAGCGCCGCAAGGCGCGCTTCAGCCGAATCGAGATCCGCGCGGGCATTGGCGATCGCCGCCGCGGCCGTCACCACCGCATTTTCGCGCCGGGCGGCGGCGGCCGCGACATCCGCACGCGCGGCCGCGACATTGCCCTGGTTGCGGTCGAAGATCGGAAGCGGCATCGACAAGTTGGCGACGAGCGCCCGGTCGCCGGTTTCGCGAAGCTGGCGCACGCCGAGCCCAACGCTCGGATCGACGCGAGCTTCGGCCCGCTGGCCGCGGAGCCGCGCCTCGGCGATCGCCTGCTCGGTCTCGGCCAGTCTGACATCGAGCGTCGCGCGCGCATCCACGTCGGCGGGCCGCGTCCCGATTTCGCCGTCGATCAACTCGGCGGGCGGCGTCGCCACACCGAGCAGCGCCGCGAGCGAGCGGCGCGCGGACGTCTCCCCGGCCTCGGCCGCGCGAAGCTCGGCAGTCGCCTGGACCAGTGCGGCGTTGGCGCGAAAAGCGCGGAGCGGCGGCTCGTTGCCGGTATCGACCATTGTCTGCGCGACGCGAACGAGTTCGCGGGTCCGCGTCTCATTCTCGCGCGCGAGCGCCAGATCATCGCGGGCGGCGATGGTGGCCGCGAACTGGCCGCGAACCTCGAAGGCGAGATCGGCGCGCGCGATTTCGAGCCGGTATTGCGCCGCCACGAACTCGGCATCGGCAAGCGTCATGCGCGCGCGCCGCCGGCCGCCGAGGTCGAGCCGCTGGTTGATCGACACCGTCGTTTCGAGGCCGGCGAACCCCGAATAGGGTCCGGTGCCGGCGAAATTCTCGACATCGACATTGAGTATGGGGTTGAAGCGATAGCTGGCTTGGCGCTGGCGGCCGCGCGCGGCCTCCACCTCGGCTGCAGCGGCGAGAACGCGCGGCGAGCGCGCGTCGGCTTCTTCCATGGCCTGCGCCAGCGTCAGCCGGACAGGGAGCGGACCGGCGCGGACCATCTGTCCGGCGGGAGGGAGCGGGCCGGCAAGCGCAAGGCCCGGCGCCTGGGCGGCCGCGCTCGCGCTGCTTCCCGCAGCCATGAGCGCCGCGACCGTCGCGGCGGCGACAATAGGGTTCATGAAGGAAAGACTCCTGACAATGACAGGGAAAAGCGCGGCGCTAGGCGCGCGCGCAAACCTGGATTGTCAGGCGATGGGGGGGCGGAACGTCCCGATGAAGGCGGCGGGCGGCACCGCCGCCGACGGCGCGCGGCCATGCGTCACGGCATGAACCACCGCGACCGGCGGTGCGGCGATATCGGCGGCTACGCCCGCATAATGACCATGACAGCCATGCACCGTTGCCGGCGATTGCCGATCGTCCGACGGCGAATCCTGCGATGTCTTGACGACGACCTGAACGCACCCGTCCCAATCGCGCATCTCGTTCGCCATGATCGGGGCCGCCGTGATCGGGGTCGGCTGCGCGCAGTCTTCCGCGGCGTGCGCGATCGAACCCGCAACCGTGCCCGATGCGAGGAGAAGGGACAGCAAGAGCAGAAGCACCCGTCTCATCGAGCCGGCTCGTAGCATTGTTGATTCGGCTTGCAAAGCGAAAGCACGAAGCACCCAGTCCAAAATATCGTTTAATTTCTTGATGTTATCTCATTTCCATCGGCCGACAATGACGCCGCAGCCTGATAGCGGCACGCGCAGTCAGCGCGCGAGGCGTTGAGAACATTAGGGAAACATGCTAATTCGCGCCCGTGGAAGACGCCGCAGCCCCTGCGCCGAGAGACGGCACGGACCCGCCGGTCCGCAAGATCATCCATGTCGACATGGACGCCTTTTACGCGTCGGTCGAACAGCGCGACAATCCGGCCCTGCGCGGCAAGCCCGTCGCGGTCGGGGGTTCGTCGCGGCGCGGGGTGGTCGCCGCCGCCTCCTACGAGGCGCGCAAGTTCGGCGTGCGTTCGGCGATGCCGAGCATCACCGCGAAGCGCCAATGCCCCGACCTGATCTTCGTGCCGCCGCGCTTCGATGCCTATCGCGACATCTCGCACCAGATCCGCGCGATCTTTCGCGACTATGCCGACGAGGTCGAGCCGCTGTCGCTCGACGAGGCCTATCTCGACGTCAGCCGTGACAAGGCCGGGCTCGGCAGCGCGACTGCTGCCGCAAAGCTGATCCGCGAGCGCATCCGCCGCGAAACCGGCCTCACCGCTTCGGCAGGGGTTTCCTACAACAAGTTCATCGCCAAGCTGGCGTCGGACCAGAACAAGCCCGACGGCATCACGATCGTCCGGCCGGGCGACGGCGCCGCCTTCGTCCAGACGCTGTCGATCCGGCGTTTCCACGGCATCGGCCCCGTCACCGCGGCGAAGATGGAGGGGCTCGGCATCTTTTCAGGCGCCGACCTTGCCGCGAAGGAGATGGAATGGCTCGCCGCGCATTTCGGCAACAGTGCCGAATGGCTCCACAATCTGGCGCGCGGGATCGACCATCGGCGCGTGCGGTCGAACCGGCCGCTCAAATCGCTGGGCGGCGAGCGCACCTTCTTCAACGACCTGATCGCCGACACCGAAGTCCGCGAAGCGCTCGCGCATGTCTGCACCGTCGTCTGGGATCGCGCAGCGAAGCGCGGGGCGCGCGGGCGGACGGTGACGCTCAAACTGCGCTATGCCGATTTCAAGACGATCACGCGGGCGAAATCGGTGCCCTTCGCGATCGCCGATGGCGCGGGGCTGCTCGCGGTCGGCGAAGCCATCCTCGCGCCGCTGCTGCCGGTCGAGCAGGGGATACGGTTGCTGGGGGTGACGCTGAGCAAGTTCGAGGGCGAAGAGGATGAGGACGCGATGGCGGGGCCGGACGATCTGCTGAGCCTGATTTGACTCGCACGAAGCCACGAAGCCACAAAGAGCTTTCCCCTCTTCCTCCGTCATTGCGAGCGAAGCGAAGCAATCCAGAGCGGTTTACGCTACTCTGGATTGCTTCGCTTCGCTCGCAATGACGACATTACGGATGCCAAGGGAATAGAAGGACAGTGCTTCGACAAGCTCAGCACAAACGGATTGTGGAGAAGCTCTTTGTGGCTTCGTGGCTTCGTGCGAGTCCCGATCACCCCGCGTCGGCGAACCGCCGTTCCTTGGTCGCGGTAAAGCGGATCGCAGGATGGCGCTGAGTCACATAGCCGACCTCCCACGCATCCTTCGCCATGAACACCGGCGCGCCGTCGCGGTCGGTGGCGCTGGCGCCGCGGTGGTCGGCCTGAAACGCCTTCAGCGCCGCGGGATCGTCGCTCGCGATCCAGCGCGCGGTGTCCCAGGGCGACGCCTCGAGCTTCGCCTCGACCTTATATTCGGCGTCAAGGCGGCTGATCAGCACCTCGAGCTGGAGCTGGCCGACGACGCCGACGATCATGTTCGCGCCGATCTCGGGATAGAAGACCTGGATGATCCCTTCCTCGGCCATGTCGTCGAGCGCTTTCCTGAGCTGCTTGGTCTTGGTCGGATCGACGAGCGCGACGCGGCGCAGCAGTTCGGGGGCGAAGTTCGGCAGACCGGTGATCGTGATGTCGGTGCGTTCGGACAAAGTATCGCCGACGCGCAGGGTGCCGTGGTTGGGAATGCCGATGATGTCGCCGGGAAAGGCTTCTTCGGCCATTTCGCGGTCCTGCGCGAGGAACAGCATCGGGCGGCTGATCGCGATCGCCTTGCCCGTCCCGCCCTGTGTCAAGCGCATCCCGCGCTCGAACTTGCCCGAGCAGAGCCGCATGAAGGCGATGCGATCGCGGTGCGCGGGGTTCATGTTCGCCTGCACCTTGAAGACGAAGCCGGTGACGGCGTCGTCGCCCGGCTGCACCGGCGCGGGCTCGGCAGGCTGCGGCTGCGGACCCGGCGCATGGACTGCGAGCGCGTTCAGCAGGTCGACGACCCCGAATTCCTTGAGCGCCGATCCGAAATAGACCGGCGTAAGATCGCCATTGCGGTAGGCCCCGGCGTCGAACGGCGCGTAGCAGGCCGACGCGAGTTCGGTCTCTTCCTTGAGGTGCGCGAGCGCATCGCCGCTGAGTTCGGCCGCCAGCGCCGCATCATCCAGCCCCGCGACGCCGACCCGCTTCCCCTCGTACATGCGCGAGGCATCGCCGCCGGGCTTCATGATCGCGGGATCGACGAGGTCGTAGATGCCCTCGAACTGCCCGCCCATCCCCGCGGGCCAGTTCATCGGACAGACGTCGAGCGCGAGGCGGTCGGCGACCTCGTCGAGCAGCTCGAACGGCGGCAGGCCCTCGCGGTCGACCTTGTTGACGAAGGTGATGATCGGCACCGAGCGCAGGCGGCAGACCTCGAACAGCTTCAGCGTCTGCGGCTCGATGCCCTTGGCGGCGTCGATCACCATCACCGCACTGTCGACCGCGGTCAGCGTGCGATAGGTGTCCTCGCTGAAATCCTCGTGCCCTGGCGTGTCGAGCAGGTTGAAGACGAGTCCCTGATGCTCGAAGGTCATCACCGACGAGGTCACCGAAATCCCGCGCTGCTGCTCGATCTTCATCCAGTCGGAACGCGCTCGCCGCGCCGCGCCGCGCGCCTTGACCTCGCCCGCCATATGGATCGCGCCGCCCGCGACGAGCAGCTTTTCGGTCAGCGTCGTCTTACCCGCGTCGGGGTGCGAGATGATGGCGAAGGTGCGGCGGTCGGGGTGCTTGCTGGACATGGCGCGGGCGCCTAGCAGGTGGCAGCAATTGTGGAAAGGGGCTGGCGCCCGCGCCGCGCCGGACGCATGGTCGGACGATGCGAACCTTGCTCATCGCCTTTGCGCTGCTCGCCTCCCCCGCCGCCGCGCAGGATTCACCCTTCGTCGGCGAATATGACATCGCCGAAGGCCCCGACGTCGGCGGCGGCCTGCTCATCCGCAATGACGGCCGCTTTCAATATATCTTCGCCGCGGGAGCGCTCGACGAACGCGCCGAGGGGCGCTGGGAGGCGCGCGGCGACACGATCTGCCTGACCACCGAGCCAAAGCCGGTGCCGCCGGCGATGTCGAAAGGCACGCCCGGCGAGATCGACGGCGCGGTGCCTACCATCCTCGTCACCTGGCCGAACGGCCGGACCATCGCGGGAGTCGATTTCACCATCGGCTTCGACAGCGGTGATCCGATCGACGGTTATACCCAATATGACGGCTGGACGATGCCCGACGACGACACGCGCGTCCCACGCTGGGTCGAGGTGCGCGAGCCGATCTACGACATCACCGCACCGCGCTTCGTGCTGACCGAAGCCGATGGCGGCAAGCTGCACGTGATCATCGAGCCGAACGACATCGGCGTGGTCGATTTCGAAGGCGCCTGCGCCGAAAAGACCGAACGCGGTCTGACGCTGCGCCGCGCAGAGGGAGAGATGCGGTTCGTGCGGCTGGGGAAGGATTAATATTCGAGGCCAAGGCCGCTTTGAGGAGGGGAGCGGACATTCCCCACTTTCGTCATTCCCGCGAAAGCGGGAACCCAGTGTGGGGTCAGCCGACGCACGCCCTGAGTTCCCGCTTTCGCGGGAATGACGAAGATAGGGGATGAAAACTGCCGCTCAACTCTCGTCATCCCGGACTTGATCCGGGATCCATTCATCCGGCGCTGAGACAATGGATCCCGGATCAAGTCCGGGATGACGATGTGAGATAGGTCCGCAACCGGTCGAAAACGGCCGTGCGCCTTCACGCACCCTCCCCCCTTGCGCTCCCTCTCCAAATGCGCCAAAACTTTACGTGAACGTAAAGGTAAAGCCCCCGCGAGAGGATATTTTCCCATGACCGACACCCCCAGCTTCGACACGATCAAGTTCGACGTCGCCGACCATGTCGCGACGATCACGCTCAACCGGCCCGAGCGGCTCAATTCGATGCCGCCGGCGATGGCCGATGACATCCGCACCGCGCTCGATTATCTGCCGGTGCTTGGTGCGCGGGCGTTGCTGATCACTGGCGAGGGGCGCGGTTTCTGCTCGGGCGCGGACCTTGCGGGCGACCGCAGCGGGTCGGCGGTCGGCGGCGGCGCGAACAGCCGCAAGGCGCTCCGCAATCATTATAATCCGATGCTGCTCGCGCTCGCCAATCTCGACATTCCGGTCGTCACCGCGGTCAACGGTCCCGCAGCGGGCGTGGGGTGCAGCTTTGGTCTGTCGGGCGATTTTACCATCGCGGGCAAGAGCGCCTATTTCCTCCAGGCTTTCGTCAACATCGGCCTCGTCCCCGACGGTGGCTCGTCGTGGATCCTGCCGCGCCTCGTCGGCCTGTCGCGCGCGACGCAGATGATGATGCTCGGCGAAAAGATCGGCGCGGAACAGGCCGCCGACTGGGGTCTCATCTATAAATGCGTCGAGGATTCCGAGTTGCTGACCGAAGCGAAGGCGCTGGCGGCGCGGCTCGCGAACGGACCGACCGTCGCGCTCGGCACCATGCGCAAGGTTCTGCGCGAGGGCCTGTCGCAAAGCTATGCCGACACGCTCGACGCCGAAGCGAAGGGCCAGTTCATCGCGGGCAACAGCGCCGACGCGATGGAAGGCATTCTTGCGTTCCAGCAGAAGCGCAAGACTGCGTTTCAGGGAAAATAGACCGCTACTTGTTGCGTCATCCCGGCGAAAGCCGGGATCTCACCGTCGAGACCCCGGCCTTCGCCGGGGTGACGTATGAGGGTTGATGCTACGCCGCCTCCTCGACCATCGCCTTCTTGTAGATGCTGTTCCGCGGATAGGCGCAGAGGCGCTTCACCATCGGCTCGAAAAATTCAAGCGGTAGCGACTCATAATCAGGGTCGAAGGCCGGCGCGTCATATTTCTCGCAGAATTCGGCGCAGGCCGCGGCATAGGGGTGATCCGCGAACTGGTCGCGCATGTCGCGGTCGAGCCCCAGATAGTGGAAGAAATAATGACCCTGGAAGATGCCGTGATGCTGCACGATCCACAGATTTTCCTCTGACAGGAAAGGCTTCAGGATCGCCGCCGCGACATCGGGGTGGTTGAAGGCGCCGAGCGTGTCGCCGATGTCGTGGAGCAGCGCCATCACGACATATTCCTCGTCGCGCCCGTCGCGGTGCGCGCGGGTCGCGGTCTGCAGGCAATGTTCGAGCCGGTCGACCGGAAAGCCGCCATAATCCCCGCCGAGCAGTTTCAGATGGTCGAGGATGCGCGCCCCGTTGTTCGGCGCGAACTCCTTTTGCTCGCGCGCGATAATGTCCCAGTCTTCCTGCGTCCCGTCGATCATCGACCGAAAGGTCGCATGTTCGTGCGTCATGTCGTTCATGGCAGCCTCTCCTTATCAGGAGCAGTCTATGCCATCGGTCCCGTTTTGCAACTTTATAGCGCGCAGCGCCTATTCGACCGCATAGGTCACGCCATATTTCAGCGCCTCGTCGAGCGTCAGGCAACGCCGCGTCGATTTGTCAGGGCCGCTGCCCTTCACCGCCTTTTGCCGATACATCACGTCGGTCAGCAATTTGCGCGACACGCCCATCTTGATCAGAAAGGCATTGTCCTCGCTCGCGAGAAGCGCGCTGTCCTGTTCGACGTCGCCGATCAATTCGGTGGTCGCATCGATCCCCAGGGCGACGCTTTCGTCGATCGCGGCGCGGTCGCCGGTGCTGGTGAACATGTGGACGATGAACTCGCCGCCCGGCTCGATCACGCGCGGCTGGCCGCCCATGAAGACGAAATTGCAGGCGCTGAAACAGGCCCAGCCCGACGGAATCCGGGTTCCGAGGCCGGGAAAGGACCGGATCACACGGCCCGCCGCATTGCCCGCGCGCGCGTCGCCCCCCGGCGAGCGAAGCCATATCTCGCTGACGTCGGGATTGGCTTTCAGCGCGGTCGAAAGCCGATCGGGAAGCCCGGCGTCGACCCGGCCTTCGGCCAGCATCACCTTCATGCCGCCGCGCTTTTCGACCGTCAGCTTCATCGTCGGATTCGTCGACCAGTTCGGATTGAGCGGACAGGTCGGATTGATCGGGTCCATGTCGGTCGCCGCGCCGAGGGTAGCGAGCGCGAGGACACCCGCCAGCAGGCGCGCGAGCTTAGGCCGCGAGCGTATAGCGTGCATCGCCCGGCCCCTTGCACATGCGCTTGCTCACCTGCGTCTCTTCGCCGTCGACGATGATGAAGTCGTTGACGGTCATGCACTTGCGCCCGCCGCCTTCCTGATTGATCGACGCGATCGTCGACGATCCGCTGACATTCTCGCGCGTTTCGCTGGTCCAGTTCGACGTCGCGCCGACCTCTTCTCCGCGCGTGATCTCTTCGGTCGCTTTCGCCGCCTGGACCTGCTCGGCCGGGTCCAGCTTGCAGGCGATCGCGTCGGTCAGCGTTCCGCTGACCTCGGCGATCGGCACATAGCTATAGACGCCGGCCTTGCTCGCGGCATCGCCGACCGCATCGCGGATCACGCCGCCCAATATGCCGCGCCCGACGCTGCTGCCCTTCTTGCCTTTCGGACAGCCGCCATTGTCGTCGCTGCTCGGGCTCGGCGCCGGGCTAGGCGTCGTCACCTTGCGGAGCAGACTGCCGAACTGCGCCTCGGCGGGCGCCGCCGCCAGCATGCAGGCCGCGAGGACCGCTGGAACACCCCAAATTTTACGCATCATTGCCATACCCTCATCGCACCCGTTTCCGGGCCATTATGCGATCCCATTGGCATCGGTTCATGCCACCCGCTGTGATTTTCATCAACAGCGCAAGATAATCTCATCCAGACAGGTTGAATTAAGGCTGAATATGTCACACTACCCCCGTCATGCTGTCGCAAAAGACCCGCTATACGATCCGTGCCTTCCAGCATCTTGCCGACCATTGGGGCAAGGGACAGGTGCAGCTTGCGGACATTGCCGACGCGCAGAATATTCCGCCCAAATTCCTGACCGTCATCCTGTCCGAAATGGCGCGCGAGGGGCTGCTCATTTCACAGCGCGGCCGCGATGGCGGCTATCAACTGGCGTTGCCCCCGATCGACATCAGCTATGGCGACCTCGTTCGGCTGACGCGTGGGTCGCTCGCGCTCGTCCCCTGCGCCGCGCGCAACGCGCACGAGCATTGCAAGAATTGCCTGCCCGAATCCGATTGCCGCCTGCGCAGCCTGATGCTGAAGGTGCGCGACGACACCGCGTCGATCCTCGACCGCATCACCCTGGCCGATCCGATCGTGCTGGAGCCGCTGTTCGAGAAGGAAGAAGCGGCAGAATAGTCCCATCCCCAAACGGAAAAAGGCCCGCTTTCGCGGGCCTTTTCGTAAAATGGTGGAGCCTAGCGGGATCGAACCGCTGACCTCTACAATGCCATTGTAGCGCTCTCCCAGCTGAGCTAAGGCCCCGTGCCATTTCGCGGGTCGCCCCTGGGTGGTGCGACCGGGACGCCGCCTTTACCAGCGCGCGCCCGTTATGCAAGGGGCCAAATGCATCGGGTGATGCTTTTTTGGCCCCTCAACATCATTTTTTGGCCCCTCAACATCAAATGCCGCGACGTCAGCTTTCGTCGTTGCCGTCGTCGCCGGTATCGACGCCCAGATCGTCGTCGCCGCCGAGGTCGACGTCGTTGTCGGGCGAATCATTATCCTCGTCGACATCGACGTCCAGATCCAGATCCTCATCGACGCCTTCTTCCTTGGGCGTCTTGCCGGGCTTTTCAGCCTGCTCGAACGGCATCGGCTGCTTCGATTTCAGCACCGATTCCGGGATCCACGCATAGCCGCAGTTGATGCAGGTGACCGGATCATCCTTGGTCAGATCATAGAATCGGGTGGCGCATTTCGGGCAGCTACGCTTCGCGCCCCATTCAGCCTTTATCATATATTCCTCTTAAACCTTTGAAGGTGTGAGATAAATTTCGGAGAAAGGGCGGCGCCGAAACGGCCACCCGTCAAATCGGCGTGCGCCTTGCCAGATTGTTTGCCCGCTGTCAAAAGCCGCTCGCGATGACAGACCCCAACCCCAACCCGCGCCCCAGCCCGCGCGCCTTTTCCGCCTCCGGTCCGCTCCAGGGCAGGATCGCGATTCCCGGCGACAAGAGCATTTCGCATCGCGCGCTGATGCTGTCGGCACTCGCGGTCGGGACGAGCCGCGTCACCGGCCTGCTCGAGGGGCATGACGTGCTCGCGACGGCGGCGGCGATGCGGGCGATGGGGGCGAGCATCGAGCGCACCGACGACGGCGCGTGGGTGATCGACGGCGTCGGGGTCGGCGGGCTGCTCCAGCCGCGCCAAGCCGTCGACATGGGGAACAGCGGCACCTCGACGCGCCTGCTGATGGGCCTCGTCGCCAGCCACCCGATCACCGTCACCTTCACCGGCGACGCCAGCCTGTCAGGCCGCCCGATGGGCCGCGTGATCGATCCGCTGAGCCAGATGGGCGCCGACATCACCGCCTCACCAGGAGGGCGCCTGCCGCTGATGGTGCGCGGCCTCGCTCCCGCCATCCCCCTCGCCTACCGTCTGCCGATGGCGTCGGCGCAGGTGAAGAGCGCGGTGCTGCTCGCTGGCCTCAACACCCCCGGCATCACCGAAGTGATCGAGCCGGTGCCGACCCGCGACCATAGCGAGCGGATGCTGCGCGGCTTCGGCGCCGATCTGACCGTCGAGACCGATGCCGACGGCACGCGTCATATCCGCCTGTGCGGCGAGGCCGAGCTTCGGCCGCAGACGATCACCGTGCCGGGCGATCCCTCGTCGGCCGCCTTCTTCATCGTCGCGGCGCTGATCGTCCCCGGATCGGACGTCGTCATCGCCAATGTCGGCCTCAACCCGACGCGCGCCGGACTCGTCGAAGTGCTGCAGGCGATGGGCGGCAATATCGAGCTTCAGAACGCCCGCGAAGTCGGCGGCGAGCCCGTGGCCGACCTCCGCGTCCGCCACAGCAGCCTCAAGGGCATCGCCGTCGATCCGGCCATCGCGCCGAGCATGATCGACGAATATCCGATCCTCTTCGTCGCCGCCGCGCTCGCCGAAGGGCGCACCGTCACCACCGGGCTCGACGAGCTGCGCGTCAAGGAAAGCGACCGGCTGGCGGTGATGGCGGCGGGCCTCACGGCGATCGGCGCGCGGGTCGAGGAGAGCGCCGACGGCCTGATCATCGACGGCACCGGCGGCGACCCGCTGCCCGGCGGCGCGACGATCGCCGGCCACCTCGACCACCGCATCTGTATGAGCTTCGCCATCGCCGGGCTCGTCAGCAAGGCGCCAGTGATGATCGACGATATGGCGCCGGTCGCGACGAGCTTTCCCAATTTCGAGGCGCTGCTCGCGAGCCTGCAATCATGATCATCGCCGTCGACGGGCCCACCGCGTCGGGCAAGGGCACGATCGCGCGCGCGATCGCGGCGTATTTCGCCCTGCCGGTGCTCGACACGGGATTGCTCTATCGCGCGGTCGGCTATCAGACGCAGCTCAACCACGGCGATCCCGATAATAGCACCGACGCACTCGCCGCGTGCAACTTTGCCGACAGCCTGCTGGACGATCCGGCGCTCCGCTATGAAAGTACGGGCGGCCTCGCGAGCCGCGTGTCGGTACATCCCGCGGTGCGCAAGGCGCTGTTCCAGCGGCAGGTCGATTTCGCAAACCAGCCGGGCGGCGCGGTGCTCGACGGACGCGACATCGGCACGGTGATCGCACCGTACGCCGACGCCAAGCTGTTCGTCACCGCCTCCCCCGAGGAGCGCGCGCGGCGCCGCCATGCCGAGATGCTGGGGCGCGGCGTCGAGATCACCTATGACACGGTGCTCGCCGACATCCACGCCCGCGACGCGCGCGACACCGGCCGCGCCGACGCGCCGTTGATCCGCGCCGGGGACGCGCTGCTGCTCGACAACACCGCGCTCGACCGCGACGCAGCGATCGCGGCGGCGATCGCTTTCGTCGAGGGCAAGGTCGCGCGATAATATGCGCGCAGAAGCACGGCGGAAGAGGACGAAAGGTCGACGCTCACATCCCGTCATGCTGAACTTGTTTCAGCATCCATGGCCCGCGCTTTCGTCAGACGCTGCGCCTTTTTGTTTCGCACGAAGACACAAAGCCACGAAAAAGGCGGCTTGGGCCGACAGGCCCGGCACTCCGTATAGCGGTACGTCCTGCAACGATGTCGAAAGAGGAAAGCCGCTTCGCGGCAAGCGCAACACCTTCGTGGCTTTGTGTCTTCGTGCGAAACATAACTGGCGCGGCTCTATCAGGCGAACGCCGGGCCATGGATGCTGAAACAAGTTCAGCATGACGCGCGGGAGAGGCTGGCGCTGATCCACCGCCTTTTTCCTTGCCCAAAGCCCCCTCCCCGCCTATATGCGCGCCGTCCGACAGGCGTCTTGCCGGTCGAGGCACGGGTGAACCGCCGCTCCGACCGGAGCGTCGGGCGTGATGGGGTGACCTCGTCGCGCCCTTTTTGCTTTGTCCGTGTTTCGTCCGCGATATGCCTTGAGGATGTCTTGCCTCGCATTCGGCGGGCAGGACGGATCGGCCACAAGACCAGCGGACCCAACCGCTTGGCCGGAACAATGAAGTAAGGAAACTATCCATGGCCACTACGGCTTTCCCGACGCGCGACGATTTCGCCGCGATGCTCGATGAATCGCTTGGTGGTGCCGACGGCGGCTTTGAAGGCCGCGTCGTCAAGGGCACCGTGACCGCGATCGAAAACGACCTGGCAGTGATCGACATCGGCCTGAAGAGCGAAGGCCGCGTGCCGCTTCGCGAATTCGCGATGCCGGGCCAGAAGGCCGACCTCAAGGTCGGTGACGAAGTCGAAGTCTATGTCGACCGCGTCGAAAACGCCAATGGCGAAACCATGCTCTCGCGCGACCGCGCGCGCCGCGAAGCCGCCTGGGACCGCCTCGAAGAAGAATTCAACAAGGAAGCCCGCGTCGAAGGCGTCATCTTCGGCCGCGTCAAGGGCGGCTTCACCGTCGACCTCGGCGGCGCCGTGGCGTTCCTTCCGGGTTCGCAGGTCGACATCCGCCCGGTGCGCGACGTCGGCCCGCTCATGGACCTGCCGCAGCCCTTCCAGATCCTCAAGATGGATCGCCGCCGCGGCAACATCGTCGTGTCGCGCCGCGCCATCCTGGAAGAAACGCGCGCCGAACAGCGCTCGGGCCTGATCCAGAACCTCGAAGAGGGTCAGATCATCGAAGGCGCGGTCAAGAACATCACCGATTATGGTGCGTTCGTCGACCTCGGCGGCATCGACGGCCTGCTCCATGTCACCGACATGAGCTACAAGCGCGTCAACCACCCGAGCGAAGTCATCAACATCGGTGACACCGTCCGCGTCCAGATCATCCGCATCAACCGCGACACGCAGCGCATCAGCCTCGGCATGAAGCAGCTCGAAAGCGATCCGTGGGAAGGCGTTGCCGCCAAATATCCGGTCGGCGCGAAGCTCAAGGGCACCGTCACGAACATCACCGACTATGGTGCGTTCGTCGAGCTGGAGCCCGGCATCGAAGGCCTGGTCCACGTCAGCGAAATGTCGTGGGTCAAGAAGAACGTCCACCCCGGCAAGATCGTTTCGACCAGCCAGGAAGTCGACGTCATCGTCCTCGAAGTCGACAGCGACAAACGCCGCATCTCGCTCGGCCTCAAGCAGGCCCAGTCGAATCCCTGGGGCGCGTTCGCCGAAACCCACCCGGTGGGCTCGGTCGTCGAAGGCGAAGTCAAGAACGCCACCGAATTCGGCCTGTTCGTCGGTCTGCCCGGCGACGTCGACGGCATGGTTCACATGTCGGACATCGCCTGGGGCATCTCGGGCGAGGAAGCGCTGCATCTCCACCGCAAGGGCGAGCAGGTGCAGGTCGTCGTTCTCGACGTCGATGTCGAGAAGGAACGCATCAGCCTCGGCATCAAGCAGCTTGAAAAGGGCGCCCCGGCCGTTGGCGGCGGCGCTGCCGCTTCGGGTTCGCTGAAGAAGAACGAGATCGTCACCGTCACTGTCCTCGAAGTCCGCGACAACGGCCTCGAAGTGCAGGCCGGCGACGATGGCGCCACCGGCTTCATCAAGCGCGCCGATCTTGGCCGCGACCGCGACGAACAGCGCGCCGAACGCTATCAGGTCGGACAGAAGTTCGACGCGATGGTCACCGGCTTCGACCGTTCGAAGAAGCCCAGCTTCTCGGTCAAGGCGCTGCAGATCGCCGAAGAGAAGCAGGCCGTCGCGCAGTACGGTTCGTCGGACTCGGGTGCGTCGCTCGGCGACATCCTCGGCGAAGCGCTGAAGGCCGGCAAGAAGGACTGATAATTTCACGTCCTCGCCGTCAGGCAACAGAAAAGGCCCGCAGAGTGTCCCTCTGCGGGCCTTTTTCTTTCGGTGATATATTTTGACCGAACAGTGATTCATGATACTCTCCCGCCCGCGTTGGGAGGGGTCCTCACGCACATGGAGCCGGCAACGACCGGATGGCCTGCGCCCGTCGGGCGCGCGTGACTATATTAGGGGAAGCACATGATCCGGTCGGAACTGGTGCAGAAGATCGCGAGCGAGAACAGCGATCTGCGCCTTGAAGAGGTGGAACGCATCGTCGATGCCTTTTTTGATTCCATCGTGGACCAGCTCGCCAGCGGCGGGCGGGTCGAATTGCGCGGTTTCGGCGCCTTCTCGACGCGATCGCGCGAATCGCGCACCGGCCGCAACCCACGCACCGGCGCCCCGGTCGCGGTGAACGCCAAGAACGTGCCCTATTTCAAGCCCGGCAAGGAAATGCGCGAGCGGCTGAACGACTGAGGGTTCATCCCTCGTCATTGCGAGCGCAGCGAAGCAATCTCCAGCCATCGGACTGGAGATTGCTTCGCTGCGCTCGCAATGACGAAATCGGCCTCAATTCTTGAGCCGATACCCCGTCCGGAACATCCAGAAGATCATCGTCAAACACAGCGTCAGGAACAGCGCGACCGCGCCCATGCTGACGCCAATGCCGACGTCGCCCTGCCCGAAGAATGTCCAGCGGAACCCGCTGATCAGATAGACGACCGGGTTGAACAGGGTCACCGTGCGCCACGCCGCAGGCAGCATGTCGAGCGAATAGAAAGCGCCGCCCAGAAAGGTCAGCGGATAGACGACGAGCAGCGGGATCACCTGCAACTGCTCGAAGCTCTGCGCCCAGATGCCGATGATGAAACCGAACAGGCAGAAGGTCACCGCCATCAGGATCATGAAGGCGACCATCAGCACCGGATGCGCGATCTGGACATCGACGAACAGATGCGCGGTGGCAAAGATGATCGCCCCGATGATCACCGATTTCGTCGCCGCAGCGCCGACATAGGCGATCAGCAGTTCCAATGGCGACATCGGCGACGACAGCATCTCATAGATCGTACCCGTCCATTTGGGCATGTAGATGCCGAAGCTCGCGTTGCTGATGCTTTCGGTGAACATCGTCAGCATCATCAGCCCCGGCACGATGAAGGCGCCATAGGGCACTGTGCTGACATCGCTCATCCGGCTGCCGATCGCCGACCCGAAAACGACGAAATAGAGCGTCGTGGTGATGACGGGCAGCATCAGGCTGGTCCAGAAGGTACGCCCGAAGCGCGCCATCTCGAACATATAGATCGAGCGGATACCGCGGAGATTCTGGATCATGCGGCCTGCTCCGCTTTCGTTTCATGGACGAGCCCGACGAAAATATCCTCGAGCGAGCTTTGCCGGGTGTGAAGGTCCTTGAACGCGATGCCGAGGTCGCTCATCCTCCGCAGCAGCGAGGGCACCCCTGTCGCCTCGGCCTGGCTGTCGAATTCATAGACGAGTTCGTGCCCCTCGCCCGCCAGTTCGAGCGTCCACTCGCCCAGCTCCGCAGGCACGGCGTCGAGCGGCTCGGCCAGATTGAGCGTCAGCGTCTTGCGCCCCAGCTTCTTGATCAGCGCGTGTTTCTCCTCGACCAGGATCAGCCTGCCCTTGCTGATCACCCCCACCCGGTCGGCCATCTCCTCGGCTTCTTCGATATAATGGGTGGTGAGGATGATCGTCACCCCGCGCTCGCGGAGCGAACGCACCATGTTCCACATGTCGCGGCGCAGCTCGACGTCGACCCCGGCGGTCGGTTCGTCGAGGAACAGGATTTCGGGCTCGTGGCTGAGCGCCTTGGCGATCATCACGCGGCGCTTCATGCCCCCCGACAGCTCCATGATCTTGCTGTTCCTTTTGTCCCACAGCGACAGGTCTTTCAGCAATTGCTCGATGAAGGCGGGATCCCTCGGCTTGCCGAACAGTCCGCGCGAGAAGCTGACCGTCGTGATCACTTTCTCAAACGAATCGGTGTGGAGTTCCTGCGGCACCAGCCCGATCATCGACCGCGCGGCGCGATAATCGCGGGCATGGTCGTGGCCGCCGACGGTCACCGTGCCGCCGCTTGGCGTCACGATGCCGCAGACGATGCTGATCAGCGTCGTCTTGCCCGCGCCGTTCGGCCCGAGCAGCGCGAAAATCTCGCCCTTGCTGATGGCGAGGTCGACGGCAGCGAGCGCCTGATGGCCGCTCTTATACGTCTTGGAGAGGCCGGAGATTTCAAGGACTGGAGTCATTCGACCGCGAATAGCCGAGCCGTCCGCCCCGGTGAAGCTCCAAACGCAAAGGACCAAACAAGCGCTTGACCTCTTCGGATCCATCCGCTTGACCGGCTGCACGCGTGCGGACGTGGCGAAATCGGTAGACGCAGCAGACTTAAAATCTGCCATCCTCTGGATATGCGGGTTCAAGTCCCGCCGTCCGCACCAGCGATCTTTTGGCCGGAGCGTCGCACGGCGCCTGTCCCGGCCACGAGCCGGAGTCGGCAACGGCCCGCGCGAAGACCCAGCCCGATACACGGCAGGAAGCATGGATTTTGGTAGCGGAGGAGGGACTCGAACCCCCGACACGCGGATTATGATTCCGCTGCTCTAACCTGCTGAGCTACTCCGCCCCGAAAGGCCGCCGCTTCGGGCGAGCCGCGCCTATAGGCAGGCTGTCGGTTCGGGTCAATATCATGTGCGCGGCCCTCGAAAATTACGGGCGAACGCGGGTTCCCACGGGCCGCCGCGATAGAGATGGGTGGCGAGACCGGTGATGACGAGCGGGCGGGGACAAAAATCGCGCGCAAGGTCGGCCAGCAGCGCCCGTGCCTCGCCCGCCGAGACCTTGTTCTGCACCGTGATGTGCAGGCGCGGCACGCCCTGGTTCTGCGCGGTCAGCAGGCCGTGGAAATGATCGGCTATGCGCGCGCGGATGGCGAGCAGCGCGGGACTTTCGACCTGGAAAGCGACGCCGCGGCCCAGCGAAACGACGCCGCGCAGCATCGCCTCGGGCGGCGGCGTGTCGGACGACAGGCGGCGGATCAGGCGCTCCAATTCATCACGGCACGACGGCGGCAACTGGTGGAACAAGGTGATATGCGCCGCGACGAGGTTACGCGCGGGCGGAAAATGGGCATCGCGCAGCCGGTCGAAATGGCGCTGGTCGGCCGCGCCCATCACTGCGGTAACAAGGATGGGCGCGGCGCCAGAGGCCCGGAAGGGAGGGGAAAAACCCGGGTCGGTTGGCTCGAGACGGGGTGGACGCGGCGATCGGGGGGAGGATGTGCCGTCGTCCATGGGACGCCCTTTCTCGTGGCCGCGCCAATGACGCAAAGCCGGCGCACGATCTAATCGATTAATATGGTCACAATGATCGACTCTGCCAATACCGCGAAAAAGCGTCGCTTTTACAAACGGCTCCAGAAAGCGCGCAGCGCCGCCGCAACCTCGGCCGGACGCTCGGCGATCGCCCAATGCCCTGCCCCTTCGACCACCATCAGCGGCACGCCGGTGCCCGTGGAGAATCGCTCGGCCACCGACAGGTCGACATAGGGGTCGCCCTCGCCCCAGATCAGCGCGCCGTTCGCGGGCAACTTGCCGATGTCGCGCGCCCAGTCGTGCTCGAAACTGAGCCCCTTTGCCGACCGATAGAGCTTCAGGATCGCACGCCTTTTGTCCTTGTTCGCCCATTGGGCGGCTTCTTCCGCGGCAATGTCCGCCGGCATACCTTGCGCGGCGAGCCCTTGGGCGAGCTTCGCGGGCGCGCTCAAGGCCATGAAGATTTCGCCAAGAACCGGCGTGTTCCAGATTCGCGCGATCCGATGCCCGCGATAATCGGGGTCGATCACCGCGTTCGAAACCGCCCAGCTTCGGATAAGGTCGGGCCGCAGCATCGCCACGCGCTGCGCGATCAGCGCCCCCCAGTCGTGGCCGACGATGTCGATCGTGCCGTGCTGCGCGCACAAGGCCTCCGCCTCGCCCACCGCCCAGTCGGCATAGGCCTCCTTGGTCGCGGCAAAGCCCGCGGGAAGCGGCCCGGTGAAGCCGGGCAGCGCGGGGACGGCGACGGGCGTCTCGCCGAGATCGAGCCGGCCGAGCAGCGGGCGCCAGATCGCCGGGCTGTCGGGCACACCGTGCAGGAAGAGCTTTGCGGTGGTCATCGTTAATCCCCTCTGGCGGCCCCCGCCTTCGCGGGGGCGACGGTCACGCTTCCTACCTCTCCCCGCGCTCGCGGCGCAGCTGATACCATTTCTGGACGTTCGCATTATGCTCCGACAGGGTGCGCGCAAAGACGTGGCCCCCATCACCCCGGGCGACGAAATAGAGATAGTCGTTCGCCTCGGGATCGAGCACCGCGGCGATCGACGCCTTGCCGGGATTGGCGATCGGTCCCTTGGGCAGGCCGATCATGCTGTAGGTGTTGTAATCGTTCACCGCGAGGATTTCGGAGCGCAGGATGCGGCGGCCGAGCGGCTTGCCCCGGGTGATCGGATAGATGATCGTCGGGTCGGCCTGCAGCTTCATGCCGATCGCCAGGCGGTTGGTATAGACGCCCGCGACGGTGCGGCGCTCGGCGGGGACCGAGGTTTCCTTTTCGACGATCGAGGCAAGCGTCATCGCTTCGTTGCGGTCCTTTGCCGCGGTGCGCGGGCTGCGCTTGGCCCAGAGCTCTGCGAACGTCCTGTCCATCGCCGCCTGCATCCGCGCGACGACCGCGGCGCGCGTTTCGCCGGTGGTGAAGGCATAAGAGTCGGGCAGGATGCTGCCCTCGGCGGGCACCGCGATGTCGCCCTTCAGACGCGGCTCGGCCATCAACCGGTCGCGAACCATGATCGAGGGCATCCCCTCGGGAATCATGACGAGGCGCTGGATCGTCTTGCCCGACTGGAGAAGGCGCAGGATGTCGCCCGCATCCATGCCTTTTTCGATCTTATACTCGCCGGGCTTGATCGGATCGCCGCCGCCGAAAAGGCGCGCGTGGTTGCGAAAGCTCGAGGCCGAAACCGCGCCGGCTTTTTCGAGAATCTCTCCCGCCCTGGCAATGCTCGCACCGGGCGGGATGACGACCTCGGCATCGCGCGGGGCGCCGCCCGAACAGGCGGCGAGGAGGAGAGCGAGAAAGGACACCAGCAACAGGCGTGTTATGGTCATTCGCCCTAGATCCAACCTCGTTCGTGCTGAGCTTGTCGAAGCACCGTCCTTCTCTTTGGCTCGGCCCGAAGAAAAAACAGCCCTTCGACAAGCTCAGGGCAAACGGATCAAGGTGGCTTAATCGACCGCCTTGACGATCAGGCTGGCGTTGGTGCCGCCGAAACCGAAGCTGTTGTTGAGCGCGGCGCGCACCTTGCGCTTCTTCGCGACTTTCGGGACGAGGTCGGCGCCTTCGGTGCCTTCGTCGGGATTGTCGAGATTGAGCGTCGGCGGAACGATCTGGTCGCGGATCGCGAGGATGCAGAAGATCGTCTCGACCGCGCCCGCGCCGCCGAGCAGATGCCCGATCGCCGACTTGGTCGAGCTCATCGAGACATTGCCCATCGCGTCGCCGAACAGGCGCTTCACCGCGCCGAGTTCGATCGTATCGGCCATCGTCGAGGTGCCGTGGGCGTTGATATAATCGATGTCGGCGGGGGTCATCCCCGCCTTCTTCAGCGCCGCTGCCATCGAACGGTAGGCGCCGTCCATTTCGGGATCGGGCGCGGTGACGTGATAGGCATCGCCCGACAGGCCGTAACCGACGACTTCGGCGTAAATCTTGGCGCCGCGCGCCTTGGCATGTTCATATTCCTCGAGCACCACGACGCCCGCGCCCTCGCCCATCACGAAGCCGTCGCGGTCCTTGTCATAGGGGCGGCTCGCCTGCTCGGGGCGGTCGTTGTAGCTCATATTGAGCGCGCGCGCCTGCGCGAAGCCAGCGATGCCGATCGGACAGATCGTCGCCTCGGCGCCGCCCGCGAGCATGATGTCGGCATCGTCGTCGCGGATCATCCGCGCCGCGTCGCCGATCGAATGCGCGCCGGTCGAGCAGGCAGTGACGACGGCGTGGTTCGGGCCCTTCAGCCCGTATTTGATGCTGACCTGCCCCGAAATCAGGTTGATCAGGCGGCCATGGACGAAGTGCGGCGAAACGCGGCCCGGCCCCTTTTCGGCGAGCAGCAGGCTTTCGCTCTCGATTCCCGGCAGGCCGCCGATGCCCGAACCGATCGAGCAGCCGGCGCGAACCTTCTGCTCTTCGGTCAGCTCGGTCAGGCCCGCATCCTCGAGCGCCTGGCCCGCGGCGTCGATGCCGAAGATAATGAACGGATCGACCTGGCGCTGGACCTTGTGGTCGACGCGCTTGCCGGGGTCGAAACCATATTCATGGTCGGGACCCTTCACCTCGCACGCGATCGTGCATTTCTGGTCGGAGGCGTCGAAATGGGTGATCGTCCCCGCGCCCGATTTGCCGGCGATCAGATTTTTCCAGGTGGTTTCCACATCGGCGCCCAGCGGCGTCACCAAACCCAATCCCGTCACCACAACCCGGCGCATAGTCATTCCTTTCGTCGGCCCCTGCCCCCTGCGGGAGGCCGCAATCATCTTATCCGGCGCGCAGCCAAGAAAAAAGCTCCCCGGTCACAGCGCACACGCCCTGGACCGGGAAGCCGGAAACATGCGGGCGGTCTGGACGCCCATATCCGGCTATGCCGGACAGGCTCGCCTTAGCCCTTGTTCGCTTCGATATAGTCGATCGCGTCCTTGACGGTGGCGATCTTTTCCGCCGCGTCGTCGGGGATTTCGACACCGAATTCTTCCTCGAACGCCATCACCAGTTCAACGATGTCGAGGCTGTCGGCGCCCAGGTCGTCGATGAAGCTCGCCTCTTCGGTAACCTTGTCGGCTTCGACGCCCAGATGTTCGACGACGATCTTCTTAACCTTTTCGGCCGAATCGCTCATGCACAGTTCCTTTTTTCTGACTATGTCGTGAATGTTGGAATTTGCCCTAGAGCCCAGCGGCTGGGCTGGCAAGAGGGCTGGCATCGGTCGGCCGCGCAAGGCCTCGGCTCGATCGGCGTTCGCAGCGCGCCCGCCCGGATCCGTTCCCCCTTCCCGCCTGTCGATACCCACAGCAAAGATAGGACGGCAGCCCGCCGCCTTCAAGTCCGCGCGAACCGGCGGCCGCGTCGCTACGTCAGGGTGCCGGTGGCACGATACCCGATTCGCGCACCGCTGCCGACGCCCGCTCGATCACGGCGGGCGTGATCATGAACTGCCCCAGCACCGCTTCGGGCGCCGCATTCGCGGGCTGTTTCGTAAAGGCGAGCAGGCGCTGCCAACCCGCGCGCGCTTCGGGCAGGTGCCCCTGACGCGCCAGCACGATCGACCGGATGAGTAGGAACTGCGGCTCCAGCTTGCTGGGCGACGGGACGCGGTCGAGAATCGCCATCGCCCCCTCCTGATCGCCCGCCTGCGACCGGACGAACGCCAGCGTCACCGCCGGCACGCCCGGATAGGAGGAATCGAGGTCGAGCGACCGTTGCAACAACCGCTCCCCCTCCGCGTCGCCGCACGCCAGCTTGAACAGCCCCATGAACCCCGCCAGATCGGCGTCATAGGGGTTGAGCCGCAACGCGCCATTGCCCATTGCGAGTCCGCCCGCACAATTGCGGCCATAGAAATTCGAGCGCGCCATCGCGAACAGGCCCGCCGCCGTGCCGGCGCCATTTTCATAGGCGCGCAGCCCCAGCGACCGGGCCTCGGCGAACGCTTTCGCTCCCTCGGGCGTGTTGCGCCGCGCCTGCCAGTCGCCGAACCGAAGCAGCGACAGCGCGTTCAGCGCCACCGGGTCGTTCGGCTTGCGATCGAGCGTCGCGCGAAGGCAGGCGTCGATCTGCCGCACCCCCTGCGGATTGCGCATCTGCCGAATCCGGTTGAATTGCGCGAGGCAGGGATAGCCGGGAGCAAAATCGTCGGGGTACTGCTGAACCTGATCGCGCACGATGACGCCATAATCGCCCGCGATCTGGGCGATCGCGGGGTCGATCGGCGCGAATTCGGGCATTTCTTCCTTGGTCAAATGGAATTGCTGCGACCAGATGGTGCGCTGATCGGCGACACGATTGAGCACCAGCGTGACGTCGGCCGGGCCGTCGATCATGCGGACGATCGACGCGTCCAGCCGGTAATCGGGGCGCGCGGACGCCGCCGCGCCGGCGGATCCGGCACTTCGCAGATCGACCAGATCGAAGCGACGCAGCCCGTCGCGAAGCCGGCCTTCGAGCGCGCGCGACAGCGCCCGCGATACCGGCGTGTCGCCCGATTGGGGAATCGAAATCTCGAGCAGCGGCACCGGCCGCACGGCGGAGTGCGACAAGCGTCCCCAATTGGTGGAAGCCCACCACCCCGCCGCCAGCGCGAGCAGGACGAGCGGAACGATCCAGAGCCAACGAAATCCCGGCGAACGGCGCGCCGACGCGGCGCGGTCCGCGGGGTGCGATGGCGGCATCGCCGCGCCGGACTCGCCGACCGCCGACACCTCATCCTCCCCGGCCGCCGGCCGCGCCGGGGGCGAGGCGCGCCGCTGAACGACGATCTCATAGCTTCCCTGCGGCACGCGCAAGCGATGCACCCACGCCGTTTCGGCATAATAGCGATCGAGCAGCGTCCGCAGCCGCCCCACCATGACGCGCGGGTAGCTGTCGACGGCGGGATCGAAATCGGCGTTGCGGCCCAGCGCCTCGGTCGCGATGGCATAGGCCTTGGGCGCGCTGCGCCCACCATTCAGACGATGCTCGACCAGGAACTGGAGCAACCGCGACAGGACCGGCGACCGCGTGAACAGCGGCGATGCGCGAAGCCGCTCATGTTCGGCCGCGATAATCCGGTCGTCGTCATCGCGCCCTGGAGGATGGTTCGTTGTCGTGCGGTCCATGCAACCCTCAAATGCCCTCTGCGTGGCGCGCGGTAGATACGCCATTCGACGGGGACAGCCACCGATTTCCCGATGATGTAACGGTAACAGGCAGCCCTGGCCTTATAACAAAATCACAGCGTTGCTCCAAATGGCCCGGAAATTGGGGATCAATGGTAAAGAAAAGCCTACCATTCGGCTACACGCCGCGACGTGACCCATTGTAACTGTCCTCCTGCCCCCGTGCATGAGATCGTTCAAGGGTCGCGGCACGCCCTTGGCGGTCGTGGTTCGGATCGGACCTGGTGTCCGACCCGAACAAATGGGGTCGCAAGACCGAAGGGTGCGAGCTGGTCCCTGGCACCTTTCGACATGTGTTGAGGCTCCATTGAACAGAGACTTCGCCGGGAGGGGGGCAGCCCCACCTGCCGTCCTCCCGGCAAGTCCATCCCCCATCTCTCCCGATAAGCCTGTCCTTATCCCAAAGAAAAAGGGCGCCGATTCGCATCGGCGCCCTTCGGCTTTTCCGTCGGCGACGAGAGCGCTCAGCTCTTGGTCGTCGCCGCGCCGTCCTTGCACGGGCCGGTGTGGGTGCTCGTCATCTGGAGTACCATTTCCATATCGCCCTGCCCGTTCGGCACCTTGCCCTTGGTCGTGATCGTCACGTCGGTCTTCTTCGCTTCCATCGTGCCGTTCATCGCCATATCGACCGTCTGGCCGTTGGCGGTGCAGGTGCCCGCGACGTCGATCTTGCCGCCGCTGACCTCCTTCTTCGACCATTTGCACTCGCCGCCGTTGCCGGGACCCTTGGCGAGTTCGGACGCGATATCCTCCTTGTCGACCTGCTCCTGCGTGAAGCACTGGTCCATGCCGCTGGCGCCTTCCATCATCTTCGCCATGCCGTCCTTCATTTCGGCCGGCATGCCGGGGACTTCGAATTTCACCAGCTTGACGTCGGTCTTCCAGTTTCCGGCCTCGCGCTTGACGGTGCCGCCGGCATTATTCTCGCTCTTGCCGCAGCCCGAGACGGCCAGCGCGACCCCAAGGGTCGCGATCGTCAGAATTTTCTTCATGGATTTCATCCTCCTGTTGAGCAGATCGGAAACTCGGTCGCGACCATTTGGTTGCCCAGCATATTATTTGTGGTTGAGCCCCATCGATACCATATTAGCGGCAATGGCAATCCAGATTCGCACATCGCTCGACGAAATCGACACCAGCGCGGCCTATGTCCCGCACCGCCCCGCGCGCCCCGACAAGGTCGAAGGCGGCAAGCGATTCGAACTGGTTAGCGACTATCAGCCCGCCGGGGACCAGCCGGCGGCGATTCGCGAACTCGTCGACACCGCGCTCGCCGGCGAGCGCGATCAGGTGCTGCTCGGCGTCACCGGATCGGGCAAGACCTTCACCATGGCGAAGGTCATCGACGAGCTGCAGCGCCCGGCGCTGATCCTCGCCCCGAACAAGATCCTCGCGGCGCAGCTCTATGGCGAGTTCAAGAGCTTTTTCCCCAACAATGCGGTCGAATATTTCGTCAGCTATTACGACTATTACCAGCCCGAGGCCTATGTGCCGCGGTCGGACACCTACATCGAGAAGGAAAGCTCGGTGAACGAGGCGATCGACCGGATGCGCCATTCGGCGACACGCGCGCTGCTCGAACGCGACGACGTGATCATCGTCGCGTCGGTGTCGTGCCTCTATGGCATCGGCTCGGTCGAAACCTATTCGGCGATGATCTTCGACCTGAAAAAAGGCCAGGTCGCCGACAATCGCGAGATCATCCGCAAGCTCGTCGCGCTCCAGTACAAGCGCAACGACCAGGCCTTCGCACGCGGCAATTTCCGCGTGCGCGGGGACAGCCTGGAGATTTTCCCGTCGCACTATGAAGATATGGCGTGGCGCGTCAGCTTCTTCGGCGACGAGATCGAGGAGATCACCGAGTTCGACCCGCTGACGGGCAAAAAGATCGCGAACCTGAATTATGTCCGCGTCTTCGCCAACTCGCACTATGTGACCCCTGGCCCAACGCTCAAGCAGGCGAGCGAGGCGATCCGCCACGAACTCGCCGAGCGGCTGAAGGAACTCGAGGCGGAGGGCCGGCTGCTCGAGGCGCAGCGGCTCGAACAGCGCACCAATTTCGACCTCGAGATGATCGCCGCGACCGGAAGCTGCGCGGGGATCGAGAATTACAGCCGCTTCCTGACCGGCCGCCTGCCCGGCGAGCCACCGCCGACCCTGTTCGAATATCTGCCCGACAACGCCTTGCTCTTCGTTGACGAAAGCCACCAGACGATCCCGCAGATCGGCGCGATGTCGAAGGGCGACCATCGCCGCAAGATCACCCTCGCCGAATATGGCTTCCGCCTGCCGAGTTGCATCGACAACCGGCCGCTGCGCTTCGCCGAATGGGATTTGATGCGTCCGCAGACGGTCAGCGTCTCGGCGACGCCGGGGACGTGGGAGATGGAACGCACGCAGGGCGTGTTCGCCGAACAGGTGATCCGCCCGACCGGGCTCATCGACCCGCCGGTCGAAATCAAGCCGGTCGAGGAGCAGGTCGACGACCTGATCGCCGAGGCCAAGAAGACCGCGGCCGCCGGATACCGCACGTTGGTGACGACGCTGACCAAGCGCATGGCCGAGGATCTGACCGAATTTCTCCACGAGGCGGGGCTCAAGGTCCGCTACATGCACAGCGACGTCGAGACGCTGGAGCGTATCGAGATCATCCGCGACCTGCGGCTCGGGGTGTTCGACGTGCTCGTCGGCATCAACCTGCTCCGCGAAGGGCTCGACATCCCCGAATGCGGGCTCGTCGCGATTCTCGACGCCGACAAGGAAGGCTTTCTGCGCAGCGAGACCAGCCTCGTCCAGACGATCGGCCGCGCCGCGCGCAACGTCGACGGCCGCGTCATCCTCTACGCCGACCGCATCACTGGCAGCATGGAACGCGCGATGCGCGAGACCGACCGCCGCCGCGAGAAGCAGCAGGCGTATAACGACGAGCACGGCATCACCCCGACGACGATCAAACGCAACATCGGCGACATCATCGCGCATGTCGCGTCGAAGGATCAGGTGACGATCGACCTCGGCGACGACAAGCCCGACCATATGGTCGGCCACAACCTGCGCGCCTATATCGCCGACCTCGAAAAGAAGATGCGCGACGCCGCCGCGGACCTGGAATTCGAGGAAGCCGGCCGCCTGCGCGACGAAATCCGGCGGCTGGAAGCGGACGAACTCGGGTTACCGGCGGACGAGCAGGTGGCGCCGAGGGTTGGGCGCTCGAACGAGGGCAAGCCGGGAACGCGCAAGGGGCGGTTCGGGAAGCAGAGCAAGACGAAGTGGGGGCGGTAGAGAGATATTGACGATCTATTTTTTCTCCTATAGATTTTGGAGAAAGGATAGTAAAATGCACATCGACATCGACTTCGACGTTTTTAAAGCGCTGACAGCTCATCGCGCGAGCGAAGAGGACAGTTATAACGATGTCCTCCGCAGGCTGTTGGGGCTATCCGAAATTGAAGCGACATTGGTGGGCTTACAGGATCAGCTAAAACCTACAGGTTTGGACAAAGTAGCGGCCGCGCTAACGGGCAATCTGATTGGTGCCTGGATCGGCAACGTTTTTCTGCCTGAAGGAACCAAGCTTCGTGCAACATACAAGGGACGAACGTTCAGGGCAGAAATCACGAATGAAGTTTGGACCGATGAAACGGGAAATATCCGCCAAAGTCCATCGGAGGCGGCTGGAGCGATTTCGGGCACCAACGTAAATGGATGGAAGTTCTGGTATGCAAAGCGCCCTTCAGATGAAGACTGGCACCGGCTTGATGAACTTCGCAAATGATCCACTCGTTCGCCGATCCCGAGACCGAGAAAATCTGGAATGGCGAACGGAGCCGCAAGCTTCCATCCGATATCCAGAATAGGGCACTCGACAAACTCAGGCTACTTAACCGCGCCCGGACGCTCGATGACCTTCGCAATCCTCCGTCGAATCGCCTTCACGCGCTGGAACGCGACCGGAGCGAACAACATTCGATTTCCATTAATATGAAATGGCGTATATGTTTTGTCTGGAAAGACGAACATGCCGAACAGGTCGAGATCACGGACTACCACTAATCCCGACTGGCTGCACAACAGCCACGCGGGTGAGTTGCTGCTGTCCGAATTCATGGAACCGCTCGGCATGGACGCGACAGCGCTCGCCAAGGCGCTCGGAGTATCGGCGCGACAAATACGGGCCGTAATCGATGGCAATGCCGATATGGATGCAGACCTTGACCTGCGTCTCGCACGCTATTTCCGCATGTCGGAAGGCTTTTTCCTTGGCTTGCAACTTGATTATCAATTGCTTGAAGCCAAGCGCGCGCTGAACGGCGAGCTCGATCGCATCATCCCGCGCGCAGCCTGAAACCCCTTCGACCAAGCGCCGTTTCGCGCCGACGAGTGGCATTGCCCCTTCTTTCCCCGATGCTAGGTTTCGCACCTCAACGGGGAGAAAATTATGAAAACGGGTCTGTCGATCATCGCGCTGGCGCTCGCCGTCGCTGCGCCTTCCATGCTGCATGCGCAGGATGCGCCGGCCCATAAGGCGGCCGACAAGGCGAAGGCCGAAAAGCCCGCCGACTATGTGCCGCAGGTCCACACCACCAAGCTGTCGGGCACCTTCGGCGGGCAGCGGATCAATTACGCCGCGACGATCGGTGAGACGATCCTCAAGAATCAGGACGGCGTCGCCGAAGCCGCCATCGTCACCACCGCCTATATCAAGGAACCGCGCGACCCGAACCGGCCGGTGACCTTTCTGTTCAACGGCGGCCCCGGATCGGGCACCGTCTGGCTGATGATGGGCGCCTTCGGCCCCAAGCGCGTCGCGATCCCCGGCAACGGCACCGACGACGGCGCCCCGCCCTATCCGATCGTCGACAATCCCGACGCGCTGCTCGACGTCACCGACATCGTCTTCATCGACCCGCCGGGCACCGGCTTTTCGCACCTGATCGGCAAGGCCGACCCCAAAAATTATTACGGTATCACGCAGGATGCGAAGGCGGTCGCCGAAGTGATCCGGCGCTGGCTGAACGAGAACGGCCGCTGGAACAGCCCCAAGTTCCTCGGCGGCGAAAGCTATGGCACGACGCGCTCGGCGGCGGTCGCCAACCAGTTGATGAATGAGACCTTCAACGACGTCGGCCTCAACGGGATCATCCTGATCTCGACCGTGCTCGATTTCGCCGCGGGCTCCGATGTGCCGGGGAACGAGCTCGGCTATATCACCAACCTGCCCTCGATGGCGACGACCGCGCTCTATCACGGCAAGGCAAGCGCGCCGTCGGCCGAAGCGTTCGCCGAAGAAGCGCGGCAATGGGCGATCGGCCCCTATGCCGCCGCGCTGCTGAAAGGACAGAAATTGCAGGGCGAAGAGCGCGCCGCGATCCGCCGCGAACTGGCGCGCTTCACCGGCCTGTCGGAGGATTTCCTCGAGCGCGCCGACCTGCGCGTGACGCCCGGCCGCTTCTACAAGGAGCTGCTGCGCGACCGCGGCCTGACCATCGGGCGGCTCGACAGCCGCTATACCGGCAAGGATTACGACAATGCGGGCGAAGAGCCCGACAATGATCCCAGCTTCTATGGCATCGACGCGGGCTATACCGCCGCGATCAACAGCTGGGCGCGCGATACGCTGGGGTTCAAGACCGACCGCGAATATCAGTCGATCGGCAATGTCGGTCCGTGGGACTGGCGGATCGGCGGACGCGACAGCAACGCCTATCTGAACGTCGCGCCCTATATCGGGCAGGCGCTGCGCGAAAATTCGGGCCTGCGCGTCTTCGTCGGCCAGGGCTATTATGATTTCGCGACGCCCTTTTTCGCCGCCGAATATGCCCTGTCGCGCACCGGCATCCCGCAGGACCGGATCGAATATAAATATTATGACGCGGGCCACATGATGTATATCCGCGACGAAGATCGGCACAAATTGGCCGGGGACATCCGGGCTTTCATTCGGGCTCGGTAGGCCGAGCTTGGGTGCCGAACGACGATGGTCGCCGTAAGCGACCATTTGTTCGATTAGCCAGCTTTCCCTTTTGCGTCATCCCGGACTTGATCCGGGATCCATTTCTCGGCGTTGCTTTAATATATCCCGGATCAAGTCCGGGATGACGAATGGAATGTAGCGCTATATTTCAAATCCCTAACGCAGCACCCCGGCCGCCGCCTGCCGCCGCGCATAGACGAACAGCGCGATCAGCACGATCCAGATGATCGCGGTAAAGATCATCGGAAACGCGCCGAACAGGCGCTGCAAGTCGGCATGGTGCAGGCCGAATTGATAGAGACAGCTCACCGCCAGCCCGGCGAGCGAAACGGCGAAGGCGGTCACCGCATGGCGGCTGCGGAGCAGCAGCAGCAGCGAACCGATAACCGCCGCCCAGACCCCGAATGCCCAGCCGATATTCGCCCAGACCGGAAAACCATAGAAATAGGCCTGCTGGTCGGCGGTGAATGATGCCATATAGTCGGCATTCTGCAGCTTGGTCATCATATAGTCGAACGCGCCGATCGCGTTCCAGAGCAGCGATACGACACCGACGGCCCAGATATGCCACGGCGTTTTGACAGCTTCCGTCATCTTCACCTCCCCCTCCAGAAAGACCGGCGGAATCTATCATGCTTTGCTTGGCAAAGCACCGGCAAAGCGCGATAGGCTGCGCATGTGCGTCGTCGCTCTTGCCCACCGCATCCATCCCGACTGGCCGCTGATCCTGATCGGGAACCGCGACGAGTTTCACGAGCGCCCCGCCGCGCCGCTCGCCGAATGGGACGACGGCAGCGGCATCGTCGCGGGGCGCGATCTTCAGGCGGGCGGGACGTGGCTCGGCGTCCATCGGCCGAGCGGGCGCGTCGTGGTGGTCACCAACGTGCGCGGCGCGATGCCCGATCCGGCGAAGGACTCGCGCGGGGCACTCGTCGTCGACCTGCTACGCGGCGAAGGGCACTTCGCCGATCCCGCCGCCGCCGATCTTGATCGGTTCAATGCGTTCAATCTGTTCGCGGTCGATGGCGCAGCGCGGCGACTGACCAACCGGCCGCAGCCGTCGATCCCGTCACTGGAAACCGGCGTCCATGCGCTCGCCAACGAGCCGGTCGACCGCCCCTGCCCCCGCGCCGAACGGCTGCGCGCGGCACTGGCCGCAGTGGTCGAAGCTGGCGCCGATCCCGAAGGCCTGCTCGACACGCTGACCGCCGAGGGCGATTCGGCGCTGTTCCTGCTCGGCGAGGTCTATGGCACGCGCGCCTCGACCCTCGTCGCCATTTCGGCGGCGGGCGAGGTTCATATGGTCGAGCGCCGCTATGCCGGGGGCGGGCGGCCCGCGGGGACGACGGTGCTGGATTTCAGGGTCGGCAATTGATCCTCCCCGTCGCGCAGCGTTGGGGAGGTGGCAGCGCGAAGCGCTGACGGAGGGGTTTTGACGCCTGCCCCTCCACCATCCTTTGGATGGTCCCCCTCCCCATCGCTACGCGACATGGAGGATTGAATGCTCACTTCGGCGCGAGCACCATCAGCATCTGGCGGCCTTCGGTGCGCGGGTGCGCCTCGACCTTCGCGATCTCGGCGGTCATTTCGGCGACGCGCTGAAGCACGTTGAGGCCAAGCTGGGTGTGGCTCATCTCGCGGCCGCGGAAGCGCATGGTCATCTTGACCTTGTCGCCTTCGCCCAGAAAATCGAAGACCTTCTTCATCTTCACGTCGAAATCATGATCGTCGATGTTCGGACGCATCTTGATCTCTTTGATTTCCTGCGTCTTCTGGCTCTTGCGGGCCAGGTTCGCCTTTTTCTGGGCCTCGTATTTGAACTTGCCCACATCCAGGAATTTGCACACCGGCGGATCGGCGTTCGGCGACACCTCGACCAGATCGAGCCCGACCTCCGCCGCCTGCTCGATCGCTTCGGCCGTCAGCATCACGCCCAGATTCTCGCCTTCCTCATCGATCACGCGGACCTTGGGCGAAGCGATGAATTCATTGTATCGCGGGCCGTTTTTGGGCGGCGGCACCATCGAGCGGCGGGTCATCGGGGGTGGTATAGCTGTATCTCCTGATCGTTGAATGCGGGCGCGCGGAATCGGCACGGTCCGCGCGCGCTCCGCTCATATAGTGACCGCGGGCGCGCCGTAAAGGCCGCCCGTGGCATAAAGATGACGCTTTTCGTCCGACTGTGGCGGTCAAGCCACGCCGCGGCGCCTCACCACTTCACCGGCGCCGGGTCGATGACGCGGAAGCCGCCCGCCCCGACCTCGCTCACTTCGAGCGCGCGCTCCGCGATGCCGCGATTGTTGAAACGGAAGATGCCGTCGATACCGCCGAAGCCGTCCGCGGCCAGCAATCGCGACACCGGGAAATTCGTCCCCGGCTTCCAGTCGCGCGCAATGCGCACCGTGAGCAGCACCGAATCATAGCCGAGGCTGGCGAGCCGATACGGCGCCTTGCCATAGCGGGTGCGATATTTGGCGGCGAGTTGGCCATAGAGGCCGTCGGACACGCTGGCGAACCACGCCCCGCGCATCGCGGCATTGCCGCCGAGCGCGGCGTCGGTGTTCCAAAGCTCGGTGCCGAGGATCTGCTTGCTGCCGCCGCTCTTCACCACCGGAACCGCGCGAATCGCGTTGCCGCCCGAATCGGCGATCAGCACCGCGTCGATCGCGCCCGCATTGGCGAGCCGCCGCGCCGCGCCGGTGAGCGCGGTCGCGCTGCGGTCATAGCTTTCGATCGACACCAGCGTGCCGCCCGCGGCCGCCACCGCGGCGCGGAAAGCGGCGGTCGAGCGCTCGCCATAAACGGTCTTGGGGACGAGCGCGCCAAAACGCTGATGTCCCTTGCTCCGCGCATAAGCGACGACGCGCTCGACCGACTGGCCGGGGACGAAGCCCATGATGAAGACGCCATTGCCCGCGACGCTGCTGTCGTTCGAGAAGCTGAGCACCGGCACCTTCGCCGCGCGCGCGATCGGCGCGACCGCGGCGACATCCTCGCTGAGCAAGGGGCCGAGGATCAGCTTGTTGCCATCGGCGACCGCCTGCCGCGCTGCCGCCGCCGCGCCGAGCGCGGTGTCGTAGGTGGTGATGCGGACCTTTTCGGTGCGCGAATCGAGCAGCGCCATCGTCGTCGCATTGGCGATCGCGGTGCCGACGTCGGCGTTGGTGCCGCTCTCCGGCACCAGCAGCGCGACGCGGTGACGGTCGGTATCGGTCGGCAGGCCGGGGCCGACATTGTCGCCGGCGGGCGGCGGCGGCGGAGTCGCGGGGCCGCTGCTTTTCGGCACCACCTGACACGCGGCAAGGAAGCCGGCCATCGCCATGACGCCCAGCCCGCGCAGCAATTGCCGGCGCGGCGGCGCATTCTCTTGGCGCTGCGGGGCAGTTTCTGCCATTTTCGGCTCCATGCCGGATTCGACCATCTCAAAATCTCCCTTGCCCGGTCTCTATATCGTTGCGACGCCCATCGGCAACCTCGGCGACATAAGCGCGCGCGCGGCAGCGACACTCGCCTCCGCCGACGTGATCGCGGCCGAGGATACGCGCGTGACCGCGAAGCTGCTGTCGCATCTGGGTTTGCGTGTGCCGATGACCCCCTATCATGATCATAGCGACGAACGCGCCCGCGCCGCCTTGGTTGCGCGCATGGAGAGCGAAGTCGTCATTCTGGTGTCCGATGCGGGAACGCCGCTGATTTCGGACCCCGGCTACAAGCTCGTGCGCGATGCGCACGCGGCCGGGCGGCATGTCACCACCCTGCCCGGCCCCTGCGCCGCGATCGCGGCGATCACTTTGTCGGGGCTGCCGAGCGACCGCTTCCTGTTCGCGGGCTTCCTGCCGAACAAGGCGAAGGCGCGCGCCGATACGATCGCGGAATTCGCCGCGCTGCGCTCGACTTTGGTCTTCTACGAAAGCGGACCACGGCTCGCGGCGGCGCTGGGCGCGCTCGCCGAAGGGCTCGGCAACCGCGAGGCGGCGGTCGCGCGCGAAATCAGCAAGCTCTACGAGGAATGCGTGACGGGGACGCTGAGCGAGCTTGCCGCACGCTATGCCGATGCCCCGCCGAAGGGCGAGATTGTGATCGTCGTCGGCCCGCCGGGCGAAGCCGCCACCGAAACCGCCGACGACGCCACGCTCGACGCCGCATTGCGCGCCGCGATGGCCGACAGGCCGGTCGCGCAGGCGGCGAAGGCCGTCGCGAAACGCTATGGACTCGATCGGCACGAGGTTTATGCGCGGGCGCTCGCGCTCAAGGAGCAGGCTTGAACCGCGCCGCCGCCGAAGCGCGCGGACGCCGGGCTGAACGGCGCGCGGCGTGGTGGCTGCGGCTCCACGGCTGGCGGATCGTCGGTGAGCGGCTTCGCGTGAGCGCGGGCGAAGTCGACCTTGTCGCGCGGCGCGGGCGCACGCTCGCCTTCATCGAGGTGAAATGGCGCGAACGGGCCGAAGATCTCGATCTGGCGGTCGACGAATGGCGGCTGCGGCGCGTCGCCGCGGCGGCGGCGATGCTGGCTCCGCGCCTCGCGCGGCCGACCGACGACATCCGGATCGACGTGATGCTCCTTGCGCCGAAGCGATTGCCTCGCCATCTGGTCCACGTCTGGCAGCCGTGAGGCGACTCCGGCCCCCCTCCCCTTTTGGGGAAACGGCTTGAAATGGAGAAAAAAATGACCCTGCGCGCAGCCGTGCAAATGGACCCGATGGATACGGTCAACATCAATGGCGACAGCAGCTTCCACCTGATGCTGAAGGCGCTCGAGCGCGGCTATCCGCTCTATCATTACGACGTGCGCGGCCTGACGTGGGAGGCGGGGCGGCTGACGACCAAGGCGCATCGCGTCGTCGAGGCGAAGCGCGAGCCGGGCCATCACTATAAATTCGGCGAGCAGGTCACGCTCGACCTCGGCCGCGACGTCGACGTCGTGCTGATGCGGCAGGACCCGCCCTTCGATCTCGGCTATCTGACCGGCACCTGGCTGCTTGAACGCATCAAGGATGAGACGTTGGTCGTCAACGATCCGGTGTCGGTGCGCAACGCCCCCGAGAAAGTGTTCGTGCTCGACTTTCCCGAGTTCATGCCGCCGACGATGGTGACGCGCGACCTCGATGCGGTGAAGGACTTTCAGGCGCGTTACGGCGCCGTCGTGATCAAGCCGCTGCACGGCAACGGCGGCAAGGCGGTGTTCCGCATCGACGCGGACGGCGCCAACCTCGGCGCGCTCGTCGAGTTGTTCGGGCAGGTCTGGCCCGAGCCTTTCATGGTCCAGCAGTTCCTGCCGAGCGTTTCGCAAGGCGACAAGCGCATCGTGCTGATCGACGGCGCGTTTGCGGGCGCGATCAACCGCAAGCCCGGCGAGGGCGAGTTCCGGTCGAACCTCGCGGTCGGCGGCTATGCCGAAGCGGCGGCGCTGACCCCGCGCGAGCAGGAGATTTGCGACGTGCTCGGTCCCGCGCTGCGCGAACGCGGGCTGCTGTTCGTCGGCATCGACGTGATCGGCGGCGAATGGCTGACCGAAATCAACGTCACCTCCCCCACCGGGATCGTCGCGATCGACCGCTTCGACAATGTCGATACCGCCGCGATGATCTGGGACGCGATCGAACGGCGGATCGGCTGATATGCCCCGCCGTCATTGCGAGGAGCGTAGCGACGAAGCAATCCCCAGCTATCGGCATTGGAAAACGATGGCTGGAGATTGCTTCGCTTCGCTCGCAATGACGGTTCCGACAGGGTTCGCGCGTTCCCGCCCATGACCACCCTCATTCTCGATCTGATCCAGGGCTGGGGCTATCTCGGCATCTTCGTGCTGATGTTTCTGGAGAATGTCTTTCCACCGATCCCGTCCGAAGTCATCATGGGCCTCGGCGGCATCGCGGTCGCGCAAGGGCGGTTCGACCTCGGGACGCTGATCGCGGTCGCGGTCGCCGGGACGACGGCGGGAAACTGGGTCTGGTACGCGATCGGGCGCTGGATCGGCTATGAGCGGCTGAGGCCCTTCGTCGACCGGCACGGACGCTGGCTGACGCTCGACTGGGCGGAGGTCGAGCGGCTGCACGGCTTTTTCCTGAAATATGGCCCGGCGATCGTCTTCGTCGCGCGCTTCATGCCGGTGGCGCGGACGATGGTGTCGCTTCCCGCGGGCATGGTGCGGATGAATCAGGCGAAATTCCTGCTCTGGACCGCCGCGGGCTCGACGATCTGGATCAGCGCGCTCGCGGGCGCTGGCCACTGGTTCGGCAGCCGCTTCGCCAATCTCGACGCCTTCGTCGGGCCGGTGGCGCTGGCAGCGATCGGATCGCTGGTGCTGATCTATCTGTGGCGGGTGTTCACCTAGAAACCGCGCGGCTGATCCCCGTCAGGCCCGCGGGTGCGCGCTGCGATAAATGTCGAGCAGATGCGCCGCGTCGACCGCAGTATAGACCTGCGTCGAGGCGAGGCTCGCATGGCCGAGCAATTCCTGCAGGCTGCGCAAATCGGCCCCGCCCGCGAGCAGATGCGTCGCGAAACTGTGGCGCAGCGCGTGCGGCGTCGTGCGTTCGGGAAGGCCCAGCGCGCGCCGCGCCGAGCGCACGCTCGCGCGGATCACCCCCGGCGCCAACGGGCCGCCGCGCGCGCCGAGGAACAGCGGCGTCTCCTTGCCGATCGGCCACGGGCAAGCCGTAACATAGCGCGACACGGCTGATGCGACCGCGGGCAGGATCGGGATGATGCGCGTCTTGTTCCGCTTGCCGGTGACGCGCAGCGTGTCGCCGAGCGGCAATGCTGCGCCAGTGAGCCCCAGCGCTTCGCCGATGCGGAGCCCCGCTCCGTACAGTAGCAGCAGAAGTGCGAAATCGCGCGCGCCGACCCAACCCTCGCGGGCATTGTCCTCGACATCCTGCGCGAGCTGGAGCGCTTCTGCGGGCGCGACGGGGCGCGGCAGCCCTTTCTTGACGCGCGGTCCGCGAAGCTGCGGCACGCTGGCGTTGGAGCCGCCGACGAAGCGTAGGAAGGTCCTGAGCGCGCTGAGTTCGCGCGCCGCCGACGCATTGCCCAGCCCTTCGGCGCGGCGGTCGGCCAGATAGGATCGAAGATCGTTCGGGGTCAGGTCCTTCAGCATATGCGCATCGACCGCGCCGCCGCGATGCTGCGACAGGAAGGCGCAAAAGCGTATCGCGGTCGCGACATAGGCGCGGCGCGTATGCTCCGACCGGCGCTTCTCATGCGCCAGATGGGCGTCCCAGTCGCGGATCAGATTTGCGCTCACTCAAAACCCGTTCATCGAAGCCATGAGCCGCTAGTAAAGCATGATCGGCGCCGAATAAAAGCCTCCGTGCTCCCGCGGAGGCGGGAGCCCATCTCCAGCCGGTGCAAGATGGAACCGGCCGGAGATGGGTCCCCGCCTTCGCGGGGACACATGCCAATTTCAGATGCTCAATTTTCCTGCGCCGTCCGCACCACCTCGGAAAGAATACTGTCGAGCAGCAATATCCCCGCATCGGTCACCGCCAGCCGGTCGCCGGCCTGCACCAGCAACCCCTGCCCCGCCAGCCGCGCCACAGCCGCCGCATCGACGAACGCCTCGCGCCCCAGCCCGCTCCGATCCTCGACGCGCGCAAGGTCGATGCCTTCGGTCAGGCGGAGCCCCATCAGCATCGCCTCGGTCGCGCGTTCGTGCGGCGGCAGGTCGGTTTCGACTTTCAGGCCGTGGCCATTGCGGTCGACAGCGGACATGAAATTCTCGGGCTTCTTGTGCCGCTCGGTCGCCTGCGCCAGCCGCCGCCCATGCGCGCCGGGGCCGATGCCGGCATAGTCGCCATAGCGCCAATAGGTCAGATTGTGCCGGCTCTCCTCGCCCGGCGCGGCGTGGTTCGACACTTCGTAGCGCGGCAGGCCCGCGGCGCGCATGATCGCCTGCGTCGCATCGAACAGGTCGGCGGCGGCGTCACCGTCGGGAATGACGAGATCGCCCTTCGCGGCGAGGGTCGCGAAGCGCGTGCCGGGCTCGATCGTGAGCTGATAGAGCGAGAGATGCCCGGTGCCGAACGCCAGCGCCGCGCCAAGCTCGGACTCCCACGCTGCGAGCGACTGACCGGGCCGCGCATAGATCAGGTCGAAGCTGACGCGCGCGAAATGATCCTGCGCCGCCGCGATGGCGCTCCGCGCTTCGTCTCCGCTGTGGGCACGGCCCAGAAATTCAAGGATTTGCGGATCGAAGCTCTGAACGCCGATCGATACGCGATTGACCCCGGCGGCGGCCAGATCGGCGAAATTGGCGACCTCGACCGAATTGGGGTTCGCCTCCAGCGTGACCTCGCAATCGTCCGCCAACCCCCACGCCGCGTCCGCCGCCGCGATCACCGCCGCGACAGTCGCGGGCGGCATCAGGCTGGGGGTGCCGCCGCCGAAGAAGATCGACGAGATCTTGCGGCCCGGCAGCAGCGCCGCCTCGTGCACTAAATCCGCCAGCAACGCCGCGCACCACGCGGCCTGATCGACACGTTCGCGGACATGGCTGTTGAAGTCGCAATAAGGGCATTTCGACACACAGAACGGCCAATGGACATAGAGGGCGAGCGGTTCGGCCATGCGGGGGCTATAGACTTAACTTGAGATCACGTCGCCCCACCTGCGCGAGGGCGACGATCAGGTCAGAACGCGCCCGCCACAAGCTTCGCAAAAGCGTCGGCGCGATGGCTGATCGCATGTTTTTCGGCCGGGCCTATTTCCGCATAAGTCAGTGATTTGCCGATCGGAACGAAGACCGGATCATAACCGAACCCCAATGTCCCGCGCGGCGGCCAGGTCAGACTGCCTTCCGCCCTGCCCTCGAAGACCTCTGCATGACCATCGGGCCAGGCCAGCGCGAGCGTGCAGACGAAGCGCGCGCTGCGGTCGACGTCCGGCCCCTGCTCCGCCAGCAGCCCCTCGACCTTGCCCATCGCCATATACCAGTCGCGGCCCTTCTCGCCTTCGAACCATTGGCGCTCGGCCCAGTCGGCGGTGTAGACGCCCGGCCGCCCGCCGAGCGCCGCGACTTCGAGCCCGCTGTCGTCGGCGAGCGCGGGCAGCCCTGCCGCCGACGCGCTCGCATGTGCCTTGAGCAGCGCATTCTCGCGGAACGTTGTCCCCGTTTCCTCCGGCTCGGGCAGGCCGAGGTCGCCCGCCGACACCGGCTCGATCCCGAAGGGTTCGAGCAGCGCGCGAATCTCGCGCACCTTGCCCGCATTGTGGCTTGCGATGACGAGCTTGCCGGGGGTGAGTTTGCGGTGGGACATGGGCCTATCCATCCTCCGTCGGTTCAAATCGTTTCGCACAAAGCCACGAAGCCACAAAGAAAGCCTGGGCCGACAGGCCCCTCATTCCATGAGCCAAGGCGCCTGACGCAGCGCATGAATAAATGAATGCTTCACGGCATGGCGCGTCTTTGTGGCTTCGTGGCTTTGTGCGAGCCTGATCAACCCGATCCTATCGCCCCACCGCCTTCGCCTGCGCCGCAAAAATGTCGGTGCAGCCGATGCGCGCGAGGCGGAGCAGGCGGAGCAGGCCCTCCTCGTCGTAGGTTGCGCCTTCGGCGCTGGCCTGCACCTCGACGATCTGGCCGCGGCCCGTGAGGACGAAATTGCCGTCGGCTTCGGCGACCGAATCCTCATCATAGTCGAGGTCGAGCACCGGCGTGCCCTTGTAGATGCCGCACGAGATCGCCGCGACCTGATCCTCGATCGGGTCGGCGGCGAGCGCCTTGCTTTCGATCAGCTTGTCGACCGCGAGCCGGAGCGCGACCCACGCGCCGCTGATCGACGCGGTGCGCGTGCCGCCATCGGCCTGGATGACGTCGCAGTCGATGACGATCTGGCGCTCGCCGAGCTTCTTCATATCGACGACGGCGCGCAAGGATCGCCCGATAAGGCGCTGAATCTCCTGCGTTCGACCCGACTGCTTGCCCTTCGCCGCCTCGCGGCTGCCTCGGGTATGGGTCGCGCGCGGGAGCATCCCATATTCGGCCGTGACCCAGCCCTGCCCCTTGCCGCGAAGAAAGGGCGGCACTTTCTCTTCGACACTGGCGGTGACCAGCACCTTCGTGTTGCCGAAGGAGACGAGAACGCTGCCCTCGGCATGGATGGTGAAAGCGGTTTCGATGGCGATGGAGCGCATCTGGTCGGGCGCGCGGCCGGAGGGTCGCATGGGAGTCCTTTCAGGTGATGAATGCGCCGCCCTTAGGCCGCCGTCCTCAACCGCTCAAGCGCATACGGAAGAAATCGAGGATTTCGTCGCGCGCCGCGCGCGTCGGCTGGCCCTCCTCGTCGATCAGATGGAGCGTGACGACGCTGTGCGGATTCTTCATCGGGCTGTCGGGATTGGCGGCGGCATCGGGCAGCACACGGCCAACGAAGCGGTCGCCGAGCGCAGCCTCATAGGCGGCGAAGCGCGCCGCCTTGCAAAATTTGTCGCCCTCGAAGCGATAGGCGAGCACGGTGAGGTCCTCGGCCTCCATCCGCGCCTTGACCGCCGCGAGTTCGTCGGGCGCGATGTGCATCCCCGCGGCATCGTTCAGCGGCAGCGACGGCTGCGACAGCACCGGCGCGAGCACCGCGGGCTCCAGCATCATCGACAGCGCGAAATTGCCGGTAAAGCACATGCCGATCGCGCCGACGCCCTTGCCGCCGCATTCCTTGTGCGCGAGCGCCGCAAGCGCGCGGAGCCATTGGACGGCGGGCGAGCTTTCATTCGCCTGAAAGGCGCGGAACTGGCGACTGATGCAGCCGCCGATCATCGTGAACAGCGCCCCCGGCATCCGCGGCACCGCGCCGTCGCGCCCGAAGATATGCGGCATATAGACGGTGAAGCCGGCATCGCGGACCCAGCGGGCAAAGCGCGCGACATGCGGGCTGATCCCCGGCATTTCGGTCATCACGATCACCGCGGGGCCGCTGCCCATCGTGTAGACGCGGTGCGGGCGGCCGAGCAGCGCGATGGTGCGATGCTTGAAATCGTCGAGCGGGTCGTCCTCGGTCAGCGGGCGTGTGGTCATGCGGTTCCTCCCCGAGCGCGAGGCTATGCACAAGCCAGATCAAATGCACCCACTTTCGTCATTCCCGCGAAGGCGGGAATCCAGCTTGCTCATTCTTCGCGCCTTTGCGCCTTTGCGTGAAATCAGAAAATCTCACGCAAAGGCGCAAAGGCGCGAAGAGAAAGTTGAAAAAGAAGCTGGATTCCCGCCTTCGCGGGAATGACGAAGGGAATGACGGAAGGCGAGCACGATGCTTGCCCCTCCCCCTCACCGCCCCTACATCCTCGGCATGACCAATTCGCCGATCACCGAACTGACAACGCGCGCGCGCGATGTGTTCCGGCTGGTCGTCGATGCCTATCTCGAAACCGGCCAGCCGGTCGGGTCGCGCACCCTGTCGAAGCTCGCAGCGCTCAACCTGTCGCCGGCGTCGATTCGCAATGTGATGCAGGACCTCGAGGAGTTCGGCCTGCTCGCCAGCCCGCACACCAGCGCGGGGCGGCTGCCGACCGAACAGGGGCTGCGGCTGTTCGTCGACGGGATGATGCAGGTCGCCGAGCCTTCGGCCGAGGACCGCGCGCAGATCGAGGCGAGCCTTGCCGACGGCGGCGGGCCGATCGAAAGCGCGCTCGCACAGGCGACCGCCGCGCTGTCGGGCCTGTCCGCCTGCGCCGGGCTCGTCCTCGTCCCCAAGCACGAGCGGGTGCTGAAGCAGGTCGCCTTCGTGCCGATGTCGGGAACGCAGGCGCTCGTCGTGCTCGTCGCGGGCGACCGCACGGTCGAGAATCGCGTCATCGAGGTGCCCGCCGGGCTCAACCCCTCGGCGCTGGTCGAGGCGGGCAATTATGTGAGCGCGATGCTCGCGGGGTTGACGCTGTCCGATGCGATGGCGCGGGTGCGGCGCGAGATCGAGGCCGAGCGCATCGCGATCGACCGCGCCGCCGCCGACCTCGTGTCGCGCGGGCTTGCCATCTGGTCTTCGGACGGCGCCGACCGGCCGGTGCTGATTGTGCGCGGCCAGGCCAATCTGCTCGACGAAAGCGCGCTCGGCGACCTCGACCGGGTGCGGCAATTGCTCGACGAACTCGAAACCAAACAGGAAATCGCCGGCCTGCTCGACAGCGCGCGCGAAGGCAGCGCGACGCGTATTTTCATCGGGTCGGAGAACAAGCTCTTTTCGCTGTCGGGATCGTCGGTTATCGCCGCGCCCTATCATGGCAGCGACGGCCGCGTCGTCGGCGTGGTGGGGGTGATCGGCCCGACGCGCTTGAACTATGCGCGGATCGTTCCCATGGTGGATTTCACCGCCCAATCTCTCTCCAGACTGATACGATAGGATTATGACGAACACCGAAAACGATACGCCCGTCGAAGAGGGTCAGGCCGAAACGACCGCAACCGAGGCTCCCGCCGCGGAAACGCAGGACGAAGCGGCGAAGCTTGCCGAGCAGCTTGCGGCACTGCAGCAGGATCTGCTCTATGCGCGCGCCGAGACGCAGAACGTCACGCGCCGCAAGGACAAGGAGATCGCCGACGCGCACGCCTATGCGGCGACCAAATTCGCGCGCGACATCTTGTCGGTCGCCGACAATCTGGGCCGCGCGCTGGCGTCGCTGAGCGAAGAACAGCGCGCCGACGAGGCGATCAAACCGCTCCTCACCGGGCTCGAGGCGACCGAGCGCGAGCTGATGAGCGTGTTCGAACGCAACGGCATCACCCGCATCGCCGCGATCGGCCTGCCGCTCGATCCGAATCAGCATCAGGCGATGCTCGAAATCCCGAGCGACAAGGAAAGCGGCACGATCGTGCAGGAAATGCAGGCGGGCTATATGATGAAGGACCGCCTGCTGCGCCCCGCGATGGTCGGGGTGGCGAAGAAGGCGGAGTAAGCCCGCACGTAATAATGGCGTGTTCCCCCCGCGAAGGCGGGGGTCCATCACGGGCCGTCTCAGATTTGCACCGTCAGAAGATGGGTCCCCGCCTTCGCGGGGACACGCGCTATGGCGATGTGAGCGTCACGCCGCCTTGCGCATCTTCGCGAGCTTCTTCAGCACCATCTCGCGCTTCAGCCGCGACAGATGGTCGATGAAGAGAATGCCTTCCAGATGATCGTGCTCGTGCTGGATGCACGTCGCCATCAGCCCGGTCATGCGTTCCCGGTGATGCTTGCCGTCCGCGTCCTGCCAGTCGACGGTGACCTCGGCGGGGCGCGTCACATCGGCATATTGCTCGGGGACCGACAGGCAGCCTTCCTGATAGACGCTATGCTCCTCGCTCTCGTCGGAGAAGACGGGGTTGATGAAGACGCGCGGGTCGCGGATGACGGCCTTGCCCTCCTCATCGTCGGGATCGGGCTCCTGAAGGTCGATGACAAGGATACGCTTCGCCACCCCGACCTGAATCGCCGCCAGCCCGATGCCGGGCGCGTCGTACATCGTCTCGAACATGTCCGCGACCAGCGTCTTCAATTCGGCGTCGAACGTCTCGACAGGCTTCGAAATGACGCGCAGCCGGGGATCGGGGGTCTCTATGATGGGTAACAGGGCCATGGGTGCGAGGTATGATCGCGCGGGCGCGGGGTCAAGGGGGAGAGAGATTCCTGCCGCAGTGGTACACATTGATCTTGCCGGTTTTCAAATCATACGTCCCTATCGCCAAGCGATAGTCTCTGTCATCCGTATCGCCCGCCTCCGGAGGAATATCTGAATAGCTCTTCCTTCCACTTCCAAACTCTTCGTAATTCGCCTCACGCAAATCAAATTCTATCAGCGAACGAATGTAGCCGGTTGGCTTCGGCATCCTATCTTCTTTAAGGGAGCGAGTGTTTTCTTCATCAGAGAATTCGAGACGATAAAAGTAGCGTCGTTCCCATTTACTGAGATCGCCGACACAAGGCAGTCGGCTAAGCTCTGCTTCGACGTGATCCATCTCTTCGTTGGTCGGTTTGACGTCTGTGGACGCGCAGGCCGACACACACACAAAGCAGCTAGAAGCCAAAAACGGATCATCCTACCGGCCTCCGCGCCCGCAACGCCTGCGCCAGCGTCCCCTCGTCGAGATAGTCGAGTTCGCCCCCCACCGGCAGGCCGTGCGCGAGCTGGGTCAAGCGCACCGGATAGCCTTCCAGCCGTTCGGCGAGATAATGCGCGGTCGTTTGCCCTTCCAGCGTTGCGTTCATCGCCAGCACCACCTCGTCGATGCCGCCCGCGGCGACGCGGTTCACCAGCGCGTCGATGCTGAGATCCTGCGGCCGCACGCCTTCCAGCGCCGACAGTCGCCCGCCCAGCACATGATATTTGCCGGGAAAGAGCCGCGACTTGTCGAGCGCCCAGAGGTCCGACACCTCCTCGACGACGCACAGGCTGCGCGTGTCGCGGCGCGGGTCGGCGCAGATCGCGCACGGGTCCTGCGTATCGACATTGCCGCAAATGGTGCAGGTGACGAGCCGTTCCGACACCGTCTGCAGCGCGGCGAGCAGCGGCGCGAAGCTGCTCTCGCGCTTCTTCATCAGGTGCAATACCGCGCGCCGCGCCGAGCGCGGGCCGAGACCCGGCAGGCGGGCGAGTTGCTGCACAAGCGCTTCGATTTCGGTGGAGGCCATTGAGTGGTGGTAGATGGTGCGCTTGCCGTGCACAATATCCCACCTCGTCACCCCGGACTTGATCCGGGATGACGAAACAAAGAAGCGTGAGCCTTGCACCGCGCTGCAACCTCCGCCAAAGCGCCTCCCCATGCGCATCGCTTTCATGGGAACGCCGCCCTTTGCGGTGCCGACGCTCGCCGCGCTTCATGCGGCAGGGCACGAAATCGCCGCGGTCTACACCCAGCCGCCGCGCCCGGCGCAACGCGGCAAGAAGGTGCAGCAGAGCGCGGTGCACGCCTGGGCCGAGGCGCATGACCTGCCCGTCCGCACCCCGAAGGGGCTGAAATCCGCCGAGGAGCAGGCCGCCTTCGCCGCGCTCGACCTCGATGTCGCGGTGGTCGCGGCCTATGGCCTGATCCTGCCGCAGGCGGTGCTCGATGCACCGCGCGAAGGCTGCCTCAACGTCCACGGCTCGATCTTGCCGCGTTGGCGCGGCGCGGCGCCGGTGCAGCGCGCGATCCTCGCGGGTGATGCCGAAACCGGCGTGACGATCATGCAGATGGACGCCGGGCTCGACACCGGCGCGATGCGGCTCGTCGAGGCGACGCCGATCGCGGGCAAGAGCGCGGGCGAGCTCACCGATGAACTGGCCGAAATGGGCGCGCGGATGATGGTGAAAGTGCTGAGCGACCTTTCCGCCTTCGCGCCCGTGCCGCAGCCCGACACGGGCATCACCTATGCCGCGAAAATCGACAAGAGCGAGGCACGGCTCGATTTCCTGACCAGTGCGGTGCAGGTCGAACGACAGGTGCATGCGTTCAACCCGATGCCGGGCGCCTTCTTCGAACTGGACGGCGAGCGCTACAAGATATTGGCTGCCGAGGTCGTCCGCCCGGCGGAGACGGTCGCGGGGGCGGCGCCGGGAGTGACGCTCGACGACGCGCTGACGATCGCCTGCAACCCCGGCGCGATCCGCGCGACGCGGGTGCAACGCGCGGGCAAGCCCGCGATGGACGCCGCCGAGTTGCTGCGCGGGCGGGCGATTGCCAAGGGGCTGCGGCTGGCATGACCCGCTTCGCCCTCACCATCGAGTTCGACGGCCGCCCTTTCATGGGCTGGCAACGTCAATCGCACGGCCCCAGCGTCCAGCAGGCGCTGGAGGAAGCGGTCACGCGTATCACCCGCGAGGAAACCCCGGTGCATGGCGCCGGACGCACCGACGCCGGGGTGCATGCGATCGCGATGCGCGCGCATGTCGATGTCGAGAAGGCGATCGAGCCCTTTCGCCTGATGGAAGCGCTCAATGCGCAGCTTCGTCCCGCCCCGGTCGCGGTGCTCGCGTGCGAGACGGTCGCCGACGACTGGCACGCGCGCTTTTCGTGCATCGGGCGCGCCTATGAATATCGCATCGTCAACCGCCGAGCGCCGCTGACGTGGGACAAGGGACTGTCGTGGCAATTCGCCAAGCCGCTCGATGCCGGGGCGATGCACGGCGCGGCGCAGGCGCTGGTCGGGCGGCATGACTTCACCACCTTCCGCTCGGTGCATTGCCAGGCCGAAAGCCCGGTCAAGACGCTCGACCGGATCAGCGTCAGCCGCCACGGCGACGAGATCGTCATCGAAACCGCCGCGCGCAGTTTCCTACATCATCAGGTGCGTTCGATGGTCGGCTGCCTGTCCATGGTCGGCGAAGGCAAATGGACGGCGCGCGATCTGAAGACCGCGCTCGATGCGGCGGATCGCAGCGCGCTGGGGCTGAATGCGCCGCCCGACGGGCTTTATTTCGTGGCGGCGCGCTATCCCTGATTCGTCATTGCGAGCGAAGCGAAGCAATCTCCAGCTATCATCCTGTCGGAACGAAGGCTGGAGATTGCTTCGCTTCGCTCGCAATGACGATCCCACGAAAAAAGGGCGGCCCTTTAAGGACCGCCCTTTCATTCCCCCTTTGGAATCCGCGGCGTCAGACCGCCTTTTCCAGATAATATTTCGGCGCATGCTCGTTGAGGATCTGGAGGATCTTCGCCTGCGCGGTCTTTTCGTCGCTTTCCTCCATCGCGCCCAGTTCGCGCGCAAGGCGGCTCGATGCCGCTTCGAAGATCTGGCGCTCCGAATAGCTCTGCTCGGGCTGGTCGTCGGCGCGGAACAGGTCGCGGGTCACTTCGGCGATCGACACGAGGTCGCCCGAATTGATCTTGGCTTCATATTCCTGCGCGCGGCGCGACCACATGGTGCGCTTCACCTTCGGCTTGGTGGTCAGAACCTGCAGCGCTTCCTTCAGCGTCTTGTCCGACGACAGCTTGCGCATGCCGACGCCTTCGGCCTTGTTGGTGGGAACGCGAAGCGTCATCTTTTCCTTTTCGAAACGCAGAACATAAAGTTCGAGCTGCATCCCGGCGATTTCGGATTTCTGCAATTCGATGACGCGCCCCACGCCATGCTTCGGGTAAACGACATAATCTCCGACTTCAAAGACGAGCGTGTTTGCGGACATGCAAGTTCCTTTCTTGGCCTTGCCGGTGGGCTGGGAAGCGCAAAAAGCCGGGTGCATCCTGCCCTTGTCGAAAGGGGGATCGGCAATTTCGGGCGGCGCTAGCCAGTCAGAGTGACAAGGGATATGGCTCCATAAGGACGCCGTCAGTCCCCTGGCGCCCGGCGGGCGGGAGGCGGACTATCGACGCGATGATATTTATTATAGCAGAGTCGCAACAAAATTGCCACCCCCTGCACGGAAAACCGTGGAATTGGCCGCTTGACGCCGCATTACACCCGTTTCAAGCTGCAACCGATAGTTAAATGGGGATGCCGATATGAAAGATCAAATCTGGTGGGTCACCGGCGCATCGTCGGGCATCGGCGCGGCGCTGGCGCGGGGACTCGCGGGCCGCGGCGCGCGGCTGATCCTGTCGGGACGCAACGTCGCGGCGCTCGAAGAAGTCGCGAAGGACTGCGGGCCCGGCACGATGATTCTGCCCTTCGAGGCAACCGACTATGCCGCGCTCCCGGCGCTGGCGCAGGAGGCGTGGGATTGGTGCGGGCGGATCGACGGGCTCGTCAACAACGCCGGCATCTCGCAGCGCAGCCTGGCGGTCGATACCGATTTCTCCGTCTATCAGAAGATCGTCGACGTCGATCTCCTCGCGCCGATCGCCCTCACCCAGCAGCTTTTGCCGCGGATGATAAAGGCGGGCGGCGGACAGATCGTCGCCATCTCCAGCGTCGCGGGGATCGCGGGCGTGCCGCTGCGCAGCGCCTATTGCGCCGCGAAACACGGGCTGATCGGCTATCACGACAGCGTGCGCGCCGAGAATGAGCATCTGGGGCTGAAGGTCCTCGTCGTCGCGCCGGGGTCGGTGCAGACCAACGTCAGCCGCAACGCGCTGAACGCCGACGGCAGCGTGCGCGGGACGAGCGACAGCGCGATCGACAACGGCCTGTCGCCCGATGTGGCGGCGGCACAGATTCTGGACGCGGTCGCAGCGGGGACACGCGAACTGGTCGTGGCGGAAGGCGCCGAAGCGCAAATCCCCGCGCTGCGTCGCGGCGATCCCGACGCGCTGTTCGACCGGATGAATGCGATGGTGCAGGCGGGCTATGCGAAGCAGATGGGGGCGACGTCCTCGTCTTGAATGGCCGCTTCCGGCCGTTTCCTGTTATCCCGGCGGAGGCCGGGATGACGAGCGTGGTTAGTCGATGCCCGCTTCCCGCCCCAAAACTGCCAAAGAAAAAGCCCCGCCAGATCGTTCCGGCGGGGCCTTTCTTTGCCTTGACGGCAGCGCGGCTTACACCGCGCCGTGCGCCAGCGCCGCGAGGAGCAGGATCGCCACGATATTGGTGATCTTGATCATCGGGTTGACCGCCGGACCCGCGGTGTCCTTGTAGGGATCGCCGACGGTGTCGCCGGTCACCGCGGCCTTATGGGCCTCGCTGCCCTTGCCGCCGTGATTGCCGTCCTCGATATATTTCTTGGCATTGTCCCATGCGCCGCCGCCCGAGGTCATCGAGATGGCGACAAACAAGCCGCCGACGATCACGCCGAGCAGAAGCGCGCCGAGCGCTTCGAGCGCCTCGGCCGGACCGGCCACGGCGCGAATGACGAAGAACACGACGATCGGCGCGAGCACCGGCAGCAGCGACGGAACGATCATTTCCTTGATCGCCGCCTTGGTGACCAGGTCGACGGTGCGGGCGTAGTCGGGGCGGCTGGTGCCGTCCATGATGCCCTTGTTGTTCGCAAACTGGTCGCGGACATCCTTCACCACATCGCCCGCCGCCTTGCCGACCGCGGTCATGCCGAGCGCGCCGAACAGATAGGGCAGCAGCGCGCCGAGCAGCAGTCCGACGATGACATAGGGAGACGACAGCGAGAAGGTCAGCGGCGCATCGAGGCCGAGCTTCGCCGAATATTCGCTGATGTCGGCGGTATAGGTGCCGAACAGCACCAGCGCCGCCAGCCCCGCCGAACCGATGGCATAGCCTTTCGTCACCGCCTTGGTCGTGTTGCCCACGGCGTCGAGCAGGTCGGTCTTTTCGCGAACGCTGTCGTCGAGACCGGCCATTTCGGCGATGCCGCCGGCGTTGTCGGTGACCGGACCATAGGCGTCGAGCGCAACGACCATGCCGGCGAGCGCCAGCATCGCTGTGGCGCCGAAGGCGATGCCGATGATGCCCGCGATCTGATAGGCGACGATGATGCCGACGCAGATCACCAGCGTCGGCAGCGCGGTCGATTCAAGGCTGATCGCCAGCCCCTGGATGACGTTGGTGCCGTGGCCGGTTTCCGACGCCTTGGCGATGCTGCGCACCGGGCGATAGTTGGTGCCGGTGTAATATTCGGTGATCCAGATGATCAGGCCGGTGATGACGAGGCCGACCAGCGAGCAATAGAAGAGGCTGCGGCCGTTGAAACCGGTCCCCGCAATCGTCGCTTCCATGTCGCCGAGCGCATATTGCGTCGAGAACCAGATCGCCGGGATCGAGAGGATCGCGGTGACCAGAAAGCCCTTGTACATCGCGCCCATGACATTCGTGCCGCCGCCGAGGCGGACGAAATAGGTGCCGATGATCGAGGTGATGATGCACACGCCGCCCATCAGCAGCGGCAGGGTCATCAGCGGCAACAGCATGTCGCCCGCGCCCTTCAGCAGCAGCGCGATCAACACCATGGTGGCGCCGACGGTGACGACATAGGTTTCGAACAGGTCGGCGGCCATGCCGGCGCAATCGCCGACATTGTCGCCGACATTGTCAGCGATCACCGCCGGGTTACGCGGATCATCCTCGGGAATCCCCGCCTCGACCTTGCCGACCAGGTCGGCGCCGACGTCGGCGGCCTTGGTGAAGATGCCGCCGCCAAGACGCGCGAAGATCGAGATGAGCGAGGCACCGAAGGCGAGCGCGACGAGCGCATCGACGACGGTGCGGTCATCGCCGCCGACGCCATAGCCGCCGGGGCCGGTCAGATACCAGAAGAAGACCGAGATCGCGAGAAGCGCGAGACCCGCCACCAGCATGCCGGTGATCGCGCCGGCGCGGAACGCCATCGTCAGCCCCGTCTGCAGCCCCTTCTGGGCCGCGGCGGCGGTGCGGACGTTCGCCTTCACCGAAATGTTCATGCCGACGAATCCGGCAACGCCCGACAGCACCGCGCCCAGCACGAAGCCGGTCGCCGAGATCGGCCCTAGGAACAGCCCGACGAGGATGGCGACAACGATGCCGACCATGGCGATGGTGCGATATTGGCGGCCGAGATAGGCCTTGGCGCCTTCCTGAATGGCGCCGGCGATTTCCTGCATCTTCTCATTCCCCGCCGATGCGCCGAGCACCTGCCGCGAGGTAATGAACCCATAGAGCACGGCCAAAAGGCCGCACGCTATCGCGATCAAAACCGGATTCATGCGTGTCTGTTCCTTCCCCATCGAGAAGGGCGAACGCAAAGATAGCAGTCGAACGTCCGACTTATTGATGCCGGCTCGCTCTCTCCCCTGATGCGACCGCCCCAAATTGGACGCGGGGGTTATGGGAAGAAAGAAAGCCGAGGGCAAGCCTGCATTGAAGCGCGATGATTTGAACAAATCTCGCTTTCCGTTCGTGTCGAGCGAAGTCGAGACACCCATCGGCCTTGCGCTGTTCCGATGGGTGTCTCGACTTCGCTCGACACGAACGGGTGAAAGGAGACTGACCCAATCGCTAATGCATGAACCCCAGCCGCTCGGGCAGCGCGATCCGCTGCGCCCGGTGGATCAGCGTCAGCCCCTCGCCCACCCCGGCGTGACCGACCGGGGTCACCGCGACGCCGAGTCCCGCCGCGATCTCGCGGATCGCGGCCGCCTCGCCCGGATCGGCCGCGAACAGCAGTTGATAGTCGTCGCCCGCGGTCGCCGCCGCGAGGCGCGTGTCGAGGACGTCGGGGCGCACCGCGAGCAGCGCCGCCGACAGCGGCACCGTCTCGACCATCAGCGTGACGTCGCAGCCGCTCGCCGCCGCCATGCGTTCCGCGTCGATCAACAGGCCGTCGGAGACGTCCATCATTGCATGAACATGCGGCACCAGCGCCTGCCCCAGCGTAAGCTGCGGCTGCGGGCGGCTGTAGGCGGCGAGACACGTCTCATTGGCCTCGACCTCGCCGAGCCGCATCGCGAGGCCGACTCCGGCGTTGCCGATCGTGCCGCTGACCCAGAGCTGATCGCCGGGACGCATCCCGGCCCGCGACGGCACGCCTGCGGTCGGCGCACGGCCGATCGCGGTGAGGCCAAGGCTGCGCGGTGCCCCTGCGGGAGCGCCGACGGTATCGCCGCCGAGCAGCGGCAACCCGTAACGCCGCAGCACGATGTCGAGTCCGTCGGCAAAGGCGGCATCCCAGTCGGCGTCGCCTGCCAAGCTGTAGCCGAGCAGCACCCCGGCCGGCACCGCGCCCTTCGCGGCGAGATCGGAGAGGTTCACCGCGACGAGTTTCCACGCGACGTCCTGCGGGCGTTCGTCGGGGAGGAAATGGACGCCCTCGACGATCATGTCGTGGGTGAGGACAAGGCCCTCGAACACCGCGACATCGTCGGCCAGCCCGCGCGCGGCGGGATCGGTCGCGATACCGCGCAGGCGGGCGATGAAATCGGCTTCGGTCATGCTACCCTCTCGTAGATCGAGGGCATCTCTTGTCCGTTCGTGTCGAGCGAAGTCGAGACACCCGTCAAGATGGCGCCAAGCCGAGGGGCATCTCGACTTCGCTCGATGCGAACGGATATGTTAGGCGCTGGTTCCCCGCACATCCTTGCCGATCGCATCGAGCAGGCCGTTGGCGAATCCCGCTTCGCGGCCGTCGAAGAAGGCCTTCGCGACATCGACATATTCGCTGACCACCGCGCCGACCGGCACGTCGCCGCGCGCGATCAGTTCATAGGCGCCAGCGCGCAATATCGCCTTCATCGTGCGGTCGAGCCGGTCCATCGTCCAGCCGCTCGCGAGCCGCGCGGTGATCGCGGCATCGACCTCGTCCGCGCGGGCGAGCGCGCCCTTCACGATGTCGTCGAAGAAGGGGATGTCGGCGTCGGCATATTCGGCGTCCTCGATGATCTTGCCGATGCGATGCTGGTGGAACTCGTGGACGAGCTGCGCGACCGCCGTGCCCTCCATCTCGTGCTGATAGAGCGCCTGCACGGCGGCGAGGCGGGCGGCGGAGCGGGACTGGGTGCGTTTGTTCATGGCGTGTCGCTTTATCTTAAATCGTCATCTGCTCAAATCGTCATCCCGGCGAAGGCCGGGATCTCAACCTTGCGTCAAGAGCCACCGGCGAGATCCCGGCCTTCGCCGGGATGACGAATGGAAGGGTTCAAAGGTTAGTGTTTCAATCTGTTCTGGACGCTGAGCGCATGGGCGGGCAGCCCCTCGGCCGTCGCGAGCGCGACCGCGGCGGGGCCGATCGCCGCCAGCGAGTCCTCGTCGAGGGCGAGGAAGCTGGTGCGCTTCATGAAATCGGTGACCGACAGCCCGCTCGAAAAACGCGCGCGGCGGCCGGTGGGGAGGACGTGGTTGGGACCCGCGACATAATCGCCGATCGCCTCGGGCGTCTGGCGGCCGAGGAAGACCGATCCCGCGTGGCGCACCTGGGCGAACAGCGCGTCGGCCTCGGCCGCATCGACCGCAAGTTCGAGATGTTCGGGCGCGAGCCGGTCGCACAAGGGGATCGCGTCGGCCAGCGCGGGCACGACGACCACCGCGCCATTGGTATCCCAGCTTGTCCGCATAGTTTCTTTGGTCGTCAGATTAGGAATCTGATGCTCTACCGCCGCCGCGACCGCATCGGCGAACGCGGCATCGTCGGTGAACAGGATCGACTGGCTCGTCGGGTCATGCTCGGCCTGGCTGAGCAGGTCGGCAGCGATCACATGCGGTTCGTTCCGGCCGTCCGCAATGACGACGATCTCGCTCGGCCCCGCGACCATGTCGATGCCGACGACACCGTAAAGCTGGCGCTTGGCCTCGGCGACCCAGGCATTGCCGGGGCCGGTGACGACGTCGACCGGCGCGATTCTGTCGGTGCCATAGGCAAGCGCCGCGATCGCCTGCGCGCCGCCGACGCGCCAGATTTCATCGACCCCGCCAATATGCGCCGCCGCCATCACGACCGGGTTCGTCGCGCCGTCGGGCGTCGGCGTGACCATCACGATCCGCTCGACCCCCGCGACCTTGGCGGGAAGGATGTTCATCAGCACCGACGAGGGATAAGCGGCGCGCCCGCCGGGGACATAGACTCCTGCGGCATCGACCGCGCTCCAACGCGCGCCGAGCCGCGCCCCGGCCGCGTCGCGATAGTCGCGATCCTCGGGGCGCTGCGCGGCGTGATAGGCGCGGATACGTTCGGCCGCGAGGTCGAGCGCGTCACGAAGTTCGGGCGCCAGCGCGTCATAAGCGGCGGCGCATTCCTCTTTCGAGATGCTCCAGCCGCTGGCGTCCAGATCGAAGCGATCGAACCGCGCCGTATAATCGGCGAGCGCAGCGTCGCCCTGGGCCTTCACCCGTGCGACGATCGCGGCGACATCGGCCGACACGTCCGACGCGCTCTCGCGCCGGTCGTTCACCAGCGCATCGAACGCCGCAGCGAAACCGGGGTCGGAGGCGTCAAGCCGCCGCATCGGCGACGGCCTCGCGGAATTTCTCGACCAGCGCGGGCACCTCGGCCGAGCGCAGCTTGAACGCGGCGCGGTTGACGATCAGCCGGGCGGAGACCTCGCTGATCACCGTCTGCTCGGCGAGCGCATTCTCGACCAGCGTCCGCCCGGTCGAGACGAGGTCGACGATATGCGAGGCGAGCCCCAGCTTCGGCGCGATCTCCATCGCGCCGTTGAGCTTGATGCATTCGGCCTGAATCCCCTGCCCCGCGAACCAGCGGCGCGTTGTCGCCGGATATTTGGTCGCAACGCGGATATGGCTGGACCCGATTCCCGGCGGTTCGCTGCCTGCCGGCCCCGCGAGCGACAGGCGGCAATGACCGATGCCGAGGTCGACCGGCGCGTACAGCTCCGAATAGTCGAACTCGTCGATGACGTCCGACCCGACGATGCCGAGCTGCGCCGCACCGTGCGCGACGAAGGTCGCGACGTCGAAGGCGCGGACGCGGATCAGCGAGATATGCGGTTGGTTCGTCCCGAACACCAGTGCGCGGCTCTTCTTGTCGAAGAAATCCGCCGCGGGCTCGATACCGGCCGCCGCGAGCAGCGGCAGCGCCTCGTCGAGGATGCGTCCCTTGGGGATGGCAAAGATGATCGGTTCGGGCATAAGCGCCGTGCCTTTAAGCGGCGACGGGAGAAAGGGCAATGAGCGAGCGTTACGAGTTCATCGACATGGGCGCGACCGGCGCGGGTGCGGTGCGCACCGCCTTCGCGAACCAGGTCGCCTATTGCCGGTCGAGCGAGGCGCCGGTGACGGCGCGGATCGTCGCGGCGCTCGCGACCTTGCTCGACACGCCCGCGACCGGATTTGCCCACCGCATGGCCGAATGGCAGGGCGCGCCGCTGGCCGACGCGCTGCCGCTGCGCGCCGCGGGCGGGCTCCATGCGCTCCACCTCGCGGGCGCCGCGCCCGAACTCGCGCCCATCTATGCCGACGCCGAGGATATCAACGACGCCGCGATCGTCGCCGGAGTCGTCCAGCGGCAGGAAGCGGCGTTGATCCCCTGGCTCGACGGCCCGCCGCAGACCAACGAGGCGGGGCGCTCGTCGAACTTCATCGCGGCGATGCTGTGGCTCGCCGATCAGGGCCTGCCGCCGCGCTTCGACTGTATCGAGATCGGGTCAAGCGCGGGGATCAACCTGATGCTCGATCGCTATCATTACGACCTCGGCGGGGTGCAGGTCGGGCCCGAGCCGGGCGCGATCGCCTTCACCCCCGATTGGCGCGGCGTCCATCCGCCGCAGCATGGAATCGAAATCGCGGGGCTCAAGGGCTGCGACGTCGCGCCGGTCGACCTCACCGACCCCGCGCAGGCGCTGCGGCTCAAGGCCTATATCTGGCCCGAACACCATATCCGCTTCGCGCGGATAGAAGCGGCGATCGCCGCGGCGCGCGAGAAGAAGCCGAATCTCGTCCGCGCCACCGCCGCCGACTTCGTCGAGGCCGAGCTCAAAAGGCCGCAGGCCGCGGGAACGACGCGCGTGCTGATGCATTCGATCGTCTGGCAATATGTCCCCGAGGACCAGCAGATGCGGGTGACGACCGCGATGGAGGAAGCCGGTGCCGAAGCGACCGCCGACCGTCCGCTCGCCTGGATCGCGGTCGAGGCGAATCGCGCCGCGCATCATCACGAACTGGTCGTGCGCCACTGGCCGGGCGGCGAAGCGGGCCGCACCCTCGCCCGCTCGCATCCGCATGGTGCGTGGATCGAGTGGATGGGGTGATACCCCTGACTCACCCAGTCATTGCGAGCGAAGCGAAGCAATCTCCAGCTATCGCCCTGCAAGAAACGCGGGCTGGAGATTGCTTCGCTTCGCTCGCAATGACGATTTCGGGTGAGCGCTATTCTCTAAAAACTCAGCTTAACGCCGTGGCCGCATCCTCGGGCAGCAAATCGCGGCATCCGGTGAAGATCGCGCCCAGCCGCTCGCGAATCTCCGCCCAAACCTGCTGTTCAGCGGTCGCGTCCGCAGGCACCGTCCCGGCCATCACGTCGATCGCAGCGTCGACCAGCCCCTGATACCAGTCGAGCGGCACCTCGAGGGTGAAATGATGGTGCGGCACCGAATTTTCGAGCAAGATTTCGATCTCGGTCGGGCGTTCGAGACAATACATCAGGCAATAGAGGCAGTTCTCGATCATCTCGCCTTCAAGCGCGGCGGTCTTGCCGAGCCCGTGGTGCTCGAAACTCGCCGCGGCGCCGGGGTGCCGCGCATAATATAGGGTCATCACATGCGGCGTGACATCGCCCAGCACCTCCGCCGCGCGTGTCAGACTCGCTTCGAGCAGCGCGAGCTTTTCGGCACGATCCATCATCCGCTCTCCCTTCGCGGAAAAGAGTATTTCATATACTCCTTTTAGGGCAAGCGATTTTGGCGAAAATTACAGCCGCGCCGAAAGCTGCGCGAGCATCGCCTGCACCGGGGTCGCCGCGCCGGGCGCGTCCCAGCCGGCCTCGATCGTCGCGATGCGTTCGAACAATCGCTCGCTCGCCGCGACGATGCGGCGAAGCGGCTCGTCGAACCGCGCGCAGACGGCCCAGTCGGCAACCACCGGCGCGCCGATGCGCGCCGCGCTGTCGTTCGGGCCGGCGCCGGGGTCGCCCGCGATCATCGCGCGGCGGTGGAGCAGCCAGGCGATGACGTGCATCAACCGCGTCGTCGTCTTGAGCGATTCGCAGGCGAGCCCGATCCGCAGCAGGCTGTCGTCAGCCGCGCAGCCAAGGTCGCGCTGCGCGGCAAAGGCGGCGTGCGCTTCGTCGGCGAGCAGCATTGCATCGACATAGAGATTTTCGACCTGCGCGCGCTGCACCGGAAGGCTGGCCGCGCCCGCGTCTGTCCGTCCCGTCACCATGGCCGACGGGATGCCACGGCGCAGGCAGGGCCCGCAAGAACCGGTAACCATGAAATTCGCAGGCGTCCCGTTTTGAATCAGGCGATGATATCGGGAAGAAGCTGATCCTCGCACCAGGTGATTTCGTCGCGCAGGCGGAGCTTGCGCTTCTTCATGCGCGCGAGCTGGAGCTGGTCGGGAACCGCTGCCTCGCCGAGCGCGATGATCGCGGCGTCGAGGTCGCGATGCTCGAGGCGAAGCAGTTCCAGGCGCTGGGTGATGTCCTCGGGGTTCACGCCCCGCCTCCTGCCACGATCGCGGCCCATCCGCAACGGGCTGTCCGTGGGGGGCACCGACTGGCCGAATCGCGACGACAAGGAACGCGATTCGTGATTTACTCGGCCCTGCCAACACGAGTCGAAAAGGAGAATGGCCCATGAGCTTGTCGCACCTTTCCGCCCTGAAGTCCCGCCACGCGGACCTCGACGCGAAAATTGCGAATGAAGAGCGCCGACCGAGCCCCGATACGGCATTATTGGCGCAGATGAAGAAACAGAAGCTGAGGCTGAAGGAAGAAATGGCCGCGACCGCCTGACCGTCGCCTGACCGCTACCGCCCCGCTGACGCCTTCCCCCTGCGGAACGCCTCAGCGCCGGCGGTAGGAAGGTCGATTGAGCGCCGAGATATGCGGCGGCACTTCCATCTTTTGAACCACCTGACGGCGCACCGCCTGCGGATCGACGACATGGTCAAAGGCGATGCCGAACTTGCCCTCGCCGACCCAGACGATACGGCCCGGCACGAAACCGACATTGCGCAATTCGACCTCGACCGCCGCGCCCTCGGCGACGCCGCGCACCGGCGCCTCGGCCAGCATGCCGCCCGCCGACAGATTGCGCACGCGCACGACGAGCGGCGCAGGCTGGCCCGGCAGCACGAGATTGGCCTGCATGAACAGGCTGTCCCGATCGGCGCCGCGCGACAGCGCCGCCACTTCTTCATCGACCGAAAGCGATTCACGCGATTCCATTGCGACCTGTTCCCCGCGCTGCATGTCAGGCGGCGAGTCTAGATCGCAGCAATTGCGGAAACGTAAATAAGCCGGGAGGTGTCCCGCGGCGGATCAATCCTCGCGCGAGATGCGTTCGTTGCGCTCGTGCCGCTCCTGCGCCTCCAGCGTCATCGTCGCGATCGGGCGCGCCTGCAGCCGGGCGAGCGAGATGGGCTCGCCAGTGACGGCGCAATAGCCATATTCGCCTTCGTCGATCCGGCGCATCGCGGCGTCGATCTTGGCGATCAGCTTGCGCTGGCGGTCGCGGGTGCGAAGCTCGATCGCCCAGTCGGTCTCGCTCGACGCGCGGTCGGCGAGGTCGGGTTCGCGCAGCGGACCGTCCTGCAGGTGCGCGAGCGTCGATTCGGCTTCGGTGAGGATCGATTTCTTCCACGCGAGCAGCAGGTTGCGGAAATACTCCTGCTGCCGCTCGTTCATGAACTCTTCGTCGTCGCTCGGGACATAGTCCGAATCGAGATTGGACTTGGCTTCCAGGAGCGCGTCGGCGCCAACATCGGCGATCTGGGTTGGCATAAAGGGCTTCTCGCGTCCTTTCCTGTCTCCTCAGCCGCCCGGGACGGACGACCAGGGGAATGCGCCGCGCCTATAACCACCCCCAAGGAACGACACAAGCGCCGAAGCCGCGACTAGCGACGAAGCGCTGAAGCCAGGGTGAACCGGGCCGACATTCGTGACCTCCCGCCTTTCGCCAAATTAACCGATGGGACCGAATCGAGGGGATTTCCGTTCTGATTTGGGACAGTTATGCGTATTTTCCTTGATTCCGGGGGCGGTTTCCCGCTCACGGACAGGTAAACGCAGTTAACGCCATGGACGCGTTCACAAAGCTTTGTCCTTTTGGCTTTAGCGGGAGGTGCAACAGGAAACTCCTGTCGCGCCTGCAACGGGAAAGAGAGAACGGGAATATGTCTGTCCGAATGGCCCTCGCCAAGCTTTGTGCCTGCACCTGCGGCGGCGCCCTCATCGGGGGCGGCGCGATGCAGATCGCCGACGTGCCGAAGGCGCGGGCATCGACCTTGCAGTCCTGCACGCCGTGCGGCGCGAAGAAGGTCGTGCGCAAACGCCACGCCGCGCGCAAGCCGGTGAAGCGGGTCCGCCGCGTCGTCACGACGAAGCGGATCATCCGCACCGTCACGCCGCAGCAGCAGGTCGTGACGCAGACGATCCCCCTGCCCCCAATTCCCTATGCCCCCTTCCCGCAGCGTAGCTGGGAAGGCGGCGGCAGCAGCGGCAGCGGCGTCACCGTGATCGGCGGCGGCTTTGGCGGGGGATTCGGCGGCGGCTTTTTTGGCGGCTTCTTCGGCGGCAGCTCGGGCGGCAGCAGCGGCAGCGTCGTCGTCACTTCGACCACCACCGGTGGCGTGTCGACCTCGACCAGCTCGACCTCGGGCGGCGTGTCGACCTCAACGGGCGGTGTCAGCACTTCGACCGGCGGGGTCTCGACCTCGACGGGCGGCGTGAGCACATCTTCGGGCAACGTCTCGACCTCGTCGGGCAACGTCAGCACGTCGTCGGGCAATGTGTCGACCTCGACCGGCGGCGTCAGCACCTCCTCGTCGAGCAGCAGCTCGTCCTCGAGTTCCTCCTCCTCCTCTTCCTCCTCGTCGTCGAGTTCCTCCTCGTCGGGCGGCGGCAGTTCGCACGGCCACGGCAGTTCGGGCTGGGGCAGCTCATCGAAGGGCAGCTCGGGCTGGGGAAGCTCATCGCATGGCGGCAGTTCATCCCACGGCGGCAGTTCGTCCTCCTCGTCGAGCAGCAGTTCCTCCTCTTCGTCGTCGAGCAGTTCGTCGAGCAGCGGCGCCACCTCATCGGGCGCGACCGGCGGCAGCAGCAGCTTCGGCAGCACCAGCAGCTCTTCGTCGTCGAGCAGCTCGTCCTCGTCGAGTTCGTCTTCCTCTTCGTCGTCCAGCTCGGGCGGCAGCACCAGCAGCGGCTCGTCGGGCGATCCAACCCCGGTGCCGGCGCCGCCGATGATGCTGTTGTTCGGGGCCGCCGCGGCCGCGCTCGTCGCGCGCCGCCGCGCCGCGAACCGGAACGACGACGACGCGAACGCGGCATAGTTCCACTGGCGGTTGCGGGTGACCGAAACCCGCACCACCTGACTGAGGGCCGTCCCGCGGGGCGGCCCTCTCTTCATGCGCGGCACGATATAGTTTGCCAATTGGCAAACTATTGTCTATGGTTCACCATATGGCGAACCAACAAACAGCTCTCGACATTGTCTTTCACGCACTCGCCGACCCGACGCGGCGCGCGGTGATCGGCCGCCTGCTGCAAGGCGCGGCGCCGGTGACGCGGCTTGCCGAGCCGTTCACCATGGGGCTCCCCGCCTTTCTCAAGCATCTCACGGTGCTCGAAACATCGGGGCTGATCCGGTCGGAGAAGCAGGGCCGCGTGCGGACCTGTCGAATCGATGCCGACCGGCTCGCCGCCGCCGAAGGCTGGCTCGCCGAACAGCGCGCCATCTGGCAGGGCCGCACCGACCGCCTCGCCGCTTTCGTCGAATCGCAGAATTCACAGGAGAAAGCATCGTGACGAACGACACCGAACTGACCATCTCACGCCTGATCAAGGCGCCGCCGTCGGCAGTATGGGACGCGTGGAGCGACCCGGCCAAGCTCGCCTCATGGTGGATTCCCGCTCCGATCCTGTGCCGCGTCGATACGCTCGACCTCCGCCCCGGCGGCGGCTTCGTGACCCGGATGCGCGAAGGCGACGGCGACTGGCAACCGCATGTCGACGGCTGCTTTCTCGAAGTCCTTCCCGAAAAGCGGCTCGTCTTCACCACCGTGATGACCGAAGGCTGGCAGCCCGTCGAGCCGTGGCTCGCGATCACCGCGATCCTCACCTTCGAGCCCCGGAATGGCGGCACGCTCTATTCGGCGCGGGTGCTGCACAAGAGCCCCGAGGACAGCCGCCAGCATGAGGAAATGGGTTTTCAGGACGGCTGGGGCGCAACGCTGGGGCAATTGGCGGACATGTTGGAAAGCTGAACAATCGTCGCCCCCGCGAAGGCGGGGGCCGCTGGAGGTTTGCGCAGCGACGAGGGGAAAGGCCGATGGCGGCCCCCGCCTTCGCGGGGGCGACGAACGGGATCAAGGCTTGCACCGCCCGCGCTGCCCCGCCATAGCGCGGCCATGCACGATATCCGCCTGATCCGGGAGAATCCCGCCGCGTTCGATGCCGGCCTCGCGCGTCGCGGCCTCGAACCCCTGTCCGCCGAAATCCTTGGCCTCGACGCGTCGCTGCGCGCCTTGCAGACCGACATCCAGGCCGCGCTCGCACGCCGCAACGAAGCGTCGAAGGCGATCGGCCAGGCAATGGGAGCGGGCGACAAGGAAAAGGCCGAAGCGCTAAAGGCCGAGGTCGCCGCCCTCAAGGCCACCCTTCCCGCCAAGGAGGAGACCGAGCGCGAGCAGCTTGCTGCGCTGCACGACAGGCTCGCCGCGCTGCCCAACATTCCCGCCGCCGACGTTCCCGATGGCGCGGACGAGGACGCCAATGTCGAGATCGCGCGCTGGGGCACGCCGCGGACCTTCGACTTCGCGCCACAGGAACATGCCGACTTCGCTCCAGCGCTCGGGCTCGATTTCGAGACCGCGGCGAAGATGTCCGGCGCGCGCTTCGCTTTCCTGCGCGGCCAGATGGCGCGGCTCGAACGCGCGCTCGGCCAGTTCATGCTCGACAGGCAGACCGGCGAGCCCGGCTATGTCGAATGCGCGACGCCGCTGATGGTGCGCGACGAGGCCGCGTTCGGCACGACCCAGCTTCCCAAATTCCGCGAGGATCTGTTCCAGACCACCGACGGCCGCTGGCTGATCTCGACCTCCGAGATGAGCCTGACCAACGCGGTGCGCGAGGAAATCCTGCCCGAGGCCGAGCTGCCGATCCGCATGACCGCGCTTACCCCCTGCTTCCGCTCAGAAGCCGGCGCGGCGGGCCGCGACACGCGCGGCTATATCCGCCAGCACCAGTTCTGGAAGGTCGAACTCGTCTCGGTCGTCCGGCCGGAGGACAGCGACGCCGAACTCGAACGCAAGACAAGAGCGGCCGAGAAAATATTGGAAGAATTGGAGCTTCCCTATCGCAAGATGCTGCTGTGCAGCGGCGACATGGGCTTTTCGGCGCGCAAGACCTATGACCTCGAAGTCTGGCTGCCCGGCCAGGGCGCCTATCGCGAGATTTCGAGCTGCTCAAACTGCGGCGACTTTCAGGCGCGGCGCATGAACACCCGCTTCCGCCGCGAGGACGCCAAAGGCAACGAATTCGTTCACACGCTCAACGGCTCGGGCCTCGCGGTCGGGCGCACGCTCGTCGCGATCCTGGAGAATTATCAGCAGGCCGACGGCAGCGTCGATATTCCGGCGGCGCTGCTGCCCTATATGGGCGGAATCACGAAGCTGACGCCGGCCACCTGACCATCCCGTCACCCCGGACTTGATCCGGGGTCCCGCTTTTCCGGCGTCGCTGAGCGGGACCCCGGATCAAGTCCGGGGTGACGAAGAAGGAAGATAGAAACCATGCGCATCCTCCTCACCAACGACGACGGCTATCACGCCCCCGGCATGGCGGTCCTCGAAGCGATCGCGCGCCAGCTTTCGGACGACATCTGGGTCTGCGCGCCATCGGAGGAGCAGTCGGGCGCGGGCCATTCGCTCACTCTGTCGCGCCCCGTGCGCATCCGCCAGCATGGCGAGCGGCGCTGGTCGTGCACCGGCACCCCGACCGACTCGGTGATGATGGCGGTCGGCAAGCTGATGCCCGAAAAGCCCGACCTGATCCTGTCGGGGGTCAATCGCGGCGCCAATCTGGGCGACGACATCACCTATTCGGGCACCGTGTCGGCGGCAATCGAGGGTGCGCTCGCGGGCATCCGCTCGATCGCGCTCTCCCAGGTCTATGCGCGCGAGGGCATGGGCGACAGCGTGCCGTTCGAGGCGGCCGAGGCGTGGGGCGCGAAGGTGCTGCGCCCGCTGCTCGCGCTCGACATGCCGCCGCGCACGCTGATCAACGTCAATTTCCCCGCGATCCCCGCCGCCGCGGTCAAGGGCATCCGCGTCACGCGGCAGGGCTTTCACGACTACGGCCGCGGCTCGATCGTCGAAGGCACCGACCCCCGCGGCTATCCCTATTACTGGTTCGGCCTGCACGGCATCGAGCACAGCCTGGGGCACGACAGCGACCTCGAAGCGATCGACGACCAGCATATCTCGGTCACTCCGCTCCAGCTCGACCTGACCCACGACGCCTCGCTCGCGACGCTGCGCGGGGCCTATGCGGTAGAAGGCTGACATACTCTATTCCCGTTCGTGTCGAGCGAAGTCGAGACACCCATCGGCTTGGCGCTATTCCGATGGGTGTCTCGACTTCGCTCGACACGAACGGATAGCGGATTCGGTTCGTATCATCGGGCTCTAGCCATCTCCCTTCCCCTTTGGCACAAGGGCCGCAATGAGCCGGCGGCCCAATCCGAAGCTGAAACTGCAACAGGGTTTTCAGACGCTGCGCCGCGCGGCGAAATGGCCGGTATGGGCGGACCTCGGCGCGCGGCTCGGCCTCGCCTTCGCGCTGATCGCGATCGTCATCCTCGTCCACTGGATCGACCGTGCGGGGCTCTACGACAGCCACGACGGGCAGATCAGCTTTCTCGACGTCGTCTATTTCACGATGATCTCGGTCACCACGACGGGCTTCGGCGACATCGCCCCGGTATCCGACCGCTCGCGGCTGATCGAGGCGGTGATCGTGACGCCGATCCGCATCGCGATCCTCTTCATCTTCCTTGGCACCGCCTATAGTTTCGTCATCAAGCGCACATGGGATAAATGGCGTATGGCCCGCATTCAGGCAAAACTCACCGACCATATCGTCGTCCTCGGCTTCGGCGTCAGCGGCAGCGAGGCGGTCAAGGAACTGATCGCGCGCGGCACCGACCCCGCGTGCATCGTCGTGATCGATCCGTCGCGCGGCCGCGTCAACGCCGCCGAGGCGATGGGCTGCAACGTGATGGAAGGCGATGCGTCGAGCGACGAAACCCTCCTCGACGTGCGGATCGCGGAGGCGCAGTCGGTGCTGGTGTCGGCGGGGCGCGACGACACGTCGATCCTGATCGTGCTGACCGTCCGCCACCTCGCCCCCGAGGTTCCGATCAGCGTCGTCATCCGCACCCAGGACAATGAACTGCTCGCACGGCAGGCGGGGGCGAGCAACGTCATCAACCCGGTCAGCTTCACCGGCCTGCTCCTCGCGGGATCGGCGCAGGGCGAGCATATGGCCGATTATATGGCCGACCTCGCCGGGACCGGCGGGCGCGTGCAGCTTCGCGAGCGGCCGATCAGCTCCGAGGAGATCGGGCGCGGCCTCGACCAGCTCGCGAGCGGCGGCCGCGGCCTGCGCGTCTATCGCGGCGGCAAGCCCTATGGCTTCTGGGAGCCGGAGGCGCAGCGGCTCGAAGTCGGCGACACGATCCTGGAAGTTATCAATTGCGAGGATTGCGAGGCGAAGCCTAGCCCCGCCAGTAAATCCAACCCGCCCAAAGCCAGCCGATGATCAGCAAAGTCCCACCGATCGGGGTCACCGCACCGAGCCATTTCGGCGCGCCGAGCGCCATCGCATAGAGAGTCGCGGCGAAGATCGCGGCCCCGACGAGCAAGATGATCGCCGGCCCGCGCGCGCTCCCCATGATCGCGAGCGCCGCGACCGCATGGACAAGCTGGTAGAGGCCGCCGGTACGCAGCCATTCGGCCTGCTGCGGCCCGGCCGCGCCGTGCGCGCCGAATGCTCCTGCCGCCACCGCGACCGCCGCCGAAATCGCCGCCAGCACGCCTATCATCATCGCATCGTCCTTCCCTGCCCGATCGCCGCGATGCATGGGGCAGCGCGTCGCGCGTGACAAGCGCCAAGAAATCCCCTATGGGCGCCGCCGATCATGACAGTCAAAACCCTCCCCTCCCAGCCGAAGGTCGGCATGGTGTCGCTCGGCTGCCCGAAGGCGCTCGTCGACAGCGAGCGGATTCTCACGAAGCTCCGCGCCGACGGCTATGGCCTGTCGCCCGATTATGCCGGCGCCGACGTGGTGCTCGTCAACACCTGCGGCTTCCTCGATTCGGCGAAGGAGGAAAGCCTCGAGGCGATCGGCGAGGCGATGGCCGAGAACGGCCGCGTCATCGTCACCGGCTGCATGGGCAGCGAGGCCGACGTCATCCGCGCACGCTTCCCGAAGGTGCTCGCTGTCACCGGGGCGCATCAATATGAGCAGGTCGTCGATGCCGTCCACGACGCCGCGCCGCCGACGCAGGGCCCGTTCGTCGATCTCGTGCCCGAGGGCGGGCTGAAACTCACGCCGCGCCATTACAGCTATCTGAAGATCAGCGAAGGCTGCAATCATAGCTGCTCTTTCTGCATCATCCCCGATCTGCGCGGAAAGCTGGTCAGCCGCCGCATCGACGCGGTGCTGCGCGAGGCGGAAAAGCTCGTCGCGGCGGGAACGAAGGAATTGCTCGTCATCAGCCAGGATACGTCGGCTTATGGCGTCGATATCCGCCACGACCCGCGCGCGTGGAAGGGCCGCGAGGTCCGCGCGCACATGACCGACCTCGCACGCGAACTCGGCCAGCTTCGCACGAGCGAAGGCCGCGCGCCGTGGGTGCGCCTCCATTATGTCTACCCCTATCCGCACGTCGATGCGGTGATCCCGCTGATGGCCGAGGGGTTGCTGACGCCGTATCTGGACATCCCCTTCCAGCACGCGAGCCCGAGCGTCCTCAAGCGGATGAAGCGCCCCGCGAACGAAGCGAAGGTGCTCGAACGGCTGAAAAGCTGGCGCGCGATCGCCCCCGACATCGCGATTCGGTCGAGCTTCGTTGTCGGCTTCCCGGGCGAAACCGAGGAAGATTTCCAATATCTGCTCGACTGGCTCGACGAAGCGCAGCTCGACCGCGTCGGCGCCTTCCGCTTCGAGCCGGTCGCGGGCGCGCAGGCGAACGCCCTGCCCGACCCCGTGCCCGAAGAGGTCAAGGAAGAACGCTACCAGCGGATCATGGCCAAGACCGCCGCGATCAGCGCCGCGAAACTGGAAGCCAAGATTGGCCGCACGCTCCCGGTGATCATCGACGAAGTCGGCGAGGCGGATGAGGACGGTAGCATCGGCGCCACCGGCCGTTCGCAGGCCGACGCGCCGGAGATCGATGGCCATGTCTACCTCCGTGACGTCGCGGCGACGCTGAAGGCCGGCGACATCGTCGATGTCACCGTCGAGGATGCCGACGAGCATGACCTGTTCGGGGTGGTCAGCGCCTGACCCGCTGAAAATTGGGAACGCTCCTGACCGATCGATGTTAAAGCAATATCGACCGGAGGGCGGAATCATGTACGCAATCAAGCCATTGGCGGCTGCGCTTTTGCTGACGGCGCTGCTGTCCGGCTGCGATCCCGCCAAGGGCGGCGCCAAGGCCCCGCCGCATGCGACCGATACGGCGCCGACGCCCAGCCAGACATCGCTGATCGCGGTGCCGATCGACGCGAACATCGCGTCGCTGCGGCAGGAACTCGAACGCGCGGTGCCGCGGACATTATGGTCGATCGACCAGCGCGAGAAGGCGTGCGTGCCGCCGCAGCGCGTCAAGGTCTTCGGGCGCAAGGTCAAGGTCACCCCCGCCATTCCCTGCACGATCGTCGGACAGGTCACGCGCGGCGCGCTGCGGCTGCGCGGCGAAGGCAATGAGATCGTCGTCGATGTGCCGCTGAACGCGACGGTCGCGGCGCGCGACGTCGGCGGGGTGCTGAAGGGCGAGACCGCGACCGGATCGGCGCTCGCCCATGCGCGCATCCGCATCGATCTGACCGCCGACTGGCGGATGCAGGGCAAGGCGCGGATCCGCTATGGCTGGACCAGGGCGCCGGGGATCGATTTCCTCGGCAAGCGGATCACCTTCACCGACCAGGCCGACGCCAAACTCGCCCCCGTCGTTCGCGACGTCGAGCGCGAAGTGAATCGCGAGATCGCGAAGATCGACATTCGCTCGCAGGCCGCCGACATCTGGCGGCAGAGCTTCACCGCGCTCGAACTCAACCGCGAGAATCCGCCGGTCTGGATGCGCGTGACGCCGCAACGCATCCTCTATGGCGGCTTCCGGCTCGACGGGCTGCGGCTGAAGCTCAATCTCGGCATCGAAGGCGTGACCGAGACATTCGTCTCGGACCGCCCCGAAGACCCGAAGCCGACGCCGCTGCCGAAACTGGTGCGCGAGACGCCGCGCCCGCGCCTCGACATCCGCGTTCCGGTGATCGCCGACTATGCGCAGCTCCAGCCGGTGATCGACCGCGCGCTGGCGAAGCGCGCAACGCGGCCCTTCGTGCTGCCGAAGCTCGGGCCGATGATGGTCAAGTTCGGTAAGTCGACCGTCTATGGCGCGCCGGGCGGCCGGATCGCGGTGGGCACCGACGTCGAGGCGCGGCTGGAGGCCCGGACCGGCGAACCGACGCGCGGGCGGATATGGATGACCGCGGTGCCGGCGAACGAACCGGGATCGGCGCAGGTCCGCTTCACCGATCTCGTCGTCAACGGCGATACCAACGGGGTCGGCGGCGACCTGTTGATCCTGATCGGCCGCAGTCCCGATTTCGCGCCGCTGATCGCCGAAGCGCTCACCCAGAATTTCACCCGCGATCTCGACGAACTCGAAAGCAAGATACGGCGCGCAGTCGATCAGCGGCGCGAGGGCGCTTTCGTGATCCGCACCCGCATCGACGGCTTCGAAACGGGCGAGATCAAGGCCTATGGCAACGGGCTGTATCTGCCGGTGCGGATGACCGGCGGCGCGAGCGTCGCCTATCGCCCGGCGCGCTGATTCAGAAAAGGCGCGTCAGCGAATAGAAGATCGCCGCCACCACCGCGCTCGCCGGGATGGTGATGAACCAGGCGACGACGACGTTGCTCGCGACGCCCCAGCGCACCGCGCTGGCGCGGCGGGCGACGCCCGCGCCGATGATCGCGCCGGTGATCGTGTGCGTCGTCGATACCGGAATGCCGAGCAGGCTGGCCGTGAAGACGATGATCGATCCGCCGGTCGAGGCGGCGAAGCCCTGATGGTGCGACAGCTTGGTGATGCGGCCGCCCATCGTCTCGATGATCTTCCACCCGCCCGACAGCGTCCCCATGCCGATCGCGACGTAGCAGGAGATCGCGACCCAGTGCGGGACATGGAATTCGCCGGTCATATAGCCGGTCGAATAGAGGAGGACGGTGATCACCCCCATCGTCTTCTGCGCATCGTTGAGGCCGTGGCTCAGCGAATAGGCGGCCGAGGAAAAGAGGTGGAGGAAACGGAAGCTCCGCTCGGCGAATTTTGCGGTCGCGCGGCGCAGCGCCCAGCTGCTGAGCAGCATCACCAGCATCGCGAGCAGCATCCCGAGCAGCGGCGAGAGGAAGATGGCGATGACGGTCTTGTTGAGGCCCGTCCACTGAATGCCCTCAAACCCGGCATGGGCCACCCCGGCGCCAACAATGCCGCCGACCAGCGCATGGCTCGACGAGGAGGGAATGCCCTTGAGCCACGTCACGACATTCCAGAACATCGCCCCGACCAGCGCGCCGAACACGACCGCGGGCGTCACCAGATCCTTGTCGATCAGCCCGGCGCCGATCGTCTCCGCCACCTTGTGCAGCGCCGGAAAGGCGAGGCTGAGGAAATAGGCCGCGAAGTTGAAGAAAGCGGCAAAGAGCACCGCCTGCACCGGCCGCAGCAGCCGCGTCGCGACGACGGTCGCAATGCTATTCGCCGCATCGTGCAGCCCGTTCAGGAAATCGAACGCCAGCGCCAGCAGGATCAGGCCGGCGAGCAGGGGGAAAGCAAGTTCGTGCATCGGGAGCGCCCCCGGCCTAGGCGTGGTCGATGACCAGGCCGTCGATTTCGTTCGCGACATCCTCGAAGCTGTCGGTGACGCGTTCGAGGTGGCGGAACAATTCGCGGGCGATCAGGAAGCGCATCGTGTCCGACGAGCCATATTCCTTGAACAGGCGCTTGAGCCCCGCCGCGTGGATTTCGTCGGCATGGCCCTCCATCCGCACCAGCCGTTCGGTCAGCTCGTGCAGCCGCGCGCCGTTGGCGGAGATGTTGCGGAGCAGCGGCAGCGCCTCGACCGTCAGCCGCGCGGCATCGACGATCAGGCCGGCGATGTCGCGCATCTCGGGCTCGAACCGGGTGACGTCGTAAAGATCGACCGCGCCCGCGGTCTTCTGCATCTCGTCGATCGCATCGTCCATCGCCGCGATCAGGTCGGTGATCGCGCTGCGGTCGAACGGGGTCAGGAAGGTGCGGCGCACCGTCTGGAGCACTTCGCGGGTGATCGCATCGGCGTCATGCTCGCGCTCGACGATCTCCTGAATATGGTCGGCGATCCCCTCGCCGCCCTGCATCATCCGCGCCAACGCCTCGGCCCCCGCCGACAGCGTCGCCGCATGGGCCTCGAACATGTCGAAGAAATTGCCCTGCTTGGGAAGCAGGCGCTGGAACCAGGCAAACATGCGATTGACCCCCGTTTTCTGGGCAACATTATAGACGACGCCCGATCGCCGCGCCGCGGCGCGGAACCCCCCGTCGCCGAACGAGCGGATCATCGCCTGAAGGTCGGCCTCGTCGACCGAGTCCGCCGCCTGATCGAGCGTGAACCAGCGCCGCTCGCGCTCGTCCATTTCCTTCCATTCGTCGAGTTCGCGCGTCACCGCGAGCGGAAAAACCTCGACATTATACATGATCGCGGCGCCGTTCGCGCGGCGCTTGCGATATTCATAGCTGCCGATCGAGGTCGGGCAGACCGCGCCGATCACCCCGGCCTCTTCCTCGGCCTCCACCGCGGCGGAGGCATGGCGGTCGAGCCCGGTGAGCGGATTGCCCTTCGGAATCACCCAGCGCCCCGTGCCGCGCGAAGTGACGAGCAATATCTCGGTCGGCCCGTCCTTGTCGGGACCGCCGAATCGATAGGGAAGGACCGCGATCTGCCGCATTCGTCTGGTCTGGTTCGTTCCGTTACCGCCCCGTCCGGCGGCCTTGATTGCAAATGGATGACATCGCCATGACGGATATGTGACAGCGAAAAAAGCCCATAGCCGCAGCGGCACTTTCCGTAAACGTCAATTCGATTGCAAAATGCAACGCGGTGCGTAAGCTGCACCCTAAAGACAGACGGGAGACGAAATCATGGCAGGCACGGCGAGCCCGGTGGACCAGGACGTCCTGATCGTTGGCGCGGGCCTTTCGGGCATCGGCATGGCGGCGCATCTTCAGATGAATTGCCCCGATCGCAGCTTCGGCCTCGCCGAACGGCGCGCCAATCTGGGCGGCACCTGGGATCTGTTCCGCTATCCCGGCATCCGCTCGGACAGCGACATGCACACGCTGGGTTTCGTCTTCGAGCCGTGGAAGCATGAAAAGTCGATCGCCGACGGACCCGCGATCCTCGATTATCTGAACCGCATCGTCGACGAGCGCGGCATCCGCGATAAGATTCGCTTCAATGCCAAGGTGATCGGCGCCGACTGGGACAGCGCGGCGGCGCGCTGGACGGTGACGATGGAGAACGACAAAGGCGCGGTGACGACGACGACCGCGCGCTGGCTCTATCTCGGCTCGGGCTATTACGACTATGACGAGCCGTTCGACGCCGAATTCGCGGGGCGCGAGGATTTTGCGGGTCAGATCATCCATCCGCAATTCTGGCCGAAGGATCTCGATTACGCAGGCAAGAAGGTCGTCGTGATCGGATCGGGCGCCACCGCCGTGACGATCGTCCCCTCGATGACCGAAAAGGGCGACGGCAAGGGCGCGGCACATGTCACCATGCTCCAGCGCACCCCAACCTGGTATTTCATCCGCCCGGCGAAGGACGCTTTCGCGAACACGCTCCGCAAATTCCTGCCGGAGAAGCTCGCCTACAAGATCACGCGCTTCAAGAATGTCCGGCTCCAGGACATCGCCTTCCGCCGCGCGCGCGAAAAGCCCGAGAAGGTCAAGGAATTCCTGACCAAAAAGCTGAAGGACAGCCTCGGCGACCGCTATGACGCGCAGGCCTTCACCCCGCCCTACAACCCTTGGGAGCAGCGGCTCTGCCTCGTTCCCGACGCCGATTTCTTCGAGGCGATGAAGGCCGACAAGGCGTCGGTCGTCACCGACCACATCGAGCGTTTCGACAAGACGGGCATCCAGCTCAAATCGGGCAAGCATCTCGACGCCGACATTATCATCACCGCCACCGGGCTGAAACTCGCGGTCGCGGGCAAGATTCCGGTGCGCGTCGATGGCGAGCCGGTCGCGTGGAACGAGCATTATTATTACAAGGCGTGCATGTTCTCGAACGTCCCGAACTTTTCGGTGGTGTTCGGCTATCTGAACGCGAGCTGGACGCTGCGCGCCGACATCGTGTCCGAATATGTCTGCCGCGTGCTCAACCACATGCAGCAGACCGGCACCGACGTCGCGACCCCGATGCTCGCCGATCCGGACAGCCTGACCGAGGAGAATATCTTCGACTTCTCGTCGGGCTATATCCAGCGCGCGCTGCACATCATGCCGAAGAACGCGGACAAGCTGCCGTGGCGGCTCAGCCAGACTTATGTGCAGGACCGCATCGACATGCGGACCGGCGAGATCGCCGACGGCGTGCTGACCTTCACCAATGCAGGCGACGCGAAGGCAGCGCCGGCTCCAGCAGAGCTGGAAGCGGCGGAGTAAAGCCCACACGCCTCATTGCGAGCGCAGCGAAGCAATCCAGAGCGGTTTATCTGACCCACCATCCCGTTCGTGTCGAGCGAAGTCGAGACACCCATCGATATAGCGCAAGGCCGATGGGTGTCTCGACTTCGCTCGACACGAACGGAATTGGGATGACGCCGATTTAACGCGCGGCCCTCTAACCCGCGTGCTCGGGCTTGCCCTTGGTCGAACCCTTGGCGAAATCCTCGAGCTGCTTTTCGGACATGCTGTCGACCATCTGTTTCGACGCGCCCTTGAGCTTCGATTTCGGGGTGTCGCCGCGCTTGGCGCTGAGCGCGGCGCCGGCGGCTTTCTGCTGGGCTTTGGATTTGGCTGGCATGGGTCTGTCTCCTAGCCCGCCCCGCAAGTCCTCAACGATCGCACCGCCGTCAAGATGCATAGCTCTTGCGCGAATCAATGTATCGGCAGGAAATCGCGCTGATATTCGGGCTTCAGCGCGTTCACCAACGCCGCCGACATCGGCAGGTTGATCTTGTAGCTGCCCTCGGCATAGGGGCCGATTTCATAAGGGCCGATCGCGATCGTCAGGCGGTCGAGATAGCGCCCGTCCGACGAGCCGAGCCAGATCGTCTGCGCCGACGGCACCGGGCAATCCGCAAAAGGCGTGCCGGGCTCGCGCGACCAGGTGACGCCGCGCGCGGCCTTCGCGCGCTCGATGCCGGCGCACAGATCGTCCTTCGCGGCATTGTCGAAGGCGGCGGCACTGGTGAAAAGGTCGAGCGGTTTGAGCCGGCTGGCGCTATTGCGGTCCCAGATCAGCGTGTCGAACCCCTGCATCCCGTGCGCGCCGCCCATATAGGTTCCGATCTCGCTCGACAGGCTGAGGAAGCGCGGGGTCGAGGTGACGCGCTTCCAGCTCTGCAAATGGCTGTGCGCATGATAGGGAAAACCCTCCTTCTCCGCCGTCGCCCGGTCGCGCCGTGCCTCGGCGACCAGCGCGTCGCGCTTCACCGCGCGATCATTGTCGAGCCATTTGGCGAGCGCCGGAATGCGCGCCGCTTCGACCGGATAGGAATAGGCGAATTCGACGAGATCGTTCGCTTCGCGCACGTTCGACGCCGTCGCCTGCCGCGCCGCGACATCGTCGGCGCCGCCCGGCGGCGCGCCGGGAACCGCGGCGGCCGCGGCCTTTTCCGCTGGGGTTTGCGCCTTCTCCGAACAGGCGTTGATCAGGGGAAGGCTCGTCAGAAGGAGCGCGGCGATCGGGTGGCGGAATGTCGTCGTCATGCTCCAACAACGCCGGGAATCGACAAAGTTTCCCCACCGGCCTAGCACGACGGCATGACCGACTATTCCGACCTGATCCAGCCCGACAAGGGACAGGATGCCCGCGCGATCCATGTCGTCGACAAGACGAGCTACGACGAATGGCTGAAAGGCCGCAACGCGCGCGAGCGCGCGCACCTCGCCGCGGTGGGGTTCAAGCCCGACGCCTTCGTCCATGCGATCCTGCCTGGCGACGATCCCGAACGCTGGGCGGTGGTGACCACGGTGGCGAAAGCCGACGCGCTGTCGGCCTGGTGCCTCGCCAAGCTCGCGCAGATCCTGCCCGAGGGCCGCTACCGGCTCGAAGGACAGCAGCCGGGCAAGGCGCTGTTCGGCTGGCTGAGCGCGCAATATCGGTTCGACGCCTATAAATCGAACCCGCCCGTCAAAGGCCCGCGCGTGCTGCTGACCGCCGACGTCGGTGCGATCGCGCCGACGGTCGCGGAGATGCGCGGGGTCGCGCTCGTCCGCGACCTCGTCAACACGCCCGCCGCCGACATGGGGCCCGCGGCGATCGAGAAGGCAGCCGAACGCATCGCCAAGGCGCACGGCGGCACGCTGACCGTCACCAAGGGCGAAGCGCTCGAACAGGGTTATCCGATGATCCACGCGGTCGGCCGCGCCGCGGCCAAGCATCACGCGCCGCGGCTGATCGAGATCGTCTGGGGTAAAGAGGATCATCCGCGCGTCGCGCTCGTCGGCAAGGGGATCAGCTTCGACAGCGGCGGGCTCGACATCAAACCCGCGGCGGGCATGCGGCTGATGAAGAAGGATATGGGCGGCGCCGCGCACGCCCTCGCGCTCGCCGAGTTGGTGATGGCGAGCGGACTGCCGGTGCGGCTCCACTGCCTCGTCGCGGCGGCCGAGAACGCCATCTCGTCGGATGCCTTCCGCCCCGGCGACGTGCTGAAAAGCCGCAAAGGATTGACGGTCGAGATCGGCAACACCGACGCCGAGGGCCGACTCGTGCTCGGCGACGCGCTCGCAAAGGCGGGCGAGGACAAGCCCGAACTGATCGTCGATTTCGCGACGCTGACCGGCGCCGCGCGGGTCGCGCTCGGCCCCGACCTGCCCGCGCTCTATGCCAACGATGACGCCCTCGCCGACGATCTGCTGCGCGGCGGCACCGATCGCGACGATCCACTGTGGCGGATGCCGCTGTGGGATGGCTATGCCGACCTGCTCGAAACCGACATCGCCGACCTCGGCAATGCGGGCAGTTCGGCCTTCGCGGGATCGATCACCGCGGCGCTGTTCCTCAAACGCTTCATCCCCGAGGACGCCGCCTGGGCGCATTTCGACACCTTCGCCTGGCGTCCCTCGGCCAAGCCCGGCCGGCCGAAAGGCGGCGCCGCGCTCGGCCTGCGCGCCGCCTGGGCGATGCTGCAGGCGCGCTACGACCGCCGCGGCAAGGGTGGGAGCGATCCGGCCTGAAAGACAGAATAGATCTTGCCTTCTTCGTCACCCCGGACTTGATCCGGGGTCCCGCTGAGCAACGTCGACAAGCGGGACCCCGGATCAAGTCCGGGGTGACGAGAATGGTAATCCAGCCTTTCGAAGCCGGACTCCCCCGCGGCAAGGGCGAAGCGTCTTGATAAAATGGGGACCGCTGGTCTAATGCGCCGCGATTGTCCGCCTGCGGCGGCTTATGACAGGACGGCACGTGACAGCGAATAGTGGCGATTATCTGGCGGCGAACCGCGTGCGGATGGGGCGTCCCGGCGTCGCCGGGCACGGCCGCGACCGTTTCGGGCTGACCGGCACGTCGCAGGCGTTCGACCCGCGCACCGTCGCGATCCGTCCCGACCTCGCCGACATCGCGGTCGCCGGCACCCATTTCGCGCCGCACTATGCCGCGCCGATGATGATGAGCGGCGTGCTGCCCGCCGCGGCGATGCGCGCCTCGCCTTCGCTCGACGCCGAACAGACAAGCGAATTGCTGTTCGGCGAAGGCTTCGCGCTGCTCGACCTCACCGGCGGCTGGGCGTGGGGTTACAGCCTCGCCGACCATTATGTCGGCTATCTCGCCGCCGAAGCGCTCGGCGCGCCGATCGCGCCGACGCACCGCGTCGCGATGATCGAGGCGATGCTCCATTCAGCGCCCGACGCCGCGAGCGGCGGTCCCGCCGTGCTCCCACGCGGCGCACTGGTGATGGGCGAAGCCCAGGGCGAATGGCTCAAGACCGCACACGGCTACCTCCCCCTCGCCGCGCTCGTCGAAGCAGGCCGCGCCGAGGACGATCCCGCCGCGATGGCCGAGAGCATGGCGGGCACGCCCTATCTGTGGGGCGGCCGCACCGCGAACGGCATCGACTGCTCGGGGCTCGTCCAGCTCGCCTGGGCCTCGGCGGGCATCCGCCTGCCGCGCGACAGCGATCTTCAGCTTGCCGCGCTCGGCGCCGACAAGGACGTCGCGCCCGCCGACCTTGCGCGCGGCGACCTCGTCTTCTTCCCCGGCCATGTCGGCATCATGGCCGATCCGGGCACCCTCATCCACGCCAGCCGACGATGGATGGAGGTCAGGACCGAGCCGCTCGCCGACGTCGTCGCGCGCTTCGCGGAAGAAGGACATCAGCCGCCGGTGAGCGGCATGAAGAGATTGCGATAGCATCATCATGACACAGACGGTTTTCATCGACGGCGCGGCGGGGACGACGGGCCTCGAAATCGCCGAGCGGCTGGCCGGCCGGACCGAATTTTCGCTGATCACGCTCGACGAGGCGCGCCGCAAGGATGCCGCCGCGCGCACCGAGGCGCTGAACGACGCCGATTTCGTCATCCTCTGCCTGCCCGACGCCGCGGCGGTCGAGGCGACGGCGATGATCGCGAACGAGCGGACGCGGGTGATCGACGCCTCGACCGCGCACCGCGTCGCGCCCGATTGGGCCTATGGTTTTCCCGAACTCAAGGCGGGCCAGCGTGCAGCGATCGCGGCGGCGAAACGCGTCAGCAATCCCGGCTGCTACCCGACCGGCTTCCTCGCGCTCGTCGCGCCGCTCGTCGCGGCGGGCATCGTGGCGCGCGATGCGCGGCTCAGCGTCAACGCGGTCTCGGGCTATTCGGGCGGCGGCAAGGAACTGATCGCGCGCTTCGAGGCCGACGCGGACATCGGCTTTCGCAGCTATGGCCTGACCCTTGCGCACAAGCATGTGCCCGAAATGCGCGACCATGCCGGCCTGAGCCATCCGCCGCTCTTCGCCCCCGCGGTCGTTCCCGTCTTTCGCGGGATGCTCGTCGAGGTACCGCTGGCGTTCGATCACGCGGTTGCGGACGCGGCCTTCGATACTCTCGCGGCGCATTTCGACGGATCGCCGCTGATCACCGTCCGCCGCGCGGGCGACGAAAGCGAACTTCTGCTCCGCAAGAGCGACGCCGCGACCGACCGGATGGAGTTGATGCTCTACGCCGACCCGAGCGCCAGCCAGCTCCGCCTCGTCGCGCGGCTCGACAATCTGGGCAAGGGCGCAAGCGGCGCGTGCGTCCAGAATCTCAACATCATGGCGGGGCTGGACGAAACGGCGGGCCTGCGACTGTAAAGCCCCTGAACGAAGGCCTTGGAAATCAATGCACCGTGTCGAGCGCGGTTTCGATCGAGAGATAGGTGATCAGCCGCTCGATCTGCCGCCAGCGCGCGAAATGGAGGTGGTTCCCGAGCACGCGATATTGCTCGGCGCGCGCCGCCGCCGCGAAGCCAGCTTCGTCGCCATGCTCGCGGATCAGCATGGCGGCATCGTCGACCGCCGCGCGATCGGCAAGAAATGGTGCTGGCAGTTGCATGACGTTCCCGGCCCGTTGCGATGGCACCCCTTCTAGGCCGGACGCCTGACCAGCCCGTTCCCGACCGTGATGAACGGCTTGGTAAGGTTAACGGAGCCACCCTTCCCTCCCCCGTTCGTGTCGAGCGAAGTCGAGACACCCATCGGGGCAGCGCTATGCCGATGGGTGTCTCGACTTCGCTCGACACGAACGGGATTCTAGCCCCCCCTTTCCTCAATCGCCCCTTTGCCGCCGCCGCATCGCGGTGTAAGACCGGCTTCATGCGCAAAATCCTGAAAATTGCCGGCCTCGTCCTCGTTCTGCTGATCGTGGCCGCCGTCGCCGCTTATTATTGGCTGTCGCGGCCCGACGTCGCGCGCTTTTCGACCGCCGAGCTTAGCGGCCGCGTGCCGGTGATGGCGGCGCAGCGCAGCCAGATCATCCCGACGGTGAACGTGCCCGAGGCGACAAGCTGGCCCGCCGGTCAGGCGCCACGCGCCGCCGAGGGACTGGCGGTCACGCGCTTTGCCGAGGGGCTCGATCACCCGCGCTCGATCTTCGTGCTGCCCAACGGCGACGTGCTGGTCGCCGAAGCGGAGAGCCCGCCGCGCGACACCTCGGGGATCGAGAACAAGATCATGGGCCGCCTGATGAGCAAGGCGGGCGCCGGCGGCAAGTCTGCGAACCGCATCACCCTGCTCCGCGACGCCGACGGCGACGGCAAGGCGGAAGTCAAGACCGCCTATATCACCGGCCTCAACTCGCCCTATGGCATGGCGCTGGTCGGCAAGACGCTCTACGTCGCCAACACCGACGCCATCCTCGCCTTCCCCTATGTCGAGGGCGAAACGAAGATGAGCGGCAAGCCCAAGAAGATCGCCGACCTGCCCGCGAAGGGCACCAACCGCCACTGGACCAAGAGCCTCGTCGCGGCGCCCAACGGCTGGCTCTATGTCGGGGTCGGCGCCGATTCCAACATCGGCGAAAAGGGCATGGGCAACGAAACCCGCCGCGCCAGCGTGCTCGAGGTGCGGCCCGAGAACGGTTATGTGCGCACCTATGCTGCGGGCATCCGCAATCCGGTCGGGCTCGCTTATTATCCCGGCAGCGACCGGCTGTGGGCGGTGGTCAACGAACGCGACATGCTCGGCAGCGACGTGGTGCCCGACTATATGACCACCGTCGACGAAGGCGATTTCTTCGGCTGGCCCTGGTATTATTGGGGCGGCTTCGTCGACCCGCGCGTTCCGCCCGAGGAAGAGGACCGCCGCCAATATGTGAAGCGCCCCGACTATGCGCTCGGCGCCCATGTCGCGCCGCTCGGCTTCACCTTCACAGATAAGGCGGCGCTCGGCGAGCGCTGGGCGAACGGCGCCCTGATCGCGCGGCACGGATCGTGGAACCGTGAGCCGGTGGCGGGCTATGACGTGATCTTCGTCAAGTTCGGCGCGAACGGCAAACCGGTCAATGCGCTCCCCGTCTCCTTCCTCGACCAGTTCCTCGCCAAGGACGGCAAGACGACCCGCGGCCGCCCGGCCGACGTCAAGGTCGCGAAGGACGGCAGCGCGCTGGTCGCCGACGATACGGGGAATGTGATCTGGCGAGTGGCGAAGGCGGGATAACGCCGTATCGGCCTAACGCACCGGTGAGATCCCGGCCTTCGCCGGGATGACGAGATAAGTAGGAAAGTGTCTCAGTCCAACCCGATCAGGGTCTAGACCCGCATCGGCATCAGCACATACAGCGCCGGGCTCTTCTCGCTCTCGCGGATCAGCGTCGGGGCGTTGGCGTCGGCGAGGTGCAGTTCGACGCTGTCGCCGTCGACCTGGCCCAGGATGTCGCTGAGATAACGCGCGTTGAAGCCGATCTCCATCGCGTCGCTGTCATAGCCCGCGGCGAGTTCCTCGGCCGCGGTGCCGTTTTCGGGGCTGGTCACGCTCAGCGTGATGCGGTCCTTGTCGAGGCCGACCTTGACCGCGCGGGTCTTTTCGCTGGCGATCGTCGACACGCGATCGACGCCCTGGAACAGGCTTTTCGGATCGACCTTGAGCAGCTTGTCGTTCGCGGTCGGGATGACGCGGCTGTAATCGGGGAAAGTGCCGTCGATCAGCTTCGAGGTCAGCACGGCGTTGCCAAGCTGGAAACGGATCTTCGACGCCGACAGGCTGATCTCGACATTGCCCTCGGCCTCGTCGAGCAGCTTGCGGATCTCGCCGACGCATTTGCGCGGGACGATGACGTCGGGCATCCCGGTGGCACCGTCGGGGCGCGTCACCGTATAGCGCGCGAGGCGGTGACCGTCGGTCGCCGCGGCCTTCAGCACCGGCCCCGTCGCATCCTCGGCAACGTGGAAGAAGATGCCATTCAGATAATAGCGCGTTTCCTCGGTCGAAATGGCGAAGCGCGTCTTGTCGATGATCTGGATAAGCTCCGCCGCCGGCAGCTCGAAGCTGGTCGGCAGGTCGCCCTCGGCGATCACCGGAAAGTCGTCGCGCGGCAGCGTCGGCAGGTTGAAGTTCGAGCGGCCGGCCTTGACCTGCATCTTGCCCTCGGCGGCGGCGAGGCTGACCTCGGCGCCCTCGGGCAGCTTGCGCGCGATTTCGAACAGGGTGTGCGCCGACACCGTCGTCGTGCCGGGAGTCTCGACCTTCGCGGCGATCGTCTCGACCACCTGCAGGTCGAGGTCGGTCGCCATCAGCCGGAGCTGGCCCGTCGCATCGGCTTCGATCAGGACGTTCGACAGGATGGGGATGGTATTGCGCCGTTCGACCACCGACTGGACGTGGCCGAGGCTCTTCAGAAGCACTGCGCGTTCGATCGTCGCTTTCATTCTAATCCGCCATCCTCAGTATCTTGCGGGAGAAGTCCCTGAAGGCCGGCATCGCAGGCGCTGCGGCGCCCCGATTCCCTGCCCCCGTAAAAATGTCCACCTTCCTTAACGAACGCATCGCGCCGCGCAAGCCATGCTTGCAAATCAGCCGCTTTCGCGCAATCGAGGCGCGATGCGCCGCGCGGCTTTCCTCCTGTTCCTGTCCTTGGCGCTGCCTTCCTTTGCCGTGGCCGCCGCGCCGGCCGCGCTCGGCATCTTCGACGGCTGGGGGGCGTTTCGCGATTCCGGCACCCCGCGCTGCTACGCCATCGCCGCGCCCGCCGCGACGATCGGCAGGCCGCAGGTCAAGGCCTATGCCAGCGTCGGATATTGGCCGAAGTCGCGCATTCGCGGGCAATTCTATGTCCGCCTGTCGAAGGAGCGCGGCGCGGGGCGCGAACTGCGCCTGACGGTCGGCAGCCGCCGCTTCATCCTGACCGGCAACGGCGCGCATGGCTGGGCGAGCGACGCGCGGATGGACGCGGCGATCATCGCCGCGATGCGATCGGCGCCGAGCATGAGCGTCGAAAGCGCCACCGCGACGGGCGGCGCGATCGCCGACACCTATCGCCTGCGCGGCGCCGCGACCGCGATCGACGCGGCGGCGCTGGGGTGCGCGAGCTTTCGCTGAAGCCTTCCCGGAAAGTGGCGGTTTTCTGCGCAACTTCACTCGCAATTCGCTTTCTTTCGTCACCCCGGACTCGATCCGGGGTGACGATGGCAAGAAAAAGCGGCCGCGAAGAAATCAGCAGAAAACTGCGCAACTTCACTCTGAATCGCGCTGACGGCGAAAAAGGCCGATCACAACATTCCCAGGACATGGCTTCACCCGCGCATCATGGCCGACACCCAGGCCAGCATGAAAGACAGGAAGGAGAACAGCACCAGAGCAACCGCCAGGATGCGGGCCTTGCGGCCCTTGACCGGATGCTTGAGCCCAAGACGCAGTTCGCGTCGCCGCCACGTCATCACGGCGAGCGTGAGAAGCGGAAGGTTGATGATCGCCCACATAAAAGGAATCTGGGCGCCCCATGACGTCGTGAAGAGCGAAAGAACTCCCAAGCCCATGAAGCCGACCGGGATGGAAATATAACCGGCGGTCTTGATCCGAAGTTTCAGGTCGTCCTCGGCCCATTCGACCTCAAGCGCCTCCTGCTCGGTTTCTTCCGCCGGTCCCCAATCTTCTTCAGGCGTATAAAGCCATTCCTCGAAAGCGGTATCGCCGATCTGCTTGCGTGCTTTCAGCGGTCCGTCGAATGGCGCAGCAGCATTGTCCCGCGATCCTTCCAAATGCCCCTCCCCGCCAATCATCGCTACGGCATCGCCGCGTCATATGGTCAATTTGAACCACGCGCGAACATAATAGGAAAGCGGTATTTCGACGGGATCGAACCCGCCTATTCCCGCGCCAGCCGGGTCAGCGCGCCCGCGAGGAAATCGAGGACGATGCGTACCCGCGGCACGTGGCGCAGCCGCTCGTGGGTGAGCAGCCACAGGCCCGTCGTATCGTCGGCCTTGGGCGGGATGCAGCGGATGAGGTCGGGTTCATGGTCGGCGAGAAAGGCCGGCAGGATGGTGAGCCCCATCCCCGAGCGCACCCCGGCGAGCAGCCCCGCCGCCGAATCATATTGCATGACCACCGACTCCTCGAGCCGATATTGCCGGAGCCACGCGCGATAGGGCTCCCAGACCGATCCGCCGCCGCCGATGAAGGGGTGCGCCGCCAGTTCCTCGCGGCTGTGCGGAATGCCGTGGCGGTCGGCATAATCGCGGCTGCAATAAAGCGTCCAGCCATTGTCGGCGATGCGCCGCCCGACGAGACCGGCGCCCGCGGGCTGCTTGCTGCTGCGGATCGCAATGTCGGCGGCGCCCGCGGCGAGATCGCGCGGCTCGTCCGACGTGTCGAGGTGGATATGGATTTCGGGATGCGCCGCGCGCAGATCGCGCAGGATCGGCGGCAGGACGGTGATCGCGAAAATCTCCATCACGGTGACGCTGACCGCGCCGCCCGCGTCGCGTGAGCGAGCACCCGCCGCCTCGTCGAAGCGGTCGGCGGCGTCGCGGACCGCCAGCGCATTCGCCAACATCGCCTCGCCCACCGGGGTCAACGCATAGCCCGCCTGCCGCCGTTCGAAGAGGGTAAGCCCCATCGCCGCTTCCAGCGCGGCGATGCGGCGGGCGACCGTCGTCTGGCTGACGCGCAGCGCCCGCGCCGCCGCGAGCGTGCTGCCGCTCTCCGCGACGGCAAGGAAATAGCGAAGGTCGTTCCAATCGAACATGATGCCTTGTGCGCGATACGCGCGATGGCCGCATTCTGCAATTTTGCAGAATGGCCGGGCAACATCGTTACTCCCGCCGTGGGGAGCCGGGGATTATCTCCCGTTCTACCGGCTTCCTCCCCTCCTTATCAGCCGGTCGATGGAGACAAAGATGAGCAAGATTCTGATCCTCGCCGCTCTCGCTGCCGCGCCGTTGGCCCAGCCCGTTCTCGCCCAGCCCACTGCGCCGCGCACGGCGACGGTGGCGCATACCGACCTGGACCTGAGCACCGCAAAAGGCGTCAAGGCGCTCGACCGCCGCATCTGGCGCGCCGTCGTCGCGGTGTGCGGCACCGCGCCCGACTATGACCTCGAAGGCAGGAACGACGTTCGCGCGTGCCAGCGCGACACGCGTCTCCTCGCTTCGGCCGAGGCCGAACAGGTGGTCGCCGATGCGGCGCGGGCTCAGCCGATCCGGATAACGACGCGCGCGAAATAGAGGGGCGCCGGTCGCCGGCCCTCTTCAGTCGCGCGTGTCGAAGGCGGTCCGCGCCGCCTCGACCCGGTCGAGATTCGCCTCGGCCCAGAGCCAGACTCCGCAAAAGGCCTCACCCAGGCTCTGGCCGAGGCCGGTCAGGCTGTATTCGACCTTGGGCGGCACGACCGGATGGACCTTGCGATGGACGAGGCCGTCGCGCTCCATCGCGCGGAGCGTCTGGGTCAGCATCTTCTGGCTGATCCCGGGCACGAGCTGTGCGAGGCGCGTGAAGCGGCAGGTGCCATGCTCCTCGAGCGCCTCGAGCAGCAGCATCGTCCATTTGTCGGCGACTCGGCCGATCAGCTCGTTGACGAGCGCTTCGACGCGTGGGTCGAGTGCTTCATAGGCGGCGGGCGCAATTTTTTCGGCACTGGGCATCGCGGAAAATCCAAATCTCTCTTTTGGGTAACTATGGCACTTTTGGGTGCCCACTTTCCTTTGGAGAGTATGAGATTAATTGAGGGATGTCGAGGACGGGCAACGGCTAAACGGCCAATTGCCCCCACCCGTCATTCCCGCGAAAGTGGGAATCCAGCTTTCTTCTTCGCGCCTCTGCGCCTTTGCGTGAGATTTTTTGGAATTTCACGCAAAGGCGCAAAGGCACGAAGAAAGAGAAAATAGCGGGATTCCCGCCTTCGCGGGAATGACGGGGCTTGGATCGCTCGACGAAGATGCACCGAAGCAATCAAGGAACCATCCTCATGAAACCCACAGGCAACACCATCCTCCTCTCCGGCGGCGGCTCGGGCATTGGCCTCGCGCTCGCGCAGCGCTGGCACGATGCGGGCAATGTCGTGATCGTCACCGGCCGCAATGCAGCGAAGCTGGAAGCCGCGGTGGCGGGTCGCGCGAATTTGCACGCGAGGACGCTCGACGTCACCGATCCGGCGGCGATCGCGGCCTTCGCGACGGAGATCGTGGCGGCGTTTCCGGCGCTCAACGTCGTCGTGAACAACGCTGGGGTGATGATGTACGAACGGGCGGACGCGAAGCGCGACCTGACCGACGCGGAGGCGACGGTCGTCACCAACATCCTCGGCCCGATCCGGCTGGTCGACGCGCTGGTCGATCATCTGGCGGCGACGGCGGACAGCGCGATCGTCAACGTCACCTCGGGCCTCGCCTTCGTGCCGCTACCCAAGGCGCCGACCTATTCGGCGAGCAAGGCGGCGCTGCACAGCTATACGCAGGCGCTGCGCATCCAGCTGGAGGGCAAGGTCGAGGTGATCGAACTCGCGCCGCCCGCGGTGCGCACCGAACTGACGCCGGGGCAATCGACGCGCGAGGCCTATATGCCGCTGGACGCTTTCGCCGACGAGGTGATGGGGTTGTTCGGGCAGACGTCGACGCCCGTTGAAATATTGGTGCAGAATGTCTTGCCGCTGCGCAACGCGGAGAAGAATGGATCAGTGCCGCAGATGCTGGCGATGTTGAAGGCGCTGTGACCCTCTTGATCCTCCCCGCCGCCAAGCGGTGGGGAGGTGGCAGCCCAAAGGGCTGACGGAGGGGCCGAGCGCGGAGCGCTCGCTCGACGCTCGCGTCCCCTCCACCACCGCTTCGCGGCGGCCCCCCTCCCCATGACCTGCGGTCGCGGGGAGGATTGGCGGAGATTGCGCAAACTGCGCTTCCCCCCTATATGCGCGCGCATCATGCAGATTCCCGGCCATATCGACCCCGTCACCACGGGCACCGTTCCCCTGCGCGGGGGCAACCGTATCGACTTGGTCGGGCTGACCCGCGACGCGATCGGCGGGGTGCTGGTCGAGGCTGGGCTCGATGCCAAGGCGGCGAAGCTGCGCGCGAAACAAATCTGGCACTGGATCTATCACCGCGGCGTAACCGATTTCGAGGCGATGACCGACATCGCCAAGGCGATGCGCCCGTGGCTGACCGACCGCTTTATCATCGGTCGCCCCACCGTGCGCGAGGCGCAGGTGTCGAACGACGGGACGCGCAAGTGGTTGCTCGCCGCCGCCGACGGCCAGGAATATGAGATGGTCTTCATCCCCGACGCCGACCGGGGAACGCTGTGCGTGTCGAGCCAGGTCGGATGCACGCTCAACTGCCGCTTCTGCCACACCGGGACGATGCGCCTCGTCCGCAACCTCGCGGCGGGGGAGATCGTCGGGCAGGTGCTGCTCGCGCGCGACGCGCTCGGCGAATGGCCCAAGGGGACGATGGCCGGCTTCGGCCCCGATCCCGAGGATGACGACGCCGACGAAGAGGGCAGCCACTACACCGCCGACGGCCGGATGCTCACCAACATCGTGATGATGGGAATGGGCGAGCCGCTCTATAATTTCGACGAGGTCAAGGGCGCGCTCAAGATCGTCATGGACGGCGACGGGCTCGCGCTGTCGAAACGGCGCATCACTTTGTCGACGAGCGGCGTCGTGCCGATGATGGCGCGCGCGGGCGAAGAGATCGGCGTCAACCTCGCGGTGTCGCTGCACGCGGTCAGCAAGGAGGTGCGCGACGAGATCGTGCCGCTCAACCGTAAATATGGCATCGAGGAATTGCTTGCGGCGTGTGCCGCCTATCCCGGCGCGAACAATGCCCGGCGCATCACCTTCGAATATGTGATGCTGAAGGACAAGAACGACAGCGACGACGACGCGCGTGAACTCGTCCGGCTGATCAAGCACTATAATCTGCCCGCGAAAGTCAATCTGATCCCGTTCAATCCGTGGCCCGGCGCGCCCTATGAATGCTCGTCGCCCGAGCGGGTGCGCGCGTTCAGCAGCCTGATCTTCAAGAGCGGGATTTCGGCGCCGGTCCGCACGCCGCGCGGGCGCGACATCATGGCCGCGTGCGGCCAGCTCAAGAGCGCGGCGACCAAGCCGACCCGCGCCGAACTCGACCGCATCGCCGAGGAAAAGCAGGCCGCGCTGGGCTGACCCCAGCCTCGCGATTCCGTCTGAAAATCGAAATATTTCGCCGAAATCCGTCCGGGTTGCCGCGCGGTCGGCGCCGCATACCTATGCTGTGTTGCAAAAACAACACAGGTAAGAAAATTGTCATATTCTGAACAATCCATTCATTGCAGCGACAGCCGCGAAGCCCATTTAGGGCCCGGGCCGCGACCCAAAGGGCGTGGTCCGAAGGAATGAAAAGGAAAAGATTATGAAGAAGTTCGCAGTTGCTGCCGCTCTCCTCTCGGCTGCTGTCGCCACCACCCCCGCCCTGGCCGCCGACGGCGGCGAAGCCCGCGTCGAAGTGCGCGGCGGTTACATCACCGGCAGCGGTTTCGACGACGCCACCCTCGGCGTTGCGGGCGGTTATGATTTCGACCTCGGCTCGACCGCTTTCGGCGGCGCCGAAATCGCCGGCGACAAGGTTCTGATCGACGGCGCCAAGGTCCAGTTCTCGGCCGGCGGCCGCGCGGGCGCCAAGATCGGCGTCAACGGCAAGCTCTATGCCAACGCCGGTTACACCTTCGGCCAGATCGACGATCCCTATGTCGGCGCCGGCTATCAGCACAAGCTGGGCCAGAACCTGTACGGCAAGGTCGAGTATCGCCACCAGTTCCTCGGCAACAACGTCAACGACTTCGACACCTTCGCGGTCGGCCTCGGCCTCGCGTTCTGATCTTTCGGAACAGCGATGTGACACGGAAAGGGGCGGCCTGCGGGTCGCCCCTTTTCTTTTGGGGAAGGCATAGACCGCCTACCAGCCAACTTCTCTTATCGTCATCCCGGACTTGATCCGGGATGACGAAGGAAGCGAACACAACGCCCCACCTCAAGACACCCCCTTCCCTTTCCCATCCACCCGCGCCACGGTGCGCGCATGACCGCCTTCGCCTATATCGCCGCCGCGCTGGCCGAGATCGCCGGATGTTTCGCCTTCTGGGCATGGCTGCGGATGGACAAGTCCGTCTGGTGGACCCTGCCGGGGCTGGCGTCGCTGGTGCTGTTCGCCTGGCTGCTGACGCTGGTCGATACCGATCATGCCGGGCGCGCCTACGCCGCCTATGGCGGGGTCTATATCGTCGCGGCGCTGCTGTGGCTGTGGGCGGTCGAGGGGGCGCGGCCCGACCGCTGGGACGTGATCGGCGCCGCGGTCTGTCTGAGCGGCGCTGCGATCATCCTGTTCGGCCCGCGCGGAGCGGCCGTATGAGTATCGCGATCGACGCGGTGCTGACCGGCAAGGCGCGCGCCTTTCGCGGCGACGAGGCAAGCGCGATCGGCAAGACGCCGTTCGAGGGCGCGCGCGCCGTCCGCCGCCTCGGCATCGACGGCGACGAGCAGGCCGACCTGACGGTGCACGGCGGGGTCGACAAGGCGATCCACCATTATCCGCGCGATCATTATGGCTGGTGGGCGGAGGAGCTGGGCGGCCACGCCCTGCTGACGGCACCGGGCGCGTTCGGCGAGAATATCTCGACCGAAGGGCTGGTCGAAAGCGATCTTTGTATCGGCGACCGCTTCCGCCTCGGCACGGCGCTGGTCGAAGTCAGCCAGGGGCGCCAGCCGTGCTGGAAGCTGGGACACCGCTTCGGCATCGCCAGCGTCCCCGCGACGGTGGTGACGACCGGGCGCAGCGGCTGGTATTATCGCGTGATCGAGGACGGTGCGGTCGCGGCGGGCGATGCGCTCGACCTGATCGAACGACCGCTGCCCGAATGGAGCGTCGAGCGGGTCTTCCGGCTGCTGATCGGCGGCGCGGGCAAGCGCGAGCCGGGCGCATTGCGCGAGCTGGCCGCGATGGAAGCGCTGGCGACGACGTGGCGGGCGCGGGCGGCGAAATTGCTGGCTTCCTGATCCTCCCCGTCGCGCAGCGATGGGGAGGTGGCAGCCCGCAGGTCTGACGGAGGGGTAATAGCGCGACGTTGCAGCCCCTCCACCACCCGCTTTGCGGGCGGTCCCCCTCCCCACCGCTTCGCGGCAGGGAGGACTATTTCGCGTTGGGCAGCGCATCCTCGACCAGCGGCGCCAGTCCCGCGGCCACGATCTTCACCCCCTCGGCATTGGGGTGGATGTGATCGCCGAGCATCAACTCGGGCTTCCCCACGACATTATCGAGGATGAAGGGATAGAGGCTGGTGCCATATTTGGTCGCAAGTTCGGGATAGATAGGATTGAATTTCCTGGCATAATCCGGACCCATGTTCGGCGCCGCGACCATGCCGGTGAGCACCACCGGGATGCCGCGCTTCTTGAGCTCGGCGAGCATCGCATCGAGATTGGCGCGCGTCTGTGCGGCGTCGATCCCGCGCAGCATGTCGTTGCCGCCGAGCCCGAGCAGGACGAGCGCGGGCTTCGCCTTCGCATTGTCAAGCACATAGGCCAGCCGCTGCCGCCCCGCTGCGCTGGTGTCGCCCGAAACCCCGGCATTCTGGACCCGCGCGACGACGCCGTCGGCGGCCAGCGCCGCCTGCAATTGCGGCGCGAGTCCTTCCTTCGGGCCAAGCTGATAGCCGGCATAGAGGCTGTCGCCGAAGGCGATAATCAACGGCGCATTCGCCGGGATTGCCGCCGCTTTTGCCTCACCGGCCTTGTCCTTCGCCGGCGCCGCGGGCGCCTCGGCCGAACCGCAGGCGGCGAGCGGTTGGCAAAGCGCGATTACGCAACCATATATCAAGGCAGAACGCCATCCGGCCGTTTTCATTTCCAAAGGGCTCCTTCTTGACCGACGCCTCACGAGCTTCGCCGGACTTGGCGCCTGATCCCGCGATCGCCGCCCATAATGTGACGCTGACGCTGGGGAGCGACAAGGCCCCGGTCGAAATTTTGCGCGGAGTCGATCTGGAGGTCGCGGCCGGAACCTCGGTCGCGCTGCTCGGGCCATCGGGATCGGGGAAAAGCTCGCTGATGGCGGTACTCGCCGGGCTCGAACGCGCGGGCGGCGGGACGATCCGCGTCGCGGGGCTCGATTTCGGCGCGATGGACGAGGATGCGCTGGCGCGCGCGCGGCGCGGGCGGATCGGCATCGTGCTGCAGGCCTTTCACCTGCTGCCGACGATGACCGCGCTCGAAAATGTCGCGGTGCCGCTGGAACTGGCGGGGATCGCCGACCCGTTCGGCAAGGCGCGCGCCGAGCTCGAAGCGGTCGGGCTCGGCCATCGCCTGACCCATTATCCCGCGCAGCTTTCGGGCGGCGAGCAGCAGCGTGTCGCGATCGCCCGCGCGATGGCGAGCGCGCCCGCGATCATCTTCGCCGACGAGCCGACGGGCAATCTCGACACCGCGACGGGGCAGTCGATCATCGAGCTGATCTTCGCCCGCCGCGCCGCGCTGGGTGTGACCCTGCTGATCATCACCCATGATCCCGAACTGGCCGAGCATTGCGACCGCGTGGTCGTGATGCACGACGGGCGGATCGAGGAACGATGATGGCGCATCATTCTGATCCCGTTCGTGTCGAGCGAAGTCGAGACACCCATCGGCGTTGCGCTTTTCTTCGGGGTGTCTCGACTTCGCTCGACACGAACGGAGAATGGGGGCCTGCGATCTGATGCTCCCCCTCGCCACCCTCTGGCGAATCGCGCGGCGCGACCTCGCGACGCGGATTCGCGGGCTTCGGCTGCTTGCAGTCTGCCTGTTCCTCGGCGTCGCGACGCTCGCCGCGATCGGCAGCCTGACGAGCGGCATCACCTCCGAACTCGAAGCGCGCGGGCAGACGATCCTCGGCGGCGATATCGAGTTCAGCCTGCCGCAGCGCGAAGCCACGCGCGAAGAGATGGCGGGGTTCCACAGCATCGGCACGCCGTCCTCGACGGTGCGGCTGCGCGCGATGGCGAACGCGCCGGGCGGCGATGCGCTGCTGTCGGAATTGAAGGCGGTCGATGGCGCCTATCCGCTTTACGGCACGATGCGGCTGGAGAGCGGCGCACGCCGGGGGCCGCCGCCGCCGGGTGCGATCTGGATCGGCAAGGATCTGGCCTCGCGGCTCGACCTGAAAGTCGGCGGGCCGGTGACGTTCGGCGAAAAAACGTTCCGGATCGACGGCATCATCGCCGAGGAACCCGACCGGCTGGGCGAGGGTTTTGCACTCGGCCCGGTCGCGATCATCGGCCTTGCCGATCTGCCCGCGACGCAGCTCATCCAGCCCGGAAGCCTCTACGAAAGCAAATATCGCGTCCGCCTGCCCGCGAGCGCCGATCCCGCGGCGACCGGGAAACGGCTGACCGCTGACTTTCCCGAAGCGGGCTGGAAGATCACCGATCGCAGCAACGGCGCGCCGGGAACGCGCCGCTTCATCGAGCGGATGGGGCAATTTCTAGCCCTCGTCGGCCTCGCCGCGCTGGTGATCGCCGGGATCGGCGTCGGCAACGGGGTCGCGAGCTATCTCGCCGGCAAGCGGCCGGGGCTCGCGACGCTCAAGGTTCTCGGCGCCGACAGCGCGGCGGTGCTGCGCATCTATGGCCTGCAGATTCTCGCCGTCGCAGCGGCGGCGATCGGCGCGGGGCTGGTGGTCGGCGCGCTCGCGCCGAGCCTCATCGGCTGGATCGCGGGCGACGTGCTGCCGGTGCGGCCGGGCTTCGCGCTCTACCCGCTGCCGCTCGCGGTGAGCGCCGCCTATGGCCTGCTGATCGCCATCGCCTTCGCGCTGCCGCCGCTCGCAGCGACGCGGCATGTGCCGGCGGCGGGACTCTATCGCGCGACGGTCGACGGCGGGGTGCGGATCGACCGACAGACGGTCATTGCGGTCGGTGCGGCGCTCGCGGCGATCGTCGCGCTGGCGGTCGGCACCGCGCGCGATCCGCTGTTCGCGCTGTCGTTCATCGGCGCGGCGGCGGCGCTGTTGGTGATCCTCGTCGGGCTCGGCTGGCTGGTGCGGCGCACCGCGAGCCGGCTGCCGCGGCCGAAGCGGCCGCTGCTGCGCCTTGCGCTCGCCAACCTGCACCGGCCGGGCGCCGCGACGGGCGCGCTCGTGGTCGCGCTCGGACTCGGGCTGACGCTGTTCGTCACCCTCGCGGCGATCCAGACGAGCATCACCGCCGAGATCGCGCGCACCGTGCCGCAGCGCGCACCGAGTTTCTTCGTCCTCGACATCCCGCGCGACCGCGCGGGTGACTTTCGTTCGCTGGTGACCGATGCCACGCCCGATGCCGCGATCAACATGATCCCGGCGCTGCGCGGCAGCATCACCGAATTTCATGGACAACGCGTCGACGAGCTTGCCGAACTGCCCGAAGGCGCCTGGGTGCTGCGCGGCGATCGCGGGCTAACCTACAGCCCCACCTTGCCGAGCGGCAGCACGCTGGTCGGCGGGCGATGGTGGCCGGCCGATTACAAGGGGCCGCCGCTGGTCAGCGTCGAGCAGGAGGTCGCGGCGTCGCTGGGGCTGAAGCTCGGCGATACGCTGTCGGTCAATGTCCTCGGCGTCGAGGTGCAGGCGAAAGTCGCCTCCTTCCGCACCGTCGAGTGGGACAATTTCGGGCTCAACTATGTCCTCGTCTTCTCACCCGGCGCCTTCGACGCGGCGCCGCACAATATGGTCGCGACGGTCGCGGTGCCGCCGAAGGCCGAGGCCGAACTCGCGCGCAGCATCCCGCGCGCCTTCCCGTCGGCCTCGCTGATCGAGGTGCGCGACGTGGTGTCGCAGGTCACGACCCTGCTCACCCAGATGAGTCAGGCGATCGCCGCGGCGGCGAGCATCGCGATCCTCGCCGGCATCGCGGTGCTGATCGGCGCGATCGCGGCGAGCCGCGAGCGGCGGGTCTACGACAGCGTCATCCTGAAACTGCTCGGCGCCACGCGCGGGCAGATATTGGGGGCGCAGGGGCTGGAATATGCGGTGCTTGCGGGGATATTGGCGCTGCTCGCGCTGGGGCTCGGCCTTGCGGGCGCCTGGTATGTCGTGACGCAGCTGTTCGATTTCCGCTTCGCGCCCGATCCGGTGATCGTCGGCGCAACCCTGCTCGGCGGCGCGGGTCTGTCCTTCCTGATCGGGATCGCGGGAAGCTGGCCGCTGCTCTCGGCCAAGCCCGCGCAGGCGCTGCGGAGCCTTTAGTTCAGCAGGCGCACCACCGCCGAGATCGCCGCGATGCCCAGCACGACCGCGACCATCGCCTGCCAGACGTGCGGCGGCACGCGGCCGAACTGGCGGCCGCCGACGCGGTTGCCGAGCCACATCGGCACGAAAAGCAGCAGCGCGAGCAGGAAGAGTCGCTGCGTCGCGATCCCCACCCACAGCGCCGCGGCGGTGCCAGCGATCGCGGTGAGGAAGAAGATCAGCAGCATCGACGCGCGCGCGGTCCTGGGGTCGAGGCGGCGGCGCAGATAGAAGGGCACGACCGGCGGCCCCGGCATCGCGGCGAAGCCGGTGAGGATGCCCGATGCGACGCCGGTGCCGATCACCGCGGCGCGGCCCGGCCTGTGCCCCTCGGGCTGCTTGGGGAGCAGCACGGCGACGAACGCCCCCACCGCGACCACGGTGATCAGCAGCCGCGCGACATCGGGCCTCGTCACGCCCAGCACCGCCATGCCGATGGGGGTCGTCACCATCGCGATCAGCCCGATCGGCAGTGCCGTGGCGCGGTCGGCATCGGCGTGGATCAGCCCCAGCCCGACCGGCCCGATCAGCAGTTGCAGCAGGATGCCGAGCACCACCGCCTGCGCCGGCGGGATGATGAGGCCGAGCAAAGGCACGAGGATGATCGCCATGCCGAACCCGGTCAGCCCGCGCACATAGGCGGCGCCGAACGTCATCGCCGCCGCGCCGGCGAAAGTCAGCGGCGCGATGCCGACGAGATGCTGCAATCCATTCAAGCCGGCGACTCCCCTGTTTCGGGATGCCGTAGCCGAGCTTGGCGGCGGTCGCTAGACCTTCGGCACCGGCCAGAGGCTCGTCGCTGGCCGTTCGAGGACGCGCGCGGCAACGGCATGGAGCCGTGCCGGGGCGAGGCGGCCGGTCTCGGCGGCGCGTGCGAGCCATGCCTCGATCGATCCGCCGGTCTCGATCCATTTGTCGTCGCGGAACATGCCATAGAAGGCGCCCGCGAGCACATGGATGCCGTCGTCCGATTGGCGCCAGCGGTCGGCGGGATTGCGCCCGACGCCGAGCGCCTCGCCGATGAGCTGGTCGAGCGCCTGCGTCAGATCCTCGTTGAGCAGCCCTTCGAGGGTCGTATAGCCCCATTGCGGATCGTGTTCGCGCACGATGCGGGCGATGAGGTCGTCCTTTGCGAGCAGGGCGAGCGCCGCTTTCGCCGCCGCCCCGTCCATCGGCACCGGCGGGTGCAGCATCTCGTGCGCGGCGTTGCGCACGGTGATCGCGGTGTTCCAGTCGGCCGCCTGCAGAAAGGTCTGTCCCTGTACCTTGATCCCGTGCGGCTTGCAGAATTGCAGCAGCACGACTTCGATCCCGGGGTCGAAAGTCCGGCCGGTCAGCTTTTCCTGCAGGCTGATCACGTCATAGGCGGCAAGGTCGCGGGTCAGTTCGGCGATGCGGGCGTCGAGGCCCGCGGCGCGCTCGGCGCGGAAGGCGGCGAAACCGGCCGCTTGCATCGCTTCGAAAACCGCCTTCAGGCGCGGCGCCGCGCCGGTGAACCATCGCCAGTCGCTTTCGCTCCAGTAGCTGCTCTGGCGATAGGCCGGCAGCAAGGCGGTTTCGGGACTCGCCGCCGCGGCGATCAGCGCCGCGATGCTGCCGTCGTGACCGGAAAAAAGGACCGACGCCGACGGACCGAGCAGCCCGAAGCCCGCCTTCTCCGCCTCCTGCCACAGTGCTGCAATGTCGCTGCGCACCGCCTCCGGCAGGCGCGGCGCGAAGGCATCGACGTCGGCCTGATAATAGGTCAGGTAGAGGGCGCGCCCGGCCAGTGGGCCGAGAAAGGCGAGCGCGTCGAAGCCTTCCGACGCGCGGACTTTCCAGCGCGTGCGCGAGGGTTTGCGCTGTTGCGCCCTGGCGAAAGCGGGAGCGGCGAGGCCGGCGAGCGTGGCGGCGAGGAAGATGCGGCGATCCATGCCGCCAGCCCTAACCGCGCGGCGGCGCGGCGGCTTGAACGGATTTTGCCCGGAAACGAACCGGAGGCATTCCGGTCATCGCGACGACCGAGCGAGCGAGATGCGCCTGATCGGCGAAACCCTGATCGGCGGCGAGGTCAGCGAGGCTGCCGCGCCACGACGGCAGCGCGGCCAGCGCCCCCCGCGTCCGCGCCTCCAGCCGGAAGCGCTTGGGCGTGACGCCATAGGCGCGCGCAAAGCCGCGGCTGACCGATGCCGGGTCGAGCCCCATCGCTTCGGCCCAATGCCCGAGCGTCAAATCAGGGTCGGCCGCCAATGCCCCGGCAAGCAAGTCGGGCCAGTCGTCGCGTCGTTCCACGCCCGACCTGAAATTGTCGCACACATAGATTGCCGCCGCGACCGGATCGCGTTCGGCGAGGCGCACGGCATGGTCGGGATCATCGATCTGCCCCACGCCTGCCGCAAAGCCGGGGACAGCCGGCAGATTGACCACCTGCGCGCCCCGAAGACCAAAGCGATCCTGATGTGCGGTCCAGTCGCCATGCGCCACGACCGTTCCGGCGTAGGCCACAAGCCGCCCCTGATCGCCAGCTTCCTCATAATCGCCGCCGACCACCAGTGCGATATAGCCCCGTACATGGCGATGGCGCGGCAGGGTCTCGCCCGCTGGGTGCCTGTCGATAGCCGCGTGGTGGGGCGAATGCTTCATGCCGCCGGCCCCAGCGTGACGAGCCACACATCAGGCGGCGTGCCGTAGCGGAGCGGAACGATACTGGTGCCGAGCCCCGCACCGACGAACACCGACTGTCCACCCACCTCGATCCGGCCGCAGGCGAAGCGGTCGCCATAGTCGGACGAATAGGTCAGCGCGCCGATGACGGGAAAGACCAACTGCCCGCAATGCGTATGGCCGGTTAGGACGGCAGCGACCGGCGCGGGCAGCTTCGGCACCACGTCGGGACTGTGCGTCAGCAGAACGCGCGGCCCGGGACCGAGCGCTTCCATCGCGGCATAGGTGGCTGGAACATCATCGTGCCTTGTGACTTCGTCGGCGATGCCGCCAATGGCCAGCGGGCCGCGCCGCAAGCCGTATTGGCGAGAACGGCGATGCCTCGTCTTCGCAACGCAGCGGCCTGTGCCGGCGCATCGTGCCAGAAGTCATGGTTGCCGAGCACCGCAACGGTGCCGAGCGGCGCCTTGAACCCGGCAAGCGGCGCGGCGATCTCGTCAGGCGTATGATGGCGGGTAGCGAAGCGCTTGCCGCTGGTAAAATCTCCGGCGATGGCGACGAGGTCAGGCTTCAGCTTATTGAGCTGCGCCACCAGCCGTGTCAGCCGTGCTGGGGACATATCGGGGGTCGAAACATGGACGTCGGACAGCAGTAATATGTTCAGTGGCGGCTGACCCGCCGGCCAATCGGCCACCTCGACCGAGGCCTTGCGCACGATCGGGTCGCGCGTCGCATTCCAATAACCCTTGGCGAGCAGCGCCACGCAGAGCAGCGCGACTAGCGCCACCCAGCGCAGCCAGCGCCGCCGCGATCCGGCGCTCAATCCTTGAGGTCCGGCGGCGTCGCTTCGCCCTTCAGCATCGCGATCGCCTCGGCGAGCGGCAGGATGCGCTGGCCGTCCTGGCCGAGGGTGCGGATCGCGACCGTGCCCTCGTCGGCCTCGCGCTTGCCGACGATGAGCAGATAGGGGACTTTCTGCAGGCTGTGTTCGCGCACCTTGTAGTTGATCTTTTCGTTGCGCAGGTCGGCCTCGACGCGGACGCCGGCGGCGGTCAATTGCTCGACGGCGTCCTTCGCATACTCGTCGGCGTCGCTGACGATCGTCGCGACCACCGCCTGCACCGGCGCGAGCCAGGTCGGGAAGCGGCCGGCGAAATGCTCGATCAGGATGCCGATGAAGCGCTCGTAAGTGCCGAGGATCGCGCGATGGAGCATCACCGGGCGGTGGCGCTCGCCATCCTCGCCCACATAGGAGGCGTCGAGGCGTTCGGGCATCACGCGGTCGGACTGGATCGTCCCGCACTGCCAAGTGCGGCCGATCGCGTCGGTCAGGTGGAATTCGAGCTTGGGGGCATAGAAGGCGCCCTCGCCCGGCAGTTCCTCCCAGCCATAGTCGTCGTTCGCCATACCCGCGCGTTCGACGGCTTCGCGGAGTTCCGCCTCGGCCTTGTCCCACATCTCTTCGGTGCCGAAGCGCATATCGGGACGCAATGCGAGCTTTACGGCATATTTTTCGAACCCGAGCTGCTTGTAGACGCGGTCGAGCAGCGCGCAGAAATCACGCACTTCCTCGACGATCTGATCCTCGCGGCAGAAGATATGGCCGTCGTCCTGGGTGAACTGGCGCACGCGCATGATGCCGTGGAGCGCGCCGTGCGGCTCGTTGCGGTGGCAGCAGCCCATTTCGGCCATGCGCAGCGGCAGGTCGCGGTACGACTTGATCCCCTGACGGAAGATCAGCACGTGCGCGGGGCAGTTCATCGGCTTGAGCGCCATCCACTCGGCATCGTTCGAGACGATCGGCCCCTCATCCTCGGTGTTCGGGATTTCGTCGGGGATGACGAACATATTCTCGCGATATTTGCCCCAATGGCCCGACTGCTCCCACTGGCGGGCGTCCATCACCTGCGGGGTCTTGACCTCCTGATAGTCGGCGCCGTCGATCGCGCGCCGCATATAAGCCTCGAGTTCGCGATAGATGCGATAGCCCTTGGGGTGCCAGAAGACGCTGCCGTGCGCCTCTTCCTGCAGGTGGAACAGATCCATCTCGCGCCCGATCTTGCGATGGTCGCGTTTCGCGGCCTCTTCGAGGCGGACGAGATGCTCGGCGAGCTGCTTCTTGTTGAGCCAGCCGGTGCCGTAGATGCGCGAAAGCTGCGCATTCTTCTGGTCGCCGCGCCAATAGGCGCCCGACACGCGCGTCAGCTTGAAGGCGGCGGGGTCGAGCTTGCCGGTCGAGGCCAGATGCGGCCCGCGGCACATGTCCATCCAGCCGTCGCCGCTGCGGTAGACGGTCAGTTCCTCGCCCTCGGGCAGTTCGGCGGCCCATTCGGCCTTGAACGTCTCGCCATCGGCGCGCCATTTGGCGATGAGCTTGTCGCGCTCCCACACTTCGCGCGTGAGGGGAAGGTCGGCGGCGATGATGCGGCGCATCTCCTCCTCGATCAGCGGCAGTTCGTCGTCGCGAAACGCGCCATGCTCCGCGGTCGGCGCGAAGTCGTAATAGAAGCCGTCGTTCGTCGAGGGGCCGAAGGTGATCTGCGTGCCCGGAAACAGGCTCTGCACCGCCTCCGCCAGCACATGCGCATAGTCGTGGCGCACGAGTTCGAGCGCGTCGGCCTCGTCGCGGCTCGTCACCAGCGCGAGGTTGGTATCCGCCTCCAGCGGGCGCATGATGTCGCGCAGTTCGCCGTCGATCTTCGCGGCGAGCGCGGCCTTGGCGAGGCCGGGGCCGATGTCGGCGGCAATCTGCGCCGGGGTGGTTCCGCGCGCGACTTCACGGGCAGAGCCATCGGGAAGGGTGACGCGGATCATCTGGGACATCGGAAAAGGGAGCCTTTCTGGGCAGGATTGCCGCGCTCCTTTGCCAGCGCGCGAAAGCAGCGGCAAGGGCCGTTTTCACGCGGAAGGGTTGCAATGATACATTGTATCATTATGTAGCGGCGCGATCTGCCAACGGAAAGCCCCTGCCCATGTGCCTCCCCGCCCGCCCTTCGCTGCGCTCGCGCGCCGCCGACCTGCTCGGCGTCGGCCTGTCGCTCGCCTGCCTGATCCATTGCCTCGCGCTGCCGCTGCTGCTGCTCGCCGCGCCGGCGCTCAGCGCCTGGCTGGCGCTGCCCGAGGCGTTTCACGCGATCGTCCTGCTGCTCGCGGTGCCCGCGGCGACGCTCGCGCTGTCGGACGGGTGGCGGCGGCATCGGCATCCCTATCCCGTCGCGGCGGCGCTGACGGGGATCGCGCTGCTCGCCGCCGGGCTTGCCGCGCACGAAGGCTGGATCGCGGGGCTCGATCCCGAAACCGGCGACCGCCTGCTCACCTCACTCGGCGCGCTCGGGCTGGCGAGCGCCCACATCGCCAATTGGCGGCTCCGCCACGGCGAGGTGCCATCTGGCCACTGAAGCGCGCAGGATTGGTTCGCTTGTCATTGTGTAAATGACACTTGACAATCACGACTCGCCGTGTCAATGTCCCTTTACTGATTAACAAGGGAGCTTGACCAATGCCGAAAATCCTCCGCATCCTCGCCCTGCCCGCCGCGACCGCGGCCCTTGCCGGAGCCGGCGGGCTGATCTCCCCCGGACTGACCAGCGCGCTGATCGTCGCGCTGCCCGCCTTCACCGCGGTGCTGCTGATCGCCAAGCGGCACGAAGCCGCGCTGGCGAAAGGCTGAAGAGATGGCGATGAATCCCGCACAGCGGCGCTATATCGGCCGCATGATCCCGGTCAGCATCGCTTATGTGGCCGCGATCTTCCTTGCCAGCAGCCTCGTTCCGAACGGGTCGCCCGCGACCCCGTTGACCGTCGCCGTCGCGCTGGTCCCCGGCCTTGCGGTCGTCGGCTTCATCTGGGCGATGGGCAGCTATTTGTTCGAGCTCAAGGACGAATATGTGCGGCTGCTCGAAGTGCGCAAGGCGTTGATTGCGACCGCCCTGACGCTGGGCGTCAGCGCGACCTGGGGGATATTAGAGATCTACACCAATGTGCCGCGCCTTACGATCTTCTGGGTCTTTCCGATCTGGTGCGTCGGCCTTGCCATCGGCGGACTGGTCAACCGGCTGACGCTCGGCGCCGGCGGGGGGTGCCCATGAGGAACCGCCTCAAGGTGCTGCGCGCCGAACGCGACTGGAGCCAGGGCGACCTGGCCGAACGGCTCGAAGTGTCGCGCCAGTCGGTCAACGCGATCGAGACGGGGAAATACGACCCCTCGCTCCCCCTCGCCTTTCGCATCGCCGACCTGTTCGGCCTCCCCATCGAAGAGATTTTCCTGAAGGATTGATGATGAAAAAACTCGCTATCGCCGCTTCGTTCACTCTGCTGGTCGCGAACCTTGCCGGTCACGCCAACGCCGCGGAAGCGCCGACCGAGGGCGCCTGTTCGGCCGACATCACGCTCGGCAAGAGCGTGACGATCCTGAACGAGGGTCAGGGGCCCGATGTCATCCTGATCCCTGGCCTGTCGACCCCGCGCGCGGTGTGGGACCCGACCGCCGAGCGGCTGAAATCGAAATATCGACTCCACATCGTCCAGATCCGCGGTTTCGGCGACGATGCCGGTCCGAACGGCGAGGGGCCGGTGCTGCCGCGCGTCGCCCAGGACATCCACGGATTCATCGCCGACTGCATCACCGGACAGGACCGCCCCGCCCCGGCGATCATCGGCCATTCGCTCGGCGGCCTGACCGCGATGATGATCGCGGCGCGTGACCCGGAGGACGCCGGCAAGCTGATGGTCATCGACAGCCTGCCCTTCTTCGGGATGCTGTTCGGCCCGACCGCGACCGTCGCCTCCGTCGAGCCGCAGGCCGCCGCGATGCGGAAAATGCTCGCCGCGAAGATCAATGCGGAGGCCGACGACCAGACGCTGCAGATCATGTCGGCGACCGATGCCGGCCGCGCGCAGGTCAAGGCGTGGACCGCCACCGCCGACGCCCGGGTGGCGGCACAGCTCATATATGACGACATGACCACCGACCTGCGCCCCGAACTCGGCGCGATCAGCGCGCCGCTGACGATGCTCTATCCCCTCGATGCGAGCGCGATGCCGGCCGACATGGTCGACGGCCTCTACAAGGGCGCCTTCGCCACCGCGAAGACCGCGACGCTGAAGCGGATCGACGGCAGCCGGCACTTCATCATGCTCGACCAGCCCGCCGCCTTTGCCGCCGCGGTCGATACATTCCTCGCGAATTGACGGCTTCCCGGCGCGCCGCCCTTGCGGGAGACGGGCTCTCCCGCTAGGGCGGCGACAGCCGGAAAGGAGCCACCCCCAGATGTTCAAGCGCCTGTTCGTCGATCACCCGAAGAGCGTCGATGAAAATTATGTCGAACATTTCGGCGTCGCGTCGAAATTCGGGGTGACGATGATCTTCGGCGGCCTCTGCGCGCTGGTCCATGCGATCGTCCCCGGCTGGTGCATCACCACCGGCAGCGACACGATCCGCCGCCTGAACCGGATCATGGTCGAACAGCGCGCCGCCAAGGGGCTGGCGACGATCCAGATGAACACGGTCGACTGGGTCATCTGACGCCAACGGGAAGGCAATCTTGCCCCCATACATCCGTTCGCATCGAGCGAAGTCGAGATGCCCCTCGACCAAGCGTTGCCCCGACGGGTGTCTCGACTTCGGCCAAGGGCCGAAGTTTATCCTGAGCGCCTGCCAAGGCAGTCGAAGGGCTCGATACGAACGGAATGAGAGGCCTGCTCGATGAGTGAACCCGCAATGCCCGACTATCTCGACCGGGCCGATCGCCCGCGCCTCGCCTATCGCCATGTCGCGGGCAGAGGGCCGACGATCGTCTTTCTGCCCGGCTATATGTCCGACATGGCGGGCGGCAAGGCGACCGCCCTGTTCGATTGGGCCGCATCCGAAGGCCGCGCCTGCCTGCTGCTCGATTATGCCGGCTGCGGATTGTCCGACGGGCTGTTCGCCGATCAGAATCTGCTCGACTGGCGCGGCGATGTGCTCGTCCTGATCGATGCGAAGATCGATGGCCCGGTGCTGATCGTTGGATCGTCGATGGGCGGCTGGCTGATGCTGCTCGCGGCGCTCGCGCTGGTCCGGCGCGACGGGCCGAGGCGGATCGCGGGGCTCGTAGGCATTGCGGCGGCGCCCGACTTCACCGACTGGGGTTTCTCGCCCGAGGAGAAGGCGATCATCCTCGCCGAAGGGGCGCTGGTCGAGGACACGCCCTACAGCGACCAGCCCTATGTCACCACGCGCGGCTTTTTCCAGTCGGGCGAGGCGAACCGGCTGCTCGATGCCGACATCCCCCTCGCCTGCCCGGTGCGGCTGCTGCACGGGCAGGAGGATGGCGACGTTCCGCCTGAGATCAGCCTGCGCCTCGCCGCGGCGCTCGCCAGCGAGGATGTGCAGGTGACGCTGGTCAAGGGCGGCGATCACCGCCTGTCGCGCGACGGCGACATCGCGCTGCTCATCGACACGGTGGCGCGTTTGGCGGCCGCAAATTAAACTTTGATTGAAAAAAATCCGTTCCCCCGCGAAGGCGGGGGTCCATCTCCGGTGGGCGCAAGCTCGAACCGTCCGGAGATGGGTCCCCGCCTTCGCGGGGACACAAAGCGTTTCAAAGGATCATCATGGCTCGCAGCGACTTCAAATTCCACGTCACCAAGCGCGTCCGCTATGCCGAGATCGACGCGCAGCGCGTCGTGTTCAACAGCCGCTACCTCGAATATTTCGATATCGGCATCACCGAATATTGGCGCGCAGTGGGCGTCTACGACCGCTGGCCCGACCACAGCAGCCCCGAATTCCACGTCGCGCACGCCGAAGTCGATTACAAGGTGCCGATCCTGCTCGACGAGGAGATCGACATCTGCGTGCGCTGCTCGCGCGTCGGCCGCAGTTCGATGACCTTCCTGTTCGAGCTTCACGGCAAGGGCGCGGACGACCTGCGCGCGACGGGCGTCGAGGTCAGCGTCCACGTCGCCGAAGCGCGCGGTGCGCCTACGCCTGCGCCGGATGAATTCGTGGCGCTGTTCGAGACCTTTGAAGGGCGGGCTTTGCGGGGGTAGGTCTAGGCCGTCATTGCGAGGAGCATAGCGACGAAGCAATCCCCAGCTATCGGCCTTGCGCAGAGCGATAGCGGGAGATTGCTTCGCTTCGCTCGCAATGACGATTCCAGGCGAAGGCATCCTGTTCTAATGGTTCCATTCCTCAAGCCGCGCATTATGTTGGGCGCATGACCCAATATCTTCACACCATGATCCGCGTCACCGACCCCGACGCCACGGTCGATTTCTTCAAGTTGATCGGGCTCGAGGAGGTGCGCCGTTTCGACAGCGAGGCGGGCCGCTTCACGCTGATCTTCCTTGCGCCGCCGGGACAGGCCGGCGTCGCCGAGGTCGAGTTGACTTACAATTGGCCGCCCGAGGACGGCAGCGCGCCCGAAGACTATACGGGCGGGCGCAATTTCGGCCATCTCGCCTATCGCGTCGACGACATCTATGCGACCTGTCAGCGATTGATGGACGCCGGGGTGACGATCAACCGCCCGCCGCGCGACGGCCATATGGCGTTCGTGCGCTCGCCCGACGGCATTTCGGTCGAGCTGCTCCAGGACGGCCATCTGCCGCCGCAGGAACCCTGGGCCTCGATGCCCAACACCGGCGTCTGGTAAATCGGCCAAGGCTGGCCGCCCGGCGCTCCGTCTGGGAGACATGAGGCCGGAAGAAAGGAGATATTCGTGAGCCCGCTCGACATCGTCCGCATTCCGGTCCTCCATGACAATTACGTCTGGCTGGTCCACGATTCCGACAGCAAGGCGACGATGGTCGTCGATCCCGCCGTCGCCGAGCCCGTGCTGGAAGCGGCGGCCGCGCGTGGCTGGACGATCACCGACATCTGGAACACCCATTGGCACCCCGATCACACCGGCGGCAACGCAGCGATCAAGGAAGCGACAGGCTGCACGATCACGGGTCCGGCGGCGGAATATGAGCGCATCCCGACGCTCGATGTGCGGGTGACGGGCGGCGACCGCGTCCGGCTGGGCGCGCATGTCGCCGAGGTCTGGGACGTGCCCGCGCATACCGCCGGGCACATCGCCTATCATTTCGCGGCCGACGACGCGATCTTCGTCGGCGACACCATCTTCGCGATGGGCTGCGGCCGGTTGTTCGAGGGCACCGCCGAACAGATGTTCGCGAACATGCGGCGCTTCGACGCGCTGGGCGATGCGACGCGCGTCTATTGCGCGCACGAATATACGCTGTCGAACGCGCGCTTCGCGGTCACCGTCGACCCCGGCAACGCCGCGCTCACCGAACGGCTGGCGGCGGTCGAGGCGGCGCGCGCGGCGGGCGAACCGACGGTGCCGACCAGCATCGGCGCCGAACGCGCGACGAACCCCTTTCTCCGCGCCGCCACGGCGGCCGAACTGGGACGCATCCGCACGCTGAAAGACGCCGCCTGATGCCGCGGCTTCACCGTCCATTCATTTCGAAAATGTCAGCATCCCCGATGCTGCAAGGAGCCTGACGATGACCCTGACGATAACGGGCCGCAAGCCGATCCGCGCCGCGGCGCTGGCGCTGTTGGCCGCGCCGATGATGGCAAGCTGCGCCCCCAGCGGCACCGCCGAAGCGGGCGCGGCGGCGCTCAGCCCCAAGCAGGCCCAGCAGCTCGACAAACAACTCGCGGGCAAGGTGCCGGGGGAGCCGATCCAGTGCCTGCCCAGTTATCGCACCACCGACACCATCCGCATCTCGGACGATATCCTGCTCTATCGCGCGGGCGGCAATCTCGTCTATCGCAACGATCTCAAGGGAAGTTGCCCGGGCCTCGCGCGCGACAGCGACATCATGGTCGTGCGCCAGTTCGGTTCATCGACCTGCGAAGGCGATTTCTTCCATCTGGTCGACCGCAGCAGCGGCATTCGCGGTCCGACCTGCGTCTTCGGTCCATTCGTCCCCTATCGCAAACCGGCGGGGGACGCTGGCTGAGCCATCGGCTCGGCCGCAGGCGGGGCTCCGGTTTGCACCGAGCTCTTCGGGTCGCATCCCCGCCTGCATTCACTGAAACGTCGCCCCCCGCCTGTGCGGGCGCGACGGCTTATTTATACAGCGCCGCGATCTTGTCCTCATAGACCTGCCGCAGGATATGCCGCCGGATCTTCATCGAGGGCGTCATCTGCTCATTCTCGATCGTGAAGGGTTCGTCGGCGAAGTCGAACTTGCGCACCTTTTCGATCACCGAAAGCTGCTCGTTGACGCGGTCGACCGCGGCGCGGACGGCGGCGCGGAATTTCTCATGCTCGCGGAGCCGTTCGAGATCTTTCGGCAACCCCTCCGCCTCGGCCCATTCGGCCATCCACTCGGGATCGGGAACGAGGATGCCGACGAGATGCGGGCGCTTGTCGCCATAAACCATCGCCTGGAGGATTTCGGGCTGGAGCGTCAGCATCCCCTCGACGCGCTGCGGCGAGACATTGTCGCCCTTGTCGTTGACGATCAGATCTTTCTTGCGGTCGGTGATGACGATGCGCCCCTTGGCGTCGATATGGCCGATGTCGCCGGTGTGGAGCCACGGCCCCTTGTCGGGCTCCGCCGGGTCGACGACGAGCACGCGCTCGGTTTCGGGCTGGTTGCGCCAATAGCCCTTCATCACCAGTTCGCCGCGGACGAGGATTTCGCCGTCGTCGGCGATCTTCACCTCGGTGTTCATCAGCGGCGGGCCGACGGTATCCATCTTGAGCCCAGCGGCGGGGCGGTTGCAGCTGATCACCGGCCCCGCCTCGGTCTGCCCATAGCCCTGGAGCAGGGTCAGACCGATCGAGTGGAAGAACACCCCGATTTCGGGATTGAGCGGCGCGCCGCCCGACACCAGCGCCTTCATCCGGCCGCCGAAGCGCTGCTGGATCTTGGGGCGGAACAATTTGTTGAGGAGGAGGTCGACGGGGCGGTCAAACACGCCCATGCGGCGTTCATAATCCTTTTCGCCGACGCGCAGCGCCTGCCCCAACATCCAGTTCGCAAGCTTGCCCTGCTTCTCGACCGACTTGATCATCCGCGCGCGGATCACCTCGAACAACCGCGGCACGACGACCATGATCGTCGGCTTCGTCTCCTCGATGTTCGAGACGAGCTTTTCGAGCCCCTCGCTGTAATAGATTTGTGCTCCGACCATGATTGGCAGGAACTGCCCGCCCGAATGCTCATAGGCGTGGCTCAAGGGCAGGAAAGAGAGGAATGTCTCATTCTCGCCGATCCCGAAGTCGTTGACGAGAATCTCGGCCGCCCCGGCGCCATTGTGGAGGATCGCGCCATGATGCTGCATCACCCCGCGCGGCGCGCCGCCGGTGCCGCTGGTGTAGATGATGCAGGCGGTGTCGTCGCGCGTCATCGCGAGGCCGCGCGCCTTCGTCTCCTCGACCCACGCCTCGCCGCCGGTGACGAGCGGGTCCCAGTCGAGCACGCGCACATCGCCCTGCTGGCCGACGCGCAGGCTTTCCATCGTGATGACGAGCTTGACGTTCGAGCGCAGCACCGCGGGCATCAGCGTCCGCGCAAGCTTCGCGGTCGAGACGATCACCGCGCTCGCGCCGCTGTTGTCGAGGATATGCTGGTGATCGCGCTCGGTGTTGGTGGTGTAGGTCGGCACGGTGACGCAGCCCGCCGCCATGATGGCGAGGTCGGCGATGCAGAATTCGGGCCGGTTCTCGCTGACCAGCACGACGCGGTCGCCGTCCTTCAGCCCCAGTTCGCGCAGGTTGTGCGCGAGCGCCGATACCTGGTTCGCGACCTGCCGCCAGCTCAGCGGCTGCCAGACGCGATCGGCCTTGCGCCACAGGAACGGATCTTCGCCGCCCCGCCCCGCGCGGTCGAAGAACATCGCGACCAGACTCGGAAAATGGTCGAGATGGGGGTTTTCCAGCTTCATGCCTCTCGCTCTCCTCGGGAGGTTATATTGTCATTGGGCCATTCTTAAGGTCAATCGCCACACGATAGAAGCCCATAACCCCTCCGTCATCCCGGCGAAGGCCGGGATCTCGCCCTCGCGTCACAGCGCAGCGGCGAGATCCCGGCCTTCGCCGGGATGACGATGAAAAAGGCCGTAATAATCAGTTCTGCGCCGGTGCACCGTCGACCGACGAGGTGCCGGGGCCGCGCGGGTCGGCGGCGCCTTGCCAGCCATCCCCGACCCGCTGAATCGCATTGAGTTTCGAGCCGAGGTCGGTCGGCGTGAAGCTGTAGCCGAAAGGCTTCATCTTCGCGGCAATCGCCTCGCCCGCCGCATTATTCTCGATCAGCACGCCCTGCTGGCCGAAGAAGAGGTTGGGAAGCTCCATCGCCGACTTGGCGTCGAGACCCCAGTCGAGGACGCCGATCAGCGTCTTGGTCACGTGCATGATGATCCGCTTGCCGCCCGCCGAGCCAAGCGCGAGCACGACCTTGCCGTCGGGGCCATAGACGATCGTCGGCGACATCGACGACAAAGGCCGCTTGCCCGCCTGCACCCGGTTCTGCGTCGGCACGCCGTCCTGGATCGGCGCGTGGTCAAAGTCGGTGAGCTCGTTGTTGAGGAAATAGCCGTTCGCCATCAGCTGACTGCCGAAGATGCTCTCGACCGTCGAGGTCATCGACATCACGTCGCCGTCCTTGTCGGCGACGACGAAATGCGTCGTCCCCTGCTCCTTGACCGGCGCCGCCGCGGCGCGCGGCTTGGCGCCCGGCGGCGTGCCGGCCTCATAATGCCCGGCGGCGCCGAAGGGCGAGATGAGCTGGCGGCGCTCGGCGAGATAGGCCTTGTCGAGCAGCCCCTTCACCGGCACATCGACGAAATCGCTGTCGCCGAGATAGGCGGCGCGATCGGCATAGGCGAGCTGCATCGCCTCGGCGAGCAGATGCCAGCTCATCGGATCGTCCTTGCCCATCGTCTTCATGTCATAGGCTTCGAGCATCCCGAGAATGCCGAACACGGTCGTCGCCCCCGACGAGGGCGGCCCCATGCCGCAGAGTTTGTAGATGCGATAGGTGGTGCAGACCGCCGGGCGCTCCTTCGCCTTGTAGGCGGCGAGGTCCTTCAGCGTGAGCTGGGTCGCGTTACGCGGCGCTTTCGCGACCGCGTCGCTGATCGCCTTGGCATTGGCGCCCGCGTAGAAGGCCTCGGGGCCGCGCGCCGCGATGTCGCGGAGGATCGCGGCATAGGCGGGGTTCCGGATCGTCGTGCCGACCGGCGCGGGCTTGCCGCCCACATAATAGATGGCGCGCGCCGCCGGGAAGTCCTTCCATAGCGGCTCGAACTGGACGAGCCAGTTATTGAGCGCGGGGGTGACCTGATAGCCCTCCTCGGCCAGCTTGATCGCGGGCTGGAACAGCGCCTTCCATTCGAGCTTGCCCCATTTCTTGTGCGCCATTTCCATCAGCCGGACGTTGCCCGGAACGCCGACCGAGAGGCCGCCGGGAATGATGTCCATATAGGGACGCGGCTTGCCGTCGGGACCGAGGAAACGCTCGGGCTTCGCCGCGGCGGGCGCGGTCTCGCGGCCGTCGATCGTCGAGATGCTGCCATCCTTCGCATCGTGATAGACCATGAAGCCGCCGCCGCCGATACCGCTCGACTGCGGCTCGACGAGTGTCAGCACCGCGACCATCGCAATCGCCGCGTCGGCGGCGCTGCCGCCCTCGTGCAATATCTCGCGCCCGGCCTCGGTCGCGCGCGGATCGGCGGACGAGGTGACGCCCTGCGCGCTCGCGAGCGACGGGAAGGCGATGACGAAGAGGCTGAAGGCCGCAAGGAGTCGTTTGATCATGGGCGCGACATTGGCGCGCCCCTCTGGCGAGCGCAACCCCGCCCTATCGTTCCATTACCCCCGTGTCCCCGCGAAGGCGGGGACCCATCTTCTGCCGGTTCAACATAACGCGGTCCGGAGATGGGCTCCCGCCTTCGCGGGAGCACACGGCTTACTAACTGCCAGAGGCGGTTCCGACCGCATCGCTGACCCGCGCGAACCCATCGCGCGCGGCGAGCTTTTCGAGACCGTGCGCGATGCGCGCGGCAAGCCCCGGCCCTTCATAGACCATCGCCGAATAGATCTGAACCAGGCTGGCGCCCGCACGGATGCGCTGCCACGCCTGCTCGGCCGAGCCGATCCCGCCCGCGGCGATCAGCGGCAGCTTGCCGCCGCTCGCAGCGCGAAAATCCCTGACGCGCTGGAGCGCCAGTTCGGCGAGCGGCGCGCCCGACAGCCCGCCGGCCTCGCCGCCATGGCGCGAGGCGAGCACCGGCCGCGCGATCGTCGTGTTCGATACGATCACCGCGGCGAGCCCCTTGGCGAAGGCAACCGCGACGATGTCGTCGATGTCGGCGGGTTCGAGGTCGGGTGCGACCTTGAGGAACACCGGCTTTGCCGCGCCCTTCGGTTGCGCAGCCGCGACGCCATCGAGCAAGGCTTCGAGCGCGCCCTTGTCCTGCAAGGCGCGCAGTCCGGGCGTGTTCGGCGACGATATATTCACCGTCAGATAATCGGCGAGCGGCGCCATCGCGGCGGTGCCCTTCGCATAGTCGGCGATGCGGTCGGCGCTGTCCTTGTTCGCGCCGATGTTGATACCGAGCGGCACCGGCAGGCCGTAACGGCGCAGGCACGCGATGCGGTCCGCCGCCCGCGCCTGCCCGCCGTTGTTGAAGCCCATGCGGTTGATCACGGCGCGATCCTCGACCAGCCGGAACAGGCGCGGGCGTGGATTGCCCTCTTGCGGCAGCGGGGTCAGCGTGCCGACTTCGACGAAGCCGAAGCCGAAATGCGGCATCGCGTGCGCGGCGCGCGCATCCTTGTCGAAGCCAGGGGCGAGACCGACGGGATTCGGGAAATGCAGCCCGGCGAGATCGGTCGCCAGCACCGGACTGGTCAACGCGCGACGCGCGCGCGGCAAGGGCTGAAGCGCGTTCAGCGTCAGATTATGCGCCGCTTCGCCATCGCTGGCGTGGACGAGCGGGCGGACGAGCGCATAAGCGGCGTCGGCGGCGGATGCGATGAACGACATGGGGTCGCCATTGCGCGCGCCGGGCCGCTATGGCAAGTCCGCCAGCACAGGAAAACAGGGAGAAAATCGTGTCGCACCGCCGCCTGATCGTCGCATTGTCCACCAGCCTGCTGGCGCTGACCGTTGCCGGCTGCGCCGCGCAGCCCGGCGTCGTCACGCCCGCCGCCGAGGCCGCGCCGGACCAGCCGCCCGCGGGGGCCGACCTTGCCGGCTTCTTCCAGAAATACGACGATGCGCAACTCTCGCTGAGCCCGCAGGGCAAGGCCTATCGCGGCATTCGCGACGCCGATTATGGCCGCTGGGACGATGTCGGCGACGAAGCCGCGGTCGCGCGCCACAAATTGCAGCAGGCGAGCGCCGACGCGATGCGCGCGAGCTTCGATCCGGCGACGCTTTCCGCCGACGACGCGCTGTCGTTCGAGCTGTTCAACGCGCAGGCGGCGCGCGCCGACCGGCTCTTCGCGTGGCGCGACCACGACTATATCTTCGACCAGATGAACGGCGCGCAGAGCCGGCTTCCCGCTTTCCTGATCAACATCCACCGCGTCGCCAACGTCGCCGAGGCCGAAGCCTATGTTTCGCGCATTCGCGGGCTCGGCCCGCTGCTCGACGCGCTGTCGGCCGAATCGGCGAAGCGCGCCGGACAAGGCTATGCGCCGCCGAAATGGGTCTATGCCTATGTGCTTTCGGATATCCGCAACCTGCTGAAACCCGACAATGCGGTGATCGAGGATATCACGGCGAAGGTCGGCAAGCTCGACGCCGATGCGACCGAAAAAGCCCGGCTGATCGACGCCGCCAAAGCCGCCTGGGCCGACAGCGCGGCCCCCGCCTATACCCGCCTGCTCGCCGAGATGGAGCGCCAGCAGGCGGTCGCGCCGACCGAGGACGGCGTTTGGCGGATGCTCGGCGGCAAGGATTATTACGCCGCGCTGCTCGCCAATTATACGACCACCGACATGAGCGCGGAACAGATCCACGACCTCGGCCTGTCCGAAGTCGCGCGCATCCATGGCGAGATGGAAGCGATCATGAAGAAGGTCGGCTTCAAGGGCACGCTGCCGCAATTCTTCGAGCATCTGCGGACGAGCCCGCAATATTATTACACGACCCGCGAGGCCTATCTTTCCGACGTCGCCGCCAAAGTGAAGGCGATGGAGGCGCGGCTTCCCGCCTATTTCAACACGCTGCCGAAGGCGCCCTTGCAGGTGAAGGCGGTCGAGGCATTCCGCGAGAAGTCGGCGGGCAAGGCCTTTTACCAGTCGCCCTCGCCCGACGGGTCGCGGCCCGGCACCTATTATGTGAACCTCTATGACCTGCGCGACATGTCGAAGATCGAGCTCGAGGCGCTGGTTTATCATGAGGGCATTCCCGGCCACCACCTCCAGCGCGCGGTGCAGACCGAACTCACCGGCCTGCCGCCCTTCCGCCGCTTCGGCGGCTTCACCGCCTATACCGAGGGCTGGGGCCTCTATTCGGAGGAGCTGGCGAAGGACATGGGCGCCTATACCGATCCCTACAGCGATTTCGGGCGGCTGGGGATGGAGCTGTGGCGCGCGTGCCGGCTCGTCGTCGATACCGGCATCCACGACAAGCGCTGGAGCCGCGAGCAGGCGATCCAGTATCTGAAGGACAATACCCCCAACCCCCAAGGCGACATCGAGAAAGCGATCGAGCGCTATATCGTCTATCCCGGGCAGGCGACCGCCTATCTGATCGGCAAGCTCAAGATCATGGAGCTCAGAACCCGCGCGCAGACCGCGCTCGGGGACCGCTTCGACATCCGCGCCTTCCACGACACGGTATTGCAATCGGGTCCGGTGCCGCTCGACATATTGGAGCGCCGGGTCGATGCCTGGATCGCGCGCGAGAAGCAGGGCTGACACGGAATTGCGGCTTGACGCCTCGCCGCAAATGGAAAATTATAGCGGGTAGAAAAAGGTGGCAACAAAGCTGCCTGGGGTCGGTCTCGTCATGTCGGAAACTGCTACGCCAGCGGGCGCGGAGGGCGATGCGCCGTTCGAGCTCCAATATTTCCCGCCCGATCCCGATCTGGCGGAGATGGTATCGAGCTTCTACTTCGTGCGGATCGACATGCCGCTGTTCGACGAGGCCGAGCGCGCCGACCGACCGCAATTCCGGATCATGAGCACGGCCGAGGGCGAATATGTCTTCCCCGACGGCCACCGCTTTCCCGCCGGGCGCGCGACGATCATCGGCCCGACGAGCGGCAGCGTGCGCGCGATCGGCCGCGGCCCGCTTCGCATCTATGGCTTCGGGATGATGCCCGCGGGCTGGGCGACGCTGATGGGCGACCATGCCGACAAGCTGACCGACCGCGCGATCGACGCCGCCGACCTGTTCGGAAACTGGATCGAGGAAGTGATCGAAACGCTGATCGGCGCCGCCGATACCGCCGAGCGGCTGGTGATCGCCAATAATTTCGTCCGCGAAATCCTGAAAAAGAACGAGCCGGCGCCGGTGTGGTTCACGCGCACGGTCGACCAATGGCTGACCGAATCGATATCGCCGCAGGTTCCCGATCTCGTCGAGGCGACGGGCATGTCGATCCGCTCGGTCGAACGGATGACCAAACATTATTACGGCCTGTCGCCGCGGATGCTGGCGCGCAAATATCGCGCGGTCCGCGCGGCCTCGGCGCTCGCGCGCGGCGAATGCCTGGAGGAAGCGCAGCTCGGCGACGCCTTTTACGACCAGTCGCACCTGATCCGCGAGATGAAGCGCTTCGCGGGCGCGACCCCCGGCCAGCTCGCCCACCCTACCCTCTATACCGAAGCGACGACCAGGGGCCGCAAGCAGATGGCGGGCAAGGTCAGCCCGCTCGTCTCGGACACCTGATCCCCGACCCGTCCCACGACAGGACGAAAGAAAATGGCGCCGAACGACGATTTGGCGTTTTCGTCCAATCGCGAATCGCGCGGCGGGCATAATCGGACCTTGCGACCCAGAAGAGCTCTTCCTCTGACGAGGACTGAGACCTTCATCTCGGCACTCGCTCGGTCTCGGCCGGGCGGGTGCCATCTTTTGTCGCCTCCGGCCCGCTCTTCCTACCGTCATCCCGGACTTGATCCGGGATCCATTCTCTCAGCACTGCGGAAATGGATCCCGGATCAAGTCCGGGATGACGAAGCTGGAACGGTCGGCTTACACCCATTCCCCTCTTTACCCCGCCCAACCACGGCTTGCTTGCGCCGCGCGCAACCCTCGCCTATATAAGTGGAGTAATTTGCTCCAGTTAAGAATCATTCGCAATTCCAACGAGGATTTCGTGCGCCTGTCGAACCTTGCCGATTATGCCGTGGTGCTGATGAGCGCCGCCGCGCGCCAGTGCGGATCGGTGCCGCTGCACGCCGCGCTGCTCGCCGAGCAGACCGGGATTCCGGGGCCGACCGCGCAAAAGCTGGTGAGCGGCCTCGCGCGCGCCGGGCTGCTCGTCGCCTCGCGCGGCAGCGGCGGCGGCGTGCGGCTCGCGCGGCCCGCGGCGGCGATCAACGTCGCCGAGATCATCGAGGCGGTCGAAGGCCCGATCGCGCTGACCGCCTGCTGTGACGAGGGGCGCCACGACTGCGGCTTCGAAGGAAGCTGCCAGGTCCAGCCGCACCTCGGCGTCGTCAACGGCGCGGTGCGCGCGGCGCTGGCGGGCATCAGCCTGGCGAGCCTCGTTAAACCCCTCCCGCTTGCGGGAGGGGTTTGGGGAGGGCCTGTTGCCACCCCCGCTTCCGCCGACACTCCCTCCCCCAACCCCTCCCGCAAGCGGGAGGGGAGGATAGAAGCATGACCGACAACCCCACCCTCCCCGTCAAGGACCAGGCCGCGCACGATGCCGCGGCGAAGGTCGCCGATTATGAACATGGCTGGTCGTCGGCGATCGAAACCGACTTCGCGCCGAAAGGGCTGAACGAGGATATCGTCCGTTTCATCAGCGCCAAGAAGAACGAGCCCGAATGGATGCTCGACTGGCGGCTGAAGGCGTTTCGCCACTGGCTGACGATGGAGACGCCCGACTGGGCGAAGCTCGACGTTCCGCCGATCGACTATCAGGACGCCTATTATTACGCAGCGCCCAAGGCGAAGCCGAAGCTGGCGAGCCTCGACGAGGTCGATCCCGAAATTTTGGAAGTTTATAAAAAGCTCGGCATCCCGATCGAGGAGCAAAAGGTGCTCGCCGGGGTCGAGGGCGCGCGCAAGGTCGCGGTCGACGCGGTGTTCGACAGCGTCAGCGTCGCGACGACCTTCCGCGAGGAATTGAAGCGCGCGGGGGTGATCTTCCTCTCGATCAGCGAAGCGATCCGCGAATATCCCGATCTGGTGAAGAAGTGGCTCGGCAAGGTCGTGCCGATGCACGACAATTATTTCGCGACGCTCAACTGCGCGGTCTTTTCGGACGGCACCTTCGTCTATGTGCCCGAGGGGGTGCGCTGCCCGATGGAGCTTTCCACCTATTTCCGCATCAATGCCGAGAATACGGGGCAGTTCGAGCGGACGCTGATCATCGCCGACAAGGGCGCCTACGTCTCCTACCTCGAGGGTTGCACCGCGCCGATGCGCGACGAGAACCAGCTTCACGCCGCGGTGGTCGAACTGGTCGCGCTCGACGATGCCGAGATCAAATATTCGACCGTCCAGAACTGGTATCCCGGCAATGCCGAGGGCCTCGGTGGCATCTATAATTTCGTCACCAAGCGCGCGCTGTGCCAGGGCGCGCGGTCGAAAGTGTCGTGGACGCAGGTCGAAACCGGCAGCGCGATCACCTGGAAATATCCGAGCTGCGTCCTCAACGGCGACGACAGCGTCGGCGAATTCTATTCGGTCGCCGTCACCAACAATTTCCAGCAGGCCGACACCGGCACCAAGATGATCCACAACGGCAAGCGCACCCGCTCGACCATCGTGTCGAAGGGCATCAGCGCGGGCCAGTCGAACAACAGCTACCGCGGCCTGGTGCGCGTCGCGCCCAATGCCGAGGGCGTGCGCAACTTCACCCAGTGCGACAGCCTGCTGCTCGGCGACCGCTGCGGGGCGCATACGGTGCCCTACATCGAGGTCCGCAATCCGAGCGCGCAGGTCGAGCATGAAGCGACGACGAGCAAGATCAGCGACGACCAGCTCTTCTACGCGATGCAGCGCGGGCTGTCGCAGGAAGAAGCCGTGGCGCTGATCGTCAACGGTTTCGCGAAGGAAGTGCTGCAGCAATTGCCGATGGAGTTTGCGGTCGAGGCGCAGAAGCTGCTGGGGATTTCGCTTGAGGGGAGCGTGGGGTGATGGATGGAATGATTGCCTCCGTCGTCTGCGGCCTCTTTGCGGTTTTGTTTGCCTTCGTTGCGAAGCGAAGAATCGAAACCGGCTCAATTTTAGCTTCGTCCGAACCTGGAATGGGCTCGGGCCAGACGACACGTGAGAAGTATCCGATCTTCTTCTGGTTTTGGAATATCCAACTCATCGGCGTGACCCTGATATTTGGTACAGTCGCTATTATGTGCCTCGCAGAGGCAGTTGGGATCACGCACTTCTCAAACACCCTTGAAGGCCAACATGCTCAAGATTGAAAACCTCCACGCCACCGTCGCCGACAAGCCGATCCTGAAGGGGCTGTCGCTCAGCATCAATGCGGGCGAGATTCATGCGATCATGGGGCCGAACGGCGCGGGTAAGTCGACGCTGGCCTATGTGCTGGGCGGCCGGCCGGGGTATGAAGTGACCGAGGGGTCGGTGACCTTTTCTCCCCTCCCGCTTGCGGGAGGGGTCGGGGGAGGGTCTGTTTCGGCATCGTCCGATCTCGACATGCCCTCCCCTAACCCCTCCCGCAAGCGGGAGGGGGATTTGGACCTCCTCGCCCTCGACCCGCACGAGCGCGCCGCGGCGGGGCTGTTCCTCGGCTTCCAATATCCGGTCGAAATTCCCGGCGTCTCGAACGTCCAGTTCCTGCGCGAAAGCCTCAACGCCCAGCGCAAGGCGCGCGGTGAGGAGCCGCTGTCGGGCGGCGATTTCCTCAAGCTCGCGCGCGAGAAGGCGGGGCTGCTCAAGCTCGACATGGATATGCTCAAGCGCCCGGTGAACGTCGGCTTTTCGGGCGGCGAGAAGAAGCGCAACGAGATGGTGCAGATGGGCATCCTCGACCCGAAGCTCGCGATCCTCGATGAGACGGACTCAGGCCTCGACATCGACGCGCTGCGTATCGTCGGCGACGGGATCAATGCGATCATGCGGCGCCCCGACAAGGCGGTGCTGCTGATCACCCATTATCAGCGCCTGCTCGACTATGTGCAGCCCGATTTCGTCCACGTCCTCGCCGCCGGCCGCATCGTCAAGTCGGGCGGGCCGGAGCTGGCGCGCGAACTCGAAGCGCATGGCTATGCGGAGGTGGTGGCGTGAGAGTGACGCGCCGCACGATCCTCCCCGGAACGGGGAGGGGGACCATGCGAAGCATGGTGGAGGGGCACGCGCAGTCGAGCGCCGCGTCCGACCTCCTGTGCCCCTCCACCACCCTTCGGGTGGTCCCCCTCCCCCTATGGGGGAGGATCCGATGACGGCGCCCCTCCCCACGCGCCGTGATGAGGCGTGGCGGTATAGCGATATGGAGGCGCTGGCGCGCCTCTGGCCGCTGCCGGCACCCGAGAGCATCATGGTGCCCGCGGGCGGCAGTTTTGCGCGCGCGATCGTGCAGGACGCGGGCGCGATCCGGCAAATAGAGCTCACCCTTGGTAAGGGTGCGGTTGCCAAACTGCATGTTCTCAACATCGGCGGCGCCTATGGGCGCATCGAACTCGAGGTCACCCTCCATGAGGGCGCCGATTTCACGCTCGGCGCGGTGCAGATCGGCGGGCGGGAGCAAACGCTCGAGATCGTCACCACCGTCACCCACACCGAGCCCGGCGCGACCTCGCGGCAGGTGGTGCGGTCGGTGCTGGCGGGAACCGCGACGGGCACCTATCTCGGCAAGGTCGCGGTTGCGCGCGATGCGCAGGCGACCGACAGCGCGCAGGATGTAAAGGCGATGCTGCTGACGCGCAGCGCGACCGCCAACGCCAAGCCCGAACTCGAAATCTTCGCCGACGACGTCAAATGCGCGCACGGCTGCGCGATCGGCGAGCTCGATGCGGAAGCGCTCTTCTACCTCCAGTCGCGCGGGATGCCGCCCGCCGAGGCGAAGAAGATCTTGCTGCAGGCGTTCGTCGCCGGCGTGTTCGACGGGGCGGAGGACGAGGCGCGGTTGCAGGAACTGGCGCTGGCGAAATTGGGGGAATTGGTGTGAGCAGCGACGCGAAGATCCTCCCCGGAACGGGGAGGGGGACCAGCGAAGCTGGTGGAGGGGCACCCTCGGGTGAGCGCTCCGCCGATAGGTCGCGCAAACCGCCCGTGCCCCTCCACCATCCTGCGGATGGTCCCCCTCCCCGTTCCGGGGAGGATTTGAGGGCCGAGTTCCCCGGTCTCACCCCCGGCTGGCATTATCTCGACACCGCGGCGACGGCGCAGAAGCCGCAGGCGGTGATCGATGCCTGCACGCTGGCGATGGGGCGCGATTATGCGACCGTCCACCGCGGCGTCTATGCGCGGTCGGCCGACATGACGCTCGCCTATGAGGCGGCGCGGCGGCGGATCGCGGCGTTCATCGGCGGGACCGAGGAGCAGGTGACGTTCGTGCGCGGCGCGACCGAGGCGATCAACCTCGTCGCCTATTCGCATCCCCGCAAAGGCCGCGTGCTGCTCTCGACCCTCGAACATCACAGCAATATCGTGCCGTGGCAGCTCGCGGGCTGGGAGATCGACGTCTGCCCGCTGACGGCGGATGGCCGCATCGATCTGGACGCGGCGGAGACGCTGCTGACCCCCGATCACACGATGGTCGCCTTTGCCCATGTCTCGAACGTGCTCGGCAGCCCGCTCGACGTCGCGCGCGCGGCGGCACTCGCGCACCGCGTCGGCGCCGAGCTGCTGATCGACGGCTGCCAGGCGGTGCCGCGGCTGCCGGTCGATGTCGCCGCACTCGCCTGCGACTATTATGTCTTTTCGGGGCACAAGCTTTACGGCCCCACCGGCATCGGCGTGTTGTGGAGCGACAAGCTCGACGCGCTGGCGCCGTGGCAGGGCGGCGGGTCGATGATCGACCGCGTGACGTTCGAGAAGACGACCTACGCCCCTGCCCCCACCCGCTTCGAGGCCGGCACCCCGGCGATCGTCGAAGCGCTGGGGCTCGCCGCAGCGGCCGATTATGTTGCGGGACTGGGCGTCGAGGCGATTCATGCGCATGAATGCGCGCTGGTCGGCTCGTTGCGCGAACAGCTTGCGCGGCGGAACAGCATCACCCTGTTCGGCCCCGAGGACAGCGCCGGGATCGTCAGCTTCGCGATGGCGGGGGTCCATCCGCACGACATCGGCACGATCCTCGACGAAAGCGGGGTCGCGATCCGCGCCGGGCATCATTGCGCGCAGCCGCTGATGGCGCATCTCGGCGTGCCGGCGACGGCGCGCGCCAGCTTTGGACTTTACAGCAACGACGACGATGTGGCGGCGCTGATCGACGGTCTCGCCCGCGTCGAAAGGATTTTCGGATGAGCGACGAGCGGACGATCAGGATCGAGGAAGTGGAAAGCGTCGAGGCGCCGCCCAAGGCGCGCGTCGAGGACGCCGAGCCGGCTGCTGCAAAGCTGGAGCGCAAACGCGACTATCTGGAAGGCTTCCTCGCCGCCAAGCCGGCGGCCGACGATCCGAATGCGGTCGGCGGCGATCTCTACGAAGCCGTCATCAATGCGCTCAAGGACATCTACGATCCGGAAATCCCAGTGAATATCTATGACCTCGGCCTCATCTACAATGTCGAGATCGACGAGGGGCATGTGCTGATCACCATGACGCTGACCACCCCGCATTGCCCGGTCGCCGAATCGATGCCGGGCGAGGTCGAACTGCGCGTCGGCGCGGTGCCTGGCGTGGGCGATGCCGAGGTCAATCTGGTGTGGGATCCGCCCTGGTCGCCGCAGAATATGAGCGACGAGGCACGGCTCGAACTCGGGATGCTGTGATCGCAGGCGCGATCGGGGGTGGGCGCAGGCACGAACCATCCCTATATTGCACGAACCCACCCCCGACCCCTCCTGCAAGCCGGAGGGGGGAGATGACGATGACCGACACCAAGACCCGCACCCGCCCCGCCGCGGTAACGCTGACCCCGAACGCCGAGGCGCGCGTCGCCGCGCTGATGGCATCGGCACCCGAGGGCGCGATCGGGGTCAAGCTGTCGACCCCGCGGCGCGGCTGTTCCGGCCTCGCCTATTCGGTCGATTATGTGACCGAGGAAGCGAAGTTCGACGAGAAGATCGAGACGCCGGGCGGCCCCTTCTACATCGACGGCGCGTCGGTGCTCTATCTGATCGGCAGCGTCATGGACTGGGTCGAGGATGATTTCGCCGCGGGCTTCGTCTTCCAGAACCCCAACGCCAAGGGCGCCTGCGGCTGCGGCGAGAGCTTCACGGTCTAGGGTCAGATTGCTTCAAATCGACTCCGGTTTCCGTTCGTGTCGAGCGAAGTCGAGACACCCATCGGCCTTGCGCGACACCGATGGGCGTCTCGACTTCGGCCTTTGGCCGAAGTTTATCCTGAGCGCCTGCCAAGGCAGTCGAAGGGCTCGACACGAACGGTTCAAGCTAAAGCCCTCGGGGTCTAACGGCACACCGTCCACCCCAGCGGCCGTGCCGCCAGGTCGAGGTGGAAATGGCTGGCGTGCGCGGCATTGTGGTCGGGCGACAGCACCGTGCTGAACAGCCCGCACGACCCGTCGCGCACCGCGTGCAGGAACTCGCTCCGCACATCCTCGTCCTTCCAGTCGTTCAGCAACGAGACGCGCGTGCCGTCGGCGAGGATGAAGGCGGAGATGTCGATCGCATTGGCGGTCGAATGCTCGCTCTGCGCGCTCTGTCCCGCGATCTTGCGGCAATTATAGCTGCCGAGATTTTCGAGCGCGACGACCCGCTGCCCGAAATATTTCCGCGCCGCCGGCTGCACGACATCGCGCGTCCAGAGCGCCATCGCCGCGGTGACCGCGCAGCCCGGCGCCGCATTCGCGGGGCGCATCGTCGGCACCAGCCGGTCGCCGGTCAATATCATCCGCTGGCTGGCGCGGCATATCCCCTGCCCCACCACCGGGCGCCGCAGATAGCCCGCCTTGGCGCGGTCGAACGCCGCGAAACAGGCGGCATCGTCGGCGGCAAGCCGCAGCAGCTTGCGATGCGTCGCCCAGCCCCGCGGCTGGTCGAGCTCGAAGCGCGCGCCGGGAAAATGCTCGGGATGCTTCTTCGCCCACCCGATCGCCGAAATCGCGCCGAGCGTCAGCAGCACAGCGACGGCGAACCAGATCAGATAGGGGCGCAGGCCTGTCATGTGCCCCAGATGGCGCCCGGAAAGCCGCCGCACAAGACAGCACGTCAGAGCGGCTCGAACGTCACCGTGAGCCCGTCCTTCGGACGCGGGATCGGCAGCATCTGCCATTCGGGCGCATAGCCGTCGCGCACGACGATCCGATGCGTCGTCACGACATGGTGGAAGAAGATCTTCGCCTGCATATAGGCGAAGTGCAGCCCCAGGCACATATGCGCGCCGCCGCCGAAGGGAACCCAGGCATATTTGTGCCGCTCGCGCGTCGGCTCGGGCGCGAAGCGCATCGGGTCGAACGTTTCGGGGTCGGGCCAATGCTCCTCCATCATGTGGGTGAAGGCGGGGCTCACCCCGACACTGGTGCCAGCAGGGATGCGGTAGCCGCCGAACTCGAAATCCTTGAGCGCGCGGCGCGGGAAGGTCGGCACCGGCGGCACGAGGCGCAGCGATTCCTTGAACGCCCATTCGGTCATTTCGAGCTCGCCAAGGCCGTTGTGCCCGACCCCCTCGCCCGCGGGCGCGACGCTCAGCATCTCCTCGCGCAGCCGGTCCTGCCATTCGGGGTGCTTGGCGAGCTGCCATACCATCGTCGTGACCGAGCTGGTGATCGTATCGTGCGCTGCCATCATCAGGAAATTCATATGATCGACGATCGCGTCGACCGGCAGATATTCGCCGTCGTCGTCCCTCGCGCGGCAGATCTGGCTGAAGATATCCTCACCCGCGCCTTCGCGCCGCTCGGGCACCATCTTGCCGAAATAATCGACCAGAAAGGCGCGCCCCTTCGCGCCGCGCCCCATCGCGGTGAAAGGCAGCGGGCGGCGGACGACGCCGATCGATGCCTGCACCATGTCAACGAACGCCTTGTTGACCCTGTCGGCTTCCGGCCCCCACGGGATGCCGAGAAAGCTGGTCGCGGCAAGGTCGAGCGTCAGTTCCTTGATCGCGGGATAGAATTGGAACGACTTGCCGCTCCACGCGGCGACGCGGTCGCGAATCCCCTCGTTCAGCGAATCGGCATAATGGCGCATCGGTTCGGGCTTGAAGGCGATCGACAGCACCTTGCGGTCGGCGCGATGCTTCTCGAAATCCATCAGCATCAGCCCGCGCGGAAAGAGCAGGTTGAGCACCGGCCCCCAGCCCTGTTCGGACGAGAATATCTTGTCGCGGTCGAACATGATGAGTTCGTTCGCTTCGGGCCCATGCAGCGCGACGCTACGCCCGCCGAAGCTGTTGTTGCGATAGACGCGGCCGTATTTGGCGACCATCCGCCGCGCGAAGCCCGGATAGTCGCGCAATTGTTCGAGCGTGTTGCCAATCACCGGTAGGCCGTCCTCGCCCGGAATATGGTCGAGCAGGCTCTCGGGGCCGCGCGGCAGCCAATGCGCCGTGTCGGGCCCGAACCGGCTTTCCGACCATGTCAATTTCGCGGGGGCATTCATGCGCAAGACCTCGTCCATCGTTGCAATCGGCCGGAGGCTATCGAACTACTGACATCAATGCAAGTAACGCCGTGTCGGCCCGCGCTCTCCATTCACCGCAAATTCAACTCGACTCGCGCAATCTGGCACTCAAGATGACGGGTCGCATCCGTTGACCCTCCAAAGGACAAGACCATGCCTCAGAATTTCAGGCGCTCTCTCTCCATCGCGCTCGGCGCGCTCGCGACGACAACGCTCGGCGGCTGCTATTATGGCGACGTCTACGGCAGCAGCTATGCTTCGGGCGGCGACTGCGCGTCGCGCTATGGCGCCGATTATTACGACAGCGACGGCTATGCCTATGACGACGGCTATGGCTATGACTGCTACGACGCCGCCGATTACAGCGGCGGCTTCGCGCAGATCGGCTTCGGCGGCGGCTGGTACGACGATTATTATTATCCGGGCTACGGCATGTGGCTCTTCGACAGCTATCACAACCGCTATCCGCTGCGCGGCCAGTATCTGAACTATTGGGGCGGCCGCCGCGCCTGGTGGAAGCATCACAAGGATCGCCCGAACGGCGGCCACTGGACGCCGAGACCCGGTCAGGGAGGCCATGACGGCAAGCCCGGCCGCCCCGGCGGCTGGAATCACGGCGATCGCGACGGTTCGCACGCCAAGCCGCCGACCGCCGTCAATCCGAACCGCCCCGATCGCGGCCCCGGTGCCGCGCGTCCTTACCAGCCGCGACCGGGTGGCCATGGTGACGCGCGCCCCCCGCGCAACTGGTCGCCGGGCGCGAACGGCCCGCGCCGCCCGCAGGCTACGGCCCCCGCACCGGCGACGCCGCCCGCAGCACGGCCCTCCGCGGCAAGGCCGGCCGCGCCCGTCGCACGCCCGGCCGCTCCGGCGACACCGCGACGGGCAACACCCCCCAGGCGGCCGGACAGCCGTCACGAACGGCCGCAATAACCGCCGACATAATCAACGATCGGCGGGCGGCTGCTTTCGCTCGTCGGTCACCATATCCTCGGCCAGATCGAGCCCCCGCGCGCCGCGATGCACGGTGTGCGCGGGCGCGTGCGGGCGCTCGGCATCGACCGGCTCCTCGACCTCCAGCATCCCTTCCCATTTGGTGATGACGCTGGTCGCGACCGCGTTGCCGACGACATTGGTCGCGGTGCGCCCCATGTCGAGGAAATGGTCGATCGCAAAGACGAGCGCGACCCCTTCGACCGGCAGATCGAACATCGCCAGCGTCGCGGTGATGACGACCAGGCTGGCGCGCGGCACCGCGGCAATCCCCTTCGACGACACCATCAGCGTCAGCAGGATCAGGATCTGCGTCGTGATCGACAGCTCGATGTCATAGGCCTGCGCGATGAAGATCGTCGCGAAGCTGGCATACATCATCGATCCGTCGAGATTGAAGCTGTAACCCAAGGGCAGCACGAAGCCCGAGATGCGGCGCGGCACGCCGAAGCGGTCGAGCTGCTCGAACAGCTTGGGCATCGCCGCCTCCGACGAGGCGGTCGAGAAAGCGATCAGCAACGGCTCGCGGACATAGCGGATGAGCGAGAAGATGCGCGTGCGCAGAAAGATCGCCCCGGCGCCGAGGAGCAGCGTCCAGAGCAGCACCAGCGCGATGTAGAATTCGGTCAGCAGTTCCGCATAGGTGCCGAGGATGGCGAGGCCATATTGCGCGACGACCTTCGCCAGCGCCCCGAACACCGCGAGCGGCGCAAGGAGCATCACATAGCCGGTGATCTGGAGCATCAGCTCGGCCAGCGCCTCGGCGCCGCGCACGAGCGGCTTGCCCTTCTCCCCGATCGCGGTCAGGCCGATCCCCGCGAACAACGCGAAGACCAGGATCTGGAGGACATTATTCTCCGCCATCGCCTGCACGACGTTCTTGGGAAAGATATGCTCGATGAACTCGAACAGGTCGAGCTTCTTGACCTCGCCCACCTCGGCGGTCGAATGCGCGCCGACCGCCAGATGGAGTCCCGCGCCGGGTTCGAGCAGATTGACCATGACGAGGCCGAGGCTGATCGAAACCAGGCTGGCGAGAATGAACCAGGCGAGCGCGCGGGTGCCGATGCGGCCCAGCGCCGAACTGTCGCCCATATGCGCGATACCCGCGATGAGCGTGCCGAGGATCAACGGCGCGACGAGCATCTTGATCAGGTTGAGGAAGATGGTGGCGAGCGTGCCGAAACCGCGCAGCCAATATTCATAGGCCTGGCTGTCGGCGGGCACGAAGCTTCGCACCGCGAATCCGACGACGATGCCCAAAACCATGCCGATCAAGATGAAAACCGTAAGGCGACGCGCCATCCAATACTCCCCTGTCCCGCCGATGCGGTTGCTATCGGGCGGGGGTAACAGGCTGACTGGCCGCGGGCAATCTCAGGTCAGGAAAAACACGATCGCCAGACAGGTCGATACGCCGGTGATGATGTTCAGCGGCACGCCGATCCTGACGAAATCGACGAAGCGATAATCGCCGGCGGCATAGACGATCGTGTTGGTCTGATAGCCGATCGGCGTCGCGAAACAGGCCGACGCACCGATCATCAGTGCTATCACCAGCGGCCGCGGGTCGACGCCGAGTTCGGCCGCGATCGCGAGCGTCACCGGGGTCATCAGCGCCGCGACCGCATTGTTGCTGAGCAGTTCGGAGAGGATCAGCGCAAAGAAATAAATGCCGAAGACAAGCACCCAGAGGGGCGCACTGGCGAGCGACGGCTCGACCCAGCCGACCATCATCGCGACCGCGCCGCTGTTTTCGAGCGCGACGCCGACCGCGAGCATCGCGAAGATGAGGATCAGCACGTCGCCGTCGATCGTTCCCCACGCCTCGTCGCTGTCGATGCAGCGGGTGACGAGAATGACGCCGATGGCGATGATCGCGGCGACGCCGATCGGCATCACGTCGAGCGCCGCGAGGCTGACGACCCCCGCCATGCATAGTATCGCGATCCACGCCTTGCCGCGCCGGAAGGCCCGCGTCTTGGCAAGGTCGGCGCCGATCAGGCCGGGATTGTCGCGCAGCGCCTCGACCTCGCGCGGGCCGCCGGTGACGAGCAGCCGGTCGGCGGGACGGATGCGGACGCTCGCGAGGTCGGGACCGGCCTCGTGCAGCGGCCGGTCGAGGCCGATGATGCGCGCGCGGATCTTTTGCAGAAAGGGAATATCGGCGAGCCGCTGCCCGATCGACGGATGCGTGGGAGCGATCATCGTTTCGACGACCATGTCGCTCGCGGACGGCTCGCCGTTGCCGATTCCCAGCAGGAAGCGCCCCTGTTCGCGCCAGGTCACCAGCGTCGCGCCATCGACCCGAACGATCAGCCGGTCGCCGGCGGCAAGCGTCCAGTGATCGAGTTCGGCGCCGTGGACGACGGCCGAAGCGCGGCGCACGCCGATGACGCGGCCCGACCGCGGCAGGTCGCGAAACGCCTCGACCGTCATGCCGACCAGATCGTCGTCGTCACCGAGCACCAGTTCGGTCAGATATTGATGCGCATCGTGCGTCCCGGCGGCGCCCGCGATCGGCTTGTCCGAAGGCAGCAGCCACCACATCAGCCCGAGCGCGATCATCCCCGACGCGGCGGTGACGAGGCCGATCGGGGTGATCTCGAAAATGCCGAAACGCGGCATTCCGGCCTGCCGGACGATGCCGTCGACGACAAGGTTGGTCGATGTGCCGATGAGCGTCAGCGTGCCGCCGAGCACCGCCGCGATCGACAGCGGCATCAACAGCTTCTTCGCGCTGACCCCCGTGACTTCGGACAGTTTCATCATGATCGGCAGCAGCACGACGACGACCGGCGTGTTGTTAAGGAATGCCGAGGCGGCGAGCGCGCCGAGCAGCACCTCGACGATCGCAAGGCGCGGATGCTTTTCGGCGCGCGCCATGATCGCATCGGCGACGCGCTGGATCACCCCGGTGCGGATCAGCGCGCCCGACAGCACGAACATCGCGCCGATGACGATCGGCGCCGAGTTCGAAAACACCGAATAGGCCGCCTGGGCATCGAGGATGCCGAGCGCGAGATAGGTGCAGGCGCCGAGAATCGCGATCACCGTCGCGGGAAGACGTTCCATCAGAAAGCCGACGAACATCGCCGCCAGGATCACCAACGACAGGACCGCTTGATGCGCTTCGATGAAGGATCGCAGCGCCTCGATCATATGTCAGCCGTTCTGCGCGCGGTGGAGCAATTTATGGTCGGCGAGGACGAGCGCCATCATCGCTTCGACCACCGGCGCGCCGCGGATGCCGACGCAGGGGTCGTGGCGGCCCTTGGTGACAATGTCGGCCGCCTCGCCCGCGCGGTTGATCGTCGGCACGGGGGTTAGGATCGAGCTCGTCGGCTTGAACGCGACGCGGACGACAACCGGCTGCCCGGTCGAAATGCCACCCGCGATGCCACCGGCATTGTTCGACAGGAAATCGGGGTGGTTGCTGCCGTCGCTCGCGGGGCGCATCGCGTCGGCATTCTCCTCGCCGCGCAGGCGCGCGGCCTCAAAACCGGCGCCGATCTCGACGCCCTTGACCGCGTTGATCCCCATCATCGCGGCGGCAAGGTCGCTGTCGAGCTTGGCATAAACCGGCGCGCCCCAGCCCGCCGGAACGCCGCTCGCCGCGCATTCGACGACCGCGCCCAGCGAACTGCCCGCCTTGCGCGCGGCGTCCATCATTCCCTCCCAGCGCTGCGCCGCGGCCGGATCGGGGCAGAAAAAGGGGTTGCGGTCGATTTCCTCGAGATCGAAATTTTCGGGATCGATCGCATCGCCGCCGATCTCCGCCACCCAGGCATGAATCTGCACCTCGGGGATCACCAGCCGCGCGACGCCGCCCGCGGCGACGCGCGCCGCCGTCTCGCGCGCGCTCGACCGGCCACCGCCGCGATAGTCGCGGATGCCATATTTGGCGTCATAGGCATAATCGGCGTGGCCGGGGCGATAGGCCTGCGCGATTTCGCCATAATCCTTCGATCTTTGGTCGACATTCTCGATCATCAGGCTGATCGGGGTGCCCGTCGTCTTGCCCTCGAACACCCCCGACAGGATGCGTGCCTGGTCGGGTTCCTGCCGCTGCGTCGTATGGCGCGACTGGCCGGGGCGCCGCTTGTCGAGATAGGGCTGGAGGTCGCCCTCCGACAGCGACAGCCGCGGCGGACAGCCGTCGACCACCGCGCCGAGCGCGGGTCCGTGGCTCTCCCCCCAGGTCGTGAACCGAAACACGCGTCCGAAGCTGTTGAAACTCATGCGCGCGGCGTCCTGTCCATGAACTCGATCCGGTTGCCGAAGGGGTCTTCGGTAAAAAAGCGGTAACGCCCATCGACCGGGCTGTCATCCTTCGCCTTGTGGCCGCCCGCCTCGACCCGCGCGCGCAGCGCGTCGAGCGCGTCGGTCGACAGCGCGACATGCGCCTTTTTGGCGGGGCGGAAATCGGCCTCGACGCCCAGATGCAACTGACGCGCGCCGACCGCGAACCAGCAGCCCCCGCGCGCCGCCATATCGGCGGGCTTGGGCAGTTCGGTCAGGCCGAGCAGGTCGCCGTAAAAGCTGCGCGCCTCCGCTTCGCCCCCAACCGGGATGGCGATCTGCACATGATCGATGGCGAGCGCAGGGTCCATGCCCGCGCGATGGCGGGAAATACGCCGAAATTCAACCCTTGTCAGCCGAGCCGGCCAAAGGCGGGGGCATAGTCCGCGCGGCCGCCGCGGGGCCAGTCCGCTTCGGGATCGAGCATCTGCGCCATCAGATGCGGCCCGGCGAACGGCGACGCGAATCGCGCCGCAAGCTCGGGCAAATAGCCGAAGCGCGGATAATAAGCGGCATCGCCGAGAACGAAACTCATTGCGATCCCACGCACGCGCAACGCATCGAGCCCGGCGCGAATCAGCGCGCCGCCAATGCCCTGCCCTTGCCGTTCGGGCGAGACCGCGACCGGCGCGAGCCCGGCCGCCGACAGCGCCGCGCCATCGGCTTCGACGTCCATCCGGCTGAACAGGACATGCCCGACGACAACGCCCGCAATCTCGGCGACGAGCGAAACGAGCCCATCGCCATCGGCCTCCAGCATACGCACCAGTTCTGCCTCGCCCTGATGGCCGAAGCCGGTTCCGGCAAAGGCGGCGCGGACGACCCCGTCGATGGCATCGGCATCCGCCGCCGTGGCGGCGCGGATGACGAGGCCGTCAGGCAAGCGCGATGTCCGGCGCGTCTTCCTGCTTCATCCCGACGGTGTGATAGCCCGCGTCGACATGATGCGTTTCGCCGGTGACGCCCGACGCAAGGTCGCTGAGCAGATAGAGCGCCGAGCCGCCGACATCGTCGATCGTGACGTTGCGGCGCAGCGGGGCATTATGCTCGTTCCACTTGAGGATTAGGCGGAAATCGCCGATGCCGCTTGCGGCCAGCGTCTTGATCGGCCCGGCCGAGATCGCGTTCACGCGCACTCCCTGCGGGCCGTAGTCGTTGGCGAGATATTTGACGCTGGTTTCCAGCGCCGATTTGGCGACGCCCATGACGTTGTAGTGCGGGATCACCTTCTCGGCGCCGTAATAGCTCAATGTCAGCAGCGATCCGCCGCCCGCGCCCGTTTCGGGGTCGAAGGGCGTCATCATCGCCGCGGCGCGCTTGGCGACCGCGGTGAAGCTGTAGACGCTGATGTTCATCGTCATCAGGAAATCGTCGAGCGTCACGTCGGCATAATGGCCGCGCAGCGCCTCCTTGTTGGTATAGCCGATCGCGTGGACGACGAAATCGATCGTCGGCCAACGCGCGCCGAGCGTCGCGAAGGCCGCGTCGAGATTGTCCATGTCGGCAACATCGCAATCGATCAGGAAATCGCAGCCAAGCTGGTCGGCGAGCGGCTTCACCCGCTTTTCCATCACCTCGCCCTGATAGCTGATCGCGAGTTCGGCGCCGTGCGCGTGGAGCGCCTTCGCGATTCCCCAGGCGAGCGACTTGTCGTTCGCAAGGCCCATGATCAGCCCGCGCTTGCCCTTCATCAGACCCGTCATTCCGTTTCTCCGGCCTTTTTCTCTTCGACAATGATGTCGTCCACGCGCCCAATAGCGTCGTGTCCCAAATCCTCAACCTCGACGAGTGCGGCGTTGAGTTCGGCACCGATCACCATACCCAATCCGACGAGATAGAAAAAGAACAGCGCGACCATCACCCCGGCCAGGCTGCCATAGGTCGCGTCATAGCTCATCAGGCTGGCGAGCAGCGGCGGCAGCGCAAGCGTGACCGCGACCCACCAGAGCGTGGTGAACAGCGCGCCCGGCCATTTGGGGCATTTGAGGCGGCGGTATTTCGACGGAGTGAGCGAATAGAAGAGCATGTAGATGGCGAGAAACAATCCCGCCGCCGACACGATGCGCGACAGCGCGACCGTTCCCGCCGCCTGATAGGCGGAGGGCAGCACGCGCGTCACAAATTGCTCGATACCGACGATCAGCACCTGCATGCTGAACGACAGGATCATCAGCACGACCGCGCCGGTGATGATGCCGATCGACAGCAGGCGATAGTGGAAGAATCCGCGCGAGAAATGGGTGCCATAAGCGCGGCGCAATATGTCGCGCATCGTCTCGATGAAGCTGCCGACGGTCCACAACGCGACGATCGCGCCGAGCCACAGGAAAATGCCAGTGCGCGCGCCCATCACCTCGCGAATCGGTCCCGCCAGCGCCTTGGCGACGGTCGGCGGCATGACCGAGAACACCGCCTCGATCGCCGCCTCGCCCCCCGCGCTGCCGCCGAGCAGGCTGACGACGGCGGCGACGAGGATGAAGAAGGGGAACAGCGCGATCAGCGCGAGATAGGCAAGGTTGCCCGCGTGGATGAAGCCGTCGGTATAGGTGCCGACAAGCACCCGGCGCATCACCCGGAAAACGCGCGTTCCCGGCCCCAGCGTCTCGCGCCCGCGTTCGAGGACGCCCTGCGCCCGCGCACGCAATTTGACGCGCTTCGCGCGTTCGGCACGCGCTTCGGGCGAATGCGGCGAATGGCCTTCGGCCAGGAAGAGCTGATCGACCTCGGCGGCCACTTCGCGTTCGAGCGCGGCCGCCACTTTTTTCTCGCCCGGCTCAGCCACGCATCACACGCCGAGGTCCGCCCGCACGGCGCGGCCGTCGGTCCAGGCCTCGACCAGCTTGGCAAGCTCGGCATCCTCCTTGGGGATATCGACCATCAGCCGCACGAGTTGATCGCCGCGACTGCCGCCCTTGCGGCTGAACCCCTTGCCCTTGAGCCGCATCACCTTGCCCGAGGTCGAGCCGGCGGGGATCGACAGCATCACCGGGCCGTCGACGGTGGGCACCTTGATCTTCGCCCCCTTGACCGCCTCGTTCAGCGTGATCGGCAGGTCGAGCCGGATATTGTCGCCGTCGCGCTCGTAGAAAGGATGGTCGCCGACGCTGATCGTGACGATGCCGTCGCCCGGCCCCGCGGCGCCGGGCTGCCCCTTGCCCGCGAGGCGCATCTGGGTGCCGGTCTCGACCCCGGCGGGGAGTTTGAGGTCGATCGTCTTGCCGTCAGCGAGGGTGATGCGCTGCATTGCCTGCGTCGCCGCGTCGACGAAGGACACCGACAGGCGATAGGCGACGTTCGCGCCCTTCGCGGGCGGCGGCGCGTGGCGGCCGCCGCCGAAGCCGAACGGCCCGCCGCCACCGCCGCCGCGTCCGCCGAACAGCCCCTCGAAAATATCGCCGAAATCGGCGCCGTCGCCGCCAAAGCCGCCCTGTGGCTGCCCGCGCGGGTCGCCGCGGAAACCGCCGCCTCCGCCGCCGAAGCCGAAGGGCATGGCGGGATTGCCGTCGGCGTCGATCTCGCCGCGGTCGAACTGCGCGCGCTTCGTCTTGTCGGACAGCAGGTCATAAGCCTTGGTGACGTCGGAGAATTTCTCCGCCGCGTTCGGCTTGTCCTTGTTGCGGTCGGGATGCAGTTCCTTGGCGAGCTTGCGGTAAGCGGACTTGATCTCCGCTTCGCTCGCGCTTTTCGCGACGCCGAGGGTGGAATAGGGATCTGCCATCTGTCTTCTGTAGCCCGATAAGTGACTGGCCGTGAAGGCCTGATGAGCGCGCGATGTGGTGCGGGTATTCGAGACGGTCAAGTCTACTTCCCTCGTCACCCCGGACTTGATCCGGGGTCCCGCTCCGAAACGGCGAGAAGCGGGACCCCGGATCAAGTCCGGGGTGACGAAGAAGGAAAGCATGTCTTTCGCTCGACCATCGCCGCGCGCCGCATTATGACCGCGCGCATGACGACCGATCCCTTTCCCCTGTTCGACGCCTGGCTCGCCGAAGCGCGCGCGAGCGAACCCAATGACGGCAACGCGATGGCGCTCGCGACCGCGACGCCCGATGGCCGCCCCTCGGTGCGCATGGTGCTGCTCAAGGGGCATGGCCCGGACGGCTTTATCTTCTATACCAATCTCGACAGCCGCAAGGGCGGCGAACTCGCCGCGAACCCGCAGGTCGCATTGCTCTTTCACTGGAAATCGCTGCGCCGCCAGATCCGTATCGAGGGGCCGGTCGCGCCGGTCGAGGACAGCGTCGCCGACGCCTATTTCGCGACGCGCAGCCGCGACAGCCAGCTCGGCGCCTGGGCGAGCGATCAGTCGCGCCCGCTGGACGACCGTGCGACCTTCGAAGCGCGCTTCGCCGAAATGCAGGCGCGCTTCGCGGGGCAGGACGTCCCGCGCCCGCCGCGCTGGTCAGGCTGGCGCGTCACGCCCGAGCGGATCGAATATTGGCAGGACCGCGAACATCGCCTGCACGAGCGCAATCTCTATGTGCGGGGCGACGACGGCTGGACGAAAGGGCTTCTCTATCCATGACCGCGCTGCGTTCCTTTCCGGTCACCCGCGTCGACGCCTTCGCCGACCGGCCGTTCACCGGCAATCCGGCGGCGGTAATGCCGCTCGAGGAATGGCTGAGCGACGAGGTGCTGCAGGCGATGGCAGCGGAGAATAATCTCGCCGAAACCGCCTTCCTCGTCCCCGATGAGAGCGGCGAGGCCGATTATGAGCTGCGCTGGTTCACCCCGGCGATTGAGGTCGCGCTTTGCGGCCATGCGACGCTGGCGAGCGGGCATGTGCTGCTCTCGGCCGCCCAATGGCGGAACGAGATGCGCTTCCGCACCCGCAAGGCCGGCATATTGCAGGTCGCGCGGAACGGCGACGACGAAGGCTATCGCATGGAACTGCCCGCCTATCGCGCCGGCGCCAAGCCGCTGCCCGACATTGCGCGCGCAATGGGCGGCGACGTCGTCGAGACGCTGTGGCACGACGGCGGCTATGCGCTGATCGTCTATCACAGCGCCGAGGAGGTCCGCGCGCTGACGCCAGATCTCGCCCTGCTGTCCGGGGGCGACATCCTCTATATCGCGACTGCGCCCGGTGCGGGCGATCCGTCGGGCGCCGACGTCGTCAGCCGCGCCTTCGCCCCCGGCGCCGGCATTCCCGAGGATCCGGTCACCGGATCGGCACACAGCGTGCTGACACCCTATTGGACCACCCGCCTCGGCCGCGACGCCTTTGCGGCTTATCAGGCCAGCATGCGCGGCGGGCATGTGGGGTGTCGGCTGATCGGCGACAGGGTCGAACTGACGGGGCGCTGCGTGACGACGCTGGTGGGAGAATTTCTGCTGTAGCGAGTCGGCCTTCGAGTGGAGAGTGGACGGTCGTTTCCTACTTTCGTCATCCCCGCGAAGGCGGGGATCCAGCTTTCCTTCATCGTAGCCAAGCGGGATCCCCGCCTTCGCGGGGATGACGGGAAACGGTCACAAATGGCCATCCCGAAGCATAACTCAAAGCGCCGCCGTCAAATCCGCCAGATGCCGCCTGAGCGCCGGAAACTGATCGTCCTTGGTGATCCCCAGCCGCACGATCGTCACCCGCTGCGACGGCGAGACGATGATATATTGCCCCTGATGGCCGATGCAGGCGAACAGGTCGTTCGGACCGCGGTCGGGCCATAGCGCGACATCGGCGCCCTGCGGACGGCGGCGGTTGAGCCAGATATGGCCGCCATAGCCCGGATCATCCTCCGACGGGGTCAGCATGAAGCGCATCCACGTCTCGGGAAGCAGCCGCTGGCCACCCGCGACGCCATGGTTGCGCAGGAACTCGCCGAACTTCGCATAGTCGCGCGCGGTGGCGTGCATGATCGAGCCGCCGATCATCGTGCCTTTGGCATCGAACTCGGGGGTCAGGCTGGTCATGCCGAGCGGTTCGACCAGCCGCCCCTGGATGAAGTCGCGCACGGCGTCGCGCCGCGCTTCGGGATTTTGCGAGGGGGTCAGCGTGTCCGCCAATATGTCGGCAAGAATGACGCTGGTCGCCGAACTGTAGTTGAATATCTCGCCCGGTTTGGCGGCCGCGGGCTTGGCTTCGGCAAAGGCGGCCATATCGCCCGCGCCGCCGCCGAACAGCATCTCGACCGTATCGCCCTTCCACACCGGGTCGCCCGTTTCGACATGCTCGAGCCCCGAGGCCATGTGCAGCAGGTGGCGCAGCGTGATCGCACCGCGCGGATCGCCGGTCCGCTGCCACGCCGCGACCGGTGCCGGGGCATCGAGCGATAATTGCCCGTCGGCGACGAGGAAGCCGATGAGCACCGCGGTGATGCTTTTCGCCATCGACCAGCTTATCAGCTTCGAGTTGCGGTCGAAGCCATGTCCATAGCGTTCGTAGACCGGATCGCCGTCGCGCAGCACAAGCAGCGCGCGCGTTTCGCCGACATCGTCAGCATCGGTGAACAGCGCGTCGGCCTTGGCGCGGATCGTCGGATCGAGCGCGGGAAGCGCGGGCGAGGCGTCGACCGGCCGGGCCTCGCCGATCGGGGTACCGGACTGCCCCGCCGCCCCGGCGAGCGACCAGCCGCCGAGCAGCAACAGCGCGGCACTTGCCAGCATGGCTTTTTTCGTGATCATGGCGACCCCGTGAGTAACACCAACCCGCCCGAAACGGCAACGGCCGACCAGCGGCCCGGCGAGACGCCGCCGCCAGAGGTGCCGCCACACCTGCGCGGCCGCAAGCGGCGCGATGGCAAACAGAGTGGCTGTCTGCCGTGGGCCCTTGGTTTCGCGGTCCTGTTTGCGCTGTTCCTCGTCTGGAAGCTCCCCTCGTTCAAGGCGCAGGCCGAACTGGGGTCGGCCTATGCCGCACGGGTCGGCTGCTCGTGCCGCTATGTCGAGAAGCGCAGCCTCGAAAGCTGCCAGAGCGATTTCGAGCCCGGCATGGAGATGGTATCGCTGAGCGAGGATGCGGCGACCAGGACCATCACCGGCAGCGTACCGCTGCTCGCGTCGCGCAGCGCCCGCTATGCCGGGGCGAGCGGCTGCCTGATCAATCCCGCGAACTGAGGCGCGCGGCCGTCAGGGCAAGCGCGACGGGTACGCCGAAGACGAACAGCCAGACGGCCGCTTCCTCGGCCCAGCCATAGCCCGCCGACAGCACGCCGACGAGCAGATTGCCCAGCGAAATGATAAGCCATAGGAACAGAAAGGCCCATGTCGCCCGCGCCTTGTCGCGGACGAGAAGACGCAGCACGATCAGCAGCGCGAGGCCTGCGATCAACATGATGACACTATGCGGCATGGGCTGGTCCCCCTTCCAACGGTCTATTTACTCCGGTCGAAGCGTTCGATCCACGGCGCCCAGCGCTGCCAGCCGCCGTGATAGCTGCCCCATTCCCAGACGGCGGTGAAGACGAGCGCCGCGAAGGTCGCGAGGCCGAGCGCGATCGGCTGCCAATGGCCGAACCACGCCGCCGCACCGGCCGCGAGCAGCAAGGCGCTGCCGAGCATGTGCGAAAAGGGCGGCAGGCGGCGGTCGTTCGTCGCCTTCTTGAACCCCATGTTGCCGATCAGGAACAAGAGCGGCCCGCCGACCGACACCGCGAGCAGGCCGGGTTCGATATGCCCCTGCGGGTGCATCAGCAGCATTTCGTCGGCAACCGCCGAGACGACGAGCCCCGCGACGATCGCGATGTGCCAATAGGTATAGGCGTTGCGTGCGATCAGCCCCGCCTGATCGCTCGCCTCGATCCGCTCGCTGCCGCGCTTCGCGCCGCTGTCGAAATAAAGCCACCAGAGCGCCGCCGATCCGAGGAAGCAGGTCGCGAAAGCGAACCAGTGGAGTCGGTCCTGCGGCAGTTCGGCAAAGGTCGCGCCGGTGATCAGCACCCCCTCGCCCAGCGCGATGATGATGAACAGCGCGCAGCGCTCGGCCATGTGCGCCCCCGAAATGTCCCAGTCGCCCGCCTGCGAGCGCCCGAGGATCGGGGTCGGATAGAAAAGCGCCGGCCCCGAATAATCGATCAGCAGCGCCGCCCCCCAGAACAACAGCCGCTGTTCGGGCGCAGCGCACGCCCCGGCGATCCACAGCGGCAGCGACAGCAGCAGCCAGAAGGTGATGCGCAGGAAACTGCGCGCCCGTGCGGGATGGACGCCCCAGCTCACCCAGACCACATAAAGCGAGCGGCCGATCTGCATCGAACAATAGGCCGCGGCGAACAGCCAGCCGTTCTTGCCGAAAGCGCCGGGGATCGAACTCGACAGCACCAGCCCGCCGAGCATCAGCACGATCAGCATCAGCCGGACATGCGCGCGTTCGGGGTCGAGCCAGTTCGCGACCCAGGTCGTATAGATCCATACCCACCAGACCGCGAACAGCAGCAGCAGTGTCTGCAGCGCCCCGAGCCACCCCAGATGGTGGAGCAATGTATGCGACAATTGGGTGATCGCGAAGACGAAGACGAGGTCGAAGAAAAGTTCGATATTGGTGACCGGCGCATGGCCGTGCCCGCCATGATCGCGGAACAGTTTCGCCTTACCCGTCACAATCGACTCTCCCCCGCGCAAAGTCGCGCCACTCCCCCGGTGACATAGCAAGCTTGCGGCGAAAGGCAGCACAGAGATGCGCATGGCTCGAAAAGCCGGTGGCAAAGGCGATCTCGGCGACCGACAGCGGCCGGTTGGCGAGGAACCAGCAGGCGCGGCGCAGCCGCTGGTGCAACACATATTGCGCCGGCGTCCGCCCTGTCACGCGCGCGAAATTGCTGATCAGGCTGTTGACCGACATGCCCGTCTCGGCCGCCATCTCCTCGACCGGGATCGGCATTTCGAGCTGGGTCTGAATCGACGCCATCAGATCGTCGATGCGCTGGGCGATCGCGGGAGGAACCGGCCGCGCAACGCGGCGCGCGAGCGTTTCGGCGAGCAGCGCCGGCAGCGCTGCGGCGGCGACTTGCTTTCCCTCGGCCACTTCGCGGACGAGGTCTGCCAGCATCTGGTCCTGATAGGCTGCGATCGGGTGCGCGCCGGGTGGAACCGACAGCATGTCAGCCGGTATTTCGACCTCGACGATCCGCACCCCACCCCCCTTGGCCGCGGCACGGTAGATATGGCCCGCGGGCACGAACCACATCTCGCCCGGCAGCGGATCGCCGAGCGAGGTGCGATGCCCGTCGAGCCAGGTTTCGAGCCAGTGATAGCTTCCCGCCTCGTGCAGGATGAGCAGATGCGCGTCGCGCGCGATGGTCCAATCGGAAGGGCCGTCGATCCGGTCGACCGTCGTGACCACGCTGAGCCTGCCGACTTTCATGGACAGGAATATGCCAGAGGCGGGAGAATCTGAAAGCCTGCAACTGGGGCGAAACTTATGGTTAACTCGCGCCCGGGCTACGCGGGCGCATGATTTTGACCAGTTGCGGCAACCCCGCAGAACCGACCCCTCCCGGCAGGCGGCGGCACCCCTGCCGCCTGCCAACTTTTTCTTCCTATTTCAGTCGCTTGTTTGCGCGCGGCGATCAGCCCCCGGCGAGGAAATCGTCCATCGCCGCATTGACCGCGTCCGGCTTTTCCCACGGCACGAAATGGCCGCAGCCGGGCACCTTCACGATCGTCGATTGCGGCACCAACTCGTCCATCCCGTCGAGGTTGCACGCGGGCAGCGCGACGTCGTCGAGCGCCCAGATCACCAGCGTCGGGATCGTCAGTTTCGGGAAAGGTCCGGCGGGCGGCGCGGCATAGGGTTCGTCCATCGCGGGGACCACCGCGGGCGAGGCGCGATACCAGTTGATCATCGCGCGGCAGGTGTCGCGATCCTCCCAGTCTTTCAACAGCCGGGCGATCTCGTCGGGCGGCTGGATGCCGCCGCTCGGCACGCGCCCGGCAAAGGCGTGCGCGAGAATGCCGGCAATGCCATGCTCCGCGATGATCGCGTCGCTCGCCGGGTCGCGGAAGGTGCGGATATATTGGCTCGCCGCGCGCTGCTCTTCATTGGTGAGGAGCAGGCGCTGGAAGATCGCGGGGTGCGGCGCATTGGCGATCACCGCGCGGGTGACGCGTCCCGCCCACTCGGGATGCAACCCGCCCGGCTGACCGCCCAGCGCGACACCCCAGGCGATCGCCCCGCCCCAGTCGTGCCCAACGATCGTGAAATCATCGACGTCCAGCGCATCGGCGAGCGCGAAGATGTCGGCGATCAGCTTGTCCGGGGTATAGGCCTCGACCTCCTGCGGCTTCGACGAGCCGCGATAGCCGCGCTGGTCGGGCGCGATGCAGCGATAGCGATCCGAAAAATGCGGCAACTGGAACCGCCAGGTGCGGTGCGATTCGGGAAAGCCGTGGAGGAAAATCAGCACCGGCGCATCGCGCGGTCCGACATCGACGACGTCGAGTTCGACTCCGGTCGCCAGCTTCACCCGCACCTGCTCGAAATCGCCGCTCATGCATCGCTCCCTTGGTTTCGTTTCGAAACTCTTGGCGGATGGCTGCCCGGCTGGCAAGCGTGCACCGGGAGAGGATGGTGCGCCAGCTTTGGGTGGAGAGCGGACATTGCCCAACCGCTCTCGTCATCCCGGACTTGATCCGGGATCCATTCATCCGGTGCTGAGAGAATGGATCCCGGATCAAGTCCGGGATGACGATGAAAGATAGCTCGGCTACCCGCCCCTTTACGGATAGGTCGGCGTCTTCGGCATCCCGGGCAGCGGAATGAACTCTTCCGTATCGCCCGGCACCAGCGGGAATTTGCGGTCCTTCCAGTCGTGCTTGGCCTCGTTGATCCGGTCGCGCGACGAACTGACGAAATTCCACCACAGGTGGCGCGGCGTGCTGAACGCCTCGCCGCCGAGCAGCATCACCCGCGCGTCCGTCGCGGCGCGCAGGGTCATCGCTTCGCCGGGCTTGAGGATATAGAGGCTGTAGCGTTCGAGCGCCTCGCCATCGAGGCTCGCATCGCCCATCGCGACGACCACCGCGCGCTCGTCGGCTTCAGCCTCGATCGGCAGACTGGCGCCCGCGTTCATCACGATATCGGCATAGATGGTCGCGCTATGCTGCGTCGTCGGGGCGGTCGCGCCCCACAAGCTCCCCATGATCACCCGCGCCGAGACTGCTCCATCCTCGACCAGCGGCAGGTCTTCGGCCGCGACATGCTCGAACGCCGGGTCGATCTCCTCCTTGCCGTCGGGCAGCGCCAGCCAGGTCTGCATGCCGGAGATCGGCGAGCCGGTGGCGCGTTCGGCCTGCGGCGTGCGCTCCGAATGGACGATGCCGCGCCCCGCGGTCATCAGGTTGCACGCGCCCGGCCGGATCGTCGCATAGGTGCCCAGGCTGTCGCGATGGTCGATCGCCCCTTCGAACAAATAGGTCAGCGTCGACAGGTTGATATGCGGATGCGGCCGCACATCCATCCCCTGCCCGATGTCGAAATGCGCGGGCCCGAACTGGTCGACGAAGATGAAGGGGCCGACCATCGTCCGCTCCTTGTCCGGCAGCGTCCGTCGCACGTCGAAGGCGCCGATGTTGTGGGTCGAGGGCGTGATGACGGTGAACATCAGCGAATCCTTTCGAGTTTCCGGCGCGTTTTTTCGGTTTCGATATTGCCCGTGTTGCGCGTCGAATTGGGTTCGAGCAGCAGGACATGGCATTCGCCGCCCAGCGCCTCGGGACAATGTTCGATGCCGTGAGGGACGATGATGAACTCTCCCGGTCCGACGATCACGTCGCGGTCGCGAAACGCCATCTTCATCCGGCCCGCGACGACAAGGAATAATTCATCTTCCATATCATGGTGATGCCAGTCGAACTTGCCGTCGAGCTTCACCAGCTTGACGTGGAAATCATTGATGTCGCCAGCGACACGCGGGTTCCAGTGATCATCGAAAGTCGCGAAAGCGTCGGCGAGATTGACCTTGTCGATCGTCATGGCGCTGGTGCCCGCAATATCTTCTCCATCGCCTTCCCCTTGGCGAGTTCGTCGATCAGCTTGTCGAGATAGCGGATCTCGCGCATCAGCGGCTCGGCGATATCCTCGACGCGCACGCCGCAGACGACGCCCTTGATCTCGGCTCGCGCCGCGTTCATCGCGGGCGCCGCGGCGAAGAAACCGGCGAAATCGGTGCCGACCGCGAGCTCTGCGTCGAGTTGCTGCTGGCTATAGCCGGTCAGCCAGTGGATGATTTCATCGACCTCGGCCTTCGTCCGCCCCTTGCGCTCCGCTTTCGCGAGGAGCAGGGGATAGACCTTCGCAAAGCTCATCCGATAGATGCGATGCTCCGCCATGCCGCGCCCTATTCTCCCGGCGCCGTCGCCTTGATCGCCAGCGCATGGACGCGGTTCCCCGGCAGGTCGCCGAGCGCCTTGTTCACCGCGCGCTGACGCGCGATGCGATTCTGCCCGGCAAAGCCCGCCCATGTGATGCGCAGGCTGAAATGCGATTCGCCCGATCCGTCGTCCCCGGCATGACCGTGATGCCGGGCGCTATCGTTGCTGAGGATGAAATCGGCATCGGGAAAAGCCGCGCTCAGCCGCTCCTCCATCTCGTGTTGCACTGGACCTTTTTGCGTCATGCCCCCATGTTGGGACCGGATACTCCGCATGACAAGCCCCCGCTCCCCCCGATTCCATGGCCGCGTTCCGCGCGAGGCCCCCTGTGCCGTCGCCGGTTGCCGCGAGCCCGGAGAGTTTCGCGCCCCCGCGACCCAGCAGCGCTCGCCCGACGGCCCGCCCCCCTATCGCTATCTGTGTCTCGACCATGTCCGCGAGTTCAACGCAGGCTATAATTTCTTCGAAGGCATGAACGCCGACCAGATCATGGCGGCGCAGTCGCCGACCGCCGGCTGGGAAACCGAAAGCCGCGCCTTTCGTCCCGCTGGCAGCGCCGACTTGCCGCCGCGCTGGGCCGATTTCAGGGACCCGATGGACGCGCTCGGCGCACGCTTTCGCCAGCGGATGTACGAAGCGCGCCGCGAAGCCGCCGACCCGCGCTTCAATCGCGAAGAGCATCGCGCGCTGGAGCTGATGGGCCTTTCGTCCGAGGCCGACCGCGCTGCGCTTCGCCGCCGCTACAGCGAACTCGTACGCAAATATCACCCCGACCGCAACGGCGGCGACCGCAGTTTCGAGGCGAAGCTCGGCGAAGTGGTCGCGGCCTATCAGTTGCTGAGAAAGACGAAGGCATTCGCATAGGAGACGCGCGATGAGCGACCTCGACGAAAGGCGTATCGAAACCGTCCGCCGCCACATGGCGCTGGAGATCACGCACGATTGGGACGGCGTCCTCGCGACCTTCGATCATCCGCGCTACGAACTGCTCGGCCCCGGTACCGTCTTCGACGGCGAGGCGGCGGTGCGCTCCTATTTCGCGGCGTCGCGCGAGCCTTTTCCCGATCAGGCAAACGAGGTGATCGCGATCGCCGCCGATGCGGCGACCAACACCGTGCTCGTCGAATTCTGGCTGACCGGCACCCATCTCGGCCCGCTGCGGCTCGGCCTGCGCACGGTCGAGCCGACCGGCAAGGCGTTTCGCGTCCGCATGGCAGCGAGCTTCGAATTCGCGCCCGGCAGCGACAAGATCGTCTGCGAACGCCCCTATTATGACCAGTCGGCGGTGATGAAGGCGCTCGACATCTTCTGAATAAGCCGTTGCAAGCCGCAACCCATGGCGATACCGCGACGGCGAAGCGCCGCAGCGCGGCGACTCTCCCCATACCCCTCTCCCCTTGAGGGAGAGGGTTGCGAAGACTTGGCAGCTCGCTGCCCTAGTCGAAGCTGGGTGAGGGGTATGCGAGCCTCTGGCTCGCGCGAAGCTTCGCTTCGCTCACCCCCATCCAACTTCGCCTAATCGCTTCGCGATAAGGCTGCGTATCCTTCTCCCTTCAAGGGAGAAGGAAATGAGATTTGAAAGCGACGACGACATGACCGACATCCCGAACAGCCTCCCCGACCATCACGGTTCGACGCTTCTTGCGGCCCCGGATATCGAGGTCGATGCGCGCGAGGTTTTCGGCGTCGATATCGACATGAAGGTGCCTGCGTTCAGCGAGGCCGATGAGCGTGTCCCCGACCTCGACCCCGCCTATGTCTTCGACGGCGACACGACGCTCGCGATCCTCGCCGGGTTCAAGTTCAACCGCCGCGTCATGGTGCAGGGCTATCACGGCACCGGCAAATCGACGCACATCGAACAGGTCGCCGCCCGCCTCAAATGGCCGTGCATCCGCGTCAACCTCGACGCGCATATCAGCCGCATCGACCTCGTCGGCCGCGACGCGATCGTGCTGCGCGATGGCCAGCAGGTCACCGAGTTCCGCGAAGGCCTGCTCCCCTGGGCGCTGCAGACCCCGACCGCGCTCGTCTTCGACGAATATGACGCGGGGCGCCCCGACGTGATGTTCGTGATTCAGCGCGTGCTGGAGGCGGAGGGCAAGCTGACCCTGCTCGACCAGAACCGGGTCATCCGCCCGAACCCGCATTTCCGCCTCTTCTCGACCGCGAACACCGTCGGGCTCGGCGACACGAGCGGGCTGTATCATGGCACGCAGCAGATCAACCAGGGCCAGATGGACCGCTGGAACATCGTCGTCACGCTGAACTATCTGCCCGCCGCGACCGAAAGCGCGATCATCCTGGCCAAGGTGCCCGGCACCGACGACGCGACCGTCGCCAATATGGTGAAGGTCGCGGACCTCACGCGCCAAGGTTTCATCAACGGCGACATCTCGACCGTGATGAGCCCGCGCACGGTGATCAGCTGGGCGCAGAACGCCGCGATCTTCCACAATATCGGCTTCGCCTTCCGCCTGTCGTTCCTCAACAAGTGCGACGAAGCCGAACGGATGATCGTCGCCGAATATTATCAGCGCGTGTTCGGCGAAGATCTGCCCGAGGGCGTGATCGGAAAATAAGCGGCCGGGGCGGCGGCGCGCCGCCCCGCACCGTCATTTCAATAGGGTTTCGGCATCGACCAGCCGGACGTCGTGCATCTGGTTCAGATAGGCTTCGAAATAGCCCTTGTGCGACGCGCCGACGATGCTGAGCGTGCGTGCGCCCGGCTGCACCGCCATCGCCGCGCGGATGTTCGCGGCCATGCGCAGGTTGCGCGTTTCCCACCAGCCGACATAGCGGCGGCCGTAATTCTGCGGCGTCGCATCGGCAAGCGCGGCCCCGAAATCGCTGTCATACGCCACGCGCGCCGTCGCCGGACTATTATAGGCGCGATAGAGGTCGAGCAGGCCGGCCCCGTCGAGCTTCGCCTCCAGCGCCTTGTCGGCGGCGGCGCGTTCCTTCGCGACCGGATTGTTCCAGATCCGCTGCAAGGCGGCGTTGAATCCGGCATCGTCGTTCAGCCACGCGGTCGTCGCATCGGCGCTATGGTCGTCGACCGAATAGACGCGCTCCAGCCCGAGCCGCGCCGCGAGCGCAGAGGCGATCAGGAAATTCTCGTTGCGACGGGTCGTCAGCGTGTCGAGCCGTTCCGCGAGCGCCGCGTCGAGTCCGTCGCCCGCGTGCCGTTCGGCGGCGGGCAGGCGCAGCCATTGGACGAGCGCCGACGCCTGCTCGCCGCCCGCGAGGAAGACCGCCGCCAGATGACGCCGCTCGGTGGCGGCGGGGTTGGCGGGCCATGCCGCAAGCAGGCGCCCGGCCTCGGCAGTGGCCGCCGGAACGTCGAGCCCGGTCGCCTTGCGGGCCGGTTCGGGGTCCCAGCAATAAGTGTCGTAGACGTCGGGATAGAGCGACTTGTAGCGCAGCAGCATATCGCAATCGGGGCCGGAAACACCCTCGATCGTGATGATCCGTGGTTTCCATGCCGCCAGCCGCGCGAGCAGCGGGTCGAGGCTGGCGGCCGAAAACCCGTCGGGAAGCCCCGACAGATGGGGAGTGCCGAGAACGAGCAGTTCGCCCGCCGCATCGCTCTTGAGCGCCGCCGGATCGAAGGACGGCACATAGGGCGGCGCGCTGGTCCCCGCGACGAACAGCAGAGCAGCAAATAGCGACATGGCATTTCTCCCTCGATCGCCGCTCACGGCGTTCCGCTGCGATAGATGAAGTGTATTACTCGATCAATACTCCCGATCGATCCATTTTCGCCTTTCCAAGCCGGACCGGCTCTGCCAGCGTCGCGCGATGCGCCTCCTTGCGGCTCTCGCCTGCCTTCCCCTTGCGGCCTGCATCTCGCCCGTCGATTACGGCGATGTCCGCCATGCCGCCTATGTCGCCGACCCGCGTTGCACCGCCGCGGCCGGCGCGCCGGTCGATGCGGCGGCGCTGCCGCTCTTTTTCGTGACCAGCCGGCTGCCCGACTGCCGCACCGAGGCGGTCACGCTCACCAACCATCGCGGCGACCGGGTGCGCTACGGCCGCTTCGCCGCGCCGGGCGAGAGCACCATCGGCGGCAAGAAAAAATTCCGCACGCCGATGGCGTTCCAGAACGAGGGCGACTGGTGGCAGGCCCTGCAGGCCGAAACGGACCGCAAGCAGGGCCGCGTGCTCCTCTATGTCCACGGCTATCGCGAGACGTTCGAGACGACCTCGAAGGACGCGGCGCAGATCGCGCGCATGACCGGCTTCGACGGGCCGGTGATCGAATATAGCTGGCCGTCGCAAGGCGAAGTGTTGAAATATGCGGTCGACGAGACCAATATGTATCACGACGTGCGCTATTTCGGCGATTTCCTGCGCACCCTCGCGGACCGGCCGTGGGTCAAGGAGATCGTCGTCGTGTCTCACTCGCTCGGCGCGCGGCTGGTGATCCCCGCGATCGCGACCGCCGATCGGCTGTCGCGCCGCGCCGGACGCGCGACGAACATCTCCAACATCATCCTCGCCTCGCCCGACATCGACCGCGAGACCTTCGAGCGCGACATCGCGGGCGACGTGCTGGCGCCCGAGCGCGTCGAGCGCGGGCGGCATATGACGATCTATGTCTCGCTGCGCGACAAGGCGCTCGCCGCCTCGCGCGCGCTGCACGGCTATCCGCGGCTCGGTTCGCCCTATTGCTTCGATCCGTTCGAGGCTGCCGACCTTCGCGCCAGGGGCCTGCCCGAGCGCTGCTATGTGCGCGCGCTGCCGGGCGTGACCGTGATCGACACGACCGACGTCTCACGCGGATCGACCGGACACAGCAATTTCCTGCGCAGCGCGGTCGCCTGCCGCGACTTCGTCGATGCCGTCGCCGGCAAGTCGGCGCGGCCCGAGCGCGTCGCGACGCTCTGGCCCTATATCTTCCGCCTGATCCCCGATCCCGCCGACCCCAAGCCCGACGACAATCTGATCTGCCACCGCACCGCGGGCGACGAGGAGGATTGAGGCCGGGGCAGCCATTCCTTCCCTCGTCACCCCGGACTTGATCCGGGGTCCCGCTCAGCGACGTAGATAAGCGGGACCCCGGATCAAGTCCGGGGTGACGAATGTGACATGCGCCGCGCCCATCCCCTTCCTTCCGTCCCAAAAGCTGGTTAGAGCCGACTCGTCATGGCGTCCCAATCTCCCCTCGACGATCTGAAGACCGCGCTGTCGAGCGTCGCGCGCGCGGTCACCCGCGATGCGGAGGTCGAGGTCGGCTTCACCGCCGACGCCCCCGCGCAGATCGGCAAGGCGATCAAGGTGCCGACCCCGTCGCGCACCCTGCCGCGCGATCAGGTTGCCGAAGCGCGCGGCTTCGCCGACAGCTATGCGCTGCGCATGAAGCATCACAGCGACAAGCTCCACAATGCCGCGCGCCCCGCCGAACCGCTCGCCGCCGCCGCGTTCGACGCGATGGAGCGCGCGCGGGTCGAGGCACTTGGCGCGCGCAACATGGCCGGAATGCGCGCCAATCTGTCGGCCAGCCTCGCGATGCGGATGCGGTCGGACCCGATCGCGCGCGCGCAGACCAAGGACGATGTGCCCATATCGAGCGCGCTCGAACTGATGCTGCGCGAGGCGCTGACCGGCGAGCAGGCGCCGCAGGGGACCGAAACCGGCCTGTCGCTGGTGCGCGAATGGATCACCAAGGATGCGGGCGGCGACCTGACCGCGCTCGCGATGCTGATCGACGATCAGGCCGCCTTCGCCGAAACCGCGAAGCTCGCGCTCCGCCACCTCGACCTCATCCAGGGCGACGAACCGGTCGAGCAAGGCTCCGAAGACAGCGGCGAAGAGGATGAGTCCGAGGCCGAGGACAGCCAGGAAGAACAGGAAAGCGAGGACGGCGGCGCCGGCGAAAGCCAGGTCGACGCGCGCGCCGAAATGGCGGGCGATCAGGCCGACGACGGCGAATCCGACCCCGACGCGCAGGAGATGGAGGCGGACGGTGAGCCCGAGATGGGCGGCGAAGGCGACGAGGGGATGCTGCCCGTCCGCCCCAATCGCCTGCCGACCGACGTCCCCGATTTCAATTATATCCGCTTCACCGAAAAGCATGACGAGATCGTCGCCGCGACCGAGCTTTGCGACGCCGACGAGCTGACGCGGCTGCGCGCCTATCTCGACCAGCAGATGACGCATCTGCAGGGCGCCGTGACCAAGCTCGCGAACCGCCTCCAGCGCCGGTTGATGGCGCAACAGAACCGCGCGTGGGATTTCGACCAGGAAGAAGGCCAGCTCGACGCCGCCCGCCTCGCCCGCGTCGTCGTCTCACCCGGCAGTTCGCTGTCGTACAAGGTCGAGCGCGACACTGATTTCCGCGACACCGTCGTCACCTTGCTGCTCGACAATAGTGGATCGATGCGCGGGCGACCGATCAGCATCGCCGCGATCAGCGCCGACATCCTCGCGCGCACGCTCGAACGCTGCGGGGTGAAGACCGAAATCCTCGGCTTCACCACCCGCACCTGGAAGGGCGGGCAGAGCCGCGAGGACTGGCTCGCCGCCGGGCGCCCGCCGCACCCCGGCCGCCTCAACGACCTCCGCCACATCATCTACAAGCCCGCCGACGAACCCTATCGCCGCGCCCGCAAGTCGCTCGGCCTGATGATGCGCGAAGGGCTGCTCAAGGAGAATATCGACGGCGAGGCCCTGATGTGGGCGCACCACCGCATCATCAATCGCCCCGAGGAACGCCGCATCTTGATGGTGATCAGCGACGGCGCGCCGGTCGACGACAGCACGCTGTCGGTCAACCACGGCGCCTATCTCGACCAGCACCTGCGCCAGGTGATCGAATGGATCGAGAACCGCTCGCCGGTCGAGCTTTGCGCGATCGGTATCGGCCACGACGTCACGCGCTACTACAGCCGCGCGGTGACGATTATGGACGCTGAACAGCTTGGCGGGACTATGGTCGAGCAATTGGCGGGGTTGTTCGATATCGCATGAGCCTGTCAGGCAAGCGATTGAGCCGAGGCAAGGCCATCTTCGCGGGCGCGCTAGCCGGCATGGCGATAGCTGTATGCGCGGCCGTCATTATCGGCATGAACATCGCAGGCAAATCGAACGACTTTACCGACCAGGGCTTGACCGGTCTGACCTTTGCTTTGCTCGTGTTGCCGGGCTCACTTTTGATCGGCACGATATTCGCTCTGCCAACGTCGGCAGCAATGGTATTTTCCATAACCGCGCTTTCCCGGAAACTCCCCTTTCTCGACAGCGCTATTGCCTGGATCTTGACCGGCGCTCTGTTCACCTCGCCTACCGCTTATCTCTTCTCGGACCTTCAAGCGGGTCCGCACCGGTTCGGGCTGATTTCCATCTGGTCGTTTCTGTTGATGCTCGGCGCAATTGCGGGATTCGTCGCATGGCTGTTCCGATTCACGACGCAATCAGAAGCTGAAGGACCACGGCAGCCCATGCATCAAGCACCATCGCCCGCCCCGGCGGGAGATGCCCAAAACGCATTTTCCGAGTGAATATACTCCGTTTTCCGGGCTTTTCCGCAAGTCCTCTGCGGCCTCTGCGCGAATCTTATGCAATGTGGCGGTGGAAAAGCCCTCCCCGCTGCGACTAGCGAGCAAGCTCGCAAGTCTCGCTGCCCCTCCCACGGCGGGAGGGGAATAGGGTGGATGCGCTCGCAATGACGCGGGCGCAGAGGAATGGTTTACGCGCTCACCAAGCCCCGCGTGACAACCCCCTCCCCCCTCGTTACAAATCCTCCCCGGCAATGCAGGGACTCGCGACCAACGACGGGAACCGCTGCGCCGATATTTGCGCCGCTGGTCGCCGGCACGGACTGAAAAGCCGCACCGGCACGGTGCATGGGCTGAGGGGGCGACTATAGCATGAAAAAAGCATCCGACCTGTTCATCGAATGCCTCGAGGAAGAGGGCGTCGAATATATCTTCGGCGTTCCCGGCGAGGAGAATCTCGACTTTCTCGACAGCCTGTCGCGCTCGAAGAAGATCAAGCTGATCCTCACGCGCCACGAACAGGGCGCGGGCTTCATGGCCGCGACCTATGGCCGCCACACCGGCAAGACCGGCGTCTGCCTCGCGACGCTCGGCCCCGGCGCGACGAACTTCGTCACCGCCGCGGCTTACGCGCAGCTCGGCGGGATGCCGATGATGATGATCACCGGGCAGAAGCCGATCAAGAAATCGAAGCAGGGCCGCTTCCAGATCCTCGACGTCGTCGCGATGATGGGGCCGATCACCAAATATACCCACCAGATGGCCTCATCGGACAATATCCCGAGCCGCGTGCGCGAGGCCTTTCGCCTCGCCGAGGAGGAAAAGCCCGGCGCGGTGCATATCGAACTTCCCGAGGATATCGCCGACGAGCATACCGAAAGCCTGCCGCTGAAGCGCAGCCATTCGCGGCGGCCGACCGCCGACGTCAAATCGATCCGCGAGGCGGTGAAGGCGCTCGAAAATGCCAAATCGCCGGTGCTGGTGATCGGCGCGGGCGCGAACCGCACGATGACCAGCCGGATGCTGCTGCAATTCATCGAAAAGACCGGCATCCCCTTTCTGACTACGCAGCTCGGCAAGGGCGTGATCGACGAGCGGCACCCGAAATTCCTCGGCTGCGCCGCGCTGTCGGCGGGCGATTTCGTCCACCGCGCGGTCGAGGCGTCGGACTGCATCGTCAACATCGGCCACGACGTCATCGAAAAGCCGCCCTTCTTCATGAAGGCGGGCGGCCCGACCGTCATCCACGTCTCGACCAAGACCGCCGAGGTCGATCCCGTCTATTTCCCCGACATCGAGGTGATCGGCGACATCGCCAACGCGATCTGGCAGATGAAGGAGGATATCGTCCCCAACGGCGGCTGGGCGTTCGACCATATGCTCGCCTATCGCCAGGCCGAGGTCGATCACACCGCGCCGCTCGCCGCCGACGCGCGTTTCCCGATCTTCCCGCCGCATCTGGTGCAGCAGGTCCGCGACGCGATGCCCGACGACGGGATCATCTGCCTCGACAACGGCGTCTATAAGATCTGGTTCGCGCGCGGCTATACCGCCTATCGCCCGAACACCGTGCTGCTCGACAATGCGCTCGCGACGATGGGCGCGGGGCTGCCGTCGGCGATGATGTCGGCGATGGTCTATCCCGATCGCAAGGTGATGGCGATCTGCGGCGACGGCGGCTTCATGATGAACAGCCAGGAGATGGAGACCGCGGTGCGCCTCGGCCTCAACATCACCGTGCTGATCCTCAACGATTCGAGCTATGGCATGATCCGCTGGAAACAGGCGAACATGGGCTTCGAGGATTGGGGGCTGACATACGGCAACCCCGATTTCGTCAAATATGCCGAGAGCTACGGCGCCAAGGGCTATCGCGTCGAAAGCGCGGCGCACCTCAAGGAACTGCTGGCGCATACGCTGAGCACGCCGGGCGTCCACCTGATAGATTGTCCAGTGGACTATTCGGAGAATGACCAGATTTTGAACGTCGACATCAAGAAGCTGTCGAAGGAGTTGTAACAGGCTTCGCGACCGCCCGTTTCCGTCATCCCCGCGAAAGCGGGGATCCAGCTTTCTTCTTCGTGCCTTTGCGCCTTTGCGTGAGGAAATTATAGACTCGCGCAAAGGCACGAAGAAGGAAAATGGAAGAAGCTGGATCCCCGCTTTCGCGGGGATGACAGCCTTGGAGAATGATTGTGAAGTTGAAAGACGTTTACCCGCTCTACCTCAACAACAAGGCGGTGCAGCCGAACACCGACCTTGTCGTCACCGACAAATATACCGGCGAGGTCGCGTTCCGTACCGCGCTCGCCACCCCCGACGTGATCGACGAAGCGATCGCCGGGGCGGTGCGCGCCGCCGAGCCGATGGCGAAGCTCGCGAGCTTCGAAAAGCGCGACGTCCTGACTCACTGCGTGGGCCGCTTTCAGGAGCGGTTCGACGAACTCGCCTATGCCCTCTGCGTCGAGGCGGGGAAGCCGATTGCCGACGCCGAGGGTGAGGTCGGCCGCCTGATCGACACTTTCCGCATCGCCGCCGAGGAAGCGGTGCGCAACTATGGCGAGGTCCAGCCGCTCGACATTTCGGCGCGCGCCAAGGGCTATATGGGGATGTGGAAGCGCGTGCCGATCGGGCCGTGCAGCTTCATCTCGCCGTTCAACTTCCCGCTCAATCTCGCCGCGCACAAGATCGCCCCCGCGATCGCGATCGGCTGCCCGTTCGTGATGAAGCCCGCGTCGATGACCCCGCTCGGCGCGATCATCATGGGCGAAGTGCTCGCCGAATGCGACGTCCTGCCCGAGGGCGCGTTCAGCATCCTCCCCGCGAGCCGCGACGGCGCCGACCTCTTCACCACCGACGAGCGGCTGAAACTGCTGAGCTTCACCGGCTCGCCGGGCGTCGGCTGGGATTTGAAGGCCAAAGCGGGCAAGAAGAAGATCGTCCTCGAACTCGGCGGCAACGCCGCGGTGATCGTCGACAAGGACGCCGACCTCGACCATGCACTCGCGCGGATCATCTTCGGCGCTTTCTATCAATCCGGCCAGTCGTGCATCGGCGTGCAGCGGATCATCATCCACGCCGACATCTACGACCGCTTCCGCGACATGCTGGTCGAAAAGACCAAGACGCTCGTCGCGGGCGACCCCAAGGACCGCAGCACCTTCATCGGCCCGATGATCTCCGAAAAGGAGGCCGCGCGGCTCGACGGCTGGATTCAGGAAGCCATCGCCAATGGCGCCAAACTGCTCGTCGGCGGCAAACGCGACGGCGCGATGCTGGAGGCGACCTTGCTCGAAGACGTCGACCGCAGCGCCGCGGCCTATCGCGAGGAAGCCTTCGGCCCGCTCGCCATCCTGTCGAAATTCACCGACTGGGACGCGGCGCTCTCCGAAGTCAACGACAGCAAGTTCGGTCTCCAGGCCGGCCTCTTCACCCGCGACCTGCACCAGGTGCTGGAGGCGTGGGACCATCTCGAGGTCGGCGGGGTCGTCGTCAACGATGTGTCGAGCTACCGTGTCGACAACATGCCCTATGGCGGCGTGAAGGATTCTGGGCTCGGCCGCGAAGGCATCCGC
>NZ_DATAJZ010000023.1:0-81308 GCF_036261875.1 Sphingopyxis sp. | reverse complement strand
CGCACCGTCACCGGCGGCGGCGCACGCCTGCTGGCGTCGGACATCTCCGCCCCGCTGGGCGACAAGCCGACGATCGAGGCTCGCCTCGACCTCGTGACGCTGTTCACAGGCGATGGCGCGCTTCGCGACCGGGTCCGCACCCGACTGCGCCAGCTTCCCGATATTGGCCGTGCTATCGGCCGGCTCGCCGCAGGGCGCGGCGGACCGCGCGACCTCGCTTTGCTGCGCGATGGCCTCAGCGAGGGCTATGCCCTGCGCGATCGCCTCCTGTCAGTGCTTGAACCGCCAAGCCTCCTGACGGCCCTCCTGCCCAAGCTCATCGACCATGGCGAACTGGTCGAGCTGCTGATGCAGGCGCTGGTTCCATCTCCCCCGCTCGACGCTAGTGACGGCGGCTATATCGCCGAGGGCTATGACGCCGCGCTCGACGCGCTGCGCGAGACCGCGCGCGACGGACGCAAGGCGATCGCGGTGCTTGAGGCAGGCTATCGCGACCGCACCGGCATCGCGTCCTTGAAGATCCGCCACAATGGCGTGCTCGGCTATCATGTCGAGGTACCCGCGAAGCACGCAGACGTGCTGATGGCGCCCGATTCGGGCTTTACCCACCGCCAGACGCTTGCGGGTGTCGTCCGCTTCAACTCGTCCGACCTCCATGAGGCTGCGAGCCGCGTCACGCAGGCGGGCGTTCACGCGATCGCCGCCGAGGCCGCGCATCTCGAAGCGCTAACCGACGCCGCGGTGGCGCGGCGCGAGGCGATCGCGGCGAGCTGCGACGTGCTGGCGCGCATCGACGTCGCCGCGGCGCTCGCCGATCATGCGATGAGTCACAATTGGTGCCGCCCCGATCTTGCCGACGCGCCGTGCCTCGACGTGACCGGCGGGCGGCATCCGGTGGTCGAGGCGGCGCTGGCGAAATCGGGCGAACGCTTCGTCCCCAACGACGTCTCGCTCTCGGAGAGCGACCGGCTCTGGCTCGTCACCGGCCCCAACATGGGCGGTAAATCGACCTTCCTCCGCCAGAACGCGCTGATCGTCGTGCTCGCGCAGGCAGGCGGCTTCGTGCCCGCGGCGGCCGCGAAGCTCGGGCTCGTCGACCGGCTGTTCAGCCGCGTCGGCGCGAGCGACAATCTCGCGCGCGGGCGGTCGACCTTCATGGTCGAGATGGTCGAAACCGCAGCGATCCTCGCGCAGGCGACGCCCGACAGTTTCGTCATCCTCGACGAGGTCGGGCGCGGCACCTCGACCTACGACGGGCTCGCACTCGCCTGGTCGGTGGTCGAGGCGGTGCACGAGGTCAATAAGTGCCGCTGCCTGTTCGCGACGCACTATCACGAGCTCACGCGCCTCGCCGAAACGCTCAACGCGCTGTCGCTCCACCATGTCCGTGCGCGCGAATGGCAGGGCGATCTGGTGCTGCTCCACGAAGTCGCCGAAGGGCCCGCCGATCGCAGCTACGGCCTTGCGGTCGCGCGCCTCGCCGGAGTGCCCGCGGCTGTCGTCAAGCGCGCCGAGGCGGTGCTCGCGAAATTGGAAGCGGGGCGCGAGAAGACCGGCGGGCTCGCCGCGGGACTCGACGATCTGCCGCTCTTCGCCGCGACTCTCGCCGAGGCGCCCGCCGTCGCGGCGGACGCGCTGCGCGAGGCGCTCGCGGCCATCGACCCCGACGCGCTCGCGCCGCGCGAGGCGCTCGATGCGCTCTATCGGCTCAAGCAGATATTGGCGGGCGAGACATGAGCGACCTCTTCGGCGCGCTGGAGGACCGCCGCGCGATCATCGATCGCCGCGCGCTGTCCGATCGGCTCGACACCATCGCCGACGAAACGAGCGATTCGGGTGCGCGTCGCCGCGCGATGGTCGCGCTGCTCAAGGAGGCGCTCGAAACCGGGCGTGCCGAGATCGACCGCCGGTTGCTCGACCATCCCTCGTCGGGGCGTGTCGCGGCGAACGCGACCGCTTTCCTGATCGACCAGATCGTCCGGCTGAGCCACGATTTCACGGTCGACCGCCTCTATCCCGCCAGCAATCGCTCGGCGGGCGAACGGATCACGCTGATCGCGGTCGGCGGCTACGGGCGCGGCGAGATGGCGCCGTTCAGCGACATCGACATTGGCTTCGTCACCCCGTTCAAGCAGACGAGCTGGACCGAGCAGGTGATCGAGGCGCAGCTCTATACGCTGTGGGATTTGGGGCTGAAGGTCGGGCACAGCTCGCGCTCGATCGACGAGATGATCCGCGCCGCGAAGGAGGATCTGACGATCCGCACCGCGCTGCTCGAGGCGCGCTTCATCTGGGGCGACCGCGACCTCTACGACCAGGCGGCGGCGCGCTTCGATGCCGAGGTGGTTGCGGGCAATGCGCGCGCTTTCGTCGCCGACAAGCTCGCCGAGCGCGACGAGCGGCACAAGCGCATGGGCGATTCGCGTTATGTCGTCGAACCCAATGTGAAGGAAGGGAAGGGGGGACTGCGCGACCTCCACACCCTGTTCTGGATCGGCAAGTTCATCCACCGCGTCCGCACCGTCCCCGAACTCGTCGATGCCGGGCTGCTCACCGAACGCGAGCTCCGCCAGTTCGAGCGCGCCGAAAATTTCCTGCTCGCGGTGCGCTGTCATCTCCATATACTCGCGGGGCGCGCCGAGGACCGGCTGACCTTCGATTTCCAGCGCGAGATCGCGCAGCGGATGCACTTCGCCGAGCGGCCGGGCAAGAGCGCGGTCGAGCGCTTCATGCAGCTCTATTTCCTCCACGCGAAAAGCGTCGGCGACCTGACCGGCACCTTCCTCGCGCATCTCGACGAGCAGCTTGCGGCACGCGGGCGGCGCTTTCTGCCGACGCTGCGGCGGCGGCCAGGCAAGCTCCACGGCTTCGTTCTCGACCGCGGCCGGCTCGCGCTGCCGTCGGACGATTTTTTCGCGGCCGACCCGGTGCGGCTGATCGAGATTTTCGCGCTCGCCGACAAGCATGGGCTGGAGATCCACCCGCAGGCGATGCGTCAGGCGCGTCACGACGCCAAGCTGATCGAAACGCAGGGCGTGCGCCGCAAACCCCGCGCGAACGAATTGTTCCTCGACGTGCTGACCAGCCCGCGCGACCCCGAAACGGTGCTGCGCTGGATGAACGAGGCGGGGGTGTTCGGCCGCTTCGTTCCCGATTTCGGCCGCGTCGTCGCGCAGATGCAGTTCGACATGTATCATCATTATACCGTCGACGAGCATACGATCCGCGCGATCGGCCTCCTGTCCGACATCGAGCAGGACCGGCTGAAGGACGATCACCCGCTGTCGACGATGATCATGCACCAGCTTCATTCGCGGCGGGTGATCTATGTCGCGGTGCTGCTGCACGACATCGCCAAGGGGCGCGGCGGCGACCATAGCGTGCTCGGCGCCGAACTCGCGCTGCGCGTCTGCCCGCGACTGGGACTCAGCGAAGCCGAGACCGAGACGGTGTCGTGGCTCGTCCGCCATCATCTGCTGATGTCGGCGACCGCCTTCAAGCGCGACCTTGCCGACTTCAAGACGATCCTCGACTTCGCGCAGATCGTCCAGAGCCCCGAGCGGCTGCGCCTGCTCCTCGTCCTCACCGTCGTCGATATCCGCGCGGTCGGGCCGGGGGTGTGGAACAGCTGGAAGCGCCAATTGCTCAGCGAATTGTTCGACGCTGCCGAGGAGGTGCTGCGCCTCGGCCACAAGCAGCGCGGGCGCGAGGCGCGGATCGCGAGCAAGAAGGACGCGGTGGCGGAGCTGCTCGGCATCGGGGAAAAGCGGTTCGCAGCGCTGATCAAGCGGCTTCCCGAAAGCTATTGGATCGCCGAGCCGATCGAGGTGATTGCCGCCAACCTCCGCCACATCGAGGCCGCGGGCGACGCCCCGCTCCATATCGCCGCGGTGCCCGACGAGGATCGCGGCGCGACATTGGTGATGGTGCTCGCCGCCGACCATCCGGGACTCTTCTACCGTATGGCGGGGGGCATCCATCTTGCCGGCGGCAACATCATCGACGCGCGCATTCACACGACGCGTGATGGCATGGCGCTCGACAATTTCCTCGTCCAGGATCCGCTCGGCCGGCCCTTCGCCGAGGCGGGGCAGATCGACCGCCTGACCCGCGCGATCGAGGATGCGCTCGCCAACCGCCAGAAACTGCTGCCCAAGCTCGAAGCGCGTGCGCTGCCGCGCACCCGCGCCGAGGCGTTCCGCATCGCGCCGAACGTGTTCATCGACAATAAGGCGTCGAACCGCTTCACGGTGATCGAGGTCAATGCGCAGGATCGCCCGGCGCTGCTCAACCAGCTCGCCTATGCGCTGTTCCAGTCGAAGGTGACGGTGCACAGCGCGCATGTCGCCACCTATGGCGAGCGCGCGGTCGACACTTTCTATGTGACCGACCTGATCGGCGACAAGATCGACGCCGCGGCGCGGGTGAAGAGCCTCGAAAAGCGCCTGCTCGAAGCCGCGGCAAGCCGCAGCGAAGAGGCGGTCGCGGCCTAGAGTGCGTTCGGTTTTGATGGAATCAAAACCGGCACGCTAGATTCTTGTTTTACCGTGTTTTCCGAGTCGTCAGCTGGTGCCACCTGACTTGAAAACGCTCTAGAAATCGAATCCGTGCTGCACCGGCGCGACCGGCACGCCCTCGAGTTCGAGCATCCGCGCCTTGGATAGCGCACCGCCCGGTGCGGAGAACCCTCCGATCCCTCCGCCCGCAGCCATGACCCGGTGGCAGGGGATGATCAGCGGCACGGGATTCGTTGCCATCGCCTGCCCGACCGCGCGGGCATGTTCGGGGCCTGCATCGAGTGCGCGGGCAACCGCGCCATACGTCGTCGTCTGGCCCCAGCCGAGCCCCCGTACATGGGCATAGACCCGCGCGAAGAAGGGCGGCGATTCGCCGAGTTCGACCGGCGCTTCGAAAAATTCGACCCGCTCGCCTTCGAAATAGCGGATCGCGGCGTTGATGACCGCCGCTATCCCGGCCGGCGGCTCCGCTCGCCTCGCGCCGGGAAGATGGCGCAAAATGGCGCGTTCGGTCTCGGGTGCGGTCGGCGCGGGCAGACGAAAGCTCGCTATGCCGGCGCCCTTCCAGCCGATCGCCGCGACCCCGGTCGCCGTTCCGAAGAGCTGATAATGGCCTTGGCTGATCATGCCTGATTCTCCGTTCTTGTCGGAGATATAGGACGGCGTTTTTTCAAAGCCATATCGCCGGCGCAGAGGCGCGAGCGGCGTCGGCCGGACCGCTTTGGGGCGGAATGCCGACGTTGCCCAAAGAGGGGGTCAGCTTGTGCCCGCCTTTACCGGATTTCGCTCATGCGCGGCGATATTCTCCGGCAGCGTCAGCCACGCGTGCTGGTCCTGCGCCCACACGGCCTGCTCGGGCATCGGAAAATCGGGATCGGCAAAGGCGCCGACGGCGACGCCGATCCGGTCGGGAAGCCGGTCCGGTTCCCACCACAAGGACGATCCGCATTCGGGGCAGAAGTGGAAGGTGACGTCGAAACCGCTCGCCGACGCCCGCCGGAACCTCTTTGCGCTCCCTGCAACGAGTGCGACCTCGGCGCGCGGAAAGAAGACCGCGACGCTGAACAGCGAGCCGGTCCGCCGCTGGCAGTCGAGGCAATGGCAGAGCGAGACTTTCGCGGGTTCGCCGGTGCAGCGGAGCTGGAGCCGGCCGCAATGGCAGGTCGCGAGCCGCTCCCTTGGTGCGCCGCTCATGCGCCGGTCATCGCGGCGGCGGCGGCGAGCAGGCCGGCGGTGAAGCGCTGCGACAGCGGCGCATCGGGAATCGCGTTGAAGGCGTGGATCGCCCCGGCATAGCTGTGCAGCTCGACCGGCACCCCTGCCGCGGTGAGCCGCCGCGCATAGTCGAGATTCTCGTCGAAGAAGAGATCGAGGCTGCCGGTCGCGATATAGGCGGGCGGCAGGTTCGACAGATCGTCGGCGAGGCTCGGCGAGAACCAGCCGCGGCGCGCATCGTCGATCCGGTAATCGCCCTGCAGCGCGCGCCAGCCGAAGCGGTTGCTCGCGCGCGTCCAGATGAATTCGCCGGTGGTCGGGTTGCGCCAGGGACAGGCGTCGCCGCCGGTACGATGGTCGAGCATCGGGTAAGTGAGAAGCTGCCCCGCGATTCCCGGCCCGCCGAGGTCGCGGGCCATGATCGCAAGCGCCGCCGCCAGCCCGCCGCCGCGCTTTCGCCCGCGACGACGATCCGCCGCGCGTCGAAGCCGAGCGCATCGGCCTGCTCCGCGAGCCACGCCAGCGCCGAATGGCAATCCTCCTGCGGCGCGGGAAAGGGGTGTTCGGGGGCGAGGCGATATTCGACCGAGGCGACCGGCACACCGGCGGCCGCGGCCAGCGCCGCCGGCCCGGCCTGCATCAGCGTCACGGACCCCATTACCATCCCGCCGCCATGGATATGCAGGATCGCGCCGCTGCCCGGCCGGGTCTCCGCCGGACGATAGAGAAAGACCCCTATGTCGGGCCCGCCGTGGATCGACGGGATCGTCACCGTTTCGGGCGCGATCACCGGCGGCGGCAGGATCGCATAGGCTTCGGCCGCCCGGGCGCGAATATCGGCGATCGGCGCCGCGTCGAGATCGGCGCGCGGGAAAAGATCGATCAGCGGCGCGATGTCGCGGTCGACGAGGTGGCGGGTGTCCATGCTTTCCTCTCCCATTCGCCCCCGCGCCTGCGGAGACTCAGCCCCTGAGCATTGCTCCCAGCTTCGCCGCCGCGGCAACCACCTTGTCGGCGACCGCTTTCAGTTCGGCGTCGGTGAAGCTCTTATCCTGCGGTTGCAGCTCGATCTCGATTGCCAGGCTCACCTGTCCCTCGGGGACGCCCTGGCCGGCGAAGCGGTCGAACAGCCGGGCATCGACGATCGCCGCCTTGTCGGCGCCGCGGATCGCGCGGACCAGATCGGCGGCCGCCAGCCCCTCGGGCGCGAGGAAGGCGAAGTCGCGGCGCACCGATTGCAGCGCGGGCGGAGCATAAGCAGCGCGCGCCGGGCCGCTCGCGCGCTTCGCCGGGATCGCATCAAGAAAGATCTGCACTGCCATCACCGGGCCGTCGACGTCGAAATGCTTCGTCAGCGCCGGATGCAGCGCGCCATACTCGGCGAGCACTGCCTTGGGGCCGAGCCGCAACGTTGCCGACTGGCCGGGATGCCAGAGGCCGGGTTCGGCGATGGCCTCCATCACCTGCAGCCGCTCGGCGGGCGCGCCTGCGGCGTCGAGCAGCGCCAGCGCCGCCGCCTTCGCGTCGAAGGCGTCGAAGGGCGCGGCCTTCCCGGTCTGCCAGCCACGCGCGGCCTTGTCGCCCGCCATCAGGACGCCGAGCGTCGGATGCTCGGCCTCGCGCAGATAGCGTCGGCCGATCTCGAACAGGCGGATGCTTGTCGCGCCGCGATCCTGATTGCGCTGCGCCGCGGCGAGCAGGCCGGCGAGCAGCGATGGGCGCATGACTTTGAGGTCTTCGCTGATCGGGTTGGCGAGGTTCCACGCGCCGCCGCCGAAGGGCGCTGCCTCGCGCTCGCTGATGAAGGACCAGGTCACTGCTTCGTGGAAGCCCGCGGCGGCGGCGGCGCGGCGCACCCGGCGTTCGAGCATCTGCTCGGCGGTTGCGGTCGGCCGGGCAACGCCGTCTGCGCGCGGCAGCGGCACCGATTCGATCGCGTCGAAACCGGTGATCCGGGTGACTTCCTCGACCAGATCGGGGGCGCCGTCGACGTCGCGGCGCCAGCTCGGCACCGCGACCTGCCAGTGCCGGGCCTGCTCGATGACGCCGAAACCGAGCGCGATCAATATGTCCTTCTGCCGCTCGGCCGGAATCGCGATGCCGCCGAGCGTCGCCGACAGCGCCGGGTCGTAATCGACATGGTGCACCTCGGCGGGCGGGGTGCCCGCGCGGGTCACCGCCGACGGCGTGCCGCCGCAGATGGCGAGGATATGGCCGGTGACGATCGCGGTCGCGTCGTCGAGGAACGCCGGATCGACCCCGCGCTCGAAGCGGCTGCGCGCGTCGCTGGTCAGGCCGAGCGCCTGACCGGTCAGCGCGATCCGTTCGGGGGTGAAGTAAGCGATCTCGATCAGGACATCGTTCGTCGTCTCGCTGCACCCGCTATGCTCGCCGCCCATGATGCCCGCGATGTCGTGGACCTCACGCGCGTCGGCGATCACCGTCATCGTGTCGGTGAGCGTATAATCCTTGCCGTTGAGCGCGGTCACCGTCTCGCCGGCCTCTGCGCGCCGGGCGACGAGTGCGCCGCTCAGCTTGGCGCGATCATAGATGTGGCTCGGGCGGCCGAGGTCGAACATCACATAATTGCTGATGTCGACGAGGGCGGAGATCGATCGCTGGCCGACCGCTTCGAGGCGGCGGCGCATCCATTCGGGGGCCTGACCGTTGGTCACGCCGGCGATCGTGCGGCCGAAGAAGGCGGGGCAGGCTTCGGGATCGTCGGTCCGGATTTCGGTCGCGGGCGCGCCTTCGCCGGCTATCGTCGGGACGTCGAGCGGCTTCAGCGTGCCGAGCCCGGCGGCGGCGAGGTCGCGCGCGATCCCGCGCACGCCCATGCAGTCCTGCCGGTTCGGCGTGATCGAAATATCGATCACCGGATCGCCCGCGCCGCTGTAGTCGGCGAAGGGGGTGCCGATCGGGGCGTCGGATGGCAATTCGATGATGCCGTCATGATCGTCGCCGAGTTCGAGCTCGCGCGTCGAGCACATCATGCCGTTCGATTCGACGCCGCGGACGGCGGCGACTTTCAGCTCCATGCCGTTCGCGGGCACGACTGCGCCGGGCAGCCCGAGCACGCCGACCAGCCCCGCGCGGGCGTTGGGCGCGCCGCAGACGACGGTCAGCGGTTCGCCGTCACCGCTGTCGACGGTCAGCACCTGCAGCTTGTCGGCCTGCGGGTGCTTCGATGCGGTCAGCACCTTCGCGACACGGAACCCCGCGAGCTTCTCGGCCGGATTCTCGACGCCTTCAACTTCGTGGCCGATACGGTTCAGGGTAGCGACGACATCGGCGGTGGTGAAATCGCCGTCCAGATGGTCTTTCAACCAGTCGAGGGTGATCTTCATGCCGAAATCCCCCCGCTCAATGTGGGCACCGACAGCGCGCCGAACCCGTAATGCGCCAGCCAGCGCAGGTCGCCGTCGAAGAAGGCGCGGAGGTCATCCATGCCATATTTGAGCATTGCGAGCCGGTCGATGCCGATGCCGAAGGCGAAGCCCTGCCATTCGTCGGGGTCGAGCCCGCAGTTCGCGATGACGCGGCGGCCCACCATGCCGCTGCCGAGCAGCTCCATCCACGCATGGCCCTCGTCGTCGCCGTTGCCGCCGACGATCCGCCGGCCCTTCTCATGGGCATAGCCGACATCGACCTCCGCCGAAGGCTCGGTGAAGGGGAAATAGGAGGGGCGCAGGCGGAGCACGATGTCATCGCGCTCGAAGAAAGCCTTGAGGAAGGTTTCGAGCGTCCATTTGAGATGCCCCATATGGATGCCGCGATCGATGACGAGGCCCTCGACCTGATGGAACATCGGTGTGTGCGTCGCGTCGCTGTCGCTGCGATAGACGCGGCCCGGCGCGATGATGCGGATCGGCGGCTGCTGGCTCATCATCGTGCGGATCTGCACCGGCGATGTGTGGGTGCGCAGCAGCATCGCGCGGCCCTCGGCATCGGTGTCGGGGAAATAGAAGGTGTCGTGCATCGCGCGCGCGGGGTGCGTCTCGGGAATGTTGAGCGCGGTGAAATTGCGCCAGTCGTCCTCGATCTCCGGCCCGGTCGCGACCGCGAAGCCCATGTCGGCGAAGATTTCGGCAAGCTCGTCCATCACCTGACTCACCGGGTGGACGCTGCCTTTGGGTGCGGCGGCGGCGGGGAGCGTCATATCGAGCGTTTCGTCCGCGAGCTTCGCGTCGAGCGCGGCGCCTTCGAGCGCGGCCTTGCGTGCGCCGATCGCGGCGGTGACGGCTTCGCGCAGGCCGTGGATCTTCGGTCCTTCGGCCTGCCGCTCCTCGGGGGTCATGCCGCCGAGCGTCTTGAGCAGCCCGGTGACACTCCCCGCCTTGCCGAGCGCCGCGACGCGCAGCGCCTCGAGCGCGTCGAGATCGCTTGCGGCTTCAATCTCGCCCAGCAGCTTCGCTTTCAAGGCTTCTGTCTCGCTCATCGTTGTTCGTTTCTGTGTCGTTCGGGGGACGGCGGTCCCCCGCGCGTCGGTTGTCAGCCGCTTGCACCGAAGGCGGCGCGCGGGTCAAGTCCGGCGGCACGAAACGCGCGCTATCCGCCGGGTTTGTGGAGTCCCTGCACCGCTTCGCCCGCCGCCGCGGCGCGCGCCAGCGCGGCGGCGCCGAGGATCGGTTTCGGCCGCGCGGCATAGGCGCGCGGGCTCATCCCCATGAAGCGCTGGAAATCGCGCGTGAACTGCGCCTGATCATAATAATGATAGTCTAGCGTTTCGATCCAGCTCATCGACGGGTCAAGCATGAAGCGCGCGAGGCTGCGCAGGAAGCGCTGGCGGCGCAGCAGCAGCTTGGGCGGAAAACCGAAGGCTCGCCGCGACAATCGCTCGACCGACCGCTCGGAAAGGCCAAGCTTTTCGGCGAGTTCGGCGACGCTGGTGAGCTCGTCGTCGACGAGCGCGGCGTGGGCGGCGAAGATGTCGGGATCGTCGGGCGGCGCGGCGGCGAGCAGACGGGCGAAATGGTCGTCGAGCAGGCGCGCTGCGCTCTCCGCATCATTTGCCTGCCGAAGCTCGTCCGCGAGCGGGGCGTGCGCGGCGAATGCGGGATGCTGCGCGCCATCGACGAAATGGTCCGCGAGATCCTCGGCGGGGAGCGCGAAGAATTTGGCCCAGCCCGCGGGCAGGATTCCAATACCCCAGGCGCGCATCCGGCCCGCGGCGAAATAGGTCGCCTGGCTCGTCGGGCCGGTGACGATGAAGCGCGGCGCGGAGACCGGCGTGTCGCCGCCGACCGCGGCAAGCGACGGTTCACCATCGATGAAGCGCAGATTCGCCCATTCGGGATGCAGATAGTCCTCGACGCGCACGCCGGGGGACGTCTCGACCTCGGTGAGGTAGATGATGCTGCAATAGGGGCGAAGCGGCTCCGATACGGGAAAGAAGCGCGTCGTGACGCGCACGCCGGCCATTGGCCCGCTGGCAGTTTCTCCCACGGTCATGACGTCATCTCATGCGGAGCGGTGCGTAAAAAAACAACCGTCCAGACGAAGCGGTTGTCGGGTTTTTACAATTTTTCGCCCGCCCGCGACGGCATATGTCGCGCCATAGGGACACTTCCGCCGGCCGTATGCTTTCTGCGACCCACGGCTATCCGGTTCGGAGGGAGGGGGGCGATGGTTTTCCAATGAGCCATTGTCGGAACGGCGCGAGGGGAAACCTTCGCGCCGTTCCTGTTTGGGGACCGCAGGGCGTCGGCTAACGACCGGGAGCGCCCGCCCGGCATCTCCTAACTTTGTCATCCCCGCGAAAGCGGGGACCCAGAGCGTGCGTCGGCTAACCCCACACTGGGTTCCCGCTTTCGCGGGGATGACGAATATCGGGAGGGGCAGCGCCCCACCCCAAAGCTGACATCCGGCGCAGGGGATCGCAGCCCAACGAAAAAGGGCGGCCCCGAAGGACCGCCCTTTTGTTTCAGCAATTCCGCCGAAAGCCTTACGCTGCCTTGGGCAGCGCCGCCTTCGCCTGCGCGATGATCGCGGTGAAAACGCTGCCTTCGTTCATCGCGAGGTCGGCCATGACCTTCCGGTCCAGCTCGATTCCGGCCAGCTTCACGCCGTGCATGAACTGCGAATAGGTCAGGCCTTCGGCGCGGACAGCGGCGTTGATGCGCTGGATCCAGAGGGCGCGGAAGGTCCGCTTCTTCACCTTGCGGTCGCGATAGGCGTATTGACCGGCCTTTTCGACCGCCTGCTTGGCGATACGAATCGTGTTCTTGCGACGGCCATAATAGCCCTTCGCCTGATCCAGGATCCGCTTGTGCTTGGCGTGCGTGGTCGTGCCGCGTTTGATGCGTGACATGGTCTAGCGCTCCTTACTTCAGGCCGTAGGGCGCCCAGAGGCGCACGTGAGCCGTGTCCGAATCGCTGAGCACGCTGGTGCCGCGGTTGGTGCGGATATATTTCGAATTGTGCGAAATCAGGCGGTGACGCTTGCCGGCAACGCCGTGCTTCACCTTGCCCGAGGCGGTGAATTTGAAGCGCTTCTTCACACCGCTCTTGGTCTTCAGCTTGGGCATTTTCGTCTCCTTTTTAAGCGACGATATCGACCGGCCCTGGCAGCCCTTGTCGCCAGGCAGGTCCGCTAATCTATCGTGCGAAGGCGCGCGCCTAGACGGATTCGCGCCGAATTGCAAGCGGGGAAGCAGCCTAGAAGCTCGCGCCGTCGACCTTCTGGATCGTCAGCGAATCGAGGTCGGCCCCGGGTACGCAGCGCAGGTTGACCGCCGCCATCTTCTTGCCGTCGGGGCCGGTGCCGACCGAAAAGCCCTGACAACCGCAATCGGTGCAGAATTGATGGTCGATATTATGCTTGTTGAACGTGTAGGAAGCGAGCTTGTCGCTGCCGCCCGTCAACCGGAACTGGTCGATCGGCACGAAGGAAAGCAGGAAGCCCTTGCGCCGGCAGTGCGAGCAGTTGCAGCTCATCGCCGTCGTGGGAATATCCCCCTCGACCGTATAGGTCACCGCGCCGCAATGGCAGCTTCCGTCGAACGCCATGTCTCTCTACTCCTTGGGCTCTGGCCCTAATGGTGGCGGGCGAGCCCTTCGATAACATCTTCCAGCCGCGCCGGATCGCCCAATGCGATGACATGGCCGTCGCTGTCGGCGTTCAGCGGCTCGCCGTTCCAGTCGCTCATCGTCCCGCCCGCGCCCTCGACGATCGGCACCAGCGCCGCGAAATCGTGGAGCTTCAGTCCGGCCTCGACGACCAGGTCGATATGCCCGCTCGCCAGCAGGCCGTAATTATAGCAGTCGCCGCCGAAGACCATGCGCTTGTGCGCGGTCTGCGCGGCGAGCGCCATGAAATGCTCGCCATCGTGATCGCTGAAATATTGGGGCCCGGTGGTCGCGAGCACCGCGTCGGCGAGGTTGCGGCAGGAGCGGGTCGCGGCAGGCTTGCCGCCGAACAGGGTCGGCTGTCCCATCGCGCCGATCCAGCGCTCGCCCGAAATCGGCTGGTCGATGATGCCGATCAGCGGCCAGCCGTCCTGCAGCAGCGCGATCAGCGTTCCGAAGATCGGGCGGCCGGCCATGAAGCTGACGGTGCCGTCGATCGGGTCGAGCACCCATTGGCGCGCCGCGTCGGGGCGTTCGGCGCCATATTCCTCACCGATGATGCCGTCGCGCGGCGCTTCGGCATCGAGCAGGCGTCGCATGGCGGCTTCGGCGGCGCGGTCGGCCTCGGTCACCGGCGAGGCGTCGGCCTTGGCCTCGTGCGAAAAGGCGGCGCGGAAAAAGGGACGGATCGCCGCGCCCGCCGCATCGGCGAGGCGATGGGCGAGGGCGATGTCGGATTCGAGGGTCATGGGCTCAGTCGAACAGCGACGACACGCTCGATTCGTCGGCGATGCGCTTGATCGCTTCGCCGAGCAGCGGGGCGACGGTGAGCGCGCGGACCTTGCCGCTGTCGTTGACCGCGTCGGTCGGCATGATCGAATCGGTGATGACGAGTTCGGTGAGCTCGCTCGCGTCGACGCGCGCGACCGCGCCGCCCGACAGGACGCCGTGGGTGCAGTAAGCGACGACGCCCTCGGCGCCCGCGGCCTTCAGCGCAGCGGCGGCGTTGCAGAGCGTGCCCGCCGAATCGACGATATCGTCGATGAGGATGCAGAAGCGGCCCGCGACGTCGCCGATGATGTTCATCACTTCCGATTCGCCGGCGCGCTCGCGGCGCTTGTCGACGATCGCGAGCGGCGCGTTGTCGAGCCGCTTGGCGAGCGCGCGGGCGCGCACCACGCCGCCGACGTCGGGCGACACGACCATCAGATTCTTGCCGCCGAAGCGCGCCTGGATATCGGCGCTCATCACCGGCGCGGCATAGAGATTGTCGGTCGGGATATCGAAGAAGCCCTGGATCTGCCCGGCGTGGAGGTCGATCGCGAGGACGCGGTCGGCGCCCGAGGTGGTGATCAGATTGGCGACGAGCTTGGCCGAGATCGGCGTGCGCGGGCCGGGTTTGCGGTCCTGGCGGGCATAGCCGAAATAGGGGACGACCGCGGTGATCCGCTTCGCCGAGGCGCGGCGCAGCGCATCGGTGAGAATCAGCAATTCCATCAGATTGTCGTTGGCCGGGAAATTGGTCGGCTGGACGACGAACACATCCTGGCCGCGCACATTTTCGTGGATTTCGACGAAGACTTCTTCGTCGGCAAAGCGGCGAACGCTGGTGTCGGTCAGCGGCAGCTCGAGATAATCCGCAATCGCGCGGGCCAACGGCAGATTGCTGTTGCCGGAGATGAGTTTCATGGCGAGCGCGGCCCTTTCACGGCGAGTGGGGATGCGCGCCCCTTAGCCAGCGGGCGCCGATAGGGGAAGGGGGTAATGGCGGGCAGAGCGATGCCCTTTCTCTTCGGTTGAATGGACAGGGCGGTTGCGCCTAAACCCCCGGCATGACAACCGCGCTCTCCATCGTCCTGTCGCAGATGACCCAGTCGGTCGGCGACCTTGCCGCCAATGCCGATGCGATGCGCGACGTTCGCGCGCGGCACAGCGACGCCGACCTGATTCTCTATCCCGAACTGCAACTGATCGGCTACCCGCCCGAGGATCTGGTACTCAAGCCCGCGCTCGCCGAGCGTGCGGCAACGGTCCTCGCCGAGCTGGCGGCCGAGACCGGCGACGGCGGTCCGGCGATGCTCGTCGGGTCGGTCGAACGCGACGCCGAGGGGCGGCTCTACAATATCGTCGCGCTGCTCGACGAGGGCCGCGTCGTCGCGACGCGGCGCAAGCATGAGCTGCCCAATTACGGCACCTTCGACGAAAAGCGCGTCTTTGCTCCGGGTCCGCTTCCCGATGTGATCGAATGGCGCGGCGTGAAGCTGGGGCTGCCGATCTGCGAGGACGGCTGGTTCCCGGCGGTCTGCGGGCATCTCGTCGCGCAGGGGGCGGAGCTGCTGATCTCGGTCAACGGCAGCCCCTATGAGATCGACAAGGACGACCGCCGCCTGACGCAGGTGTTCGCGGCGCGCGTTGCCGAGACGGGGCTGCCGCTGATCTTCCTGAACCGCATCGGCGGGCAGGACGAGCTGGTGTTCGACGGCTGCTCCTTCGTGCTCAATGCCGATGGGCGCGCCGCGCACCGGCTGACCGACTGGGAAGGCGAGGAACGCGCGACGCGCTGGACCAAGGGCGAAGGCGGCTGGACGTGCGAGCCGGGCGCGATCGCCGAATGGGAAGCGCATCCCGCCGACATCTACAGCGCGATGATCCTGTCCCTGCGCGACTATGTCGAGCGCAACCGCTTCCCCGGCGTCGTGCTCGGCCTGTCGGGGGGGATCGATTCGGCGATCTGCGCCGCCATCGCCGCCGACGCGCTGGGGCCGGACAAGGTCTGGTGCGTGATGCTGCCGAGCCGCTTCACCAGCCAGGAAAGCCTCGATGATGCGCGGGGCTGCGCGGACATGATCGGGTGCCGGCTCGACACCATCGCGATCGCGCCCGCGGTCGAGGCGTTCGATGCGATGCTCGCTGACAGCTTCGCCGACAAGGACGTCGATACGACCGAGGAGAATGTCCAGTCGCGCATCCGCGGGGTGACGTTGATGGCGCTTTCCAACAAATTCGGGCCGATGCTGCTGACGACAGGCAACAAGAGCGAGATGAGCGTCGGCTATGCGACCATCTATGGCGACATGGCGGGGGGCTATAATCCGCTGAAGGACGCCTACAAGACGACGGTATTCGCGCTCGCCGAATGGCGCAACGCGCATGTTCCGCGGCTGTCGCGCAATCCGGCGACGCCGGTGATGCCCGCCAATATCGTCACCAAGCCGCCGAGTGCCGAGCTGCGCCCCGACCAGAAGGACGAGGACAGCCTGCCGCCTTACGTCGACCTCGACCGCATGCTCCACATGCTCGTCGAGGAGGAAGCGAGCGTCGACGATGTCGTGGCGCGCTATGGTTTCGACCGCGCCGCGGTCGCGCGGATCGAGCGGCTGCTGATGCTCGCCGAGTATAAGCGCCGCCAGGCGCCGCCGGGGGTCAAATTATCGACGCGCAATTTCGGCCGTGACCGGCGCTATCCGATCACCCACGGCTTCCGGACGGGGTAGGCGCGCGCCCGGACTCGCGTCGCGCGCGAAACGGGTTATAGGCGCCTGCATGACCGTCACGACCCGCTTCGCCCCTTCGCCGACCGGTATGCTCCACGTCGGCAACGTCCGCACCGCGCTTCACAACTGGCTGTGGGCGCGCAAGGCTGGCGGGCGCTTTCTGCTGCGTATCGACGATACCGATATCGAACGGTCGAAGGAGGAATATGTCGACGGGATTCGCGCCGACCTCGCTTGGCTGGGGCTCGATATCGACGGCGAGGAGCGGCAGTCTGAGCGCTTCGCGCTTTATGAGGCCGAGTTTGAAAAGCTGAAGGCCGCGGGGCGCGTCTATGCCTGTTACGAGACGCCCGAGGAGCTCGATATCCGCCGCAAGATCCTGCTCTCGCGCGGGCTGCCGCCGGTCTATGAGCGCAAGCCTGCCGATGCGACGGTGCCTGCGGGCGTCGCGCCACATTGGCGCTTCAAGCTCGATCATGCGGCGCCGATCGCGTGGACCGACCTGATCCGCGGCGACCAGCATTTCGACCCGAAGACGCTGTCCGACCCGGTCGTCCGCCGTGCCGACGGGAGCTGGCTCTATCTGCTGCCGAGCGTGATCGACGACATCGCGATGGGGATCACCCATGTGGTGCGCGGCGAGGATCATGTGTCGAACACCGCGGCGCAGGTTCAGATGTTCGCGGCGCTCGGCGCCGAACCGCCGGCCTTTGCGCACGAGGCGCTGCTCGTTGGGACCGAGGGCAAATTGTCGAAGCGGCTCGGCTCGCTCGGTATGGAAGGCTTGCGCGAGCAGGGGATCGAACCGATCGCGCTTGTCGCGCTGCTCGCGCGGCTGGGGACGAGCGATCCGGTCGAGCCGGTGACGTCGCCCGCGCCGCTGATCGAAAGCATCGACTTCGCGCGCTTCGGCCGCGCGCCGGCGCGCTTCGACGAGGCCGAACTGGCGCTGCTGGGTCAGAAGATATTGCACCACACCGATTATGCCGCGGTCGCGCCGCGCCTTCCGATCGCGATCGGCGAAGCGCGCTGGAACGCGATTCGTCCCAATCTCGCGACCGTTGCCGAAGCCGCCGACTGGGTCGCGGTGTTCGACGGCCCCTTCGCGCCGCCCGCGCCCGAGGCGGCCGACCGGCCGGTGCTCGCCGCTGCCGCGGTCGCGGCGCCGGGGCTCGACTGGAGCGCCGATCCGTGGCACGCGCTCACCGATGCGGTGAAGGCGGCAACGGGTGCGAAGGGCCGCGCGCTTTTCCTGCCGCTGCGCCGCGCGCTGACCGGGCGCGATCATGGCCCCGATATGGCCGAACTGCTGCCGTTGATCGCCAAGGATCAGGCGGTCGCGCGGCTTTCTGTCTGAGGCGCGGGCTCTTTTCAGGTTTTCGCACGAAGACACAAAGACACGAAGATGTCGCCTTGAGCCGAAAGGCTCCATTCCATCTCCACGGCGCGCCATGCCGCGGCGATCGGGAATAGAGCCGCTTCGCGATCGCGCAGCCTCTTCGTGTCTTTGTGTCTTTGTGCGAAATCAAGGATCCCTTGGTCAACGCCACCGCCAGAATACCGAATCCCCGATCATGTCCGGGGTAAGCGCAGTCATCTTCCGATTTCTCTCGCCTCGCCATCTCCCTACGCCTTTGCTTGACAAAAATAGAGATGTTATATTATCTCTTAATTCGACCCGGTTCATGGCAGCGGTCACCGCGCGGGAGCCGGGCCGACAAGGCAAGGAGAGGTGCCATGACCCTGATTCCCATGATGTCCGCGATCATCGCAAGGCCTGCGAAGCATGGCGCGCCCGCCGGCCTGGCGCCGTTCGTGCGCGAGAGTTATGACCCCGGCGCGGCGCATCGCCCGGTCGCGGCGGCGTTCGCCTTTGGGCTGCCCGCGGCGCTCGTCATCGCGGTTGCGCTGTCACCGATGATCGTCAAGGAGACGCCGCGGACGAAATCCCAGACGTGGACCGACTTTACCATCGAGCAGCCGAAGCCCGAACCGCGTCCCGACCCGAAGCCGCAGACCGATCCCGCCCAGACGCGGGTGACGTCCGTTCCGACCCAATTGCCGCCGATCGCATCGGACCCGCCGATTTTCGACCCCGCGCCCCCCTATGTCGCGCCGGCAGGCAGCGGGAGCGGTCCGGCCGTCGCCGATCCACCGCTGCCGTCGAAACCCGCGCCCTTCGTCGTCGCCCAGGTCGATCCGCGCTATGCGGGCAGCTTCCAGCCTGACTATCCGGCGAGCGAACAGCGGCGCGAGATCGAGGGGAGCGTGCGGGTGCGCGTGCTGATCGGCACCGACGGGCGCGTCAAGGCGATCGAGCTGGTCAGCACCGACAGCCAGGGCTTCTTCGAGGCGACGAAGCGGCGCGCACTGACGAAATGGCGCTTCAAGCCCGCGACGCGCGGCGGTGTGGCGGAGGAAAGCTGGAAGGAAATGACCGTGCGTTTCCAGATTCGGGGCGGCTGAAACCCCTTCCGGGAGCGGCCGCGTCCCCGCGTCCGCTCCCGCTTTTCCTCGACGCATGGCTTGACATCGACGCCGAATCCCGCCAATGGCGCGCGGATAAATGGGGGCGGCGCCCGACGCGCGGCCCTCTTTGTTTTTCACAGCAACCGCCGGGGCCCCAGTCCCGCCACATGCGCCGGATACCCCTGCGGATGTGCCAATAGTTCGAGGAACAGGGCCATGGCCAAGCCGACGACCGTCAAGATCAAGCTGGTGAGCACCGCCGACACGGGCTTTTTCTACGTCACCAAGAAGAACCCGCGCACGATGACTGAGAAGATGTCGGTGCGCAAATATGACCCGCGTGCGCGCAAGCACGTCGAGTTCAAGGAAGCCAAGATCAAGTGATGCATCGCTCCATGCGCTGACGGCGCATGGGCGGGTAATGCGTCTTCCTCGCGGAAGCGGGGGTTCGGAGGGGCGGCTGCGTGCCGCCCTTTTTCGTGGGTGGTGACGGTGTACCTGCGTTTGAGCCGAGGGCATTTTTCCCCTCCCGCAAGCGGGAGGGGCAGCGAGGCTTGCGAACTTGTTCGCTAGCCGCAGCGGGTGGGCTGGCCGCGCCGTTGCTACCCACCCCCGACCCCCTCCCGCCAGAAGAATGGCCGCCATCGGGCTTACCCTTCGCCGCTGCGTAAACCGATAGCGGCGCCGCCTTCGCAGCAGCGACGGCTATTGCTCGGTCGCTTTCAGCTTGGCGCTCGCCCGACTTGGCGTCACAACGGCCCGCATGAACCACATCTCCACCGTCGCCGCTGTCGCATAAGGACTCGAACCGATGCCGATCATGGCCGCCCGCCATTATCACGAGGGCAAACTCGTCCGTGACCTCGGCCCCGACGACGTCATTCCCGAGGATTGCGCCGACGCGGACTTTTTCTGGCTCGGCCTGTTCGAGCCGACCCCCGATGAACTTGGCGGGATCGCCAAGCGCTTCGGCCTCCATCCGCTCGCGGTCGAAGATGCGCTGAAAGCCAAGCAACTTCCGAAGGTCGAGGTCTATGGCGATCAGCTTTTCGTCATCGCCGCAACCGGCACGCTGGATGGCGATACGATCCAGTCGGGCGAGACCGCGATCTTTCTCGGCCGCCATTTCGCGGTCACCGTCCGCCACGGTTCGGCGCGCGCGCATACCGAAGTGCGTGCGCGGCTGGAGACCCTGCCCGCGAAGCTCGCGCATGGACCCGACTATGTCCTCTATGCGATCCTCGATTTCATCATCGACGGCTATTTCCCGGTGATCGACGCAATCGAGGATCGATTGCTGCTGGTCGAGGAAAGCGTGATGGATACCCCGCTCGACGCCGAGGAGATTCGCCACCTCTATGCCCAGCGGCACGAGATCATCCGGTTCCAGCGCATCGTCGGGCTGATGAAGGACGTCGCCGCGCGGCTCGTCGGCGCCGCCGACCTGCCGTGGATCGACGATGCGGTGCGTCCCTATTTCCGCGACGTCTGGGACCATGTCCAACGCGCCGAATTCCGCCTGTCGGGGCTGCGCGAAGTCGCGGGGTCGGTCGTCGACACCAATTCGCTGCTCGAACAGCAGCGGCAGGGCGTCATCACGCGCCAGCTCGCGGCCTGGGCGGCGATCCTCGCGGTGCCGACCGCGATCGCGGGAATCTATGGCATGAATTTCGAGCATATGCCCGAACTCGGCTGGACCTTCGGCTATCCGCTCGCCATCGCGCTGATGGGAAGCATCTGCGGCCTGCTCTATTGGCGGTTCCGGGTGATCGGCTGGCTCTGATCGCGCTCGCTTCGCCGCATAAGCGGGGACCATAGGGCAACTCGCGACGTGCCCGTGCATTCCGGTCCTTCGACGCCTTCCGCTAACCTTCTTTTAACCGCTTGCTCCGACATCTGTCTTCATGGCCATAACCGGATATTTTGTCGCCGCTGCGGCGGGCGCCGACGAGCGCGGCAGCGCCCGCCGCAAGCTCAGTCTTCCCGCGCTGGGGACGCAGAGCGGCGGTGGCGGCATTGCGGTGCTCGTCCACAATATTTCGGAAACGGGACTGCTCCTCGAAAGCGACGCCGATCTTGCGGTCGGCGATTCGATCGGGATCGACCTGCCGCACGCAGGCGAAAGCCCGGCGACCGTGATGTGGATCAGCGACCGGCTCGCGGGTTGCCGCTTCGATGCCCCGGTATCGCCCGCGACGCTGAGCGCCGCGCAGCTCCGCAGCAGCGTCACCCATGATCCGCATTTCGACGACGATACCGCTTCGGTTGCCGATCAGGCCTTCGGCAGCCGGCTTCAGCGACTGCGCGCCCAGGCGGGCCTCAATCAGGCTCAGGTCGCCGACCGCATGGGCGTCAGCGCGCCCGCGGTCTCGGGATGGGAAAAGGGGCGCGCGCGGCCCAAGCACAGCCGCATGGCGGCGCTCGCCGCGATCCTGGGGGTGCCGACATCCGAACTGCTCGGCGATTCGGCGCCCGAGGATCTGCGCGACCTGATCGAGCGCAGCCGCGTCCAGATCGCGAGCGCGGTCGGCACGAGCGCCGACAAGGTGCGGATCATCATCGAGCTGTAAGCGATATTCTGCTCTCATGACGACGAAGGAAGAGTCCCAAACTCCACGCCGTTTCGGCCATTCCGCTTGCCCTTGCACCGGTCCGCCCTATATTCCTACATACGCGACACCAAAGGAGTGAACAGGATCATGGATCTGAACTGACCGCATCGCCCGCAAGCCGTGCCTTCAGGAAAGCTCTATCCATGCCCTCGATCACCCTCGCCAACGTCAGTTGGTCCACGCCCGATAACCGCACCATCCTCTCGAACCTCGATCTCGCTTTTGCGCGCGAGCGCACCGGCATTGTCGGGCGCAACGGCGTCGGCAAGTCGACGCTGCTGCGCCTGCTGACAGGCGAGCTGACGCCGGCATCGGGGCATGTTGCCGTCGACGGCCGCGTGGCGCTGCTGCGTCAGTCGGTGCAGGTCGACGCCGGCGAGACGATCGCCGACCTGTTCGAGGCGCGCGCGGGGCTCGCACTGCTCCGCAAGGCGGAGGCGGGCGAGGCGAGCGTCGAGGAGATCGCCGAGACCGACTGGACGCTCGACGCGCGGATCGACGAAGCGCTCGCCGCGGTCGGCCTGCCGCTTGCCGCCGACACGCCGCTGGACGCGCTGTCGGGCGGGCAGCGCACGCGCGCCGCGCTGGCGGGTGCGATGTTCGGTGCTCCCGATTTCCTGCTGCTCGACGAGCCGACGAACAATCTCGACCGCGAAGGCCGCGCCGCGGTGCGCGAACTGCTGCGCGGCTGGCGCGGCGGCGCGATCGTCGTCAGCCACGACCGCGAATTGCTCGAGGAAATGGACGCGATCGTCGAGCTCACCGCGCTTGGCGCCGCGCGCTACGGTGGCGGGTGGAGCGCTTATCGCGCGCGCAAGGAGGTCGAACTCGCCGCCGCCGAGGCCGAGCTTGCGGGCGCCGAAAAGCGGCTCGACCAGAGTCGGCGCCAGGCGCAGGTGGCGATCGAGAAGCAGGATCGGCGCGATTCCGGCGGGCGGCGCAAGGCGGCGCGCGGCGACATGCCGAAGATCGTCATCGGCGGCCTCAAACGCCGCGCCGAGGAAACGCGCGCCGCGGCCAGCCGCCTCGCCGAACGCCAGCGCGGTGCGGCCGAGGACGCGGCCGCTGCGGCGCGCGGCCGGATCGAGGTCGTCCATCCGCTGTCCGCGGGCCTGCCCTCGACCGGCCTTCCCGCGTCGCGCACCGTGCTCGAATTGGGTCGCGTCACCGCGGGCTATGCGCCGGGTCGGCCGGTGATCGCCGACCTGTCGCTGACGATCACCGGGCCAGAGCGCGTCGCGATCACCGGCCCCAACGGGTCGGGCAAATCGACGCTGCTCGCGCTCGTCGCGGGGACGCTTGCCCCCTGGTCGGGACAGGTGCGCGTGCCGGTGCCCTTCGCCTTGTTCGACCAGCGCGTGTCGCTGCTCGACCCTGCGCTGTCGATTGCGGACAATTTCCTCCGCCGCAATCCAGGCACGACGAACAATCAGTGCCGCGCGGCGCTGGCGCGGTTCCGTTTCCGTGCCGACGCCGCCGACCATATCGCCGGCACGCTCAGCGGCGGGCAGATGCTCCGCGCCGGCCTCGCCTGCGTCCTCGGCGCGCCGATGCCGCCGCAGTTGCTGATCCTCGACGAGCCCGGCAATCACCTCGACCTCGATTCGCTGACCGCGATCGAGGCGGGGCTCGCCGCCTATGACGGAGCGCTGCTCGTCGTCAGCCACGACCCTGCGTTTCTGGACGCGATCGGGATCGAGCGCGAGGTCGTGCTGGGGCGGTAGGGAATGACGAAGGGAGAGGACGAGTGGAGGTTTTGACTCCCCTCACCCATCGCGCAACGGCCGCCGGGCGGCTTCATTCTCGACGATATGGCGGATCGTGATCAGCGTCTTGAACGAATGAACGCCCTTGTCTTCGCCGAGGGCGCGGCGGGTGAAGACGTCATATTCCTCCATCGACCCGACCTGGACCTTGAGCAGGAAATCATCGTCACCGGTGACGTCCCACGCGGCGGTGATTTCAGGGTGGCGGGCGATCTCGCGCGCGAAATTGTCCATCGTCTGCGCGCCCGCCTGTTCCATCCGGACGAGCACATGCATGGTGAGCGCCGAGCCGGTGAGCGCGGGATCTACCAGCGCGATGTCGGCGACGATCACCTTCTCCTCGCGCAGCCGGCGAAGGCGGCGCAGCACGGCTGAAATCGACAGTCCGACCGTATCGGCGAGTACGCGCGCGGGCTGAAGATTGTCGCGCCGGACGAGGTCGAGCAGGCGGCGGTCGAAACGGTCGAGGTCGATCATTTTTCGCATATTCTGGCTTATAGCGCAAAAATTGGTCGCCGATATGCCGAATTTCGGCGCCTATAGCCGATGCGAATCGCCTAGATGGTTCGTATCCGAACCGTTCGAGCCGACCGGCTCTCTCCCCTCCCTGCGGTTCGGATGCAGGAGATCGAATATGGCCCGCATCGCACCCGAAACCAACTGGCTCCAGCGCCTCTGGACGTCGGTGGTTGAAACCTCCGCCGCCGCCGTCGCGGCGCATTATCACGCCCCGTGGGAGCGTAAGGCGAAGCATTGAGCGGCTGTCCGTCGCCCCCGCCTTTCCGAATGAAGGCGATCGACCCGAATGGCGGGAGCGCGGACCCTATATTTCGTCATCCCGGACCCTTCGACAGGCTCAGGACAGGCTTGATCCGGGACCCATTCCTTCTTCGCCGGTTTGAATGGACCCCGGATCAAGTCCGGGGTGACGAGGCACGCAGCGGCACGCGCACCGCTCAGGCAAAGGCCCCGACGCTCTCGATGAACTTGATCACCGAAATCGGTTTCGAGACATAGGCTTCGGCCCCGGCGGCGCGGATCTGTTCCTCATCGCCTTTTCCGGCATAGGCGGTAACCGCCATGATCGGCACCGCGCGCAGCGTCAGGTCGGCCTTCATCTGGCCGATCAGGTCGAGCCCGCTGACGTGCGGGAGTTGAATGTCCATGATGATGAGATCGGGCGCGATCTCGCGTGCCTTCGCCAGCGCGTCGCGCCCGTCGCGCACCGGATGCGCCTGATAGCCGTGGGCGTTGAGCAGGTCGCAGAACAGGCGGAGGTTCAGCTCATTATCCTCGACGACCAGGATGGTCTTGCCCATGTAAAATCTCTTCCCCACCTTGCGTGCGCGGCCCGTTTAGGCGAATCGGCGGCACGACACAATTGATCGCGGCGAAGGGATTCCCGATTGGACGAGGATGATGCGGCGCTGGCGCTCCATGCGCTCGGCTGGATTTTGAGCGACGAGCCGCGCGCTGAAAGGCTGCTCGGCCTGACCGGGCTCGACCCCGATTCGCTGCGCGCCTCGCTCGGCGAGCAGGCGGTGCTTGCCGCGATCCTGTCATTTCTCACCGCGCACGAGGCCGATCTGATCGCCTGCGCCACGGCGCTCGACGTGACGCCCGAAACCCTTGCTGCCGCCGCGCGGCGGCTTGAAGGAAACCAGAGGATGGACGCATGACCCGCCCGCTCGTCATCACCGATTGCGACGAGGTGCTGATGCACATGGTCGTCCCCTTCGCCCAGTGGGTCGACGAGGAACACGGCGTGCTTTTCCGCATGGAGGATGCGAGCTTTGCGGGTGCGCTCAAGCGCAAGGAGTGCGGCACGCCGTTGGAGGCGGCCGAGGTGTGGCCCCTGCTCGACGGCTTCTTTCGTACCGAAATGGGGCGGCAGACCGAGATTCCGGGCGCGATCGCGGCGATGGCAGCGATCGGCGATATCGCCGATATCGTCGTGCTCACCAACGTCGGTCCCGACCATCAGGCGGCGCGCGGCGCACAGCTTGCCGCGCTCGGCTTTCATGCGCCGGTGATCGGCAGCCGCGGCGGCAAGGGCGAGCCGGTGCGCGCGCTGATCGCCGAGCGCCGGCCGTCGGTCGCGGTGTTCATCGACGACCTGCCGAACCACCATCATTCGGTGGCGATCGAGGCGCCCGAGGTGTGGCGACTCCATTTCGTCGGCGAGCCCGCGATCGCCGACAAGGTGCATCCCGCAAAACATGCCCATGCGCGAATCGACGATTGGAGCGCGGCACGCGACTGGATATTGGCGCGGCTCGCTGAAAATATTCCGGCTCCGGCCCCGCAACCCGTATAAAGGAACGATCATGTCCGACATTCCCGCCAAGCTCGTCGCCCTCGGCCTCGACCTGCCCAAGCCCGCCGCGCCGGTCGCGGCCTATGTGCCCGTCGTCGAGCAGGACGGACTGCTCCATATCTCGGGCCAGCTTCCGTTTCGCGATGGACAGGTGGTCACCGGCCGGCTCGGCGCCGACATGGACGAGGCGACGGGCTATGACGCCGCGCGCCGCTGCGCGCTGATGCTCGTCGCGCAGGTTGGCCAGGCGGTCGGCGGCGACTGGTCGCGGGTCGAGCGGATCGTCAAGCTCGGCGTCTTCGTGAACAGCGACCCCGGCTTCACCGCGCAGCCGAAGGTCGCGAACGGCGCGTCGGAACTGATGGAATCGCTGTTCGGCGAAGCGGGCCGCCACGCGCGCAGCGCGGTCGGCGTGTCGGTGCTGCCGCTCGGCGCCGCGGTCGAGGTCGATGCGATCGTCGCGGTGAAACCGGCGTAGGATATCCGTGGCCGAAGCCGACCCGCCCGCGCGGACCGTCACGCTCGGCAGCGGCGTTGCCGCGGTCGATGCGGCGGCGTGGGACGCGCTCGCGGGCGTGGGCAATCCGTTCGTCAGCCATGATTTCCTGGCGCTGCTCGAAGATTCGGGCAGCGTCGGACCCGGCACCGGCTGGCAGGCGGCGCCAATCCTGGTCGAGGATGCCGATGGCGTGCTGATTGCCGCCGCGCCCGCCTATCTGAAATCGCACAGCCAGGGCGAATATGTCTTCGATCACGCCTGGGCCGATGCCTGGACGCGCGCCGGGGGCGACTATTATCCAAAGCTGCAGATCGCGGCGCCCTTCACGCCGGTGCCGGGGCCGCGCCTGCTCGCGCAGGATGAAGCGGCGGCGCTGTTGCTGATCCGCGGCGCCGAAGCGGTGGTGCGGCAGAATGCCCTGTCGTCGGCGCACGCGACCTTCGTCGCGCCCGAGCAGATGCCGCTTTTCGAGCGCGCGGGCTGGCTGGTGCGGCGCGACATCCAGTTCCATTTCGCCAATGCGGGCTATGCCGGCTTCGACGATTTCCTCGCCACGCTGACCTCTGCCAAGCGCAAGCAGCTCCGCAAGGAACGCGCGCGGGCGGTCGAGGGCCTGCGGATCGAGGAGGTCACGGGCGAGGCGATCGGTCCCGATCACTGGGATGCGATGTGGGCCTTTTATCAGGATACCGGCGCGCGCAAATGGGGCCATCCCTATCTGACCCGCGCGGCGTTCGACCTGATGGGGCGGCGCATGGCCGACCGGATTATCCTCGTCATCGCTTATGACGGCGCGGCGCCGGTTGCGGGGGCGATGCATTTCCTCGGTTCCGACACGCTCTACGGCCGTTACTGGGGCTGCGTCCGCGACATCCCCTATCTGCATTTCGAGCTTTGCTATTATCGCGCGATCGACATCGCGATCGAGCGCGGCCTCCGCCGCGTCGAGGCCGGGGCGCAGGGCGGGCACAAGCTCGCGCGCGGCTATGGCCCCGTTGCGACATGGTCAGCGCACTTCATCGCCGATCCGGGATTCCGGCGTGCGGTCGCGGACTATCTGGAACGCGAGCGGGTGGCCGAGGTGCAGGAAATGGAGTGGCTGGAAGGGCATATGCCGTTCCGGCGAGCCGAATAATCTCACGCAAAGGCGCAAAGGCGCGAAGAAGAAGAATTCTCACACAAAGACGGCGTGATGTCGCTCGATCGATGCGCCGATGCCGATGGCGGTTAAAAAGGCCGGACGAAGTCCGGCCAGATAATCGCCGATGATGGTCACGAGACGCAAACAGGAGAATCCGCCATCTTTGTGTCTTTGTGTGAGATTGTCCGAAAACCGGCCACGCAATTCTCTTCGCGCCTTTGCGCCTTTGCGTGAGATTCAGGAAAGCTCACGCAGCGCGCAAGATGTCAGGCGGCGAAGCGCCGGGCCGCCGGGCGGCGGGCGGTTTCGTCGAGCCAGGCGCGCGCCTGGCGCTGCGCCTCGGCGATTTCGTCGCGGCTCATTTCGTCCGACAGTTCGGCGCGGCATTGCTGGCCTTCGAGGCTGCCGCCGAGCGCGGCGAGATTGAACCATTTATGCGCCTGGATCAGATCGACATCGACACCGCCGGTCCCGGTGGAAAAGGCGATGCCGAGATCGAAATAGGCATTGGCGTCGCCGCGTGCCGCGTCGAGCAGACGGCTTTCGATCAGATATTGGGCAGACTTCAGACTGTTTGCCATGATAACCCCCTTTGCCTCCACCCCACATGGAGACCTCGGCCCCCAAAGTTGCGGTTTATGGTCAACAAAGCGTTAACGGCGGCGCGGATTTTTGGGGATATCGTGGGGAAGGGACGGAAAAGCGTGCGTTTTCGCGGGGACGACGGGCTTTACTCTACCGCCAGATTGTCGATCAGCCGCGTCTTCCCCATCCGCGCCGCCGCGAGCAGACGCGCGGGCTTATGGAAGGCGGTCAGCCTTTCGAGGCTGTCGGCATCGGCGAGCGCGACATAGTCGACGCTGTCGAAACCGCCCGCGACGATGTCGGCTTCGGCCTTCGCGAGGGCTTCGCCGACATCGGCGCCGCCCGCGATCGCCCTTGCCGCCGCCTTCAGCGCGCCGGGAAAGGCGATCGCCGCCTCGCGCTGCTGCTTCGAGAGATAGGCGTTGCGCGACGACAGCGCGAGGCCGTCGGCGTCGCGGGCGATCGGCGCGCCCAATATGTCGAGCGCGAAGTCGAGGTCGCGCGCCATGCGGCGGATGATCGCGAGCTGCTGCCAGTCCTTTTCACCGAAGATCGCGATGTCGGGACGAACCTGGTTGAACAGTTTCGACACGATCGTCGCGACGCCGTCGAAATGGCCGGGCCGCGCCGCGCCGCAATAATCGGCGCCGAGTTCGGCAACCTCGATATGCGTCGAATGACCGGCGGGATACATGGTGCCGACGTCGGGCGCCCAGAGCAGCGCCACGCCCGCTTCCACCAGCAGCGCAGCGTCGCGATCTTCATCGCGCGGATAGGCGGCAAAATCCTCGTTCGGGCCGAACTGCGTCGGATTGACGAAGATCGAGACGACGACATGGTCGGCGACGCGCCGCCCCATGCGCACGAGCGACAGGTGCCCGTCGTGCAGCGCCCCCATCGTCGGCACCAGCGCGACGCTCTTCCCCCCCTGCTTCAGTGCCGAAACGGCACGGCGCAGCATCGCGATGTCACGGATGATTTGCACGCTTGCCCTGCCTCCGATATTGGCGGCGCAACGACCACCCCAAGCGGCTGCCATGCGCCGCCAACAGGAAAATCGCAACGCTCATGACGACGCCCGCCCCGCACCGCATCATCTTTGCCAATGAAAAGGGCGGGACCGGCAAATCGACCTGTGCGGTGCATTTCGCGGTCGCGCTGACCAGCCTGGGCTGGCGCGTCGCGGGGATCGACCTCGACCCGCGCCAGCGCACCTTCCACCGCTATCTCGAGAATCGCGAGAATACCGCGAAACGCCGCGATATCGATCTTCCCACCCCGCGCTTCGAGGTGTTCGAGGGGTCGACGATCGAAGAACTCGACGAACAGGTCGCGCGGCTGGCCGAGGGCGTCGATTATCTCATCGCCGACACGCCGGGTCGCGACGATGTCTTCGCGCGCCATCTCGCGACCACCGCCGATACGCTCGTCACCCCGATCAACGACAGCTTCATCGACTTCGACCTGATCGGCCAGGTCGATCCCGAGACGTTTCAGGTCGTGCGCCCCAGCTTCTACTCCGAACTCATCTGGGACACGCGCAAGGCGCGTGCGAAAAGCGACGGGCGGACGATCGACTGGATCATCCTGCGCAACCGCCTCCAGCATGTCGATGCGCATAATATGCGCCGCGTGGGTGAGGCGCTGAACCAGCTCTCGCGCCGCGTCGGCTTCCGCGTCATCCCGGGACTCGGCGAGCGCGTCATCTATCGCGAACTGTTTCCGGCGGGCCTCACCCTGCTCGACAAGGCGCATCTCGGCGGCATGGGGATCGGCCATGTCGTCGCGCGGCAGGAACTGCGCGAAGCGATGGGCGGACTGAACCTTCCGGCGCGCGAGCGGTTTCATCCCGACGGGGATCTGTTCGCCGCCGCCTGAATATTCTTTCCCGAGGGGACAGACATGACCCACCAATTTCACCCCACGATGCTGCGCGAATATGACATTCGCGGCGTCGTCGGCGACACGCTGTCGGCCGCCGACGCCGCCGCGATCGGGCGCAGCTTCGCGACACTGATCCGGCGCGCGGGGGGCAGGCGGGTCGCGGTCGGCTATGACGGGCGGCTGTCGTCGCCGATGCTCGCCGAGGCGCTGATCGAAGGGATCAACGCTGCTGGAGTCGATGCGCTGACCATCGGGCTCGGGCCGACGCCGATGCTCTATTATGCCGCGTCAACCGAGGATGTGGACGGCGGCATACAGATAACCGGCAGCCACAATCCCCCCGACTATAACGGCTTCAAGATGGTATTTCAGGGACGCCCTTTCTTCGGCGCCGACATTCAGCGGATCGGCGAAATCGCCGCCGCGGGCGACTGGGAAAGCGGCGAGGGATCGGCGCAGAGCATCGACATCGTCGACGCCTATGTCGACCGGCTGACCCAGGACTTCGCCGGCGGCGCCTTCCGCATCGGCTGGGATGCCGGTAACGGCGCCGCGGGCACCGTCATCGAAAAGCTCACCGCGCGGCTGCCCGGCGAACATCATCTTCTTTACACCGATATCGACGGCCATTTTCCGAACCACCATCCCGACCCTACGGTTGAGGCGAATCTGGCCGATCTGAGGAAGCTGGTCGCGGAGAAGAGCCTCGATTTCGGCGTCGCTTTCGATGGAGACGGCGACCGCATCGGCGCGATCGACGGTGAAGGGCGGGTGATCTGGGGCGATCAGCTGCTACAAATCTATGCCGCGGCGGTGCTGAAGGAGCATCCAGGCGCGACGATCATCGCCGACGTCAAAGCCAGCCAGGCGCTGTTCGACCGCGTCGCCGACCTCGGCGGAAAACCGCTGATGTGGAAGACCGGGCACAGCCTGATCAAGGCGAAGATGAAGGAAACCGGCAGTCCGCTGGCGGGCGAGATGAGCGGGCATATTTTCTTCGCCGACCGTTATTACGGCTATGACGACGCGCCTTATGCGGCGGTGCGGCTGATCGAGGCGGCGACCAGGCTCGGCAAGAGCGTCACCGAGCTCCGCGGCGAGATGCCCGCGATGGTCAACACCCCCGAACTCCGCTTCCAGGTCGACGAAGTGCGTAAATTCGCCATTGTGGACGAGGTTCTGGCGCGGCTGAGCGCGGCGGGCGCGACGGTTGACCGCACCGACGGCGCGCGGGTGCTGACCGACGACGGCTGGTGGCTGCTCCGCGCCTCGAACACCCAGGACGTGCTCGTCGCGCGCGCCGAGGCGAAGGACGAGGCGGCGCTGGCGCGGCTGATGGCGGCGATCGACGAGCAGCTTGCGCTGTCGGGGGTGGAGCGCGGGCCGCAAGCGGCACATTGATTCCCCCTCCCGCAAGCGGGAGGGGCAGCGAGGCTTGGCAGCTTGCTGCCTAGCCGCAGCGGGGTGGGCCAAGGCCGCGCGGGTATTGCCCACCCCGCTGCGACTAAGCCCGGCTCACGCCGGGCCAAGTCTCACAACCCCTCCCGCAAGCGGGAGGGGAGATAGTGAATGCAAAATCCCTGCCAGATTGACCTTTGCCGCGTCGCTGCGGTAACGCGCGCTGGGGGCTAGAACGGAACCGACCTCTTTATGACCGACGAAACCACGACCGCGACGGCCGAAGGTGACCATGGCGTCTCCGAGCACCGCGCGCATGTCCAGGAAGACGCGGCAGCGGGCAATGGCCTTGCGATCATCTCGATCGCCAAAAGCTACGACAAGCGTGTGGTGCTCTCCGACGTGTCGCTGTCGGTCGGCAAAGGCGAGGTCGTCGGCCTGCTCGGCCCCAACGGCGCGGGCAAGACGACCTGCTTTTATTCGATCATGGGGCTGGTCCGGCCCGACGCCGGGCGCATCATGCTCGACGGCGCCGACATCACCTCGCTGCCCATGTATCGCCGCTCGATCCTCGGCCTCGGCTATTTGCCGCAGGAAACCTCGATCTTTCGCGGCATGACCGTGGCCCAGAATATCGAGGCGGTGCTCGAACTCGCCGAACCCGACAAGATCGCGCGCGAGCGGCGGCTCGAGGAGTTGCTCGAGGAGTTCGGCCTCGCGCGGCTGCGCGATTCGGCGGCGATGGCGCTGTCGGGCGGCGAGCGTCGCCGCGCCGAAATCGCGCGCGCGCTGGCGGCGAACCCGTCGATCATCCTGCTCGACGAGCCGTTCGCGGGGATCGATCCCCTGTCGATCAGCGACATCCGCGACCTCGTCGCCGATCTGAAGACCCGTGGCATCGGGGTGCTGATCACCGATCACAACGTCCGCGAGACGCTCGACCTCGTCGACCGCGCCTGCATCATCTACGACGGCAAGGTGCTGCTTGCCGGATCGCCCGCCGAACTGGTGGCCGACCCCGAGGTCCGCCGTCTGTATCTTGGCGAGGGCTTTTCGCTTTGATGCGGTAGCTGCCGATGGCGTTGGGTCCGCGCCTCGATTTACGCCAGTCGCAATCGCTGGTGATGACGCCGCAGTTGCAGCAGGCGATCAAGCTGCTTGCGCTGTCGAACCTCGAACTCGAAGCCTATCTGGCCGAAGCGCTCGAGGGCAATCCGCTGCTCGACGCCGCGCCCGCCGACCGCGACGAGGGCGGCGCGGACGAGAGCGGCGAGGAGGCGCTGCCGGCCGTCGACGTGCAGCCCGATACCGATGCGGCGCTGTCCTCCGACGCTGGCACCGCCGACGATCTCGACGTCGATTTCGCCGAAGAGCGCTTCCACCACGACAGCGCAAGCGATTCGGTCGGCCTGTCGGGCGAGGCGAGCGAAGGCATCGACTTCGACAGCTTCGCCGAACATGAGGGCACGCTCCACGACCATCTGCTCGCGCAGGTCGGCGAACGCTTCGACGGGACCCAGGCGGTGGTCGCGGCGCAGCTCGTCGCGCTGATCGACGAGGCGGGATACCTCCGCGCCGACCTTTCGGAGCTTGCGGCGCAGCTCGGCGTGCCGCTCTCGCTGGTCGAGGCGGTGCTCGCGGGCATCCAATGCTTCGACCCGTCGGGCGTCGGCGCGCGCGACCTCGCCGAATGCATCGCGATTCAGGCGCGCGAGGCCGACCGCTACGACCCCGCGATGGCGACGATGATCGCGCACCTCGACCTCGTCGCCAAGGGCGCTTTCCCGCAATTGAAGCGCATCTGCGGCGTCGATGACGAGGATCTCGCCGACATGATCCGCGAGCTGCGCGGCTACGACCCCAGGCCGGGGCTGAAATTCGGTGGCGAGGCGGTGCAGGCGGTCGTCCCCGACCTCTATGTCCGCCAGACTGCAAAGGGATGGGCGGTCGAGGTCAACAGCGGCACCTTGCCCCGCCTCCTCGTCAACCGCCGCTATTATGCCGAACTGGCTGAGGGCGCGGCGGCGAAGAGCAAGGCGTGGCTGTCCGAGCAGCTTGCGGGCGCCAACTGGCTCGTCCGCGCGCTCGACCAGCGCCAGCGCACGATTGTCAAGGTCGCGAGCGCGATCGTCAAGCAGCAGGAGGGCTTCTTCCTCCACGGCGTTGCGCACATGCGCCCGCTGACGCTGCGTCAGGTCGCCGAGGACATCGGTATGCACGAATCGACCGTCAGCCGCGTCACCAGCAACAAATATCTGTCGTGCGCGCGCGGGCTGTTCGAGCTCAAATATTTCTTCTCGTCGGGCATATCGGCGACCGAGGGCGACGGCGCGGTGTCGGCCGAAGCGGTCAAGAGCCGGATCAAGGCGATGATCGAGGCCGAAGATGCCAAGGCGATCCTGTCCGACGAGACGATCGCGCAGAAACTGTCGGCCGAAGGTCACGACATCGCGCGGCGCACCGTGGTCAAATATCGCGAGGCGATGGGCTATGGCTCGTCGGTGCAGCGGCGGCGGCAGAAGGCGCTGGCGGGGTAATATCCGATTCGCGCAGAGGACGCAGAGATCGCAGAGGATTTGGTTCACGCGGAGGCGCGGAGACGCGGAGGAAAAAGGAGATTGGCGGCTTTGCCGCCCTTTTTCTTCTCTGCGCACTCTGCGTTCTCTGCGCGAACATAATCTTCTCCGCGTCTCCGCGTGAACCTTTTCCGCAGCGAGGATGGTCGGACCGGTTGACTTTTCTCGCCTATCCCCATAGGTGCGCCGCTTCGCGTAGCAACGCCAAGATTTACGGAAAAGACCCATGAAGATTCGCAACAGCCTGAAGTCGCTGAAGGACCGCCACCGGGACAACCGCGTGATCCGCCGCCGTGGCCGGACCTATGTGATCAACAAGACCAACCGCCGCTTCAAGGCGCGCCAGGGCTGATGGTCCTGCCGGGGCGCATGCCGCCCCGTGCGCATCTGCGAGCCAGCGTGACGCCGTCGGATGCTTCCGGCGGCGCTTTCGCGTGTCTGGAGGATGCATGATCGAGCGCTGCGTGATTTTCGATGTCGGCCGCGTCCTGTTCGACTGGGATTTGCGCCATCTGTTCGCGAAGCTGATCACCGACGAGCGCGAGCTTGAATGGTTCGTGACGAACGTCGTTACCCCCGAATGGCATTTTCAGCACGACGCGGGCCGCCCGCTGGCCGAGATGGTGCCCGAATTGAAGGCCGAATTTCCGGATCAGGCGGCGCTGATCGACGCCTATGCGACGCGCTTCAATGAAACGATTCCGGGGCCGGTGCCCGGAAGCCTCGAACTGGTCGAGCGATTGGACGCGGCAGGCGTGCCGCTGTTCGCGATCACCAATTTCGGACATGAATTCTGGGAGGTTTTCCGCCCGACCCAGCCGGTATTCGACCGTTTTCGCGATATCATCGTCTCGGGTACCGAGAAGATGGTGAAGCCCGACCTCGCGATCTATGCTCTCGCGATCGAACGATTCGGCATCGACCCGGCGGGAGCGCTGTTCGTCGATGATGTGGCCGCGAATGTCGCGGGCGCCGAATCGGTCGGCATCGCCGGGCATCGTTTCGTCGATGCGGCGACGCTCGAACGCGACCTTGTCGCGCGGGCCTATCTGGCGGACCGGTCATGATGATTCGGATTGCGACCACCGAAGATCTTACGGCAATGCGCGACCTGATGCGCCGCGCGATCGAAGAGTTGCAGCGCGACTTTTTGTCGGCGGCCGAAGTGCGTGCGAGCCACGCGGTGATGGGGCTCGACACCCAGCTTGTCGCCGACGGCACCTATTTCGTCGCGACGATCGACGGCGTGCTGGCGGGATGCGGCGGCTGGAGCCGGCGCGCGACGCTCTATGGCGGCGATCATAGCAGCGACCTGCGCGAGCCGCGCCTGCTCGACCCCCGAACCGAGGCGGCGCGCGTGCGCGCAATGTATACCGACCCGGCGTTCACGCGCCGCGGCGTCGGGCGCGCGATCCTCGAAGCGTCGGAAGCCGCTGCGCGCGCGGCGGGTTTCACCGCCGCCGAACTGATGGCGACGCTCGCCGGCGAACCGCTCTATCGCGCGAGCGGCTATGTCGAGATCGAGCGCACCGCCGCGCCGGTCGACGGCGTTGACGTCCCGCTGATACGGATGCGCAAGCCGCTCGTTTGAGAGCGCCTACTTCTCGACCCCAAGCTGCGTCAGCACGAAAGCGAACTCCTCTGCATCTTCGTGGAGCGAGCCCCAGCGGCCCGATTTGCCAGCATGGCCCGCGCCCATGTTGGTGCGCAGCAGCAGCGTCGCGTCATTGGTGCGCGTCGCGCGCAGCTTGGCGACCCATTTGGCGGGCTCCCAATAGGTCACGCGCGGGTCGTTGAGCCCCGCCGACACCAGCATTGGCGGATAGGCTTTGGCGGTGACATTGTCGTAGGGGCTGTAGCTCAGCATATAATCGAACGCCGCCTTGTCGGTGATCGGATTGCCCCATTCCGGCCATTCGCCGGGGGTGAGCGGCAGCGTTTCGTCGACCATCGTGTTGATCACGTCGACGAAAGGCACCCCCGCGAGCACCGCGCCCCACAATTCGGGCGCCTCGTTAGTGACGGCCCCCATCACCTGCCCGCCCGCCGAGCGGCCCTCGATCGAAATCTTGCCGGGGCTGGTATAGCCCTTCGCGATCAACCCCTTGGCGACGTCGATGAAGTCGTTGAACGTATTCTTGCGGTGATCGGTCTTCCCCGCGAGATACCAGGCGCGTCCCAGGTCGTCGCCGCCGCGGACGTGCGCGATCGCATAGATCATCCCGCGATCGATGAGGCTGAGCCGCGTCGTCGAAAAGCCCGGCGCGATGCGATAGCCATAACTGCCATAGGCATAGAGATGCATCGGCGCGCTGCCGTCGCGCTTCGTGCCTTTTTTGTAGACGAGCGAGGCGGGAATCATCGTCGTGCCGTCACGGCTTGGCAGGTTAACCCGTTCGGTTACATATTGCGTTGCATCATAACCCGATGGGATTTCCTGTACCTTCAGCGTTTCGAGCGTTCCGGTCGCGATATCATAATCATAGACGGTATCGGGCGTGACCATCGATTCATAATCGAGCCGGAGCTTGTCCTGATGATATTCGGGATTGTCGCCGAGCCCCGCAACGTAAGTGGCCTCGGGGAATTCGATCCGGCCGGGGGTCAGCGGCGCGTCATATTGGCGGATATCGACCTGATCGAGCCCGTCCTCGCGCGCTTCGAGCACGAAATAGTCGCGAAAGACCGAGAAGCCGGTGATGTAGCTGTGATCCGATCCGGGGATCAGCGTCTTCCATGCTCCCGGCGCCTCGATGCTCGCGGTCGCAACGCGGAAATTGGGATGCTCGTCGTTGGTGAGGATGTAAAGCGTGCCGTCGCGCTCGTCGACGCTGTACTCGCGACCCTTCTGACGCGCCGAGACGAGTTGCATCTCCGCCTCGGGATTATCCGCGGGGAGCAGATAGACCTCGTTGGTCTCGTTATCGCCGGTCCCGATGACGATATAATTGTCGGCCGCGGTTTTGCCGATCCCGACGCCGAAACCGATGTCGGGCTCCTTGTAGAGCAATTTGTCCTGGTCGATCGGGGTGCCGAGCTTGTGCAGCCGGACATTGTCGGTGCGCCAGTTCTCGTTCGCGAGGCCATAGAGGATCGCATCGTTCCCCGACGTCCAGACGAGCGACGACAGCGTGCCGGGAATGACGTCGGGAAGCAGTTCGCCGGTTTCCAGGTTGCGGACGCGCGCCTCGAACCGCTCGGAGCCGTTATCGTCGAACGAATAGGCCATCAGCCGGCCGTCGGGGCTGATCGACAGTTCGGCGAGGCGGAAATAATCCTTGCCCTCGGCCATCGCGACCTCGTCGAGGATGAGCTGGGTCTCGCCGGAGCCTGACGCGGGTTTCCGGTACCATTTCTTATATTCGGCGCCCTCGTCATATTCGACCCAATAGAGCCAGTCGCCGTCCTTCTGCGGCACCGAGGAATCGGCCTCCTTGATGCGGCCCTTCATTTCCTGAAACAGGGTTTCTACGAGTTTCGCGTGCGGCTTCATCGCCGCGTCGAAATAGGCATTTTCTTGCCTGACATAATCGAGGACGTCCGCGTCATCGACGACCGGATAGCTCGGGTCGCGCAGCCAGAAATAGGGATCGGACAGGGTTTTGCCGTGCAGTGTCGATTCGTGCGGCCGCTTGTCGGCAACCGGAGCGGCGGGCAGCGCGGGACTGTCGGTCAATGGGATCTCTTTCTCTTGGGCAAAAGCGGTGGGGGCAAAAGCGCCGGACGCGGCAACGAGCGGGGTGGTAATTGCGGCCAGGAACATCCAAATAGCACGCATCACAAGACTCCCGCGGCATCGCCCCCGGTGGGCAGGATTGCCCGCGATGTAGGAACAAGGAACCAGCCATGTCCAGCCCCGTCCCCGGCACAATTTACGCAGAGCGCCTTGCTCGCGTCCGCGCCGAACTGGCGAAGCGCGGCCTCGACGGCTTCGTCGTGCCGATCAGCGATGAGCATATGAGCGAATATGTCGGCGCCTATGCGCAGCGCATGGCATGGCTGACCGGCTTCGGCGGCTCGGCGGGGACGGCGGCGGTGCTGCCCACGAAGGCCGCGGTGTTCGTCGACGGGCGCTACACGGTGCAGGTGCGCGATCAGGTCGACGGCGCGCTGTTCGATTATGTCGGGGTGCCGCAGTCGAGCGTCGCCATATGGCTCGGCGCCAACGTCAGCGCGGGGCAAAAGGTCGGCTACGACCCGTGGCTCCACGGCATCGACTGGGCGCGCGGGCTGGAAAAGGCGCTGGCAGCGAAGGGCGCGAGCCTTGTCGCGGTCGACGGCAACCCGATCGACGCCGCGTGGGACGACCAGCCGGCGCCGAGCGACGCGGCGGTCACGGTCTACGACACGAGCCTCGCCGGACAGGCCGCGACCGACAAGCGCGCGATCATCGCCGACTGGCTGAAGGCGAAGGGGCTCGACACGACGGTGATGACCGCGCTCGATTCGATCGCCTGGACCTTCAACATTCGTGGGCAGGACGTCAGCCACACGCCGGTCGGGCTCGCCTTCGCGCTGCTCCACGCCGATGCGACCGCTGACCTGTTCATCGCGCCCGAGAAGGTCACCGACGCGGTGCGCGCGCACCTCGGCAACAGCGTGCGGATCCACGATCGCGACGCGTTCGAAGCGGCGCTGGCGGACCTTGCGGGCAAGAAGGTTGCGGTCGACCCCGACCGCGCCGTCGCGGCGATCTTCACCGCGCTCGAAGCCGCGGGCGCGAAGATCGAACGCCACCGCGACCCCGCGGTGCTGCCCAAGGCGATCAAGAATGACACCGAATTGGGCGGCACTCGCGCCGCCCACGTCCGCGACGGCGTCGCGGTCGCGCGCTTCCTCCAATGGATGGAGGAGGTCGCGCCGCAGGGTGGCCTCGACGAACTTGGCGCGGCGGCGAAGCTGCGCGCGTTCCGCGACGACAGCGGTGTGCTTCGCGACCTGTCGTTCGACACCATCTCGGCGGCCGGCCCGAACGGCGCGCTGCCGCATTACAAGGTCGATGAGACGACCAATCGTGCGATCGAGACCGGCACGCTCTATCTCGTCGATTCGGGCGGGCAATATGCCGACGGCACGACCGACATCACGCGCACGATCGCGATCGGCACGCCCACGCCCGAGATGCGCCGCCGCTTCACCCAGGTGCTCAAGGGCCATATCGCGCTCGCGACCGCGCGCTTTCCCAAGGGGACGCGCGGCAGTCAGCTCGACATTCTCGCGCGGCAATATCTTTGGGCCGACGGGGTCGATTATGCGCACGGCACCGGCCACGGCGTCGGCGCCTATCTCGCGGTCCACGAAGGGCCGCAGCGTATCGCCAAGCCCGCGGGCGGACAGGCGGGGACCGAGGAGCCGCTGCACGCGGGCATGATCCTCTCGAACGAGCCCGGCTATTACAAGGCGGGGCACTTCGGCATCCGCATCGAGAATCTGGTCGTCGTGGTGCCGCAGAGCATCGCGGGCGCCGAGGAGGATATGCTGGGGTTCGAGACGATCACCTTCGCGCCGATCGCGCGCGATCTCGTCGAGGTCGCGTTGCTGTCGCCTGCCGAGGCCGACTGGCTCGACGCCTATCATGCCGAGGTGCTGGCAAAGCTGGGCGCCGGCATGGCGGACGAAGCGCGCGACTGGCTTGCCGCCGCCTGCGCGCCGCTCGACCGCACCCCCGCCGCGCTGGCCGCCTGACGCCGCAATGGAGCAGATTCCGCTCGAGGATTTCCGCGTCCGCGAGACGGTGCGCGTCCGTTTCAACGAGATCGACGGTCAGAATATCGTCTTCAACGCCAATTATCTGGTCTATGCCGACATCGGCGTGACCGAATATTTCCGCGCCCTCGACGAGGGACAGCCCGGCCCCTATTTTCACCAATATGGTACAGACATCCGCGAGACCCATTGCGAGATCGCCTATCATGCCCCCGCGCGACTCGACGAGCTGATCACGATCGCGGCGCGGATCAGCGGCTTCGGCCGGACGAGCTTCACGCTGCATTGCGGGATTTTCCGCGGGGGGGAGCGGCTGACCGACATCGAGATCCGCTACGCCCATATCGACAGCGACAGCGGCCAGCAGACGCCGCTTCCGGGCAGCTTCATCGCCGAGGTGCGGCGCTTCGAGACGCGGATGCCGGTGCAGGATTGAAGATAGTCCGCTGCCCTCGAAGGCGGCTTTTCACCTGCATCCCGTAGCCATCGGTTGTGGCGTGAGAGTTAGGCTTTCTCACCGTCGCCACCCCGGACCCTTCGACAGGCTCAGGACAGGCTTGATCCGGGGTCCATTCAGGCCAGCGTTGAGAGAATGGATTCCGGATCAAGTCCGGAATGACGATGGTTTACATGGGTCAAATCAGCCCGCCACGGCCAAAAAATTCTGCGGCGATTCGCCGAAACGAACCGAATCGACCCTCTCAACCAAAAAAGTCGAAAAAAAGGGCCGCCCGAGGGCGACCCTTGAAAGTTTTTGGGAGAGGATGCCTAAAAGGCAAGTGTGATATTGCACTGCACAATGAATTTCGCAACTGCGAAATAAGCATCCGCAATTGCATTTTTTGCAATCATAAGCGCCGTCTCTCCCTATCGTGTGCAATCGCCGTCGCGATATGGAGCGCTCGCAATATCGATCGACATCTCCTAAATTGGGGCCATGCGAATGTTCAACAAAGTGGATGTCACCGGCGGCCTCAGTGATTTCTGGGGCTATATCCGCGAACCGCGCCCGCATCGCTGGGCGATCTGGGGCGTCGCGCTCGCGCTGACGTGGGTCATTTTCCACGGCGTCTCGGAATATCTGATCCCTTATGAGAAGCCGAAGCCGCAGATCATCTATTTCGAAAATTGGAAGGCGACGCGAAGCGAGGGTGAGATTCGCGCCGACTGGGTCGCGCGGGCGAAGGAGACGACGCGCCTCAATGCCGAAAAGCGCGCCGAATATCAGCGGCTCGCGAAAAGCCTGGGGGTCGACTATGATTCGACCGAAGCCGACCGTGTGACGCGCGAGACGTTGGGCGATGCCGCGGCGGCGGCGGCGATGAAGAAGCCCGAGCCTGTGAAGACGCGCTCGACGCTGGCCGAACGTGCGGCGCGCGGGCCGCAATCGGCTCCGGCGGGACAAAACCGGCCCTGATGCGGCCCGCGCCGCCAACCGACGCCGACTGGATGGCCGCCGCCATCGCGCTGTCGCGGCGCGGGCGGCCGGCTGCGGCGCCGAACCCCAATGTCGGCTGCCTGATCGTCAGGGACCGCAAGGTGGTCGCGCGCGGCTGGACCCAGGCCGGCGGCCGCCCGCACGCCGAAGCGGTCGCGCTTGCGGCGGCGGGGGACGCCGCGCGGGGAGCGACCGCCTATGTCAGCCTCGAACCTTGCGCCCACGCCAGCGACCGCGGCCCGGCGTGCAGCGACCTGCTGGTCGCAGCCGGGCTCGCCCGCGTGGTGATCGCGGCGCGCGATCCCGATCCACGCACCGACGGCGCCGGGCTCGCGCGGCTGCGCGCGGCGGGGATCGAGGTCGTCGAGGGCGTGCTGCCCGCCGAGGCGTGCGCCGCGATGGCGCCATGGTGGACGCGGCAGCACGCGGGGCGTGCCTTCGTCACGCTCAAGCTCGCCACCTCGCTCGACGGCTGCATTGCGATGGCCGACGGGGCGAGCCGCTGGATCACCGGCGACCGCGCGCGCGCGCACGGGCATCTCGAGCGTGCGATGCATCAGGCGATCCTCGTTGGGCGCGGGACGGTCGCGGCCGATGCGCCGCGGCTCGACGTGCGGCTGCCCGGGCTCGAAGCGCGCAGCCCGCGCAAATTGCTCCTGACGCACGGGTCAGCGCCCGAAGGATGGACCGCGATCGCTTCGCCCGAAGCGATCGACGGCGTCGATTCGGTGCTGATCGAAGGCGGCGCCGGCGCGGCGTCGGCGTTCCTTGCCGCCGACCGCGTCGACCGGCTGCTCCTCTATCGCGCGCCGATCCTGATCGGCGGCGGCCAAGCCGCGCTCGGCGACATCGGCCTCACCGATCTGGCCGCGGCGCACGGCCGCTGGCGCCTTACCGACAGCCGGATGCTTGGCAGCGACCGGCTCGACGTCTACGAGCGGGTGCGAAGGGATTAAGGCTTCTATGTTCACCGGCATCATTACCGACATCGGCACCATATTGACCCATGAGGACCGCGGCGACACCCGGCTCGTCATCGGCACCAGCTACGATGTGGGCAGTATCGACCTCGGCGCGTCGATCGCCTGTTCGGGTGCGTGCCTGACCGTCGTCGATAAGGGCGTCGATGCGGACAGCAACGGTCCGGGCGACTGGTTCGCGATCGACGCGAGCGCCGAAACGCTCGCGCGCACCGCGCCGGGGATGTGGGACGCGGGGCGCCGCCTCAACCTCGAACGCGCGCTGCGCGTCGGCGACGAACTCGGCGGCCATATCGTCACCGGCCATGTCGACGCAGTCGGCCGGATCGTCGCGGTCGAGCCGGTGGGCGACAGCGTCAAGCTGACGATCGAAGCGCCCGCGTCGCTCGCGCCGCATATCGCGCCCAAGGGATCGATCACCCTCGACGGCGTGTCGCTGACGGTGAACGAGGTTGTCGATCAACCCGACGGCACCGCGCATTTCACGCTCAACATCATCCCGCATACACAGGAGATGACGACGCTGGATGAAGCCGCGGCGGGGCGGCCGGTCAATCTGGAGATCGACGTTCTCGCGCGCTATCTGGCGCGGATGCAGGCGCGGGGGTGAGCGCGGCTTTTTTATAAATCTCGCGCAAAGGCGCGAAGGCGCGAAGGCGCGAAGAAGGTTAATCTCACACAAAGACGCAAAGAGGGCGCGCGCAGCCGCGGCGTATTTTCCTAGGCAAAATGTAGCTCATTGGAGATTGACCGGACAAAGTCCGGCCCATTCAATGATCAAGAACGTCGCCGCCGCCATGCTCGCCCTCTTTGCGCCTTCGCGCCTTTGCGTGAGATAATCTAAATGCCCTCACCCCATGGCCCTGCCAGCTCGGGGTCCGCGATGATCATCGAGCGGCGCATCGCGAGGCGGCCGATGCGGAGCAGTTCGGCCTTGCGGCGCGCGGGGGCGAGGTTGCAGCTCGCCGCTTCGCGGACTACCGCGGCGCCATAGCGGTCGGCGACGATCAGCCCCGAGCTTTCGGGGCGGTAACCCTCGGTTTCGAGGATGGCGGGGTCGAGCCCCGCGGCAAGCGCCCAATAGAAGCGGTCGCACCAGTCGCAATAATCGGGCCATTTGCCATCGCCGTGCAGGTCGGCGCGGCTGACCTTGATCTCGACGATCGTGATGTTGCCCCTGGCGTCGATCGCGGTGAGGTCGGTGCGGCGGCCGTTGGGCAGCGTCACCTCGGGGATCGCGACCAGCCCCTGCTGCGCGAACAGCCGGCACACGCCGCGCGCGACGTCCGCGGCGGTCAGCAGGTCACTCGCCATGGGTCAGAGCCTCAGAACGGAACGTCGTCGTCCAGATCGTCGTCGAAGGGCGGACGGCTGCCGCCGCCCGAGCCGCCACCGCCCTGGTTCCAGCCGCTGCCCGCACTTCCGCCGCCGGACGAGGCGCCCTGATCCCAGCCGCCGCCCGAGCCTCCCGAGCCTCCGCCCTGGCCCCAGCTATCGCCGCCGCCGCGCGAACCACCGCCGCCGCCCGGTGCGCCGTCGAGCATGGTGAGGGTGCCGCCCATGCCGGCGATCACGACTTCGGTCGTATAGCGGTCGTTGCCGTCGCGGTCCTGCCACTTGCGGGTGCGAAGCGAGCCTTCGATATAAACCTTCGAGCCCTTCTTGAGGTAGCGCTCGACGACGCCGACCAGCCCTTCGCCGTTGATCACGACATTATGCCATTCGGTGCGCTCCTTGCGCTCGCCGGTCATCCGGTCCTTCCACTGTTCGCTGGTCGCGATGCGGATATTGGCGATCTTGCCGCCGTTCTGGAACGACTTGATTTCGGGATCGGCACCCAGATTGCCGATGAGAATTACCTTGTTGACGCTGCCAGCCATCGCCGCTCCGCTCCGCTTGAAGTTGGGGAGGATCAGCCGAGTCCGAAGGCGACGGCCGTCCAGTAAGTGATACCAGCAGCGGCATAGGCGAGTGCGAACAAATAGCCAACCATGAACAGCGGCCATTTCCACCCGTTGGTCTCGCGCCGTGTGATGGCGATCGTCGAAATGCACTGCGGCGCGAAGACGAACCAGGCGAGGAAGGCGAGCGCGGTCGCGAGGCTCCAGCGGCCCTGGAGGCGCTCGCCGAGCGACATCGCCACCGCTTCCTCGTCGTCGCCGGCGTCGATCGCATTGGCGGTGGCGAGCGCGGAGACCGCGACCTCGCGCGCCGCCATCGCCGGGATCAGCGCCAGCGCGATGTCGTGGTTGAAACCGATCGGCTTCACGACGACCTCCAGCCCGCTCGCGATATGGCCCGCGACGCTGTAGTCGACCTGGCGCACGTCGCTGTCCGCAGGCGCCTTGGGAAAGCTCAGCAGCAGCCACAGCACCACCGTCGTCATCGCGATGATCGTGCCCGCGCGGCGCAGGAAGATCCACGCGCGCTGCCACAGCGCGATGGCGATGTCGTTCAGCCGCGGCCATTGATAGCGCGGCATCTCCATCATGAAGCCCGCGGCATTGCCTTTGGTCACCGAACGGCGAAGAACCCACGCGACGAGCAGCGCGCCGACGATGCCGCTCAAAAACAGGCCGAAGAGGACGAGGCCCTGCAACCCGACCGGCGAGCCGCCGACGCCCCGCGCGGGAATGAAGGCGCCGATGACCAGCGTGTAGACGGGCATTCGCGCCGAACAGGTCATCAGCGGCGCAATCAGGATCGTCGTCAGCCGGTCCTTCTCGTCGGGGATCGACCGCGTCGCCATGATCCCGGGCACCGCGCAGGCGAAGCTGGAGAGCAAGGGAATGAAGCCGCGCCCCGACAGCCCTACCTTGCCCATCAGTCCGTCCATCAGGAAGGCGGCGCGGGTCATATAGCCCGACGCCTCGAGCAGCAGGATGAAGAGGAAGAGGATCAATATCTGCGGCAGGAACACGATCACCGCGCCGACGCCCGCGAGCAGCCCCTCGACGATCAGCCCGCGCAGGAAGCCGTCGGGCAGGACGTCGACGACCCAGCCCTGCAGCACGCCGATCCCGCTTTCGAGAAAATCGGCGGGGGCTTCGGCGGCGGCATAGACCGCCTGGAACATCACGAACATCAGCGCGAGCAGGATGACGAGCCCGGCGACCGGGTGAAGCACGACCGAATCGACGCGCTGGGTCCATCGGCGCACCGGCGTCTCGTCGACCGTCGCGGCACGCGCGATCGCGCGGGCGCGCTGGTGCAGCGACGCATCGTTCGGCGGCGGCGCCACTGCGGCGCGCGGCTGGTGCGCGGCGATTGCGCCATCCACCGCCTCGAGCAGCTCGGCAAGCCCGCGCTTGCGCACCGCGACGGTCGGGACGACGGGGACGCCGAGCTCGCGCGACAATCGCTCGGGGTCGAGCGTCAGCCCGTCGCGTGTCGCAAGGTCGAGCATGTTGAGCGCGATCACCGTCGGCAGGCCGAGCGCGATCAGTTCGAGCGCGAAGCAGAGATGATTGTCGAGGTTCGCGGCATCGACGACGACGATCAGCGCGTCGGGGCGCGCCTCGCCCGCCTGCTTGCCGAGCACGACGTCGCGCGTCACCGCTTCGTCGAGGCTCGCGGGGGTGAGGCTGTAGGTGCCGGGAAGGTCGATCAGCGACAGCGGGCGGCCGTCGGCGAAGCTTGCATGCCCCGCCTTTCGCTCGACGGTGACGCCGGGATAATTGGCGATCTTCTGCCGCGCGCCGGTCAGCGCGTTGAACAGGCTCGACTTGCCGGCATTGGGATTGCCGACGAGGGCGATGGAGGGGATGGCGCCGGTCATATCATGCGTTTCATGCGGCCGGTTCGACCTCGATCGCCGCGGCCTGCTTCGCGCGGATGATCACCTGCATCCGCCCGATCGTCAGCGCGAGCGGGTCGCGCGAAAAGATGCTGCCGCGATGGCGCGGCGTGATTTCGCACCCTTCGAGCAGCCCAAATTCGCGCAGGCGCCGCCCTTCGTCCTGCGACATGGCGTTCCAGTCGATGCGGGCGATGCGCACGGCGATACCGAGCGGCGAGGAATCGAGCTTCGCGATCATTTGCGAGCGATTATCAATAACAGCAGGCGAACGCCAGCCCTGTTTGCAATTTGCGGTTCAGCGCCCCGGATAGCGCAGGCGGCCGACGAAGCGGGCGAGGCTGGGGCGTTCGATGCTGCGCGAGGCGCGGCGGTGTTTCCACGCCTCGAAGCGCATCACGCTGTCGATGCGCCGGGCGAGGAAGGCGCGGGTGTCGGCGAAGCTTTCGCTTTCGTCGTTGAGAAGCACCGCCATCGACGAGCCATAGACCGCGCCGAGGATCGCGCGCTTGCTATAGTGGTTGTAATCGGTCGCGGTGTCGCCCGCGAGCCGCCACATCAGGTCGGCGGCGCGCCAGCCGAGCTTCGCGGCGTGCGGGGCGTTCGCCGGCAGCGCGAGCAGGGCGAGCGCGCGGCGGAGCGATTCGCGGGTTCCGGCGAGCAGGTCGATGCGCGTTTCGACGAGCGTCGTGATCCGCTCGCGAATCTTGAGCGTCGAGAGCTTCTCGGCGGGCCAACGGTCGGCCATCGCCGCGTCGATGCTCGCGAACCAGGCGTCGACCATGTCGCGTCCGCCGCCGGGAAAGGCGAGGCGGGCGACGTCGGGATCGACCCCGGCGCGCCGCGCGGCGTCGGTCAGCGCCGCGTCGCTGAAGCCGTCGAACGCCGCCGTCTCGGCGATCAACGGTGCGAGCGCGGCGCGAATCTCGTCGAGCGTCGGATCGGCGGGAAGGGTGTCGGCCATGACCATCAGATAGGCCGCGCGGCGCGGCTCGGCAACCGAATCAGCACGAGCGCGGCGGCGACCATCGCGCCGCCGGCGATCTCCCACAGGCTCAGCGTCTCGCCGAAGACCAGCCAGCCCGCGACCGCCGCGACGACCGGCTGGACGAGCAGGGTGAGCCCGACGACGAGCGGCGAAAAGCGCGGCAGCGCCCAGATCAGCAAGCCCTGGCCGACGAGCTGGCTCATCAGCGCGAGGGTGAGCAGCGGCGTCCAGTCGTGCGGCAGGATCGTCTCGCCGAGCGCGAGCGCGGTGACGAGCAGCACGGGGATGCCCGCACCCGACGAAATGGCGAGCGCCGACCAGGCGCCGACCTCGCCGCGCACGCGCTGCATCATCAGCACATAGCCGGTGTAGAGCGCGCCCGCGAGCAGGCTGAGCAGGTCGCCGACCAGATAGGCGGCCGACGCTTCATAGCTCTGCCCCATCAGCAGCGCCGACCCCGCAAAGGCGAGGAAGATCGCGAGCGCCTGCCAGCCGCGCGGCCACGTCCGCGACAGCATGATCCCCCAGATCACGAGCAGCAGGCTGGCGCTGTTGCCGAACAATGTCGCGTTGGCGACCTTGGTCTGCAGGATGCCGAGGTGCCAGGCGGCGAGATCGAAGGCGAAGAAGAGTCCCGCGCCGGTCGCGATCCAGAGCGCGCGCGGCGAGGGCAGGCGCCCGCCGGTCTCGCGCCAGGCGAACGCGAGCAGCACCGGCAGCGCGAGTGACAGCCGCCATACGCCCGCCGCGACCGGGCCGGTGTCGGCGAAGCGCACGACCAGTGCGGTCAACGACAGCGCGAGATTGCCGCCGAGAAGCGCCGCGAAGGCCCAGCGATTGACGGTCGCGGCCACGGGCGTGCTGTCCACACTATCGCTCTTGTTGCTCATTTAGATTTTCTTTTGCTACCCACCATTGTGCCGGCGCCGCGACGACCATAGCTTCGCGGGCCATAGCGGCGACCGGCCAAGGCGTCGCGGATAAAAGTGAAAGGTGGAAAAGCATGACCGCATCACTGTTCGACCCGATCAAGCTGGGGGCCATCGAGGCGCCGAATCGCATCATCATGGCGCCGCTGACGCGCGGCCGCGCCGGGCCGGGTTTCGTGCCGAACGAACTGGCGCGCGACTATTACCGCCAGCGTGCCTCCGCCGGGCTGATCATTTCCGAAGCCACCGGCATCTCGCAGGAAGGGCTCGGCTGGCCGAGCGCGCCGGGCCTGTGGACCGACGCGCAGGTCGAAGGCTGGAAGCCGGTGACCGACGCGGTCCACGCCGCGGGCGGGCGCATCGTCGCGCAGCTCTGGCACATGGGGCGGCTCGTCCATTCGGTGTTCAACGACGGCAAGCGGCCCGTTTCGGCGTCGGCCACGAAGGGCGAGGGCCGCGCGCATACGCCGGTCGGGCGCCGCGATCTGGAGGAAGCCCGGCCGCTGCGGCTCGACGAGATTCCGCGCGTGATCGCCGATTATGTCAAGGCGGCCGACAATGCGAAGAAAGCCGGGTTCGACGGGGTGCAGCTTCACGGCGCCAACGGCTATCTGATCGACCAGTTTCTGCGCGACAACAGCAATTTGCGCGACGACGATTATGGCGGGCCGGTCGAGAACCGCATCCGCCTGCTCCGCGAAGTGACCGAGGCGCTGATCGGCGTCTGGGGCAAGGACCGCGTCGCGGTGCGCCTGTCGCCCAACGGCGAAACCCAGGGTGTCGACGACAGCGCGCCCGAAAAGCTCTTCCCCGCGGCGGCGGCGGCGCTCGATGCACTCGGTATCGCCTTTCTCGAACTGCGCGAGCCCGGGCCCGAGGGCACGTTCGGGCGCACCGACGTGCCCAAGCAGTCGCCCGCGATCCGCGACGCGTTCAAGGGGCTGCTGATCCTCAACAGCGATTACACCGCCGCGCTCGCCGAGGAGGCGCTGGCGAGCGGCGCCGCCGATGCGGTCGCCTTCGGCCGGCCGTTCATCGGCAACCCCGACCTCGTCGAGCGCATCCGCACCGGCGCCGAATGGGCCGCCGACAATCCGCAGACCTGGTATTCGCCGGGGCCGGAGGGTTACACCGATTATCCGGCGCTGGTGGCGGCTTAGGCCGGATAGAACAATAGTTCGGTGTGTCCCCGCCTTCGCGGGGACACGCGGCTCTTTGACGACGGGCTGTTACCCCTTCTCCGCCAGCGCCTTGTCGACGATCCCGGCGCCGATCGGCCCCAATATCTTGCCGCCGAAGCGAAAGAGCAGGAAGGCGGCGAAGAAAAGCAGAATCGGGGCAACGAGCAGAGCCACGACCGCGGCGATCAGCGCCACGAAGAAGAGCGTCGCGAATCCGCCGCTGAGCACCTGCTGCCCCTTGGGGCCGAGCTCGATCGTTCGCGGTCCCTTGGCGTCCCACCATTTGCCGGTGACGATCGTCTTGCGGGCGCCGGGCTTTGCGCCCGATTGGGGTCGCGGCTGGGGGCGCTGCGCGATGCGCGCGGGGCCGGCAGCGGGCCGCTGATCCTTCCACGGCTGCTTGCGGTTCATCGCCGCCACGGTCGCCACCATCCGGTCGCTCACGGGGGGCGCGGGCGGCTCGATCACCTGTTCGACGACCGGAGCCGATGGATCGGCGAAGGCATCGGTAGGAAATCGCTGCGCCGCGGGAAGCGCCGGCTCGTTGCCCATCCGCCGGTCATAGTCGGCCATGCGCTCGGCGGCGCTCGGCGGGGTGCGGCCGGTCTCGCGATCGATGACCACCAGCCGCCCGCCGCGCTCGACGACGGAATAGCGGCCGGGGGGCGGTCGATCAGCCAATGCCGAATTGTTCCTTCAAAGCCAGCATCGCGAGCGCGGCCTTCGCCGCTTCGCCGCCCTTGTCCTTGCGCGTCTTGTCGGCGCGCGCAAGCGCCTGCTCCTCATTCTCGACGGTCAGGATGCCGTTGCCGATCGCCAGGCCGTCGAGCGTCAGCGCCATGATGCCGCGCGCGCTTTCGTTCGAGACGACCTCGAAATGATAGGTCTCGCCGCGAATCACCACGCCGAGCGCGACATAGGCGTCGTAGCGCGAACTATCAGCGGCAAGCGAAATGGCGGCGGGAACCTCAAGCGCGCCGGGAACGGTCACCGTCTCGTGGCTGTGCCCCGCGGCGTCGAGCGCGCTGCGCACGCCGTCGAGCAGCATGTCGTTGAGGTGCGAATAGAAGCGGGCTTCGACGATCAATATATGGGCCATGACGGACTCCTTAAGCGGGTGGGACGAGATGCGAAAGCAGCAAAAGCAGGGCGCCCGCCGCGATCAGCACGGCGGCGGTCAGGCTGTGCAGCGTGACGCGCTCCTTCATCCACACCCAGGCGATCAGGATGCTGACGAGGATGCAGGTTTCGCGCAGCGCGCTGACCGCGGCGACGGGGGCATAGCGCAAGGCGACGAGCGTCGATCCGAAACTGACGATGGCGAGGCCGCCCGCGGCGATCCCCGGCCTGAGGTTGCGGGTGAGGCGTGCGGCGGCGGCCGGGCCCGCGACGAGGCGGAACTGGAGCAGCAGCGCGCTTCCGGTCGCGAAGAAGAACCAGCAGAGAAAGGGCAGAACCCCATCGCTCGCGCGCATCCCGCCCGCGTCGACGACGGTATAGGCGGCGGTCAATACGCCCGCCGTCAGCGCGGCGATCAGCCCGGCGCGCCCGATGCGGCCGCCAGCCGACAGCGACAGGATGCCGGCGCTGATCGCGGTCACGCCCGCGGTCTCCGCTAGCCCGGGAATCTCGCCGAACAGCAGGGCGCTGGCGCCGATCGCGACGAGCGGCGCGGTGCCCCGCGCGATCGGAAAGGCGACCGAGAAATCGTTGAGCGTGTAGGAACGCGTGAGCACCAGCGAATAGACGCTGTGCAGGACCACCGCCCCGGCGAGCCACGGCAGCATCGCCGGGGTCGGCCAACCGAGGAAGAGCAAAGGACCGGCCGCCGCGGCCGCCCAGGTCGCGCCGCACAGCGCGCGCACCGCTTCCTGGTCCTCGCCCGACTTGAGCATGGCGTGCGACGAAGCGGTGGTCAGCGCGGCGACGACCGCGAAGCCGATGCCCAGCGACTGGCTCACCGGCGGGTCAGGCTTCTCCGGGGATCGACCGTTCGCCGACGACCGACAGGCCATAGCCTTCGAGGCCGACGATATTGCTATGGGTGGGGGTCAGCAATTCCATCGCATGGACGCCGAGGTCGGCGAGAATCTGCGCGCCGATACCGTAAGTGCGCAGGTCCATGCCGCCGGCGGGAGTCGGGGTTGCCTCGGCATCGGCCGAGCCGGGGAGCGGGCGCATCAGCATCACGATCACCCCCGCGCCCGCCTCGCCGATCGCGTCCATCGAACGCTGGAGACGCCGCTTTTTCGGGCCGGGGCGGCCCATGATATCGTCGAAGATCGACACCGCGTGCATCCGCACCAAGGTCACGCCTTCGGGATCGACCGGCCCCTTTTGCAGCACCAGATTGACCGAACCGTCGACTTTGTTGCGATAGGATTTGAGCCGCCAGTCGCCGCCGTAATCGGATTCGAAGGGCTCGTCGGACACGCATTCGACCAGGCGGTCGGTGCGGCTGCGATAGGCGATCAGGTCGGCGATCGTCCCGATCTTCAGCCCGTGGCGCCGCGCGAAGGGGATGAGGTCGGCCAGCCGGGCCATCGTCCCGTCGTCGTTCATGATCTCGCAGATCACGCCCGAGGGGTTGAGCCCGGCGAGCCGCGCGATGTCGACCGACGCTTCGGTATGGCCGGCGCGCACGAGGACGCCGCCGTCGCGTGCGATCAGCGGAAAGACGTGGCCGGGGGTGACGATGTCGTCGCGGCCCTTGCCCGCATCGATCGCGACCGCGACGGTGCGCGCGCGGTCGCCCGCCGAAATGCCGGTGGTAACCCCCTCGCGCGCCTCGATCGAGGTGGTGAAGGCGGTTTCGTGCCGCGTCCCGTTCTGGCGGCTCATCAGTTCGAGCCCGAGCGTTTCGACGCGGCTGCGTGTCAGCGTCAGGCAGACGAGGCCACGGCCGTGGGTCGCCATGAAATTGATCGCATCGGGGGTCGCCATCTGCGCGGGAATGACGAGGTCGCCTTCATTCTCGCGGTCCTCGTCGTCGACGAGGATGAACATGCGGCCGTTGCGCGCCTCGGCGATAATCTCCTCGGGGCTCGCCATCGGCGACAGGTCGCTGCCGTGCGCGAGCCAGTTCTCGAGCTTGCGCAGCGTCTCGGCGGTGGGGTTCCAGCCGTCCGAATCGAGGTCGCGAAGGCTGTTGGCGTGGAGACCCGCGGCGCGAGCAAGTCCTGAGCGGGACATGGTGCCGTCTTCGACGATGGCGCGGATGCGTTCGATGAGCTGTGTGGACATGCGGCGCTTGTTTCACATCATAATGTGATAGTCAATGCCGGAGTCACATTGCGAGGAGGCGGAAGAATATATTCGCGCAGAGGCCGCAGAGAACGCAGAGATTTAAACCATCCTGTTCCCCCGCGAAGGCGGGGGTCCATCTCCGGCCGGTGCAAGATGGAACCGGCCGGAGATGGGTCCCCGCCTTCGCGGGGACACGCTGAGTTTCAAATCTCTGCGTTCTCTGCGGCCTCTGCGCGAATCTTTCCCCGACACACGTCCGCCCGGCGAATCAGTTCGGTCCGAACACTGCGCCCGGGTCACGCGGCGCGGTGTCGGCCTTGGCGTCGAGCAGCGCGAGATACTGGCCGGTGCGGTCGTCGCGCTTGGCATAGTCGCGCGCCGACATGCCGGCGATATGGTCGGTCTTGTCGGGATTCGCGCCGTGGCGGACGAGCAGGCGGACCATCGCGGCATTCTTCGCCTGCACCGCGAGGATCAGCGCAGTCTCGCCGCGGCGGTTCGTCTGGTCGACCGGCGCTTTCGCGTCGAGCAGCGCCTCGGCACCCTCGGTGAAATTGAGCAGCGCGCAATGCATCAGCGGTGTCACGCCCTGCCGGTCGGCGATCGACGGGTCGGCATCCTTGCCGATCAGGAAGCGCAGCCAGGTTGGGTCGCGCCGCTTGGCGACGATGATCAGCGCGGTCTCGCCGGTGTCGGGGTTGCGGGTGTTGACGAAGGAAGGGTCGTCCTTCAGCGCGTCGGTCGCTTTGTTGCCGTCGCGGCTTTCGACCGCCTGTAGGAAACCATAGGCGCCGCGAAACTGCGCCGATGCCGGCGCGGGCGCCAACGCGCCCGCCGTCGCGGCGGCGAGCAGGGCCAGGGAAGCAAGGCGGATGTCCGCGCGTCGAAACATGGTAAGCGACCCCCTCGAAATTGTCGCGGACGCGGCGAAACGGAACGCGCCCCCGCACGACAATGGTTGATTTTCGGGCCTTAGCCGATCAAGGCTGGCCACATGATGAATATCGTAAACATGGGACGAAAGCTCGCCCGTTCAAGCCTGCTTCTGCTGACGGCGGCGATGCTGGCGGGCTGCAACGCCCCGGCGGGTGGGCCCGCCGGCGATCCGCCGCTTGCCGGCGCGAAGATCGGCGGGCCGTTCACGCTGACCGATCAGGACGGCAAGACCGTGCGCGACAGTGATTTCGCGGGGAAATACCGCCTCGTCTATTTCGGCTACAGCTATTGCCCCGACATCTGCCCGGTCGATCTGCAAAAGCTGATGCGCGGCCTGTCGGCGTTCGAAAAGAGCGATCCGGCGCGCGGCGCCAGGGTCGCGCCGATGTTCATCACCGTCGACCCCGAGCGCGACACGCCCGCGGCGCTCAAGGCCTTCGTCAGCCGTTATCACCCGCGGCTGCTCGGCCTGACCGGCACCCCCGAACAGATTGCGGCGGTCGCCAAGGCCTATGTCGTCACCTACAACAAGGTGCCGGGGTCGGCGCCCGACCGCTATCTGATGGCGCACAGCCAGCTTGCCTTCCTGATGGACCCGGCGGGCAAGCCGCTCGCGCTGCTGCCGCTCGACGACCCGTCGACCGACGCCGACGAGGGCGCGCCCGACAAGGTCGCGGCCGAGCTGGCGAAGTGGGTGAAGTGAGCCCGGCCGGGCGCCGCTTCTGGGAAGCGCCGCTCGCCAGCCTCGACGCCGGCGAGTGGGAGGCGCTATGCGACGGCTGCGGCAAATGCTGCCTCCACAAGCTGGAGGACGAGGACACGGGCCGCATCTATCCGACCAATGTCGCGTGCCGCCTGCTCGACCTTTCGACCGCGCGCTGCGGCGACTACAAGCACCGCCGCCGCCACGTCCCCGACTGCCTGACGCTGACCAAAGCCAAGGTCGCCGACATCGAATGGCTGCCGCAGACTTGCGCCTATCGCCTGCGCGCCGAGGGCGAGCCGCTGCCCGACTGGCATTATCTCGTCTGCGGCGACCGCGACGCGGTGCATCGCGCAGGCGAATCGATCGTCGGCTGGACGGTGGCCGAGGATGTCGCGGGGCCGCTGGAGAATCATCTTGTCGAACGCGTCGTCTGATCTTCGCGACGAGCGCCCGCAGATCTGGGTGGGCGAAACCCCGTGGCCGGTGCGGCTCGTCCATCATGCGCAGTCGCGGCGTTACAAGCTGATCTTCGACGGCGCGCGCGGAGAGTTGCGCCTGACGCTGCCGCGCCGCGCCAATGCGGCGCGCGCGCTCAAATGGGCGAGCGAGCAGCAAGGCTGGCTGGCCGAGCAGGTCGGCAAGGCGGCGATGCCGCTGCTCGTCGGGCCGGGCGCCGCGGTGCCGCTGTTCGGGGCGCCGCGCCGGATCGACTGGAGCGCTGCCGCGCCGCGCGCGGTGCGCCTCGCGGACGATGCGCTGATCGTCGGCGGACCCGCCGACACCGTCGGCCGCCGCATCGAGCGCTGGCTGAAGGCCGAAGCGCTCGCGCTGATGACGCGCGAAAGCCGTGAGATTGCCGAACGCGCGGGGCTCCGCGTCGGCCGCGTCGGGGTCGGCGATCCGCGCAGCCGCTGGGGGAGCTGCACCCATGACGGCGACCTGCGCTATAGCTGGCGGCTGGTGATGGCGCCCGATCACGTCCGCCGCGCTACCGTCGCGCACGAAGTCGCGCACCTGCGGCACATGGACCATGGCGCGGCTTTTCACGCGCTGGTCGACGAACTGCACGACGGCGACGTCGGCGCTGCGCGCGCGTGGCTGCGGCGCGAGGGGCGCGGACTGCATCGTTATCGCTTCGGCTAGGGAGCTATTTCCCGTCATTCCCGCGAAAGCGGGAATCCAGCTTTTGCCATTCTCCTCCCTTTTTCTTCGCGCCTTTGCGCCTTTGCGTGAGGTTCTGAAATCTCACGCAAAGGCGCAAAGGCGCGAAGAAAAAGGTATGGGAAAGCTGGATTCCCGCTTTCGCGGGAATGACGGAAGAATTTTCAGCGCCGTCCGTGTCTTTAGTTACCCTCGCCATTCGCCGGGCGCTGCGGCGGCTGCCCTTTCTGTGCCGGCGGGGGCGGCGCTTTGGGCGCCGGAATCGTGATGAGCTTGCCTTGCGGCACCGCCTTGGGCGTCGCGCTCGCATCGGGCGGCGGCGGGCGGCGGCCGGTCTGTTCCTCGATCCATTGCTGGTTGAGCACCGGACCTTCGTCCTGCGGCGGCGGGGGCGGCGCGTCGCTCTGCGGCGGGCGGCTGTCATAGGGTAGCTCGATCGGCATACCATTGTCGTCGGTCAGTCCTTCATCGCCCGGCTCGCCCAGATAGGCGTCGCCTTCGTCCTCGAGCTGCCATTCGGGCAGCTTGACCTCGGTGTCGAAGGGCTCGACCGGGCGCCGCGCGACCGCGACGCGCATATAGTCGGCAAAGGCCTTGGCCGGCGCGCGGCCGCCCTGCAGACCGCCGACCGGCTTCGCATCGTCGCGGCCCATCCAGACGCCGGTGGTCAGCCCGCTCGAAAAGCCGAGGAACCAGCCGTCCTTGTTGCTCGACGTCGTGCCGGTCTTGCCCGCGACCGGGCGGCCTATCTGCGCGGCGCGGCCGGTGCCGGTCGCGACCGCGGTCTGGAGCAGGTCGGTGATCCCGGCGGCGACCCATGTATCGACCAGCGTCTGCCCGCGCTCGGCCGGCCGCTGATAGAGCAGCCGGCCGTCGGCGGTGGTGACCTTGGTGATCGCGTAGGGCTGCGCCGAAACGCCCTTGCGCGCGACCGAGGCGAAGGCGGCGGTCATGTCGATCACCCGCACTTCGGCGCTGCCGAGCACCATCGAGGGATGGGTGTTGATCGGCGTCGTGATGCCGAAGCGGCGCGCCATGTTAGCGACCGCCGAAAAGCCGATCTCGTCGCCCAGCTTCGCGGCGACGGTGTTGACCGAATAAGCGAAGGCGGTACGCAGGCTCATCGGCCCGGCAAAGCGCCCCGATGAGTTGCGCGGGCTCCAGCCGTTGATCGTCACCGGCTCGTCGACCACCTGGTCGTCGACCTTATGCCCCGCTTCGAGCGCGGCCATATAGACGAACAGCTTCCACGCCGATCCGGGCTGGCGCAGCGCCTGCGTCGCGCGGTTATAGTTCGACGCGACATAGTCTGTGCCGCCGACCATCGCGCGCACCGCGCCGTCGCGGTCGATCGACACCAGCGCCGCCTGCACGCCTTTCGGCGTGTCGGCCTGAATCGCCGCGGTTGCCGCGCGCTGCATGCCGAGGTCGAGCGTGGTAAAGACGTCGAGCGCCTCGCTGCCCTCGTCGATCAGCATGTCGAGTTGCGGCAGCGCCCAGTCGGTGAAATAGCGCGCGCTGTTCTGCCCGGTCTCCTGCGCGAGCTGGACGTCGGCGGGCTTGGCACTGTCGGCCTGCGACTGGGTGATGAAGCCCGCATCGACCATCGTTTCGAGCACGACCCCTGAGCGGCCGAGCGCGGCGGCGGCGTCGGCGGTCGGCGAATAGCGCGACGGCGCCTTGACCAGTCCCGCGACCACCGCGGCCTCCGACAAAGACATTTCGGTCGCGCTATGCCCGAAGAAGCGCCGCGAGGCGGCATCGATGCCATAGCTGCCGCCGCCGAAATAGACCTTGTTCAGATAGAGTTCGAGCAGCTCGTCCTTCGAGAATTTCCATTCGAGCGCGAGCGCGAGCACCATCTCGCGCGCCTTGCGCGTCCAGGTGTAGCTGTTCGACAGGAAGATGTTGCGCGCGAGCTGCTGGGTGATCGTCGAGGCGCCCTGCATCCGGCGGCCGGTGCCATAATGTTCGACCGCGAACACCGCGGCGCGGCTCATGCCGACGGGGTCGATGCCGGGATGATAGCGAAAACGGCGATCCTCGACCGCGACCATCGCGTCCTGCATCACCTGCGGCGTCTCGGTCAGGGTCAGCCAGCGGCCGTAATTGGGGCCGAGCGACAGAAAGACGGTGCCGTCGGCGGCGTGGACGCGGATCGTCTGCCCGGCGGGCGATTTCTTGAGCTCCTCGAAGCTCGGGATGCGCTGCACCGCGATGCCGACCGCAACCGCAATCGCGACCGCGCCGACGAAGGCAAGGCCGAGCCCCCAGCGGAACAGCCGCCGGAGCCAGACCCGGACGCGCGACGGGCCGCCGGACGAGCCCTTGCCGGACCCTCCTTTGCCCGGGCCGCCCTTGCCCGACGATGACGATTTACCTGCCGATGCCTGCTGTCGTTCGCGGCGCAAACACAATCCTTCCCTCGCTCCGCCCCGGATGTTTCAGGCCGGCAGGATCAACCCTCGCCGGCTTTGGCCTCATCCTGCCCGCGCTCGGCGAAGTCAAGCGCCGCGCTGTTGATGCAATAGCGCAGTCCGGTCGGCCCGGGGCCGTCGGGAAAGACATGGCCGAGGTGACCCTCGCATTTCGCGCAGCGCACTTCGGTGCGGACCATGCCGTGGCTCTGGTCGGTGAGTTCGGTCACCGCGCTCGCGGTGGCGGGCGCGGTATAGCTCGGCCAGCCCGAGCCGCTGTTATATTTGGTGCGGCTGTCGAACAAAGGCTCGCCGCAGCCGGCGCAGCGATAGACGCCGTCGCCCTTGTGGTCGGTATATTTGCCGGTGAAGGCGCGTTCGGTGCCGCCCTCGCGCAGCACATGATGCGCCATGGGGTCGAGGGTCTTATCGGTTTGCGGGTCGGTCATGGTCGGAACTCCTTGCGGCGGCGTCGTGCGGCGCCCGGCTGGACCCTATATCGGCCCGGCGCCCTGCCGCGACAAGGGGCTTGGAAGTGAGGCCGTGGTGCGATCGGATGGCGTGGGAGAATGGGAAGCGGGGCGAATTTGGTTCGCACGAAGGCACAAAGACACGAAGGAGGTTGTGCTTGCCGCGAAGCGGCATCCTCTTTCCGGCGCTGCGGCCAGCCGCAAGGTGCGGGAGGCAATGGGCCTATCGGCCCGAATCAGCCTCTTCGTGTCTTTGTGTCTTCGTGCGAACCATTTCCCCCTCAGCGGACGCGCGTGGCTTCCGACACAAAGCGCACGAGCGACGGAAAAGCGACGGCAACCGAGGTCAACAGGCCCGTGCTGCGCGGAGTTTCGCCCGCGCGCCAGATCAGGCTCGCGAGCGCGAAAGGCCGCGCCATGCGGGCGGCGAGGGCCTGCTGGAAAGCGGGCGCTTCCGCGGGGCCGCCGCGCCGCCATGCCGCCACCGCCGCCTCGGCGCTCGCGAGCGCCAGCCCCATGCCCTCGCCCGCGAGGCTGGGAATGACGCCGGCCTGATCGCCGAGCTTGAACAGCCCCGGAATCGTATCGGTCGTCCGCCAGCCATAGGGAACGTGGCCGATCGCATCGACCGGGTGCGTCCAGTCGGCCTGCGTGAGCCGTTCACCGAGCGGCGGCAACGCGTCGCCGAGCGCGCGGAGCAGCGCCGCCGGCTCGCCGCCCGCTTCGTCGAGGCGCGATTTATGGACCGCGAGGCAGAGGTTGCCGCTGCCGTCCTCCTGCCGCACCAGCCCCGCATAGCCGCGATCGAAGAGGTGAAGCTCGACCGCATCGTCGACCTGCCGCGCGAGCGCCGGGTGCGCGGGAAGCCGCAGCCGCAGGCCGATGACGGGATCGCCGTGCTGCCAGCGTGTGGGCTCGCGCGGAAATCCGCGAAAGCCATGCTTGCCCGCCGCGAGGAAAAGCGACGGCGCCGTCAGCGTCGCGCCGTCGCGCGTCTGCACGGCGCCGCCTTCGAGCGCCGTCGCGTGAACCCCGCGCTCCAGCCCCGCGCCCGCGGCGACGGCCGCCGCCTGCAAGGCGCTGTCGAGACGGCGGCGCGACACGCCCATCGCTGCGCCGGGCAGCTTCGTTTCGCTCGACCGGCGCCCCGCGAACAGCCGCACGCGCGTGACCGTCTGCCCGCCGAGCCCGGCGCGGTCGATCCCGAGCGCTTCGAGCCGTGCGAGCGTCCGCCAGCTCAGGAAGCCGCCGCACAGCGCGTCCCCCGTCTCGCGCGATCGTTCGAGCAGCAGCACCTTCGCGCCCGCGCCCGCCAGCCCGATCGCCGCCGCCGACCCGGCGGGTCCGGCGCCGACGATAAGCGCATCGCTCATCGGACGCGCTCGACGCAAAGGCGCCAGGGGAAGCTTCGGAAGATGCGGCATTCGGCGGCTGTTTCGGGCAGCGCGTCGGCGAGCATCGCCTGCCATTCGGCGCGGCGGAAGCTGCGCCCGACCGAAAGCTGCCCGTCGCGCCGCACGATCGGGTCGGCGAAAGCGAGCCGCGCGAGCAGCGGAAACCCCGCGAAGGGCAGGCGCTGGCGGTGAAGATCGTTGACCAGCCAGCCGCGCGCGCATTCGGCATCCATGAAGCGCAGGAAATCGCGGCGCTGCCCGGCGCTCATATGGTGGGCGACGAGGCTCGACAGAATGATGTCCCACCCCTGCCCCGCCAGATCGCGGTAATCGCCGGTGATCAGCCGCGCCCGCTCGCCGAGCCGCGCTGCGGCGACCGGCGCGCTTTTCGGATTGAGATCGACCCCGACGAGATCGAGCGCCACCCCGCGCGCATCGCCCCAGCGCGCGATCCGGGCGAGCATGTCGCCCGCGCCGAACCCGACGTCGAGGATGCGCCACGGCTTCGCGTCGCTTCCCCCTGCCCCGCCGCCCCCTGCACTGCCGCTACGCGCGCGAACGCGGTCGAGAAAGCCCAGCGTCGGCCGCCGCGCGAGCGTCAGCGCATTGACCCGCGACAGGTCGGCGAGCACTTTGGCATAGCGCGCGGGCGAAAGCTCGGCCGCGTCCATCTCCTCCTCGCGCTCGATCGGTCCGGCGAGGCTGGTGAAGGGGTTCATGCCTCGAACCGGATCGCTTCGGCGGCGAGGCCGGGGCCGAAGGCGATGGCGATCCCTTGCCCTTTTGCGCCGCGCGCCATCATCGCGGCGAGCACGAACAGGATCGTCGCCGACGACATATTGCCGAAGCGCGCGAGCACCGACCGGCTGTCGGCGAGAGCCTGCGCCTGCACCGCGAGCGCATGTTCGACCGCGTCGAGCACCGAACGCCCGCCGGCGTGGACCGCGAGCAGCGGCGGCGCGCCGGCCGTGCCGAACAGGTCGCGTTGCACGTCGCGGCTGGCCAACGCCTCGCGCAGCCGCCCCGGCACTTCGCCCGACAGATGCATCTCGAAACCCTTGTCGCCGATGTCCCAGCGGATCAGCTCGGCGCTGTCTTCGAGCGCGAGGCTGCGGCTCTCGCCCAGGACGAGCCCGCCGGGCGCCGCCGACACGATGCCCGCCGCGGCGCCATCGCTGAACTGGAGCATCGCGAGCAACGGCTCGGGCTGGTCGGCGAGGCTGAGGTGCAGCGTCGACAGTTCGACGCTGACGACCAGCACGACCGCTTCGTTCTGCGACCGCACGATATGGCGCGCAGTGCGCAGCGCGGTGACCCCGGCATAGCAGCCCATGAAGCCGATCAGCACGCGCTCGACCGTCGGCGCCAGCTTCAGCCGCCGTGCGAGGATCTGATCGATCCCCGGCGCGACGAAGCCGGTGCAGCTTGCGACGACGATATGGGTGATGCGCGCGGGATCGAAGGCCGCGCCGAGCGCCGCGATCGCCTGCATGGCCAGATCGGGCGCATGGTCGGCATAGGCCGCCATCCGCGCCGAGGTCGGCGGCAGGCCGGGCACGTCGTAAAAGCCGCCCGGCGCGACCGGCGAGCCGCCTGCGGGCGTTGGCGGCAGCACCGACCAGCGATGGTCGATCCCCGACCGCGCCGCCATCCGCGCGAACAGCGCGCGGACGCGCGCGTCGGTGAGGCGCGGTGTCGCCCAGTCGACAAAAGCCTGATGAATGTCGTGATCGGGCACCGCCGTGGCGAGCGCGTTGAGCCGGATGGACGGGGGACGGCGCGGCGGGCTGCTCATGGCGCTGGTTAGACCGAAAAGAAGGGCACCACCAGCCGCTAAGCGCGCCCGCGGCTTTACCCCGGATTAACCATGGCGATGCTATGGCCGCGCCCGTGAAACTGCGCTTTTTGCCCGCTTTTTTCCTCTGCCTCGCCGCCCCTTCGGCGGCCGCGGCACAGTGTATGCTGTGCGGCAAGCCCGACAGCGGCCCGGCGGCGCCGAGTCGCAAGGCCGACACGCCGCTCCGCATCGACATCGAAACCCAGCTCGACATGGGTCGCGTCGCGGCGGGCGCTGGCGGCGGTGCGGTAGAACTCGACCCCGTCACCGGCGCGCGCCGCCTCAGCGGCGACGTCCGCGACCTCGGGGGCTTCGCAGTGACCGGCACCGTCACGGTGCGCGGCGAACCCGGCGCCGAAGTGCGCGTTTTTCTGCCCGCCTCGGTCGATCTCGAAAGCGGTAGCGGTGGCATGGCGCGCGTCACCGGCCTCGCCACCGACCTCGGCGCCGCCCCGCGCCTCGGCCCCGACGGCCGCCTCATCTTCCGCTTCGGCGGGCGCCTCCAGGTGAGCGGCGCGAACGACGGTGATTATCGCGGGCGCATTCCAGTGACGGTGGAATATCAGTAGAGTGAACGGCCGCTTTGGGTTGGTTTGCCGACCGCCTATTTTGAGCGCTTCGATCGCATAATGAGCACGAGAAGCGCGCCGCCGCGTGTCAGTTGATGATTTCGCCTCGTTCGTCGGAGAGCAATGCGGTCAGTCTTTCCCTCCACAACCGCAGTGCTTCGGGCGTCAATCTGGTCCAGTGCGTGATTTCGCCAACGACCTTGAGCGGTGCGCTGCTGCGATAAGATCGAGTGGGATTACCGGGAAATTTCTTGTCGGTCACGTTCGGGTCGTTCTCGAATGTCCCGGTCGGCTCCACGGCATAAACACGCGGGACCGCGCCGCCTCCGGCGAGTTCCCCCGCGATTTCGGCGGCAAGCCCGGCACCGTCTACAATCGAAGTGAAATAGACGTGGTTCATCACCACTTCGGGACGATAGTTGGACCGGTATCCTGCGGTGAGGAAATCACCCACGCGCAAATCCGCGATCGTTCCATGAAAGAACGGCCCCTCGTCCAGCACGTCGGTCATCGTCATCGTTCCATCTTGCGAGTCTGCTTGTAATCAGTCGGTCAAGCAGTGCTAACGTCCGGCTTCCGGTCAAAGCGCCGGATTGGCATGAGGCCGGTGGCTCTATTGCCCCTCGTCGCTCCCCAGCGAGGCGCGCTGCGAATCGAGGACGATGATGCGCTGACGCATTGCGTCGGCGACGCAGGCGGCGTCGCCGCAGGTGTCGCGCTGGCCGATGCGCCAGCCGCGCTGCTCAGCGGCGATCTGCTCGCGCAGCGGTCCCGCGGTGCGGTCGAGCTGCTTGTAGGCGCGGTTCAGTTCGCGATCGAGCGCCGCGAGCTCGTCGTCGCCGCAGATCAGCTTCTCGGCGCGCGTCGCGGCATATTTGCAGTTGAAGCTCGGCGGAATCTTCGCTGTCGGCGTAGTTTCTGCCGGTTCGGCGGGCGTCGTCGACGGGGGCGGAGTGGCGGCAGGGGCAGATGCGGCCGGTGAAGCGGCAGCGGGGGCCGCCGTTGTCGCAAGCTCGGCCTTCTTCTCCTCGCCGCCGCGCAGGAACAGCATGGCGCCCAGCACCGCGACCAGAACGAGCAGCGCGCCGATCATCAGCGTCTTGGCCGACCCGCCCGAGGATGCGGCGGGTTCCGGCGCGGACGCCTGCGTCAGGATCGCGGCGTGGAGATTGTCGGCGGCGGCCGAAGCCGCCGGCGCGGCGGCGGGCTCCGTCCTGTCGGGAGCGCGGGTGCCGGCAAGCTGGTGCGCTTTCGCCGCGATGCGCGCGATCGAATCGTCGCGCTTTTCCAGCCAGTCGATCCACTGCGCGCTCGCGAGATGATAGGCGAGGTCGTCGGGAACGATCTCCTCGAGCCGCAGCGGGATGATCGCCTTGTGTGCGCTGTCGGCGAGGATCAGCTCGCGCTTCACATGCGGGCTCTTGTCCGACTGGCTGCAGAAGAGGAGGAGGACGCCTGCCGAATCGCGGATCGCCTGCATGATCGCGGTATCGAAGGCTTCGCCGGGGCCGACATCGCGCGGCGCGATCCAGCAATCGACACCGTGGCGTGCGAGCGCCTTCTCGACATGGAGCGCGACGTCATATTTGCTCGAATGATGGCTGACGAACAGTTTCGGACGCTTTGCTTCTTCCATTTCGCAGTCCCCTCATTCCAACCGTCGCCCCCACCTCCGCGGGGGCGACGCGGGATTCGTCACGCCGCGCGATGTTCGCCCTTGACCCAGCGCACCGTGCCCGACGAGGCGCGCATCACGACGCTTTCGGTGGTCAGCACGCCGCCGCGGCGATGCTTGACGCCGCGCAGCAGCGACCCGTCGGTGACCCCGGTCGCGGCGAAGATCACGTCGCCCTTGGCGAGGTCTTCGAGGTCGTAGACGCGGCCCAGATCCTCGATCCCCCATTTCTTCGCGCGCAGCCGCTCGTCGTCGTTGCGGAACAGCAGGCGGCCCTTGAACTGGCCGCCGACGCAGCGCAGCGCCGCGGCGGCGAGGACGCCCTCGGGCGCGCCGCCCGATCCCATATAGATGTCGACATTGGTGTCGGGGTTGGTGGTCGCGATCACCCCGGCGACGTCGCCGTCGGGGATCAACGCGACGCCGCAGCCGATGCTGCGCAGTTCGCTGATGATCGCTTCGTGGCGCGGGCGGTCGAGTACGCAGACGATGATGTCCTGCGGCGACACGCCCTTTTCGCGCGCGACCGCTTCGACATTCTCGCGCACGCTGTTGTCGAAATGGACGATGTTGGGCGAGAAGCCGGGGCCGACCGCGAGCTTGTCCATATAGACGTCGGGGGCGTTGAGCAGGCAGCCTTCCTCGGCGATGGCGAGCACTGCGAGCGCGTTGGGGCCGGCTTTGGCGGTGATCGTCGTGCCTTCGAGCGGGTCGACCGCGATATCGATCTTCGGCCCCTTGCCCGGCGCATTGCCGACCTTTTCGCCGATGAACAGCATCGGCGCCTCGTCGCGCTCGCCTTCGCCGATGACGATGGTGCCGTCCATATAGAGCGTGTTGAACGCATCGCGCATCGCCTCGACCGCGGCGGCGTCGGCGGCCTTTTCGTCGCCGCGCCCGATCAGCTTCGCGGCGGCGATCGCCGCGGCTTCGGTGACGCGCACCATTTCGAGCACGAGCACCCGGTCGAGGTTGCTGCCGCTGCTGTTCGTCATCGTCCTGACTCTCCGTCTTTACTTGTTCCGCCCCGTCGGCATGTTGGGCGCCATATGGCCCGCCGCTCCGCTTGTCGAGAATCCTTCGCCCGATTCGGAGCCGCTTTTGCGCTGTATTGCGTCATCGGCGTGACGACGCCCGCCGCCGCGCAGACCGTTGGGCCGCCCGCGCCGCGACCAGCCGATGCGGCCATCGCGCGGGCGAAGGAGATGACCGATCCGGTCCGGCGCTGCACGCCATCGGACGACGGCTCGATCACCGTGTGCGGCAGCGACACCGAAAAGCACCGGCTGTCGCCCGAACTGCGTGCGATCGCGAACGAAGGCCGCGAGCCGCCGCCGAAGCTCCCGCGCGCCGAGGCCAAGGCGATGAGCCTCGACCGGCTGCCCTATAACTGGATGCCGATCGGCGGCCGCTATCCGCGCGGTCCCGAATATAATCCGCTCTACGAAATGGCGAAGGAGCGCACCGATCCCGACAACGGCATGCCGGCGGCGCCCGAGAATTAGAGCGCCAGGATCGGCATCCGCATCGGCGCGCCGACGATATGGTCCGACGCGGCGAGCGCCGCGAGCGCCGCCTCGATCGCGCGCGCCGGGCCTTCGTGGGTGACGAGGACGATGACGACGCCGTCATTCTCTTCGGTGCCGCGCTGGATGAAGCTTTCGATCGAGACGCCCGCGTCGCGCATCGCGGTCGCGATCTCGGCGAGGACGCCGATGCGGTCCTCGACGATCAGGCGGACATAATGCTTGCCGACGCGCGCCCCGGCATCGGCGACCGGCGCGGCGTCGAGCGCGTCGACCGGCATCGCGAAGGCGGGGCCATATTCGTCGCGCGCGATGTCGATGATGTCGGCGACGATCGCCGACGCGGTCGGCCCCGCGCCTGCGCCCGCGCCCTCGAAGAACAGGCGGCCGACGAAATTCCCCTCGGCGACCACGGCGTTGAGCGCGCCGGGGACATAGGCGAGCGGGTGGTCGGCGGGGACGAGGCACGGCTGGACATGCTGGTAAAGGCCGGTTTCGTCGCGTTCGGCCATGCCGATCAGGCGGACGCGATGGCCGAGCGCCTCGGCCTCGCGGATGTCGGCGGCGATCAGGTCGCGGATGCCCGCCGCGGTCACCGCGCCGATGTCGAGCTTCGTCCCGAAGCAGAGCGCGGCGAGGATCGACAATTTGTGCGCGGCGTCGATCCCGTCGACGTCGAAGGTCGGGTCGGCCTCGGCATAGCCTTCCGCCTGCGCGGCGGCGAGGGCATCGGCGAAGCTCGCGCCGTCGCGCTCCATCCGCGTCAGGATATAATTGCAGGTGCCGTTGAGGATGCCATAGACACGCGCGATCTGGTTCGCGGATGCGCCTTCGCGGATGGCCTTGATGACCGGGATGCCGCCCGCGACCGCGGCTTCATATTTGAGCGGCGTGTCCTTCGCCTCGGCGAGCTGCGCGAGGCCCAGCCCGTGGTGCGCGATCATCGCCTTGTTCGCGGTGACCAGCGCCTTGCCCGCGCCGAGCGCGTGGCGCGCGAGAGTCAGCGCCGATCCGTCGGCGCCGCCGATCATCTCGACGACGACATCGACATCGTCCGCGGCGACAAGCGCATCCATATCGTCTTCCCAGCGATAGCGGGAAAGATCGACGCCGCGATCCTTGTGACGGTCGCGCGCCGACACCGCGACGATCTCGATGGGCCGGCCGGCGCGGCGCGCGATAAGGTCGCGATTCGCCTCGAGCAGCTTGACGACGCCGCCACCGACGACGCCGATTCCTGCGAGCGCAACGCGCAGCGGCGGGCGGGGCGCGGCGGGGGCAGGGGACGGCGACATCTAGGCACTCCATCGAGACGCGGGATTATCCGCAGGACGCGAGGCCCCCTATCGGCTTTTGGCGTGGAGGCAAGCCCGGACGAAACAGCGGCCGTCCGTGGTTCACGCGGAGACGCGGAGGTGCGGAGAAGAAAAATGCGCGTAGAGGTGCAAAGGTCGCAGGGTCAAAGAGGAAGGGCGGCGAAGCCGCCAATCTTCTTTCTCTCCGCGTCTCCGCGTGAACCAATAGCTCGCCCTTTTCCGCATTTGCGATGACCGTCTAATTCGCGGCCGGCGGCGTCCGCGTCCGGGTGCATTCGCCGAGCGCGCCGAGGACGACCGCATAGTCCGCCGCCGCTTTCTTGCGGTCCTCGGGCGCGGTGCCGGCGAGCTTGCTGAGCGGCAATTGATGCGGCAGGCCGCAGGCGAGGCGATACCAGGCCAGCGTATCGCGCGCCGGAACCGCCGCCGACCCGTCGACGATCTCGCCAAACGCCGCGGCCCAGCGGCGCGATCCGTCGGGGGCGGTCAGGATGGACAGTGACACCGGCTCGCCGGTCGTCGTATCGAGGAACAATTGCGTCTCGCCCTCGCCGGGCAGCGTGCCGGGGACGTGGAAGCCGTTGGCGACGCCGGTGATCGCGGGTGGCGCGCCGGGCTTGACCAGCTCGGTCAGGATCGCGCGGAGCTGCGCCTCGGTCGCCGGATCCCATGGCAATTGCGCATCGGGGGCGACGAGCTGGACGCTGCCGGTGTTCTTGGCGCCGGGGGCGACGCCCGCGACGGGGCGGGCGAAGATCAGGACCGGCTGCTTCTTCCTGAGCTTCACTGGCTTGCCCCTGGCGTCGAGCGGCAGGTCGACGAGATAGGAGATTCGCGCCGCGAGCGGACCCGCGCCGCGAATCAGGCTGACCACGTCCGCTTCGACATAGAATCGCGCCTGACCCGCTTTCAGCCCCGGCGCCCGCTCGGCTTTCAGCACCGTCGCGCGAAAGATCCGGGCGTGGATCGCCATCGGCGCGATTGTCGCCAGATCGGCGACATCGGCATAGCTATAGGGGGAGGGGGTTGCTGCCGGTGTCGGCGTCTGCATTGCATAAGCGCTGATAAAACAGCCACTTGATGCGGATAATCCCAAAGCGGCAGCCAGCAGGAGCGCGCGCATGATCGAACCACCTTCCATTATTCGGGGCGCCGGTCGGGCGCCAAAACCCCATCATGGGGAAGCGGACATTAACCGCTGATAAAGGGTTTGCGAACTTGCCGCCACCGCGATAGGACGAGCGGCGAAGCGTCCGGCGACAACATAAAAGGCCGGCTGCGACGCCGCCGGGTCTGTGAAAGCGCATCGGAAATTATCCGAGCATTTGGCAACCGCACCCGTCGGTGATGGATTTGGTGTCAGGATGATCTAGCAAGGAGCGTCGTCCCTGAATGGCTTATGGTGATAATGTCGACCCTAAAAACAGGGTAGTGGCGATTGTCTTGGTGGGCTTGTTCACGGCTTTGCTGGGCTACGGCTTGGTAAATGGTCTGAACATCAGCATCGTCAAGAAGCTCGCCGAGAAATTGGACGTGGTGGACGTCGAAGAGCCGCCGCCGCCGGAGGAACCCCCGCCGCCGCCGCCGCCGGATAACAAGCTGCCGCCGCCGCCGCCGGTGGTGACGCCGCCGTCGCCGATTCCGCCGCCGAGCACCGCGAACCAGATATCGTCGGTTCCCGAGGCGCCCCCGCGTCCGCCGCTGCCGATCCCCCCGATCGCGGCTCCGCCGGCTCCGCCGCCGACTCCGGACATGAGCGCTCCCGGCAAGCCGCGGGGCAACCCGGGCAATTGGGCCAGCCCCGACGATTATCCGGCGCGCGCGCTCCGCGAAGAGCGGCAGGGCACGACGGGTTTCCGCGTCAGCTATAATGCGGAAGGCAAGCCCACGGGCTGCGACGTCACCTCGTCGAGCGGCCACGCCGATCTCGATGATCTGACCTGCAAGCTGATGATGCGGCGCGCCCGTTTCACGCCGGCGAAGGATCGTGCGGGCAACCCCACGGCGAGCAGCTACAGCAGCCGCGTCAAGTGGCAGATTCCGAAGTGATCTGTCGCCCCGGCGACCCCTATTATTTTCAGTCTTTTCATACCGTTTTGAATATTTTGAGAGGGAATAACCACCATGTTTAACCTGATTGCAAACGCTGCCGCGGGCGCTGCGGCTCCGGCCCACGACGTGGGGATGTCGCTCCTTCCCGCATCGGTCTGCGTCGTGAAGGAAGGCCAGAACCCCTACGGCCTGCTGCCCGCCCTGTGCGAAGGCGGCATCGTGTCGCAGTGCACCTTCCTGGTCCTGCTGATCATGTTCGTCGGCACGCTCTACATCCTGTTCACCAAGCTGTTCGAACAGAATAAGGTGATCAACCAGGGCAAGGCGGTCGACGCCAACTTCTGGCGCGCGCCGACGCTCGCCGACGGCGTTTCGAAGCTCGAAAAGAACAGCGCCTATCGCCAGGTCGTCGAAGACGGTCTGCGCGCCAACGAAGAGCATAACAAGCTGACCGATCCCGTCGAATCGCACGACTGGATGCACGGCACGCTCGAGCGTTCGCAGAACCACATCAACTCGAAGCTCAACGGCGGCCTCGCCTTCCTCGCGACCGTCGGTTCGACCGCTCCGTTCGTCGGTCTGTTCGGGACTGTTATCGGCATTCTGCGCGCCCTCGTGAAGATCGGCGCGTCGGGCCAGGCCTCGATCGACACCGTCGCCGGCCCGGTCGGTGAAGCGCTCATCATGACCGCCATCGGTCTGATCGTGGCGGTTCCCGCGGTGCTCGCGTTCAACTGGCTGCAGAGCCGCAACAAGTCGATCGCGCGCCGCCTGTCGACCTTCTCGAACGACGTGCTCGGCTCGATCATGTCGGGCGGCCAGGTGAAGCCGGCCGTGGTGGCTGCCCCGGCCAAGGCCGCTCCGGCTGCCGCGCCGAAGAAGGCATAAGTCTGCGGGCCCCGCGTCGTCCCTTCGGGTGACGGCACGGGGCCGCTGGACGAAGCGGGCGCCAGGCGGCCTCCGCTTCGCTCCATGACAGTAATTTTGTGACAGGATGCTAATCCTATGGCGATGAGTGTAGGCGACAAGGGCGAAGATGCCCCGATGTCGGACATCAACACGACCCCGCTCGTGGACATCATGCTTGTGCTGCTCATCATCTTCCTCATCACGGTTCCCGTGGTGCTGAAGACGGTGGAGCTCAAGCTGCCCGACGTGGTCTTTGAGCCGACGACGACGAAGCCCGAAAACGTCAACCTGTCGGTCCGTTCCGCGGATACCGATGGCGATGGCTTGCCCAATGCCGACAGTTCGGCATGTGAAGTTTACTGGGGCCAGACGCCCGTCGATTCCAAGCAACTGCTCGATCTCGGGCAGAAGAAGCTTGAAAAGCTGATCGCGGATATCGGCGGCGTGCAGAATATCACCGAAGATAACTTCCCCGAAGTGCATATCCGCGGCGACGTCAACACGCCGTACCAGTGCATCGGCGGCGTGATCTATACGATGCAATATGCCGGTTTCCAGAAGATCGGGTTCATTTCCGAACCGGTTGCTGGCTCGGGCACGCTGGGCCGCCTGTAAGGGCGCCCGGCGAGAATGAAGGAATAGACCTCTATGTCTATGGCAGTTGGAGATCGGGACGAAAACGAACCGATGATGGACATGAACACGACGCCGCTGATCGACGTCATGCTCGTGCTCCTCATCATGTTCATCATCACCCTCCCGGTCCAGACCCACGCGGTGAAGATCGACTTGCCGGTTCCGACCGACGCGAAGAACAACGTCGATCCGGAAAAGAACAAGATCACGATCGACCCCGCGGGGACGATCGCGTGGAACGGTTCGCCGGTCGATCTGGCGCAGCTCGCGCAATTTCTGGAACAGACCAAGGCATTGCCGGTCGAACCCGAATTGCAGGTTCAGCCCGATCCCTATGCGCGCTATATCACCGTCGATCGCGTGATGGCGGTCGTGAAGCGCAGCGGCGTCGGCAAGCTGGGCTTCGTCGGCAATGAACAATATGCGCGCGTCTTCTGATCCTTGATCCGAAGCGCAAGCTTGAGGAAGGGCCGCGAAGCGATTCGCGGCCCTTTCCTTTTGGGGTGATGGGGATGAAGTCCCGGTTTCGACCGATTGCTGACAGTGGTAAAAACGCGAACAAATTTTGCCTGAGCTCGCAAGCTTTGGGCTTCTCAACGTCTATGGAGAAATAAGAGTGCCATGAGGGGAATGGGCAGCCCGTAGATTATCACGGGGGTGGCTGCGTAGCCCATCGCATACGTTAGGGCGAATGGATCGACCATCGTTCTTGCGCTCAACAGCAAGCCCAATAGCGACAGGAGGAGCCAGCTTAGGAGAGCGTAAAGAGCGACCCATTTGAGCGTGAGTCGACCTTTCCTGATTAGCCTTGCGGTTAGAGGAACGACGATGAAGGAGATGGCTGGGAGAACAAACACCAAGTTTAGAATTGCAGATCCAACGATACGTCGTGGCAGGTAGAGTGATCGTTCTGCCTCTGTGTAGTAACCTTGCTGGATCAGATCGGTGAACGTCGCATCGCCATTTACGTATGAGAGAACTGTCAAGCCAAAGATTGAAATGCCGTAGCCGATAGCGAGCGGTAAATACGCGCGGATGGGCTCACCTACTGAGGAAGCGATCTTGAACCAGAAGAGAACTGCAGCAGCTAGGCAAGCCGCCGCAACCGGATAGATCAAGACGAAAACAATCTCGGTTCCCATAAGCCCCTCGTATCAATCACCGGCCGTCCGATCATTAGCTGCGGCATAAAAATGAGCCAAGGTGGCTTACTTGAGATCGAAGCCCGTGTCCGCTCACCACCCCAAAGCAGGCGTCGCCTTCAATAAGTCTTTCCTACATTATCCGGCCGTGCCAGCGTTCACCCGGCTCCTTCATTCGGTGGATAAAGCGGTCGCGGTCCGCAGCCACGGCGAGGCGTACCGGGTGCGTTCAGCGCGCCGCGCGGTCCACATCGGGGGAATGCAATAGGCTGAACTTTCCTGAACTTTGGGATGATGACACGGTCCTTGCGCCGACCGGATTCCGGAACCACGCCGGGATGACGAAAGAAGACATGGCCGATCTCCACCCCAAAGCCGACACAGGGACTTTATCCCGGCGCAAGCTGCCTATACCAAGGCGCGCGATGAACGGGCGCTTCCCAATTTCCTCCATGACCCTGGCCCCGGCGCTGCTGCTGTCCGCTTGTGCCGGGGGCAATTTCCGCCCCGTCAGCGACGTGCCGGTACGGATCGGTCCCGCCTATACGGTGCGCGGCGCCACCTATGTGCCCGCCGCGGCGCTCGGATACGACGCGATCGGCTATGCGAGCTGGTACGGCAACGAATCGGGCAACCGCACCGCGAACGGCGAGCAGTTCCGGCCCGGCTGGATCACCGCTGCGCATACGACGCTGCCGCTGCCGACCTATGTCGAAGTGACCGCGCTCGACACCGGGCGGCGGATTATCGTGCGCGTCAATGATCGCGGGCCGTTTGCGGGCGGCGGGCGGATCATCGACCTGTCGCGCGGCGCCGCCGAACAGCTCGGCATCCGCGCGCAGGGCCATGCGCCGGTGCGCGTTCGCCGCGTCGAGCCGAGCGAAAAGGACCGCAAGCGGCTGCGCGAGGGCAAGCCCGCCGCCGCGCTGCCGCCCGTCGCGCAGCAGGAGCTGCAAAGGCTGCGGATGCGGCTTTCGGCGAGCGGGCGCTGACGCCATAGGCTTATCTGCTTGGAAGCGGCGGAATTTGCGGGCATCCTCGCGCCGATCGCAGGGCGCGGCGGCCGCGCCGGATTCGCAAAAGAAATGGAGACGAGAGATGATCCTTGCTTCACGTCACGGACGGACGCTTGCAGCGGCCCTCGGCGCGGCGGGCACACTGGCGCTCGCCGGCTGCGCGACCATGGGCGGCAAGCCGGTGCAGAAGCTCCCGGCTTCCGATGCCTCGGCGCAGCTTGTCGATGCGCGCGGCGCCGATCGCGGCCGCGCCGATTTCTACAAGACCGACTCCGGTCTTCGCGTCGAACTCGTCGCGCGCGGCTTTGCTCCGGGCACCTATGGGATGCACATCCACTCCGTCGGGCAGTGCACGCCGCCCGGTTTCACCAGCGCGGGGCCGCACTGGAACCCGACCGGCGCGCAGCACGGCCGTGACAACCCGATGGGCGCGCATCACGGCGACTTGCCGAACCTTGTGATTGAACCCGATGCGATCGGCCGCGCGACGCTGAACCTCGTCGGCACGCGGCTGACCGGCGAGGGCGGGCTGATCGATGCCGACGGCGCCGCCTTCGTCATCCACGCCGGTCCCGATGACATGAAGACCGATCCCGCCGGCAACAGCGGCGCGCGCGTCGCCTGCGGTGTGATCGAGCTCCCCGCCGCCGAATGACGGCGACGCGGGCGGGTATCAGACCGACTCGCCCGCGTCCCGCGCGCGCTCGACCACCGAAGCGGCCGCGGCGGGGACGCTGCGATAGGCGACGAGCAGCGCGGCCAGCCCGACCGGCACGATGACCAGCGTCGACAGCACCCCGGTCGCGAGATTGCCGGTCATCGCCGAAACCTGCCCCGCCATATAAGGCCCCAGTGCGAGCCCGACGAGCGTCGTCGCGAGGAAGAAGGTGGCGGTCGCGGTGCCGCGCATCCGCGGCAGCACCAGATCCTGCGTCGTTGCCGCCGCCGCGCCGAGCGCGCTCGACGCGAGCAGCCCCGCGAGCGAGGCGAAGAAGACGAAACGGACGAAATCGCCGCTCCCCGGCTCCGATTGGGTGGTGAAGGCGATGATGATCGGCAGGATCGGCGCGATCAGGCCGAAGATCACGACCAGGATGCGCCCCGCTTCGTTCCGCTGCCGCAGCCAGTCGGACATGCGCCCGCCGAGGATCACCCCCAGGAAGCCCGCGAGGGCGCCGCATCCGCCGACCCACAGGCCGACCGTGCCCGCGTCCTCGCCCAGCACCTCGAGTGCATAGATCGGCGCGAAGGCGCTCGACGCATAGGAGAGGAAGGCGACGGTGCCATAGCCGAGGATCGTTGCGAGAAACGCCTTCGATTCCCAGATCAGCCCGAAGGTCGGGCGGTCGCGGCTCTTCAGCGAACTCGCCCAGGAAAAAACGGCATAATAGCCGAAGGCGACGCATATCCATTGCAGCGTCGCGCCGGTGAGCGAAATCATCGCCGCCGCGACGAGCCCCAAAATCGCAATCGCGCCGGCGTTGATCAAAAAGGCCCGCGAGCCGCGCAGCGCCGCCGAGATCAGCGTGAAGGGCGGGATGATCGCGAATAATTCCTCGAAAAAGCCTTTGAACGGTGTCGGCGACGCCTGCGTCGGAATGCCGTCGACAAGGCCGCGCACCGGCTCGCGCAAGGTCGCGACCCACGCCGCGAGCAGCAGGCCGGGGATGCCGACCGCCATGAACGCCGCCTGCCAGCCGACGAGGCCGAAGGGGCCGCCGCCCGGATAGGCCTCGTTCCAGCCCTCGACGATGAAGCCGCCGATCATCAGCGAGATGCCGCCGCCGAAATAGAGGCCGGCCGAATAGATGGCGAGCGCGGTTCCGCGCATATTCTTGGGAAACAGGTCGGAGATCAGCGAATAGGCCGAAGGCCCGGCGGTCGCTTCGCCGATGCCGACCCCCATCCGCGCCGCCGCGAGCTGATAGCGGTTCGCGGCGAGCCCCGAGACCGCGGTCATCGCCGACCAGATCGCAAGTCCGACGGTCAGCAGGCGAACACGGTGCCAGGCGTCAGCGAGCCGGCCGAGCGGAATGCCGAACAGCGCATAGAAGACCGCGAAGGCGGTGCCGTAGAGAAAGCCGATGTCGGCATCGTCGAGCCCGAGGTCGCGCTTCAGGTCGGGCGCGAGGATCGTGATGATCTGCCGGTCGATGAAATTGAGGACATAGACGAGGAACAGGATGCCGAGCGCATACCAGGCATAGGGCGACGCCTTGGTCGGCGGGGTAATCGCGTCGTCGCTCGCGCTATTGCTATCGGCCATCTGGCAAGTCGCTCCCTCTTCTCTTATCGCTTTGGCTCATGGCTAGCAGAGCCGGGCGGAGGCGCAAGTTGAAAGTCGGTTCACCTTTGCACGCGAGGAGCGACATGCACGACGACCGACGAAATCCCCCCGCTATCCTTTTCCTGTGCCTCGGCAACATCTGCCGTTCGCCGCTGGCGGAGGGCGCGGCGCGTGCGGCCTTTTCCGCCGCCGGGATCGCCGCGACGCTCGATTCGGCGGGCACCGGCGACTGGCATGTCGGCCATCCCCCCGACGCCCGCGCACAGGCCGAGGCACGGCGGCGCGGGATCGACATTTCGGACCTGCGCGCGCGCCAGCTTTCGGCGGACGATTTCCGCCGCTTCGACCTGATCCTCGCCGCCGACGCGGCCAATCTGCGCGACGCGCGCGCGATTCGGCCCGCCGATGCGACCGCGACGCTGGCGCTGATGCTCGACCTGGTGCCCGGCCGCGCGGGCGAGAGCGTCGCCGATCCCTATTATGGCGACGACGGCGGCTTCGCGGCGACATGGGACGATGTCAGCGCGGTCGCGTCGGCGCTCGTCGCCTCGGCCTCGAGCGGATAGCGCGCGACCGGGTGATAACGCGACCCACCGTGGCCCATCTCGCTTTCATAGAGGGTGACATGGTCGAACGGGAACGGCGGGCTGGCGAGGTCGCTGCTCTGCGCGAGGAAGGGGGCGACCGGGCCCGATGCGCGGTTCAACCGCGCGAGCGTGATATGCGGAACGAAGGCGCGTGTCTCGGGCGCGACCCCGACGCGCGCGAGCGCCTGGTCGACCTTGCGGTGCAGCGCCGCGAGCGGTGCAGGCGGCTCGACCCCGGCCCAGACCATATGCGGCCGCCCCTGCCGCTCGAACAGCCCGACCCCGGCGATGCGCGCGGGCATCGCGGCCGCGTGAAGGCCGCCGAGCGCCGCGGCGATGTCCTCGGCCCGGTGCCGGTCGACCTCGCCGATGAAGCGCAGCGTCAGGTGAAGCTGCTCGTCGTCCTGCCAGCGCGCCCCCGAAATGCCGTGCATCGCGGCGATCAACAGCGCGCGAATCGGGCGGGGCGGGCGCAGCGCGACGAACAGACGGTGAGTGGACATGGCGCGCGCAGCATAAGCGCTTCGGGCGGGGAGGAACAGCGGGGCTGGTCAGAGAGATCGGGATGCGCGCAGAGGCGTGGAGGATGACAAATATTGAATGAGAAATTTGCGTGTCCCCGCGAAGGAGCATCGGGTCGGATCGTCCCCCGGACGATCCTTGACCATGCGGGGCATGGTCAACCCGATACTGACCTATCTCCTGTCGGTTCCAGATAGCGCCGACCGGAGATGTGCTCCCGCCTTCGCGGGAGCACATGGCTCTTTTTGTCGACGCCTTGGCTCTTTCGCGCTCCGTTTCGCCGCCCAACCCGGTTTTGCTTGAAACGCAGCGCGATTATACCGATATTGCCGCTATGGCCGGTATCGTCTGGCCGGTGATGGAGATTTGAAATGGCGAATTGGAACGACCCCAATATGGCGGCGTCCGGCTTTCCTGGCAGCGCGAACGCGATGGATCAGGCCGTCGACGCCGGCCTGCGGTCGTACATGCTGTCGGTTTACAACTATATGGGCTCGGGCGTGCTGCTGACCGGCATCGTCGCGATGCTGGCCTATAATTCGGGCTTCACCCTGTCGCTGGTCGGCAGCCCGCTGATGTGGGTGGTGATGCTGGCGCCGCTGGCCTTCGTGATGGTGCTGAGCTTCGGGATCAACAAGCTGTCGACCACCGCCGCGCAGATGCTCTTCTGGGCCTATGCCGCGGTAATGGGCCTGTCGATGTCGACGATCTTCCTGGCCTTTACCCAGACCTCGATCGCCACGACCTTCTTCGCGACCGCGGCCGCCTTCCTTGGCCTCAGCCTCTATGGCTATACGACCAAGAAGGATCTGTCGGGCTTCGGCACCTTCCTGATCATGGGCGTCGTCGGCATCCTCGTCGCGCTGCTCATCAACATGTTCGTGCAGTCGGCGGCGCTGAACCTCGCGATCAGCATCATCGGTGTGCTGCTGTTCGCAGGCCTCACCGCCTATGACACGCAGAAGATCAAGAGCATGTATTTCTACGTCCGCGGGACCGACTTCGTCGGCAAGTCGGTGGTGATGGGCGCGCTGACGCTCTACCTCGACTTCGTCAACATGTTCACCTTCCTGCTCAACCTGCTCGGCAGCCGCGACTGAGCCGACGGACGACAAGCAAAACAAAAGCCCGGCGGAGCGATCCGCCGGGCTTTTTCTTTGGGCGTTCGCCGGAAATGCGTGCGGACGCCGGATAGTGGTTTTGGGCCCATTCCGCCCCTTTTGTCATTCCCGCTTTCGCGGGAATGACGAAGCTATGCTATACCGACCATCTTCTATCGGTCGAACGCCTGCATATCATGAGATTCGCGCAGAGGCGCAGAGGCGCAGAGATGCAGCACTTTCCTCTTTGCGATCTCTGCGCCTCTGCGCGAATTTTTCGGTCTTTGAATGAAAGATCGAAGCGAGGGCTCCCAGTTCCTCGCGAGGAAGCCTGACGGGAAACGCCTGTACAACTCAGTGCAGCAGCTTTAACGCTTGCTTTGCTCTGCTAGGTCTCTTTGTTGCTGTTCGAACTGTTCGCGTGATCTCCAGCCTCTAGGATCAGGGCCATAGCGATTTGGTCCAATTGATGGAGGAAGGAAGAAAATTGCAATCCAACCGAGAAGTGCGATAGCGGCCAAGGCGCTCGCAAACGGGAATGCCGAGGCTATCGCTAGACCCACTAAGGCTATGAGCCATCGCGCCGAATAAGAAGCGTCGTGCAGTCGTGCAGTGGCGAGCGCCGCTAGTAAAAGGTTTAGCATAATCTCGAGAAGCGTCCGCCAGACAGGAATAGCATCATAATGCTGAACTGACTCGAACCTAAAACCGAGATTTAAAGTCAGGTTCAATCGGCCAAATGCCCACCAGTCCACTGCACTGAGCAGCACATTAATTCCCAATAGCCAAAAAACGAAATTGCCTCGCGATATTCGCCTAATCGGCCATCTCAGCGCCCCCACTTTTTCACTCCAGCTGGCTAATCCCTTCCGGGACATATGGCGGCCTTTGCAGACATAAAAGCTATAAAATGAGTTGCCCTTCCACGCTGACGACAATCACATGATTATCGGACATGCTCTGACGGCTCGATAGAATGCAGCCGGGCATCGGTGTGGGTGCCCGAAAAACACTGTCGGATTGCAAGACTGCCTGACAACCTCGCTTGTCGGGTTTCCCGTCACGCGGAAACGGCCGTTACGCCGCCATGCGTTTCGCCCTCGCAAAACCACCCCTATGCGGCGCTTACCCCCCATTCGCCGCCTGCATCTCCGCAATCAGCGCATTGTCGATTGCCTTCGCGCGCTGGTAGCCCGCGCGCTCGCGCAAGGGGGCGACATAGGCCTCGAACGCCGGGCGCGACGGGATCGTGCCGAATTGCAGCCCCCAGTCGATCTGGCTGCCGACATAGACGTCGGCGGCGCTGAAGCGCTCGCCCGCGACGAACGCCTTGCCCGCGACCGCGCCTTCCAGCGCGTCGAGCACGGTGGGGAGCGAACCGAAGCCCGCCATCCGCTGCTGGTCGGCGCCGGGCTCGAATCCGAACTGCTTGGCGGTGATCGCCTGCTCGACCGGCCCCGCGGCAAAGAACAGCCAGCGGTAGTAATCGGCGCGATCAGCCGGTGCGGGCGCCAGCCCCGCCGCCGGAAACGCGTCGGCCAGATAAGCGCAGATCGCCGCGCATTCGGTGACGGTCCGACCGTTATGGATGATCGCGGGAACCTTGCCCATCGGGTTGATCGCCAGATAGGCGGGGCCCTTCATCGAAGTGCCATAGCCCAGAATCTGCGTTTCATAGGGCGCGCCAACCTCTTCGAGCATCCAGCGGACGATCTGTCCGCGCGACATGGGGTTGGTGTAGAAAATCAGCTCGTCGGCCATCGCGGCTCTCCCCGGGTTGCGAATCGGATTGGAACATAACAGGAACAATTGCCCGCATCCAGCACCCTTGTTTTGTCACGGCAGCAGGCTAAGGCAAAGCGATGAGCGACGAACGCATCTGGACCGCCGCCGTGCTGGTGATCGGCGACGAGATCCTCTCGGGCCGCACGCAGGACAAGAATGTGTCGCAGATCGCGACCTGGCTCGACGTGCAGGGCATTCGCCTGCGCGAAGTGCGCATCGTCCCCGATGTCGAGGCGGAGATCGTCGACGCGCTGAACGCGATCCGCGCGCGTTACGACTATGTCTTCACCACCGGCGGCATCGGCCCGACCCACGACGACATCACCGTCGATGCTGTCGCCAAGGCGCTCGGCATCGGGGTCGTGATCCATCCACAGGCGCGCGCGATCCTCGAAACCTATTACAGCAAGCGCGGCAGCGAGCTCACCGAGGCGCGGCTGCGCATGGCGCGGGTGCCCGACGGCGCCGACCTGATCCCGAACCGCATGTCGGGCGCGCCCGGCATCCGCATCGGCAATCTCTTCGTGATGGCGGGCGTGCCGCACATCACCGCGGGAATGCTCGACGCGCTGACCGGCGAGCTTGAGGGCGGGGCGCCGCTGATCGCGCATACGATCGGCGCCTGGGCCCCCGAAAGCGAGATCGCCGACCTGCTCCGCCTCGGCGAAAAGGAGCATCCGGGGGTCGCGATCGGCAGCTATCCCTTCTTCCGCGATGGGAAGGTCGGGGCGAATTTCGTCATCCGTTCGACCGACGGCGCCGCGGTCGCGGCCTGCGTCGCGATGCTGACGACCGGGTTCGAGGCGATCGGCTATACGGTGACCGACGGCGGCATCTGATCGCTCGCCGGCATCGCGCGCGGCAGGCGGCGGAGCATGGCGATCGCGAGCAGGCCGAAGATCGCCGCGACGATGAAGGCCGCGCCGGGGAAATGCACCGGCGCCTTGTCGGCGGTGAAATAGGCCATCGTCCCGGTGAGCAGGATCGGCGCCGCAAGCTGGCCGAGCCCCATCGCCATCGCCGAAATCCCCTGCACCTCGCCCTGCGTCTCGGCGGTCGCGCGGCGCGACATCATCGCCATCAGCGACGGCTGCACCGGTGCCTGTAGCGCGACGGGGATCAGCAGGAGGAAGGCGCCGATCGTCGAGGTCGTGAAGGCATAGCCGACATAGACTGCCACCGCGACGAGGATGCCGAAGGTCGCGGCGTCGCGCTCGCCGAAGCGCGCGACCATCGGCCCGACGACGAGCATCTGCCCCAGCGCGATCGCAACCCCGACCGCCGCCAGGCTGGCGCCGATCATCCCCGGCGTCCAGCCGAGCTGCGCGATGCAATAGAAGCTCCACGTCATCGGATAGACGAGGCTCGCGATCTGCCACAGCACCAGCACCGCCGCGACCCCGCCCATGCCGGGCAGGCCGCGCAAGGTGCGGAAGGCACCGAGCGGGTTGGCGCGCCGCCAGTCGAAGGCGCGGCGGCGCCCGGCCGCGAGCGTCTCGGGAAAGACGATCAGGCCGTACAGCATGTTCGCCGCGGCGAGGATCGCCGCCGCGACGAACGGTGCGCGCGGGCTGAGCTCGCCGAGGAAGCCGCCGATCGCCGGGCCGACGACGAAGCCGACCCCGAAGGCCGCGCCGACGAAGCCGAAGTTGCGCGCGCGTTCTTCGGGCCTGGTAATGTCGGCGATCGCCGCCTGCGCCGCCGCATAGCTGCCGCCGAAGATGCCCGACAGCGCCCGCGCGACGAATAGCCAGGGCAGGGTACCGACGACGGTGAGCAGCGTATAGTCGGCCGCCAGCCCGCCGAGCGAGAGCAGCAGCACCCGCCGCCGCCCGAAGCGGTCGGACAGGTTGCCGAGCAGCGGCGAGGCGAGGAAGGTCGCGACCGCCATCACCAGCCCGATCCACGCGCCGACCTCGATCGCGTGGGGCAGGTCGATTCGCCCGACCTCCATCACGAGCTGCGGCAGCACCGGCATGATGATGCCGAAGCCGATCGCGTCGATGAAGATGGTGACGACGATGAAGACGATGGTGCGCGCCGACGTCATTTGTGCTTTTCTCCGGCTGTCATTCGCGACCGATCCTTCCCCTGAGCGTTGCCCGATAGATGAAACTCGAAATCTCCGCCTCCCTAAATTACCGCCTTTCCGAGCCGGTCGACCTGATGCTGCAGATCGAGGCGGCGAACGGCGGCGGCCAGCATGTCGAAAGCGCGTCGCTCGACCTTGGCGCGCCCGAGGTCGTGGCGCGGGTTCCGGGAGGCGTTCCGGGGGGCGACGGCATCTGCGAGCCGATCTGGCTGCGCGCTTCGGGCAGCTTGCGGGCCGTCTATCGCGCAAGCGTGGCGATCGAACGCCCTACCGTCGATTTGTGCGCCCTGTCCGAAGCTCCGCTCCACCGCCTGCCCGCGGCGGCGGTCCCCTATCTCAACGAATCGCGCTATTGCCCGTCGAACAAATTTCACGCCTTCGTCGAGCGCCGCTTCGGCGAGCTCGCGGCTGGCGCGAAGATCGCCGCGATGCGCGACTGGATCGAAAGCCGCTTCACTTACGTGGCGGGAACCAGCGATGCCGAGACCGGCGCGCTCGACAGTTTCGTCGAGCGGCGCGGCGTCTGCCGCGACTATGCGCATGTGATGATCGCGCTCGCGCGTTCGGCGCATATCCCGGCGCGCATGGCGAGCGTCTATGCGCCCGGCGTGCAGCCGATGGATTTCCACGCGGTCGCCGAAGTTTATCTGGGCGGCGACTGGCACATGGTCGACGCGACCGGCATGTCGCGCCCGACCGAGTGCGCCCGCATCTGCGTCGGCCGCGACGCCGCCGACATCGCCTTCCTCACCGCCTATCGCGAGATCGAAGTGGTCGAGCAGGTGGTGCGGGTGGAAAAGGCCTAGGTGGTCCGGCGCGGCAAAGCCACGCCGTCGATTCTCGCTGCGCAAGGTCGGCCGAGCTTTCGCTGATCGCGATTTAGCGCTGCTAAATTGCTGCGAAAGTCAGGTGAAGGGAATCCAAGACGATTGCTAGGCATTGGATTTATTGTAATTTCTTCGACCAGCCGTGCCGCACTGCCCCCAATCTGGCCCCCACCAGTCGCCGTGGGTAGGGTTCGGTTCCCGTAGAGGGAAGGCTGCAAATCGACTTTTGCGCGAGATTCACGCGACGATTCGATGGGCCGCTTTTACCGTTGTGATCGCGACATGACCATGCCCGCGAAGCCTATTCCCGGTCAAAGAGCCGCTTGAGACTGGCGTAACGAATGAAGGTCGATCTGCCGACTTTTACGGTTTCGATTTCGCCGGCTCCCATGAGTTCATAGGTTAGCGTCCGCGCTCGTGGTGTAATTTCCGGTGTAGGCGATGGTGTATTCCGGGGTGGGGCATGCCCCACCCCGGAATGCGGCGTCGCTGGTGGCCACCGGGTTCATCGTTATGGTGGAGTTTGCACACTTCAACCGTG
>NZ_DATAJZ010000006.1:0-23623 GCF_036261875.1 Sphingopyxis sp. | reverse complement strand
GCATGGTTCAACCGGCAAGGACTTGTCAGCCTCGCTCATCATCACGCCGCGTTGAACATTACCGGAAACCGCCGTGGTACGTAGAACGTATGCCCGGTGGTGTGGGAGGGGGGTTCCGTGAGGAATCCCCCTACCCGATTGGGCTGTTTAGGGGCGGGGCGGACGTGGGTTCATCACTCCCGTCATCCCGGCCTTCGCCGGGAGGACGATTTAAGATAGGTGGGCTTCCGCTCGAAACCCGCTATTCCCTGAGCCCCCGGAGCGCCGCGCCCGCGGCGAACGGCCCGATTACCGTCAGCAGCAGGCTCGCGGCGCTGAGCAGCTTCACCGCGCCGCGCCCCGACGGATCGAGCATTCCGGCGCCGAAGATCAGCAGCGGCACTGCGAGCGGCAGCACCAGCAGCCCGCCGATCGCGCTCCCGCCTTTCAAATTCGCGGTCAGCGCCGCGCTCAGCACCGCGAGCGAGGCGAGGGCGGGGATCGCGATCAGCAGCCCGGTCGCGAGCGTCTCGACCCGTGCTGCGTCCTGCGCGAGCAGCGCGGCCGCGGGGAGCAGCGCGATCAGCAGCGGCAGGCCGAAGCCGATGGCGTGCGCGGCGATCTTGATCGCGGCGATCGCTTCGTCGGCGAAGCCGCGCACCGCGAGTTGATCGAGCATCCCCGCTTCGCGGTCAGGACGGACGAGGCGGTCGATCGGCAGCAGCGCCGCGAGCAGCGCCGCGACCCAGACCATGCCGCCGCCGGTCCGTGCGAGCAAGGGGGCGTCGGGACCGACTGCAAAGGGGAAAGCGGTCGCGACGAGCAGGAAGAAGACGACCGGCAGCCACAGCGCCCCGCTGCCCCACGCGCGCCGAAGGTCGCGCCAGAAGAGAGCGAGAAGGGCGGTCATGGCAGCGCCCCCATATCCAGTTCCGCCAAGTCCGCGATCCCCAGGGCGAAATGCGATGCCAGCAGCACCGCGCCGCCGTTCGCGCGATGCCTTGCGATCGCACCGACCAGCCGCGCCTGCGCCGCGTCGTCCATGCCGTTCGCGGGCTCGTCGAGCAGCCAGATCGGCGCGCCGCTGGCGATCACCCGCGCCATCGCGGCGCGCTTGCGCTGGCCGGTCGAGAGCATCGCCACCGGCACGTCGGACAGCGGCGCCAGCGCCATGTCGGCCACCGCGCGGTCCACCGCATGGCCGTCGACGGTATCGACCCGCGCCCAGAAATCGAGCGCGCGCCGCAGGGGGAGTTCGGTGTCGAGCGCGGCCGCTTCGTCGATCAACGCGATGCGCTCGCGGCGCGTGACCGTGCCCGCGGCGGGGCGGAGCAATCCGGCCGCGAGCCGGATCAGGCTCGACTTGCCGGCACCGTTCGGGCCGCGCAGCCATAGCGCGTCGCCGCGCACCAGCGCCAGCGACAGCCCCTCGAACAGCAGCCGGTCGCCGCGGATGCACGCGATCCCGTCGAGCCGCAACAACTCGCTCACGCCATATCCTCGAGCGCGTGCATATCGTTATCGGAGAAGCCGAAATGATGGCCGATCTCGTGGATCAGCACATGGCGCACCAGCCAGTCGAGCCGCTCGCCTTCCTCGATCCATTCGACGAGGATGGGGATGCGGTAGAGCGTCACCCGGTCGGGCATCCCGCCGCTCTGGTCGATACTGCGCTCGGTCAGCGGACGGCCTTCGTAAAGCCCGGTGAGATCATAGGGATGTTCGATGCCGAGCGAGGCGAGGGTTTCGTCGTCGGCGAATTCCTCGACCGCGATCACCACGCCCCGGATATGCGGCCGGAACACGTCGGGCAGCGTTTCGAGCGCCGCCTCGGCCATCGCGAAGATCGCATCGGCGTCAGGAGCGGCCGCGGTCCAGGCGCCGGGCAGGCCGGGGGGCAGGGAGTTGTCACTCATCGCGCCCTTCCTTATGGCGAGCGCTCGACCTTTACCAGCGGGAGAAAAGAGATGGTCCGGAAACTCGACGATGCCGAGCGCGCGGCGCTCTTTGCCCGCTTTCCCGAATGGACGCACGACGCGGCGCGCGACGCGATGACCCGACGGTTCCAGTTTGGCGATTTCGCGCAGGCCTTCGGCTTCATGGCGAGCGTCGCGATCATCGCCGAGAAGCTGGATCATCACCCCGAATGGTCGAACGTCTACAACCGCATCGACATATTGCTGACGACGCACGACGCGGACGGATTGTCGGAGCGCGACGCCAAGCTGGCGGAGGCGATCGAGAGGTTGCTTTGATCGCAAACGGCTGTTTCACCCTTGTTGTTATCTTGCGCTGACGCGTCACTCCCTTACAAGCAGCGCCAAGGAAACAGGGAGAGTCACCGCATGTCCGAGAGCCTGCTGCGCCGCAAGGCGATCGTTCCGGACCAGCCGCACGGCGCGGGCCTTGCGCGGACGCTGAGCTGGCCGCATCTCGTCGCGCTCGGCGTCGGGGCGATCGTCGGCACCGGCATATTGACGCTGATCGGCGTGGGCGCCGACAAGGCGGGGCCGGCGGTGATCCTGTCCTTTGCCATCGCGGGGCTGATCTGCGCCTGCGCCGCGCTTGCTTATGCCGAGATGGCGACGATGATCCCCGCCTCGGGCAGCGCCTATACCTACAGCTATGTGGTGATCGGCGAACTGATCGCCTGGGTCGTCGGGTGGAGCCTGATCCTCGAATATTCGCTGGTGGTGAGCGCGGTCGCGGTCGGCTGGTCGGGCTATGCGGCGCCGCTGCTCCACGCCTGGGCCGATGTGCCGATGGCGCTGATGCAGGGGCCGGAGCTTGGCGGCATCGTCAACCTGCCAGCGATCGCGATCATCGCGGTCGTCGCCGGAATGCTGCTGTTCGGCACCCGCGAAAGCGCGACGGTGAACGCGATTCTGGTGCTGGTGAAGATCGCGGCGCTGGTCGTGTTCGTCGCGGTGGCGCTCCCCGCCTTCAACGCCGCCAATCTGGAGCCCTTCAGCCCCTATGGCTTTGCTAAGCATATGGGCGCCGACGGCGTCGAGCGCGGGGTGATGGCGGCGGCGGCGATCATCTTCTTTGCTTTTTATGGCTTCGACGCGATCGCTACTGCGGCCGAGGAAACGAAGAATCCCGACCGCGACCTCAAGATCGGGATCGTCGGGTCGATGGTCGCCTGCGTCCTCATCTATGTCGCGGTCGCGGTCGCGGCGGTCGGCGCCATCGCCTACAGCCGCTTCGCGAACAGTCCCGAGCCGCTGGCGCTGATCCTGCGCGAACTGGGGCAGGCGCGCGCCGCGCAGTATCTCGGCATTTCGGCGGTCGTCGCGCTGCCGACCGTCATCCTCGCCTTCTTCTTCGGGCAGAGCCGCATCTTCTTCACCATGGCGCGCGACGGGCTGCTCCCGGCGAGCCTCGCCAAGGTGTCGGCGCGCGGGACGCCGGTGCGCATCACCATCTTCACCGCGATCGTCGTCGCGATCCTCGCGGGCTTCATTCCGCTCGACGAACTCGCGGCGCTCGCCAATGCGGGGACGCTCGCCGCCTTCACGGCGGTGTCGGTGTGCATGTTGATCATGCGGCGGCGCGCGCCCGATGCGCCGCGCACCTTTCGCGCGCCGATGCCGTGGATCGTCGGCACCATCGCGGTGTTCGGCTGCTTCTACCTGTTTCTCAGCCTGCCGGCGAAGACGCAGCTATGGTTCGGCGTCTGGAACGTCGCGGGGCTGGCCGTCTATTTCCTTTACGCCCGGCGCAACGCCATCGTGGCCTGACCGGCGGTCGCGTTTCGGACGCAAAAGCGGTTGCATTGAACGCCTTGCCCATGCAGGCAGGGCAAAGGGCATTTGAAGGCGGGGGAATGGGGCGATGACCCGATGGGGGCAGTTTGCGCTGGCGACGACGATGCTGGTCGCACCGGCGAGCGTAGCGATGGCGGGCGAACAGCCGCTCTATGAGCCCGCGCCCGCGTGGGTTACCCCGGCGAAGCTGGCCGATCCGCAAAGCGTGACCGGCGGGATCGCGGTCCTCGATTTCCAGCAGCGGATCGACGGCGCCACGGTGTGGAATTACGCCGACACCGCGATCAAGCTCAGCACCCCCGAGGAGCTGTCGCAATATAGCAATATCACCGTGGCCTGGGCGCCCGACAAGGGCGACCTGATCATCCATCAACTCGTGATTCTGCGCGACGGGGCGGAGATCGACGCGCTGGCAGGCGGGCAGAAATTCACCGTGCTGCGCCGCGAGCAGTCGCTCGAACAGCGCGAGCTGACCGGCATCCTGTCGGCGACGCTTCCCGTCGAGGGGCTGCGCGCCGGCGACATCCTGCGGCTGCGCATGTCGACGACGGTCAAGGACGGTGCGCTCGGCGGGCGGGCGCAGGCGATGCTGCCGCTGATTGCCGAGCCGGCGCGGGTCGCACAGGCGGGTTACAAGCTGTCGTGGCGCGCCGATGAAACGGCGCGCTGGAAAATCCTTGCGGGCGGCGCCGAACCCAAGGCGCGGCGCAGCGGCGATTTCATGGAGCTGCCGGTCGCGCTGCCGCTGCCCAAGCCGGCCGAAATGCCCGACGACGCGCCGGTCCGCTATCAGCGCCTGCCGATCATCGAGGCGTCGACCTTCACGAGCTGGGCCGATGTGTCGAAGGTGATGGCGCCGCTTTATGCGACCGAAGGCACGATCGCGGACGGCAGCCCGCTCGCGGACGAGGTCGCCGCGATCATGGCGGCGACCGACGATCCGATGAAGCGCGCGGCAATGGCGCTGCAACTGGTGCAGGACAAGGTCCGCTATCTTGCGGTCGGGATGGACGGCGGCAACTATGTGCCGCAGCCGCCGGCCAAGACGTGGAACGTGCGCTATGGCGACTGCAAGGCGAAGACGCTGCTGCTGCTGGCGATGCTGCGCGAAATGAAGATCGAGGCCGAACCGGTGATGGCGCACGCGTCGCTCGGCGACATGGTGCCCTCGCGCGTGCCGAGTGCGCTCGCCTTCAACCATGTTCTGGTGCGCGCGACGATCGGCGGCGACAGCCTGTGGCTCGACGGAACGATGCTCGGCACCCGGCTTGCCGACATTCGCGATACTCCCGCGCTCGGCTATGTGCTGCCCGTTCGCGCTGCGGGCGCGGACCCGGTGAAGATCGAACTGCACGCCCCGGCGCGACCCGCCGTCGACCTTCAGATCGTCGCCGACGAAAGCAGCAGCATCGACCTGCCGTCGGTGATCGATCTCGATATGGTGGTGCGCGGCCAGCTCGCCAATCTGCTGACGCTGGCGGGGTCGCAGCTCGGGCCGAAGGAAGCGCGCAATCTTTATGAGCAATTCCTCCAGCATTATGTCGGCGAGGCGCAATATGACACGCTGACCGCGACCCCCGACACCGCCGACGGCAGCGTGGCGATCAAGGCGCGCGGCGTGTTCGGGTCGGGGTGGGAACGCCGCGATCTGCGCACCGAACGCTGGATTTCGCGCGTGCCCGACCTGATCTCGTTCGAGCCCGATCGCGCCCGCGCGGCGTGGGCCGATATTCCGGTCGTGACGTCCGCTCCCGACCGGGCGCGCTACCGGCTTCGGATCAAGCTGCCCGACGGCGGACGCGGCTATACGATCGACGGCATGGCGCCGCTGGACGATCGCTTCGCCGGCTATGCCGTCGATCGGTCGGTGACGCTGACGGACGGCATGCTCAGTGTGGACGAGACGCTGACCTCTTCGGGAATCGAAATTCCGGCGGCCGCGGTCGCCGCCGAGCGCGACAAGGTGGCGACGATCCTCGCCCGCACGCCGCGCCTCGTCGCGCCGGAAACCGCGACGCGGCGCTGGAACCTCGCGCAGGCGGCCTCGCGCTCGCAGCTCGACGCGATCGAGGCCATCTACAAGAAACAGGCGGCCGAGGCGGACGAGGAGAATATCACCGCGCTGACCAGCAGCGCGTCGTTCCAGCGGGGAATCGGCGATTACAAGGGCGCGGTGGCGACGCTGACCCGGCAGATCGCGCTGCTCCCCTCGGCCGACGCCTATCTGGCGCGCGCGGGGGCGCGGCGCGAACTGGGCGACATCGCCGGGGCGCTTGCCGATGCCGAGGCGGCGCGCAAGCTCGATCCCTCGTCGATCGAAGCCATATCGACCGTCGCGAACCTGACCGCCGAGCGCGGCGACGTCGCCGCGGCGACGAAGATGCTCGACGACCGGATCGCGCTGGGGGGCAAGACCCGCGACGATTACCGTGTGGTCAAGGCGGCGATGGTCGGCGAATATGGCGATGCGCAGGCCGCGATTGACGAACTCGACGCGCTGATCGCGACCAAGCCGGGCAACCCGGCGATGCTCAACCAGCGCTGCTGGATCAAGGCGACGCGCAACGTCGCGCTCGATACCGCGCTCAAGGATTGCACATCGGCGATGGAACTCAGCGATAGCAGCGCCGCGATCCTCGACAGCCGCGCGCTCGTCTGGATGCGCATGGGGCGCGACGAAGACGCGCTGCGCGACCTCGACGCAGCGCTGCTCCAGGTGCCGGCCATGGGATCGAGCCGCTTCCTGCGCGCGCTCGTTTACCAGCGCGCCGGGCGCGGGGCGGACGCCGCCGCCGACCTTGCCATCGCGCGGCGGATGTCGCCGTCGACCGAGCGCGACTATGCCCGCTTCGGGCTGAAGCCTTAGCTCAGTCCCGCTGCCAGTCGAACGCCAGCGGCGCCTCCCGAAACGCGAAGCGGTCAAGGTGGCGGGCGACGACATCCTGCATCGCGTCCAGATGCGCGTCGTTGCTGGCGTCGATGCGGACCGACAGCGTGTCGGGGCCCGCATCGAACGTCACCAGCGCATCGGCCGCCCAGTCGGCACCGCGCGCATCCTTCGGGAAGCTCACGGTGCCGTGCTCGGGGGTGAAGGCGACGCTGAGATTATGCTGCCAGTGCTTGCAAAGCTGCTGCAGATATTTGCTCGCGTGGCTGGTCGGAACCTCGGCGATAGCGCTGCGCATCACAGCCGCTCGATCTTCTGCGCGGCTTCGTCGATCAGCGCGACGATGTCGTGCAGCGTCGCCTCCTCGAGGTCGCGCTCGCCGAGCCGGTTCATCAGGACGGCCTTGAGGTTGCCCATCGCGCGGCGGACCGAGGCGCTGTCGGTGCGCTGACGCTCTTCGCCGACTTCGGTCAGGCGAGCGATCAGCGCCGTGACCGCATCGGCGCTGGCTTCGAGCTCGGTCCGGCCGGCGTCGGTGATCGCGAACAATTTCTTCGCACCGTCGCTGTCCGCGGTCTCGATCAGTCCCATGTCGTCGAGCAGGGTGAGGGTGGGATAGATGACCCCCGGGCTCGGCGCATAGGCGCCGCCGGTCAGTTCCTCGATCTGGCGGATCAGGTCGTATCCGTGGCGCGGCTCGTCGGCGATCAGCTTCAGCAGCACGAGCCGCAGTTCGCCGCCGTCGAACATCCGCCGACGCCGGGTGCGGCCGTCGTCATCGTCGCGAAAGCGTCCGCCAAAACCGCGACCACCAAAGCCGTGGCCGAAGCCGCGTCCACCACGGTGCATTCCGTGGCGCATCGCCTCGTGCCCCATCTGGTGCAGGGCGCGACGCATGGCATGGCGCTCGTCGCAACCGTGCCGGTTCACTCCATGTCGCATCATAAGCTCCTTCATGCGATTTGATGTGTCTAAGATATATCTTAGTATATTTTACGCAAGAGAGAGCAGCATTTTTTTTATCGCGGTCGCGGGTTGGATCAGTTTTGCGGCGAAAAGCGGAGGTGGATCAAAGGGTAAGCGCGGCCCTGTCCGTCGCGTTCCGATCGGCCGACGGGGACGAAACCCAGGTGTTGATAGAAGCCGACAGCCTGATCATTTTGCTCATTCACCTCCGTCGTGATTGCGCCGTGGAGTGCAAAGGCATGATTGACGAGCGCTTTGCCGACGCCTTTGCCGCGCCAGGACGGATCGATGAACAGCGCTTCCATGCTGCTGCCGTCGAGCAACATGAAGGCGACGGGCCGGTCATTCTCATCGACCGCGAGCCATAGCGGCGCGGCCGGAAGGAAGGCTCTGACCTCGCCCTCGATCGCCGCCCGGTCTTGGGGCGTCAGAAAATCATGTGTGGCATCGACCGCATCGCGCCAGATCTGGACGGCGCGCGCGCCGTCGGCAGAGGTGGAGGCTCTGATTTTCATTCGCGCGTCCTAGAGCTATATGATCTGGGCGCCAACCGTGCTTTTCCGCCGTCCACCCTTGACTCGCCTGCCCGTATCGCTATTGGAGCGCCCGTGTCGTCCGGGCTCCGGCCTTGACGATTCCGTCCGAGACAGTTGGTGAAGGGGATTTGCCCTTCTTAATTTCCAGCCGAGACGGGGAAGAGTCTTTTTCGGTCGCCCGCCTGCCTGTCAGGCGACGCGTCTTGACCGACCCCATCGGACATCGCCAACGCAAATGCAGGCGAGCCTCGGCTCGTTCCGGCATCTGCGTGTGTTAGCCGCCCGGCGGCTCCAAGCGCTTCGGCGTGCGGACATCCGGGCAGATGAGTGGAGTATAGGCATGGATCGTACGGAAAAGGCCGAAGCCGTATCCTCGCTGAACGCTACGCTGTCGTCAGCAGCCGCTGTTGTGGTCGTCCGCAACCTCGGCATGACCGTCGCCCAGTCGACGGTGCTGCGCCAGCAGATGCGCGATGCAGGAGCCGACTTTCGCGTCACGAAGAACCGTCTTGCCAAAATCGCGCTCGATGGCACGTCCTATACCGGTATCGGCGAACTGCTGACCGGTCCCACGGCACTCGCAACCTCCACCGACCCGGTGTCGGCTGCGAAGATCGCCGTGGAATTTGCCAAGACCAACGACAAGCTTGAAATCGTTGGCGGCGGCATGGGCGACGTGGTGCTCGACGTGAATGGCGTGAAGGCGCTGGCTTCGCTTCCCTCGCTCGACGAGCTCCGCGCCAAGATCATCGGTCTGGTGCAGGCTCCCGCCACCAAGGTTGCGCAGATTGCCGCAGCCCCGGCGGGCCAGTTGGCGCGGGTTTTTGGCGCATATGCCGCCAAAGAAGCAGCGTGATTTCGAACTGAACTGAAACCTACTGCCGGGATGTCCCGGCCTGAGATGGAGAATGAACATGGCTGATCTTGCAAAGATCGTTGAAGAACTGTCGGCGCTGACCGTCCTCGAAGCGGCTGACCTGTCGAAGATGCTCGAAGAAAAGTGGGGCGTTTCGGCCGCCGCTGCCGTTGCGGCCGCTCCGGCTGCTGCCGCTGCTGGCCCGGCTGCTGAAGAGCAGACCGAATTCGACGTCATCCTGACGGGTGACGGCGGCAACAAGATCAACGTCATCAAGGAAGTCCGCGCGATCACCGGCCTGGGTCTTGGCGAAGCCAAGGCGCTTGTCGAAGGCGCGCCGAAGGCTATCAAGGAAGGCGTGAACAAGGCGGAAGCCGAAGAGCTGAAGGCCAAGATCATCGCCGCCGGCGGCACCGTCGAACTGAAGTAATCGGTTCGCATCCGGGGGCTTCGCCCGCCGGACGCTGTGACAAAAGGAAAAGGGCGGCGCCGCGAGGCACCGCCCTTTTTCATTTCCGGGCCCGGACCCTAGTTGCGCGTCCAACCGGGCTTTAGTTCCTTGCGGGCGCGGCCGGGCTCGAGGCGGCGCACTTCCTGCTCGGCCGGGGCCGCAGGTTCCGCTCGCTGCGAGATTTCCCAGGCGCTGACCGGCGTGCGGCGCATATCCTTCCGGGCCGCGAGCGTCGCGTCATATTCGGCGCGTTCCTGCCGGTCGAGAAAGCGCGCGCGGGCAAGCCGCTTTTGCAGCGTGGCGAAGGGATTGTCCGGGGTCGGACCCGCCATCGCCATCGCTTCGTGACGGCCCATGCTGCCGCTCGGCGCCGCCGCGAAGGTTGGGGAGGTCTGCGGTGCGACCACCGGCTCGGGTTCGGTTGCGACCGCGGCCGCGCCCGGAACCCATTCGGCATCGGTGGGGGCTTCGTCGAACTCCCAGACCTCGTTCGTTGCGCGGCGGCGGCGAGCGAAGGCGAGGCCGGCGCCACCGATCAGCAGCAGCGCGGCGGCACCGCCCGCGATCTCCCAGGGAAGATTGCTGTCATTGGCGGCGGCGCGCTCGACCGGTTGCGGTGTGGGAGCCGCTTCGGCAACGGGTTCGATCGGTGCGGCGACCGGGGGCACGACGGGCGCAGCTTCTTCCACCGCCGGCGCGGCGGTGGGGATGACCGGCGCGGCGGCTTCGCGCGGCGCGGCAGGAGCAGCAGCGCGCGGCTTCGCGGCGGCGCGCTTGGGCTGAGCCGGGGCCGTTGCCTTCGGCGCGGCAGCCTTGGGCGCCGGTTCGGTCGGCGCAAGGTCGAGGGGAACGCGAATGACCGGCTGCGGCGCGGGCGTTTCCGCTGCCGGCGGCGTGGTGGTCGTCGGCGCCGGAGCGGGCGCCGGGACCGTCGTCGGTGCGACCGGCGGGGTCATCGTCACCGTCGGAACGTCCTGCGCGAAGGCAGCGGGGGTGGACAGGGTCAGGAACGCGGCAATCGCGCTCATGGCGGGGCGGGAGAGGGCGATAGTCTTCATCATAGTGACGGACAAACGAATGGCGCGCGAAAAGCGCTGCCGAAAACCGCTGCTTTCCGGGGCGAGGCGTGCCCAGCCGGGGACGGGGTGAGGAATCCGCCCCGTTCGTCGTGTCCGAAAACCGCTTTCGGGTCAGCCGGCGGCAGCGGGGCGCGTGGGTGTCAGCGCGATCGAGGCGGCGGCCGATATCGCGGCGCCGACGAGCGCCATGTCGCGATCGAGCCGCGCGTCGAGCGCCGGGACGGGAAGCGCCGCAAGATCTGCAATCAGCGGCATCGAGAGCGCGAGACGCACCGTTCCCGCGGGGCGCCCGCCCGGCATCTGGTGCGTCCGGACCGGCTGGCCCAGCCGAATCTCGTGCCCCAGCCACTGGCGCGACTGTCGTGCGATGAGCCCGTGCATGGCCCGCGCCGTGTCGAAGTCGCAGCCCGGCCAGCGCGCCGACAGGTCGAGCGTGCGCAGCGTTTCGGTCGCGAGGCAGCTCGTTCCCGCGCCGGGAACTTCGGCGAGTCCGAGCCGCTTGACGAGCCGCAGGACATGATGGCTGAAGCGCGCGATCACATGCGCGACCTGTTCGCCGGGAAGCGCGGCGAAGCGCTCCATCTCGATCATCGCGGCTTGCAGGCGCAGCAGCAGCCCGAAATTGCCCGACGCGGCCAGCCCGTCGGCGCCGGGCCAGTCCGCCGGCCATTCGGCGCGCGCCGCGAGGCGGCGATAGCCGCCGGGCAGCGGACGGGCCCGGTCGCGGATCGCGCCCGGAACCAGCGCGATGCCGCTGAACGGCGGGCCACCGACGAATTTCGACCCGGTCATCAGCACGACGCAGCCGAGCGCGAGGTAGCGGCGCACGGCACCCGGCGCCATGCGAAGCTGGCAGGCATCGACGACGAAGAGCGCGGCATCGCCGTGCGCCGCGGCCAGCCGCTCGACGTCGGCGATGGCGGGCAGCGTCAGTCCGGATTTCGATCCGTGGACGATGTGGACGACCGCGCGGCGGCCCTGCGCGGCCGCGCGCTCGATGTGCCGGGCAAGCTCGGCGGCGACCGCCGCCGATGCGCGCGGGCATCCCGCCGCGTCGCGCACCGCGACATCGACGAGTTCGGTGTCCGCGAAGGCGGGATCGATCGGGGTTCGCGCCACGACGCCCGCGCCGATCGCGGTTTCATCGGCGAAGAAGCGGCCCGCGGCGCTGTGCACGCAGCCGCTGCCGACCTCGTCGCGGCCGAGCAGCACGGCGGTGACCGGCCGGCCGTCGTATGCGGCGGCCAGGCCGACATATTCGAGGTCGGTTCCCGATGCGGCAAAGACGATCGCGGTATCGGTCAGGCTGAAATAGTCCGCCAGCCGTCGGCGCAACATGGCCAGCGCCTCGGCATAGGCGTCCGCCGCCATCGGCCGGCCGAGCCGGTCGCGCCAGTGATCGAGCAGCACCGCGAAACCATGCTCCGATAGGCTGCTGATCGTTGACGAGCCATAAGCGAGCGCTTCGGTCGGCAGCACCGTAGCATGGTAAAGGTTGCGGCCGTCGGCGCCGGGCCGGATGCGCTGATCGCCGCCACTCGCCAGCGCGTCGGCGAGCCGGGCGGCGACGGCAGGGTCGACGGGGGGCGAGCGACGATCGTCGAAGGCGTCGGCGGCGAACAACATGGCGGGTGCGTCCTGGGAAGGGGGAGATACAGGACGCCTAGCGCGGGAAGATGACAGGGATTTTGCGATTTGGTTTCAGCGCCGTCACCAAAGAGTCATCGCGGTGCAACCTGGACGTGGTGAAACCCCGACATGCAAATGACGCACCTCGAACCGACGCGCCTGCCCGATCGCCTTCGCGATACGCAGCGGCTTCTTTTCATCGCCAAGCACGCCCGCTGGACCGGCGGCCTGCACCCCGACGACGGCAATCACGCCCTCTATCACCGCGAGACGCGCGAGATATTGGACGGGCTCGGCATTCCGCTCGTCGTCGCCGACGATTATGCCGCGCTGTTCGCGCGGCCCGAGGCCGATTTCGTCTTTCCGCTGCTCAACCGCGGCGGCTTCTATAATTCGGAAATGCTGCTGCCCTTGCTCTGCAACCGGCTGGGGCTGCCCTATGTCGGCGCTTCGCCGATCGTGCGCGGCCTGTCCGACGACAAGCATCTGACCAAGCTCGAAGCCGCGGCGCGCGGGGTTCCGACCGCGCCCTGGGCGCTGTTCCGGCGCGGTGCGCCGGTCGATGTGACGCGCTGTCCGCCGGCGCGGCGGTGGGTGGTCAAGCCGAACAACAGCTCGGCGTCGTGGGGTATTCGCGACGCGCACGACCGCGCCGAACTGGCGCAGGCGATCGCCGAGGTCCACGCGCTCGACCATGACGCGATGGTTGAGCCCTTTCTCGACGGCAGCGACGTCGAGGTGCCGGTGATCACCTGCCGCGGCGCGCCCGCGCTGCTGCCGATGATGATTTTCGAGCAGGCCGATCCGACGCATCTGCGCACCTATCAGGAAAAGCGCGACCTCGTCGATCGCAGCGCCAAATACAGCCTCAAGCTGTTCGAAGCGGGCGCGCTGGCCGCGAAGATCATCGATTATACGGCGCGGATGGCGGAGGTGTTCCGGCCGTTCGATTATGGCCGCTTCGAGTTTCGGATCGATTTCGAAACCGGCGAAATCCGGCTGCTCGAGGTCAATCTCAACTGCAACCTGTGGTCCGAGAAAGTCTTCGGCCGCGCCGCGGTCGCCGCGGGCCTCACCCAGGCCGACCTGATCGAGACGATCGTCGCCGAGAGCATGATCCGCCAGCTCGGCGCGGGCCGCGAGCGCGACGCGGCATGAGCGGCTCGATCCTGATCCTCGCGGGCCGCCGTCCCGGTGCGGTCGATGCGCTGGCCGAGGCACATGGCGTCGGCGACAAATGCCTGGTCCCCGTCGCCGGGCGGGCGATGATCGCGCATGTCCTCGAAAGCGCGGCCCGGACCCCGGCGGAGCGGATCTTCGTTTCGACGCATCATCGAACGTTGCTCGATGATCTCGCCGATCCGGTGATCGACCGGCTCGGCGAACGGCTCGTCGTGGTGCCCGCCGCCGGCAATCTGGCGGACTCGGTGCTCGCGGTGGCCGATCGGGCCGCGTTTCCGCTGTTCATCACGACCGCCGACAATTGCCTGCTCACCCCCGAAACGATCGCCGAGATCGGCAGCGAAGCGGCGCGGCTCGGCGCCGGTGCGGGGGTTGCGCTCGCGCGGCGCGAGGATGTGCTGGCGGTGCATCCCGAAGGGCAGCGGCGCTTTTACGAATTTTCGGACGTCGCGGTGTCGAACTGCAACGCTTACTGGATCGGCGACCCCGCCGCGCTGAAAGCCGCCGAGGCGTTTCGCGGCGGTGGGCAGTTCGTCAAGAAACCGATCCGTGTGATGCAGGCGTTCGGCCTGATCAACCTGCTCCGCTTCCGTTTCGGGCTCGGGCCGATCCACCACATTTTTCAGCGCATCTCGCGCCATCTGAGCGTCTCCGTCGCCCCGCTGCTGGTGAGCAACGGGGCGACGGCGATCGACGTCGACAACGAACGGTCGCTGCGCGTGACCGAGGCGCTGATGCGGCGCCCCGATGCGATCAATCCGCGACCCAGTTGCCGTGGAACCCCGGTGGAACGCGATGGGGCAGGTGAACGACGGCTTGCGGTGATCCGCTGAAGTTGTCCGCGTTCAGGATGACGAGGTCGGTGGTCTCGTCGTTCATGTCGACGACGAGGCCGATCAGCCAGCCGTCATCCTCGCCGCCCGTCTCGCTTCGCGGCACGAAGACGAATTCGCCGGGGTGGCGGCCGGGGCCGAAATCATGGATCGCGGTCGTGCCCTCGGCGAGATCGTGGCGGAACAGCCGCGTATCGGCGAGCGCCCATTCGGACGAAGCGCCGTCGGGGATCGCGACGCTTGTGATATAGCGATAGGGGCGGGTGGTCCGTCGCTCGTCGTAGCGCGGGAATTCTTGCGCATGATCGTGGATGACGGTCCGCACCGTCGTGCCGGCGGCGGGATCGATCGTCCAGCGCTCCATGCGCGATTTCTCGCTGTCGGGGCCGCGCTTCGAGGTCGCGAACATCGTCTCGTGCGCGACGACGTCGACGATCACCTTGCCATCCGCGGTCTCGTGCGCGTTGGCGGGGTGGAAGACGTAGCAGGGCTCGACCGGCACCCAGACGATCTCGTCGCCGCGACCTGTCCTGGGGAGGAGGCCGATGCGCGCGGGATGCTCTTCGTTCCAGGCATAAGGAAAGCGATAGCCCGCGAGCAGCATCTTCATCGACAGGGTGACGGGCAGGTCGAAGACGAGCACATAATGTTCGGTGATCGCGCAGTCGTGGATCGACGGGCCGTCGCTGACCGCCACGGCTTCCTCGCGGATGACATGCGCGTCCTTGTCGAGGACGACGTGCCACACCGTGTTCGGGGCGTCGCCCTTATAGGTGATCGCGTGAAGCTCGCCGGTGAACGGGTCCTCGTGCGGGTGCGCGGTGTAGCTGCCGGTCAGCGTGCCGTCGAACGGGTTGTGCGCGATCGTGTCCAGCTCATAGCCGAGCTCAACCGGCTTGCCGCCCGCCTCGACGATCGCGAAGGTGCGGCCGGCGATGCCGACGACATTGGTGTTGGGGGCGTCGAAGCCGCCCTCTTCGCGCGGACCCGCTGGAATCTCCTCGCCCAGCGCCGCGCACGCCTCGGTGCCGCGCACCCAGCGGTTGCGATACCAGTCGGCCTTGCCGCCTTCGATGCGGATGCCGTGGACCATGCCGGCGCCCGAGAACCAGTGATAGCTTGCGGGATCGGGCGCGATTGCGGGATTGGGACCGTTGCGGAGATAGCGGCCCTTGAGCGCGGCGGGAATCTCGCCGTCGACGCGGAGCGCTTCGAGTGTGAATTCCTCCTCCATCGGTTTGTGGATGCCGGTCAGGAAGGGGTGCGCATCGGTCGGGCGGGGGAGGCGCTTGCGGTTGAAGTCGGCGACCTTGCCGATGCCTTTTTTGACCGCACCGCGAATCAGGGTTTCGACGTTGCTCGCCATGATGATGCTCCTTAAGCGGATGGTTGCGAAGGGCCGCGCGGCGTCAGGCTTGCACGGCCGACTCGAAATGTTTACGGTGACAACATGGCGAATGAAGATAACAGTGTCAACATGGAAAATGTCGGCGCGAGGAGCGCGGGCTCCTACCACCATGGCGATCTGCGCGCCGCAGTGATCGCGGCGGGGCTGGGGCGGCTTGCGGAGGGGGACGGAACCGACCTTGGCCTCCGCGCGATCGCGCGCGACGTCGGGGTCAGCGCGACCGCGCTCTACCGCCATTTCCCCGACAAGGAAGCGCTGCTCGACGCGCTCGCCGACGAGGGGCTGCGGCGGCTCGGCGCGCTCCAGTCGCAGGCGTGGCTCAAGGCAGGGGGCGGCCGCGCCGGCTTCCTTGCGACGGGCATCGCCTATGTCCGCTTCGCGCACGACGAACCCGCCGTGTTCCGGCTGAGCTTCACGCGCCAGATGTCCGAACGCTGCGAGCCGGGCGCCGACGGGGGCGAGGTCGGCTATAATCTGCTCCGCGCCGGGGTCGCGCAGACGATGCCCTATCTCGACAATCCCGAAGTCGCCGCGCTCCACGCTTGGTCGCTCGTCCACGGTCTCGCGATGCTGGTGCTCGACCGGCGCATCGAATGGGACGAAGCGCTCGTCGAGCAGATCGTCGGCATGACCTTCGGCGGCGTCGACTGAAGCCTCCCTGCCGCGCGCATGATCCTGTGACGAGTCGCGAGCGATATTAGCGGTTTATTTTCCCGTTTTCGGCTAGGCCGGGGTCATGAAGCGGTCGCTTTCCCCCGGAGTCGAGGCGGTGTTCTGGCCGCTGCTGACGCTGGCGGGCTATGGTCTGCTCGCCAGCCTGTCGCTCCACGCGACCCGGGGCGAGGACAATATCGCCGCGATCTGGCCGCCGAGCGGCTATTTCCTGGCGCTGTTGCTGTTGATGCCGGCGCGATCGCGTCCCGCCTCCTTCGTCGCCATGGCGGCCGCCAGCGTCGCGGCGAACATGCTGAGCGGGACGAGCGCGCTCGGCTCGGCCGCCTTCACCGTCGCCAATGCGGCCGAGGCCGGGGCGGCGCTGTGGCTGATCCGCCGCCGCATACCGGGCGAACTGTCGTTCATGGAACCGCGGGCGGTGGCCAATTTCTGTATTGCGGTGCTGGCAGCCGGCGCGCTCAGCGCGTCGATCGCGGCCGCGTTCGGCTGGACGCTCGGGGCCCCGGTGCTGGCCGGCCGCGGCGTCGACTTTTTCTTTTCCTGGCTGACCACCGTGACGCTCGGGATGCTGATCGTCACGCCGCCGATCGTGATGCTCGCGCGGCTGGTCGATACGCGCGCGCTCGCCAATGTCCCGCGCAGGACGATCGTCGAGGCGACCGCGCTGCTGATCCTTGCGGCGGTACTCACCGCCTTGTCCTTTTCGCAGTCGCATTTCCCCGTGACCTTTCTGCCGACCGTCGCGGTGATCGCCGCTTCCTATCGGCTCGGCCCCTTCGGCGCCGCCGCGGGGATGCTGATCGTCGCGATTGTCGCGTCGTGGATGACGGGACAGGGGCTTGGGCCGGTCGCCGCGATCGAGGGCAGCCAGCGAAGCCGGGTGCTGTTCCTGCAATTCTACTTCATCACCCTGTTGTTCACCGCGCTGCCGCTGGCGGCGCTGCTGGTGGTGCAGCGCCGGCTCGCGAAACGGCTCGAGCAGAGCAACCGCTGGCTGCTTCAGGCCGAAGCCGCGGCGCTCGTCGGTCATTGGCGCGTCGACCTCGTCCGCTGGACGATTCAATGGTCCGACCAGGCCTATCGCGTCCATGGGCTCGAGCCTGGCGATCCGGTCGATGTCGACTATAGCGTCGAACAATATCTGCCCGAGGATCGCGCCGCGGTGCGCGCGATATTGGAGCGGGCGGTGCGGACCGGCGAGCCGTTCGAATATCAGGGCCGGATCGTCCGCGCCGACGGCGCGATCCGCCACGTGAAATCGCACGGCTCGATCGAAAGGGGCCGCGGCGGCCGCGCGGTCGGCATCTTCGGCACCGTTCAGGATGTGACCGAGACGGTCGAGAATGCCCGCATCCTGGAGGCGGCCCGCAGCGCCGCCGAGCGCGTCGCCAACACCGACATGCTGACCGGCCTGCCGAACCGCCGCCACACGCTGGCCTTTCTGGAGACAGCGCTGACCGGCGCGCGCGAGCAGGGAGTGCCGCTGGCGGTGGCGATCTTCGACATCGATCATTTCAAGCGGATCAACGACGATCACGGCCATGCCGCGGGCGACGAAGTGATCCGCCGCGTCGCGCGCCGCGCCAAGGCATCGCTGCGCGACGAGGATCTGGTCGGCCGCTTCGGCGGCGAGGAATTCGTCTGCATCTTGCAGCGGTCGAGCGCGCAGGCGGCGGAAATGGTCGCCGAGCGGTTGCGTATCGCGATCGAGGCCGACGGCGGTACGGACAGTGACCTGCCGCCAGCGACGGTCAGCATCGGGCTCGCCGTCTATGACGGCGAAAGCGAGGCGGAGGCCTTGCTCCAGCGCGCCGACCAAGCGCTGTATCTCGCCAAGCGCGAGGGACGGAACCGGCTGCGCATGGCGGCGTGAAGGGCGGCGAAGAGTCCGGTTTCGGCCTGAAGTCGGCCTATCCCACATCGTCATCCCGGACTTGATCCGGGATCCATTCATCCGGCGCTGAGAGAATGGATCCCGGATCAAGTCCGGGATGACGAAAGTGGCTGGGAATGTCTGCTCTCCACCCCGATGCCGACGAACAAAGCAGGCTTTGGCGCCGCCGGTTTTGCTGATACGCTCGTCCCTTGCACAGCGAGAGGGCGTCATGGAACGGGACGAGGGCTATATCGCGCGGCGGATGCTGCTGGCGGGAGCGGCCGGACTGGCGGTGGCGGGGCTGATCCCCTCGGCGCTGGCGAAAACCGCGAAGCCCGGGGTCAAGGGGCTGATCGCCAATGCGTCGGACAATGCGCTCGACCGGCTGGCGCAGCCGGGTGCCTTTTATGCCGATACCGCGGTGCGCATCCTGCTGCCCGGCGCGAGCGGCAAGCTGGCGTCGAAATTACTCGGCGCGGGCGATAAGCTGGGGCTGACGGCGGGGCTTACCAAAAGCCTGAACGATGCGGGCGGCAAGGCGGCGGGCGAGGCGAAGCCGATCTTTCGCGCCGCCATCGACAATCTGGGCTGGAACGACGTGCCGTCGCTGGTGTCGAAGAGGGACGGCGCGACGCGCTATCTGCAATCGAGCGCCGGCGGGCTGCTAGGCGACAAGGTGCGGCCGCTGATCGCGGGGGCGCTGGACGAGGTCGGCGCCTATCGCCAGCTCGACCAGCTATCGGGCAGCAGCCAGCTCCTTTCGATCGCGGGGATCAGCCACGACGGCCTGACCCATTCGGTCACCGATCAGGCGCTCAAGGGCATTTTCCTCTATATGGGCAATGAGGAAGTCGCGCTGCGCAGGAATCCGGGCAAGCTGCTCAAAGGGATATTCTAGCGCCGCCGACCATATCGACGCCCTTGCGCGCGGCCGCGCGGCGCGCCGCGATCGCCGAGACGCCGGTCATCGCCAGCGCCAGAAAGCCGACGGCCAGCGCGTCGACGATCAGCAGCGGCCAGTCGAGGAAGGCGGGCGCGAAGATCGCGCCGAAGCTCAGCGCATAATGGAGGATCATCAACGGCACGATGCCCGCGAGCATCAGCAGGACGGTGTACCAGAAGCTGCCCGTCATGATGCGGATCGACCGGAACGGCCCGATCGCCGCATTGCCTGCCGCCCACGCCGCATTCCATGCGGTCAGATAGACGCCGAGAATTACTCCGGCGAGCGTGAGGCCATAGCTGGTCCAGCGCGCGGGCTCGCCTGCAAGGCCGAGGAGGCCGGTCAGCGGCGGGCCGAAGAGCGCCCACCATTGCTCGGTCGCCTGGATTGCGAAGAGGATCAGCCACAGTCCGATTGCGGGCCATTCGATCCGCCGTGCCCGTGCCGCGTCGCCGCCGAACAGGATATAGCGCATGAACCAATAGCCGGGCAGCAGCAGCGCCAGCGTCTTGGCGAAGCCGAACTGCATCCGCAGCGTATCGGCTTCGGCGGCCTTGGCGCCCGCGATGCCGTCGTACATCCCGGCCTGCCACTCGACGACATGCTGCGCCAGTTCGGCGAGCGCGGGAACGAGGAACAGCAGCGGGCAAAGCCGCGCGAAGGCCCAGGCGTGGCGATAGATGGCCTGGATGTCAGTCTTCATCGGCGGGCTCCTCGGGGTCGAACAGGATCAGGTCGCCGGGCTGGCAATCCAGCGCGCGGCAAATGGCGTCGAGGGTGGAAAAGCGGATCGCCTTTGCCTTGCCCGTCTTGAGGATCGACAGATTGGCGACGGTGATTCCGATCCGCTCGCTGAGTTCGGTGAGCGTCATGCGCCGCTGCCAGAGGAGGTCGTCGAGCTGGACGCGGATCGCCATCAGATCGTCCGCTCGATCTCGTCCTGCATCGCGGCGCCGCGCTCGAAGACGCGGGCGAGGACGAAGAGGAGGAGGACGGCGAGCCAGCCGGTGACTCCGAAGCTCCAGCCGAAATATTCGCCGGTCGCGGCGCTCGCGCGGATGCTGACCAGCCCGAAGGCGAGGTCGAGCAGCTGAATGCCGAGCAGCGCCCAGGCGATATGGCGCAGCCGCGCGGCGTTGGCGGCGATGAAGGGCGTTCCCGCGCGCGCCGCGTCGATGATCGCGATCAGCCGGGTCAGGATGACGTGCGCGAGCAGGATGACGGGGGCGGTGATGAAGGTGACCCAGCGCAGCCACGCGATCGCGGCTTCGGGATGGGCAACGTGATAGGGCCGGGCCTGCGCGAGGAAGAGGTCGGGCGCGGCGAAGCCGACCCAGCCCAGCGCGGCGACGATCGCGAGGCCGGTGACCCAGTTGAGGATATTCAATCCGGCCAGCAGCCGGCGACTCCAGAGCAGCATGGGCATCCCATTCGACGTTGATAGCTGACATATCGATAAACGATATGAATTATATTGCAAGTCGATATATCGGGATCGGGAAACAGGACAAAGGCTATGGGGTTTGTGGACGGCGTTATCGCGCAAAGAAAAAGGCGCGAGAGCGGTGCCCTCGCGCCTTTTTTCTGCCGATCGCGAGGATCAGTTGGCGGGTTTCGCCGCGTCGGATGTCGTGTCGGCATCGGCCGCCGCATCGTCCGTCGCCGCTGCGTCGGGGGTCTTGGCTTCGGCAACCGCCGCCGCGAACTGCTCGGCGGAGAAGCTGGTCGACAGGCCGTGCGCCGCGACGAAGAAGGCTTTGCGCGGCAGGCGGACATCGCCCTGCGCGGTGGTGACGACGACGCCCTGGGCGTCGGCGGTCTTCACCTTGCCGACGACCGAACCGCCGTTCACGCCCTTGATGTCGGCGCCCGGCTGGAGCGCGGCGGTGAGCTGCGCGTCGGCGGCGGCCGCCTGCTGGTCGAGCGCGGCGGTGAGTTGCGCGAGGGTCAGCGTGATCGCGGTGCCCTTGTCGGTCTGCATGAAGGCGCTTGCGGGGAGCGCGGCGGGCTTGTCGCCGACGGTGACGACGACGGTCGCGCCGTCCGAGCTGGCGATCGGGCCGATGGTCTGGCCTTCGCTGTCGTAGACGGTGGTGCCGACGGTCAGCGTCGGGCCGGCGGGTGCGGCGGCGGATGCCTGCGCGAAGGCGGGCGCACCGGCGGCCATTGCGGTGCCAAGGGCAAGGGAGGTAAGAAAAGCTGCATATTTACGCATCGTGTAATCTCTCCTGACATTTTGAACGGTCGAGACGCTTGAACGCGCGAAGGCGGCATGGGCCATGCCAAAATGGCCGAACCGTGGCCGAGGCGGGATGAGCCGTTCTGTTCCGGGGTGGAACAGGACTTGCGGGCAGGGTCGGAGAGCGTTGCCCGGAAGCGATGGCGGCCCAGCTTGAAAAGCGGAGCGCGCAATATGCTTTCTGCGTCACCCCGGACCCTTCGACAGGCTCAGGACAGGCTTGATCCGGGGCCGCTTGTAACCGTCGCCGAGCGAGACCCGGATCAAGTCCGGGGTGACGAGCGGATTGCTGTCTTCGGTGATGCGCGTCCATTGACACCGCACCCCCCAAATCCTATATCGCCTTCACACCCGATCGTCCGGGAAGCGGCCTGACTTTGCGCAACGGGCCACAGGAATAGGGCGGTAGGGATTTCAGAATGCGTTGGAAAGCTGCGGTAAACCGGCAACGGTTGGTCGCGGCCTTTTTGCGTTTCTGCTGCGCTCGCGACTAATTTTACGAAGGCGAGACAATCACTTATGGCGACCAAGGCGAAGTCGGTGGGCAAGGCCCTCGAAGCAACCGCAAGCAAGCGAATCCGTAAGCTGTTCGGCAATATCCACGAAGCGGTGGAAATGCCCAACCTCATCGAGGTGCAGCGCGAATCCTATGAGCAGTTTCTGCGTTCGGATCCGTCGGTCGGTTATGTTTCGGGCCTCGAAAAGACGCTGCGCAGCGTTTTCCCGATCCGCGATTTCGCCGGCACCGCCGAGCTCGACTTTGTTCATTACGAACTCGAAGCGCCGAAGTACGACGTCGAGGAATGCCGTCAGCGCGGCATCACCTATGCGGCGCCGATGAAGGTCACGCTGCGCCTGATCGTCTTCGAGGTCGACAGCGAAACCGACACCCGCTCGGTGCTCGATATCAAGGAGCAGGACGTTTACATGGGCGACATGCCGCTCATGACCGAGAACGGCACCTTCTTCGTCAACGGCACCGAGCGCGTCATCGTGTCGCAGATGCACCGTTCGCCGGGTGTGCTGTTCGACCATGACCGCGGCAAGACCCACTCGTCGGGCAAGTTCCTGTTCGCCGCGCGCGTGATCCCGTACCGCGGTTCGTGGCTCGACTTCGAGTTCGACGCCAAGGACATCGTCAACGTCCGCATCGACCGCAAGCGCAAGCTGCCGGTCACCAGCCTGCTCTATGCGCTGGGCATGACGGGCGAGGAAATCCTCAACACCTTCTATGACCGCCTCGTCTTCGAGCGCGCCGAAAACGGCTGGCGCGTGCCGTTCGTCGTCGAGAACTGGCGCGGTTCGAAGCCCGCGTTCGACGTCGTCGACGCCAAGACCGGCGAAGTCGTCTTCGCTGCCGGCCATAAGATCAGCCCGCGCCTCGCCAACAAGGCGGCGAAGGACGGTCTCGACACGCTGCTGATCCCGACCGAGGAAATCTTCGGCCGCTACAGCGCCTATGACCTGATCAACGAAGCCACCGGCGAAATCTATATCGAGGCCGGCGACGAAGTGAGCGCCGAGAATCTCGAAAAGATCGACGCCGCGGGCATCGACAAGCTCGAACTGCTCGACATCGACCACAACAACACCGGCCCCTGGATCCGCAACACGCTGAAGGCCGACAAGGCCGAGGACCGCGACCAGGCGCTGTCGGATATCTACCGCGTCATGCGCCCCGGCGAACCGCCGACGCGTGAAACCGCGGAGGCGCTGTTCGGCGGCCTGTTCTTCGACCCCGAGCGCTATGACCTGTCGGCCGTCGGCCGCGTCAAGCTCAACATGCGCCTCGGCCTCGACGCCGAGGACACGGTGACGACGCTGCGCAGCGAGGACATCCTCGCCGTGGTCAAGGAACTGGTGAACCTGAAGGACGGCAAGGGCGAGATCGACGACATCGACAATCTCGGCAACCGCCGGGTCCGCTCGGTCGGCGAGCTGCTCGAGAACCAGTATCGCGTCGGCCTGCTCCGCATGGAGCGCGCCGTTAAGGAGCGGATGAGCTCGGTCGACGTCTCGACCGTGATGCCGAACGACCTGATCAACGCCAAGCCCGCGGTCGCCGCGGTGCGCGAGTTTTTCGGTTCGTCGCAGCTTTCGCAGTTCATGGACCAGACCAATCCGCTGTCCGAAGTGACGCACAAGCGCCGCGTCTCGGCGCTCGGGCCGGGCGGTCTCACCCGTGAACGCGCGGGCTTCGAAGTCCGCGACGTGCATCCGACGCATTACGGCCGTATCTGCCCGATCGAGACGCCGGAAGGTCCGAATATCGGTCTGATCAACTCGTTGGCCACCTTCGCGCGCGTCAACAAAG
>NZ_DATAJZ010000014.1:0-122628 GCF_036261875.1 Sphingopyxis sp. | reverse complement strand
GAGAATATGATCCTGATGGGCGACATCAAGATCCCAAAGGAGGCGATTTCCAAGCAGATCGCCGATTCGGTCGACCTGATCATCCAGGTGAAGCGCCTGCGCGACGGGTCGCGTCGCATCACCAATGTGACCGAGGTTATCGGCATGGAAGGCGACGTCATCGTCACCCAGGAATTGTTCAAGTTCGAATATCAGGACGAGGACAAGGACGGCAAGATCATCGGCGAATATCGCGCGATGGGCCTGCGCCCCTACACGCTGGAAAAGGCACGCCAGTTCGGGTTCGATCAGCCCTATCTGGAGGCTTGCCTCTAATTCCGTCGTCATTGCGAGCGAAGCGAAGCAATCCAGGGCGGTTTACACAGGCTCTGGATTGCTTCGCTCCGCTCGCAATGACGGGAATCAGCCCTTCAACCCGAACGCCGCCGCGAACAGCGCCACCGTGACGCTGATCAGCGCGATACCGCGCCACGGCATGAAACCGACCGCATCGACGTCGCGCCGGTGACGGCGGCGGTAATCGGCGACCTCGGCGACCACCGCGAGCACGGCACTGACTGCGCTCACCGTCAGCATCGACCCTTGCATTGACGCGCGTCCCTTCGCAAACAGGGGGCTTCTTCTCCCCCGGAAAGAAGGTGCCCATATGCGTCCGCTGATCCTCGTTGCAAGTGCTCTCGTCGCCCTCGCGGCGCCCGCCCTCGCCGAAAGCCCGAACGGCGGCCCCATCGCCCCCTCTATCGCGGACGCGGTGGCCGCCTCGACACGCACTCCCGCCAATGTCGCACGCGACCGTTATCGCCACCCCGCCGAAACCCTCGCCTTCTTCGGCGTGAAGCCCGGCGACACGATCGTCGAGCTGTGGCCGGGCGGCGGCTGGTACACCGAAATCCTCGCGCCGCTGTCGAAGGCGGGCGGCGGTACGCTCTACGCCGCGGCGCCCTGGGAAAAGGGCCTGAACCGTATCCGCGAATGGCAGGGCGCGAAGCCCGATCTTTATGGCGCGGTCAAGCTCGCCGAATTTCCCGCGACCGGCGCCGGGCCGAAAGTGCCCGATGGCAGCACCGACGTCGTGCTGACCTTTCGCAATGTCCACAATTGGCGGTTCGGCGGCACCGACAAGACCGGCGAAGCCTTCCGGCAAATCTATGCGATGCTGAAACCCGGCGGCGTGCTGGGCGTCGTCGATCACCGCCTGCCCGAGGAGATGGATTCGGCGCTTGAGGAAAAGAGCGGCTATATGAAGCGCTCGTCAGTCGTCGCCTTTGCCGAAGCCGCGGGCTTCAAGCTTGCGGGCGAAAGCGACGTCAATGCCAACCCCAAGGATACGCACGATTATCCGGACGGCGTGTGGACGCTGCCGCCATCGCTGGCCCAGAAGGATGTCGACCGCGCCAAATATCTGGCGATCGGCGAATCGGACCGCATGACGCTCAAATTCGTGAAGCCCGCGCCCTGAAACATCTCGAGTCCATCGACCCCGCGCTGCTGCTCAGCGCCTATGCGCAGGGGCTGTTCCCGATGGCCGACGGAGCCGACGACCCGTCGGTCCACTGGGTCGAACCGCGGCTGCGCGCGATCCTGCCGCTGGACGGTTTCCACCTGTCGAAGAGTCTGAAAAAGGTCATCGTCTCCGACCGCTTCCGCGTCACCACCGACTCCGCGTTCCGCGCCATGATGGCGCTCTGCGCCGAGCCCGCCGACGACCGGCCGACGACCTGGATCAATCCGGTCATCAAGACGAGTTACGAGCGATTGTTCCAGCTCGGCCACGCGCACAGCGTCGAATGCTGGCTGGACGGCGAACTCGTCGGCGGTCTCTATGGCGTGTCGCTCGGCCGCGCTTTCTTCGGCGAATCGATGGTCAGCCGGGCGCGCGACGCGTCGAAGGTTGCGCTCGCGCACCTCGTTGCGCGGCTGCGCGCGGGCGGCTGGCGGCTGCTCGACTGCCAGTTCATCACCCCGCACCTCGCCAGCCTGGGCGCGATCGAAATCCCCCAGGCCGATTATCTGGCGCGGCTCTATTCGGTGTTGTCGGACGGTGCGGCCTTGGGCGCCGGGGCCGCCTTGGGCGCAGGAGCAGGCGTGGGCGCCGCAGCGCCCTCGCCGCCGTTCGTCGCCGGCGACTGGGGGGCGCTCGACGGTTTGGGAGCGGACGCGGGCGATTTGGGCGTAGCGTGCTGGACGGGCTCGCCGCCCGGATATGTCATCGCGCAGCTTTTGACATAGACGTCGAAGATCGGATGCTGGATCACGTTGCGCTCAGGGCGTTCCTTGAAGATCCAGCCCGAAAAGACGCGATACCATTTGTCGTCGCGCTGGTCCTGCACCGTCAGTTGCACGAAGGCGCCGGTCTCGGGCGGATCCTCCCACGGCGCGGTCTGTTCGCAGGCGCGCAGGCGCACGATCGCGCGGCCGACCCGCGCGGTCTCGCCGGGCTTCATCTCCAGATCGCGGACGAGGCCGTTGCGCTTGTTGAGCAGCCCGAGCACCGCGACGCGCTGACCCATCGGAGTCGCGCCCTCGATCCCGCCGACTTCCTGCGGGACCCGTTCGGATTTGGCGAGCTGCGCCGTGGTTTCGCCGGGCCGCTTGCCGCCGTTCCGATCGCACGCGGTCAGCGCGGTCGCCGCGACAAGCGCCAGCAGCGCGATGCGGGAGAGGGAGGCGCTCACGAAGCTCAGTCGGCGCCCGGACGCCAGGCCTCGTAGTCGCCGGTCGCCGCGGCGCGGTGGCCGCCGCGTTCGAGTGCGCCCGCGGGGCGATAGGCGCCGAGGCTGCCGGTCAGGTTCGCGCTCGGCTCCTTCTCCCACGCGCGCGGCGCGGGCAGCGCCTCGCCGGGCAGCTCGTCGAGCGTGCCGTGCAGCCAGCCGTGCCATTCGGGCGGAACGCGGCTCGCGTCGTTCGATCCGTTGTAGATCACCCAGCGGCGGTCGCCCTTCTTCGCGCGATAGTAGCGATTGCCGAGGCTGTCCTCGCCGACCTTTTCGCCGCTGCTCCAGCTGTTCAGCAACGTGCCGACGGTCGCGCCGTCCCACCAGGTGAAAATCTTGCCGAGGATGCTCATGGCTGCGGCGTTTACAGGCAAGCGCGCGCGGTTCGCAAGCGTCAAACGGTGCGGCGCGCCGCTATTTTCCATCTTTCCACGTCACTCTGGCGCTCTCGTCGAGCCCGAGCCGCGCCGCCGTGCCGCCCGCGAGTTCGAGCACCGCGGCGACGTCGCCGCCGCTGACCACGGGCTCGAGCGATTCGGGGATGGTGTTTTCGGCGATGCGATCGATGCTGCCGTCGGCGCGCACGAAGATCATGTCGAGCGGGATCAGCGTGTTCTTCATCCAGAAGCTGGCGATCTTCGGCTTCGCAAAGGGAAAGAGCATCCCGCCGTCGGCGGGCAGGCTGGTGCGGAACATCAGCCCCTGCTCCTGCTCCTCCGCGCTGCGCGCGACCTCGACGCGAAAGGCGTGCGCCGTGCCCGCCATGTCGATCGTCAGCGGAATCGTCGCGGCGCTCTCCGCCTCGTTCCCCGCGCTGCTGCACGCCGCCAGCGGCAGCGCGAGCGAGAGGGCCAGAGCGGTCAGCAGAATGCGCATCCTATTCTTGTCCTCTCGTCATCATTCCCGCGATTTCCCTATCGTCGGCGCAGCTTCCCTACCGTCACCCCCGCGGAGGCGGGGGTCCAGCTTTTTCCTTCTTGGCGCCTTTGCGCCTTTGCGTGAGATTTTTCAAAGGACTCACGCAAAGGCGCAAAGGCGCCAAGAAGGAAGGCAAAAGAATAGCGGGATTCCCGCTTTCGCGGGAATGACGACACGGACCTAATCCAGCATCGCCGCATCGTCCAGCGCCGCCAGTGCGTCGGCGTCCCCCGGCGGGACGGCGAGGATGCGGCGCGCGAGGGCGAGCGAATGCCCGGCGCGCGCGAAGGCCGCGACCTGCCGCTCGCGGCTCTTGGGATCGTCGTCCGCGCGCACCGCGAACGGGCCGAACCGCCGCCGCCGCGCAAAGCCGACCGCCGCCGCGACGGCCTGCTCCTCCGCCTCCGCGATCGCATCACCGCTGTCCGCGTCGGCGATGCCATCGACGAAGAGCTGCGCCTTCACGCGCCGCAGCCCCAGCCCGCGCCGCGTCATCGCCCCGGCGCGCATCGCGGCATATTGGCGGTCGTCGAGGAAGCGCAGCCGCTCCATCCGGTCGGCCACCGCCTCGCACGCCGTCCTGGCGTCGCTCTCGTCAACCCATTCGGATTCGCGGATTTTCCGCGCCAGATAGCGCGTCAATTTCGCCCGACTCGTCGCGAATCGCGCGACATAGGCGAGCGCCAGTTCGTCGAGCTTCGCTGCGCTCAAGGGTTTTCGGGATCGGTCGGACCGAGACGCGCGGGACACCATGCCATGTTTATGCCACAGTCGGGCCTGATTGAGAACGACCAGAGCCGCCATATCGGGCACCAAAGCCCGGAAATGGGCCAATTTGTTTAACCTGACCGGGATCGCGCAGCGCAGACATGGCTCAAAAGGATGACATGATCGTTGCAGCGCATCCCGACAGCCGGGATTCGCGACGCCTTATGACCGAAAGTTCCGCCCCCGCGGTGGAGGATCTCGTCCCCACCCCGACCCATTGCGACCAGCCGCGCCGTTTTTCGGACTTCGCCACCGTCGGCGAGGCGCTCGATTATGCCGCAAGCGGCACGCGCGGGCTCAATTTCCACGATCCGCGCGGCAAGCTGATCCGCCCCTATCCCTATCGCGAGCTCAAGGCCGACGCACTCGCCGCCGCCTATCGCCTCGTCGCCGCGGGCGTCGGGCCCGGCGACCGCATCGCGCTGATCGCCGAGACCGGCCCCGAATTCGCCGCACTCTTCTTCGGCACCATCTACGCCGGCGCCTGGCCCGTGCCGCTGCCACTGCCGACCAGCTTCGGCGGGCGCGAATCCTATGTCGGCCAGCTCGTCGTCCAGCTCACGAGCTGCGACCCCAAGATGCTGTTCTTCCCGCCCGAAATCGCCGCGATGGCGACCGAGGCCGCCGAGCAGCGCGGCGTCGCGCCGATGGACTGGAGCGCGTTCGCGACGCGCGCCGCCCCGGTGGCCGCGCTTCCCGAGCAAAAGACCGACGAAACCTGCTATCTCCAGTACAGCAGCGGCTCGACGCGCTTCCCGCACGGCGTCGCGGTGACGCATGGCGCGCTGCTCAACAATCTCGCCGCGCATTCGCACGGCATGCATGTGCAGGACAGCGACCGCTGTGTGTCGTGGCTGCCCTGGTATCACGACATGGGCCTCGTCGGCTGCCTGCTCTCGCCCGTCGCCAACCAGGTGTCGGTCGATTATCTGAAGACCGAGGATTTCGCCCGCCGCCCGCTCGCCTGGCTCGACCTGATCAGCCGCAACCAGGGCACGACGCTCAGCTACTCGCCGACCTTCGGCTACGACATCTGCGCGCGCCGCGTATCGAGCCAGACGCATGTCGCCGACCGCTTCGACCTGTCGCGCTGGCGCGTCGCGGGGAACGGCGCCGACATGATCCGCCCCGACGTGATGCAAAGCTTCGTCGACGCCTTCGCCGACGCGGGCTTCAAGGCGAGCGCCTTCCTGCCGAGCTACGGCCTCGCCGAGGCGACGCTCGCGGTCAGCATCATGCCGCCGGGCGAAGGCATCGTCGTCGAACTGGTCGAGGAGACCGAGCTGTCGGGCGCCTCGACCGACGCCGGCCGCCCGACCCGCTATCGCGCGATCGTCAACTGCGGTCGCGCCGCGCGCGACATGGTGATCGAGGTCCGCGACGAGGCGGGCAATGTCCTGCCCGACCAGACCGTCGGCAAGGTCTGGTGCACCGGCCCGTCGCTGATGACCGGCTATTACCGCGACCCCGAGGCGACCGCCGCCTGCATGGCCGACGGCTGGCTCGACACCGGCGATATGGGTTATTTGTCGGACGGTTACATCTATATCGTCGGCCGCGCCAAGGACATGATCATCATCAACGGCAAGAATCACTGGCCGCAGGATATCGAATGGGCGGTCGAGCAGCTTCCCGGCTTCAAGTCGGGCGACATCGCCGCCTTTGCGATCACCACGCCGGGGGGCGAGGAAACCCCCGCGGTACTCGTCCAGTGCCGCACCAGCGACGACGCCGAACGCATCGCGCTGCGCGAGACGATCCGCGACCGCGTCCGCGCGATCACCGGCATGAACTGCCTGATCGAACTGATCCCGCCGCGCACCCTGCCCCGCACCAGCTCGGGCAAGCTCAGCCGGTCGAAGGCGCGCGCGCAATATCTGGCGGGCGAGATTCAGCCGCTGGCGATCGCAGCGTAGGCCCGCCTCGATCCGCGGGTCGGCGAGAGTCGGGTTTCGACCGGTTGCGGACCTATCTCACATCGTCATCCCGGACTTGATCCGGGATCCATTCTCTCAGCGCCGGATGAATGGATCCCGGATCAAGTCCGGGATGACGAAAGTTTGAAAGTCGCGCGCAGCATCTCTTATCTTTGTCATTCCCGCGAAAGCGGGAACCCAGAGCATGCGTCGCTGACTCCACTCCGGGTTCCCGCTTTCGCGGGAATGACGAAAGTTAGGAAGGGGTTGCTTCCCACCCCAAAGCCGCAACTCCAGGCGAATTGCCGCGCCGATCCTGTCCCGCCCCGGAACAATATTATCGCTCGCGAACAGGTGCATAGTTACGTTCGGGTAACCCCGGGGCGCTAAACGGGCTCCCGTGAAGAGCTTGTTGACCGACCATATCGATGCCGACGATGTGTCCGTGCGTACCCTGTTGGGGCTGGGGCCGCGGCGCCAGGACATCGGAAACCTCCGCCAGCTTCAGCTCGCGCCGCTGCTGGGCAAGGGCAAGATGCGCCTGTGGGTCGGGATCGCCATGGTGCTGCTTGCGGCCTTCAGCATGGTGCCGCAGGTCCGCTGGGGAATCGCGGCGGGTTGGCTGACCTGCGCACTGATCTTCTGCCTCTGGTCCTATCGCGTCTTCGTCACCCGCCCGCTGGGCGAGGCGCCGGCGACGAGCGCCGGCGAATTCGCGCTGTGCAACCGCCACGCCTTCTATGCCGCGCTGCTCTGGATCGTGCCCTTCTGGCTGCAGGGACCGGTGCCCGACGCCGGTCACGCGCTCGCCATGTGGGCGATCACGCTGCTGATGATGCTGACGCTGGCGATGATCGCGCACAGCCTGCCGTCCGTATGCATCCTTTACATCGCGCCGGTCAGCCTGTCGGCGGCGCTCGCGCTCGCGCTGGCCGGCGCGCCGCAGCTCGCGGCGGTCGCGATCGCCGCCGGGCTGCTGCTCTCCAGCTTCTGCGTCCGCTTCGCGCGCAATCACGTCCGCTTCCGCCGCGCCGAGGAGACGCTGCACGAAAAGACCGAAACGGTCAGCCTGCTGCTGCGCGAGTTCGAGGAAACCTCCGCCGACTGGCTGTGGCAGACCGACAATGCCCGCCGCCTAGTCCATGTTTCGCCCCGCCTCGCCTTTGCGCTCGGCGGCACCGCCGAGGCGCTCGAGGGCGTGCCGCTGCTCGAGGCCTTGTCGGGCGACGCGTGGGAGACGGGCCAGTTTCCCAAGAACCTGCACCTGATGGCCGAACGGATGAAGCGGCGCGAGAGCTTCTCGAACCTGATCGTCCCGGTAACGATCGGCGGCAAGCCGCGTTGGTGGGAATTGTCGGCCTCGCCGCGCCTCGACGAAACGGGCAAGTTCCTCGGCTTTCGCGGGGTCGGTTCGGACGTCACCGAACAGCATGCGACCGCCGAACAGATCGCGCGGATGGCGCGTTTCGACAATCTGACCGGCCTCCCCAACCGCCTCAGCCTGCACGAGGATCTGGCGCGCGCGCTGAACCAGGCGATGGAAGCGAAATCGCGCTGCGCGATGCTGATGATCGACCTCGACCGATTCAAGGCGGTCAACGACACGCTCGGCCACCCGACCGGCGACAAATTGCTCGCACAGGTCGCCGCACGCCTGAAAGGGCTGATGGAACGCGGCATGACCTGTGGCCGCCTCGGCGGCGACGAGTTCGCGGTGGTGCTCCACAACGTCCCCTCGGCGAACGATGCCGAGGATCTCGCGAAGCGGATCATCACCGCGATCAGCCGCCCCTATGTGGTCGACAATCACCAGCTCTTCGTCGGCGCCAGCATCGGCTATGCGATCGGCCCGCAGGACGGCTCGACGGTCGAGACGCTGACCCGCAACGCCGACCTCGCGCTCTACAAGTCGAAGGACAAGGGCGGCAACGTCGTCGCCGCCTATGTCGCCTCGCTCCACGCGCAGGCCGAGGAACGGCGCGTGATGGAGCAGGAACTGCGCGGCGCGCTCGACCGCGGCGAGTTTGAGCTTTATTACCAGCCGGTGGTCACCGCCGGCGACGGCCTGCTCAACGGCTTCGAGGCGCTGATCCGCTGGAACAACCAAAAGCTCGGCAATGTCTCGCCCGGCCGCTTCATCCCGCTGGCGGAGGACAGCCGCCTGATTTCGCCGATCGGCGAATGGGTACTGCGCACCGCGTGCCACGAGGCGATGAAATGGCCCTCGAACCTCAAGGTCGCGATCAACGTCTCGGCCGAACAGCTCACCGACCCCGCCTTCGCCTCGGTCGTCGTCTCAGCGCTCGCGCAAAGCGGCCTGCCGCCGCAGCGGCTGGAGATCGAGGTCACCGAAAGCGTCTTCCTGCGCGACGGCGGCGGCGCGGCGCAATTGCTCGACCAGCTCATCGGCCTCGGCATCCGCCTGTCGCTCGACGATTTCGGCACCGGCTATTCGTCGCTCGGCTATCTGCGCAAGACGCAATTCTCGACGATCAAGGTCGACCGCAGCTTTGTCGTCGGCGCCGCGAAAGGCAGCATCGAATCGATCGCGATCATCCGCGCCGTGGTCGCGCTCGCCGACAGCCTCGGCATGTCAACGACGGCCGAAGGCGCGGAGACCGAGATCGAGGTCGATACGATCCGCACCCTCGGCTGCAGCAATATCCAGGGCTATTATTACGGCCGCCCGATGCCCGCGGCCGACGTCATGATGCTGTTCCGCCGCCCCGAAACGGCAACGGCGGCGGCGTGACTCGCCTTCGATCCATCATCCCGGCGAAGGCCGGGATCTCGCCGGTGCAGCATTGCCGATAGGATGAGATCCCGGCCTTCGCCGGGATGACGATTCCAGGGGGAAATCATCGCAGGGCGATCCGTCAAACGACGACCCGAACCCCTCGCGCGACGAATGGAACGTCTTAACAAAAGGTTCCCCCGCTCACCGCATGGAGGGCGCAATTCACCGCTTGATTGTTGGTGACCCGGGAAGGCTGCGGCAAAGACGCTGCAACGCTTGAAGACAAGCCAAAGGGGTCGCCTTCCATGCTCAACCGCCGCTTTCTGGGTGCTTTCGCGCTGTGCGCTTCGCTGCTTGCCAGCGTCCCGGCCGCCGCGCGCGACTATCTCCAGTGCGTCCCTTTCGCCCGCGCCGAATCGGGCGTCGAGATTCGCGGCAATGCCAAGACCTGGTGGGCGCAGGCGGCGGGCGAATATGACCGCGGCCAGGAACCCCGCAAGGGCGCGGTCATGGCCTTCGCCGGCACCCGCGGGATGCCGCTCGGCCATGTCGCGGTGGTCAAGAAGATCATCAGCGACCGCGAAATCCTGATCGACCACGCCAACTGGTCGCCGATCCACGGCCGCCGCGGCCAGATCGAGCGCAACGTCCGCGTCCTCGACGTCAGCGACAAGGGCGACTGGAGCCTGGTCCGCGTCTGGTACGCGCCGATCGGCGACCTCGGCTTGCGCGCCAATCCGGTGCAGGGCTTCATCTACGCCGACGGCGACGCCAAGTCCGATCACCGCATCAGCGGCGGCGAGCCCGTCTGGGCGCAGAACGACTGGAAGCCCGGCAACGGCCTCGACCTCGTCGTCGCTTCGCTGCGCTGAGTCAGGCTCACCTCATATTCGTCATTGCGAGCGCAGCGAAGCAATCTCCAGTCCGATAGCTGGAGATTGCTTCGCGTAGTTTATCCTGAGCGCCTGCAAGGCAGTCGAAGGGCTCGCAATGACGATTGAAGTCAGTCTTCCGACGCCTCGCCGCCCTCGGCGGCATCCTCGAACCACGCCTCGACCTCGCCCGACAGCTTGATCGTCATCGGCTGGCCGAAGCGATCCTTCGACTTGCCCGCGGCGACGCGGATCCAGCCTTCCGAAATCGAATATTCCTCGACGTCGGTGCGTTCCTTGCCCTTGAAGCGGATGCCGATGCCGCGCTGCAGCACTTCCATGTCGAAATGGGGCGAGCGCGGGTTGGTCGACAAATGGTCGGGCGGCGTATCGGTCATCTTCTATCTCCGGTTCTGGCCGTCGCCGCTAGGCGAGACGCGGCGCCAAATCAAGCGCTGCCACGAACCGGACCGGGACGAGGCGGCTGGCGACTGCGGCGAATTTCGCCTAGTCCGGTCCATGATGGAAACGAAGCGCCGCGGCAGGATCCGGACCAACGACCCCGAGGGGATGCGCGCACGCATCCTCGACGCCGCCGCCGACCTGTTCCAGGCACGCGGCTATCACGACACGTCGGTGCAGGATGTGAAGCGGCGCGCGGGGGTGTCGAGCGGCGCCTTTCACCATCATTTCGAATCGAAAAAGGCGCTCGGCCTGGCCGTCGTGCGCGAACGGGTCGCGGATGCACTGCAGGCCGCCTGGCTCGATCCGCTGATCGCCGCGCCGAACGTGGCCGAGGGAGTGCGCGCGGCGATGGGGACGATCGGCAGCGAACTCGGTGACCAGGGTTTCGTGCGCGGCTGCCCGGTCAACAATCTCGCGGTCGAGCTTGCCTTTTCGGATTCGGATTTCCGCGCCGCGCTCCAGCATATCTTCGCCGACTGGCAGGATCGCATCGCCGAACGCATCGCCGCCGAGCCCGCGCCGCCGGCGCTTGCCGGGGTCTCGCCCGCCGACCTCGCGGGCTTCATCGTCGCCGCCTATTCGGGCGCGATGACCATTGCGAAGGCCGAACAATCGCCCGCCCCGCTCGATTCGGCGGTCGCGATCCTGATGCGATTGCTGGCCCGGCCTTAAGTTTGAGCTATTCGGGGCGTCCTTCGCCCATCACCTCCAGCGGCGCGCGCCAGCCAGGCAGCGCCGCGATCCGGCCGAGCCAGCGATCGATCGCGGGATAGGCCCTCAGGGCGAGGCCCGGCACATCGCGATAATGGAGATAGGCGCTGCACGCGATGTCGGCGGCCGACACCGCATCGCCGACCAGAAAGGCGCGCTCCGCCAGCTCTTTTTCCAGCCAAGCCAGATCGGCGATCATCCTCTCATGCAGCCAGCCGGCGACATCGGGCGGCAGCGGCGCGTCGGACAACTGGCACAGCCGGTAATTGGGCAGCGACAGTCCGATCCGGTTCGCTTCCCAGAACAGCCATTCGGTGACGGCATCGCGATCGGTGCGCCACCCCAGCGCGTCATGGGTGCGCGCGAGATGGAGGAGGATCGCGTTCGACTGCGTCATCGCGCGCCCGTCCGCGACGAGCACCGGCACCTCGCCGAACCGGCTCCACCGCCGCCAGTCGGAATCGCGATCGGCGTGCGGCCGCGACAGGTCGATCGCGCGATAGTCATGCTCGATGCCGAGCAGCAGCAGCGCGAGCCGCACCTTGTAGCTGTGCCCCGACAACAGGCTGCCGAACAGCAACGGCCGCGCGGTCATGCGCGGGTGAACGCCATGATCCAGTTGACTTCCCAGGTCATGCCGCCATCGGCCGAAAAGGCCTGCTCCCAGCGCGCCCCGGACTCGGTGATCTCCGACCAGATGAAACGGATGTCGATCGGCCTCCCCGCATGGTCGTCCTGGCCGAAGAAGGTGCCGACCCCGCCCTCGAAGCCCCCCTGAAGCGGCGGCGCAAGCCCCGGAAAGCGCGAATCGAGCCACCAGATCGACCAGAGGCCGGTCGCGGGATCGGTGCGCCGCACCGTCGCCGCGGCATAGGCGCCGTGCGGGTCGTCCAGCCAATGATCGTCGACATTGCCCGCGCCGCCGATCAACTCCCAGCCGCGGCAGGTGCCGTCGAATTCGAACCAGTCGTCGCTTCCCGCCAGCCGCTCGCTGAGCTTGCGATGCCGCACCCGCCAGTCGCCGGTCTGGAATGCGAAATCATGGCGTCCGTCGTGCATCATCCTCTCCTTTCTCAGCGCAGCGCCGATCGCGGCGTCGGGTCGAGCCGCAGCATCTGCGGCGGGCGTTCCTCGGCATCGTGCAGGACGGCCGCGACCCGGCTTTGCCAGCGCGCGCTCCCGCGCGCTCGCGCCAGCGCCGCGGCGATCGCGTCGTGGCTGTCGCCGCGCACGAACCAGGCGAGCAATTTGCGGTCGTCGCGAACCGGAAGCTGCGGGAAATTATTCGGCTCGCCGAGCGGCACATAGGCGGCGATGACGTTCACCCCCGCCGCTTCGAGCGCCGGCTTCATCTCGTTTGCAAAGAAAGCTGCGAAACCCGTGTCGGGAGTCTTCCACAGATATTCGATGACCACCTGCACCGCCCCGCCCGCCGCATCGCCCCCCGCATCGGACGCGCGCGCCTGCGCCGAAGCGAAGCCCAGTCCCGGCGCCGCGGGTTTCAGCAACAGCACATTATCATTGTCGTCGAGCATCGGATTGGCGGCGGCGCGGTTCGCTTGCCACACGGGTCCGAAGTAAAAACCCTTCAGCCCCTGCTCACGCGCCGTCCTGTCGCGAAAACCGCGAATCCAGGTGAAACGCGCCGCGTCGTCATGATCGCGATACTGGCCGACGATCCGCATCCCGAGCGCTTCCTGGCTCTCGACGAACGCCCTGTCGAACAGCGCCACGAAATCATCGCGCACACCCGGAACCAGCCTGTATTGGCGAAGCTCGACGATTTGGGCATCGGCCGCGTCGGTCGTCTGCCCGCGCTCGGTCCCGGTCGCGGCGCCGGTCATCGCCCCGATCGCCGTCCCCGCCATCACCATCGCGCCTGCCCATTTCCCGATCATTGCACACCTCCATCTGCAATACAGACGGGTTGACCTGTTTTGTCAAGCGCAGCAAAACGATGCGCCGCGCGCGCGGAAACTTGATGGTCGAATGGGAATGAATACGCCCCGGAAACGGCCGTTCGCGGCTTCGGATCAGCGGTGGCGCGCCTTCCACGCGCGGACTGCCGCCATCGTCTTTTCGATATGCGCCTGCGGATTGCGATCAGTGTAAGCGAGCAGGATGGTGCCGTTCGGCGCGATGACGAACGATGTCCGGTTGGAGATCATCGTCTGTCCCGGCCCCGGCATGGCGGTGTCATATTTCGCCGCGATCTTGGCGCCCGGATCGGCCGCGACGGCGAATTTGTCGCGGCATTCCGACCGGGAAAACTCCGCGACGCGATCGATGTTGCCGGCGGTGACGCCGACGACGCGCGCGCCGAGCCGGTTGAAGTCGTCGCTCGCCTCGGCGAAGAGATGGGCTTCCACCGTGCAGCCGGGGGTGAAGGCGGCGGGGAAGAAATAAAGCACAACCGGCCCTTTCCTGAGCGCCTGCTTCAACGACAGGCTGAAAGGCTTGCCGCCCAACGCGGCGTTCAGCGTGAAGTCGGGCGCCTTCGCGCCCTGCCGAAGCGCCGCGATGCCCTCTACCGGCAGGACGGTCAGCCCCAGACCAAGGCCCAGCGATGCTCCCATCGCAATCTGGGCGATCTTCTTGCGGATTGTCATCGGCGGTTCTCCAGCGGGGACAGGGCCGGCCGATCAAGCCTTAACACCCTGAGCTTCGTCCCCGATTACCACGCCGTCGGGGCACATGCAAAAGCGATGCGGTCCCGCGCCCCCTTGCCGCCTTCACGCAGGCGATGCATCATCGCGGCATGACCAAATATCTCATCTCCTTCCCGAGCGAAGCCATGGTCCTCACGGACGAGGAGCTTCCGGTCGTGTCCGCCGCCGCGCATGCGGTGATCGAGGAAGCGAAGGCCGCCGGCGTCTATGTGTTCGGCGGAGGCATCGACGAGCAGGTCGCGCCGGTGCGGGTCTTTGCCGACGGGTCGGTGTCCCCCGAAACCTATCCGGACAGCCGGCTGAACGGCGGCTTCACGGTGCTGGAACTGCCGACCCGTGAAGACGCGGTCGCATGGGCGGGCAAGATCGCCGCGGCCTGCCGGTGCGCGCAGGAGCTTCGCGCGTTCATGTACGATCCGGCAAGCTAGGGGTCGGCGCTTTCACTCCGCACTGCGCCACGTCCCCGGCGCCAGATCGCCGAGATCCCACGACCCGACCCGCCAGCGCACGAGCCGCAGCGTCGGATGGCCGACGGCGGCGGTCATCCGACGAACCTGGCGGTTGCGGCCTTCGGTGATCGTCAGTTCCAGCCAGCAGTCGGGCACGCTCTTGCGATAGCGCACCGGCGGGTCGCGTGGCCACAATTCCGGCGGGTCGATCCGGCGGGCAGCGGCAGGGCGGGTGGGGCCGTCGTTCAGCACGACGCCGGATCGCAGCCGGTCGAGGCTCGCCGCATCGGGTTCGCCCTCGACCTGCACCAGATAGGTCTTGGGCATCTTGTGCCGCGGCGACGCGATGCGCGCCTGCAGCGCCCCATCGTCGGTCAGCACCAGCAGGCCCTCGCTGTCGCGGTCGAGCCGCCCGGCCGGATAGACGCCGGGAACATCGATATAATCCGACAGCGTCGCGCGCGCGGTTTCGGTGCCGCGATCGGTGAATTGCGACAGGACGCCATAGGGTTTGTTGAACAGGATCAGGCGGGCCACGGCGCGATCCTCTTGAGATTGGAAAGCCGACCTATCTAACCGTTCGTGTCGAGCGAAGTCGAGACACCCATTGGGACTACGCCAAGCCGCGGGGTGTCTCGACTTCGCTCGACACGAACGGAAATGGGGGAGGGTTCAAAGAAAAACCGGCGGCCCGATGGAGCCGCCGGTCTGTATCTTACGCCGCTTCCTTCTTGCGCGACGCCTTCTTGCGTTCGTGCGGGTCGAGGATCGCCTTCCTAATGCGGATGTTCTTCGGGGTCACCTCGACCATCTCGTCGTCGTCGATATAGGCGATCGCCTGCTCCAGCGTCATGCGGCGCGGCGGCGTAAGGCGGATCGCGTCGTCCTTGCCCGTCGAGCGGAAGTTGGTGAGCTGCTTCGACTTCATCGGATTGACCTCGAGGTCGTCGGGCTTGGCATTCTCGCCGATGATCATCCCCTCATAGAGCGCCTCGCCGGGCGAGACGAACAGGATGCCGCGCTCTTCCAAGGGGCCGAGTGCATAAGCGACCGCCTCGCCCGCGCCGTTCGAGATCAGGACGCCGTTCTTGCGGCCCTCGATCACACCCTTGTAGGGGCCGTATTTCTCGAACAGGCGGTTCATGATGCCGGTGCCGCGCGTGTCCGACAGAAATTCGCCGTGGTAGCCGATCAGGCCGCGCGAGGGGCCGCTGAAGGTGATGCGCGTCTTGCCGCCGCCCGACGGGCGCATGTCGGTGAGATCGGCCTTGCGGATCTGCATCTTCTCGACGACCGTGCCGCTATGCTCGTCGTCGACGTCGATGACGACGGTTTCATACGGTTCGGTGCGCTTGCCGGCCTCGTCCTCGCCATAAAGGACGCGCGGGCGGCTGATGCCGAGCTCGAAGCCTTCGCGGCGCATCGTCTCGATCAGCACGCCGAGCTGAAGCTCGCCGCGGCCCGCGACCTCGAAGCTGTCCTTGTCGGCGCTTTCGGTGATGCGGATCGCGACATTGGTCTCGGCCTCGCGCAGCAGGCGGTCGCGGATCATGCGGCTCGTCACCTTGCTGCCCTCGCGGCCCGCCATCGGGCTGTCGTTGACCGCGAAGCGCATCGACAGCGTCGGCGGATCGATCGGCTGCGCGGCGATCGGCTCGCTCACGCTCGGGTCGGCGACGGTGTTGGCGACGGTGGCATTGGTCAGCCCCGCGATCGCGACGATGTCACCCGCGCGCGCTTCCTCGACGGGTACGCGGTCGAGCCCGCGGAACGCGAGCAGCTTCGACGCGCGGCCGGTCTCGATCACCTTGCCCTCAGCGTCGAGCGCGTGGATCGGCTGGTTGACCTTGACCGTGCCCGACTGGACGCGGCCGGTCAGGATGCGGCCGATGAAATTGTCGCGGTCGAGCAGGGTCGCGAGGAAGGTGAAGGGGCCGTTCTCGTCGAGGCCCGGCGCCGGCACATGACCGACGATCGTCTTGAACAGCGGCTCCAGCGTCCCTTCGCGCGCGTCGGGGCTGTCGGAGGCGAAGCCGCCGCGGCCCGAGGCGTAAAGGATCGGGAAGTCGAGCTGCTCGTCATTGGCGTCGAGCGACAGGAAGAGCTCGAACACCTCGTCGAGCACTTCGGCGGCGCGCGCGTCGCTGCGGTCGATCTTGTTGACGACGACGATCGGACGCAGGCCGAGCGCGAGTGCCTTGCCGGTCACGAACTTGGTCTGCGGCATCGGGCCTTCGGCCGCGTCGACGAGCAGGATGACGCCATCGACCATCGACAGGATGCGCTCGACCTCGCCGCCGAAATCGGCGTGACCCGGGGTATCGACGATGTTGATCCGCGTCGCGTCGGCGCCCTCACCCCATTCGACCGAGGTGCACTTCGCGAGGATGGTGATCCCGCGCTCCTTTTCGAGGTCGTTCGAATCCATCGCGCGTTCCTCGACGCGCTGATTGTCGCGAAACGTCCCCGACTGGCGGAAAAGCTGGTCGACGAGAGTGGTCTTGCCATGATCGACGTGCGCGATGATGGCGATATTGCGCAGGGACATCAAAAATACCTTATGGGAGCAGCGCGGCGCCGTGCCGCGATTTGGCCGCGCGCGTAGCGAATTTCCTACCGCAGCGCAACAAAATTGCCGAGGCGTTTATAACGCAATCCGCGCGACGAGTCGCTCGATTTCGGCGGCCGCGCTCTGCGCCGCGCGGAGCAGATTGGCGTGGAAATCGCGGCTGCTGCCTTCGTCGGCGGTGTCGGTGACCGCCTTGATCGCCGCCCACGGCTTGCCGAGCCGCGCCGCTGCCTGCGCGACCGCGCCGACCTCCATGTCGACGAGCGCTGCGCCGAGGCCGCGCGCGATGCCGGCGCCGACGTCGGGACAGGCGACGAAGCTGTCGCCGCTCGCGATCCGCGCGTGCGGCAGGCCGAGGCCGGGGTCGGGCATGGCGGTGAAATGCACCTCGCCCGCCTCGCCCGCCGGCCAGTCCCCGGCGCGATAGCGGTCGAAGCGATCGGGACGCACCGTGCCATAATCATGCTGCACCGCCTCCGCGAGCCAATAGGCGCGGCCCGCCTCGGCATCGAGCGCGCCGCAGGTGCCGCTCATCAGCAGCAGGTCGGCGTCGGCGCCGAACAGCCCGGCGGCAAGCGCGGCATGGACCTTGCCGAGGCCGGTGGTGACGACAGCGAGATCATGGCCGTGCGCGGCGAGCCGGCGGACGGCGAAGGCGCCGTCGTCGTGGACGCCTTCGCCGGGGAACAGCGCGTCGGCCTCTTCAGGAAGCGCGGCGAGGATCAGGATGCGGGCCATCGCCGCCCTTTAGCGCCGCTCCCCCGCGTGTCGAGCAATAGGATTTTGGAATATCGGCCGCCGATCCTTGGGCTTGCCAAGCGCCGCGCGCGCCGCCATCGCACCGCCCCATGCTGTCCCGTATCTTTCCCGACCGCTTCGTCCCCGTCCTGTTCGCGACGATCCTGCTCGCCAGCCTGCTGCCGGTGCGCGGCGCAGCCGTTCCGATCGCGCAAAATATATCGACGGCCGCGATTCTGCTGCTGTTCTTCCTGAACGGCGTGCGCCTGCCGCGCGACGAGGTGCTGCACGGCATCCGCAACTGGCGCCTGCAGGGCGGCAATCTTCTCTACAGCTTCGGGGCCATGGCGCTGATCGGGCTGGCGGCGCAGGCGGCGACGGCGCCGCTGCTGACGCCGTGCCCACGCTGGCGCTCGGCTTCCTCTTCCTCGGCATCCTGCCGTCGACCGTCATGTCGGCGACCGCGGCCAGCAGCATGGCGGGCGGCAATGTCGCGGCCAGCGTCGTCGCGGCGGCGCTGCTGAACCTGACGGGCGTCATCGTCTCGCCGTTGCTGTTCGCCGCGATCGCGGGCAGCGCGGGCGACATCAGCGGCGACGCCGCGCTCCGCATCGTCGCCACCCTGCTGCTGCCCTTCATCGCCGGGCAGGCGGCGCAGCGCTGGCTGCGTCCCTGGGTGCTCGCACATCGCGGCGCGGCGACTTTCATGGACCGCACCTCGATCGCCATCGCGGTCTATGTCGCCTTTTCGGCCGCCGTCGTCGGCGGCATCTGGCACCAGCTCGACATGCGCGAGATCGGCATCGTCTTTGCCGCGGTCGCCGCGATGCTGGCGCTGGCCTTCACCGGCGCCTGGCTGCTCGGCGGCCTGCTGCGCCTCGCCCGGCCCGACCGCATCACCATGCTCTTCGCGGGTGCGCAAAAGAGCATCGCGGTCGGCGCGCCGCTCGCCGCGACGCTGTTTCCGCCCGCGGTCGCGGGCATGGTGCTGGTGCCGATCCTCATCTATCATATGGCGCAGCTCATCGTCTCCGCCTGGATCGCGCCGGGGCTGGCGCGGCGCGGCGACGACATCGCCTGAATTTTCTCACACAAAGGCACAAAGAGGGCGGGGCACGCTATAAGCGCTGCAAAGAACCGCGCGAAGCGCATTCGATATAGTCGCCTGCGGCGACGGGCCGATGCCTCTGGCCGGGCGCGCCCTCTTTGTGTCTTTGTGTGAGATTTCTCTTCTTTGCGCCTTCGCGTGAAATCAAAATCGCGCCGCCCGCGCCTCTCTTCCAAGGTGTGATACTTGAACAATACAGACCGGCATGTCATATAGAAAACGGGCACGGAGCTGGAAGGATAGTTATGAGCGAAGAGACCGCGACGGCGACCGCAACCGAGGCATTGACGCTGACGCCGCCCGAACCCGTCCCCGCCGTCGCGCCCGAAAAGGCCGCCGGGCTCGTCCCGCTGTCGGGCGAGCAGAAATCGAAGCTCGAGGAGCGCGTCGACGGCTTCATCGACGACCTCGTCGCGCAGGACGAGAACAGCCCCGAATTCGGCAAGCGCGTCGACCAGATCACCAATATGGGCCGCAAGGAGATGCTGGAGGCGGCGAGCCACAGCAACCGCTTCCTCGACCGCCCGATCCGCGCGATGGACCGCGACACCGACATCGGCCAGAGCCTCATCGAACTTCGCACCACGGTCGAGCGGCTCGACCCGTCGGCGAACGGCAAATTGCTGTCGAAGCGCGGCTTCCTCGACAAGATTTTCGGCAGCAAGATCAACAATTATTTCGCGCAATACCGCAGCGCCCAGACGCATATCGGCGGCATCCTGACCGCGCTCTCCAACGGCAAGGACGAGCTCTTGATGGACAACGCCGCCATCGACGTCGAGCGCCGCAAGATGTGGGAATCGATGGGCAAGCTCGAACAGATGATCCACATCGCCAAAACGCTTGACGAACGGCTGGAGGCGAAGGCGACCGAACTCGACGGCACCGACCCCGCCAAGGCGAAGATCCTCCGCGAAAACGCCCTTTTCTACGCGCGCCAGCGCACCCAAGACCTGCTCACCCAGATGGCGGTGACGGTGCAGGGCTATCTCGCGCTCGATCTGGTCAAGAAGAACAATGTCGAGCTGGTGAAGGGCGTGGACCGCGCAAGCACCACGACCGTCGGCGCGCTTAAGACCGCGATCACCGTCGCGCAGGCGATGACCAACCAGAAGCTGGTGCTCGAACAGATTACCGCGCTCAACACCACGAGCGCGAACATCATCGACGGCACGTCGAAGATGCTGAAGGACAATACCGCGCGCATCCACGAACAGGCGGCGTCGAGCACGATCCCGATGGAGACGCTGAGCCGCGCCTTCCAGAACATCTACGACACGATGGACGCGATCGACACCTTCAAGCTCAAGGCGCTCGACACGATGAAGACGACGGTGGGCACGCTCGAAAGCGAGGTCGCCAAGTCGAAGGGCTATATCGCGCGCGCCGAGGGCGCGAGCCAGGCGCAGGCGAGCGTCGGCGGCGAGGGCAGCCCGCTCGCCGCGCTCGAAGGCTAAGGCGAAATGACCATGAGCGAGGTCGACAAGGTCCGCCTCTCCGCCGCGTCGGCGATCGAGCGGTCGCGTGAGCGGCGGCGCCCGATCGGCACCAAGAGCATGGCGCTGCGCCGCCAGCATCTCGCCCGCAAGATCGGCCGAATCTTTCTGGCCGGCGGCGCGGTGCTGATCGCCGCGGCAATCTTCGGCATGGTGATCCAGCCGCTCGGTTTCGCCGGGGTGATGGCGGTCACGCTGCTGCTGGTCGCGGTCGCCTTCCTGTTCGGCAAATGGCCGCCCTTCCCCGAGCCGCGCCAGGCCGATCTGCCCAAGGCGGATCTGAAGCAGCTCGCGGGCCGCACCGAAATCTGGCTGGAGGCGCAGCGACCGGCGCTTCCCGCACCCGCGCGCCAGCTCGTCGACGGCATCGGAGTGCAGCTCGACCTGCTCGCACCGCAGCTCCAGACGCTCGACGCATCGAGCCCCGCCGCCGCGAACATCCGCAAGCTCGTCGGCGAGGATCTGCCCGAACTCGTCGCGGGCTATCAGCGCATCCCGGCGGGGCTGCGCAAGGAAGCCCATGCCGGCCGCACCCCCGACGAAACGCTCGTCGGCGGACTCACCATGCTCGAACGCGAGATCGGCGAAGCGGCGCGCAACCTCGCGGCGGGCGAACTTGACAAGCTCGCGACGCGCGAACGCTATCTCCAGCTCAAATATCAGGGGCTGGAGGGCGAGGATTTGCCGGGAGCGGCCTGAACGAAGTCACAGCCCCTCGCCGCCCGTCCAGTGCGCGTTGACGAGGCGGCGCGCGAGCGCGCTTACCTGAACGCGGATATCAGGCACCGCGACGACTTCCCACAGATCGCCGCGCGTCATCGGGCCGATCGCGAGAATATGGTCGGAGGCGCGGCCGCGCGCATCGACGACATGGCCATCGCGGTCGATGTCGAGCCCGAGGCGCAGCGCGTCGGGCCGGATGCGCTTCGCCGCCAGCATCCGCTTCACCAGCGGGTCGGTCGACCGCAGCAGGTCGCACTGCGGCCCGGTACAGTTGATCATCCGCGCCGCACGGGTCACGACCGGCTCCGCCGCGCCGCGCGGCCGCCAGGCGATGGCGAGCGCGTCGCGCTCGACGCTCACCCCGGCGATCTTGCCCGCGCGAAAGCAAAGCTGGCCCGACGCGACCAGCGCGTCGATGCGGTCGGCGACCGCGGGCGCGAGCCGGTGGCGGTGGACGTCCCAGAAAGGGCGGAGATGGCGCAGGAAGCGCATCCGCTTCGCCGCCTCGGCCGAAGCCCACATCATCTGGGTGATCGGGCGGATCGAATCGACGACGAGCCGCCAGTCGCGGCGGCGCGCTTCGCCCCGCGCCCAGCGCACGAGCTCGGACAATTCAGGCGCCGGCTTCGCGAGCACCGGCTTGGGCCGCAGCCCGTCGACGTGGCGGTGCGGACGCAGGCCGCGCCGCGACAGCGCGGTGATCGGCCCCTCATGGCCGTGCGACACCAGCCGCAATATCACGTCGACCGCGGTGAGGCCGGTGCCGACGACGAGCACCGCCGCCGCCTTGTCCAGCCCCTCCTCGAACGCGCTCGCCCAGGGATCGCCGATATAGCGGTGCGCGGGCAGATGCGCGCCGGCGATCGCGGGCGGATCGTGCGGCGGCAGATTGCCGATCGCGAGCACCGCGCGGTCGGCCTCGATCAGCCCGCCGTTGACGAGCCCGAGCGTCACCTGCCCGCCGCGCTCCTCGATATCGAGCACTTCGTCGTCGACCAGCTTCAACCGCCGGCCATGGCGCTCCATCGCCCCCGCAAGCGTCTCGCGCAGATAGCGGCCATAGGTCGCGCGCGTCACGAACGCGGCGTCGCAGCCCAGCCCGCGCGCCGCGAGCCAGTCGCAGAAATGATCGGGGCGATCCGCGAAAGCGCTCATATTGCCCGCGCGCACATTGAGCAGATGCGCGCTTTCGCTGCTACTATAGGCAACCCCCGCCCCCATCCGATGGCGGTCGCGCTCGATCAGCAGCACCTCGACATCGGCCTGTTCGAGCAGGTTGAGCGCGAGCATCGTCCCTGAAAAGCCGGCGCCGACGATCGCGACGCGGGTCGCGGTGCGAAAGCGCGGGCGCGGCGAATGAAGTTCGCTGCTAATCAGGTTCACCGACGCGCCACGTCGCCCGCGACGGTCACGCGTTCGAGCAGGCGCTCGGCGGGCCAATAATCGCCGACCGCATAATGCTGGGTCGAGCGATTGTCCCAGATGCCGATGGCGTTCGGGGTCCAGCGGAAGCGCACCTGATATTCGGGCACCTTAATCCGGTCGAACAGCAGGCGGAGCAGGCTGTCGCTCTCTTCCTCGCTCACGCCGAGGATGCGCGTCGTGAAGGTGTAGTTGACGTAGAGGATCTTCTCGCCCGTGTCGGGATGGGTGCGGACGACGGGATGGCGCGCCGGCGGAAAGTCGCGCGCGAGTTCGGCGCGCTTTTCCTCGGTCACGCGGCCGCCGAAGCTGCGGACGATGTCATGTTCGGCGTCGAGCCCCTCGATCCGGTCCTTCACCGCCTGCGGCAGCCCGGCATAGGCGGCCGCGGCATCGGCCCACATCGTGTCGCCGCCGAGCGGCGGCAGGAGGCACGCGCGCAGGATCGAGGCGATCGACGGCCGCTCGCGAAAGGTCACGTCGGTGTGCCATTTGTTATAGGCCTGAAAGGGGCCGAGCGTTTCGGCGGTCAGGCGCACGCCCTCGACGCCCTCGATCCGCAATATTTCAGGATAGCCGGGGATATGCGGGATCACCGGATGGCCTTCGAGCTCGCCGAAGAAGCGGCCGAGCCGGACATGGCTTTCGTGGCTGATATCCTGGTCGCGAAAGAAGATCACCTTGAAGCGCAGCCACGCCGCGCGCAGCAGGTCGCCCTCGATCGAAGACAGCGGCCGGTCGAGGTCGAGCCCGCTGATCTCGGCGCCGATCGCCGGGGTGGCGGGCGAAATGGCGATGCCCAGCGAGCGCGCGGCATCGAAGATATCGGGAATCTGGGCAAGGCTGGCCATCGGCATTCTCCTCTCGCCGGTCGGTGATGGATCGGTCGACTCGGAATACGTCCCGCGGCAGGGATATTAATTCAACTAAAATAATTGACAAGATGGAGCGCGGCGGATCGCCCGAAAGCCACGGCGGGCAGCATGAAGCGGGTCAGCAGCGGATGCGGACGCGCGTCCCGGGCCGGGCATCCTCGATATCGAGGTGCCATTTATGCAGCCCGACGATCGCCGACACCAGCGCCAGGCCGAGGCCGGTTCCGGGCTGCCCCGCCGTATCGGGGCCGCGAAAGAAACGCTCGGTCACCCGGTCGCGCCAGGCATCGGCGATGCCGGGGCCGCTGTCGCTGATCGCGATTTCGATCCCGCACTCAGTCCGCTGCGCGGTCACCGCGATGACCGCACCCGGGCCGCCATATTTGACCGCATTGTCGAGCAGGTTGGAGATCGCCTGGAACAGCAGGTTCGGATCGGCGTCGAGTTCCAGCCCCGGCGCGACGCGGCTTTCGATCCTCTGCCCATGCGCCTCGGCATCGGGGGTGTGGAGTTCGGCCGCATCGGCGAGCAAGGTCGTCAGGTCGATGCGGCGCACTCCGCTCAGGTGCCGCCCGCTTTCGATGCGCGCGATGCGGAGCAGCGCGTCGAAGATCGCCTGCAGCCGCTCGGCTTCCGCCGCCGCCTGTTCGGCGAGCCGCTGGCGCTCGTCTTCGCTTTCCGCCGCGCGCAGTTCGTCGAGATCGGCGTGGAGCCGCGCCAGCGGGGTGCGCAGTTCGTGCGCGACATTGTCCGATACGCGGCGCACCGATTCGACGGCCTCCTCGATCCGCCCGAGCATCAGGTTGAGCGTCGCCGAAAGCTCGTCGAAATCGTCGCCGGTGCCGCGCAAGGGGATGCGCTCGGTCAGATTGCCCGCCATCACCCGCCGCGCCGTCCGCGTCACCGCATCGATCCGCCGGCCGACCGCGCGGCTCATCGCGACGCTGCCGCCGAGCGCGAGCAGCGCCGCAAAGAGGATCAGCCACAGCGATCCGATGGTGTAGAGCTCGTCGCGATCGTCGATCGACTCGACATCGCGCCCGACGATCAGCCGCGCGCCGTCGCTCAGCCGCCGTTCGACGACGAGCGCTTCATAATCCTGTTCCTGTCCTGCCTGATAGACGTCGGCCTCCAGCGTGGTCCAGCCGCCGATCGGCGTTTCGGGCCAGCTCGGCAGATTGGCGGCCACCGTCTTGCCGTCCGGGGCGATCAGCGCGTGAAAGGGGCGCTTGGGGCCCGTCTTCTCGCGCTCCAGCAGCGCGCGCACCAGCGCATCGCGCCCGCCGCCGCGGTCGATCGCCACCAGTTCGGCCGCTTCGTCGCTCACCCCCGCCGCGGCTTCGAGCAGCGGCTGATAGACCCCGATCCAATAGGCGGCGCCGAACAGCGCCACGGTCGAGGTCAGGAAGAGTGCGACATAAATCAGCCCCAGCCGCAGCGTCAGGCTGTGCCGGAGGCCGCCGCGCCCAACCCCGCGCGCCCTCATCCTTCCGCCCGCATGACATAGCCGGTGCCGCGCACCGTGTGGATCAGCGTCCGGCCGAACCCCTTGTCGACCTTTTGCCGCAGGCGGCTGACATGCTGGTCGATGATGTTGGTCTGCGGGTCGAAATGATAGTCCCACACATGCTCCAGCAGCATCGAGCGGGTGACGACCCGGCCCTGGTTGCGGGCCAGATAGGTCAGGATGCGATATTCGCGCGCCGTCAGGTCGATCACCGCCCCCTGCCGCCGCACCTGCTGGCCGAGCAGATCGATGTCGAGATCGCCGACGCAAAGCTTCGTTTCGGCCGACAGCGCCGGGCCGCGGCGGCTGAGCACGTCGATGCGCGCGAGCAGTTCGGACATGGCGAAGGGCTTGGTCAGATAATCGTCGCCGCCCGCGCGCAGCCCCGCCACACGCTCGTCGACCTCGCCGAGCGCGCTCAGGAACAGCACCGGCGTCGTATCGCCGGTCGCGCGGATCGTCTGGACGATCGTCAGCCCGTCGACGTACGGCAACATGCGATCGACGACGATCAGGTCATAGCTTTCGGACGCCGCGCGGAGCAGGCCCGACCGGCCGTCGCCCTCGACATCGACGAGGTGCCCGGCGGCGGTCAGCCCCTTGCCGATATGCTCCGCGACGCGGGCATCGTCCTCGATCACCAGGATATGCATAGACCCCCCTCGATACCGGTTCGACGGCTGGGCCGCCACCCGGTCACCGAACATGTCGAAAATCAAATCTTCGCGCCATCCGGGCGTCAGGCACCGCTGCCATTCCGTTCGGAGAAGGAGCGGACGATGGCAGAAGCAAAGCGCCGGATCGAGCATGAGGCGGCATCCCCGGTGCCGGCAAAGGCGATGCTGTCGGTCTTCGACCTCGACCGCACGCTGACCATCCTGCCCACTTACACCCCCTTCCTGCTCTTCGCGATCCGCACCCGCGCACCGTGGCGCATCCTGCTGCTCCCGCTGCTGCTGCCCGTCGCGATTCTCTATGCGTTGAAGCTCGTCCCACGCCGGACGATGAAACAGGCGATGCACCGCGTCGCGCTCGGGCCGCGGCTGGCCGAGCGCGACGCCGCGCGACTGGCCGACCGCTTCGCGCGCCGCCTCGTCGCCCGCGGACTTTACCCGCAGGGCCTCGCGCTGATCGAGGCCGAACGCGCGGCGGGCCACCGCGTCGTCATCGCGACCGCCGCACCGCATTTCTATACCGCCGCGCTCGCCCGCAGGCTGGGGATCGCCGACGTGATCGCGACCGACTCGACGTGGCGGGACGGCTGCCTGACTCCCGCGATCGGCTCGGCCAACTGCTATGGCGGCGACAAGCGCCACCGGGTCGCGGCCTTTCTGGACCGCGCCGGGATTGCCCGCGACCGCGCGCATATCCGTTTCTATTCGGACCATATCTCCGACCTGCCGATGCTCGCCTTCGCCGACGAAGCGATCGCGGTCAATCCGTCGGCGAAACTGCGCGGCGTGGCCGAAGCGCGCGGCTGGCCGATTCTCGACTGGCGGCGGTGACGCGATGCACATCGGCTTCCTTTTCAACCATCACGGCGCGCATCAGGTCGCGCACGCGCTGCCGGTGGCGCTGGCGCTGCTCGGTCGTGGCACCAATGCGCGCGTCAGCATCCTCGTCTCCGAAGGCTGCGAGGGCGAGGTCCGCCGGCTCGCGGCCGCCACGCCGGGCGCCGCGCCCGAGATCGTCCGGTTGCGGCCGCCGTCGGCGCTCGCCCGCGCCGCCAACCGCGCCAGCGGCCGCGCGCTTCCCACCGACATCGTCTCGACGCTCCGCCGCAATCTCGACCGCTTCCGCACCCTCGACGCGCTCGTCGTCCCCGAAAAAACCTCGCTCCTCCTGAAGTCGCTGTTCGGCCTCAAATCGCTGAAGCTCGTCCACACCCGCCACGGCGCGGGCGACCGCGCGATCGGTTTCGACAAGGCGAGCGGGAAATTCGACCTCGTCCTGCTGTCGGGCGAAAAGATCCGCGACCGGCTGGCCGAGGCCGACCTGCTGAAAGAGAACGGCCATGCGATCGTCGGCTACCCCAAATTCGACCTCGCGCCGCCCAGCCATCCGCGCCTCTTCCCCAAGGACCGGCCGACGGTGCTCTACAATCCGCACCCGTCGCCCGCGCTATCGTCCTGGTATCGCATGGGGCCGGCGATTCTCGACTGGTTCGCAAGGAGCGACCGCTACAACCTCATCTTCGCGCCGCATGTGATGCTGTTCAGGAAGCGCGTCACCGCCTCGCTCTCTCCCTTCGCGCTCGGCTGGAACCTCGGCCCGCGCGCCGACCATTATGAGCACGACCATATGCTGATCGATACCGGCAGCGCCGCCAGCCTCGACATGACCTATACCGACGCCGCCGACATCTACCTCGGCGACGCGAGCAGCCAGGTCTATGAATTCATCCGCCGGCCGCGCCCCTGCTTCTTCCTCAACCCGCGCGGACTCGCGTGGCAGGGCAATCCCGACTTCGCGCACTGGCGCGCCGGCACCGTGCTCACCAGCATCGACGAACTCGACTCGGCGCTCGCCGAAACGCCGACGCTGTCCCCGGCAATGCGCGCGCGGCAGGAGGATATCTTCGGCTACAGCTTCGACCTTCAGGACCGCCCCTCGTCCGAGCGGGCGGCCGAGGCGATCCTCGATTTCATGGCGCGCGCATGACCACCGCAGCATCTTCGCGCTTCGCCGCCTTCCTCGACTATGGCGTCGCAAAGACGCTCGCGAAGCTATGGGTGAACCTGCTCGCCCGGCTGCCGCTCCGCCGCGAGAGCGGGGTCGTGACCTCGCGCTACGGCGTGCGGATGCGCGCCAATTGGGAGGATCGCACCTTCCGCTATTGCCACTATGCGACCTATGGCCGCGCGCTGTCGGACTATCTCGCCGCGCAGGACCGCGCCTTCGCCTTCGTCGATATCGGCGCCAATCAGGGTCTCTACAGCCTGCTCGCCGCCCAGAACCCGCATTGCAGGGCGGCGGTCGCCTTCGAGCCCGTCGCCGCGACCTTTGTCCTGCTGCGCGACAATATCGCGCTCAACGGCCTGGGCGCGACGATCAAGCCGGTCCATGCCGCGGTTTCGCTCCAGTCGGGCATCGCGCGCATCGCCACCGACCGCGCACACAGCGGAACCGCCAGCCTGCGCGACACGGGCGGAGCGGAGGGCGAAGAGATTCGCATCCTCGGCATCGCAGGGGTCGATACGCTGATCGACGGCGCACCGCCACTGATCGTCAAGATCGACGTTGAGGGTCATGAGGAAGCGGTGATCGAGGCGCTGATGGCGTCGGCGCATCTCGGCCGGATCGCCGCGATCTTCTATGAGGTCGACGAACGCTGGACCGACGGGGCCGCGATCGCGCGCCGCCTCGGCGGCGCCGGCTTCGATTGCCTCACCCGTTTCGGAATCGGCCGCCACTATGACATGCTGGCCGAACGCAGCGATGCGGGTCCGGCCCCCGAATAGGGCCGGACCCGCGGTTCGCGGTCGCGCTTACCAGGTCAGGCCGACCCGCGCGTAGAGATAGCGGCCGTTGAAGCCGAACGGCGAATAATAGGGGAAACCGACGACCCCAGTCGAGTTGAGCGCGGCGGGCGTCGCGTCGGGATAGACGTCGAACAGATTGTTCGCGCCGAGCGCGACCTGCGCCCCCTTGATGGGCTGGTAACGCAGCTCGAGGTCGGTGATGACATGCTTGCCGGTCAAGATATCCGCCGACCCGTCGGCTGCCGTACCGGGCTGGTTGACCTGACCATAATAGGTCGTGCGCAGCGTCGCGCCGAGCAGGTCGCCCGACCAGTCGATCGCCCCGGTGATCTTCGTGCGCGGCGTCCCTTCCTCCAGCGTCAGGATGCGGCTGCGCCCGAACAGGGTCGGCGCCGGGTTCAGTGTCGAGGTCGAAGTCGGCACCCGCGTCACGTCGATGTCGTTGAAATTCGCGGCCAGCGTGAAGTCGAAGGTGCCGAGATTCTCGCTCCGCGCCTTATAATTGGCGACGACGTCAACGCCCCGCGTCCTCGAGCGCACCCCGTTGATGAAGAAACGCGCCGCCTGAACTTCCAGCGGATCGAGAATCGCGTTGATCGGATCGCCCGGCGCGCCGGTGCCGCGAATATTCTCCGACAGCGCGATCTGGTTGCGGATCTTGATCTGATAGGCGTCGACGGTCAGGCTGAACGGACCGCTGTGGATCACCCCGCCGAGCGAGAAGTTGGTCGATTTCTCGGGCTCGAGCGGCAGGCCGCCCAGCTTTTCGGCGACGATGTTCGTCGGCGGATAATGACCGGTCAGCAGCACGTCGCCATCGACCACGACCGAAGTGATCGAGGTATAATATTGCTGCTGCAGCGACGGCGCGCGGAAGCCGGTCGAGGCGGTGCCGCGCAGCGCGAACCAGTCGGTCGCATCGAAACGCGCCGATATCTTGCCGTTGGCGGTCGAGCCGAAGTCCGAATAATCCTCGACCCGGCCCGCGACCGCGACGAGGAAGCGCGAGGTCAGTTCGGCCTCGATGTCGATATAACCGCTGATGTTGCGGCGGTGCGCATCGACCACGTTGCGCGGATCAAAGCCCGGGAAGCCCTGCGCGCCGCTGCCGGTATAGGAATCGGGCTCGCCCGCCGCGATCTTATAGCCCTCGCGCCGCCACTCGGCGCCAAAGGCGAGGTTCAGCGAATGGAAGATGTCGAACTTGCGCGACACGTCGAGGCCGCCGATCCACTGGTCATAGGTGACCGCGCCGTCATAAAATTCGGTCGGCGAGGCGGCGCCGAGGCTGTAGTTCGCCGAATTGAGCGTGCGGAAAGCGATGCGGTTGCGGCCATAGCTGAGGTTGAGGTCGACATTCCATTCGCCGACGTCGCCGCGCAGGCCGAGCGCGCTCGTCAGGTTGCGCGACTTGGTGTTGATCAGCGGCAGAAAGCCGTCAGGCCAGATGCTGCCGACGCCGTTCGCCGCGGCCGTGGTGGCGAGACGCGGAAAGGCCGCGCTCTTGCTGTCGCGGTCCTGATAGCCGACCCAGCCATAGAGCTGCAACGCCTCGGTCACGTTGACCCCGGCGTTGGCGAAGACCGTCGCCTGCTCGACCTCGGGATCGCCGAAGCGGCTGGTGACGCGGCTGGGCGTCACGCGCGGGTCGAAATCGCCGCGGCTCGTCGGCTTGCGGTCGACATATTCGCCCGAAATGGTGAGGTAGCCGTCGTTGCCGAAGCCGATGCCCTGCCAGCCCGATACGGTGAGGACGGGCTCGCCGGTGACGCTGCGATGGCCGCGCGCGGTGTCGATGTCGGTGGCATAGATGCCGTATGTCGCCGATACGCCGCCGCCTTCGCGCGCTTCGCGCAGGCGCAGGTTGATGACGCCCGCGATCGCGTCCGACCCATATTGCGCCGACGCGCCGTCGCGCAGCACCTCGATGCGGTCGAGCGCCACCGTGGGAATGGTGTTGAGGTCGACCGCCGCCGAGCCGCGCCCGACGCTGCCGTTGACGTTGAGCAGCGCCGAGGTGTGGGCGCGGGTGCCGTTGATCAGCACCAGCGTCTGGTCGGGCGACAGGCCGCGCAGCGTCGCGGGGCGGATCGCGTCGGTGCCGTCGACCGCCGAAGAGCGCTTGAAGTCGATCGACGGCGCAACGGTCGCCAGCGCCTGCCCGACTTCGGTCGACCCCTGGCGGCGCAGCGTCTCGCCGTTCAGCACGTCGACCGGCGCCGGCGAGTCGAGCCGCGACCGCCCGGCCGCGCGCGTGCCGGTGACGATGATCTCGTCGCCGTTGCCGGCGCTATCCGCGGCATCGGGCGCATCCTGCGCCTGCGCGGGAAAGGCGGCGATCGCCGCGAGAGCGATGGCGCTGGTCGCCATGGTGCGGAAAGGGGTCATATCAGTCCTCCTGGTTTTGCTATTATCATCAACCCGGCGCCCTGCCCGGTCGCTTGGGATACACGCGGCAAAGCGCTTCGCTTCATCTGTAACAGAGCCTCGCCGCGCTGTGCGAAGAAGATTTCTTATTGAAACGGAAAAAATTCTTTCATTTTCCACGAAATCGCGGATTTTGGGGGGCGCGCGGCGCCGGGCCGGAGCGCGCGGTCGCCAGCCCGCTTCCCCACAGCGCGCGGGCGGCGCTGCGCAGGGACGCGGGATAGCGAGCGAGATCCGACAGGTCGGATGGAGTCAGCAAAGGCATGGGTTCACCTGTCACCGGCGCGCGCATTTGGCTGGCGGCGCCGGACCAAAGCCGCACCCCCGCCAGGGCGGGGCACGACGCAAAGAAAGACGGGCCGGCGAAAGCGCCGGACCCGATCGGCATCGGTTCAAGACCTGCTGCTACACATGCGCATCGCAATACCCCTGCTGGGGGAACGCAATGCCTGGCGCCGTCGCCCGAGCATCACGCGCTTTAGCCGTTGGTAACGCGGAGCAAGCTGCTTCCCGGTCAAAAGCCGCGGGTCGAGGAGAGAAGGCGGGAGAGCCCGTCGCCCGTCTCGACCAGCTTCGAGCGACAAATTCAACTTAAAAGATTGATTTAGGAATCGTCAAGCGAAGAAATTCTTTCGGACGGCGAGTTGCGGCTTGAATCCCGCCCTCCCCGACCCACTCGCTCAAATCCCGAACGGCGCGCGATAGGCTTCGTAGCGACCCTGCAGCACCGCCTTGATATGGCCCAGCAGCAGGCCGATCTCGCCCGCATCCTCCCACGAATAGACCGAGACCGCCATCGCCGCCGCCTCGCCGAACCCGCCATAGGGGCGTATCCCGCACCCTTCGGCCGCGGCGCGGGGCAGAAGCGACAGGCCGAGCCCCGCCGCGACCGCGGTGAGGACGCTGGCGAGGCTGGTCGCGGTGAAGGCGACATACCAGTGGCGGCGGGCCCGGTCGACGCGCTCGAACATCGCCTCGCGATAAAGGCCGCCCGGCGGAAAGGTCACGAGCGGGACGGGATCGGTCCACGGCCGCGCACGCTCCGCGCTCTCGAACCACGCCATCGCCTCGGGAAAGGTCGCGCGATGGTCGGGGCTCGCGGCGGCTTCCTTGACGACGACGATGTCGAACTCGCCCGCGCGAAAACGGCGGTCGAGGTCGCGGCTGAGCCCGGTGGTGACGTCGAGGCGCACTTCGCGATGCCGCTCGGCGAAGCGCGCGAAGATTTCACTCATCGGCAACGTCACGATATCCTCGGGAACCCCGATGCGGATCGCCGCGGTGCCCGCGCGGTCGGCAAGCAACGTCTCCGCCTCCTGCTGCAACGCGAGGATGCGGCGCGCATAGCCGAGCAACCGTTCGCCCGGCGCGGTGACGCGAACCGGCCGCGCCGCGCGGTCGATCAGCCCCTGCCCGACCGCCTGTTCCAGCCGCGCAAGCTGCTGGCTGATCGTCGACTGGGTGCTGTGGAGCCGCTCGGCCGCCTGCGTGAAGCTTCCCGTGTCGGCGATCGCGACGAAGGCACGGAGGAGGCGCGGATCGAACATGGCATCATCCTAAACTTGAATGATAGGCATTTAAACATCTCATTGGATAATGATGTGCCAAAGGCCTATCTGCGACGGATCGTTCAACAAGCTGGAATCGACGCCATGAAGAAGCTGGTATCCGTCCTTATCGCGGGGCTCGCCCTGCTGCCCCTGTCCACCGCCGCCGCCGCGAAGGAGCAGGCCGACCTGCTGATCCGCCACGCAACGATCGTCGACGTCGCCGGCGCGCGGCTGATCGCCGACCAGGCGGTGGCGACCAAAGGCGACGTGATCGTCGCGGTCGGCGGCGACGCGGAAGTCGCAAAGGCATGGTCCGCCGGACGCATCATCGACGGCAGCCAGCGCTTCCTGATCCCCGGCCTCTGGGACATGCACGTCCATTTCGGCGGCGGCCCGGCGCTGGTCGAGGAGAATAAGGCGCTGCTGCCGCTCTATGTCGCGCACGGCATCACGACGGTGCGCGACGCCTCGGGCGACCTGCCGAACGACGTGCTGGCGTGGCGCGGCGAGATTGCGAGCGGCAGGCTGTTCGGCCCGACCCTGCTGAGCTCGGGCCCCAAGATCGAGGGCATCAAGCCGATCTGGAAGGGCACGATCGAAACGGGGTCGGAAGCCGATGTCGATGCGGCGGTCACCAAGCTCACCGGCCTTGGCGTCGATTTCGTCAAGATCACCGACAGCACGATGAAGCCCGACCTCTTCCTCTACGCGATCCGCAAGGTGCGCGCGGCGGGGCTGCGCGTCTCGGGCCATATCCCGCTCGCGCTCACCGTCGATCAGGCAGTCGACGCCGGGATCAGTTCGATCGAGCATATCGGCTATGCCTATAAGGCCGGGGTGAAGGACGAAGCCGCGATCGCCGCCGATTTCGCCGCCGGGCGCATCGACCGGGCCGAGGCCTATCGCCGCATCGACGCGGGCTTCGACCCCGAAACCGCGATGGCCGCCTATCGCAAACTCACCGCGAAGGGCGTGTTCGTCACTCCGACGCTGAACGGCAGCCGCGTCATCGCCTATCTCGATCGGGACGATCACAAGAGCGACGATTATCTCGGCCTGATCGGCCCCGGCCTGCGCGCAACCTATCAGTGGCGCATCGATCGCGCCGCCAAGGCCGACGCCGCCGCCATCGCCGCGCGCCACGCCGAATATGAGCATGAGGCATCGGTGCTGCCGATGCTGCAAAAGGCAGGGGTGACGATCATGGCGGGGACCGACGCGGGTTTCCTCAATTCGTTCAACTATCCCGGCATCGCGCTGCATCAGGAACTCGGCATTTTCGTCGACAAGGGGCTGACCCCGGCACAGGCGCTGGCCTCCGCGACGCGCGCCGGGCCTGCGTGGTTCGGCAAGCTCGACCATTATGGCGCGGTCGAGGCGGGCAAGGCCGCCGACCTCGTGCTGCTCGACCGCAACCCGCTTCAGGACATCGCCGCGACGCGCGCGATCCGCGCCGTGGTGTTGCGCGGCGCCGCCTATGACCGCGCGGCGCTCGACAAGATGCTCGCCGACACCCGCGCCAAGGTCGCGGCGTGGAACGCCGCGGCGGCAAAATAGGCAGAAAGGCCCGATGATGGACGATACCGAACGCTTCCTCGCCGAAGCGATCGCTCTCGCACGCGCCAACGCCGACGATGGCGGCCGCCCCTTCGGCGCCGTGGTGGTCAGGGACGGCGCGGTGATCGCGACCGGCGTCAACGAGATCCTCGCGACCGGCGACCCAACCGCGCACGCCGAACTCGGCGCGCTCCGCGCCGCGAGCCGCGCGCTCGGCTCGCCCGACCTCGGCGGCTGCGCGGTCTTCGCGAGCGGCCACCCCTGCCCGATGTGCCTGGCGGCGATGCGCCTGTCGGGCATCGCCGCGGTCACCTATGCCTATTCGAACGAGGACGGCGCGCCCTATGGCCTGTCGACCGCCGCCATCTATGCGGACCTCGCCAAGCCCTTCGCCGAACAGGCGATGACGATCCGCCACGTCCCGCAGGGCGACCCCGCCCTTTACGCCGACTGGGCGCGAAAGCAGCAGGCGAAAGCGGGATGAAAGCCGCCCGCCTGCTCCCGCTCGCGGCGATCGCGCTGATCGGGCTCAACCTGCGGCCGTTCCTGACCGGGATCGGGCCGCTCGCGGGGGCAATCAGCGCAGCGACGGGGCTGGGGTTGCAGGATATGGCGCTGCTGACCCTGCTGCCGATGCTGCTCATGGGGATCGGCGCCTTCGCCGGACCGCTGCTCCAGCGCAGGATCGCGCCGCGACGGCTGGTCATGCTGGCGCTGGCGCTGCTCGCCTTCGGCTCCTTCCTCCGCCTGTTCGCCGCGAGCGGCGCGCTGCTGCTCGGCACCGCGCTCCTCTGCGGGCTCGGCGTCGCGGTCGTTCAGGCGGTGCTGCCGAGCATCATCAAGCGCGATTTTCCGCAACGCGTGGCGATCGTCATGGGCCTCTATTCGGCGATGCTGATGGGCGGCGGCGCGCTCGGCGCGCAGGCGGCCCCGCTCCTCGTCGAGGCGACCGGAAGCTGGCGCGTCGGCCTTGCCCTGTTCGCCGCACCGGCGATAGCGGCGCTCGCGCTGGCGACGCAGCTACCGCGCGACGAGACGGCGCGGACGGGGCACGGAAGCATGGGCGCGCTGCTCCGCCGCCCGCGCGCCTGGCTGCTGATGGCCGGCTTCGGGCTGGTCAACGGCGGCTATGCCTCCTCGGTCGCCTGGCTCGCTCCCTATTATCAGGACCAGGGGCGCGGCATCGCCGCCAGCGGCACCCTGCTCGCGGTGCTGGCGGTCGCTCAGGCCGCCGCGGCGCTGCTGCTGCCGGTCGCGGCGCGCGGGCGGACCGACCGGCGCGGCTGGCTGGCGCTGACGCTCGCGATGCAGGCAGCGGGTTTTGCCGGGCTGGCCTTCGCGCCGGAGGCCGCGCCGCTCGCCATCGCAATCCTGCTCGGCGCCGGGCTCGGCGGGTGCTTCGCGCTGATGATGATCGTCGCGCTCGATCATCTGGCGGACGCGGCCGAAGCCGGCGCGCTGTCGGCGCTGATGCAGGGGGGCGGCTTCCTGCTCGCGGCGCTGCCGCCGTGGATCGTCGCCGCGTTGCACGACCGCACCGGCGGCTTCGTCGCCGGCTGGCTGCTCCACCTCGGCTGCGTCGCGATCGCCGCCATGCTGATCGCCCGCCTCGCGCCCGGCGGCTATGCCAGCGCCATGGCGGCCGCCCCAAGGGCCCGGCCGGCGACCCTCTAGAGGGCGGCGCTCAATCGGACCACCCCCGGTCGCGCGCGGCGCGTTCGGCGGCGGCATCGAAGGGATCGCCCGCCAGCATGGCCGCCACATCGGCCGCCAGCGCGCCCGAGGAGGCCTGACGATAGTCTCGCCTGCCTTCCCCGCGCAGCGCGCGCTCGAGCGCCCAGCGCCCGTCCTCGCGGCATCCGATACCCGAAAACGCGGCGCCCTCGAAACTGCGGCAGGTGCGGCCCTGCTTGTCCCGGAAACTGAGGCCGATCCGCACGGCGGCATCGGCGGGCTGGTTCGAGGCGAGCTGCGTGTCGAGCGCCCGCGCCAGCGATCCCGCGGCGACCAGCGTGCCGTTCGCGCTGGTCACGTCGGGCGCGGGCAGCCACGGCCTCAGGCCCAGCGTCAATCCGAGCACCAGCGACGCCGCGATTGCCCCCCAATGGATCGACGAAAAGCGCGCGCGCTTCGCTTCGCGGCGACCGGCAAGGCTGGTGTCGACGCTGGCATCCACCAGCAGCGCGCGCAGCCGTTCGGGCACCGCCTCCTCGGCGACCGGCGCGAAATGCGCCGTCAGGCGGGCCTTCAGCGCGCGGTGGCGCGCGATCTCGGCCGCCAGCGCGGGATCGCTCTCGGCCTCGCGCGCGATGCGGCGTGCCGTCAGGTCGTCGAGTTCGCCGTCGATGAAAGCGGTGACGGTGGCGGGGTCGAAGCTCATGCCGCCTCTCCCAGCAAATGCATCAACGTCTCGCGGCCGCGCGCGAGGCGCGAGGTGACGGTGCCGATCGGCACCTCCAATATTTCGGCCGCCTCGCGATAGGCATAGCCTTCGACGAGGACGAGCATCACCACCTCGCGCTGTTCGTCGGGAAGCCGCGCCATCGCGCCGTCGACATCGCCGCGCAGCGCGCCGGCCTCGACCTCGGCGGCGCCATCGCCCGCGACCTGCGTCGCGGCCTCGTCGATGGGACTATGGACGCCGCGCCGGCCCGCCGCGCGGCGCTCGTCGATCCAGAGATTGCGGGTGATGCGGTACATCCAGCTGTCCAGTCTCGTTCCGTCTTGCCACTGTTCGCGCGATTTCAGCGCGCGCTCGATCGCCGCCTGGCACAGATCGTCGGCGTCGCTGGCGCTCTGCGCCAGCCCGCGCGCGAAACGGCGCAGACGCGGCAGCAGCTCGACCAGTTCCTCTTCAAAGCGCATGATCGCCTTTTCGATTGTCCGAGGAAGAAACGACAGCCTTCTATCGTTTCTTCCGCGACATGCTAAATTTTTCCGGGAAAGCGCTCCCCATTTCGTCCAGGGACGATTTTTGCGAGAGGTGAGATGAAACTCCGGGCCGCCCTGCCGATGATGCTTTGCCTGCTGGTCACCGCGATCGGACCGCGCGCGGACGCGCAGCTTGCCTTGCCGCAGGTCCAGATTCCCGACCCGGCGCACACGCTGCCGCCGTTGCCCAAGCTGAACGCCGAGCCTTTGCTCTCGGCGGGCGACCGACTGACGGGACTCCGGCTCGACCGGATCACCGCGCTGCTGTGCAGCCATCGCGAGAGTATCGAACTCGACGAGCGCGGCGAGCCCGCGGTGCGCGGCGTCCTCGTCGCGAGCGGGATCGACGCGGCGATGATCGCGCGCGCGGGCCAGCACGGCTTTGCCCTGCTCGACCGCGACCATATCGCGGGACTCGACCTCGACATCGCGCGTTTTCACGTGCCGGAGGGCCGCAGCCTCGCGCGCGCGCGCAAGCAATTGGCAAAACTGCTCCCCGCGGCCGAGATCGATGTCGACAATCTCTATTTCGCCAGCGGGCCGGGCGGCGCGGTACCGCACGCTGCGCTCGCAGCGGCGGCGGGCGCGGGACCGGCGGCGCTCGGCCTGATCGACGGCGGCGTCGCCGCGCATCCATCGATCGCGGGACGCGTCGAACAGCGCGGCTTTGCGAAGGGTGCACCGTCGGCAAACCGCCACGGGACCGCGGTCGCCTCGCTGCTCGTCGGGAACGGGCCGGTGCGCGGGGCCGCGCCCGGTCGGCGCCTGCTCGCGGCCGATGTCTATGGCACCGACCCCGCGGGCGGCAATGCAAGCGCGATCGCCCGCGCGCTGGGCTGGCTGGTCGAAAGGGGCGTCGCGGTGACGACGATCAGCCTCGTCGGACCCGACAACAAGCTGCTGTCGGCGGCAGTCCTCCGCGCGCGGCAGCGCGGGATGCTGATCGTCGCGGCGGTCGGCAACGACGGGCCCGCCGCGCCGCCCGCCTATCCGGCATCCTATCCCGGCGTCTTCGCGGTGACGGGGGTCGATGCGAAAGACCGCGCGCTTCCCGAAGCAGGCCGCGCGCTGCACGTCGATTTCGCGGCGCCCGGCGACGCCGTGCTGGCGGCGACCGGCGCGCAGAGCACCGATCGGCTGCGCGGCACTTCTTTCGCCGCGCCGCTCGTCGCGGGCCGGCTCGCGCTCCGCTATCCCGCGCCGTCGATCAATGCCATCGGTCCGGCGGTCGCCGCGCTGGTCATGGAAGCGCGCGATCTCGGCAAAAGGGGCCGCGACAAAATCTACGGTCATGGCCTCGTCTGCGGCACCTGCGGCGGCCGCTGACCCGCTGCCGAAATTATTCGGAAGAAAATCGACCCCGGCATCGTTCTCTCCACAGGCCCACCCCTCCGGGCCGCAGATTCAGGAGCAGGACAATGACCCATCGCATTTTCATTCCGGCCCTCGCGCTCGCCGCATCGGCCATGGCCTTTTCGGCGCCCGCCGCGGCGCAGTTGCTCGGCGGCGGCGGCGGCCTCACCGGCGGTCTCGGCGGCACGCTGGGCGGGACGCTCGGCAATCCGACCGGCCCGATCGGCAGCACGCTCGGCAGCACGCTCGGCAGCGCCGGCGAACTCACCGGCTCGGGCCGCGGCGAGGCGAATGTCGATCGCCACTCGGGCCGCGTGCATGGCAAGGGCAGCGCCGGCGCAAACGGCAAGGGCTCGGCGAACGGCAACGGCGATCTGCTCGGCCATGCCGTCGGCGGCAGCGCCGATGGTTCGGGCAGCGCCTCGGGAAGCGGCAGCCTCGACGCGCAGGCGGTCGGCACCGACTTCGTCGGCCAGACCGCGCAGGGCGCCGCCGGCACGCTTCAGGGCGCGGCGCAGAACACCACATCGACCGTCACCGGCACGACCCGCGGTGCGGTCGGGACTGTCCGCGACCGGGCAGGCGGCGCGCTGTCGAACGTCTCGGGCAGCACCAGCACCGCCGGTTCGGCCGCGGGCAGCTTCCAGGGCGCGCTGGGTCAGCTCGCCGCCGCGGGCAGCGGCGCGGCCAGCGGCAGCGGCATGTTCGCGGTCGAGCCCGGCATGGCGGTGACCGACGCGCGCGGCAAGGTGATCGGCTATGTGCAGGAGCTGCGCCAGACCGGGCGCGGGGTCGTCGAGGCAGTCACGGTCGAGGTCGGCAACCGCGTCGCGACGCTTCCCGCCGCCAGCTTCGCGGGGTCGGGCGACGTGCTCGTCACCGGCATGACCAAGGGCCAGCTCAAGGACACTGCCCAGCAGCAGGAACAGACCGCGAGCCAGCCCGCGCCGCAAGCGAGCAAGCCCGCATCGCAGGGGAGCCATCGCGCCGAACGCGGCAATACCCGCGACCGCTGATTTCAGGGTCCTTCATCATCGCGAGCGGAGCGACGCCATCCTTGCGTCGCTCCGCTCGCTCGATTCACATCGAGCGATCGCGTCAGCTCGCCTTGGCGGAACAGGTTCCGGCGACGGGTTTCCCCGCCATCACCTGCTGCGCGAACAGGCGCGAATCGGTGAAGGAGCGGTTGACCGTCCCCGAATGGTCGAGCCCCGGATAGACGTGCCATTCGATCGTCGAACCCGCGGCGCAGGCGCCATCGACGACCGTTTTCTGCATCGCCGCGGGCGTGTCGACATCCTCGGCGCCGGTGCCGATGAACACCGGCGTGGCGATATGGAGCGTCGGATAGCCGGCATAGGTCAGCATCGGCGCATAATGGTGCCAGAAGTCGGTCCTGAAGCTGTTGGCGCGGGTCAGCCCCGCCTCGACCACCGCATTGAACATATCGACGACACAGGTGTCGGCGGCTTGCCGGTAGAGCGGCATCGCGCGCTCGGTGATCACGGCGGCGGGATCATAGCTGGGGTCGATCTGCTGCGCCGCCGAAGCGATGTAGAGCAGATAGGCGATCAGCCGGTCGGGCTTGTCGCCGTCGCTGCGGCTCGTTTCCCCCGCCACGGCAAGGTTGGGCAGACCGGTGGCGATCGTGCCGCGCAGGTTGACGTCGGGCGCATAGTCGGCGGCATAGCCCGCGGTGGCGAAGGCCGCGCCGGCGCCCTGCGACTGGCCGACGAGCAGCACCTTGTTCGCGAGGCCGAAATCGCCGCCGAGCACCGCGCGCACCGAATCGAGCACCGAATAAGCCTCGACGCGGGTGTTGAGATAGGCGTGCGGTCCGGGCCCGCCCAACCCCTGATAATCGGTCGCGACGACGGCGTAGCCCTCACCCAGCCAATGATCGAGGTAAGTGCGGTCGCGCGCCGAGCGCGCGTTGCGCGAAGGCGCGCAATCGTCACCGATGCCGACGGTGCCGTGCGCCCAGGCGATCAGGGGCCAGCCTCCCGCGGGCGGCGTGCCCTTGGGAATGAACAGCGCGCCGGTCACCGGCACCGCGCCGCTGCCGGTGACGCCGTCGGTCGAGCCGTAGCGGATCGCAAAGGCCTGCGCCGCACCGTCGAGACCGAATTCGGGCGCGAGCGGCGCGCTTTCGATCAGCGTTCCCGCCACGGGAGCGGGCGCCGCCTGCGCGGCGGGCGCCTCCGCCGCCAGCACCGGAGTTCCTGCCGCGAGGCCGAAGGCGGCGAGGACCGCCGCCGATCGCATCCATGTGGACATCGGTTTTCTCCCTTTCCTGACCGTCAGAAGCGCGCCGTGGCGGCGAGATAATAGGTGCGGCCGAGCACGTCATAGGTGCCCGCGTCGGTCTGGCCGAGGACGCCGCTGACCACCGGCGGCGTCTTGTCGAACAGATTGTTCACCCCGAAGCGCAGGCTGAAGCGCTCGGCCGGGTCGACGCGCAGCGAGAGGTCGAAATAGTCGTAGGCCTTGACCCCCGGCGTCGTGCTCGCGTCGTTCGTGACCTTCGACGCGTCCATCATCGCGCCGATGTGCCGCCAGCGCACCAGCGCGCTCATGTTGTCGGTGCCGAAGGTGAAGGAGGTCGTCGAGCGCCAGCGCGGCAGCGTGGTTCCCGATCCGATCGTGCGGCCGAAATCCTGGAACGGCCCGCCGGGGAGGTTCTGGATCTCGAACTTGTCGAGATAGTTGATCACCGACGAAATGCCGAAGCGCCCCGACCCGTCACCGAGCCCGACATCGGCCAGGCGCACCGACCAGTCGAGCTGCACGTCGACCCCCGCGGTCTTGTAGCCGCCAAGGTTCAGATAGGGTTGCAGCGCGTTGGTGATGCCGCCCGAATTGACGTCGCGGCCGATCAGCGCGCAGAAGAAATTATTCGCGTCGTAGCTCGGGTTGCTGCCGTCGGCGTTGAAGCATTTGTTGAGCGACACCGACACCGGGATCGTCGCGATCGCGTCGTCGATCGCGATATTATAATAGTCGACCGACGCGCGCAGGTTCGACAGCCACGGCGAGGCCGCGCGCGGCGACAGCACCGCGCCGACCGTCCAGGTATCGGCCTTTTCGGGTTTCAGATTGGCGTTGCCTGACAGGAAGGCCGCGACCTGCGTGACGTTGTTGACATAGGAGTCGGCGAGCACATCGGGCATCCCCTGTGCAACGCAGATCGCGCGCACCTGCGCCGCGTTGGCGCCATTGCGGAATGCGCTGCGGATGTCGCACGGATCGCCGGCGCCGTTGGCGACCGAACCGATGGTCGGGAACAGGCCGGTGGTCGCGGTATAGAGCTCGCCGACGTTCGGCGCGCGGATCGCGCGCTGATAGCCGCCGCGCAGGCGCACGCCGTTCACCACGGTCCAGTCGACATCGACCTTGTAGGTCGAAACGCCGCCGCTCTGCTTATAGTCGGAGTAGCGATAGGCCGCGTCGATCGTGAGGTCCTGAATCAGCGGAATGTCGTGGAGCAGCGGGATCAGCAGCTCGGCATAGGCTTCCTTCGCGCTCGTCGAACCCGCGGTCGGCGAGGTGCGCGCGATCGCGACGATATTGCCGGTCACCTGCTCCGGATCGGGGGTGAAGGCGAAGGTGTTGCGGCGATAGCCGACGCCCGCCGCGAAGCGCAGCTCGCCCGCGGGAAGCTGCGCGATGCCGCCCTGCAGGTTGAGCTCGACGACATCCTGCTTGGTCTCGGTGCGGTTGCGCGTCACGCCGCTGATGAAGGCGACGCATTCGGGCGAGTTGGTGACCGCAAACGGATTATAACCGCCCGAACAGATCGACGCGCCGCCGTCGGCGGCCGATGCGAGTTGCTGCACCTTGCTGGTGAAGACCGAGCCATAGGAAATGTCGTCGACGATGCTCTTCCCCGTCGAGCCATAGAGCTCCCAGGTGATGCCGCTGGCGCCGAACTTGCCCGAGGCACCGCCGAGAACCTGCCACGTCGTCGCCTTGTGATCGACGCTGCGCGGACCGGCCTCGCTGTATCGCTTGGTCACGACGACCGGCGCGGTCGGATTGGCGCGCGATGCGAGGATCGGCTGGAGCGCGGCGGGAACGAAGGGATTGGTGACCGGCACGCGGATCGTCCACAGCCCGGCGTTCGGGGCGGGATCCTGGATCGTCGTCGAGGTATAGTCGGTGTAAAGCCCCTGGACGAACAGCTTGATATTGTCGCTCGCCTCGAAGGTCGCGCGGCCGAAGGTGGAGATGCGTTCGAGCGGAATCTGCGTATAGGTCGTCGACGGCACCTGCAGCAGCGCCTGCCCGTTGTTGTAGAGATAGGGCTCATTGTCGTGATAGTTATAGACGCCGCGCCCGTTGGCGAAGAGCGTGCCATCCGAATTGACCCCGATCCCGGATGAAGGGATCACCGATCCCGGCGCGACGCCATAAGCCGCGAACGCGTCGTCGAGCGCCTGCTGGCTGGCGGGGTTGGCGCCGGGGGTGAAGATGCCGAACGGGATCGTCCCCGACACGCCCTGGTTCCGGCGGAAGAAGGCGCGGCTGTTGATGTTGACGGCGTCGCGGTCGGTGTAGGCCGCGCCGACGATGATGCGGCCGCGGCCGTCGGCGAAGCGCGTGCCCGCGCCGATCGAAATCTCGCGAATGCCGCCGTCGCCGCGCTCGGTCAGCGTGTTCTGGCCCGAAATCTCGATGCCGTCGAGGTCGCGCACCTTGAAGTTGACGACGCCGGAAATGGCGTCGGAGCCATAGACCGCCGAAGCGCCGCCGCTGATAATCTCGGTCCCGCCGACGAGGATCGAGGGGATGGTGTTGATGTCGATGACCTGGCTGCTGTTCGACGGCTGCAGGCGGCGGCCGTCGAGCAGCACGAGGTTGCGCTGCGGGCCGAGGCCGCGCAGGTTGAGCGTCGCCTGTCCGGTCGCGTTGAGGTCGTTCGAGAAGGCGGTCGAGCCCGCCGAGAATTGCGGAAGCTGGTTGAGCGCGCCCTCCAGCGTCGCCTGCCCGGTCGCCGCGACGGCGTCGGCGCCCAGCGTGACGATCGGGCTCGCGGCCTCGAAGTCGCGGCGCGCGATGCGCGAGCCGGTAACGACGATCTCGTTCGCGCCCGCATCGGCCGCCGTCTCGGCGGCGGCAGGCTCGTCCTGCGCGAAGGCGGGGGTGCCGGCGAGCGCGAAAGCCGACGCCGAAATCACGAGCAATAGTTTGCGATTGTCCAACATATCGAGAGCCCTTCCCTGTCTGCCTGCCGCGGCGATGCGAGGGCTTGATCGCCCCTTCGTCATTATCTGTCGCTGCCGCGAACCATTTCGATACAAATATGCATCGAAATTGAGCCTTGGCGCAAAATCGATACGCGTGTCAATCCCCGGACAAGGCCGGAAACGGACGAGGCGGCGGCGCGGACCGAGCGAAACCCTTGACCTTGCATAAAATATCGATACAATCATGTATCGATATTATTCATTCGCCTGGGGCGGCGCGATCGGGCATTGCGGGTGCGGGATAGATGGAAGTCACGGCAGTGGGCGACAGGGACACGACGGCAGGGCGGCCGCGGCAGGCCGACCTCGACGACCGGATCAAGCACAGCGCAGTCGCCATATTGGGCGCCCACGGCTTCGCAGGCCTGTCGATCAATCGCATCTGCCAGCACGCGGGCATTCCCCGCCCGACCTTCTATCGCCGCTGGCCCTCGGCGGTCGCGGCGCTCGTCGACGCCTTCAACGACCGCTTCGACGACGCGCTGCTCGTCGATGGGGGCGACGCGGCGGCCGACCTGCTGGCTTTCGCGATCGCCGTCCGCAACCGCTATGACGACCCGGTCGTCGGCACCTGCCTGCCCGCCATCTATGAGGCGCGGCGCGCGGCGCCCGACCTCATCGCCCCGATCATCGACGCGCAGCGCCAGCGGCGCAAAGCCAATGTCGCGACGCTGACCCGCGCGCTCGGCGAACAGGGCATCGCCCCCGTGCTGTCGCCCTTCGAAATCCTCTTCGCGATCACCGCCGCGATCGACCAGGGCTATCTCGCCCGCCGTCCGGTCGCCGACGATTTCCTGCACCGCCTGGTCACCGCGCTCCTGCGCTGACCCGGCGCATCCCTTTCCGTTCCAACCGTGGAGACTGCCCGATGCGCAAGATATTGCTGACCCTGACCGCCGGCCTCGCCGCGCTTCCCGTCCATGCCCAGACGGCCCCGTCCGCGCCCGGCTTCGACGCCGCTGCCGCACTGGCGCGGATCGACGCGACGATCGACAAGCAATATCCGCACCTCGACGCGCTCTACAAGGATCTCCACGCGCATCCCGAGGTCGGCTTCCAGGAAGTGCGCACCGCCGCGATCCTGGCGGCCGAGATGCGCAAGCTCGGCTTCACCGTCACCGAAAAGGTCGGCAAGACCGGCATCGTCGCGATCCTCAAGAACGGCGAGGGCCCGACCCTGCTCGTCCGCGCCGAGATGGACGCGCTGCCGATGGAGGAAAAGACCGGCCTCCCCTATGCCAGCCGCGCGCAGCAGACCGTCGACGGCAAGCTGAGCTTCGTCGACCATAGCTGTGGCCACGACAGCCACATGGCGTGGTGGGTCGGCGCCGCCGCGGCGCTCGCGGCGATGAAGGACCAGTGGCACGGCACGCTGATGTTCATCGGCCAGCCGTCCGAGGAGACTGTCAGCGGCGCGAAGGCGATGATCGCCGACGGGCTCTTCACCCGCTGGCCCAAGCCCGACTTCGGCTTCGCGGCGCATGTCGCGCCGATGCCGGTCGGCACGGTGATGGTGAAGGACGGCGTCGTCAGTTCGGCGTCGGACGCGATCGACATCACCTTCAACGGCGTCGGCGCGCACGGGTCGATGCCCGACAAGAGCATCGATCCGGTGATGATGGGCAGCCGCTTCGTCACCGACGTCCAGACGATCATCAGCCGCGAAAAGGACCCCAAGGCGTTCGGCGTCGTGACCGTCGGCGCCTTCACCGCGGGCACGGTCAACAACATCATCCCCGACCATGCCGACCTCAAGCTCACGCTGCGCTCGCACGACGATGCGACGCGCAAGCTGCTGGTCGAGGGCGTCGAGCGCACCGCGCGCGCGGTCGCGGCGATGGCGCACGCGCCCGAGCCGACGATCACCCAGCCGACGGGCACCAACGCGGTCCACAACGACGCCGCGCTGTCGGCGCGGTCAGCGGCGATGCTGAAGACGGTTTTCGGCAAGGATGTGCAATTCGTCCCCGCCAGCGAGTCGGGCGGCACCGCGAGCGAGGATTATTCGGTCTTCATCGACGAAGGCGTGCCGTCGGTCTTCTTCGCGATCGGCGGCTACGACCCGGCGACGATCGCGCGCTACAAGGCCGAGGGGAAGCCGCTGCCGGTCAACCACTCGCCCTATTTCGCGCCGGTCCCCGAACCGACGATCAAGCGCGGCGCCCAGACGCTGGCGCTGTCGGCGATGATGGTCCTCGGCAACGAGGTTCAGGCGAAATAGACGGGGTCAGCCCTCGTCGAAATGACGCGACAGGAAGCGGCACGCGCGCGTAAGCGCGGCCGCTCCTTCGGGAATCGCGGGAAAGAACCAGGGCCAGACGTGCACCATACCGGCGCGAAGTTCGAGGTCGACATCGACGTCGGCATCGGCGAGCGATTTGGCGAGATTGAGCGCGTCGTCCATCAGGACTTCGGCGGTGCCCGCCTGAATGAAGACCGGCGGCGCCCCCCGAAAATCGGCGAAGGCCGGGGATATCCGGGGATCGCTGACCGCGATGTCCCCGGCATAAAGACCGGCCATCTTGGCAAGCTGGTCGATCTTCGCCAGCGGGTCGCCGGCGCATTTGAGCGTCCGCGACGTGGCCGTATTGGCAAGATCGGCCCAGGGCGACATGCAATAGATGCTGGCCGGGAGCACTTGCTCCTCGCGCAGCAATTCGGCGAGAAGCGCCATCACGAGCCCGGCCCCGGCGCTGTCGCCGACCAGAGCGATTTGTTCGGTGCCCGCCTGCTCCAGAAGCTCGGCATAGGCCCGCTTGCAGTCGTCGAGCCCCGCCGGGTAGGGGTGCTCGGGCGCCAGGCGATAATCGATCACGGCGACGCGGCTGCCGGTTTGCCGCGCGATTTCGCCGCCGAGATGCCGGTGCGAATCGAGACCGCCGATGCAATATCCGCCGCCGTGCACGAGCAGGATGGCGTGCCGCGGCGCCGCGGCGACCGCGAGCCATTCGCAGGGGCGGCCGCCGAGCGTGGTTTTCGCCTCTCTGACGTCATCGGGCAGCGGAAAGGCGTCGCCCATCGCGCGATAGGCCTCGCGCATCTCCTTTATGTCGGTCGGCATCGGCGATGTGAACAGATCGGCGACCAGGGCTTCATAGGCTGCGCTGGGCATGGGACTCTCCTTAGGAAAAGGGCTCAGGCGGCCGTCCGCTCGCGCGCCATGTCGAAGCCGCGATAGTCCTGCTCGACGACGTCGCGGCAGACCTTCAGGAAATATTGCTGGCCGAGCGTGTAGAGCAGCATCTTGCGCTTTCCCCGCCCTTCGATGTTGTGGTTGATCCCGGTGAACCAGCTGTTCGTCTTGCCCGCGAGCAACTGGTCGGCCTGGTCGAGCACCTGGTTCGTCCAGTCTTCCTCGGCGGCCGCGGTGGCTTCGCACCGCGTCAGCCCCTTGCCTTCCATGTGCCCGATCAGCCCGGCGATGAACTCGACATTCTGTTCGGCGCAGCGCGGCACGTTGCAGAAGGTGGCGCCGCTGTGCGGCCCGACGATCATGAAGAAATTGGGGAAGCCGTGGCTTTGGAGGCCCAGGAAAGTGACCGGCCCGTCGTCCCATTTCTCCTTCAGCGTCAACCCGCCCTTGCCCACGATATCGATGCGGTCGAAAGCGCCGCGTACCGCGTCGAAGCCCGTGGCATAGATGATCACGTCGACAGGCACGAAGCCGCTTTCGAACCGCATGCCTTCGGGCGTGATCTCGATCAGCGGGTCGGCGTTGACGTCGATCAGGTCGACGTTGGGCTGGTTGAACACCTCGTAATAGTTCGTCTCCATCGGCACCCGCCGCGTGCCGAACAGATGATCCTTGGGGATGAGCTTTTCCGCCGTCGCCGGATCGGCAACGCGCGCGCGAATCTTGCGCGCGAGGAAATCGCTCGCGAGGCCGGCCGCGCGTGCGTCGACCGAGAGATCGGCAAAATTGCTCAGCCAGAAGGCGAAGCCGCGTTCGCCATATTTCTGTTCGTAAAAGGCTTCGCGCTCCTCGTCGCTGACGTCGAAGGTGCCGCGCGGATCCCAATTGTGGACGAACCCCGCGTCGCTGCCGCGACACGTCGCGAAGATTTCGGCATAGCGCGCCTTGATATCGGCCATTTCGTCGGGCGAAATCGGGCCGTTGCAGAGCGGCTTGCACCAGTTCGGCTCTTTCTGGACCACGGTAAGCTGCCCCGCGACCTTCGCCATTTCCTGAATGACCTGGACCCCGGTGGCCCCGGTGCCGACGACCGCAATACGCTTGCCCGCAAGCTCGATTCCATCGCGCGGCCAGTCGGAGGTGTGGAACTGCCGGCCCGCGAAGCTGCCCCGCCCCGGAAAATTCGGGATGACGGGGATCGACAATATGCCCACCGCCGTCACCAGATAGCGGGCGCTGGCTTCATACCCATCCTCGCACCGCACCACCCAGCGGCCGGCCTCGTCCTGCCAGTGCGCCGAGGCGACCCGGGTGTCGAAACGGATGTCCTTGCGCAGATCGAGCTTGTCGGCGACGCGGCGAAGATAGGCGAAGGTTTCGGGCTGCGGTGCGAAATGTTCGCTCCAGTTCCATTCCTGGAGCATGTCCTCGTCGAAGGAAAAACAATAGCTGTAGCTTTCGGAATCGAAACGACAGCCCGGATAGCGGTTCCAGTACCAGGTGCCGCCGACTTCGCTGCCGGCTTCCAGAACCTGCACCGACAGGCCGAGCCGTCGCAGCAGATGAAGCTGATACATGCCCGACATGCCGGCACCGATGACGATCGCGTCCATTTCAATCATATGGCCCACTCCAATGAGGGAAAAGCGCCCTGGCCGGCGAGCGGCCGGGGCGGAGGAGGGTCTTTAAAAGCGGAAGCTCAAATCGACGCCGTAGGTGCGCGGTTCGCCGGGAACCGCGAGGTTGTAGCCGCCGGCGGTGCCGAGCCCGATGCCGCCGACGAAATATTCCTTGTCGAAGATATTCTTGGCGAAGAAGGCGGCGGAGATGCCGGTGCCACCGATGTCGTCGACGCCGATCCGGGCGTTGACGAGCTCATAGGAGGGCAGCCGGGTGCCGGGCGCGCCGCTCTGACCATAGTTGGAGAAATAGAGGCCCGACTGCGCATAGATGTCGACGCGCGCGCGCAATTCGCCCGCGTCGTTGCCGAGCGGCGCCGCGACGTCGATATAGCCGCTTCCCGAATATCGCGTCACGTCGGCAAAGGTCGTGAAGTCGATGAAGGTGCCGAACAGCGTCTGCTGCGTATCGCCGCGATATTTGGGATCGGTGTGATTGAAGGAACCGCCGATCCGCACCCCCGGCGCCACGGTAACCTCGGCGTCGAGTTCGACGCCCCGGAAGGTCGCGCCGTCGGCGTTGACGGTCGCCCCGCCCGGCCCGACATCGGGAAAGGTCAGATAGGCGACGCGCTGGATGGCCTTCACCCAGCTTTTATAGACGGCCAGATTGGCGCGAAGCGGAACCGTGCCGACCTCGCCGAGGAATTTGGCGCCCAGTTCGACATCCTCGATCCGTTCGGGATCGAAGCTGTTACCACCATTCTCGGCCGACGCGTTGACCGGCGGCGCATTATAATTGAAGCCGCCGCCGCGCCAGCTTCCGCGATAGGTCGCATAGAGAAAGAAGGTCGGCGTCGCCTGATATTCGACCCCCAGCGTCCAGCTCGGCTTGCTGTCCTTGCGCTTCTCGACGATTCCCGACGGATAGAAAGGGGCGAAGCCCGACACTTCGGTGAAGGCGTTCTTCTCCTTCGTATAGCGGATGCCGCCCGTCGCGCTGAGCTGGTCGGTCAGCTTGAACGAGAGCTGCGCGAAGGCGCCGATGCTCTGGATGTCGAAATCGCCCTCGAGACGGTTGGCGAGCGGCAGCGACGGCGCGCCGAAAACGGGCGCGAGGATCGGATTGGCGACCGGGCCAAGATCGAAATAGCGGAAATCCTGTCCGCTCGTCCGCTTTTCCTTCGAATAATAGAGGCCGGCGATATAGCTCAGCCGGCCGTCGATCGCGCTTCCCGAAAGCTGCAGTTCCTCCGAAAAGGTCTTCACCCGGTTGAAGGTCTGGACGTTGCCATAGAAGGGAAAGGGGCTGCCGTCCTGATCGAACAGCGACACGTTGCGATTGCTCGAATAGCCGATGATATTCTTGATCTGGGCGCTGTCCGAGACATCGATGCTGGTGGTGTTGATGATGTAGCCGCTCCTGGCGTCGAGGCCGGTATCGGCGTCGAGATAGGTCGCCCGAGTGCCGAGCGCGCGCTGGACGTTCACATAATCGCCATAGCCCCCCGCCGGCGTGCCCGGATAAGCGGCCATCAGGGCCGCATAGGCGCCGGCGCCGGCGATCGTGTCGAGGATGGGGCTGTAGAACGTCGGCACGTCGGCGGCGAGCGCCTGCCCGTTCGGGCCGACCGATCCCGGCGCGTTGGCCGAATAGGCCAGAAGCGGATCGCCATGGCCCTTGGTCCGCCCATATTCGCCGACGAACCTGCTCTCGATCGCATCGCCGATCTGAAAGCGCAGCGATCCGCGGATCGACCAGCGATCGACATTGGCGAGCCGCTCGCCATTGACGAGATTGCGCACGAAACCGTCGCGCCGGTCGACGAGACCGGCAAGGCGAAGCGCCACGCCGTCGCCGAGCGGCGCATTGACCATGCCTTCGAGCTGCCACGCGCCGAGATTCCCCGCGCGGCCGCGCGCCATGCCCGCGAACGCGTCGAACTCGGGCTCCGCGGTCGAGAAGAGAACCGCGCCGCCGGTGGTGTTGCGGCCGAACAATGTCCCCTGCGGCCCCTTCAGCACCTGCACCGAGCCGAGATCATAGAGCGAACCCGCCGTCAGCGCGTTGGTCTGGAACTCATTGACATAGGTCAGCACCCCCGGCTGCGAGACGCTGAAGGCATCGATCGACTGTCCGCGGATCGCATAGTTGAACTGGCTGCTCCCCTGGGTCGAGCGGACGATCAGCCCCGGCGTCGCGGTCTGGAGGTCAGCCTCGGAATTGATGCTGCGCGACTGGAGCGCATCGCCGGTGAGCACCGAGACTGCGACCGGCGTGCGGCTCAGCCCTTCCTCGCGGCGCCGCGCCGTCACGACGATATCGGTTTCGCCATGGACCGCGCTCGCGGCTTCGCCGGCCTGCGCCGCGGCGGCGTCGGCCGTTTCCTCGGCCGCGCTCGCCGTCGCGGGCAGCGCCCCCGCGATCGCCAGGCAGCTGGCGGCCGCCAGCCAGCGGACAGAATGCCTCAGTCTGATTCCCATAGCCTTTTCCTCTCCCTGCGCCCGGCCCCTGCGGTGCCGGTTCGCCGCTCCCACGCGGCGCTTGCCCATTTTTGGACTTTCTGTATGTCATGATGATTATCGATGAATGCGAACCTGTCAAGGCATAATTGGAACGCATAATTCTGTATTTTATATCTTCATCAAATGAGATGGATTTTTCGCTTGAGTCATGCAAATTCCCGGCCCATTCCCGGCGGCGCGCACCGAAAACGGGCCGGACGCAATGGGGACATCGAGCGGATGACGGGGACCAGAAAGATTGACGCGCTCGATCGTCAGATCATCGCGGTCCTGTCACGCCGGCCCCAGATTTCGAACAAGGACATCGCCGGCGAACTCGGAGTCGCCGAAAGCACCATCTCGGTCCGGGTCGACGCGCTCATCCGCGCCAAGGTGATCAAGCCGTCGGTCCAGCAGAATATCGCGCGGGCCGGCTATGCGACGGTCGGCTGGATCGAGGTTAGCTGCGACCATGCCGACATCGAGCGCATCGCGGCCGAGATCGCCGAAATCGAAACGGTCTTCTCGATCTCCCGCTTCTTCGACAATCCCTTCCTGCAGGTGATGATCTTCGCGCAGGAGGTATCCGACCTTCGCGAGATCGTCGAAACCCGGATCGGCCGGATCCCCGGCGTCGTCGCGCTCGCGACCGACGTTTCGATCGGCGAGGCGTGCATCAAATCGGGAATCGCCTCGCTATGACCATCCGCTTCGACCCCGATCCGATCGACCGCCAGATCATCGAGATACTGCACGGGGACGGCCGCACCAGCAATCGGGCACTCGGCCGCCAGCTCGGCCTTTCCGAAGCCGCCATCCGCAAGCGGCTGCGGCGGCTGACCGAAACCGGCACCATCACCTATGGCCTGCTCATCGACGTCAGCGCGACGAACATGCGCGTTTTCGGATGGGCCTATGTCGAAGTGCACCCGAGCGAGCTCAGCGCCACCTATCGCGCGCTCGCGGGCATGGATCGCTGCTCGGGCTGCGCGATGAAGACGGGGTCGTTCAACCTCCTCGCCCATATCTACGCGAAGGACCAGAACGCACTCACCGCAACGATCGACGAGATCTACGGAATGCCCGGCGTCCGGCGGGTCCAGTTCCGCCAGGTCAGCTCCTACCCCATTCACCGCCATCAATATGTGATCGATACCGGCGAGGACGAATATCGAAGCTGGCACGGCGGCGTTGTCAAGGCCGACGCCGGCTGATCGACCCCCGCACGCCGACAGGAAGGCGTGCCATAGGAACAGGGCAGTCGCCCGCAACCGAGGAAAAAGACCATGGCTTTCAAGACGCGTATCACCGAGATGTTCGGCATCGAAACCCCGATCGTGATGGGCGGGATGACCGGCGTCGGCTATGGCGAGCTCGTCGCCGCGGTCGCGAATGCGGGCGCGCTGGGCTTCATCACCGCGCACATGTATCCGACCGGCCAGGCGCTGTTCGACGAGATCGAGGCGACGCGCAAGCGCACTGACAAGCCCTTCGGCGTCAACCTGACCCTGCTGCCGTCGATCAACCCCATCCCCTATGACGATTATCGCGAGGCGATCATCGCGAGCGGGATCAAGATCGTCGAGACCGCGGGCCGCGCGCCGACCGACCATCTGCCGCGCTTCAAGGAAGAAGGGGTCAGGGTCATCCACAAATGCACCTCGGTCCGTCATTCGGTGTCGGCGGTGCGAAAGGGCGTCGACGTGATCAGCATCGACGGCTTCGAATGCGCCGGACATCCGGGCGAGGACGATGTCGGGCTCGTCGTGCTGCTTCCTGCGACGGTCGACGCGCTTCCCGACACCCCGATCATCGCTTCGGGCGGCATGGCCGACGGGCGCAGCCTGGTCGCCGCGCTCGCGCTCGGCGCCGACGCGGTCAACATGGGCACGCGCTTCTGCGCGACGGTCGAGGCCAAGATTCACCCGAATGTGAAGCAGCGCATCGTCGAGGCGAACGAAACCGACACCGTGCTGGTCGGGCGCACGCTGCGCAATACCGCCCGCGTGGCGAAGAACGCGGTGTCGATCGAGGTCGCCGAAATCCAGCGCGATCCGACCAAGACCTTCGACGACGTAAAGCATCTGATGGCGGGCGTGCGCGGGCGCGAAAATGTCCTGCGCGATGGCGATGTCGACGGCGGCATCTGGACCAGCGGCCAGAGCCAGGCGCTGATCCACGACATCCCCACCTGCGCCGATCTGGTCGCGACCATCATGCGCCAGGCCGAATCCGCACGCGCTCGCCTCGCCGCCTGCGGCCGCTAGACTATCCTCCGGCCCGCTCCGGGCCGGACCCTAGCGGACATTTGAAGGCCTATCCGGCAAAGTCTCCAGATAGTCTGCAATAGCATTCGCTGCCGCTGTCGAGCTTAGGGCGCGCATTCCCCACAAACCCGCCGGTGTACCCGGATTGGGCAAGCCTTCGGCAAATATCCTAGCCGGACGCCTGGTGCGCTTGAAGAGAGCCCCAAAAGAAGCCATGGCTGCTGCGGGATGGCGGCGGACGGGGCATTCGTCATTTCCTTACGGTTAGATGGGTTCGCTTGACATGCTTTCCGCGAAGCCTTCAGAGACGGCCGTGGCTCCCCAGCGAAAGGAATTTCATGCGAAACGCCGTCTCTTTTACCCTAGCCGCCCTGTTATTTTCGTCCGGCACGGCATTGGCCGCGGCCAACGCAAAGCCCGAAACGGTTTTGAAGAGCAAAGGATATGAAAAAGCAGCGGAAATTCTGGACCGCGATCATGACCGGCTTGTCGCGGAGATCGTCAAGCTCACGGAGATTCCGGCGCCGCCCTTCAAGGAAGCCGCGCGCGCAGCCGCCTATCGCGATATGCTGGTGGAGGCCGGCTTGACCGACGTCGAAATCGATCCCGAAGGCAATGTCACCGGCGTCTATCGCGGCACTGGTCCGGCGGGCGGCCCGGTCGTGATGATCGCGGCGCATCTCGACACGGTTTTTCCCGAAGGAACGCCGATCAAGGTTCGCCGCGAAGGCACGCAGCTTCACGCCCCGGGCATCGGCGACGATACGCGCAGCCTGGCGGTTCTGCTCGCCTATGCGCGGGCGATGAAGGAAAGCGGCGTCAAGGTGCGGCAGGACATCGTCTTCGTCGGCAATGTCGGCGAGGAAGGCCCCGGCGATCTGCGCGGCGTCCGCTATATGATGGCCAAGGGCAAATATAAGGATCGTATCAAGACCTTCATCTCGATGGACGGCACCGATCCGGCGCGCATCGTCACCGGCGGCGTGGGGTCGCGGCGCTACCGCATCACCTACAAGGGACCGGGCGGACACAGCTATGGCGCCTTCGGCCTCGTCAATCCGATGGTCGCGATGAGCCAGACAGTCGTCGATTTCTACAGGATTCCGGTGCCCGCGAAGCCCAAGACCACCTATTCCGCCAGCGTCACGGGCGGCGGCACCTCGGTCAATTCGATCCCGAACGAGGTCTTCATGGAATTCGACATGCGTTCGGAAAATCCGGAGGAACTCGCCAAGGTCGAGCAGGCTTTCCTCGCGATCGTCAAAAAGAGCGTCGCGGACGAGAATGCCGCGCGGTCGATCAAGGAGGGGCCGGTGACCGCCGACGTCAAGCTGATCGGCGATCGCCCGGCGGGGCAGACGCCCGCAACCGCAGAGGTCGTTCGCAACGCCGAAGCGATCATCCGCGCCAAGGGCCTGACCCCCATCGCCTCCTATTCCTCGACCGATTCCAATATCCCGATGAGCCTCGGCATCCCCGCGATCACGATCGGTTCGGGCGGACATGCCGAACGCGGCCATTCGCTCGACGAGTGGATCGACGTCGAAAAGACGAAAAGCGTGCACGGCGCCAGCGTCGGCCTCGGCATCCTGCTCGCGACCGCGGGCGTCCAATGATCCGATAAGGCTTCCCCTTCGGCCCTCGCGCCGGAGGGGGACGCAAAAAAGGGCGGGCATCGTGCGATGCCCGCCCTTTTCCTTGCCTATGATCCGGGGGCGATCAGAGGCGGAGCTTGGCGCCGACCGTCACATAGCTGCCGATCGAGTCATAATGGATCGATCCCGCCGGGCTCAGCGGCGGATCGCGGTCGAACAGATTGTTGACGTTGGCAAAGAGCGTGAAGCGCTCATCGACATTCACCTGCGCGTTGAGATCGACATAGACCCGGGCCGAGGTGTCGTTGTTCGCGATGTTCAGCAGATGGTTATACTCCCCGCCGCCGACATAGCGGACGCGCGCCGTGAAGCTCGCGTTATCGCTGCCGTAGGTAACGCTGCCGGTCCCCCGCCAGTGCGGCGTGCCGAAGGTGACGTCGCCGACGTCGCCGGCGCGATCGATGACCGAGATGCCGTCGTCGATCACCACCTTCGACACATAGGTCGCCAGGGCGCGCAGGCGAAGCGTGCCGCCGCCGACCGGCTGCTGATAGCTCGCCTCGATGTCGACGCCGCTGGTCTTGTATTGCGCCAGGTTCAGATAGGTCGAGTTGATCTCGGTCGGGCGGCCCTGACCGTCGCGCGTGATCTGCGAGCAGGCGTTCTGGTTGCCGTTGCCGCACGCGGTGATGACGTCCTGAGCGTTCGGCGAGGTGATCGCGTCGCGCAGCTTGATGTCGAAATAATCGACCGCGAGGTTGAAGCCCGGCAGGAAGGTCGGGGTAAAGACCGCACCGAGCGTCAGCGTGCTGCCGACCTCCGGCTTCAGGTTCGGGTTACCGCCGCCGTAGCGCGTGACGCTGTATGACTGGCCGTTCTCGGACACCGTCGAGAAGGTCGTGGTGCGCGTCGTGAACAGTTCGGCAAGGCTGCCCGAGCGGATGTCGCGCGAGCGCGACACGCGCAGAAGCAGATTGTCGAGGATGCGGTCGGTGGCGCCGAGCTTCCACGACCAGATGCCGCCGCTGGTGCTGTAATGGCTGTAGCGGGCGGCGGCGCTGAAATCGAGCTTGCTGAACGGCTGGTCGAGCAGCGGCACCGCGACTTCGCCGAAGCCTTCCTGCACGTTGAACCCGCCGTCGAGCGGCGAGAAGTTGAAGCGGCTGAACCCGCGCGCCGTCGAAATCGGGTCGATGCTGTTCGTCACCTGCTTTTCCCAGCGCGCCTCGCCGCCGAATGCGACCGAGACCGGGCCGGCCCAGGTCGAGAAGAGGTCGCCGCGCAGGCTGGCGCCCATGCTGTCGAGCTTGGTCGTGTAGACGACCTTGGCGAGGTCGCCGAAAACATAGTCGATCGCGGCGGGATCGGCGCGGCCCGCGCCGAGGATGTTCAGCGGACGGCAGGCGGTGTTCGGATCGGTCAGCGCGACCGCGCAGACGATGTTGTCGCCGACGCGGACCGCGTCGAGCGCCTCGGTCATCTTCGAGCCGACGATCTGGTTGTGATAGCTCTGCATGTTGCGCAGTTCGCCATGGTTGTAATAGGCCGAATAGCGCCACGCGCCGTCGGCGAAGCTGCCGTCGACGCCGATGCCGCCTTCGACATTCTGGCGGTAATAATCGAAGGTGCGCAGGCCGTAGTCTTCGAAGACGCGGCCAATCTTGACCGTCGTCTCCCCCGCGCCGAGTTGGCTGCGGATGCCGTCGAGATAGGGGTTCGAGGCCTTCAGCGTGTAATTGCCATATTCGGCATAGAAGGGATATTTGGCCCAGATGCGGCTATAGAGGCCATCGATCCAGACCGTCGCATCGCCGACCTCGAAGCTGGCGCGGGCATAGCCGTTGACGCGCTGATAGGGGTTGGCGAGCGACTTCTGGTCGCCGATTCCGCGGCCTTCGCCACCGACCATCAGCGTTCCGTCCTGATTGATCATGCTGCCGTATTGATAGGGGCGCAGCGAGCCGTCGGCAGCGAAGGTCATGCCCTTGAGCGCGCCGGTGGTGATCAGGCCGTCGAGGCCCGTATTGGCCGGGTTGACGTCGCGCACGAGGATCTGCTCGGCGCTGCCCGCGGGGGTGAACAGGTCGGCGCTGCCGACATTCTTGCGCGCGTTACGGCTGAGAATGCCATTGTCGTTCTGATATTCGCCGCCGATCATGAAATGGCCGCGGCCGCCGGCGAATTCGGTGCCGAAGCTGCCGTTGATGCTGTAGCGATAGCCATCGCCGCGCGTCGATATGCCGTTCTGGACGCCGAGCTTCAGGCCGGTCAGATTGTCGTCGAGGATGATGTTGACGACGCCGCCGATCGCGCCCGAGCCCCAGGCCGCGCTCGCGCCGCCGGTGACGATCTCGACCCGTTTCACCATATCCTGCGGGATGCTGTTGAGGTCCGACGCGCCGTTGAAGCGGCGGTTGTTGAGCAAGGTCAGCGTGCGGGTCGCGCCGAGGCCGCGAAGGTCCATTGCCGAGGTGCTGGAATTGGTGTTGGCGTTGGTGCTGTTCGGCGACACCGTCGCGCGGAACTGCGGCAGATCGTTCAGCACCTGCGCGATGCTGGGACGCGCGCCCTGCGCCAGTTCGGATTCGCCGACCACGGTGGTCGGGGTCGGCGCATCGAAACCCTTGCGGTCGATGCGCGAACCGGTGACGACGATCGCCGAATCCCCGGTGTCGGCTTCGTCGCCAGCCTCCTGCGCCGCCGCCGCGCCGCTATAGGCCAGCGCGAGCATCAGGCCCATCGCGGCGCTGCCGCTCCTCAACAGGCCTTTCAGCCCGGTCCGGTCGTTACGCATGGATATTCCCCTTTTTGAATGGCGTTGCATGAAATCGGCGGTCAGTCCGCTCGCGTGAAAAGCAGGTCGAAGGCGCGGTTCTCGCCAAAGCGGAGCGCGGTGACGGCGCCCGCAGCGTCGCGCTGGAACTTGACGACGATGCGCGAGGCGCGCGGCGCCGCGGCGCCGGTGAACACGTCGCGATAGGCCGGCGTCAGCATCTGGTCGGCCCAGCGCGGGCCGCTGTAGACAAGCTGGCCGTCGCGGGCCCGAAAGCTGAGGCAGGTTCCGGTTTCGGCCGAGCAGAAGCGCCCGGCATAGGAGGCCGGGTCGACCGCGGTCACCGCCTCGACCTTGCGATAGGGGATTTTTTCTCCCTCGCGCGTTTCGCGGACCAGCGCGCCCTTCGCGCCGAAGGCGAAAATATCCTCGCGCAGCATCCAGCGGCCGGGGCCGACGGGAACGAGCGCGCGGCCATCGGCGCGCAAGCCGCTCTTGCCGTCGGCCTCGAAGCGCAGCGGCGCACCGCTGACGCCGTCGGCATAGAGACCGGTCGGCGCGGCGCCGCGCGGCGCATAGGCCGGTTCGGCGCTTTCGCCCGGCAGGAAGATGTCGGCGGCGGCGCGCCCAAGCACCGGCGTATCGGCATCGCCCGCATTGCAGAGCAGCGACACGGCGAGTTGCTGAGCCGGATAGCGCGCCATCCAGGCGCGATAGCCGCCGGTCGAGCCCGAGTGGCTGACCTCCTGCTGGCCGCGATGGTCGAGGTTCACCAGCGCGAGCGCATAGGCGATCGGCGTGCCGTCATTGAGTTTCGTCGTCTGCTGCATCTGGGCGGTGAAGCCCGGCCCGAAGGCATCGCTGTCGAGCGCCGCCTGCCATTTGACGAGATCGCCGACGGTGGTGAGCAGACCGCCGTTGCCATAGGCGTCCTCGATCACCTGCTCGTTGCGCCAGGCGCCGTCCTCATATTCATAGGCACCGGTGCGGCGGGGCACGATGTCGCCATGATCGTCGCGCCAGCGCGTGCTGGTCATGCCGAGCGGCGCGAAGATGCGGTCGCGGGTGAAATCGGCGAGCGATTGCCCGCTGACCCGGTCGACGACGATCGCCAGCAGATTGTAATTGCTGTTGCTGTAGAGATAATGACTACCCGGCGCGAAATTGAGCTCGGTCTGGCGCGCGGCGATTTTCAGCACATCGTCGTTGTTCGCGGTGCGCGAATTGCGCGGCCATCCCTCGATTGCCGCGACCGATCCCCAATCGCGCAGGCCGCTGGTGTGGTGCAGCATGTGCGCGATCGTCACCGGCGCGGTATAAGCGGGCAATTCGGGAACATATTTGCGGACGTCGTCGTCCAGCGACATCTTACCCTCGCGCACCAGCATCAGGATCGCGGCGGCGGTAAACTGCTTCGAATCCGATCCCGCTTCATAGATGCTGTCGACGGTGGCCGGAACGCCGAGTTCGAGGCTGGCCATGCCATAGCTTCGCATCGCGATCGGCTGTCCGTTTCGCGAGATCGCGATCGAACAGCCCGGCGTATCACCATGCGCCCAGCGCGCGAACAGCGCGTCAAGGCGTGCGCCGGCGGCGTCGGGACTCGCCGCCGGCGCGGCCGCGGCCGATGGCGCTGCGGCCCATAGGGACAAGGTCGCTCCTGCGAGCAGGGGCAGGTTGATCTTCATGTTCCGATTCTCCGTCGGCGCGGCGGGTAAGGCGCGAATGCCGCCGCCTTACCGGGGATCGCTGTCACGAAGCTGACACCAAATGCGAAGGCGCGGCTTTGGCGCAAGGAATGGAAAATTATCGGCCCCAAGCGTGACATTTCCATATGCCGAGATAGAGGCAGACTGTAATTTCCAGTGGAAAGACGAGGAGGCGAAGCGGGATCGGGTCATGCGCGTGCTGTTGGTGGAGGACGATGAGCGATTGTCGCGCGGCATGGCCGCGTCGCTGGAAGCGGCCGGCTTTGCGGTCGATTGTCTGGCGAATGGCGAGGACGCGCTGCAGCTCGCCGACCGCGAACCGTATAGCGCCATCGTCCTCGACCTGGGTCTGCCCGACATCGACGGGCTGGACGTACTGGGGGCGCTGCGCGCGCGCGGGGTCGCGACGCCGATCCTGATCCTGACCGCGCGCGACATGATCGACGACCGCGTTACCGGCCTCGACCGCGGCGCCGACGACTATATGGCCAAGCCGTTCAGTCCGCGCGAACTCGAATCGCGCCTGCGTGCGCTCGTCCGGCGCAGCCAGGGCACGGCCGACCCGGTGCTGCGGATCGGCGCGCTGTCGTTCGACCGGTCGAGCCGCACCGTATCGCTCGAAGGCCGGATCGTCGACCTCCGCCGCCGCGAACTGGCGGTGCTCGAAACGCTGATGGGACGCCCGGGCAAGGTGATCCCGAAAGAAAGGCTGGCGGCCGAAGTCTTCAATTTCGAGGATGCGGTCACGCCCAACGCGCTCGAAGTCTATGTCGGCCGCTTGCGCCGCAAGCTGCAGCCGTCGGGCCCTGCAATTCGCACCGTCCGCGGGCTCGGCTATATGATCGAGACCGATTGAACCGATGCGCCGCCTGCCCCCTTCGCTGCGCTTTCGCCTGACCGCCGCGGTCCTCCTGCCGCTCACCGCGCTCGTGCTGTTCTTCGGCATCATCACGACGCTGGTCGCGCGCAACAATGAGGCCGATACCGTCGACCGGGTGCTGATCGGATCGGTGCGCACCCTGAGCCTCGCCTACAACAGCCCGGCGAGCGACCGCGAGCGGCTGGTGCCGCTTGCGGTTCACCTGCTGAAACGGCGCGCGCGGCCGGTCGTCCACTATAGCGTCTGGCGCGGCGACCGGCTGATCGCGGGCGATGCGGCGCTACGCCCGCCCGCCGACTATAGCCCGGTCGGCGACGGCACGATCGACCGTCACCCACCGACCACCTTCACCAACGCCTATCGCCGAAACGAGCTGGTGCGCGGCTATCTCGATCCCGCCGACGCGCGCGAGGTGACGCAGGCCGCCTATCTGCGCGATGGAACATTGCATGGAAAGCCCGCGCGGATCGCGATGGAAATCCGCCGCGCGCATGGCGACGACCGGCTGATCGCGATCCAGATCGCCGATTATGTCGACGATCGGCTGGCGCACGAACGCGCCTTCCTGCACCAGGTTCTGATGATCGGACTGACGGCGCTGGTCGTCACCGGCCTGCTGTTCTGGCTGGCGATCCGCTGGGGTCTGCGCCCGCTCGCCACGCTGACCGGACAGGTCGAGGCGGCCCGGCGCGCTGCCTCTCCCTCGGTCCGGCTCGACGCGGACGAAGCGACCCCGACCGAAATCCGCCCCTTCGTCGCCGCGTTCAACGGGTTGATGGCGCGGCTGGAGCGCGCGAGCGAATCGCTGCGCCAATTCACCTCAAACGCTTCGCACCAGATGCGCACGCCGCTGGCGGTCGCGCGTGTGCAGCTCGACGTGCTCGAACGCTATGGCCCTCAATCGCGGCAGGGCCAGGCGGCGCTGACCGATATTCCCCACGCCCTCGACACGCTCGAGCAACTGCTGCGTCAGTTGATCGCGCTCGCGCGGAGCGAGGATCAGGGGACGATATCGGTGCAGCCGTTCGACCTTGCCGACATCGCTGCCGGCGTGACCGGCGAGCGCGCGGCGCAGGCGTCGGCCGACCGGGTCATCAGCTATGAAAAGGAGGGCGAGGGTCCGGTGATGGCGATGGGCCAGCCGACGCTTGCCGCCGAACTGATCGGCAATCTGCTCGACAATGCGATACGCTACAGCCGTCCGGGCGGGATGGTCTCGGTCCGCCTGACGAACGGTGCGGACGGACCGCTGATCGAGATCGACGACGACGGCCCCGGCATTCCCGAACAGGAGCGCGAAAAGGTGTGGGATCGCTTCTATCGCATCCGGGGACGCGGCCAGCCGCCGGGGACCGGCCTGGGCCTGCCGATCGCGCGCGCGCTGGCGCAGCGCATGGGCGCGGAGATCGAGCTGGCCGATGGCCGGACGGGGCGCGGGCTGTGCGTGACGGTGCGATTTCTTCGCGCCGATTGACCTGTGACAGGTTGGTGTCAGCGCCGCCGCCTATTCGCTGTCGCTTCACATCAGGGGAGCATCAGCATGTCGATCCATTTCGCCCGTCCCTTTGCCCGCTCCGGGGCGCTGCGTCTTCTGGCGCTCACCGGGTCCGCCGCGATCGCGCTGGCCGGACTTTCGGTTCAGGCCCAGCCGCGTGGCGGCGAAACGCTCGAAACCGCGCCGGTCCCCAGCACGCCGATCGCGGGCGATTTCAGCCTCGCCGCCGTCGGCGACCTCATCTATCTGCGCCCGATGCTGGCGACGCTCGAAAAGCAGGCGCCCGATATGCTCCGCATCCTGCGCGGCGCCGACGTGACCTTCGGCAATTTCGAGACGACCGCGCTCGACCTTGCGACCTTCAAGGGATCGCCGCAGGCCGAATCGGGCGGCACCTGGATGCTTGCCGACCCGGGCGTGCCGAAGGAGGTCGCCGCCATGGGGATCGACATCGTCGGCCACGCCAACAACCACGCGACCGACTGGGGTGTCGAGGGGATGATCGAGACGCTGAAGCTGCTCGATGCCGCGCATCTGGTGCGCGCCGGAACCGGTCGCACGATGGCCGAAGCGCGCGCGCCCGCTTATTATGACGGACCGCAGGGGCGCGTGGCGCTGGTCTCGGCGACGACGACCTTCACGCCCATGTCGCCCGCGGCCGATCCGCTGGGCCGCGTGCCCGGCCGCCCCGGCGCCAATACGATCCGCAGCACCGAGGTCGGACAGGTCTCCGAGGCCGACCTCGCTGTGCTGGCCCGCATCACCGGCACGAAACCGGGCGCGCCGGTGCGGATCAAGGGCCGCGACTTTCGCGCGGTCGAGGCGCCGACCACCCCGATGACGATCGGCTATGACCTCAACCCGAAGGATCTCGCCGCCAATCTGCTCGCGGTGCGGCAGGCGAAGCAGAACGGCAATTTCGTCGTCTTTTCGCTGCACAACCACGAACCGGGCAACGCCAGCCAGACCCCCGCCGACTTTGCCCCCGGCCTCGCCCACCAGATCATCGACGCGGGCGCCGACGTCTATATGGGGCACGGGCCGCACCAGCTTCGCGGCATCGAGATCTACAAGGGCAAGCCGATCTTCTATTCGCTCGGCAACTTCGCGATGATGAACAATTCGCTCGACGACGTGCCCGCCGATATGTTCGACCAGTTCGGCGTCACGCCGGGCAGCGTCACGACCCCCGAGCTGCTCCAGGCGCGCAATGCGAAGAGCTTTTCCGATCCCAATCTTTATGAATCGGTGATCGCGACCACCCATTTTCGCGACGGACGGCTGACCGAGGTGCGCCTCTATCCGATCGACCTCGGCGTCACCGCGACCGGTGCGGCGCGCGGGGTGCCGCATATGGCCGACGCCGCGACTGGCGCCCGCATTCTCGAACGGCTCCAGCGGTTGTCGGAGCCTTTCGGCACGCGCATCGACATCGTGAAGGGCGTCGGCATCATCCGCGTCGCCGCGAACTAGGAGGGGGCGGCCGAAGCCGCTATAACCGCCGGCAAACACAGGACGGTCGAAAAGGAGCAGCAATTGCGGACAGCCGATTTTCTGATCGTGGGCGGCGGCATCGCCGGGGTGTCGGCCGCCGCGCGGCTCGCCCCACAAGGCCGGACCCTCCTGCTCGAAGCCGAGGACAGCTTCGGCTATCATTCGAGCGGCCGGAGCGCGACCTATTATCATTTCGGCATCGGCAAATCGGTCGTGCGCGGCATGACGGCGTTCAGCCGTCCTCATTTCGAAACCGTGGGCGCGAACGGCACCGCGCTGTCGCGCTCGTCCCCCGCGCTGTTCATCGCGCCGCCGGAGATGCTCGCCGGGCTCGACGCGCTCGAGGCGGAAATGCGACCCTATAGCGACGGGCTCGAACGCCTCGACGCCGATGGCGTGCGGGGCATCGTTCCGGTTCTTCGGTGCGGTGGCGACGGGATCGCTGCCGCCGTGATCGACCGCACCGCCCGCCGCCTCGACAGCGAAGCGCTGCAGCAGGATTATCGCGCCGCGATCAAGCGCGCGGGCGGCCAGTCGATCGCAGGGGCGCGCGTCGTCGCGGTCGCACGCGAAGGGGCAAGCTGGGTCGCGACCACCGCGGCCGGCGACCGGTTCGCCGCTCCCGTCCTCGTCAATGCGGCGGGCGCCTGGTGCGACGAGGTCGCACGTCTGGCAGGCGTCGCGCCGCTCGGCCTGCAGCCGCTGCGCCGGACGATCATCGTCTTCGACGCGCCGCCGGATCAGGAGATCGGCGACTGGCCGTTCACCAAGACCGCGGTCGACGATTTTTACATGCTGCCCGAATCGGGGCGGCTGCTCGCCTGCCCGGTCGACGAGGTTCCGAGCGAGCCGACCGACGCCCAGCCGGAGGACTATGACATCGCTCTCGCAGCGGCAAAGGTCGAACATTATACCTCGCTCGCCGTCCGGCGGATCAGCCATAGCTGGGCGGGGCTGCGCACCTTCACGCACGACCGCGTTCCGGTCGCCGGCTTCGCGCCCGATGCGGAAGGTTTCTTCTGGCTGGCGGGTCAGGGCGGCTATGGTCTGCAGACCGCTCCCGCGATGGCTGCCGCAACGGAGTCGCTGATCACCGGCGGCAATTGGCCGACCGGCCTGGCCGATTGGGGTGTCAATCAGGCCGATCTTGCTGTGGAACGCCTCCAGATCGGCAAAGGGTCGGCGTAGACAAGTAACCTCTATCCCATCGGCGACGGCCCAGGAATGACTTCAAACGGCTTTATAGGCGGCAAGTTCCGCGATTTCGTCACCCCGCACATGGAGGATCTTCCGAAGCCGGATTGAATTGCCGTTAAGACGCACCCTCTCCTTGGCGGTTCGTCTGGGAAGGGCCGCTGGCGACCGCGCAGGAGCTGCAGCGCGCCCGGCAGTGCGCTAAAATCTTCCAGTCGAAAAAGGGGAGATCGGTACGGTTAAGTCTTTGGAAAAAGTTGGGCGCTCGGGGATGTCAAATAAAACTATCTTTATCCGGCAAATTCGCAGCAGATCGCTCGAACACCGGCAAGCCATGGAACTCCTCGCAAGCGCCGGCCTCGCAGGCCAAATGATTTCCGTCCTGCGGCAAGAATTGGATTCGATGGTCCGCGTGATCTATCTGCTCACGCAGGACTTGGCGCGCCGAGAACTTCTAATCGATGCCTCAGTTCGGGGAGAAAAATGGACTCAACAGTCCTCGCGAGCGAAGGTTACAGACCGAGAAATGGTCGATCTTGCGGACGCCCTCCAAGGATGGACTCGATCCGTCTACAAGTTCGGCTGCGCGTTCATCCATCTATCGAATCTTCATGATTACAATGATCGAGACCCGCTTCTGCATCTACCAGATGACGAGCGAAACGACGTTTTAACGCACTGTCGGTTCTATCATGGTGGCCCTTCGCCAGACGCCGAGACATTCGAGGGGCTAGTGCCATACCTGCCGCTCATTTTTGAAAAGATAGTAGGCAATCTCGAATGCTACGTGGAGCATCTTGAAAATGATGAGGTTCTTGCGCCTCGCTACGTCTAACCCGGCTCTGGGCGCGCTTGGTGGAATAGGCCGACTGACTGCCGTGACGCTCGAGATTTCAGGTAAAAGGTAGCTTTGTGCGTTTGCTACCTAATACCGAAGTTTTGGACCCGCGAGGATTCTAACCTATTTTCCTTAAAGTGTTGATATAAATCATAATTACATGAAATTATCGTCAAATAATTTATCAATACCCCCACTCATACCCTCACCGCCTATTGGATGGACACGAACGAAAGCAGATAAAGACAGTCAGCGCGGCGGTTCGCCATAAATTACTGCCTCGCATGATCTTATTATCCCTTTCAATGAAATCCGTGCCTTCCCTTGGCGACGCCAGCCCCACGCGAAAAGGGCGAGGATGCGGATAGCACTCTCGAAAAACAGTGGAATTGTGTGGGTTTTATGATCGAAATTTCCAAGAGCGGTCTAATCGCACCCTCGAAACGCGGCGGAAAATCACCATGCACCCGTGCGTGAGGTGTGTATCCAGATTGTTGGCTCGATGCGTAGCATCGCAGCCCCTTGAATGACCTTTCCGCCTGCCGCCCGTCAGCTCGCGTCGATTTTCTGGCCCCCGACAAAAATTCTCCCTAGACCCGCAGCCGCGTCATACGTTTTTCTAATCAGAACAACGAAGGGACGAGAATTTGCCGCCCGACGAGGGACAATCCGGCAATCAACTGGATCAGCGCTGGAGGCCGGCGCTGATGGCCTTTTTCCTGCGCCGCGTTCAAAGCTATGCCGAGGCGGAGGATTTGACGCAGGAGGTCTTCGCCAGGCTGCTGGTCGGGAAAGGAACGACGGATCAACCCGATGTCTATGTTTTTCGCACCGCGCAGAATTTGCTGGTAGATCGCGTCCGCAAACTCGTTGTGCGTCAGCGCTATCGCGAAACCGCGCTTACCGAACCGGAGCGGGAATTCGACGTTCTCGATCCGCACACCATCACCGCCAGCCGCGAGGAGATGGCGGTTTTCCTATCTGCCCTCGCGACTTTGCCGGAGCGCACACGCACCATGTTCATCCTCTATCGGCTCGAACATCTGAGTCAGGACGACATCGCCGCAACGTTCGGCATCTCGACAAGCGCGGTCAAGCAACAGATCGCCAAGGCGACCGCGTTGTTGACCAAACAGATGCAGGGTGCGCAATGAGGGCCGTGCAAGACGATATCCAGCCCGACCGTCACGAAGAAGCGGCGCTCTGGTGCATGAGCCTCGCCGAAGGGCAATTGCCGCCCGGCGAGCGCGAAGCCTTCGATCGCTGGCTGGGGGACGACCGGAATGCCGCCGCATTTCAGGCCGTCGTTCGCACATGGAAAACGGCCGACAGCGCGGGCCGCCTTCCCGAGGCGATCGGGATGCGCAGCGCCGCCCTCGAAAGCTATCGCAATGCCAATCGCCGGCGCTGGACGCGGCGCCTTGGTGCCCGATCCTGGTGGGCCGGCGGGATCGCCGCCGCGCTGGTGCTGGCGGTGACGACCCTGTTCATGCTGGGCGATTCCACCCGGCCCTATCAGACCGAGGTCGGCGAACGCCGCGTTGCGCTTCTGAGCGATCAATCCAGACTATCGCTCGATGCCGACAGCCTGGTCGAAGTCGGCATGGGCGATAAGCAGCGCGAACTGACCCTGGTTCGCGGCCGCGCGAAATTCGATGTGGCGAAAGACCCCTTGCGGCCCTTCACCGTCGTCGCGGGCGACAAGATGGTGGTGGCGACCGGAACCTCGTTCAGTGTCGAGATGATCGGCAAGGAAGTGCGCGTTCTGCTCTATCATGGACGGGTATCGGTTCTGGATCGCACCGCGCCGGCGCCCGCCGGAAAGGAACTGCAACTCAGGCCGGGTCAGGAGATGATCGCTCCGGTCGGTGCGGGCGGGCCGCCGACGCTGGTTTCCTTCGATCCGGAACGATCGACATCATGGGAATCGGGGCAGTTGAGTTTTGGCGATGAGCCGCTGGCGCTCGCCACGGTGCGGATGAACCGCTATTCCAACCGCAAGCTGGTGCTCGGCGATGCGAAAGTGGCGCAGGTTCGGGTCAACGGCGTGTTCACGGCGGGCGACACCGCGGCCTTTGTCGAAGGCGTGACGGGGATGAACCCGGTGCGCGCCGAATATTCGCCCGGCCAAATCACCCTGAAAAGCTTGCCAGAAAAAAAGTGAGGGCACGCGCTATCCCTGCGGTGAGGCGGCACGTTTTACCCTGAGACGGCGCAAAGCCGAAAATGGGGGAGGACAGCATTGGCACGACGGGGTTTCTATACGCATTCGCTTGCGCTGCGCGCGCTCGCGGTTTCGCTGGCGACGGTCGCGGCGGTTCAGCCGGCCTACGCACAGGAACAGACTTACAGCTTCGACATTCCGGCACAGGATCTCGACTCCGCGCTCAAGACATTCGCTCGCGTGTCGGGCCAGCAGGTCGTGTTCAATTCGCGCGACGCGCGCGGCAAGACCGCGCCGGCCCTGAAAGGCAGCTATTCGGCGCGGGCTGCGCTCGATCTGCTGCTGCGGGGCTCGGGGCTGGTCGTCGAACGCGGACAGTCGGGCCTGTTCCTGATCCACCCGCCACGCGCCAGCGAAGCGTCGGAGGACGCCGGCTCCCGCGCCAACGAGATCGTCGTGACCGCGCAGAAATTCGAGCAGCGGATTCAGGACGTGCCAATGGCGATCACCGCGATCGACAGCAAGTCGCTGCAAGCGCAGAAGATCGAAACCGGGTCGGACATCATGCGCGCCGTTCCGAACATGACCTTCACCAAGACCAATTTCTCGGGCTACGACATTTCGATCCGCGGTATCGGCACCAAGGCGATTTCGGCGACGACCGACCCCGCCGTCGCGGTCAGCTACAATAACACCGGCCTCATTCATAATCGCCTGTTCGAGCAGGAATTCTTCGACATCGACCGGATCGAGGTGCTGCGCGGACCTCAGGGCACGCTTTATGGTCGCAACGCGACCGGCGGCGTCGTCAACCTGATTACCGCGAAGCCGAAGCTGGGCAGGTTCGAGGGCGATATCAAGGGCGAAGTCGGCAATTACAAGAGCCGCCGCATGGTCGGGATGCTCAACGTTCCGATCATCGACGATGTACTGGGCGTTCGCGTCGCGGGGTCGATGACCAGCCGCGACGGATACGATTACAACCTGACCACCAAGCACCGGATCAACGGCCGCGACCTCTATTCGCTGCGGACCACGGTCGGTTTCGAGCCGGCGTCGTGGCTGCGCGCCAATTTCGTGTGGGAGCATTTCAACGAGAACGACGATCGCTCCCGCACCGGCAAACAGCTCTGCCACCGCGATGCCGGGCCGGAGATGGTAGGCAATCAATCGACCGCTGCGGTTCCGGGAAGCCCCGGCAGCGTAATGCGGCAGGCTTTCCTGTCGCAAGGCTGTAAGCCGGGCAGCCTTTATGACGATGGCGCCTTCGGAACGGTCAACGGTCTTGCACTTCCCTTCATCAGCTTCCCGATCCTGTTCGGGGGTAATTTCGGGCCGGGCTATAGTGCTGCGGGCCCGCTCGGGCGCGATCAAGATGGCAACTTCGCGACTTTCATCAAGGAACAAGACCCTTATGGCGGTCGGATGCAATCGCGGAACCTGCGCGAGATCGAGTCCATTCGCGATCCCCTCTATCGCGCCAAGGCCGACATCTATCAGATCAATCTGGAATTCGACCTTGGTGAGTCGCTGACCTTTGCGTCGCAGTCGGCATGGAACAGCGATTCTGTTTATTCCATTCAGGATTATAATCGCTTCAACACCGATCCGACCTTCGTCGATACGACAAAGTTGACTTACGCTAAGAACCAAGCCGACTCTTCCACCCTGATTCCTGGCGGCATCTTCTGCGATCCGCAACTCGGCTGCTCGGATAAGATCGCGGGCGCCGATTTATCCTCTGCCTATTCCAAACAGTTCAGCCAGGAAATCCGCCTGCAATCGCATTTCGATGGGCCGGTGAATTTCAGCGTCGGCGGCAATTACACCCGCTTCAAAACGCAGGACGATTATTACGTCTTCTACAATATGATAACCTTGCTCGGGATGACGCGTCCCTTCAACAAGGCGCCGACGATCCGGGAAGGCGGCGGCCCATTGGATACCACGCGCTGTTGGGCATCGGGCTTTCTCGGCGGATTCCTCGGCGGTCTGCCGGGCGATGGTCCCGTCGATGCTACCGACCCGAAGGCCATTTGCCCCTATATCGATCCCAATCCGATCGAGAGCATCAATGGCCAAGGTCACAATTATTTCCGGTCGAGCAACCCCTATCGTCTCAAATCCTGGGCCGCGTTCGGCGAGTTCTATTGGAATATCAATGATGACCTGAAACTAACCGCCGGCTTGCGCTATACCGACGACCGCAAGACCTTCACGCCGGTGCCCAGCCAATTGCTGCTCGGCTATGGTTATACCCTCGGCGGCACGACCGCCATCGGCTATCCCGCAAAGCCGGATATCAAGCAGCATTGGGGTGAGTTTACCGGGCGTCTGGGTCTGGACTGGAAACCCGACCTGTCCTTCACCGACGAAACCTTACTCTATGGTTTCTACTCGCGCGGCTACAAGGCGGGCGGCGCTAACCCGCCGACGCCCGGTTTTGCTACCTATGACGAGCAGGTTCAGCAGGCAATCGATTCCGGTGTTGGGGGTTCTGACGGCGACTTTTTGGATCAACAGCTTGCCCTCGGGAATATCCCGACCATCTATCTGACGGCGGTCGATTATGGCCCAACCTTTGAGCCCGAATTCGTCAATTCCTTTGAAATTGGCATGAAGAATACGCTCTTAGGCGGCGCACTGATGCTGAACGCCACCGCTTTCTATTATGATTATACCAACTATCAGGTCTCGCAAATCAAGGACCGCACAGCGGTCAACGAGAATTTCGATACCAAAATGTGGGGTCTGGAACTCGAAACCCTGTTCGCGCCGACCGAGCGACTGCGTTTCAATGCCAACATCGGCTATCTGAAGACGCGCATCGCCAAGGGCGAGACGTCGATCGACACGATGAACCGCACGCAAGGCAATCCCAACTATACGCTCGTGAAGCCGTGGGTGCAGAATCCATCGAACTGCGTAGTCCCAACTGCCGTCGTGGAGTCGGAATATGCCAAAGACCCCGTTCTGATACAGAATTTCTTCCGATTCTGCGGTGGGTATCTCAGCCCCACGATCAACCCCATCAAGGATCCGGCCACGGGTGAAGGCTATGATCCGCTCGACTATCCCGAGATCAATGGTGGCGCTGGCATCAAAGCCGACCTCGGCGGCAACGAGATCCCCAACTCGCCGCACTGGACGGTCAATTTCGGGGCGGAATATGAAATCCCGTTCGGTCAGGACTGGAGCGCGACGATCCGCGGCGATGCTTATTGGCAGGGCAAGAGCTGGGCGCGCGTCTACAACCTCAATCCCTATGACCGGCTCAGGAGCTGGACAAACTTCAACCTGTCCCTGCGCGTCAACGGTCCGGAGAACCTGACGATCGAGGCCTATGTGAAGAACGTCTTCAACTCGACCCCGATCACCGGCGCCTTCTTGAACTCGGATGACTCGGGCCTGACGACCAACGTTTTCACCCTCGATCCGCGGATCATCGGGTTCAGCATCGCCAAGAAATTCTGAGTCCTCTCCACTGGGGGAACTACTCGGGTCGATGCCTCGCTTGCTCCCGGGCAAGCATCGGCCCGGTTTTTTGGACTGGACAACAGTCTCTCGCACTCCCTCTCCCCTGAGGGATAACTGGGCCGCCGCCTCGCCCAATATCCCGGCAACGGGGCGGCGGCCTATTTGTCCGGCAACGACGGAGGCAGATATGACACTCCAGACCGAACACCCGGCGGGGCCGGTGATCGAACGGCGCAACTGGAAATTCGGACGCGGCACGACCGCGCGCCGTTGGTGGCACGGCGGAGATGCCGGACGCACCGCGTTCTACAATGCTCTGTCGTCAACCTTCCCGGTTGGCGAAAAATTCTTCATGTCGGCGGTGCGTCACTACCGCGACGAAGCGCCAGAAGCGCTCCAGCAGCAAATCGACGATTTCGTCTTTCAGGAATCGACGCACTCGCGCGAGCATGTCTTTTTCAATCGGCAGGCGCGTGATGCAGGGTATGACCTGACCTCATCGGAAGATCGGGCCGCACGGACGATCGCATGGGCGAAGCGCCGTCCGCCGATCATGCAACTCGCCGGAACCTGCGCGCTCGAACATTTCACCGCGACGCTTGCCAACGCGATCCTCGCGGACCCCGCGCATCTGGCCGGGGCGGATGCCGAGGCCGAAAGGATGTGGCACTGGCACGCGATCGAGGAGATCGAGCATAAGGCTGTCGCCTACGACACCTTGCTGCTTGCGATGCGGAGCCGTTCGCCCTTTCGGCGCTGGACGCTGCGATCCTTCACGATGCTCGCGGCGGGGGTGCGTTTTCACTATGTCGTCTTTCGCACCGCCGATCTGTTGCGGCAGGATGGAAAGAACAACCTGCGGACGTGGGCACGGCTACTTTCCTACCTTTACGGCAGGCCCGGCCTGATGCGGCTGCTACTGCGCGACTTGTTCGCCTATTTCCGACCGAACTTCCATCCGTGGCAGCACGACGACCGCGCGCTGGCAGCACGCGCTCTCGCATCCCTGTCGCCGCCGCTCGTCGCGCCGATGCCGAAGTGAGCACGGCATGAGGAAGATCATGCTTACAGCGATAGCGATCGCGGCCGCTTCGGGAGGGGGAGCGGCCGCCGCATCGCAGGGGAACGGCGCCATCACTGGTCTGTGGTCGACCGGCAGCCAGGGGGGACGGGTCGAGCTATATCGCTGCGGCACGGCCATCTGCGGCAAGGTGGACGACGCCGCTCCCCTGCGGGCCAACCCCGACCAGCGCGACGTGAAGAACCCAGACCGCAAGCTGCGCGACCGGCGGCTGAAAGGGCTGGTCGTGTTGCGGGGCTTTTCGGGCGGCCCGCGCGAATGGAAGGGCGGCCCGCTCTACGATCCCGAAACCGGCGAAGGCGCGGCGACTGGCACCATGACGCTTCGCCCCGACGGCAAGCTGGAGGTGAAAGGATGCAAGGTGGCCATCTTCTGCCGAACCAAGGTCTGGACGCGGGCGCGCTAAATTTCGGCACGGCGTTCCTGACCGAAATCCAGCGGGCGGCCGACCTCGCCCATGTCGAACGGCTGCTCGAAGCCGCGGCACGCGAACTGGGTTTCCGCCACTATGCGATGATCCATCACGACGATCACCGCGCCGCATCGCCCGGCCTCATCAACATGAATAATTACCCCGCCGACTATGCCGCGGCCTATTTCGGCGGCCTCTATCATCGCGACGATCCGGTCGTTCACGCCTGCATCGCCGCCAACGCCTGTTTCGCATGGTGCGAACTGGCCGACCTGATCGAACTGGCCCCGCGCCACCACGCGTTCCTCGAACGCGGCGCGCGGCACGACGTCACCAACGGCATCACCGTCCCCGCCTCCGTTCTTGGCGAGCGCAGCGGTTCCTGCAATTTCTGTAGCCCGCGCACACCCGACCTGCCGCAGCATCACATCGCCGCCGCCCAGATCGTGGGCAGCTTCGCCTTCCAGAAAGCCCGCCGCATCATCGGCCGCCGCCCGCGCCCGATCCGCGCCGTTGGTCTCCAACAGCGCCAACGTGAATGCGCGATCCTCGCCGCCCAGGGCAAGAGCAACACCGACATCGCGACGATCCTCGGCCTGACCCCCGCGACGATCAAATCCTACATCGAAGCCGCCTGCGGCCGTTACGAGGTCCACAACCGCACCCAGTTAGTCATCGCCGCCATCCTTGACGGAGAAATCGGCCTCCACGAAATCTCCCCGCGTCAATATCGCCACCTGGCGACCTAGACATTTCCGTTCATGAACGAGCAACGGCCTGCCGCCGCCCCAGCCTTTGGAGGGGCGTGCGGCGGCAGGCCGTCGGCGTTGAAGAAATGGCTTAGCGTCGATCCATAAAAATAGACGAGAGCAGGGCGCTGGCATCCAGCTTCAGCGCATCGGCGATCTCGCAGAACTCGACGACATCGATGCGCCGCTCGCCGACTTCATATTTGGCGACGAAGGATTGCGGGCGGCCCAATCTCTCGGCCAATTGCACCTGCGTCAGTCCTGCCGCCTTACGCGCATCGGCAAGACCGGATTGGAGCTGGCGATGTTTGGGAGTGCGAAGCGACCGAGCCATGAAAAAACCGACAAGAGGAGGTCTTTCCTTGCGTCGGTTTTGGGATTATCCCATATTGGGATTAGAAGAATGGCCGGGAGCGATGGATATGACCGTGACACCGCCACCACGCCCGGAAAACCTGGACTTTCCGGATGCCATCATACCCTATGATCGGGCCAATATTCTGACCTATGCGCGCGTTCTCGATGTTGCCGAGGGAAGGGACATCATCGACGGTCGCGATTGGCGCGAAGCGAGCATTATCATTCTGGGATGCGACCCTGACAAGGACGAGTCCGCCGCTCGCCGTTGTTGGGACGCCCACGTCGCACGGGCGTGCTGGATCATTGGCGAAGGGCTGCCGGTGTTCCTTGCGAGCGATAGGGGACGTAGCGGTCGTTGAGCGAAAAGGTGCGGCGATCTTCGTCGGGTTAGCGCCCGACATGAGACCTTGAGGCGCCATTGAACAGCATCTGAAAGCGGATATGAACCTCCCGTCAGTCCACTCGTAGCCGTACACCTATCCTAATCGGTGAGTGCCGACCGTGTGCCAGAAAGTGGACGTCGCTCAGGCCTACCCGGCCGGACCATAGCATGCATTGGCCGGCGATACCGGCTCCATACCTTTGGATTGCGGCGCTATGCTTCTGGTAGAATGGCTGAGAATCCTTCTGGCACGCATTTTGTCACCGGATCACCGGGACAAATTTCATGCGAGCCGAACGTCAAAGAGATGCAAACCCAAGCCAAATACATGGCTGGAGATATGCGTTCGGATTATCGAGGGAAGATAAGGGGCTCTTTCCTCTGGCATTTGCACTCGGGTGCTGGGCATTCAACTCGCCTGAGGCCATGCCGCGCTTCCTTGTTGTTGCCATCGCCATTTTTGCGGCTTTCGAGCTGGCGCCGGGCGAGGTCAGCGAAAGGAAGGAATTGCGGAGATGCGGGCTGCTCGTAAAGGTGCCGTTTCTGGCATTTGAAACTATGGCCACGCTCGTGGCCCTTTCGATGCGCCTGTCGCCGGTCGAACGCGACCTTGTCACTGCCAGCCTGTTTACGCTGTCGTGCCGATTCTGGCACTTGGCACGGAAGGCGCGCCCATTTCAGTGGAAGCGCAGTCCCGCCGGCCTGTCCTGTTCCAAGGAATAGATCGGCCTTGCCATCGGTGTACCGCGGCTAGCCCCTCGCACGATAGGCGATCGCCGCGCCGTTCGCGATGATCGGGCATATCCTCCACGCCCGGCAAACGGTCGTGCGGAGGCCCTATCCACCGAGGAGACATCGCATGGCTAAGGAAATCGTCATTATCGGGGCCGGCTTTGCCGGGCTGCTGGCCGCTCTTTCGGCCGCGCGCCTGCGCGACGAGAAAGGCGCTTCGCCCGCAGACCTGAAAATCACCGTTGTCGCGCCCGAGCCTGCGCTGATTGTCCGGCCGCGGCTTTACGAACGGAATCCGGCATCGATGGTTGCGCCGTTAGATGAGTTGTTCGCGGCGACCGCTATCGATTTCCGCGCGGGCTGGGTCGACACGATCGACGCCGACAACGGAAGGATCGGCATCAAAGGCACCGATGGGCGTAGCGATATCCTCTCTTATGATCGCCTGATCGTCGCGGCGGGAAGCCAGGGCTTTCAGCCGCCGATCCCCGGTCTTTCGGAATTCGGCCACAGCGTGACCGACCGCGACGGCGCGGTTGCGCTCGACGAACATCTTCGCGGTCTTGCCGAAAGGCCTGACTCCCCGGCGCGCAACACGGTCGTGGTCGGCGGCGGCGGTTTCACGGGGATCGAAGTTGCGACCGAGATGCCGGGCCGGCTGCGCGAGATTCTGGGGCAGGACGCGCCGGTGCGGGTGATCATCGTGGAGCATGGACCGTGCGTCGGTCGCGACATGGGTGACGAGCCGCGCCCTTATATCGAGGCACGGCTGCGAGAACTGGGAATCGAAACGATCGTTGGTTCGGGCGTCGCGGGGCTCGACGAGGGCGGCGTCACGCTCGACAATGGCGAACGGATCGAAACCGATACCGTGATCTGGTCGGCGGGCATGCGTGCGTCCCCCTTGACCGCTCAACTGCCCGGCGAGCACGACAATCTCGGTCGGATCCTCGTCGATCCCAACCTGCGCGTTCCCGGCGCGCCGCATGTCTTCGCCACCGGCGATACCGCCAGGGCGGCGACCGACGACAAGGGCAATTTCTCGCTGATGTCATGCCAGCATGCGCGCCGGCTGGGTGCATTCGCCGGACACAATGCCGCCGCCGATCTGTTGGGCGAAGCGACGCTTGCCTATGACCAGCCGTCCTATGTCGTGTGTCTCGACCTCGGTCCCGATGCCGCGATCTTCACGCGCGGATGGTCGCCTCGGGCTGTCGAACTGACCGGTGTTGAAGCGAAGGAGGTCAAGATGGAGGTCAACAGCGTGTGGATTTATCCGCCTGCGGCGGAGCGGGAAGCGGCTTTCCGGAATGCGTTCGAGGCGCGCACGGTCGACTTTTGAAGGCGTCTCGGCCGGTCCTGCGGAAAAGACCGGCGGCGCCACACTCATCGACGGAAAGTTTCGCGGCGGGCCATCAAGCGGCCCGCCGCCCTTTGATCGAAAAGGATATCGATATGACCGGTTTTCAGAAGCCGTTCGGCACCGCCTTTGGGCCGTTCACTACCGCCGAAGAGGCCGCGAACGGCGTCGATCTCTCGGGAAAGACCGCCATCGTAACGGGCGGCGCATCGAACCTGGGTCGTGAAACGGTCCGGATACTCGCATCGAAGGGAGCTTCGATCGTCGTGCCGGCCCGCGATGCAAGCGCAGCGCGACGGGCGCTGTCCGGCATTCCGAATGTCAAAGTGGTGGCGATGGATTTGCTCGATCCGTCCTCGATCGACAATTTCGCGACCGGCTTTCTGGACAGTGGACGATCGCTCGATCTGCTGATCCTCAGCGCCGGGGTGATGGCGACCCCGCTGTTTCGCAATGCGGGCGGGCATGAAGGGCAGTTCGCGACCAATCATCTCGGGCATTTCGGCCTGACCACACGTCTTTGGCCGGCGCTTCTTCGCGCCAAGGACGCGCGCGTGATTGTCCTGTCATCGCGTGCGCATCAGCTTGGCGGGCTTGACCTCTCCGATCTCGATTTCAGGCGCCGGCGCTACGACAAATGGCTGGCCTATGGCCAGGCGAAGACGGCGAACGCGCTTTTCGCCGTAGCACTCGACGCGCGCGGGGCCGACCATGGCGTGCGGGCCTATTCGGTCCATCCGGGCTCGATTCTCGGCCCGCTCGCGAAACATCTGACCCGCGAAGAGATCGCGCAGTTCGGGGCGCTGAACGCAGACGGTTCGGCTGTCGTCGATCCAGGCCGCGATCTCAAGAATGCACAGCAAGGCGCCGCGACGTCGATCTGGTGCGCCGTCTCGTCCGCGCTCGACGGCATCGGCGGGATCTATTGCGAGGATTGCGATATCGCGCCTGTCGAGGCGAACGGCGAGCTGGGCGGACCCGGCGTGCGTCCGTTCGCGATCGACCCCGAAGCGGCGGAAGCGCTGTGGCTGGAAAGCGCGCGCCTCCTCGGCATTCGCCAACCCGGATATTGCTGATGACGTCCCGGGCATCGGCAATAGAGCGGATCTGCGTGTTTTCCGGATCGAGCGCGGGCGTGGCGCCGGCCTATGACAGGGCCGCGCGGACACTTGGCGAACAGCTCGCGCGAAGCGGCATCGATCTTGTCTATGGCGGTGCGTCGGTCGGGTTGATGGGCGCAGTCGCCGATGCCGTGCTGGAGGCGGGCGGCCAGGTCACGGGGGTCATTCCGCAGGCGCTGGTCGACAAGGAGGTTGCGCACCTCGGCCTGACCGGTCTGCGCATCGTGAATTCGATGCACGAGCGCAAGGCGCTCATGGCAAATCTCTCCGACGGCTTCATTGCGCTGCCGGGAGGGATCGGCACGCTTGAGGAAATATTCGAGGTCTGGACCTGGGCGCAGCTTGGAAGTCACACCAAGCCTTGTGCCTTGCTGAATGTCCTCGGCTTTTATGACGGGATGCTGGCTTTTCTCGACCATGTGGCAGGACAAGGCTTTCTGAAGCCCGTTCATCGCGACATGCTGCTTGTGGAGGAGTATCCGGCGGCGATCCTCCGCGCCATGCAGCGCTATCGCGCACCCATCGATGCAAAGTGGATCAAGCGGGCTGAACATTGATCGGCTCATCCACCGATGCGGCATCGGCTGTGGCCGAGACGAACGCGACCGTTCGTCCCGGCCTTTTCCTGTCAGCTTCGGATAAAGGTCAGCATATCCGTGTTGATCACGTCCCCATGGGTCGCCGCCATGCCGTGCGGATAGCCGTCATAAGCCTTCAGCACGCCCTTCGCGAGCAGCTTGGCCGACAGCGGCGCGGAATCCGCGAAGGGCACGACCTGGTCGTCGGTTCCGTGCATGACGAGCGTCGGCACCATGATCTTCTTCAGGTCTTCAGTGAAGTCGGTTTCGGAGAAGGGCTTGATGCAGTCGTAATGCGCCTTGGCGCTGCCGACCATGCCCTGGCGCCACCAGTTCTGGATCAGGCCCTGGCTGACCTTCGCTCCGTCGCGGTTGAAGCCGTAGAAGGGACCCGAGGCGACATCGAGGTAGAATTGCGAGCGGTCCTCGGCGAGCGCCTTGCGAAACCCGTCGAACACCTCGATCGGAAGCCCGCCGGGGTTGCTCGCCTTCCGGACCATCACCGGGGGCACCGCTCCAACGAGGATCAGCTTGGCGATCGTATCGGGCCTGGCGCGCGCGGCATAATGCGCGGCCTCGCCGCCGCCGGTCGAATGGCCGATATGCACCGCGCCTTTCAGATCGAGCGCGGCGACCAGCGCCGCGACGTCGGCGGCATAGGTGTCCATCTCGTTGCCGTTGTCGGTCTGGGTCGATCGCCCATGCCCGCGCCGGTCGTGGGCGATGACGCGGTAGCCCTGCGCGAGGAAGAAGAGCAGCTGGTTGTCCCATTCGTCGGCGGTCAGCGGCCAGCCGTGATGGAAGACGAGCGGCCGCGCGTCGCGCGGTCCCCAGTCCTTGTAGAAAATCTGTGCGCCGTCGGCGGCGGTGATGAAATTCATCGAATCGGCTCCTTGGTTTGCGGTGGGTGGAGTTGCGCCAAGGCTCACTGTCGGCCAACCGAGGCTACTCGCCAAGGCCGCAGCGCCGCCGGTGGCGACGAAGGCCCGGCGATCGACCATGAAATCGTGAAACAGGGACATGTTGTGATCCTTCGCATCGGGCCGGCTGCGTGTCTGCGTAGCCGGCCCTGCCTGCGATAAGGAAACCCTGCGGATTCGCGATTATACGGGGGATGCGTCCGCGCTATGCGAAGGTTGGGGGTGGCCGCCGACCAAGGGCAGGGTGAAGATGAAGCGTGCGCCCACCGGGGCGCCGTTTTCGGCCTGAAGGCGACCGCCGTGCGCTTCGACGATCGAGCGGCAGATTGCGAGCCCCATGCCCATGCCCTGCGCCTTCGTGGTGAAGAAGGCCTCGAAAGCGCGCCCGGGTTCGGCCAGCCCGGGGCCGGTGTCGCTGATGTCGATGCGCACCGCATCCTGTGCAAGGGCGGCTTCGAGGCGCAGCCTTCGCCGATAGGCCGGCACATCGGCCATCGCTTCGATCGCATTGCGAACGATGTTCACGAGAACCTGCTGGATCTGGACCGGGTCGATCGGGACCGGCGGCAGGTCCCGCGCGAGCCGGATGTCGAGCGGTATCCGGCCGCGCGCGAGTTCCTCGGCGAGAAGCTCGCGAACCTCCTCCACCAGCGGGCCGAGCGCCGACGGCGTTCGCGGGCCGGTGGTTCGGCTGAAGAGGGCGCGGATATGGCTGACGATATCGGCGGCGGACTGGGCGTTTCGCTCCACCCGCTCGACGATCGTCCGGGCGCGCTCCACATTCGGCGGGTCCGCGGCGAGCCAGCGCCGGCAGGCCTGGGCGTTGGTCATGATGGCCGCGAGCGGCTGGTTGACCTCGTGCGCGATCGATGCCGAGAGTTCGGCGAGGCTCGCCGCCTCGCTGGCTCTCGCCAGCTTGTCCTGTGCCTGCCGCAATTCGTCCTGCGCGCGGACCTGATCCTCGATATCGAGGCACACGCCGTTCCATTGCACGATCGCGCCGTCTTCGCCCCGCATCGCGGCGATACGGGTTTCGACCCAGCGATAGGCCCCGTCGAAACGGCGCTGCCGATGGGTCAGAGCATAGGCGCTTCCGGTCCTGAGCGAGTGCGCGAAGCGTTCGTTCACGCGGTCGAGGTCGTCGGGGTGAATCACCGCGTCGAGGATGCTTCGCAGCCGCGATACGCCGGGGGTGTCCTTCCCGGCGACGTCGAAGCCGAAAAATTCCCGCAGGCGGCGGCTGAAATAGATCGGCTCGCCCGCCGGGTCCATGCACCAGATGAGCGCCGGCGCAGTCTCGACCAGTTCGCGCAGCGAGCGTTCGCTCTCGCGCAGGGCGTCGTCGGTCTTGCGGAAGACGTCGATGTCGAAGCCGGTGCCGTACCAGCCGATGACGCGGCCGTCCTCGGCCCACGCCGGGCGGATCGCGAAGCGATGCCAGACATAGTCGCCGCTCGCGCGCAGGACGCGATACTCGTAGTTGAAGGGTTCGCCGGCGCACATGCAGCGCCGCAGTTCGGCGGCGGCTCCCTCATAATCCTCGGGATGCACCCCGTTCTTCCAGCCAAGGTCGCCGCCATCGAGGAAGGATTTGCCGTTGAGCGGCGCATTGAAATCATCGAGCGTCATCGCGAGCGATGTCTGTGCCATCGGAGTGGCATAGGTGAACTGTCCCTCGGCGTCGAAGGCGAAGGCAGAGCCGTAAACATCCTCGATGATCCTCGCCGCTCGCACGGCATTTCCGGTTTCCCCCAGCGACGCGGCCAGCGTCCAGATGTCGTCCGGCCGGTGCACCAGCGGCGCGACGGAGACGCTGGAGGGGTAGGCGGGCTCGGCGCGATATTCGCGCCGCCGCCATCCGCCCCCCGGCTCGCGCCGGCGATAGCTGACGACCTGCGGCACGCCGCTACAGAATGCGCGCGCTTCGGCCTGCGCGATGGCTTCGCGGTCGTCGGGGTGAACGGCGTGCACTGAGCCGGCGGCGTTGATGCGCCGCCGTTGGATAAGCACGCCGATCGCAACGCCGATACCGAGGCCGGCGAAAAGGCCGATCGGATCGATCATGCCGAAGCGCGGGGGCGCGGCAGCGCGACGCGGAACTCGGCGCCCCCGCCGGTTCGATTGGAGGCGGATACCGCGCCGCCATGGGCGGCCACGATCGATTGGCAGATGGCGAGCCCGATGCCCATGCCCTGCGCCTTCGTCGTGAAGAAGCCGTCGAAGATGCGGTCGAGATGCTCGGGCGCGATCCCTGGTCCGCTGTCGCGCAGCGTGAAGGTCACGCTGCCCGCTGCGTCGGTCCCGGTCGCGACCAGGATTTCGCGCGCGGTCTCGTCCAGCCCTTCGACCGCCTGGACCGCATTGATCAGCAGATTGACGATCACCTGTTGAAGCTGGATGCGATCGCCCACGACCGGGGGAAGCCCGCGGGCATAGGCGGTCGTGACGCGGATGGCGCGCGTCTCGATCTCGTGGTGGACGAACAAAAGGCTTTCCTGAACGACCTCGTTGAGCGCGATCGGCACGGACTCGGGCGCCTGCTTGACCGCCATGCCGCGGATGCGCCGGACGATATCGTCGGCGCGCCGCGCGCTGGCCGCGATGCGCGCCGTGAGCTGCCGGACCTTGCCGATATCGGGCTCGGCGCGCGCAAGCCAGCGCAGGCTGGTCTCGGCGTTGGTCATGATCGCGGCGAGCGGCTGGTTGACCTCGTGCGCGATCGAACTCGTGAGTTCGCCGAGCGTCGAGATGCGCGCCGCATGGCTGAAATCGGCCTGGATCTGCCGTAGCTGCGTCTCCATCTGCAGCCGCTCGGTCACATCCTCGAGGCTGAAGATGGTGGTGTCGAGTTCGATCAGCGGTTCGGGATAGGTGACCGAGAAGCGCACGTCGAGCAGGCGTCCGTCGAGCGTGCGGATCTTCATGAGCTCGTTGTAATTCTTGCGTCCACTGAACCGGCCGATCATCACGCGGCGCAGCGAGGCCGGGCTTTCGCCGAACAGATAGCCGACCGGACGGATCAGGTCCTGCACGTCCTTTCCGCCGACGAGTTCGATCGCGCTGCGATTGACGTCGGTGACGGGAACGCTGGTCGCGGCAAGCTCGACGAGTTCGGGATGATCGTCGAGATATCGCCCGAAGTCGGTGACGCCACGCGAACGCAGCTCGGCATATATTTTCCCCATGTGGCTGGCATCGACCTGCCAGAGCGCGATCGGCATATAATGGACGAGCTTGCGATAGCGCGCCTCGCTCGCGCGCAGGAACAGATAGGAGCGGTCATCGTCGGCCGCGCCGTTCACGGTGACGAACAGGCGCCCCGGCCGTTCGGCGCCCGCGCGCCACGCGGTGACGAGGGGATCGCGCAGGATGCCGTCGGAGGCAAGGCGGCGATGGAAACGCTTTCCTTCGCCATCGCCGAACGCCTCGACGATGAGATCGGCAAGGATGGTCCGGCTTGCCACCGGCCAAAAGACCGCAACCGACTGGCCCGCCATCAGCGCGCGGCCGCGGTTGCCGCCGACCAGCCGCGCGGTTCGCTCGTTGACATCGACGATCCGCGCGGCTTCGACGAGACGGCGGTAAAGATCGTCGCGTTCGTCTTCCCGCATGTCCTGCGCCTGCTCTGCGATACGGCCGAGGATATCGGTGGCGGGCGTGACGTCGATTTCCCAGCTCGCGGCCATCAAGTGGTCGGGGACCGGGCCATCCGATAGATTCGCGTCGCGTGCGTCATGGGCCGCGCGGGCATATTCGACGACATCGCGCACCGCCCCGGCCGCGTCGTAGCGCAGGTGCCGCCGTGTTTCCGCGATCCGCACGTCGCCGTCGCGCGTGAGCCGCTGGATACGGCCCTCCCACGCCCCTTCCTGCAGCAGTTGCGACCAGGCGCGCGCCTCGTCGTCGGGCGCGGGAGAGAGATGGGTGACATCGGCGCCTCGAACCGCCAGCGCGGGCCATCCGAACAGCCGCTCGGCCGCCGGATTCCAATATCCCACGACCCCCTGTGGATCGAGGATGACGATGCTTTCCGAAGCGAGCTCGGCGATTCCGCCTTCATGCCGTGCATCGGAATCGAGCAAGGCCGCGCTCATCGTGCCGCGTCCGGACCCGCACTCCCCATCGCCGCCGCCAGCGCGCCGAGCAGATGCTCATCGGTGACGGGCTTTGCAAGCCAGGCGCTGGCGCCGAGCGCGAGAGCCTGCGCGCGCGTGGCCTCGTCGAGCACCGAGGACAGGACCACCACCGGCAAGCGGCTGCGCTCGTTGCAGAGGCACGCGATCAGCTCGATGCCGGTCATTCCCGGCATACGGATATCGGTCACGAGACAATCGAAACGGCGGGATCGGCGCGCCGCCAGAAAATCTGCGGCACCCTCGAAGCATTGGCAGGCGAGCCCCGAGACCATCAGCAGGTCGCCCAGGGCTTCGCGAACAGCCTCGTCATCATCCACGATCGCGACGGTCGGCACAGGGGGCAAAGGGCGACTTCCTCTTTCACGCGGCCTCCGGGGCCGATGCCGCCAATGTCGCGCAGCTTGTAAGCCATTGTAACCATACCAAGGGCTAGGTCCCGACACTTAGGCCGCGGCGGATTCGCGCACCTCCGCGGGCAGTTTTTCCCAGGCGCGGATCAGTTCGCCGACCGATGCGGCCTGCATCTTGCGCATCACATTGCTGCGATGCAGCTTCACGGTGATCTCGGTGATACCCAGGTCATAGGCGATCTGCTTGTTCAGCCGGCCCATCGCGACCTCGCGCATGACCTGGCTTTCGCGCGGCGTCAGCGTCGCATAGCGCTCGGCATGTTGCCGGACGACCCGCGCGTTCGCCCGGTCGGCGATATCGCGTTCGATGCCTGCCGTGACCGCGTCGAGCAACGTCTGGTCGCGCACGGGCTTGGTCAGAAAATCGACCGCCCCCGCCTTCATCGCCTGGACCGACATCGGAATATCCCCATGCCCGGTCAGGAAGACGATCGGCTTCGCAATGCCGGCCGAGACAAGATGCTGCTGAAGGTCGAGCCCGCTCGATCCCGGCATGCGCACGTCGAGGACCAGGCAACCCGCGCGATCGAGCAACGGCGAGTCCATCAGGTCGCGGGTCGAGGCGCAGCATTCGGCCTCGATCCCGACCGACAGCATCAGCTCGCTGATCGCGGTGCGAACCTCCTCGTCGTCATCGACGATGAACACGAGCGGAGATTCCTCCTCGGCGGCGGGACTGATCATCATCGCATGTCCTTCGCTTGCGCCGGCCGCGCCTGCCGCGCCGCGATCCGCCGGTCAAACCAGATTCTGCTCTCTTCTCCGAAATCCGGTGGCGCCTTGTGATCGAGTCGTCCGCCGATATCCGCGAGTGTCTCGCTCGCCAGCGCATCGCGCATCGCCTTTTCTGCCTTGAGCATGACGGCGTGGATCGAGCAGACGCCGCGCGACGCCCATTCGGGCGCGCCTCCGTCGAAAAGCGGGCAGCGCGAGCGAACTTCCTGGCACTCGAACAGCGGTTTGCGGCCTTCGATCGCATCGACCAGTTCGAGCACGCTGATCGCCTCGGCCGGCCGTGCGAGCCGGTAGCCGCCGCGCACGCCTTCGGCCGCCACGACGATTCCGGCCTTCTCCAACTTCGCGAAGATCTTGGCGGCAAAGCTTGGCGAGACCCCCTGGAATTCCGCAAGGTCGCGCGCGCTGCGCGGCGCCTCACCCGCGTCGATCAGGCCCAGCAGGCAATGCAGCCCATATTCCACGCTTGCGGTCAGGTGTGCCATAACGCGGAGTATATTTATCCGTGTTTGACAGGGCAAGAAAATCCTTTCCCGCCCTGTCAATGCGTTGCGTCCCTTTCCCATGGAACGCGGGGAAGGCCCGGCGTCAGAAATGCCAGGCGATTCCCGCGAGGACCTGATGCCGGTCCCATTTGGTGCCGCTGCCGCCGAGATCGCTGTAGCGATATTCGACACGCGCCGAGACATGGTCGGTGACCGCGCGCTCGACGCCGCCGCCGACCGACCAGCCGTCGAGATTGTCCTTGCCGCGGCGCGGACCTTCAAGGTCGAGGATGCGCACCGCGGTGCGGATATTCTCATAGCCGCCGCGCGCATAGACGAGCGTCTTGTCGGTGACGAGATACCCCGCGCGAACGCCGAGATCGAAGCCATATTCGGGATTGATCCCGGCGGACGCATCCTTTTGCGACCGCGCCAGTCCGTCGTCGAACCCAAAATTCACCGCGCCTTCGGCAGACAGCACCACGCCGGCGGTCGGCTGGATGTTATAGCCGAAGAAGATACTGGCGGTTGCCGCATCGCGCTTGTCGTCGATCACGGCGGTGCCAAGGTCGGTCTCGATGGAACCGAGCTCGTTCTGGCTCCAGCCAGCCTGTGCGCCGACATAGGGGCCGTCAAACGTTTGCGCGGCAGCGGGCGTCGAGAATCCGGCGGCTAGGGCCGCGCCGATGGAGAGAGGGAGAGCGAGATATTTCACAGGCTTATTCCTTTTTGTTCTTTGAGAAAAATGGGCGCGCGCGGACGGGGGAGGGGGAGGCCGCGCGCGCCCTCGGTCAGGCCGCTTTCCGCCGTGGAGGCAGAAAGTTGCCATCGATGCCGCCCGGCCAGGGCGTCACCGTTTCGCCGGCGACCATCCAGGTGCCGGAATCCTTGCGCAGGCGAAGCTCGTACATCGCCGGCGGCGCCTCGCGGCTCATGCGGCGATAGAGGATCGCCGTCGCGTGATCGCCCTGCTGCTCGACGTGCAGCACGCGATGTTCGGTCGATAGCGGCTCCTCGCCGCCGTCGCGGCGCGAGCGGAATTCAGCGATGGAATCGTCGCGCCGCACCCGCGTCACATGTCCGTCGCTGCCCAGAATGAGGAAGATCTGGTCGGGCGTGTATAGCTTCTCCATGCCGTCGATGTCGTAGGCACTGCCGACATGGACGACATCGTGGATCAGCCTGCTGATCGCGGGATCGATCGGGGGTTTAGTCATTGCAAATTCCTTTGGGTGCGATCGGACGATCAGAGCAGGGCCATGCCCCCGTCGACGCGCAGATTGATGCCGGTGACAAAGCTGCCCGCGCTCGAGGCGAGGAAGAGGGCGGCGTGCGCGAGTTCCTCGGGCCGGCCCAGCCGCCCGAGCGGAATCGCGCCCGCCATCATCTCGGCGAAGGCGCCGCGTTCTTCGGGCGCCACGCCGAGCTTGCCGAGGATTTCGGTCTCGGTCGGCCCGGGGCTCAGCATATTGACCCGGATGCGACGATCCCTGAACTCGATCGCCCAACTCCGCGCGAAGGCGCCGATCGCCGCCTTGGTGCCGGCGTAGACCGCATGGCCCTCCAGAACCTTGTCGCTCGCGAGCGAACCGACAAGAATGATCGAACCGCCGTCGCGCAGCGCCGGACCGATGGCCTGCACCCCGAAGAAGGCGCCGCGTGCGTTGATACCGAACTGGGCGTCATATTCGGCTTCGGAGACGGCTCCCGAAGGCGTGATCGTGTTGACGCCGGCGTTCGCCATATAGATGTCGGCGCCGCCGAAACGCTCGCGGACGAGGTCCGCGACCTCGCGGTGATGCGCGGGGTCCGCGACATCGCCCCGGATCGCCATAGCGGCGGGGCCGATCGCCTCGACGGCATCGTTAAGGGCATCCTGCCGCCGGCCGGTGATCACCACCTGCGCGCCCTGCTCGGCAAAGAGTTTCGCGCTCGCGAACCCGATGCCGCTGTTGCCGCCGGTAATCACGGCGACCTTTCCATTCAAACTCGTCATGTCTCACCTCTGTTGCGGGTGGGGGCAGAGGCGCGCGCATTCGCGGACTTTGCGCGAATGCGCGCGCCTCTCTGGGGCGAGCGATCAGAAGTCCCAGAAGGACGCCACCCAGCGAAAGGCATCGCCATCGACGGCGACGCGGCCGACCGAGGGGAAGGGCAGGTGCGTCGCCACCAGATATTCGCCGCTCGCCGCGGCGTCCTGCAACAGGCGGACGCGGACGCGGACCGATTCCTCGGGGTCGTGCTCGAAGCCGTTGTGCCAGTCGGGATGGTCGAAGCCGACGGGGAACAGCGCATCGCCCGCGAAGGTCAGCCGTTCGCCGCCCGATGCCACATGGACGACGCAATGTCCCGGCGTATGGCCGCCGGTGAGTTTGGCGACGACGCCCGGCGCCACCTCGCGCTCGTCGTCGAAGGTCCGGATGTTGGGGCTGTACGCCTCGATGAACTGCACGGCGGTTTTTCGCAGGACCTCCGGTACCGGGTTCGGCATCGCGGTCTGCTCGAAATCGGGGGTGCGCCAGAAGGCGACTTCGGTCGCCGTGACATGGATTCGCACATCGGGGCGCAGGCGCTTCTTCACATCCTCGACCAGCAGCCCGCCGACATGGTCCATATGCATATGGGTGATGACGATGTCGGTGACCGACGCAAGGTCGATCCCGGCCGCCTCCAGCCGTTTGGGGAACTGACCGGCGCGCGGGAAGCCGGGGAATTGCCCGCCAAGCCCCGCATCGACGAGAATGGTCTTGTCGCCGCTGCGTAGCACGAGAACGTTCAGCGCCCAGTCAAACATGTCGGGTCCGACGAACATATCCTTGAACCATTCGGCGCGAACCGCAGGGTCCACGTTGGTGGCCATCGTTTCTGTCGGCAGCGGTAGCACGCCGTCGCTGACCACGAGAACGTCGATCTCGCCGACCCGCAGCGCATAGCGCGACGGGACCAGTTCCTCGAAGCCCGATGCCTCGGGCGTTGCAATAATGTCCGGTTTCATGTCTCGATCCTCCAAAGCGCCGTCTCAATCACGACACCCTGGAGGCTATGGGGAGGACCGCTTCCGGTCGATTGGATCGAAGGATCGGTCGGAATATACCATCGGATAGGTCTTGCTGCCGGGATCGGGAGGTCTGACCTGCTACAGGTCTGCCATGAGGTTTGGAGCCGCTGGAAATCGGAAGTGCTCGGTATTTGCTGTACGGCGGCTCTGTCCTAAAATCTTTCTGAAGCAGCCTGACCGGGATCGGCCAGTTTGACCTGATGGCAGCGGCTGTTCTGTTTAGGCGATTCATCAGGGAATGGAGAATTTCTAGCGAAATCGGGGATTCAGGGGGCTTCGTCGGGATGGCAAGATAAAGCTACGGCACCCCTGTTGCCGTAAGCCATTGTCTGCACATCCTTTTTATGAGATTTTAAGGAGTGCCGCGCTGCTGGAGGCGGTGCCGGTGCGCCGAAAATCGGCGGTTTTCCAGCATATCTGGCAGTGCCGGTTTCGATAAGGGGCGTGGATTCGATACAAGCCCCGCCATCCCTTCGAGCGGCCGATTCAGCCGTTCATTTTGGCCCTGGCCGCGCCAACCGCACGATCTTGCTCCCCCTGTCACCAATGACGAAACCAGCCCAAGCGTTCATCAACGCGCGGCGCTTGTCGAAAAAATCGGTGCGACGGTATGCGGCTTCCACCTCGTTGGGCACGGCATGGGCCAGCGCAGCCTCCGGCACCTCGCGCGGAAAGTCGGTTTCATCGGCGGCCCAATCGCGGAACGCGGAGCGAAAGCCATGCACGGTAAAGGGCGCGCCCATATCGCGTATCGCCTTGGTCAGCGTCATGTCCGATAACGGACCGCCATTTCGCGAAGGGAATACAAGATCGCTGTTCTTGCCTTTGAACGGCGCCACATCCCTCAGGAGCGCAACGGCGGCGGGCGACAGCGGAACGCGATGGCCCTTGCGCGCCTTCATCCTTGCGGCGGGGATGCGCCATTCAGCGGCTTCCAAATCCATTTCGGCCCATGTCGCGCCCCGCGCTTCGCCGCTGCGAACGGCGGTAAGGATTACCAAGCGCAAGGCCAGCGCTCCCATGCCGCCCTTTTCGCCCAGCCGGGTCCAGAACGCAGGCACGTCGCGATAAGGCATCGCCTGAAAATTGCCGCGCTCCGGCTGCTTGGGCAGACGGTCGCTGACAGCGGGGGCCAGCGTCCCAGCGAACAAGGCGCCATCGGGGCGAGCGAAACGCAGGATGCGGATTATCAGGGTGCGGACCTTTTTCGCCGTCACCGGCTTGCCCAGCCAGATGGGTTTCAAGCAGTTCGCGATCCTGTCGGCGTCGATGCTCTGCACCTGCAACCGGCCCAGCGTGGGAAAGGCGTAGGTCCGCAGGTGTGCGAGTTGCTGACGCTGGCTGACGTCGGCGAGTTTGGCGTTATCCGCCCGCATTTCGAGGAAGGCCATTGCGGCTTCGCGGAACGTGCGAGTCAGTTCCGTTGGCGCATTGATCGCGAGGATCGGATCGTGCCCCGCCACCATCGCGGCCTTGACCATCTGGGCCTTGCCCCTTGCCTCCGCCAGCGACACCGCGCGCAAGCTGCCAAGTCCAATATCGCGGCGCTTTCCATTCTGCTGAACACGGGCGATCCAACTCGCTTGCCCCGAATCGCGCACGGAAAGGAACAATCCGTTGCCGTCATGGTGACGCCCCGGCTTTGAGAGCGCGGACTTGATGTGCGCCTGCGTGAGTCTGCCCATTCCCTTACTCCAGTTCGAGAATGTATATTCACCACTTTATTACCCACACAATAGCACGGATAGAGGCGGATGGCAACAAACGCCCTCGGACAAGAAGGGCCTTATTTATCAGTTATTTCAGGGATTTTTTGGACGACGGCGGACGCCCCCGAACATGGTCTTGGATGCCCCGCGAGGATTCGAACCTCGATAGACGGAATCAGAATCCGTAGTCTTACCATTAGACGACGGGGCAATGAGGCGGGCGCAATATGATTGCGCGGCGCGCCTGTCAAGGCCGCTGCGCCCCCATGCAACAGCCCGCTTGCTCTGGCGCATTTCGCCGCTAGCATCATCCTCAAGGAAAAGGGGCCGCGTCCCGGCGCAGGCGCCCGATCATGGAGGTGGACTGATGCGTCATGTCGCGATCGTCGGGTCGGGTCCGGCGGGCTATTATACCGCCGAAGCCTTGCAAAAGGCCGAGGATATCGCGATCGACGTCATCGACCGGCTGCCCGTTCCCTATGGGCTGATCCGCACCGGGGTCGCCCCCGACCATCAGTCGATCAAGGCGGTGTCGCGCCGTTACGAGGGGGTCGCGCTCACCGACAATGTCCGCTTCGTCGGCCATGTCTCGGTCGGCGGCGACGTCGGCATCGACGAACTCACCGAGCTGTACGACGCGGTCGTGCTTGCAACCGGCGCGCCACACGACCGGCCGCTCGACATCCCCGGCGCCGACCGGCCGGGGGTGATCGGCAGCGCCGCCTTCGTCGGCTGGTACAACGGCCATCCCGATTTTGCGGCGCTCGACCCGCCGCTCGACGCGCCGGGCGTGGTGGTGATCGGCAACGGCAATGTCGCGCTCGACGTCGCGCGCATCCTCGCCAAGACCCCGGCCGAATTCGCGGGCAGCGACATCGTCGCCCACGCGCGCGACGCGCTGTCGGCGAGCGCGGTGCGCGAGATCCACATTCTCGGCCGCCGCGGCCCGCACCAGATCGCGATGACCCCCAAGGAACTCGGCGAGCTCGGCCATCTCGAACGCGCCGCCCCGCGCGTCGACCCCGCCGACCTGCCGCCCGAAGGCGACGACGCGATGCTCGAGCCGGGGATGCGCAAGTCGGTGACGCATCTGCGCAGCTTCGCCGCCAATCCGGTCGCCAAGCCGGTGACGATCGACTTCGACTTCTTCGCCATGCCGGTCGCGATCGAGGGTGCCGCAAGCGGGGACGGCCGCGTCCAGCGCGTCATCGTCGAAAAGACCGAGCTCGACGCGGACCTCCGCAGCCACGGCACCGGCGAAACCTATGCGATCGAGGCGGGGCTGGTCGTGAGCTGCATCGGCTATCAGACCCCGCCGATCCCCGGCGTCCCCTATGAGCATGGCCGCGGCCGCTTCGCGAGCGACGAGGGGCGCATCCTGCCCGGCCTCTACGCGGTCGGCTGGGCGCGGCGCGGGCCGTCGGGGACGATCGGCACCAACAAGCCCGACGGCGCGCGGATCGCCGAGCTGGTGCTGGAGGATATCGGCCGCGGCGCCGGCAAGGCGGGACGTGCGGGGCTCGACGCGCTGCTCGCGAGCCGCGGCGTCGCGCCGGTCACCTTCCGCGACTGGCGCCGGATCGAGGCGGCCGAGGTCGCCGCCGCGATCGACGGCAACCCGCGCGAGAAATTCACCAGCGTCGAGGCGATGCTCGCCGCGATCGGGCGGTGACGCCGCGCGCCGCCGGCTTTTGGCGCAGCGCGCTGCGCTGGCTGCTCACGCTTGCTTACGCCTATGCGGGCTATCGCCATCTGACCACCCCCGCGCCGTTCGTCGCGATCACCCCGCCGTGGGTGCCGCAGCCCGCACTCGTCGTCGCCGCGACCGGGATCGCCGAACTGGCGGGCGCGCTGGGGCTGGCGATCCCGCGGACGCGCAAGGCGGCGGGCTGGGGCCTCGCGCTCTATGCGCTCTGCGTCTGGCCCGCGAATTTCCACCACGCCTTCGCGCATGTCGCGATCGGCGGCACGACGCTCGGCTGGGGATATCACGCCCCGCGCCTCGCCGCGCAGCCGCTGATCATCTGGTGGGCGCTATGGGCGAGCGGCGCGGTGGATTGGCCGTTCCGAACGAAAGAAAAAACTTAGGTATCATCGTCATTGCGAGCGGAGCGAAGCAATCCAGGGCGGTTTACGTCTGCTCTGGATTGCTTCGCTCCGCTCGCAATGACGAACCTGCTGACGCGACCTTATTCCGCCACCGGCGTCTCGATCGGCGGCTGGCCCTTCTGGCTCGCGGCATAGGCCTCGACCGCCTTGAGCACGCGCAGCATGTTGCCGCTGGCGATCTTTTCGAGGTCCGCCTGGCTGTAACCGCGCCGCGCCAGTTCGACGAACAGCGCGGGATAGCCCGATACGTCCTCCATCCCCACGGGCGCCGAATCCATCCCGTCATAATCGCCGCCAAGCCCGATATGGTCGACCCCGATCGTCTTCCGGATATGGTCGATATGGTCCGCGACCTTCGCGACATCGGTCGTCGGCGCCGGATGACCCGCGTCCCACGCCTTGAGCCCGGCCGCGGCCCCGGCGGGATCGCCCGGATACATCGCCTTCAGCCGCGCCTGCTCGGCGGTGCGCGCAAGCCCCTGCGCGCGGACATCGGCGTCGAGGAAGCTCGGCAGCAGCACGACCATGATGACGCCGCCGTTCGCCTTGACGAGCGGCAGCACGCTGTCGGGGACGTTGCGCGGGTGCGGGTTGATCGCGCGGACGCCCGAATGGCTGAACATCACCGGCGCCTTCGACGCGGCGATCGCGTCCTTCATCGTCGCCTCGCTCGTGTGGCTCAAATCGACGATCATCCCGATGCGGTTCATCTCGCGCACCACCTGTACCCCGAAATCGGTGAGCCCGTCGTGGGCAGGCGCGTCGGTCGCGCTGTCGGCCCAGGCGATGTTCCGCGAATGGGTCAGCGTCATGTAGCGCGCGCCGAGGTCGTACATCTGGCGCAGCACCGCCAGCGATCCGCCGATCGAATGCCCGCCTTCCATGCCGATCATCCCGGCGATCTTCCCCGCCTTCATCGCCTTTTCCAGCTCGGCGCTGTTCGTCGCGAGCATCATGTCGTTCGGATAGCGTGCCACCAGCCGCTTGGTCACGTCGATCTGCTCGAGCGTCTGCTGGATCGCCTGCGGCTCGTCGGGGTTGGCGGGCACATAGACCGACCAGAATTGCGCCCCGACATGGCCCTTGCGCAGCCGCTGAAGATCGGTGTGCATCGCAATCACCGGCGGATCGGCGTCGGGCCGGGCGGTGCCGGTCGTGTCGCGGAAATCGAAATTGTTGATCATGTCGCGCAAGCGCTCGCGCAATTGTTCGGGCACGTCGTTATGCCCGTCGAACACCGGCGCCTTTTTGAGCGCGGCTTCGGCGACCGCCTCGGGCGATTGCTGCGCCAGCGCAGGAACGGAAACAAGAGCGAAAGCGGCGAGGCCAGCGAGCAGGATCGATTTTATCATGGGTGCGACCTTAAGGAACAAGGCGCAGAAATCGAGCCGAAATTTGTCGTCTGCACGCGACCGCAAGGTCGCGCTTATGATACTCACACAAAGACACAAAGAGTGCGGTGCAGACGCGCGCCGCCCTCTTTGTGTCTTTGTGTGAGAATATTTTAAAGGCGCCTTCGGCGCGGTCCAACTTGACGTTAGCGTCAACCCGGCGCAGCATCCCCGCATGACAGCTTTCGACGACTGGCGCGCCCGTTCGCCCTATTATGACGAAACCCACGAGGCGCTCGCGCAAAGCGTCCGCCGCTTCGTCGCGCGCGAGATCGCGCCGCACATCGACCGCTGGGAGGCCGAGGGCGAACTGCCGCGCGAGTTGCACAGGAAAGCCGCCGAGGCCGGCATTCTCGGCCTGCGCTACCCCGAACAATATGGCGGGCATTCGGAAGGCTTCGACAATTTCCACAGCCTCGTCCTGACCGAGGAACTCGCCGCGGTCGGCGCCGGCGGCCTCGGCGCCTCGCTGATGACCCACGGCATCGGCCTGCCCCCGATCCTCGCGCTCGGCTCCGAGGAACTCAAACAGCGCGTCGCGCCGCCGGTGCTCGCGGGCGAAAAGATCATCGCGCTCGGCATCACCGAGGCGGGCGGCGGCAGCGACGTCGCCAACCTCAAGACCACCGCGGTCAGGGACGGCGACGATTATGTCGTCAACGGCGGCAAGATGTTCATCACGTCGGGGATGCGCGCCGACTGGCTGACCTGCGCGGTACGCACCGGCGGGCCCGGGGCCGCGGGCATCTCGCTCCTCCTGATCGACATGAATTCGCCGGGGGTCGAGCGGACCCGGCTTGACAAGATGGGCTGGCGCTGCAGCGACACCGCCGCGATTCACTTCGGCGACGTCCGCGTCCCCGCATCAAATCTGATCGGCTCCGAAAACGGCGGCTTCATCGGCATCATGCGCAATTTCAACAGCGAGCGGCTCGGCATGGCGATGGGCTGCTGCGCCTACGCCCGCGTCGCGCTCGCCGAAGCCGCCGAATGGGCGCAGAGCCGCGAAACCTTCGGCAAGCCGCTCGTCGGCCACCAGTCGATCCGGATCAAGCTCGCCGACATGGAGCGCCAGATCGAGGCGACGCAGGCGTGGGTCGACCTCGCCGCCTGGCAGGTCCGCGAGAACAAGGCCCGTCCCGCCGACTTTGCGATGCTGAAAGTGCAGGCAACGCGGATGCTGGAAGCCGTCGCACGCGAGGCGGCGCAAATCCTCGGCGGCGCCTCCTATATCACCGGCAGCAAGGTCGAGCGCATCTACCGCGAGGTCCGCGTCAACGCGATCGGCGGCGGCAGCGAGGAAATCATGCTCGACCTCGCGGGCCGGCAATTGTTCGGGGGCGGACGCTGAACCTCAGCGCGAGGAACGCAAACTCCGTTCGCCGCCTGTCCGTGCCAGGCGTTCCACAAGCGCCACGCGCCGATTATGCGCAGCAGCCGCACCATCCAGCTCGTCGGCAAGTTCATAGCCGGCGCGGCGCTGCAGATGGCTCAGCAACTCCGCCCGCGCTTCCGGCGGGTGGCGCGACATCTCGTCGGCCAGCGCGTCGATGATCCATGACCAGGCCTCGGCTTCGCTGTCGTCCAGCCGATGCGGATGCGCCGGTGTTTCGGCGCTTGCGGCCTCCCCGGCTGCTGCGACAGGGGTCCATATGACGGGCACTGCACAGGTCTTTCGCCATTCCATCTGCAAAAACGCGCTGACCCAGAGCCCGAAATAGCCCCCCCAGACGAGCACCCACACGATATGTTCGCCGATTGGCAATGGCGTATCGGACAAGGCCCGATTGGTAACATAACGTAGCACCAGCATGATCAGCGAGGCCCCGGCGACATAGAGCGCCAGCATCGCCGGACCACCGGCCTCGGCCCGCGACCGCATCGCCGCCCGCAGCACTTGCGCGTACAGCAGCGTGCCCCCCGCGATCGACACCAGGCGAACATCGCTCATCCATAAATAGCGCTCGCCGAACACGGTCTGCGCCCACGCCGAAAGCACGAGATAGGTGAAGCTTCCGAAGAGGCCTACCCAAAGCATAAAGCGTCCGGAGCCGCGGTCCGGGGATGATGATTGCAAGGTCTGGTACATGCCGAAAGCGATAGTCAATCCATTGATCTTGCGAAAGCAACAGGCGACCAACCGTCGGTGTTTTGGCACAAACAGCATCCTTTGATCCTCCCGCTTGCCAAAAGGGGATGGCATGGGCGATGTTCGGTGCGACGTGACGCGCGGCAGGTAATCAGGAAACAGACGATGGAAATATTCGACACGGTGGGGGATGGTCAGGGCGGCTGGGCCGATGCGGCAGCCGGCGAACTCGATGCGATGATCGATCTTCGCCGCGCGATTCACCGCGAACCCGAACTGGGCCTCCAGAATCCCAGGACGCTCGCAAAGATCAAGGAGGCGCTCGCCGGGCTGCCGCTCGAATTTCGCGAAGGGTCGTCGACCACGGGGCTGATCGCGATCCTGCGCGGGCCCGCGAACGGGCGCACCGTGCTGCTGCGCGGCGACATGGACGCGTTGCCGCTGGTCGAGGATACGGGGCTCGACTTCACCTCCGAAACCAGCGGCGCGATGCATGCCTGCGGGCATGACACCCATGTCGCGATGCTCGTCGGCGCCGCGAAGCTGCTCTGCGCGGCGCGCGAGCGGCTCGCGGGCACGGTGATGTTCATGTTCCAGCCGGGCGAGGAGGGGCATCACGGCGCGCGCTTCATGCTCGACGACGGGCTGATCGACCCGCTCCCCGACGCCGCCTTCGCGCTCCACATCATGCCCAATGCGCCGCACGGCGTCTTCGCGGGGCGCGCCGGGCCGCTGCTCGCCTCGTCCGACGTGCTGTCGATCATAGTCAAGGGCGCGGGCGGCCACGCCTCGATGCCGCAAGACGGCATCGACCCGATTCCCGTCGCCTGCGAGATCGTCTCGGCGATCCAGACGATGGTCACGCGGCGCATCTCGGTCTTCGACCCCGCGGTGATCACGATCGCAAAGATCGCGGCGGGCACGACGAACAACATCATCCCCGAAACCGCCGAGATGCTCGGCACGATCCGCACCCTGTCGCCGCACCGCCGCGCGATGGTCGCAGCGGAACTGAAGCGCCTCGCCCCCGCGATCGCCGAAGCGCATGGCTGCACCGCCGAGGTGCATATCGAGGAAGGCTTCCCCGTCACCATCTGCGACAGCCGCGCCGTCGCCTTCGGCCAGTCGGTGGTCGAGGAGACGTTCGGCGAGGAGGCATGGCTGACCATGGACAACCCCGTGATGGGCGCCGAGGATTTCTCCTACGTCCTCGAAAAAGTCCCCGGCGCGATGTTCTGGCTCGGCGCCAGCGAGCAAGGCAGCGACTGGCGCCAATGCTGCGGCCTGCACAGCAATCGCATGGTCCTCGACGAAAGCGCCATGGCCCGCGGCGCCGCCCTGCACGCAGCGCTGGCGGAACGGTTCTTGAACGAGGGATTCGGTTAAAAGAAAATCTCACACAAAGACACAAAGAGGACGGCTTTATCGCGTAAGGTCCCCATTTGCGATCCGACGAACCCCTTCCTTGAACGTGGCTCCGCCAAAATTGATCAATAAGCCGAGCGGCAGGTCGAGCAGGCGCAAATAGGTCAGAACCTGTTTGCTGTGGAGCGGCGATAGCCGCTCCACCGATTTCAATTCGATCAGCAGCCTGCCTTCGAGCATCAGATCGGCCCGAAAACCTTCGGCCAGTTCGAGGCCGTCGTATCGAATGGGAATGGGCTTCTGTCGTTCGACATGGATGCCGCGGCGCGCCAGCTGATCTGCCAGAATCGCTTCATAGGCCGATTCCAGCAACCCCGGCCCCAGATTTTGATGAAGGCGATATCCGCAGTCGACCACGATGCGGGCTATCTCCTCGACATTCGATCGCATGAGCAGCCCTCTTTGTGTCTTTGTGTGAGATTATTACGGCACCAGCACCGTATCGACCGCTTCCGCCGCGAGGTCGGGATAGTCGAGCGTATAGTGCAGCCCCCGGCTTTCCTTGCGATGAAGCGCGCTCCGCACGATCAGTTCGGCGCACTGGAGCAGGTTGCGCAGCTCGATCAGGTCGGTCGTGACGCGGAAATGGCCGTAATATTCGCCGACTTCGCCCGACAGCATGTTGATGCGGTGCTGCGCGCGTTCGAGCCGCTTGGTCGTGCGCACGATGCCGACATAGTTCCACATGAAGCGGCGGATTTCGGTCCAGTTCTGCTTGATGACGACCTCTTCGTCCGAATCGGTGACGCGGCTTTCGTCCCACGGCCGGATCGCGGGCGGGGCGCCCAGTTCGTCCCAGTGGCGGGCGATATGCTTCGCCGCCGCCTCGCCAAAGACGAAGCATTCGAGCAGGCTGTTCGACGCGAGGCGGTTCGCGCCGTGCAGCCCGCTCTCGGTCACTTCGCCCGCCGCATAGAGCCCCGGAAGGTCGGTGCGCCCGTCGAGGTCGATCAGCACGCCGCCGCAGGTATAATGCTGCGCGGGCACCACCGGGATCGGCTGCTTCGTCATGTCGATGCCGAGCGTCAGCAGCTTTTCATAGATGTTTGGGAAATGCCCGGCGACGAAATCGGGGTCCTTGTCGCTGATGTCGAGGTGGACGTAATCGAGCCCGAAGCGCTTGATCTGATCGTCGTTGGCGCGCGCGACGATATCGCGCGGCGCGAGCTCCGCGCGCGGGTCGTAGTCGGGCATGTAGCGATGCCCGGTAACCGGATGCTTCAAGATGCCGCCCTCGCCGCGCACCGCCTCGGTGATCAGGAAATTCTTGACCTCCAGATTGTAGAGGCAGGTCGGGTGGAACTGCATCATCTCCATGTTGGAGACGCGGCAGCCCGCGCGCCACGCCATCGCAATGCCGTCGCCGGTCGCGCCCCTGGGGGCGGTCGAGAATTGATAGACGCGCCCCGCCCCGCCGCTCGCGAGAATCGTCGCGCGCCCGACATGCGCGTGAACCTCGCCGCTCTTTTCATCGAGCGCATAGACGCCCCAGACGCGCCCCGAGCCCGAATAGCGTTCCTCGTGCCGCCCGGTGATTAGGTCGATGCACGCCTGCCCCGGCAGCAAGGTGATGTTCGGATGCGCCTCTGCGGTCCGCAGCAGCGCCGCCTGCACCGCCCAGCCGGTCGCATCGTCGACATGGACGATGCGGCGGTGCGAATGCCCGCCTTCGCGCGTCAGGTGGAGCGCGCCTTCCTCCTTGTTGAAGGCGACCCCCATCTCGATCAGCCGCTCGATCGCGTGCGGGGCATTCTCGACCACGAACTCGACGGTCTCGCGCCGGTTGAGCCCCGCGCCCGCGACCATCGTGTCCTCGATATGATTCTCGAACGTGTCGCCCGCGTCGAGCACCGCCGCGATCCCGCCCTGCGCCCACGCGGTCGACCCGCCGGTCAGTTCGCCCTTCGCGAGCACGAGCACGCGGCAATGATCGGCGAGCGCGATGGCGGCGGTCAGCCCCGCGGCGCCGGAACCGACGATGATGACGTCGTGGGAAACTTCTGCTGCCATCAGATCAAACCTCTATGTCCGTTCGTGTCGAGCGAAGTCGAGACACCCCCCGACCTGTCCCGAAAGGTGTCTCGACTTCGCTCGACACGAACGGAAAATGGAGGCTATCCATTCGCCGCCCGCGTCAAATTCAGGAACACATCCTCCAGATCGGCTTCGCGCGTCGAGACGTCGACGATGCCGTGCCCCATCGCGTTCACTGCCGCGAGCACTTCACCCGCGTTCACCCGGTCCTTGTTATAGCTGATCGCAAGGCCGCGCTCGCCCTCGCGCTCGACCTTGTCGAAGGCGGGGTGCGAGGGCAGCACCGTCACGTCGGCGTCGAGCGTCACCAGCACCACCTTCTCGCGCGCCATGTCGACCAGTTCGCGCGTCGGCTTGTTCGCGATCAGCCGGCCGTGGTTGATGATCGCGATGCGGTCGCACAGCTCCTCGGCCTCTTCCAGATAATGCGTCGTCAGCACCACGGTAACGCCGCGATCGTTGAGCGACTGCACATATTCCCAAAGCTGCTGGCGAAGCTCGATGTCGACGCCCGCTGTCGGCTCGTCGAGGACGATGATCGGCGGCGAATGCACCATCGCCTTGGCGACGAGCAGGCGGCGCTTCATCCCCCCCGACAAGGTGCGGGCATAGGCATCGCGCTTGTCGGCAAGATGCACCGCGGCGAGCAGGTCGTCCGAAATGCGCCGGTCCTTGGGCACGCCATAAAGCCCGGCCTGATTCTCCAGCGTCTCGAAGGGCGTGAAAAAGGGATCGAAGACGATTTCCTGCGGCACGATGCCGATCGAATATTTGGCGTTGCGCGGGTCGGCGTCGATGTCGAAGCCCCAGATGCTCGCCGATCCGCTCGTCTTGTTGACGAGTCCCGCGAGGATGTTGATCAGCGTCGACTTGCCCGCGCCGTTCGGCCCGAGCAGCCCGAAGATTGTCCCTCGCGGCACCTCGAAGCTGACCTTGTCGAGCGCCTGCTTGCCCCCGGCATAAAGTTTGGAAACGGCGTCGATGCGGATGGCGGCTTCACTCATGGCGGCTTCCATAGCCGCGCGGCTCGACGGGCGAAAGGCGCGATTGATGGGTGAGCGCCGCGTTAACGCTAAATTGGAAAGTCGCCGCTAACAGCAAGGGCGTGAGGACCAGCCACATCTTTCGCCCGCTGCCCGTGCAGCGCGGCTTCGCCGCTTTTGCGCTTCTGCTCGCGCCCGCCGCCGCATCGCCGGCGCTGGCGCAGACCGGCGCGCAGGGCCAGGCCGACGCCATCGTGCTGCGGCCGCTTTCCTTCTTTCGGGTGGGCGATCTCGATTTCGGCAGCATCATCGCCTCGGGAAGTGCGGGCACGGTACGGCTCGCCCCCGACGGGACGCGCACGCGCACCGGCGGCGCAACGCTCGTCGGCAATGACGGCGAACCCGCGCGCTTCGCCGGGCTCGGCACCCCGAATCGCCAGGTCAATATCTCGCTCGGATCGAACACGATCTGGATCACCGGCCCCGGACAGCGGATGCGCGTGCGCGATTTCGAGATTGGCTCGACCCCGACCGCGATCCTCTCGACCGCCCCGACGCGCTTCGTCATCGCGAGCGCGCTCGGCAATTATAATTTCCCCGTCGGCGCGACGCTCGAGGTCGGCGCGAATCAGGCCCCGGGCGATTATGCCGGCACCTTCACGATCACGCTGAACTATCTCTGACAGGCGATTGCCCTTTTCCTTCGTCACCCCGGACTTGATCCGGGGTCCATTCGGCGTTTTCTCGCAGGCGGGGGAGGAATGGATGCTGAATCACGTTCAGCATGACGAAGCGGGAGACCGATTGCCCAGCCTCGCGACCCTTGCTAAAGGCGCAGCGATGACCCAGCCCGCACCCGAGACGATCCGCACGCCCAAGACCCGCATCGCCTGTGACGGCACCGGCGACGGGCTCGCCAATGCCGCGCTCGGCCATCCGCGCGTGTGGCTGGAGATCGACCCCGACGAAGGCTTCGTCGACTGCGGCTATTGCGACCGGCGCTTCGTCCTGACCGGCGGCGTAGCCGACCACGGTTAAGCGCGGCCGACCACCGCCAAAGGTTAAACCCGGCTTCACCATCCCCGCGCATCATCGATTCATGCCCTGATTCTATAAGTCTGTTCCAGACAGGAGCAGAATCGTGGGGATTCGAGGGACCAACTACAAGCGAGCGGCGCTCCGCCGCCTCGCTTTCGCCGCCGCGGCGGCCAGCGCGTTCGCGGGCCATCCGGCCTATGCCGCCAACCAGACGGGTACCGCGACCAGTGTCGTCGTGCGCCCGAATACGCTCGTCAAAAGCAACGATCTCGATTTCGGCACGCTGATCAGCGGTCCCACCGCGGGCACCGCGACGATCAGCCCGACCACCGGCGCACGCACCACCACCGGCGGCGTGACCGCGGTCGGCGCGACGGCCGAGCGCGCGGTGTTTCAGGGCACCGGCGGCTTCCTGCTGATCACGGTTACCGGCGACGACAGCGTCACCCTGACCCGTGCCGGCGGCGGCACCATGACCGCCAGCCTGGCGCGCGCGATCACGACGAGCGGCGGCGGTGTCACGCTTCTCGGTTCCTCGACGACGCTGCTGCCTAGCGGGGTGCAAACCTATTATGTCGGCGGCACGCTGACCGTCCCGGCGAACCAGACGCCGGGCGACTACAGCGGCACCTTCACGCTCACCGTCAATTATTTCTGATAGCCGTCATTGCGAGCGAAGCGAAGCAATCTCCAGCCATCGGCGTCGCGCAAATTCGATGGCTGGAGATTGCTTCGTCGCGATGCTCCTCGCAATGACGAAGCCCCCTTTGCGCTGGGCCGTAGCTGTCCCTATATCACGGGAATGACAAGCCCGACCGACCCCCGCCGCTTCCTCTATCGCGCCGACGCGCTCGACCCCGATCTCGCGCAGAAACTCGCGCGCGAAGCCTTGGCAAAGGCCGACGACGGCGAGCTCTACCTGCAATATCGCGCGACCGAGAGCTTCGGCTTCGACGACGGGCGCCTCAAGACCGCCGACTATTCGACCGATGCCGGGTTCGGCCTGCGCGCCGTTTCGGGCGAGATGACGGGGTTCGCCCACGCCAGCGACGTCAGCGCCGGGGCGATCCGCCGCGCCGCCGAAACGCTTGCGCTGCTCGACCCGGCTAGCCAAGCCCCCGCCGGCCCGCCGCCGCGCACCAACCGCCACCTTTATGACGAGGCGAACCCGCTCGACCTCGTCCCCTTCGCGAAGAAGGTCGAGCTCTGCCAGAAGGTCGACGCCGCCGCGCGCGCACGCGATCCGCGCGTCGTGCAGGTGTCGGTCGCGCTCGCGGGAAGCTGGTCGGTGGTCGAGATCGTCCGCGCCGACGGTTTCCTCGCCACCGACATCCGCCCGCTCGTCCGCCTCAACGTCTCGATCGTCGTCGAGGAGAATGGGCGGCGCGAGAGCGGCTATTTCGGCCTCGGCGGCCGCTATATGTACGATCATCTGTTCGAGGAGGCGCAGTGGAACCGCGCAATCGACGCGGCGCTCGATCAGGCGCTCGTCAATCTGCGCGCGGTCGACGCCCCCGCGGGCGAGTTCACCGTGCTGCTCGGCCCCGGCTGGCCCGGCGTGCTGCTGCATGAGGCGGTCGGCCACGGGCTCGAGGGCGATTTCAACCGCAAGGGCACCAGCGCCTTTTCGGGCCGCATCGGCGAACGCGTCGCGGCGCCGGGCGTCACCGTGATCGACGACGGCGCGATGGAGAGCCCGGTCGGCGGCGGCCGCCGCGGCTCGCTCAGCATCGACGACGAGGGCACCCCCACCGGCGAGACCGTGCTGATCGAGGACGGCATCCTTAAAGGCTATATGCAGGACCGCCTCAACGCGCGGCTGATGGGGGTCGAGCCGACCGGCAACGGCCGCCGCGAGAGTTTCGCCCACGCGCCGATGCCGCGGATGACCAACACCTTCATGCGTGGCGGCAACGACGATCCCGCCGAACTGCTGAGCCGCGTCAAGACCGGCATCTTCGCCAAGAGCTTCGGCGGCGGACAGGTCGATATCGTGTCGGGCAAGTTCGTCTTCTCCTGCACCGAGGCGTACAAGATCGAAAACGGCAAGCTCGGCGACTCGATCAAGGGCGCGACGCTGATCGGCGACGGCCCGAGCGTGCTGACCAAGGTCACCGGCATCGGCAACGACATGGCGCTCGACGAAGGCATCGGCATCTGCGGCAAGGGCGGCCAGAGCGTGCCCGCCGGGGTGGGTCAGCCGACCCTGCTGGTCAGCGGGCTGACGGTGGGCGGCACGGCGTAGCCACAATATCCGACGTCATTGCGAGCGAAGCGAAGCAATCTCCAGCCATCGTCCTTGAACGAGACCCGATGGCTGGAGATTGCTTCGTCGCTACGCTCCTCGCAATGACAGCATAGTGTGACTCCGCTCACTTGGCGGACGCCCTTCCCGCGCCTATAAGCGCTTCAAACATAAAAAGTCTTGGGCCGCATCGTTATCCGCGGGAGAGTTGCTCTCCCGGAAAAGGGAGGATTTCATGCGTTCGAGTCTGCGTTTCATCTCCGTCGCCGCGATCGCGGCGATGCTTGCCGCCGTTCCGGGGTCGGCGCAAAAGACCAGCGGTCCCAAGGAACGCTATGAAATGGACGTTGCGACGATGTCGGGCTTCGCCGCGATGGCGGGCGGGCGCGGCGGCATCGGCGGCGCGATGGGGATGATGTTTGGCGGCGATCCGTCGACCAAGGTCGCCTATCTGCTCGACCTCCGCCTCGGCTCGAATCAGGACGCCAGCGCGCCGCCGCCGAAGGGCGACCATTTCTTCCTACCACAGGCAAAGGTCGGCAAATCGCTGCCGCTGATCGCGCCCGAACGCGGCAAGGAAGAGGTGCCGCAGACGTTCGAGCGGCCGAAGGGGCGTCTGCTCCTCTATTGGGGGTGCGGTGCGAAAGCCGGTCCGGGCCAGCCCGTTGTCATCGATTTCGCGAAGGTCGCCGCGGGCCAGATGCCGCCGGGCCTGATGTCGAGCGCGGTGCCGATCATCCGCGAGGTGTCGGCGGCGAACAGCCGCTCCTATGCCCATTGGCCCAACGGCAAGGGCGGCAAGCAGCCCCCGTCGGGCTCGTCGCTACTCGGCGCGCACAAGGTGACGAGCAATTTCGGGCCTGAAATCAACTTCACCCTCGCGCAGGATTATATGCCGGGGCTCCAGGCCTCGACCGCGATCCAGCCCGACGGGTCGGTGATGATCCGCTGGGGCTCGCTTCAGCCCGCGACCGGCTATGCCGCCTGGGCGTTCGGTGGGATGGATCGTGCGGGCAGCGGCGGCGACGTCGTCTGGTGGACGAGCAGCGCGACGAAGGAGTTCGGCGGCGGCCTGTGGGACTGGCTGCCGCCGTCGGTGGTCGCGAACCTGATCACGAAGAAGATCGTCATGCCGCCGTCGCAGACGAGCTGCCAGATTCCCGCCGAGGTCAAGAAGGCGTCGGGCGAAATGATGGTCGGCAACCTCAACGCTTTCGGCCCGGAGGCCAACTTCTCCTATCCGCCCAAACCCGCGGGCAATGCGGTCTGGAACATCGACTGGACCGCGAAGGTGCGTTTCCGCTCGCAGACGATGCTGCTCGTCGGCGCCGATTTCGGCGGCATGGGCGGAGCAAGCGGCGGCAGCGGGAGCACGCCCGCCGAGCCCGCGAAAAAGAAGAAGTGCAAGGGGCCGCTCGGCATTCCGCTGCCGACCTGCTGATCCGGCCCTGCTGATCCGGCGAAGCGTGCCGGGGGCGCGGCGAGTCATCCCCGGTTAACGCGCGGCGGCGTAGGATGCCCGACGGGTAGGGTATGTTGAAGACAGGAGTCATATCATGCGTACGCTGATCCCCGCCATCCTCGCCGCCGCCGCGATGCTCGCCGCGCCCGCCGCCTTCGCGAAGGACACGCGCACGCCCGAACAGCAGCTCGAAAAGCTGCTCGAAGGCCGCGTCGCCGGCACGCCGCAGGATTGCATCAACCTCGCCGCGACCAACAGCAGTCAGGTGATCGACAAGACCGCGATCGTCTATCGCGTCGGCAATACGCTGTGGGTCAACCGCCCGCGCGGCGGCGCCGATCAGCTCGGCGAGGACGATATTCTCGTCACCAAGACGACATCGTCGCGGCTGTGCAGCATCGACACCGTCGAACTGCACGACCGCACGAGCCACATGTACAGCGGCTTCGTCTCGCTCGGCGAGTTTGTGCCGTATCGGAAGGTCAAGGCGGCGGCGCAATAACCGGCGTGCAGGACGACGAGACCCCGCGGGCCGCACCGCCCCCCGACTGGGCCGCACGGCTCCTCGCCTTCTGGTTCGACGGCCACGGCATGGACGACTGGTACGGCGGCGGGCCCGGCTTCGACGCGGAGGTGCGCGCGCTGGCGGGCGACTGGCGCGAGGTGCTGCGCGCGCAGCCGGCCGAGGCTTTTCTGACCGACCCCGACACCGCGCTCGCCGCGGTGATCCTGTTCGACCAGGTGCCGCGCAACATCCACCGCCGCCAGGCCGAGGCTTTCGCGACCGACGACCTCGCCCGCGCGGTCGCGCGCGGCATCGTCGCAAAGGGTTGGGACCAAAGCTGGCCCGACGAGCGGCGCCAATTCGCCTATCTGCCCTTCGAGCATAGCGAGGAGATCGCCGACCAGCGCGAATCGCTGCGGCTGATGAACGAGCTAGCCGATCCGGTCTTCCACGATTATGCGAAGAAGCATTTCGACATGATCGACCGCTTCGGCCGCTTCCCGCACCGCAACATGGCGCTCGGCCGCGCCAATCGCCCGGGCGAGGAGGCGGCGATAGAAGAAGGCGGCAATTGGTGATAGGGCGCAGGCCTTCGCAGCGCGGACAGGACCCATGGCCGAATTCACCGACACGCTGACCGACAGGCATATCGCCTTCATCGAACGGCAGCCGCTCTTCTTCACCGCCACCGCGGCCGCGGAGGGCCGCATCAACCTGTCGCCCAAGGGCTATGACTGTTTCCGCATATTGTCCGAAAGCCGGGTCGCGTGGCTCGATCTCGGCGGCTCGGGGAACGAGACGCACGCGCATCTCGCGGCCGACGGACGGATCACGCTGATGTTCTGCGCCTTCGACCGCACCGCCTGGATCCTGCGCATCTATGGCCGCGGCCGCGCGGTGCTGCCGCAGGATGCCGATTGGGACGCGCTTGCCGCGCATTTCACTTTGCTCCCCGGCACGCGCCAGATTTTCGTGATCGACATCGAAAGCGTCCAGACGAGCTGCGGCTGGGGCGTGCCGATGATGGAATTGAGTCAGGAGCGCGAGACGCTGCGAAAATATCACCGTCAGGCCGACCCCGTCGCCTGGGTCGAAAAGGTCCAGGGCCGCACGCAAAGCATCGACGGACTGCCGACCCGCCCCACCGACCGCTATATCGCGGGCGACGCCTGATGGCGCTCGTCGAACTGATCCGCCTGCCGAACGGCGTCGAGGCCGAATTGCTGCGCGGCCGCCTCGAAAGCGCCGGCGTCCACGCCGTCTGCTTCGACGCGGGCATGAACATCGCCGAAAGCGTCGGGCTGCTCATCCCGGTGCGCGTCATGGTGCTCGACGAGGATCTGGAGGAAGCCCGCGCGCTGATGCAAGAGTTCGGCGTCGGCTGAAAATCAGTCGTCATTCGAGGAGCGTAGCGACGAAGCAATCCAGGGTTGCGTAAACCGCTCTGGATTGCTTCGCTCCGCTCGCGATGACGATGATATGGCGGGCAACCCGATCGCTCTCCATTCGTCATATAATGAGCAATGAAAGACAACGGCCCATCCCGCCCATGATCAAGGTCGCCAGCTATAATATGCGCAAGGGCATCGGGCTCGACCGGCGCCGCGATCCGGGTCGGGTGCTCTCGGTGCTGCGCGAGCTCGACGCCGACGTCGTCGCGCTGCAGGAGGCCGACCGCCGCTTCGGCACCCGCGCCAGCGCCATCCCGCCGCACATGTTCGAGGAGCATAGCGACTATGTGCCGGTCGATCTGCTCGATGGCCGCCCCTATGCGATCGGCTGGCACGGCAATGCGCTGCTCGTCCGCAAGGGGATCGCGGTCGAGGAAAGCCATGCGCTTCACCTGCCGACGCTCGAACCGCGCGGCGCGGTCGCCGCGACCCTGCGCATCGGCGACGACCGGCTGCGTGTCGTCGGCATGCACCTCGACATTTCGGGGCTGCGCCGCCGCCAGCAGGCGCGCGCGATCCTCCACCATGTCGCCGAGGGGGAGGACTTGCCGACGATCCTGATGGGCGACTGCAACGAATGGCGCGCCGCGGGCGGTTGCCTCGCCGATTTCGGCGAGCATCACCGGCCCGTCGACACCGGCCACAGCTTCCACAGCCGCCGTCCGGTCGCCAAGCTCGACCGCATCTTCGCCTCGCCCGACCTCGAACCCGTCGACGCCGGCGTCCACCGCAGCCCCCTCGCCGCGCGCGCCTCGGATCATCTGCCGATCTGGGCGCGGTTCAAAGCGGCGGAGTCAGTCCGAAGCGAATAGACATCGGCTTGCTTCCACTCGTCACTCCGGACTTGATCCGGGGTCCCGCTTGTCACCGTTGCTGAGCGGGACCCCGGATCAAGTCCGGGGTGACGAAGCATCGTCCATCCGACTCTGCCCAAAATATAGGCAAGCCCCTGCCTCGCCTGCCCACCTAACGAACGATTGAGCCTGTCCTCGACTCAAAGACCGCCACAAAATGTCGCCTTCCACCGCACCCGCGCAATTTGGCACGGCTGTTGCACCGCAACATGATGCCACAAGCAGAAGGGGGCATCATGAAGCTGATCCTGGCTATCATCAAACCGTTCAAGCTCGACGAGGTGCGCGAAGCGCTCACCGCGCTCGGCATTGCCGGCATGACCGTGACCGAGGTCAAGGGTTTCGGCCGCCAGAAGGGGCAGACCGAAATCTACCGCGGCGCCGAATATGCCACGAACATGGTCCCGAAGGTGAAGATCGAGCTCGTCTGCGACGACGCGCTCGCACCGCGGGTCGTCGAGACGCTCCAGCAAAGCGCCGGCACCGGCTCGATCGGCGACGGCAAGATTTTCGTCCTCGACGTGGGTCAGGCGGTGCGCATCCGCACCGGCGAGACCGGCGAGGCGGCGCTCTAATGAAGGGGGAACCTATGAATTTCGCAAACAAGATCGCGGCGAGCGCCGGGGCCGCGGGCCTCGCGCTGTTCGCGGCGCTGCCCGCCTGGGCGCAGGACGCCGCCGCCGCGGCGCCCGCACCGGTCGTCGACAAGGGCGACACCGCCTGGATGATGACCTCGACCGTGCTCGTGCTCGCGATGATCCTGCCGGGCCTCGCGCTCTTCTACGGCGGCCTCACCCGCACCAAGAACATGCTCTCGACGATGACGCAGATCGGCGCGCTCGCCTGCCTCGCGATGATCGTCTGGGTCTGCTACGGCTATGGCCTCGCCTTCGGGCCTGAAGGCAACGCCTTCATCTCCTGGGGTAAGTTCTTCCTCGCCGGCGTGACCCCCGACAGCCTCGCCGACACCTTCTCGGACGGCTTCAAGCTGCCCGAATATGTGTTCATCAGCTTCCAGATGACCTTCGCCGCGATCACGCTGGCGCTGGTCCTCGGCGCGACGGTCGAGCGCATGAAATTCTCGGCGGCGCTCGTCTTCGGCATCATCTGGCTGACGATCGTCTATTTCCCGATCGCGCACATGGTGTGGGCGGCCGGCGGCTTCCTGTTCGAGGGCGGCATGTTCGGCACTTCGCTCCCCGCCGCGCTCGACTTCGCGGGCGGCACCGTGGTCCACATCAACGCCGGCGTATCGGCGCTCGTCGCTTCGCTGATCCTCGGCAAGCGGATCGGCTATCAGAAGGAAATCATGGCGCCGCACTCGCTGACCCTGACGATGGTCGGCACCGGCCTGCTCTGGGTGGGCTGGTTCGGCTTCAACGCCGGCTCGGCGCTCGAGGCCAATGGTTCGGCGGCGCTCGCGATGATCAACACCTTCGTCGCCACCGCCTCCGCCGCGCTGTTCTGGATGCTCGCCGAAAAGGTCGCGGGCCACAAGCCCTCGGCGCTGGGCTTCTGCTCGGGCGTCATCGCGGGGCTCGTCGCCGTGACCCCGGCGGCGGGCAATTCGGGCCCGTTCGGCGCGATCATCCTCGGCGCCGTCGCCTCGGTGATCTGCTTCTACGCCGTGACCGTCCTCAAGCCGAAGCTCGGCTATGACGACGCGCTCGACGCCTTCGGCATCCACGGCATCGGCGGCATCGTCGGCGCGATCGGCACCGGCATCGTCTATGCGCCGAGCCTCGGCGGCCCCGGCGGCGCGGATTTCGCCATCGGCCCGCAGGTCGCGACGCAGGTCGTCGCAGTGCTCGTCGCGATCGTCTGGGCCGTCATCGGCACCACCATCGCCACCACCATCGCCAAGGCGCTCACCGGCCTCCGTGTCAGCGAAGAGGTCGAACGCGAAGGCCTCGACCTCGGCGAGCATGGGGAGCGCGCCTACAATAATTGACGAGACAGGATACCCGCCGCCGCACTCTCTCCTCTTTCAAAGGGCGGCGGGGTCCTACCCAGGTTCCTCCTGCGAACCACTGGCCGGGCGCTTTGGCTCCCGGCCACTTTTTTGTGCGCAGCATAGGTGTTGGAGCGCGCTTTGCCGGGCCTTTCCAAGCCCCGCGAATGACTGCACAAAATTTCAGCTTGGGTGCCGCAAATTTAGTCTTTGCAACATGACATTAATATGGCATTCAGTCTGCCATGAGTTTCAGGAGGGGAGAGCCTGAAAGGCTGGGCCGGGACGAAAGTCCCGGCCCTCTTTTTTTGCCTTGAGCGCATCGGCCCTGGAAATCCGCGATTTTTCAGCAAATCGGCTTGGGGTCGAACCCTGTAAAATCCTGATCGGCTCTTCCTTCTTTCGTCATTCCCGCGAAAGCGGGAATCCCGCTCCTCTTTGTGGCTTCGTGGCTTTGTGCGAGTCCCAAAAAATCTCGCACAAAGGCACGAAGAAGATAGAGGTTCAAGACAGCGGGATTCCCGCTTTCGCGCGAATTACGGCCTCAATGCAATATGCTTGGGTCTCGCTGCCCTTCCTCCGGAGGAGGCGCGCGCCGAATCACCCCAGCGCCGCCTTCACGAAATCAGCGGCACGCTCGCCGATCATGATGCTCGGCGCATTGGTATTGCCGCTGACGAGGCGCGGCATGACGCTCGCGTCGGCGACCCACAGCGCATCGATCCCGTTCAGCTTCAGCGCCGGATCGACCACCGCGTCGGCGTCGCTGCCCATCCGGCACGAGCCCACGGGGTGATAGACGGTGTCGGCGCGGCTGCGGATCAGCGCGTCGAGCGCCGCATCGTCGCCCAAGTCGACCGGATGCCGGTCGGCGCCGGCATAATCCGACAAAGGCGGCGCGGCGACGATGCGGTGCATCATCCGCACCCCCGCGCGCAGGGTCGCCATGTCGCGATCGTCGGTGAGGAAGCCCGGATCGATCAGCGGCGCCGCCGCCGCATCGCCCGACGCCAGCGTCACGCTCCCCCGGCTCTCGGGCCTGAGCACGCAGGCGTGGCACGAAAAGCCATGCCCCTTCACCTTGGTCCGCCCATGATCCTCGAGCATCGCGGGTACGAAATGATATTGCACGTCGGGCGCGGGCAGGTCGGGCCGCGATTTCCAGAAGCCCCCCGCCTCGGCGAAACAGGTCGTCATGATCCCGGTGCGGCGGGTGCGATGCTCGAGGATCGCCTTCACCATCCGCCACGTGCCGCCCAGGCTGTCGCCGAACGGATCGACCGATCGCGTCTCCCAGCTCGACACATAGTCGATATGGTCCTGCAGATTCGCGCCGACGCCCGCGCGGTCGGCGGCGACATCGATGCCCTTGTCCTTCAGATGCGCCGCAGGGCCGATGCCCGACAGCATCAATATCTGCGGGCTGCCGAACGCCCCCGCCGACAGGATCACCCCGCCGCGCGCGCGCAACGTCTCGCGCCTCGACCCGCGCCGGATCACGACGCCGGTCGCGCGCCCGTCCTCGACGACGATCTTCTCGACCAGCGCGCCGGTGCGAATGTCGAAGTTCGCGCGCTCGCGCAGCGGCTCGACATAGGCACGCGCCGCCGACCAGCGCTCGCCCGCCTTCTGCGTCACCTGATAGAGGCCGAAACCCTCCTGCTGCGCGCCGTTGAAATCGGCCGTGCGCGGCAGTTGCAGCGCCGCCGCGCTCTCGACGAAGCGCCGGCTCGTCACATTGGGCCAGCGCTGGTCCATGACGTTCAGCGGCCCGTCGCCGCCGTGAAACGCATCCGCGCCGCGCTCATTGCCCTCGCTGCGCTTGAAGTAGGGCAGCACGTCGGCATAGCTCCACCCCGTCGCACCGAGCGCCGCCCATTGGTCGTAGTCGAAGGCGTGACCCCGGATATAGACCATCGCGTTGATCGCGCTCGACCCGCCGAGCCCGCGCCCGCGCGGCTGGTAGCCGGCGCGGCCGTTCAGCCCCTTTTGCGGCACCGTCTCATATTGATAGTTCGAGGTCTTGGGGATGAAGGGCATGAAGCCCGGCGTCTTGACCCGGACCGTATCGTTGCGCCCGCCCGCCTCGACCAGGCAGACCGTGCGCGTCCCATCCTCGGCGAGCCGCCCCGCCGCCGCGCTCCCCGCGCTGCCGCCGCCGATGACGATGATGTCGAACTGATCCATATACCGCTCCCCTCGCCACCCGTCCGGTGGTCATTCGAGACTTACATGAATGTCATTAGGGAGCGAGGCAAGACCCATTCCCGTCACCCCGGACTTGATCCGGGGTCCCGCTTTCAGACAGTATCGAGCGGGACCCCGGATCAAGTCCGGGGTGACGAGGTGTTTACTCCGCCGCCTCTTCCGCCGTTCGCCCCGCCGCCCAGCGCTCCTTGATCGTCGCGCTCGTCGCACGGCTGCCGTCGTGGCTCCAGCCGGGCTCGCGCCACATATAGGAAAGCTTGTGCCGCCACGGCGCGTGCCAGACATCCTTCGCGATCCCGACCCATTCGTGAAACGCGGCCCAGAGGATATTGAAGCTGCCGAGCTGCTTGACGATGCCGTAGCGCACCGGCTCGTCGTCGCGCTCGGCGACGAAGCTGCCGAACATCCGGTCCCAGATGATGAACACCCCCGCATAATTGGCGTCGAGATAGCGCGGATTGACGCCGTGATGGACGCGGTGGTGCGACGGCGTGTTCATCACCGCCTCGAACCATTTCGGCATCCGCCCGATCGCCTCGGTATGGATCCAGAATTGATAGATGAGGTTCAGCCCGGCGCAGAAAAAGACCATCGCGGGCGGAAAGCCGATCAGGAATAAGGGCAGGCGGAACAGGAAGGTCAGGCTGAAAAAGCCCGTCCACGTCTGCCTGAGGGCGGTCGACAGATTATAATGCTGGCTCGAATGATGGATGACATGGCTCGCCCAGAACCAGCGCACGCGGTGCGCGCTCCGGTGAAAGGCATAATAGGCCAGGTCGTCGAGGAAGAAGCAGAGGATCCACGCCCACCACCAGCTGCGAAAGTCGAGCCCGATGTCGAACAGGTGGAATTGATAGACCCACACCGCCATGCCGATCACCGCCGCGCCGACCGCCGCGCCCGCGACCTGACTGATCGTGCCGAGCATCAGCGAGGTCAGCGTGTCGCGCGCTTCGTAGCGGCTCCGGTCGCGGCGCAGCGCGATCAACATCTCGATGATCAGCAGCAAGATGAAGCCGGGAACGGCGTAAACAACGGGATCGGGCAGCTTATCCACAGTTGAGATCCCGCATCCGGCTCGCCCACATCCCCGCTTCCTTCCCCAATTGCAACGTCACCGCGCCGAAGGTGCGCTCGGGGCTGGTCAGCGTCAGAAACTCCTTGTCGAGCCGCCCCACCGTCGCCGCATCGACCGGCCGCGCTGCGAAATGATTGCCGTGCGCGCGCACCAGCATCATCCGCCCCTCGGCATTGCGCACGATCGCCGCAAAGCCCGCGCGGTCGCGCGCGACCTCGATTCCCTTGAACCCCGCCTCGGCCTCTTCAGCCAGCCGGATCGCATGGTCCGCATCCGCGATACGCGGGTCGGCGCCGAGCCCGATCCGCTTGACCAGCCAGGCGACGAACAGCACCGCGATCAGCGATACGCCGAGCTGGATCAACGCCGCCTGATTCATTTTTCCCCCGCGAGCGCGTCCAGCATCGGCCGGAGGCCGGTCAGGTCATAGCCCGCCTTCGCCGCCGCTTCGACGATGCCCTCGACATCATCGCCCGCCCGCGCGCGCGCCAAGGCCCAGAGGTGCGTCGAGCGCGTCCCCGAGCGGCAATAGGCGAGGATCGGCCCCGTCGCCGCGGCGAGCAATTTGTCGAGCGCGTCGATCTGCGCATGGCTGAACCCCGCATGGCCGATCGGGATCGCCGCATAGGCCAGCCCCTCGGCCGCGCAGGCGATGGAGATATGCTCGCCCTGCGGCGCCGCGGGCTCCTCGCCGTCGGGGCGGTTGTTGACGACCATGGCAAAGCCTTGCGCCTTGGCCTCGGCGACATCCTCGATGCCGATCTGCGGCGCGACGCTGAACTGGGCGGACAGGGCTCGAAAATCGCTCATGCCAGCGATCTACTCCCGCCGCCCGCGTGCTGACAAGCGTGAAAGCCGCCAATATTACGATGGCGCGGTTTTCGATTTGTCTCACGCAAAGGCGCGAAGGCGCGAAGAAGAAAGAATATCTCACACAAAGACACAAAGAGGGCGCGCCCGGCCTGCGGCGTCGGCCCGTCGCCGCAGGCGACTATATCGAATGCGCTTCGCGCGGTTCTTCGCAGCGCCCATGGCGCGCGCCGCCCTCTTTGTGTCTTTGTGTGAGGTCCTCTTTTTTCCTTCTTCTTCACGCCTTCGCGCCTTTGCGTGAGATTTCTTTCCCTAAAACTGCCGGATCACGTCCAGAAACGCATCGCCCCACGCCTCCAGCTTCTTGGCCCCGACACCCGGAATCGTCGCGAGGTCGGCGCGCGTCGCCGGCCGTTCGCTCGCCATCGCGCGCAGTGCCGCGTCGTGGAAGATCACATAGGGCGGCACCTGCGCCTCGGCGGCAAGCTCGCGCCGCATCGCGCGCAGCGCCTCGAACAGCGGATCGCCGACCGGGTTCGCCGCCGCGCCGTCGCCGCGCCGCGCCGAACGCCCGCCATCGCGCTGCGTCCGCTTCACCGGCGGCTCGGCCATCAGCACCGGCGTCTCACCCTTCATCATCGCGCGCCCGGCGGGGCCGAACATCAACCCGCCATGCTCGGTCGTCTCCAGCGCCTCGCGCGCGACGAGGGTGCGGACGAGCGGCTTGATCAGCCGCGCCTCCTCGCCCGCGACGATCCCGAACACCGATAATTTGTCGTGCCCGCGCCCCACGATGCGCTCGTCGCTTTTCCCCGTCAGCACCGCCTCGACATGCCCGGCGCCATAGCTCTGCCCGGTGCGATAGACCGCGCTCAGCAATTTCTGCGCGAGCACCGTCGCGTCGATCTGGCGCGGCGGATCGAGGCAGGTGTCGCAATTGCCGCAGCGCTCGGGCGGAGTCTCGCCGAAATGGCGCAGCAGCAGCGCGCGGCGGCATTCGACCGTCTCGACCAGCGCCGCCAGCGCATTGAGCCGCGCCCGCTCGCCCGAAATACGCGCCTCCGGCAGTTCGCCGAGCCGCATCCGCGCGCGCGCGAAATCATCGGCGCCCCACAGCATCAGCGCCTCGGCGGGATCGCCGTCGCGCCCCGCGCGCCCCGTCTCCTGATAATAGCTCTCGATCGATTTCGGCAGCCCGGCGTGGGCGACGAAGCGCACGTCGGGCTTGTCGATCCCCATGCCGAAGGCGACCGTCGCGGTGACGATCCCGTCCTCCGACGCGACGAAGTCATGCTGCACCCGCGCGCGCCGTTCGGGGTCTAGCCCGGCGTGATAGGCCGCGACCGGCCGCCCCGTCGCCGCCGCCAGCTTCGCCGCCATCCGCTCGGTCCCGTCGCGCGTCGGGCAATAGACGATCCCCGGCCCCGGATTGGCGGTAATGAAATCGGTGAGCTGCTTCGCCGGGCTGACGCGCGGGCTCACGCGATAGCGGATGTTCGGCCGGTCGAACCCCGCGAGCACCAGCCCCTCGGCCGGAATGCCGAGCTGGAGCAATATGTCTTCGCGCGTATGCTTGTCGGCGGTCGCCGTCAGCGCGAGCCGCGGCACCTCTGGAAAGGCATCGAGCAGCGGCCGCAGCAGGCGGTAATCGGGGCGAAAATCATGCCCCCATTCGCTGACGCAATGCGCCTCGTCGATCGCGAACAGCGCCGGCGCGCGCGCCTCCACCAGCGACCGGAACCCCTCGCCCGTCGCGCGTTCAGGCGCGATATAGAGCAGGTCGAGCGCGCCGTCGCGATAGGCCTGCCGCGTGTCGGCGAAATCGGCATCGACACTGGTCAGGCTGGCGGCGCGTATCCCCGCCGCGCGCGCGCCGCGAAGCTGGTCGTGCATCAGCGCGATCAGCGGCGACACGACGACGACGCAGCCGTCCAATGCCACGGCGGGAAGCTGATAGGTCAGCGACTTGCCCGCCCCGGTCGGCATCACCGCCAGCGTCCGCTCGCCCGCCATCACCCGCGCGACGACCTCGGCCTGGCGGCCGCGGAAGGCGTCGAAACCGAAAGTGGACTTGAGCAGCGGGAGGAGCGCGTCGGCGGACATTGTGCGGTGGCGATAGGGCGGATGGCCAGGAGAGGGAAGCCCTACGCCTCCAATTTCGTCATTGCGAGCGCAGCGAAGCAATCTCCAGCTCTCGATCTTGCTCCGCGCCGATAGCTGGAGATTGCTTCGTCGCTTCGCTCCTCGCAATGACAGCGTTAAACCCCCGCCAGCATCGCCCTTTCCGCCATCCGCGCCGCGGTCTCGCGCTCGGCCATCACGACATGGTCGGCGCCGCGCCGCACCAGATCGTCGACCTCCTCGTCCGAATGCGCGCGCGCGACGATGACGAGCTTCGGGTTGATCGCCCGCGCCCGCCGCACGATCGCGCCCGCTTCGGCGCCCTCGGGAATCGCGACGAGCAAGGTCCGCGCCGTGTCGAGCCCCGCCTTGCGCAGCACGCTTTCCTTGGTCGCGTCGCCGACGATCACCGTCGCTCCGGCCGCCTCGGCGGCCGCGGCCATGTCCTTCTGGTCCTCGATCACCACCAGCCCCGCGCCGCGCCCGCAGATCAGACTGCCGATATGACTGCCGACGCGGCCATATCCGATCAGCACCATCCCGGCACCCGTCGGCGCTTCGCTCACGGGCTCAGCTTCGGCCTCGGGCGCGTCTTCCTCTGCCCGGATGCGCCGGACCATCAGCGTGAAGAGGATCGGGTTGAACAGGATCGACAGGATCGATCCCGCCAGGATCAGGTCGCGCGCCTCGGGCGGCATCACCTTCAACCCGACGCCGAGCCCCGCGAGGATGAACGAGAATTCGCCGATCTGCGCCAGGCTGACCGCGATCGTCATCGCGGTCTGGTTCGGATGGCCGAAGGCACGGACGATCGCATAAGCGGCGAAGGATTTGCCGAAGACGATGATCGCCACCGTCGCGATCAGCGGCAGCGGTTGCTCGACCAGCACTTTCGGATCGAACAACATCCCCACCGAGACGAAGAACAGCACCGCGAAGGCGTCGCGCAGCGGCAGCGTCTCCTCCGCCGCGCGGCGGCTGAGTTGCGTCTCTCCCAGGATCATCCCGGCGAAGAAGGCGCCGAGCGCGAAGCTCACGTCGAACACCACCGCGGCGCCGAACGCGACCCCCAATGCGATCGCCAGCACCGCGAGGCGGAACAGCTCGCGCGACCCCGAATGCGCGACCCAGTGCAGCACCGCGGGCAAGATCCGCCGCGCGACGACGAGCATGAAGGCGACGAAGCCGACGACCTTGACCAGCACGATCCCCGCCGACTGGAGCAGTCCGGCGCCACCGCTCTCATCGCCGCGCGCCCCGAACATCGCGGGCAGCAGCACGAGCGCGAGCACCATCGCCAGATCCTCGACGATCAGCCAACCGACCGCGATGCGCCCCTTCTCGGTCTCGACCATGTCGCGCGCCTGCAACGCGCGCAGCAGCACCACCGTGCTCGCGACCGACAGCGCGAGCCCGAAGATCAGGCTGCCCGCGAAGGGCCAGCCGAGCCAAAGCCCCAGCATGACGCCAAGCGCACTCGCCACCGCGATCTGCACGATCGCCCCCGGCACCGCGATCCGCCGCACCGACAAGAGGTCCTTCAAGGAAAAATGCAGCCCGACCCCGAACATCAGCAGGATCACGCCGATCTCGGCGAGCTGGAGCGCGAGCCCGGTATCGGCGACGATCCCCGGCGTGAACGGCCCGACCATCACCCCCGCGAGCAGATAGCCCGCGATCGGCGAAATGCGCAGCTTATGCGCGAGCGCCCCCATCAGAAAGGCAACGCCAAGCCCGGCAACCAGGGTGCCGATCAGGGTGGTGTCGTGCGGCATAGGGCAGCGTAAAGGGCGGCGCGCCGCGGGGTCAAGTTGTGCGGCGCAAAAAAATGCAGGGCGCCCGCACGAGCGCCCCGCATCCCGGCAGAAATGGTCCCTTCAGCTCCGCGTGATCGACGCCCCGCCGTCGAGCAGCGACGCGGTGCCGGTGACGAAGCTCGCGTCGTCCGAGGCGAGATAGAGCACCGACTTCGCAATCTCGATCGGCTGCGCGACGCGCTTCAGCGCGTGCAGGTTGGTCACGAAATCCTGCTTCTCGGCGCTGTCGTTGACCGCCTCGAACATGTCGGTCGCGACCGCGCCGGGGAGCACGGCGTTGACGCGCACCGCCTGCGGCCCATATTCGGCGGCGAGCGCCTGCGTCAGTCCGATCAGCCCCGACTTGCTCGCCGAGTAAGCGGCGCTGCCGGGGAAGGCGAAGCTGTAGCCGATAAAGGTCGAGGTGAAGATCACCGACCCACCGCCGTGCTTCACCATTTCGGCGATCTGGTGCTTGGCGGCGAGGAACGAGGCGGTGAGGTTGACCGCGAGCGCATCCTCGAAGCCCGCCTTGGAGACGTCGGTGCTCGGCCCGGCCTCGCCGAAGACCCCGGCATTGTTGAAGGCGACGTCGAGCCGGCCGAAATGATCGACCGCGGCGCGGACGAGCGCTTCGTGAAAGGCCTCGTCCCGGACGTCGCCGGCAACGGCAACGGCCTTCCCGCCCGCGGCGGCGATCTCGGCCACGAGCGAGTCGAGTTCGGCCTGACGGCGGGCGCCGACGACGACCTGCGCGCCTTCGGCGGCAAAGAGTTTCGCGGTTTCGCGGCCGATGCCCGCGCTGGCGCCGGTGACGATCGCGACCTTGTTCTGCAAACGGTTCATGGTTCATCTCCTGTCTGTCGCGAGCCTGCTGCCCGCGGCGATGACGAAGAGATGGACGCAACCGCCCGTTCGGAATAGACGGCATATATTGGTTCTATAATTCGGAATAACCGAACGATGATCCGTATCGAAGGGATAGCCGCATTCGTCGCGACGGTCGAGAACGGCTCGATCAGCGGCGCCGCGCGCCAGCTTCGCCTGTCGAAGTCGGTGGTGAGCGAGCGCCTCGCCGAACTCGAACGCTCGCTCGGCGGCGCGCTCCTCCATCGCAGCACGCGCAAGCTCGGCCTGACCGAGGACGGCGCCGCCTTTCTGCCGCGCGCGCAGCGGATCACCCGCGACGTCGCCGAGGCCGCGGCCGCGATCGCCGAGCGGCGCGGCACGCTGTCGGGCCCACTGCGCCTCGCCGCGCCGGTTACGTTCGGCCGCCTGCACCTCGGCCCCGCGCTCTACCCCTTTCTGAAAGCCCATCCCGACCTCGCGCTGACCCTCGACCTCGACGACCGGCGGATCGACGTCGCGTCGAGCGGGCACGACGCGATCATCCGGCACGGGGTGATCGACGACACGCGTCTCGTCGCGTGGAAACTCGCGAAGAGCCGCCGCCTGCTCACCGCCTCGGCGGCCTATCTGGCCGAGCACGGCACGCCGCGGACGCTGGACGACCTGCGTCGCCACCGCGGCATCTTCTACACCAACCGCGGCGCCGCCGACTGGCGCTTCCGCACTGCCGCGGGGCCGGTATCGGTGCAGGCGCGCTCGATGTTCGGCGTCAACAATGGCGACATGATGCGCGACGCCGCGATCGCCGGCCTGGGCCTCGCCATGCTCCCCGCCTTCATCGCCGCCCCCGCGATCAAGGCCGGCGATCTCACCGCCGTCCCCCTCGACGTCGCGCCCGACGAGGAATATCTCTACATGGCGCACGCCCAGGGCCGCGACCCGTCGGCGAAACTACGCGCGCTGAGGGATTGCCTCAAGGAGGCGTTCGGCGACCCGCCTTATTGGGATGCGGTGTAGCGCCGCGAGAGCTGCCCCCCGCCGCTATCCGGGTCCTACCATCCGGCTCGATGTAACCTTCGGCGCGTGCCGTCCGAACGCCCTTCGACAACATCCCCATCGATCAGGATAGCACTGCCCATGCCGACGCCCCACCCGTCCCTTGCCACACTGACGGCGATCGCCGCCGCCCCTGCCCTGCTCCTCTCGGGCTTCGCCTGGGCGAGCGGCTGGGTTGGCCCCTCGCGCATCGGCGGCGGGACGATCGTGGACGCGATCGAACATAACGCCGGCAAGCATGACGGCTACCGCCGCGCCCACGCGAAGGGGATTTGCGTCACCGGATACTTCGATGCGAGCGGCGGCGCGGCGGGTCTGTCGCGGGCGCGTTTGTTCGCTCCCGGCCGCTATCCGGTGCTCGGCCGCTTTTCGACCGGCGGCAGCAATCCCTTTGCGACCGACGGACGCAACGTCTTTCACGCGCTGGCGCTGCAACTGACCGGACCCGGCGGCCAGATCTGGCGGATGGCGATGGATCACACTCCGATATTTCCCGTCGCAACGCCGGACGCCTTTGTCGCGCTCCAGCGCGCCTCGCGCCCCGACCCCGCCACGGGAAAGCCCGATCCGACCGCAATGAAGGCCTATCTTGCGCGGCATCCGGAAACGAAAGCCTATCAGGATTATATCGCCGCCGCTCCGTTGCCCGACAGCTTCGCGGGCGGCACCTATTACAGCATCAACGCCTTTCGTTTCATCGATCGCGCGGGGGCGGCGCACGCGGTTCGCTGGGCGTTCGAGCCCGACGCGGCCTTCGGCGCGCTCGACAAGACGAAGCTCGCCAGCCTCCCCACCGACTATCTCTTCGCCGAACTGCGCGCGCGCCTCGCGAAGGGGCCGCTGCGCTGGCACATGACCGTGACGGTCGCGGCGCCCGGCGACGTTACCGGGGATGCGACCCGGATTTGGCCCACGGACCGGCAGAAGGTCGAGGCCGGAACGCTCACCCTGACCGCCGCCGAGCCCGAGGAAACGGGCGCCTGCCGCGACATCACCTTTGATCCTACCCTGTTGCCCGACGGGGTCGCTCTCTCCGACGATCCGCTGCTGCCCGCCCGCTCGGCCGCCTATTCGTCGTCCTTCCAGCGCCGCGCGCTCGAGACGCCCGGCCCCAGCGCCGCCGGCAAGGCTCTCGCGGGCAAGGGGCGCTGACATGCCCGACCGCTTTCATGTCGCGATCCGCGCTCTTCACTGGACAATGGCGCTGCTGATCCTCGCGATGCTGTTCATCGGCGTCGCGATGGTGTCGACCGCCGGACCTGCTTACGCCTCGCTCGTCGCGCTTCATCGTCCGATCGGGATTGCGATCCTGCTTCTCGCCCTCATCCGCCTCGCGATTCGACTCCACACCGGCGCGCCGCCGCTCCCCGCCGATCTGCCGCGCCTGCAGCAACGAACCGCGCGCGGCGCGCATATCCTCCTCTATCTCGCGATGATCGGGATGCCGCTGATCGGCTGGGCGATGCTCTCGGCGGGCGGCTATCCGGTGCGCCTTTCGGCGAGCCTTGTCCTGCCGCCGATCGTTCCGCAGAATCTGTTTGCTTATGGCCTGCTTCGCCGCGCACACACGCTCGTCGCCTTCGCCTTCCTCGCCCTGATCCTCGGCCATCTGACCATAGCGCTCGTTCACGGCTTCATCCGCCGCGACGGGGTGTTGGAGACGATGCTCTTCGCGCGGACACCCGCGGCGCTCCCGGATGCAGAGGAAGAAGCCGGACAGGCTCTCCCCGCCGATTCCGGCGAGGAACCGGCCGAAATAGCCCCCTCCTAAACCGTCCCTTCGTCCTTCTTCGCCTGCGGCGCCCTCCTTTGCCTAACCGAACCCGATGCGCTAGTCTGGAAGAGCGCTGGGATCGGGGAGCGGAGCGGACAGATGACAGAGACAAAACTCGCCTCTGATCGCTGGCTGCGCCATCTCCACCGCCTCGGCTACGTCACGACCGCAATCGTCGCGGCGCAGCTTCTCTTCATCGCCTATATGGTCGGCTCGGAATGGTGGCGGCAGCACCAGATCGATGCCGCCCAGCGTGAAAATACGCGAACCCGCATCGGCGCGCTGGCCGAACAGCCGCCGGATCGAGTTTCCCCGTGGGTAACCGGGTTGCTCGCAACGCTTCCACCGGACGACTCCAGCGCACCCGAATCGCTTCGCATCGCTATCCTCCCTTCGCTTTCCACCCGAAGCTATGCCATATCGATGACGCCCGCTGCCGATGGTCATGTCGGCATCGATTTCGTGATGGCAACCGAAAATCCCTGCGACGTTCGCACACCGCTTCGGATAGACCGGCAGAACTTCACTCTTCCCGAATCCGACTATCGCTCCTTCGCCAACTGGTTCGACGCGACCACCGATGCCTATGCCGGCAGCGAAGAACGCTGGCTCGATGGAACTGTGCTCGCATTCGAGCGACGCAAAGCAACACGAACCACGTCCGGCGCCGGCAACATCCCGAGCCATTACGGCAAACTCGCCGCTCGGCTATTGACGTTGCTGCGACCGCATCTCCACGGCCTCCCTGAGGATGCGAACGGGCACGTCGCGACGCCTGACGAAAGCTGTCCCCCCTAAACCGTCCCCTCTTCCTTCTCCGCCTGCTGCCGCGCCCACATGTCGGCGTAGAGCCCGCGCATCGCCAGAAGCTGGTCGTGCGTTCCCGTCTCGGCCACCCGCCCGCGATCAAGCACGACGATGCGGTCGGCGCCCGTCACCGTCGACAGCCGGTGCGCGATGACCAGCGTCGTGCGGCGGCGCGCGATGCCGTCGAGCGTGTCCTGGATCGCCGCCTCGGTGCGGCTGTCGAGCGCGCTCGTCGCTTCGTCGAGGATCAGGATCGGCGGATTCTTGAGCAAGGTGCGCGCGATCGCCACCCGCTGCTTCTCGCCGCCCGACAGCTTCAGTCCGCGCTCGCCGACCTCGGTCTCATAACCTTGCGGCAGCATCGCGATGAAGCCGTCGATCGCCGCGCCCTCCGCCGCCGCCGCGATTTCGGCGGCGCTCGCATCGGCGCGGCCATAGGCGATGTTATAGCCGATCGAATCGTTGAAAAGCACCGTGTCCTGCGGAACGATGCCGATCGCGGCGCGCAGGCTCTTCTGGGTCACCGCCTTGATGTCCTGCCCGTCGATCGTCACGCGCCCACCCTGCGGGTCATAGAAACGATAGAGCAACCGCGCGATCGTCGACTTGCCCGCGCCCGACGGCCCGACGATCGCCAGCGTCTCGCCCGCGCCGACCGCGAAGCTGACGCCGTTCAGGATCGTCCGGTCGGATTCGTAACCGAAGACGACATTCTCGAACGTCACCGCGCCGCCGGTCACGATCAGCGGCCCGGCATCCGGCGCATCGCGTATCTCCGGCGGCGTGTCGATCAGGCGGAACATCGCCTCCATGTCGATCAGTCCCTGGCGGATGGTGCGATAGACCATGCCGAGCAGGTCGAGCGGGCGGAAAAGCTGCGCAAGCAGCGTGTTCACCAGCACCACGTCGCCGACCGCGAACTGCCCCTTCGACCAGCCCCACACCGTATAGGCCATCGCCCCCGCCATCGCGCTGTTGGTGATCAGGCTCTGCCCGACATTGAGCCAGGCGAGGCTGTTCTCGCTCGTCACCGCGGCGCGCGCATATTGGTCGGCGACGTCGCGGTAACGCGCCGTCTCGCGCTCCTCGGCGCCGAAATATTTGACCGTCTCGTAATTGAGCAGGCTGTCGACGCTGCGCCCGACGGTCAGCGTGTCGAGGTCGTTCATGCGGGTGCGCAGCGCGGTGCGCCAGTCGGTCACTCGCCGCGTGAAACCGATATAGACGACGACCATCAGCGCAGTCGCGCCTGCCAGCCCGAAACTGAATTTGGTCCAGAAGATCGCGAGCACCGCGACCAGCTCGATCAGCGTCGGTGCGATGTTGAACAGCAGGAAATAGAGCATCGTGTCGATGCTCTTGGTCCCGCGCTCGATCACCTTGGTGACCTCGCCGGTGCGCCGCGCGAGGTGGAAACGCAGGCTCAGCGCATGGAGGTGCGCGAAAGTCGCGATCGCGAGTTCGCGCGTCGCATCCTGCCCGACCCGCTCGAACACCACATTGCGGAGATTGTCGAACAACACCCCGGCAAAGCGCGCCCCGGCATAAGCGACGACCAGCCCGATCGCGAGCGCGACCCCCGCCTCCATCCCCGGCGCCATCCGGTCGATCGCGGCGCCATAGAGAAAGCCCATCGAGATCTGCACGCCTTTCGACGCGAGTACGATCAGCGCGGCGAGGACGATCCGCGCCTTGTGCCCCGTCTGTCCCGCGGGCCACAAATAGGGCAGAAAACGCCGCAGCGTCGCCAGGATCGGCGGTTCGCTGCGCTTGTCGGTGGAGAGGGCGGTATCGGGCGGCATGAGGAGCCCATGTAGGGTGCGCGCGTGCGGAGGCCAAGCGGTCCTTGTCTGCCAGCGACCGATTGCGGCCATGCCGATCCTCCCTGCGGCGCAGCCGTGGGGAGGGGGACCGCCGCGAAGCGGTGGTGGAGGGGCCGCGACGGTTGCGCCAAGGGCCCCTCCGTCAGCGCTGCGCCAAAGGCGCAGTTTATCCTGAGCGCCTGCAAGGCAGTCGAA
>NZ_DATAJZ010000027.1:0-2124 GCF_036261875.1 Sphingopyxis sp. | reverse complement strand
GAGAGCTTTTGGCATTGGGCCCTCGGCGCTGACGGAGGCCATGGGCATGCTCAACCACCATTTCGCAGCAGCCGCCTGATCGGCGCAGAGCGACAGCCTACCTCTGACTGCCGCCAATCTTTGCAACAGAGCCCTCCTATTTGCTTGTTTTCTGGAGGGGCGTTTTCGGGCGCGGCCTTCAAACTCTCTCTTTCGCTTCTCCGACGAGCAGCATGTCTTCGAGGATTTCGAGCGCAGCGCGCGCATTTTGCGCGAGCGAGGGGTCGTCGCTTCCAATGTCTGCTAGAAAGCCGTGACCGGAGCCGGGAAAAAGGTGGAGCCCGAAGTCGGGCGTGCGCTCGGCAATCTGCGTCAGTCGAAGGAAATTCTCGGGTGACTGCGATTGGTCCTGATCGCCGAACAGGGCAACATGACGATGCGGCAGGCCTTCGAGATAGTCGAACGGCACGGGTAGTGGGTCGTCGTTCGCCAGCCCTTGCGGAAATCCATAAAGGCTCACCAGGCTCACCGGAATTCCGCGCCGGGCGAGTTCGAACACATAAAGACCGCCGAGGCAGAAGCCGGCAACGCCTGTGATGCGCTGCTCACCGATGAAATGCTCAAACGCGTCGACATAAGTGCGATCACGGACGCGGTGCCGGCGAGCGAACGCCGCCTCGCGGGTGACCTCCGGCAAGGGACCGAGATCATGGAAAGGATCCATCAAATGTACGAATGCGCCGCGCTCGGCCATGTGTGTGGCCAGTTGCTGGTAGAAGGGGCCGGGGCCGTAGATGTCCGGCAAAATGGCGATCCTGGTTCGATCTCCTTGGTCGCCGAATGCGAGGCTCGGCAGGCCATCGTTCATCGCAACGCTTTTACCTGGCGGCGGTAAAGCCGCCGATGCTTGGCCCTGGCACATGATCCGCGCCCGTCAGGCCGCGGCAGCGGCGTGTGCTACGGCCGGAGCGAGCGCAAAGTCGGTCTCGATCATCTTGATGCCGCTCTCGCGTATATCGGCGTGGATCAGTTCCGAATGAACCCCTTCACAGCAGTCGCTGTCCACATACTCGCCGCCCTCGAAATAGGCCTGAGTGGTTAGCGTGTGGAATCCGGGCGCGCGAACCTTGTAGTGGACATGCGCGGGACGCCAGCTGTGCCGGCCCATCGCTTCCAGCAATGCGCCGACTGGACCTTGGTCGGGGATCTTATAGGCGACGGGCACGGTGGTGCGTACTTCATAATGACCCGTGGCATCGGTGCGCAGCTTCCCGCGATAGAAATCGCGCGGAATATTATTGTGGAACCCGCCATAATGGCCGTCGGGCGTCGAGTGCCAGACGTCGACAACGGCGTCCGCGACCGGCGCGCCGGCGAGATCGAGCACGCGCCCGCGCAGCAGGAGCGGCTCGTGGCGGTCGTCCTCATAGCTCTTCAGCGCGCCGTCGACGAAGGGCGCGTCGTCAAGGAAATAAGGGCCCTCGAGCGTGCTCGTGCTCCCGCCGAAGTTGCGGTTTTCGATCTGGCAAATGGTGGTGTTCAGAAAGGCATCGATCATAAGCGGCAGCTCGCCGGCCTCGACGGTTTTCATGATGTAGCCGATGCCCTGCCGATACTCGTCGAAGGTCACGTCGTGCTTCATCAGCGCGCCGCGGATGCCCTCGACGATATCGGCCACGACTGCTTCCAAACGATTGCTCATAAAACCTCTCTCCTATGCGTCGTAGCGCCGCCACAACCGCATTTTCCCATTTTGAGCCGCAAGACTATGGATCGTGGCGGATTCGGGAAAATACTTTATCGGCGGTCCGTCCATACCTCGGCCGTATCGTGGGCAAGCCGATCTCATCAAATTTATTGCTGCCCAACCGCGAAAATCAATCGGCCTGGACCTCGATCCGTTCCCGTCCGGAACATCTCATGCAATCGTTCCGGTTGTTCAATCCGCGAAGCACCTCAATCGGTGTAGGTGCCGTGGTCAGGCCGGACGCCCGCCCAGGCATTTGCGATCAGGCGACGCAGGAGATGCGGCTCGAGCGGGCGCGGATTCGCATAGGCGTTCGCAAGAGCGAGCTCGACGGCCCGGTCGATATCGCTCTCTTCCATGCCTAGATCGCGCAATGCCACCGGAGCCCCGGCCCGCTC
>NZ_DATAJZ010000020.1:0-82375 GCF_036261875.1 Sphingopyxis sp. | reverse complement strand
CGCGCGACTTTCAGACTTTCGTCATCCCGGACTTGATCCGGGATCCATTCTCTCAGCGCCGGATGAATGGATCCCGGATCAAGTCCGGGATGACGATACAAGTTAGGTCCGCTTCCGGCCGCAAGCCGCCATTCCGCCTCCTCGCACACGAAAAAGGGCGCCGCGTTGCCACGGCGCCCTTTTCTCGAAGCAGGATCCCGAACGGGAGACGGTCTTACTTGATACCGTCGCGCTCCATCCGCTTGCGTTCCATCTTGCGGGCGCGGCGGACAGCGGCCGCACGCTCACGGGCGCGCTTTTCGCTGGGCTTTTCGTAGTGACGGCGCAGCTTCATTTCGCGATACACGCCCTCACGCTGCAGCTTCTTCTTGAGCGCGCGAAGGGCCTGGTCGACATTATTGTCGCGAACGATGATCTGCATACGCCGTGTCGTCTCCTGTTCGTCAAAACGATCCGGGCCACCGGATGCTCCGGTTTGCCGTAAATCGCCGATATTCGGGCAATAAAAAGAGCGCCGCGAAAGCGCGACGTTCCGATGCAGCGCCAACTAAAGGGATTCGCGCCGAAATGCAAGCCCCCGCGCGGCGAGATGCGGCAAGGAGGTCGCAGAAGGCCATCGGGCGGGATTGTGCCCTACCCCAAGCCTGTGGCATAGGTAGCAGGAAGAAACTGACATCGAAGGGACAGGCCATGGCGACCCAGCTCAAGCGCAACAGCAAATATAGCGAGGCCGAATGGACGGCGCGACAGGAGCTCGCCGCCTGCTACCGCATCTTCGCGATGATGGGCTGGGACGAGATGATCTTCAACCATATCACGGTGAAGGTGCCCGACGAGGAAGGCAGCTACCTCATCAACCCCTATGGTATGCATTTCAGCGAAGTCACCGCGTCGAGCCTGATCAAGATCGACATCGACGGCAACAAGGTCGACGCGGACAATCCCTGGCACGTCAACAAGGCCGGCTTCGTCCAGCACAGCCTGTTTCACCGCGTCCTGCCCGACGCCCATGCGATCATCCACACCCACACCACCGCGACGGTCGCGGTCTGCGCGCTGGAGGGTGGGCTCCAGCCGGTCAATTTCTATGCCTGCAATTTTGCCGGCCAACTCGCCTATCATGATTTCGAGGGCGTGACGGTGCGCGAGGAAGAGGGCGAGCGGCTGGTCGAGAATCTCGGCAATAAGCGCATCCTGATGCTGAAGAATCACGGCCCCGTCGTCATGGGCAAGTCGCTGCCCGAAGCCTTCATCAAATATTGGGCGCTGCAGCGCGCCTGCGAAATCCAGCTTGCGACGATGAGCATGGGCAAGCCGATCACCGTCCCCGACGAAGTGATCGCGGTCCACCAGCGCGACCTCTACATGGCCGCGATCCCCGGTCAGGCGGGCAAGCCGGAGTTCGATGCGATGGTGCGCAAGGTCGACAAGATCGACACGAGCTGGCGTGACTAATCCAGCCGTTCGGCTAAGACCGGCGGCATGACGAAATTCTCGGTCAACGACCGCCCGGTCGAATATCGCATGGAGCCCGAAACGCCTCTGCTCTGGGCCCTGCGCGACGCGTCGAACCTGACCGGAACCAAATATGGCTGCGGCACCGGCGAATGCGGCGCCTGCACCGTCGACATCGACGGTGAGGCGATTCGCAGCTGCATGGTCACCATCGCCGAATGCGAAGGCCGCTTTGTCACGACGATCGAGGGCTTGACCCGCGACCGCAGCCATCCGGTGCAGCAGGCCTGGGTCGCCGAGCAGGTGCCGCAATGCGGTTTCTGCCAGTCAGGCATGATCATGGCCGCCGCCGCGCTGCTCCGGAAGAACAGCAATCCCAGCGACGCAGAGATCGACGCAGCGATGACCAACATCTGCCGCTGCGGCACCTATCCCCGCATCCGTGGCGCGATCCGCCGCGCCGGCCGCGTGCTGCGCGGCGAGGAACGCATCGCCGCCGCGCCGCCGCCGGGCATCCGGCCCGAGGACGCGGCGCGCGCCGTGCCGGCACTCAGGGCTCCGCACGAGCGGTAATCGTTCATCTAGCTGAACCGCAGGCAACAACCGGGTTCAGCGACGATGCATCTTGTCTCCGGTAACTTTCGATTCATCTTCCCGATCGGCCGGGTGCCGGATGGGACATTGGAGTATCGTCAAGATGAAGAAGATGTTCGGAGGGTTGCTGATCGCCGCGACGATCCTGACTCCCATTGCGCCCGCCGCCGCCCAGGCGAACGGTGAGCGCATCCAGATCGCCCAGCGCGAACGCGGAAATCATAGCTCGCGCGGGTCCGAAGGCCGGCGCGGCGGCAATTGGAACGGCGGCCAGCGGGCCGAACGGCCACAGCGCCAATCGCAACCGCAGGTGCGTCAGCAGGTCCAGCAGCCGCAGGTTCAGCGCGCCCCGCGCGGCGACCGCAACGGCTGGAATGGCCAGCGCAGCGACAACCGGCGCCAGTGGCAGGGTCAGCGCGGCACGGCCCAGCGCCCCGCCCATCAGCAGCGACAGGGCCAACGCCCGCCGCAGCAATGGCAGGGCCAGCGTGGCGGTGCCTATGATCGCAACCGCGACGGCCGCGTCGATCGACAATGGGACCGGAACCGCAATGGTCAGGTCGACCGTCGCTACGACCGCAATCGCAACGGGCAGGTCGACCGCCGTTATGACCGGAACCGCAACGGCCAGCTCGACCGCCGTTGGGACCGCAATAACAACAACCGGATCGATCGCCGCTATCGCGACGGGCGCGGGGACAACCGGAACTGGAACCGTCAATGGCGGAGCGACCGCCGCTACGACTGGCGCAGCTACCGCGACCACAACCGCGGCTATTATCGGATGCCGCGCTATTACAACCCGTATCGCGGGCGCAGCTATACAAGGTTCAGCATCGGCTTTTCACTCGGGTCGCTCTTTTACGGCCAGCGTTACTGGATCAACGACCCCTGGTATTATCGTCTGCCCCCGGCTTACGGCGACTATCGCTGGATCCGCTACTATGACGATGCCCTGCTCGTCGATGTCTATACGGGCCGCGTGGTCGACGTGATCTACGACTTCTTCTGGTAATATCCTTTCGGTTGTCAGAAGAGAAACTGAGGGGGTCGGGTTTCCGGCTCCCTCTTTTTATGCGCTTGCCCTCTTCCGTTCCACGCGCCACGATACCGGCAGAACAGGGGAGATATCATGCGCAAACTTGGGTTCGTCGCCGCGGCGACACTCGCGTTGATGAGCAGCAGCGCCATCGCGAAAACCACGATCGTCTATGCCGGCCACCTCATCACCGACGCGAGCAAGCCCGCCGAGGGGCCGTCGACGGTCACCGTGACCGACGGCCGCATCGTCTCGATCGCGCCCGGCCGCACCGCGGTGCCCGAGGGCGCGGAGGTAGTCGATCTGGGCGACAAGACGCTGCTTCCCGGCCTGATCGACCTTCACGTCCATCTGACCGGCGATCCCGGCGGCGACTATCGCAGCGAAGCGGTCGATCCCGACGAATGGGGCGTCGTCGTCGGCGCCAAGAATGCGCGCGTCACGCTGCGCGCCGGCTTCACCACAGTGCGCGAGGCGGGGTCGGCGCAATATACCGCCTTCTCGCTGCGCCGCGGCACCGCCGAGGGTTATATTGAGGGACCGCGTATCATCGCCGCCGGGCCGCCGCTGGCGATCATCGGTGGGCACGGCGACACGACGGGCTTTCGCGAGGATATCCACGCCGTGCTCGATCAGGGCTATACCTGCACCGGCGCGGTCGAATGCGCCGAAAAGGTCCGCAAGGCCTCGCGCGCGGGCGCCGACGTCATCAAGATCACCGCAACCGGCGGCGTGCTGTCGCAGCAGGGCCGCGGGCTCGGCGCGCACTTCTCGAACGCCGAGATGGAGAGCATCGCCACCACCGCCCATTCGCTGGGCCTGAAGGTCATGGCCCACGCCCACGGCGCGCGCGGCATCGAATCGGCCGCCGCCGCTGGCATCGACAGCATCGAACATGGCACCTTCGCCGACGAAGCCGCGCTCAAGGTGATGAAGGCGAAGGGAACCTATATGGTCCCGACGCTGATGGCGTTCGAGGGCATAAGAGAGCGGCTGGGCAAGGGCATCTACACGCCGACGGTCGAGGAAAAGGTCCGCATGACGCTGAACGACGTCGGCAAGGCGATGGCGCGCGCGAAGGAGATGGGCGTGCCGATCGCCTTCGGCACCGACGCCGGGGTGTTCGAGCATGGCCGCAACGCGGGCGAGTTTGCGCTGCTGGTAAAATATGGGCTGACTCCGCGCGAAGCCTTGGCGAGCGCGACGACGGTCGCGGCGCGGCTCCTGTCGATGGAGGACGAGATCGGCCGCATCGCGCCGGGACTATCGGCCGACATGATCGCGGTCGACGGCGACCCGCTGACCGACGTGCGCACGCTCGAATCGGTCGATTGGGTGATGGCGCGCGGCCGGGTCGCGGAGTAGCTCGCGCGGTCAGGCCGCGCGATAGGCGCGCTGCTTGAAGGCTCGGGGCTGCGCCGGGGGGCCGGCGAAGACCGTCATGTCGATCGCTTCGACAAAGCGCACCCCGACGCGATTGCCCGCCGACCAGCGCGCCTCGGCATCGAGCCGGACGTCGGGGGTCAGCTCCAGCGTCAGCGTCGTGCCTTCGGGCACGTTCCACAGCCCCTCGATCAGCGCGCCGCGCGACGACAGGTTGCGGACAATGGCTTCGTAGTGATAGCCGCCGCTTTCCACTTGAATTCTGCGGAAGGTCCGCATCCGGGGCTCGCGCGCGCTTTTGAAGCCGCGCGCGACCACCGCTCCGCCGCCCTCGCGCAGCAGCGCCAGCACCTCGCCCAATTCCATCGGACGCCCATAGATATAGCCCTGGACGTGGCTACAGCCGAGCGCGCGGACGAGCGCGAGGTCGTCGTGCGTCTCCACCCCCTCGGCGGTCGTCTCCATGTCGAGCGCGGTCGCGAGGCCGACGATCGACGAGATGATCGCGGCGTTCATGCTGCTCCTGTCGACGGCGCCGAGCACGAAGCTCTGGTCGATCTTGATCTTGTCGAACGGCGCCTTCTTCAGATAGCCAAGCGCCGAATAGCCGGTGCCGAAATCGTCGAGCGCAAGCCGCACGCCGGTGCGCTTCAATTTCTGGAACATCTCCAGATTTTCCGGGCTTTCGTCGAGGAAGACGCCTTCGGTGATCTCGAGCTCGAGCTGCCCGGGTTCGATCCCTGCCGCCGCGACCGCGTTCAGGATCGTCGCGGGCAGCTTTTCATTGGCGAACTGGCGCGGCGAGACATTGACCGCGACGCGGTAGCCGGGGCCGAGCCGCGCGATCGTCGCGCAGGCGGTGCGGATGATCCATTCGCCGATCGGCACGATCAGGTTCGATTCCTCGGCGATGGGAATGAATTTCGACGGACTGACGACCTCGCCGCCCTCGCGCCGCCAGCGGATCAGCGCCTCGAAGCCAGTGACATACTCGCGCTTCACATCGACGATCGGCTGATAGAGCAAAGCCAACTCGTCCCGGGCTAGCGCGTCGCGCAGCGCATCCTCGATCGCCTTTCGCTCGCTCGCCTGATTGTGCATCGCGTCGGCGTAGAAACGATAGACGCCGCGCCCCGCATCCTTGGCCGCGTAGAGCGCGAGGTCGGCGTTACGGACGAGCGCCGACGAGGACACCCCCTGCCCTTCGGACACCGCGATGCCGATCGACGAACCGATCCGCACCTGCTCGCCCTCGATCGCGAAGGGCTTGGCGAGGCTGAGGATGATCGCATTGGCGATCCCGGCCAGTTTCTCGGGCTGGACGATCTGCGGCAGCACGATCTGGAACTCGTCGCCGCCGAGCCGCCCCACCTGCCCCTTGTCGCCGACGATCTGGGTCAGGCGCCCCGCGACCTGTTGCAGCAACTGGTCGCCGACCGGATGGCCGAGCGTGTCGTTGACCGCCTTGAAGCGGTCGAGGTCCATCAGCAGCAGCGCGCACGGCTGCGCCTGCCCCATATGATTGCGCAGCGCGCGTTCGAGCAGGTCGGTGATGTGGAGCCGGTTGGCGAGGCCGGTGAGCGTGTCATAGCGCGCGAGCTGGTTGATCTCGCGCTCCGACCGTTTCTTGTCGGTAAGGTCGGTGCCGCTGCCGCGAAAACCCTGGAAATTGCCGAGCTCGTTGCTGATCGGATGGCCCGATATCGACCACCAGCGTTCCTCGCCCGACACCGCCGCCTGGACGGTCAGTTCGTTGAAGGGCGTCCGCGATGACAGGCTGAATCCCAGCGTCCGCTCCTCGCTCTCGTCATTGCCGACGCGCTTGCGGATCAGGTCGGTGAACGGCCGGCCGAAAAGGTCCGATTGCGGGATGCCCAGCTTGGCCGCGACCGGGGGCGAGATATAGACGAGATGGCCATAACGGTCGGTTTCCCAGAACCAGCCACGCCCCGCCCGCTCGAAATCGCGCATCAGCCCAAGCGCGCGCTGCTGCTCGCTGATCGTCCGCCGGCTGACGTGCGTGGCGCGGCGCTGGTGCCGGACATCCTCGCGCAACATGACGATGAGGAGCCCGAGGAAGACGAGCCCCGCCACCCCGAACGGCCACGAGGCGATACCGATCGCGCCGCCGAGCGCCATCGCCCCGGCAAAGGCGAAAAAGGCCGGGCGGACGATCGCCGCGGCGGCGGCGGCGACGAGGATCGAGCCGAGCTTGATGGCCGAAAAGGCATCGAAATAGAGGCGGCCGTCGTGCGCCGCGGTCGCGGCGAACATCGCCGCCGAATGCAGCATCGTTCCGGCAATGAGAAACGCGAAGCAGGCCCCGACCCCGCGCCGCAGCCAGCGGCCCGAAGGCGGCGGCCGGACTCGCGAAAGCTGGCCGAGGATCGTCAGCACAAGGTCGCAACCAAGGCCGGCGGCCATGACCAGCCACAGCGACGGACGCGCGAGAAAACCCGCAACGCCGGGAAAGAAGGCAAAGGCGAAAAAGGCCAGCACGCGGGCGATAAGGACATAGTGCCAGAGCTGCGCGACACGCATCAGGCGCGCCACGAACTCCGGTGTCGCGAGCAACGATTCCCCTTCGGGCAAATCGCTGGCCGCCGGCCGTACGATGTTGAATCGAACCCCCAAATTCCGCCCATCCCGCTCGTCTGGTCCAACCATCCCTCTGTCCGCAGGCGGGTTACCAAATCCTTACCGCCGACCGCCGATTGCCCCCATTGCTGTGCCAGAATGGAAGGGGTTGGGTTTCGCTTCGCAACTTGTTAGGGTGAACCATGTCCGCTGTCCGCCTTCTGCCGCCCAACCGCTTCTTCGATCGCACCGAATGGGCCGCGATCACTGCCCCCTCGCGCTGGCGCGGTGTCTGGCTGGTCGCCCATGCCTGGATCGTCAGCATCGCGGCGGTGGGCCTCGCGGCGTGGAGCGGTCATCCGCTCGCCTGGCTGCTCGCGATTATCATCGTCGGCGGGCGTCAGCTCGGCCTGGCGATCCTGATGCACGAGGCTGCGCACGGCCTGCTGCACCCCAACAGAAAAGTGAATAATTTCCTCGGCCAATGGCTGACCGGATCGGCCGCCGGATCGGACCTGATCGCCTATCGCACCTATCATCTGCAGCATCATAAATATACGCAGCAGCCCGAAGACCCCGACCTGTCGCTGTCGAAACCCTTCCCGACCACGCGCGCCAGCCTGGGGCGCAAGATATTGCGCGACCTGACCGGACAGACCTTCTTCAAGCAGCGCATGGCGCAGTTCGGCTATGCCTTCAAAGGTCTGCAGGCGATGCTGCGCGGCGAGCGGGGCGACAAGAGGGGGGCGAGCACCAAGGCGGGCACGCCCTTCAACAAGCAGTCGGATGACGGCGTGACGTCACCGACGGTCGACGTCGCGGGCGCGATGGCGGTGACCCGCGCGGTCGGGCGCTTTCTGCTGGTGCAGGCGGTGCTGCTCGCGGCGTCGCTGCTGCTCTATGGCTGGACGCCCTGGCTGCTGTGGATCGCCGCGCTCGCGACCACCTTTCAGCTATACCTCCGCATCCGCAACATCGCCGAACATGCGTGCACCACGACCGGAAGCGAGGATCCCTTCACCCATGCGCGCACGACGCACGCGGGCTGGATCGCGCGGGCGACGGTCGCGCCCTATTGGGTGAATTATCACGCCGAGCATCATCTGTTCATGGGCGTCCCCTGCTATCGCCTGCCCGCGGTCCACGCGATGCTCGGCCGGCAGGGTCAGCATGAGGCGATGACGATCGCGCCGCATTACCGCGCGGTGTTGCGGCAGGTGACGGCGAAGGGTTAGAGTGCGATCCTTCCTGATCGATCGTCATCCCGGCGAAGGCCGGGATCCCGCCGGTGCGCCAGGTCGAGACGGTGAGATCCCGGCCTTCGCCGGGATGACGAGATAAGGCAGGGTTTCAGTCTAACCCAAGCACCAGCACCCCATCAGCGAGCCATTGGCCGAGCCAGCCGGCGAGTTCCTCCATCGCGACGGCTTCCCCCACCGCTTCGATGACATGGGCGCTGAGCCCGGTGAAGGTCGCGCCCGCTTCGAGGCGCGCCAGCGCCGCGGCTTCGGCTGCGGACAGGCTGCGGAATTGCGGTTGCAGGCCGTTCCGCCAGACGAGCAGCACGACCGGCGCCGTGAGCTCGACCGGTTCGGGCGGCTCTTCCCCGGCGTCGAGCGCGCGCCATAGCGCCGCGACGTTGAAGCGCGCCGAGAGCAGACTCGCGGACGGATGGAGCCTCAGCGGCTGCTCGAGCCACGTCTCGCCCAGCGCGGTCACGCGCACGGCATCGAGCGCCGGACCATCGGGCGCGTCGAACGCCGCGCGCAGCGCCCAGTCGAGCCGCGCCAGCTCGGCGAGTTCGCCGTCGTCCGGGAAATGCTCGGCCAGGAAGGCCGCGAAACCGCCGCCATAATGGCGGAGGTTGCGCGTCGTCGAGGGGTGCGCGGCGACATAGGCGCCCGCGACCGTGTCGAACTGCTCGTCGCCGAGCCAGGCGTGCAGCCGCTCGTGATGGTCGGCGAGCACGCCGGTCAGGCTGGCGCGGTAATTGTTGCGATAGATGGCAAGCCGCTTCGCCGCGCCAACGCGCGCGTCGTTGACGATCAGCGCCCCGGCGCCCGCATCGTCCTCGATGATCGCCGCGAGAAAGCGCCGCTGAACCTCGCGCAGCGGCTCAGGCATCGGCGCCCTCCAGCACCCGCGCGGCGACCGTCCGCGCGCGGTCGAGTTCGGCGATCACGTCGGCGAGCGGTGGAATGGCGTCGTCGCGCTCGATCATCGTCGCCACGGGGCCGAACATATTGATCGCCCGCGCATAAAGGTCCCACACCGCATCGCAGACGTCGGCGTCGTGGGTGTCGATGACATAGTCGCCCATGTCGCTGTGGCCGGCGAGGTGGATCTGCTGGATGCGGTGCGCGGGCAGGCCGGCGAGATAATCGAGCGGGTCGAAGCCGTGATTGCGCGCGCTGACGTAAATATTGTTGACGTCGAGCAGCAGCAGGCAGTCGGCGCGTTCGGCCATGTCGGCGAGAAAATCCCACTCGCTGCGATCCGACGAGCGAAAGGTGACATAGCTCGACGGATTCTCGATCAGGATGCGGCGGCCGAGAATATCCTGCACGCGGCCGATATTGTCGACGACGCATCGCAGCGCCGGCGCGTCATAGGGGAGCGGCAGCAGGTCGTGGCTGTTGTGCGCGTCGATCCCGGTCCAGCAGAGATGGTCCGAAATCCACAGCGGCTCGACCCGCTCGGCCAGCGCCTTGAGGTCGGCCAGATAATCCCGGTCGAACGGCTCGTCGGAACCGATCGACAGCGACACGCCGTGCATCACCATCGGATAATCGGCGCGGATGCGGTCGAGCATGGCGAGCGGGCGTCCGCCCGGCACCATGTAATTTTCGGAGATGATCTCCAGCCATTCGACCGGCTGCGGTCGCTCAAGAAAATCGGGATAATGATCGGGGCGCAGGCCAAGGCCGAAGCCCGGCGACGGCACTGTCCGGCAATCCTCTGCGCGCACGCTCGCTCTCCGTCGGCGGTTCGGGTCCGGCGCCGGCCGGACCCGTCCGTTGTCGTCAGACCGCGATCTTGCCGCCGTCGGTCAGGCATTTACCCGCGGCGAGCTTCTTGAAGCCCTTGCCCTTGCAGCTGTTCGCGCCCGCGCAGCTATTGCCTGCGGTGCTGCATCCGGCGTCGCCGCTGCACGAGCTCGCCTCGGTCTTGCAGTCCGAGGTGCCCTTGCAACTGTTGACGCCATAGCATTTGACCGTGTCGCTCGCGCCGACGCGCTTGGCGTGCGGCGCCGGATCGGCGGCGAGCGCGGCGCCCGAAAGCGCGACCGCGGTCGCCGACGCGGCGATGAGACTGGCGAGTTTGTGGCTGTTCATGTGATCGTCCCTTCCCTTGGTTGTCCCGATAGAAGTGGGGCGACTCGTCGCCCGCTGTTCTTGTCACACGACCCGGCGGCCTTGTCGCATGATCTCGATCACAGGCGAAAGCAATTTAACTCGCCCTTCTCCGGTTCCCCGAGCGAAGCCGAGGGGCCCGTTCGAGCGGAGCGAGAACCCGCATCGCCGCCGCCTCGACTGCGCTCGGCATGGCCCCTCGGCTTCGCTCGGGGAATCGGCGTGTCAGGTCCCGGCGCGGAAGCGCCCGGCGGCGCGGTCCTTCACCGTCGTTGCGGGGTCGAAGATCATCCCGTTCATCGCGACATAGACGCCGGGCGGCAGCGTCTGCACCGCGGCGAGCGCGAAGCCGACATTGAACTCGGCGTCGCTCGCGCGCACCGACGCCGGCTGCATCGCGCCGGTGAGCACGATCGTCTTGCCCGCGATCCCCGCGAGCACGCGCCCGGTGACGACCATCGTGTCGGTGCCGTGGGTGACGAGGATGCGGTCGGCATCGCTCGCGGCGACCGCGGCGCGGATCGCCTCGCGGTCGGCGTCGGTCAGTTCGAGGCTGTCCTTGCGCATGAGCTGCGTGACGCGGTGCGGGACGTGGACATTATTCTCGCGCAGCATGTCGGGGATCGCCGCGGGGCCGATCTGGAACTCGCTGAGCGCGTCGAAATAGACTTTGTCGATCGTGCCGCCGGTGGTGAAGATGTCGATCATAAGCCCTCTTTCGTCATTGCGAGGAGCGTAGCGACGACGCAATCTCCAGCCATCAGCCTTGCGCGAAACCGATAGCTGGAGATTGCTTCACTTCGCTCGCAATGACGTTCCATTTTACGCTAAAGCCTCGGCAATCAGCCGCCGCGTGTTGGCGATCCCGAACAGCGCGATGAAGCTGCCCATGCGCGGCCCCGCGCTCGACCCGAGCAGGGTCTCGTAGAGCGCCTTGAACCAGTCGCGCAGATTCTCGAAGCCATAGGCTTCGTCCTTGCCGATCTCGTAGACGATGTTCTGGATATCATCGGCCGAGGCGTCGGCGGACAACGCCGCGAGCTTGTCGTCGAGCGCCTTCAGGGCCGCCCCCTCACCGCCCTGCGGCTTGCGGCGCTGCAAGGTCGGCGCGACGAAATCGCGGTTATACGCCATCGCATTGTCGATCAGCCGGTCGAGTTCGGGATAGGCGTCCGCATTCGCGCCCTCGACATATTGGCCGAGGTAGCGCCAGATCTGATCCTTCGAGGCATCGGCGCCCATCACCCCGACAAGGTTGAGCAGCAGGCCGAAAGTCACCGGCAATTCGGCCGCGGGCACATCCTCGCCGCGCGCGACATGGACGTGGTGCACCGGGTTGCCGAGCTTCTTGTCGCCGTCCTGCGCCGGATAGTTGCCGCGCATCTGGAGATATTCGTCGACCGCCTTGGGAATCACGCCAATGTGAAGCTGCTTCGCCGCCTTGGGCTCGCGATAGGCGAAGAAGGCGAGGCTTTCCTCGCTGCCATAGTCGAGCCATTGTTCGAGGCTGAGGCCGTTGCCCTTCGATTTCGAGATCTTCTCGCCCTTTTCGTCGAGGAACATCTCGTAGATCAGCCCCTCGGGCTTGCGGCCGCCGAGCGCCTTGGCGATCTTGCCCGACTGGATACCGCTGTCGGTCAGGTCCTTGCCGTACATCTCGTAATCGACGCCCAGCGCGACCCAGCGCATCGCCCAGTCGACCTTCCATTGCAGCTTGGCGCCGCCCGACAGGATGCTGTGCGTGATCGTCTCGCCCTCGTCCTCGAACGAAACGAGTCCGGCGTCGGCATCGACCACGGTCACCGGCACCTGGAGCACGATGCCCGAATTCGGGCTGACCGGCAGGATCGGCGAATAGGTCGCGGCGCGCTCGGCGCGGAGCGTCGGCAGCATGATGTCGAGAATGTCCTGATTGTGGCGCAGGACATTCCTGAGCGCATTGTCGAACGCGCCCGACCTGTAGCGCTCGGTCGAACTCACAAACTCATATTCGAAGCCGAAACGGTCGAGAAATTCGCGGAGCATCGCATTGTTGTGATGCGCGAAACTCTCATACTTGCCGAACGGATCGGGGATGGCGGTGAGCGACTTGCCGAGATGTTCGCGCAGCATCGCCTGGTTGGGGACATTGTCGGGAACCTTGCGCAGCCCGTCCATGTCGTCGCTGAACGCAACGAGGCGCGTCGCGGCGCCGCCGGTCAGCGCCTCATAGGCGCGGCGGACCATCGTCGTGCGCAGCACTTCGTTGAACGTGCCGATGTGCGGCAGGCCCGAGGGGCCATAGCCGGTCTCGAACAGCACCGGCTCGCCGCCGGGCTTGCCGTCGGGATAGCGTTTGACCAGCTTGCGCGCTTCCTCGAACGGCCAGGCCTTGGACGTTTGCGCATGCGCGCGCAGCGAAGGATGAAGGTGCAGGTCAGTCATGGCTGCGCCCATAGCGGCAAGATCGGCCAATTCGAAGGCAAAAGTGCCTTAAGGGGCACGTCCCGGTTGCGAGATCGTCATTACCGAAAAATTTACCATGTCGGGCTTAGCTTCGCGGCATGACGAATTTTCGCGCCCCCACGGCACGCAGCCACAAGCGGACTCCGGTCTCGATCGAGGTCATGGTCAACGGCGTTCTCAACTTCGTCGGCGGCCGCATCGCCGACCTGTCCGAAGGCGGGGCGCGGATCGACGGGGCGAGTATGCCGGCGCGCTCGCGCTGCGAAATCCATTATGCGGGCGAGGTCACTTATGCCGTCGTCATGTGGTCCGAGTTCGACCGCATGGGGGTGCGCTTTCCTTATGAGCTGTTGCACGGCGCGCTTTACAAGGCGCTGGAGGCTGCGCAGCGAAGTGCCGCGACGGAGACGCCGCCGGTTTTTCTGAACCAGCGCGCGCCGGTGTTCGGACGGCGGGGGCTCAATTAACCCAATCATCTATACCCAACCATCGTCATTCCCGCGAAAGCGGGAACCCGGAGCGTGCGTCGGCCTACCCCACCCTGGGTCCCCGCTTTCGCGGGGATGACGAAAATGGGGTGGTCCGCACGCTTGCCGCGTTCCTCTTTTGTCCCTAGCGTGGGGCCATGCTCCCCCGCGTCGATCCCCTGGCCCTGCCCGCGCTCCATGCGAGCCATGTCGGCATCTGGATCGCCGATGCGGGCGGGCGCGTGCAAAGGGTCGGGCGCGGCGAGGCGATCGCCGCTGTTGCCGCGACACCGCACCTGCTGCTCGGCGCCACGCTGACCGGCGACCGGCTCGGCTATCCCGAATTGTCGGGGCTCGACCTGCTCGAGCTGTTCGCCTTCCTCTATCCCGCGCGCTTCGCGGTGCCGACCCCTGCGGGAATCGCCGCGGCGCTCGGCCTGACGCCGCCCGCGCGCGAGGATGATATCGCGGCCTTCCTGCCGCACGCCGCCGCCGCGATGCTCGCCAGCCTCGACGACCCGGACTGGCCCGAGCGCGAGGGGGCGTGGCACGCGCTGCAGGCGCTCGGCCGCCAGCGCTGGCCGTGGGCCTCGCTGCTGCAGTCGCGGCTCGATCCGCCGGGCAAGGCCGACCGCTGGCTGTTCGCACGCCTGCCCGAATGGGAGGAGGCGCCGCCGCGCCCCCAGCCGCGGCAGGTGACGGTGAATCCCGACGACGTGACCGCGCGGCTCGACCGGCTGACCGGCGACGGGGCCGAGCGGCGCGCGGGGCAGCAGGATTATGCCCGCGCCGCCGCCGCCATCTTCGGTCCGCGCGCGCGCAAGGATGCGCCCGAAATGCTGGTCGCCGAGGCGGGCACCGGGATCGGCAAGACGCTCGGCTATCTCGCTCCCGCGAAACAATGGATCGACCAGTCGGCGGGCGCAGTCTGCATCTCGACCTTCACCAAGGCGCTGCAACGCCAGCTTTCGCGCGAGACCGAGAAACTCTACCCCGACGCCGCGACGCATCGCGAGAAGGTCGTCGTGCGCAAGGGGCGCGAGAATTATCTCTGCCTGCTCAATCTGGAGGATGCGCTGCAGGGCGGCTTTTCGGGGCGCGCGGCGATCCTCGCGCAGCTCGTCGCGCGCTGGACGGCCTATACGCGCGACGGCGACATGGTCGGCGGCGACCTGCCCGGCTGGCTCCCCGCCCTCTTCCGCCGCAACGGCACGACAGCGCTGACCGACCGGCGCGGCGAGTGCATTTACGCGGGCTGCCCGCATTTCCGCAAATGCTTCATCGAACGCTCGGCGCGCGCGGCGACGCAGGCCGACATCGTCATCGCCAACCATGCGCTGACGATGGTGCAGGCCGCCCGCCCGCGCCCGAGTTCGCAGGAGGGGGGCGGGGCGCCCGCGACGCGGCTGATCTTCGACGAGGGACATCATCTGTGGGATGCCGCCGATTCGATGTTCGCGGCGGCGCTGACCGGACAGGAAGCGGTCGAGATCCGCCGCTGGGTGCTCGGCCCCGAAGGCAAGTCGCGCGGGCGGCGGCGCGGGCTCGCGGCGCGGCTCGCCGACGTCGCAAGCTATGACGAGGCGGGCGAGCGCGCGATTCAGGCGGCGATCTCGGCGTCGGGCGAGCTTCCCGGCGAGGGCTGGCTCGCCCGGATCGCCGAGACGGCGCCGTGGGGCGCGATCGAGCGGCTGCTCGTCGCGGTGCGCGGCCAGGTCTATGCGCGCAGCGTCGACACGCGTACCGCCGACGCGGGCTATGGCCTCGAAACCGAGCTTGCCGACCCCGATCCCGAACTGGTCGCGGCGGCGGCGGGGGCGAGCGACGCAGTCGAGGCGCTGCTGCGGCCGCTGCTGGCGCTCGGCAAAAGGCTCGACGCGCTGGTCGAGGACCCGCCCGACTGGCTCGACGGCCAGGCGCGCGCGCGGGTCGACGGCGCGCGGGCGAGCCTCGGCACGCGGATCGACACATTGGGCGGCTGGCTGTCGCTGCTCGGGCGCGTCGGCGGCCCCGCCGATCCCGATTTCGTCGATTGGCTCGCGGTCGATCGCTACGACGGGCGCGAATTCGATCTGGGGCTTCACCGCCACTGGCTCGACCCCGCGCGGCCGGTCGCCGAGGTGGTGTATCGCCCCGCGCAGGGCGTGCTCGTGACCTCCGCCACCCTGCGGGGCGGAAGCAGCGGATCGGGCTGGGCCGACGCCGACATCCGCACCGGCGCGCGGCATATGGGCGGCGGGGTTCAGCATTTCGCGGTGCCGAGCCCGTTCGACTATGCGCGCCAGTCCGAAGTGCTGATCGTCACCGACATCGCGCGCGGCGACCTGTCCGCGCTCGCGGGCGCTTACAGCCGGCTGATCGAGGCGTCGGGCGGCGGCGCGCTGGGTCTGTTCAGTGCGATCCGCCGGCTACGCATCGTCCATGCGCGCATCGCCGACCGGCTCGCGCGCGCCGGGCTGCCGCTCTATGCCCAGCATGTCGATCCGCTCGACACCGGTACGCTCGTCGACATCTTCCGCGCCGACCCGCACGCCTCGCTGCTCGGCACCGATGCCTTGCGCGACGGCGTCGACGTGCCGGGCGATTCGCTGCGGCTCGTGATCATGGAGGGGGTGCCGTGGCCGCGCCCGACGATCCTGCACGCGGCGCGGCGCGTGGCGCAGGGCGGCAGCGCCTATGACGACAGCGTCATCCGCGCCCGCATCGGACAGGCCTTCGGCCGCCTGATCCGCCGCGCCGACGATTTCGGCCAGTTCGTGATGCTCTCGCCGAGCTTTCCGTCGCGGCTGCTGAGCGCCTTTCCCGAAGGCACACCGATCCGCCGCCTGCCGCTCGACGAGGCGGTGAACCATGTCGCGGCCGCGAACATGCGGCAGCGAAAAAGCGCATATCCTGCCTTTTCACCGTCATGAGTTTGCGGCAGAAGGCCGGGAACGAGGGGACAGGCGGGGAGCGATCTTGAAGAGTTTGACCATCCTGCGGCACGCGAAATCGGGCTGGGACGTGGCTGTAGAGCGCGATTTCGACCGGCCGATCAACGCCCGCGGACGCCGTGGCGCCGAACTGATCGGCCAATATGTGAAGCGGCACGCGATGCCGGTCGACCGCATCGTCGCCTCGCCCGCCGTGCGCGTCACCGAAACGCTCGACATCTTCCAGCCCGCTGCGGGCCTCGACGCCATCGAACCGGTCTGGGACCGGCGCATCTATCTCGCCTCGGCGGCGACGCTGATCGACGTGCTGCGCGATACCGGAAGGGATGCCGCGCATCTGCTGATTTCGGGGCATAATCCGGGGCTCGAGGATCTCGCGCTGATGCTCGCGCCCGAAGAGGGCGGCGGGAACTTGCGCGCCGCGGTCGAGGAAAAGCTGCCGACCTCGGCGCTCGTCCGGCTCGAGCTCGACATCGCCGACTGGCAGGACCTCGACGTCAATCAGGCGCGGATCACCGCCTTCGTTCGCCCGCGCGACCTCGACCCGGCGCTCGCGCCGGCGATGGATGATGATTGAGCCGCCGCCATTTCCTCCTTCGTCATTCCGGACTTGATCCGGAATCCACTCTCCCAGCGGTGCGTGAATGGACCCCGGGCCAAGTCCGGGGTGACGATGAAAGATAGGTTGCGTGATCGATAGCCGTCGCCCCCGCCTTCGCGGGGACACGGGCGCTTTTAACGCAATGCCGCCGCGAGCCGCTGGCGCAGCGCGACCAGCGCCTCCACCGAAACCCCATGCGATGCGGCGACCGGCGTTGCAGCCGGAGGCGCCACCGGCTCAGCCGAGGCCGCGCCATTGGGCTGCGACAAGGCCTTGCGTGCGCCTTCGACCGTGAAGCCCTTCACATGCAGCAGATGGTGGATGCGCTCGGCGAGCGCGACATCCTCGGCGCGGTAATAGCGCCGCCGCCCCGACCGCTGGAGCGGACGGAGCTGCGGAAAGCGCGTTTCCCAATAGCGCAGGACATGCGTCGGCACGCCGATGCGATCGGCGAGTTCGCCGATCGCGAGCATCGCGCTCGCCGCCTTGCCCCTGTCCGCGCTCCCGCCCGCGCCATGGTCGGAATCAGCCATGCGCCATACCCAGGCTATTTGCCGGCGACGCGGGCACGCATCGACTGGCTGGCGCGAAAGGTCATCACCCGGCGCGGCAGGATCGGCACTTCGATCCCCGTCTTGGGATTGCGGCCGATCCGCTGCGCCTTGTCGCGCAGCACGAAGGTGCCGAAGCCCGAAATCTTCACATTCTGCCCATTGGCGAGCGCGTCCGACATATGGTCCAATATCGATTCGACGATCGTCGCCGATTCATTGCGCGACAGGCCGATCTGCTGGTTGATCTTCGCCGCGATATCGGCGCGCGTAAGCGTCCCTGACGTCATCTTCTTCCCTTCCCCTCCTGAAGCGGATGCAACCCAAAGGTTCCCGGAAGGCCCCCACCGACACGAGTCCCGCCTCCTATGTAACAAAAGCGAATAAATCCTCCAAACTGAATTGGATGGAGCGAGGAGTTGATGCGGTGAACATATTCCCTCCCACAAGCGGGAGGAGAATCGCTGGAATCAGACGCGCAGGACCGCCGCGCCCCAGGTGAAGCCGCCGCCCATCGCCTCGAGCACGACGAGGTCGCCGCGCTGGATGCGGCCGTCGCGAACCGCGAGGTCGAGCGCGAGCGGCACCGATGCCGCCGACGTGTTCGCGTGCTGGTCGACGGTCAGCACGACGCGGTCGGCGGACAGGCCCAGCTTCTTCGCGGTCGCATCGATAATCCGCTTGTTCGCCTGATGCGGCACGACCCAGTCGATGTCGCTGGCGGCAAGGCCCACCTCTTCCATCACCTCACCCAGCACCGACGCCAGATTGGTAACGGCATGGCGGAACACTTCGCGGCCTTGCATGCGGACGTGGCCGACGGTGCCGGTCGTCGACGGACCGCCGTCGACATAGAGCATGTCGCAATATTTGCCCTCGGCGTGGAGCCGGGTCGCGAGGATGCCGCGATCGTCGCTGACTTCCTCGGCCGACAGGACGACCGCGCCCGCACCGTCGCCGAACAGAACGCAGGTCGCACGATCCTCCCAGTCGAGGATGCGGCTGAACGTCTCGCTGCCGATCACCAGCGCGTGCCGCGCGGCGCCGGTGCGGAGCATCGAATCGGCGACCGAAAGGGCATAGAGGAAGCCCGAGCAGACAGCTGCGACGTCGAAGGCGATGCAATCGGGCGCGCCGAGCAGCGCCTGCACCTTGGTCGCGCTGGCGGGGAAGGTATTGTCGGGGGTCGCGGTGGCGACGATGATCAGGCCGATGTCCGAGGCATCGAGTCCGGCCGCCGCCAGCGCTTCCTTCGCCGCCGCGGCGCCGAGCGTCGCGGTCGTCTCGTCGGGTTCGGCGATATGGCGAAAGCGGATTCCGGTGCGCTCGACGATCCACTCGTCGCTGGTGTCAACGCGCGTCGCGAGTTCGGCGTTGGAAACGCGCGTGCGCGGCAGCGCCGAGCCGGTGCCGGACAAGATCGCGCGCAGGGTCATGCCGCCGCGCTCCCACGGAAATTGGCGAGATCCTCGGTCACCTGACGCGTGATATCCTTTTCGATGAGTTCGGCGCAGAGGTGGACGCAATTCGCGACCCCCTTCGCATCGGCGCTGCCGTGGCTTTTCAGCACGACGCCGTTAAGCCCCAGGAACACCGCGCCATTATGGTTGTTGGGATCGAGATGGTGGCGCAGCAATTCGGTCGCGGGGCGCGAGATCAGGAAGCCGATCTTCGAACGCACCGACGAGGTGAAGGCGCGGCGCAGCAGGTCGGTGACGAAGCGCGCCGTTCCCTCGATCGTCTTGAGCGCGATATTGCCCGAGAAACCGTCGTGAACGACGACGTCGACCTCGCCGCGCGACAATTTGTCGCCCTCGATGAAACCGGCGAACTGCATCGGCAGCCCCTCGGCCGCGCGCAGCAGCGCGGCGGCGTCGCGGATTTCGTCGGTGCCCTTGAGCTCTTCGGTGCCGATGTTGAGCAGCGCGACGCGCGGCTTTGCGAGGCCCATGGCGGTGCGGGCATAGGCGGCGCCCATGACCGCGAACTGGACGAGATTGTTCGCGTCGCAATCGGTGTTGGCGCCGAGGTCGAGCATGACGACATCGTTGTCGCCGAGTGAGGGTAGCAGCGCCGCGAGCGCCGGTCGGTCGATCCCCGGCATGGTGCGCAGCGCGACCTTCGCCATCGCCATCAGCGCGCCGGTGTTGCCCGCCGAGACGGCGCCGCCGGCGTCGCCGCGCTTCACCGCGTCGATCGCGAGCCCCATCGAGCTGCCGCGACCGCCACGCAGCGCCTGGCTGGGCTTGTCCTCGCCAGAGACGACCTTGTCGGTGTGGATGATCTCCGACGCCGCGCGCAGGTTCGGGTGGTTGTCGAGCGCGGCCTTGATCCGCGTCTCGTCTCCCACAAGCAGGAAGCGCAGACCGTCGTGCTGGTGACGCGCCATCGCCGCGCCCGCGCACATCACGCGAACGCCGACGTCACCGCCCATCGCATCGATCGCGATTCGCGGTGTAAGGCTCATTCTGACGCTCTCCGGCTTGACTTAGGCGCCAGCCACCACTTCGCGGCCGTTATAATGGCCGCAGGCGTTGCACAGATTGTGCGGGCGCTTCAGCTCACCGCAATTGGGGCATTCCTGAAAGGCTTCGACCTTCAGGCTGTCGTGGCTGCGACGCATTCCGCGCTTCGAGGGCGAGGTTTTTCGCTTGGGGACGGCCATGTTATTTCCTGCATTCCTATATGTTTAATCGAATCGGCGAACCCGAACTTGTCTTTCCCGTCGCCGGAAATGACTGGCCCGCCCACCACGATGAAAACCGTTACCGTTTGAAAAACGACCGGAAATCATCCGCCGGAGGGTGCCTCAACGCCTGTTGGTGTCGGGTGCCGGATCGGGCGCGGCTATAGCGTTTTTGCCCGCAAAGGCAACCCCCGAGGCAAAGGACGGATCGACGCTCCCTGTCCTGACGACGAACAGGAAGCGGCCTTGCCCTGCCCCTCCGTCAATGCCACATCTCCGTCCTTGCCGGAATCCCGGCCAACAGGGGGAACCATATGATCATCTTGCCGATCAGCCTGACCATTGCCGCGGCCGCAGCGCTGCTCAATCTCTGGCTCAGCGTGCGCGTCGGCCGGGTGCGGACGCGGGAGAAGGTCTTCGTCGGCGACGGCGGCAACGAAGCCGTCACGCGGCGGATGCGCGCGCACAGCAATTTCGTCGAGAATACCGCTTTCGTGCTGATCCTGCTCGCGCTCGTCGAGCTCGGCCTGGGACCGTCAATGGCGCTTTGGGCGGTCGGCGCGCTCTATCTGGTCGGCCGCATCCTCCACGCGCTCGGCATGGACGGGATGCGCTGGGGCCGCATGATCGGAACCATCATCACCATGCTGACCCAGCTCGGTCTCGCGATCACCGCGCTGACGGTCGTCTATACGACTCCAGTGAGCTTCGGCGCAGCGAAGGCTGTCCACACCGAGGTGGTCGCGCCGAGGTAGAGAACGCAGCCGCCCTAAATTCCCGTTCGTGTCGAGCGAAGTCGAGACACCCATCGCCCTTGCGCCATACTGATGGGTGTCTCGACTTCGCTCGACACAAACGGAATCTGCTTCAGATCCAATCGTGGGCATCTATCCAATCACCCCGTCGGCGACATAGGGGTTCGTCCTCCGCTCCTGCGCGAAGCTGCTGTGCGGACCGTGACCGGGCAGGAAGATGGTGTCGCCGCCGAGCGGCCAGAGCTTCTGCGTGATCGAATCGAGAAGCTGCTGATGATTGCCGCGCGGAAAGTCGGTGCGGCCGATCGAGCCCTGGAAAATCACGTCGCCGACGATCGCAAGTTTCGAGGGGCCGTGATAAAAGACGACATGGCCGGGCGTGTGGCCGGGGCAGTGAATGACGTCGATCTCCAGATTGCCGACCGCCACCTTGTCGCCGTCGACGAGCCAGCGGTCGGGCTCGAACGGCTCGCCCTCCATCCCGAAACGCGCACCGTCCTCGCTCAGCTTTTCGATCCAGAAGCGATCGTCCTCGTGCGGCCCCTCGATCGGCACGCCAAGTTCCTTCGCGAGCACCCCGGCCTGACCGCAGTGGTCCATATGGCCGTGGGTGACGAGGATCTTCTCGACCTCGACCCCGGTCTGCCGGACCGCTTCCCGGAGCTTGTCGAGGTCGCCGCCGGGATCGACGAAAGCCGCCTTGTTGGTTTCGGTGCACCACAGCAAAGTGCAATTCTGCTGGAAAGCGGTGACCGGCACGATCGCGGCCTTCAGCGGAGGATTGGGAGCGTTCATGGCCGCCGATGTGGGGAAATCGCGAGGGTTTGGCAAGAGTTGAGGACGAGCGGCAAGGCTCGCATTCTTCTCATGATCTCACGCAAAGGCGCAAAGGCGCGAAGAAGAAGTGGAGAAAAATCCTCACACAAAGACGCGAAGAGGGCGCGCGCCAACGCGACCATCCATCCATCACTCGCGCGAAGCGCCTTTCAAGGTCGCATACGGCGACGAACCGGACGCGCGATCACACCCGGCCTCTTCGTGTCTTTGTGTGAGACCCGGTTTCTTTGCGCCTTTGCGTGAAACAAATTCCCGCAACGGCCGCGCAAAAATCCAACAGCAGACCAAATCCGCTCGACGATCACCGCAGCGTCATCGTGTCGCCTTCGATATTCACCGTGTCGAGCTTGGCGAGGAAGCTTTGGCCGAGCAGCGAGACACCCATGTCGGCGTCGACCACCGCCGCCTCGACATTGCGCACCGTGATGCCGTCGACATCGACGCTGTCGAGCATCGTGACCCGCATCGGGATCGGCCCGCCCGCCGTCTGCGCCATGCCCGCGACCGGCAGGCGGTCGACGTCGATCCCGATCGCCTCCGCATCGCGGCGCGTCAGCGCGACGAGCGAGGCGCCGCTGTCGACGAGCATGTGGATCTGCGTGCCCTGCACATCGGTGTCGGCATAGAAATGCGAATCGGACGCGCGTCGGATTCGAACCTCGCTCGGCCGCGAGGCGGCAGCCTTGGCGGACGCCGCAGCGGCGTCCCGCCCGCGCATCGTCCAGTTGCTTTCGCCGGCATAGGGGTCCGGCGCGGGCGCCGCGGGCCCTTCGGCCCTTTGACGGCCCGCGATATTGGCTATGCCGATCGAGCCCACCGCAATGATCCCGGCCAAGGAGATGAAACGCCGCAACATGGCGCGCTTGTCGCAGATCATGATTGGGGAATGGTTAAATCAGCCCTCGACGAAGGCGCGCCAGCGCGGCGCGCCGTCCCGCACCGAATAGGCGATGCGCGCGCACGCATAGGGGCGCCCCGGCGCATTGTCCGCTTCGCGTGCGGTGCGCGGCCATCCGGTATCGGCGGCGCCCTGTGCGGCCCAGCAGACGATCGCCTCGGCCTCGGGTCGCGCGGCGATCGCGGCGCGATCCGCGGCGTTCAGTGTCGCGGGCGACTGCCACCCCAGGATGATGCGGCGAGTGCCCGCCTGCCCGGAAAGCGCATGACCGAACGGGCCGTCGCGGTCGCGCAGCAAGGCGGCAACGCGCGCGCGGTCGGGCGCGCCCAGCCACGGACCGCCCAGCAGCGGACCCCAGCGGCTTTCCTCGCCCGATCGCAGCGCGGGCAGCAATTCGTCGGCGGCCGCCGCGAACCGCGCGGTCCACGGCGAATCCGGGGCGAGCGGCACCAATAGCGCGGGAGCGGTCGCTTCCTCGGGCGCGATCGGCACGAGCGGTGGATCGGCGGCAACGGCAGGAGCGACCGGGAGAGCGGCGGCGAGCGCCGAAGCGATCAGAAGGGCGCGCATGGCGGGAAATCTACCATGCCCGCCTGCACCTGTCATGAACCGCGACTGGTGGACGGCGATGCCGCTCGAAGAAAGAGCCGCGCCACACTTTCGTCACCCCGGACTTGATCCGGGGTGACGAGGGAGGAGGTCGTCATGAACCGCGATCGGCGGTGAGCGCTTCGCGCATCCAGCCGGGCGCGGCGGCGGGGTCGATATTTTCGACCCGGCGATGCTCGACCGACCAGCCGAGTTCGGGCCAGGCGACGACCTGACGCTTGCCGTCGGCCTCAGCGATCGGCACGACCACCAGCCGCCGATTGACCTTCTGCCGCCAGTTCATCCGCGCCGTATTCTCCTGCCCGACATAGCAGCCCTTGGTGAAGCTGACGCCGTTCAGTTCGGCGGCGTTGCATTCGAGCCAGAGCGTCGTTCCGTCGCCGAGTTCGGCGCACCCCTCGGTAACGCCGAGCGACAGGCGATGCGCCTGCCATGCGGCGTCGACGCCCTCCCCTTCCCCGGCGGGCGCGAGCCAGCGCTGGCCGAGGTCGGACAGACGCGGATCGACGACGCCGAGGTCACCCTCCTTCGCCCAGTGGACGCCGAGTCCCTCCTCGCGCGCGATCGTGATCGCGCGGCGGAGGCGATAGAGTGTCAGGCGCTTCGCCAGATCGTCGGCGGCGGCGCGCTCGCAGTCGATCAATACATCATCCTCGTCGCCCCAGATCAGCAAATCGAACAGCACTTTGCCCTGCGGGGTCAGCAGCGCCGCCCACACCGGCAGATTGCCCGAAACATCGTTGGTGACGAGGCCTTGCAGGAAGCCGCGTACGTCCTCGCCCGAAAGTCGAAGGAGCGCGCGATCGTTGAGGGTGGTATTGGGCATGGCGATAATCTAGGGACGCCCCAGCCAAAACCAACCCACTTATCGACGAGCCGCCGATGACCGACCGCCTGACTATCCGACGCCCCGACGACTGGCACGTCCATCTGCGCGACGGCGCGATGCTGGAACAGGTCGCGCGCCACACCGCGCGCCAGTTCGCGCGTGCGATCATCATGCCGAACCTGTCGCCGCCGGTGACGAGCGCGACGGAAGGCGCGGCCTATCGCGACCGCATCCGCGCCGCGGTGCCGAAAGAGCTCGATTTCACGCCGCTGATCGTCGCCTATCTGACCGACCACAGCGACGCGGGCGAGCTGGCGCGCGGCCATGCCGAGGGCGTGTTCACCGCGGCAAAGCTCTATCCGGCGCACGCGACGACGGGCAGCGCGCACGGCGTCACCGACATCGCGAACATCATGGGCGTGCTCGAACGCATGGCCGAGATCGGGATGCCACTGCTGATCCACGGCGAGGTCACCGATCACGACGTCGACATCTTCGACCGCGAGGCGGTGTTCATCGAGCGCACGCTGGCGCCGCTGGTCCGGAAACTGCCGACCCTCAAGATCGTCTTCGAGCATATCACGACGGCCGAAGCGGTTGATTTCGTGCGGGACGCGCCCGCCAACGTCGGCGCGACGATCACCCCGCAGCATCTCCATATCAACCGCAACGCGATGCTCGTCGGCGGCATCCGCCCGCACGCTTATTGCCTGCCCGTCGCCAAGCGCGAGCAGCACCGGCTCGCGGTGCGCGCCGCGGCGGTGTCGGGATCGCCCAAATTCTTCCTGGGCACCGACAGCGCCCCGCACGCGGTGCATACGAAGGAGGCTGCCTGCGGCTGCGCGGGCATCTTCAATGCACCCTATGCGCTCGAATCCTATGTGACGGTGTTCGATGAGGAAGGCGCGCTCGACCGGTTCGAGGGGTTCGCCAGCGAGCATGGACCGAATTTCTATGGCCTGCCGCTCAATGGCGGCACGATCACGCTCGAGCGCGGGGAGACCGTGGTGCCGGAGCGGATCGGCGAGGTCGTGCCTTTTCATGCGGGCGAAACGCTGGGCTGGCGGCTTACTTAACTCTTCCGTCACCCCGGACTTGATCCGGGGTCCATTCAGAGCAGCGTTGGAAAGAATGGATGCCGGATCAAGTCCGGCATGACGAATTGAGATGACAGCGCCGGGTTCAGATCGATCCGCCCACCCGCTCGGCGCGCATCTTGCGCCACATATCGAAGCTGAACACCGCGATGCTGATCCAGATCAGCACGAAGCAAGCGAGTTGCACGGGTTTCAGCGGTTCGTGGAACGCGAACAGGCCGAGCAGGAATTGTAGCGTCGGCGCCAGATATTGCGCGAAGCCGAGCGCGGCATAGCTCATCCGCCGCGCCGCGGTCGCGAACAGCAGCAGCGGCACCGCGGTCACGATGCCCCCCGCCATGAGCAGCAGGCTGATCGCACCGTCCGATCCGAAACCGCGCCCGTCGCCGATCCACAGATACCAACCCGAAACCGCAAGCGCCAAAGGCATCAGCAGCGTCGTCTCGATCGCAAGCCCGGGGAGCGAGCCCACCGGCACGATCTTGCGGATCAGGCCATAGAAACCGAAGCTGAGCGCCAGCGTCAGACTGATCCACAGCGTGTCGAGCGCGCCCGCGAGCAGAATCGCGACCCCTATCCCTGCGATGACGACCGCGACGAGTTGCAGCCGGCCAAGCCGCTCGCCCAGAAAGAGCATCCCCAGCATCACATTGACCAGCGGGTTGAGATAATAGCCGAGGCTCGCCGCGAGGACATGGTCGGTGAAGATCGCGAAGATATAGACCAGCCAGTTGACCGCGATCAGCAGCGCGCTGGCAAGCAGCATCCGCAGCACGCGCGGGTCGCGGAGCGCCGCGAGATAGTCGCCGATCTGGCGGCGAAAGACCATGATGAGGAAGCAGAGCGGCAGCGACCAGATGATCCGCTGCGCCAGCACCTCGACCGGCGGAACGCTTTCGAGCAGCTTGAAGAAGAGCGGGACGAAGCCCCAGATGCCATAGGCGGCAAGCGCATAGGGCAAGCCGCCCTGATGGCTCCCCGCGGGGGCCGATGCCTGTGTCATGACGGTTCGCCGTGCCGGATCAGATGATGCCGCCGCCGAGCATCAGGCGCACGACGCCGATGACGATGACGACGATGTTGAGATTGCGCCCGCTGGTCCGGTTCGACATCGCGCCGAGCGCCAGCCCGACGACCGCGATCGGCACCACCACCCAGTTCGCCCAGCCGAGCAGCGGGATGAAGGCGGGAATGGCGAGAATCAGCGCGATGACGCCGATGACGATCGAGGCGATGTTCAGCATGTTTCCACATGTCGCATGGCCGCGCCGCACCTTCAAGACCCTTTCGGTTCGTCGATGGATTCTCTCGTTTCGTCCCGTTGCCTGACGTTCATGCAACGGCTTTCGGACCCGGCTCGTTCTCTCCTCGAAGCGCCCGGTTCCGTTCGGAACGGAGGCGCCGAGACCAGGAAAGGATTTGAATAATGCGTATCTTGACCAAAGGCATGATGGGCCTGTTCGCCGCGGCCAGCGTCGTCGGCACCGCGCCCGCCTATGCCGGCGTGTCGACGGCCGTCCCCGGCTATCATCAGGCCGAGGCATCGGCGGATTATTACAAGAAGCGCAAGCATAACCGCAATTATTACGCCTCGCGCGATCAGCGCGTGAACAGCAACACGCGCATCTGGCGCGGCAGCGACGGCCGCTATCGCTGCAAGAAGGACAACGGCACGACCGGCCTCTTGATCGGCGGCGCGGTCGGCGGCCTCGCCGGACACGAGATTGCGGGCAATGGCGACAAGCTGCTCGGCACCGTGCTCGGCGCCGCGGGCGGCGCGCTGCTCGGCCGCGAGATCGACAAGGACAAATATCGCTGCCGCTAAGCGATCAGGAACCCGTCGCGGGTGTGGGTCCGAGACCCCTCCGCCCGCACACGTGATGGAGAGGGCGCCGGTCTAACCACCGGCGCCCTCAAATTTTTCGTGGGCCTTGCCCCGCGATCCCGCTTGCCGCACAAACAGCGGCCAATCGCTGCGGGAGAAGAGACATGTTGAACGGCCCCCTGCTCGTGACCGAGCGGCTGATCCTGCGCCCGCCCGCAACCGAGGATTTCGACGCCTTTGCCGGCATGTGCGCCGAAGAAGAGACGATGCGCTTCATCGGCGGCACCTGCCCGCGGTCGGCGGCATGGCGTCAGTGGTGCACGCTGGCCGGCGCATGGCATATCCGCGGCTTTTCGATGTTCTCGGTGATCGAGCGCGACAGCGGCGAATGGGTCGGCCGCCTCGGGCCGTGGGAGCCCGACGGCTGGCCCGCGCCCGAAATCGGCTATGGCGTATGCGCGAAATTCGCGGGCAAGGGCTATGCCTTCGAGGGCGCGGTCGCGGCGTGCGATTTCGCGGTCGAATTTCTGAAATGGCCCGAACTGATGCACAGCATCGATCCCGCCAACACGCGCTCGCAGGCGCTGGCAAAGCGGCTCGGCGCGACGAACAGCGGCCCGACCCGCCTCCCCGCGCCGTTTCAGGATGCGCCGGTCGACGCCTGGACGCAAAGCGCCGATGCCTGGCGCGCGAAACGCAAGGAGTTCCAGCCATGACAGACCGCCACGTCGACCCCGAGCGAGCGCAGTTCGACGCCTTCAAGGCGCTGCCGCGCGACACGGTGATTCACATGCTCAACCTCGTCCGCTTCAAGGACAAGGCGACCTATCCCGCCGATCACCCGCTCGCGAGCGCGAACCTCAACGGGGCGGAGGCCTATGCGAATTACGGGCGCGACAGCGGACCTGTGTTCGAACGGCTCGGCGGCCGCATCGTCTGGCGCGGCGCGATGGAGGCGATGGTGATCGGCCCCGACGGCGAGCATTGGGACGCGATGTTCGTCGCCGAATATCCGAACAGCGGCGCCTTCATGGCGATGGTGACCGACCCGGTCTATCGCCAGGCGGTCGTCCACCGCCAGGCCGCGGTCGAGACTTCGCGGCTGATCCGCACGGCGCCGCGCGAGACGGGTTCGGGGCGATTTGCCGATTGATCCAGCACGTCATTGCGAGGAGCCGAAGGCGACGCGGCAATCTCCAGCCCTCGGCGTCGTGCAAGGCTGATGGCTGGCGATTGCTTCGTCGCTTCGCTCCTCGCAATGACGAGGAAGACTTGCGAAGGATGTCGATTCCGTCTCGCTCCGGCACAGTTTTGGGCTAACAAAGTCTTACCCGTTAACGCATTTTATTTGGGCCTTTTTAACCAGGATCGGGCATTCCCGAGGGGATATTAAGGGAGTGTTAGCTATGATCGTGCGGGGCAAATGGCTGATCGCGGGCCTGATGGTGGCGGCGACGGTGCCGCTGGCGGGCTGCCGCGACAATCCGGCCGCCAAGGCCGACCTCCAGCCGCTCGACGACGGCCTGACCGACAGCGACCCGGCGGTCAAGGGCGCGCTCGAAGACAAGATCATGGTCGATCCCAAGCTGACCGGCCAGGCGAACCGCAACGCCGCGGCGCCCGGCAACCGGCCGGTAGACGGCGGCGTCCCCGGTATCGCGGCCGGCAAGGCGGCGGCCGCCGCCGAAGCCGCGGCGGCGCAGGCGGCGGGTAAATTGCTCGCCGCGCCGAAGGCCCTGCCGTTCGAGGAAGGCTGCAACGGCGATTGCGCCGCGAAGCGCCCGGTGACGATCGGCGCGCTGGCGCGCGAGCAGCAGAAGGGAAGCTGCGACGCCAAGCTGACCTATGGCAATGCATGGGCCGACCGCCTGCCCGCCGCGTTAAAAGTCTATCCGCGCGCGACGCTGCGCGAGGCCGCGGGGGTCGCCGGCGGCAAGTGCAACATCCGCGTCGTCAATTTCCAGACCGCCGCCTCGATCCAGGGCGTGCTCGACTATTATCACACGATGGCGGTGCGCGGCGGATACACCAGCGACCACCGCGTGCGTGGCAACGAGCATATGCTCGGCGGCACCAAGGGCGACCTCGCCTATGTCGTTTTCGCGCGCCGCGACGGCGGCATGACCGACGTCGATCTGGTCGCGTCGGGCGGGAAATAAGGCGCGGACGTATCGAGCGTTAAATCTGAAACCTCTTCGTCACCCCGGACTTGATCCGGGGTCCCGCTTGTCACCGTCGCTGAGCGGGACCCCGGATCAAGTCCGGGGTGACGAAGAAAATGCTACCCTGCCCTAGAAGAAAAGGCCCCGGAACTCCGGGGCCTTTCGCTGCGTGACGATGCGCGATCGTCAGATTTTGTCACCGAGCGCGCCGACGACCTTGCCCCTCAGATTCTGGGCCTCGCCCTTGCGCTCCTGCGCTGCACCTTCGGCGCGCAGCCGTTCGTTGTCGGTCGCCTTGCCGACCGCCTGCTTCACATTGCCGGCGGCTTCGTTGGCGAGGCCCTTGGCCTTGTCCTTCAGTTCACCCACGGGATTTCTCCTTGATTTCCAGAGGCGAAAGGGGTGCGCCTCTTGCCGGATCAACGAGACTGCGCGCGCCTTGTTCCCCTTTGCGAGACCAACGGCCCTGAAGCAGGGATCATCCGCTCGCGGCGATGTCGTCGAGCGCCGCCGGGCTCAGGATCGTCACGCGATTATAATCGACCGCGATCAGCCCCGCCGCCTCGAACCCGCGCAGCAGTTTGTTGATGCTCTGCCGCGTCACGCCGAGCATCGCGCCGAGCTGCTCCTGCGGCAGGCGCAGCGCCAGTTCGATCCCCGCGGGGCCCGCAACGCCGTGAATCCGCGCAAGATCGGCGAGAGTCGCCGCCATCCGCTGTTCGAGCGAGCCGAGCTTCTGATTGTTGAGCTGGCGCAGGCTGTCGCCGTGCCGCGCGCACATCAGCAGCGCGATGTCGCGCCAGAGAATGGGGGCCGCGTCGAGGATCGCGGCCAGCCCGTCGCACGGCAGGTGCAGCAGCACGCTGTCCTCGTAAGCGGTATAGACATAATGAATCGGCGGCTCGGCAAGCAGGCGCACGATCGCCAGGATTTCGTGCGGCCCCTGCAGGCTCAGCACGAATTTCTTGCCCGCCGCCGACGCGCGGCTGACCTCGACCTCACCCGCGGCGATGACGAACGCCTCGCGCCGCTCGGGATCGCGCGCGAAGATTTCGGCGCCGCGCCGATATGGCTCGGCGCGCGCGATCGCCGCGACCTCGGCGAGCCGCGCCTCGGGCCAGCCGGCGAACAGCGGGCAGAGACGGAGCGCGGCGAGGCGGTCGGCGGCAGTCCAGGACCGCCCGTTCGCTTTCACCCCTGTCGCCATATGCGTCGCCCTCCCCACCCCAGAGCGATGGAACCCATATTTGCCTCGCCTTTCCGTTCGTGTCGAGCGAAGTCGAGACACCCATCGGCCTTGCGCTACGCCGATGGGTGTCTCGACTTCGCTCGACACGAACGGGATTGGGGTTGTTTAAATCCTCGCTTCGAATGCGGTATCGATATTCCTAAAGGAGATTGTCGGCGCGATGACAGACTGACGAACGACCCGCCCCTATGGCCCGCTCATCAATATCTCGCGGGAGTGTGATTCGATGAAAAGCCTGCTTGCCCTTCTGGCGATGGCGGCCGCCTTCATGACTGGCGCGGCGCACGCTGCCCCGGTCAGCGAGGACGACGCCTATGCCATCGGCCTCGAAGCCTATACCTATGCCTATCCGATGGTGCTGATGGAAACCACGCGGCGCGTGTCGACCAACGCGAGCGAAGGCCGGATGCGCGCGCCGATGAACCGGTTCGGGCATATGCGGACCTATCCCGACGCGACGTTCAAGGACGTCGTGCGTCCCAATGCCGACACGCTCTATTCGCCGCTGTGGTTCGATGTCGGCAAGGAACCGCTGGTCATCACCCTGCCGAAAACGGCGGGCCGCTATCACGTCGTGCCGATCATGGACATGTGGACCGACGTCTTCGCCGCGCTCGGCACGCGCACCACCGGCAACGACGGCGGCATCGTCGCGCTCGTCGGGCCGCACTGGCAGGGGACGCTGCCAAAGGGAATGCGGATGGTCCGCAGCCCGACCGAGATGGGCTGGATCATCGGCCGCATCCAGACCAACGGCGCCGCCGATTACGACCATGTTCACGCCCTCCAGGCGAGCTATGCCGCAACGCCGCTGTCGGCCTGGGGCAAGCCGCAGGCACCCGCGGCGCTGAAGTCCGATCCGACGATCGACATGAAAACGCCGCCGGTCGAGCAGGTCGCGAAAATGACCCCCGCCGCCTTCTTCGCGCTGTTCGCCGAAACGCTGAAACACAACCCGCCGCACGCCAGCGACTATGCGGTGCTGGCGCGGATCGAGCGCGTGGGGCTGGTTCCGGGGCAGAGCTTCGACCTCGCCGCGGCCGATCCGGCGGTGCAGCGCGGGCTGACGCGCGCCGCCGCCGATGCGTGGCAGCGGATCATCGGCCGGCGCAAGAACCTCAGCCTTACGCGCAACAATTGGGTCGCGATGGGCAATGCGCTCGGCGTCTATGGCAATGATTATCTCCAGCGCGCCTTCGTCGCCTTTGCCGGCCTCGGCGCGCTGCCGCCCGAGGAAGCCATTTATCCGATGGCGCCGCTCGACAGCGACGGCAAGCCGCTGACCGGCGCGTCGCGCTATGTCCTCCATTTCGACAAGGATCAGATACCGCCCGCCGACGCCTTCTGGTCGCTGACCATGTACGGGGCCGACCAGTTCTTCGTCGCGAACCCGATCGACCGTTTCGCGATCGGCGACCGCGACAAGCTGAGCTTCAACGCCGACGGCTCGCTCGACCTCTATATCCAAAAGGACAATCCGGGCGCGGACAAGGAAGCCAACTGGCTGCCCGCGCCGGAGGGGCCGTTCAGCATGAACCTGCGCCTCTACCTTCCGCGCCGCCCGGCGCTCGAAGGAAGCTGGATCGCGCCGCCGGTCAAGCGGGTGCCCTGACACCCGCCGTCATCCCGGCGAAGGCCGGGATGACGACCCGGTAGGGAAAACTAAATCAACCCCGCGAGCGGGCTCGACGGATCGGCATAGCGCCGCTGTCCCATGCGGCCCGACAGATAGGCATCGCGCCCCGCCTCCACCGCGAGCTTCATCGCGCGCGCCATGCGAATGGGGTCTTTGGCTTCGGCGATCGCGGTGTTCATCAGCACGCCGTCGCAGCCGAGTTCCATCGCCACCGCCGCATCGCTCGCGGTGCCGACGCCGGCATCGACGAGCACCGGCACCGACGCGCCCTCGACGATCAGGCGGATCGTCACGCGGTTCTGGATGCCCAGCCCCGATCCGATCGGCGCGCCGAGCGGCATGACCGCGACCGCGCCCGCATCCTCGAGCTGCTTCGCGGCGATCGGATCGTCGACGCAATAGACCATCGGCAGGAAGCCCTCTTTCGCAAGCACCTCGGTCGCCTCGAGCGTCTCGCGCATGTTCGGATAAAGCGTCTTCGCCTCGCCCAGCACTTCCAGCTTCACCAGATCCCAGCCGCCGGCCTCGCGCGCCAGCCGCAGCGTGCGGATCGCGTCGTCGGCGTTGAAGCAGCCCGCGGTATTGGGCAGGTAGGTGATCTTCTTCGGGTCGATATAGTCGGTGAGCATCGGCGCATTCGGGTCCGACACATTGACGCGGCGCACCGCGACGGTGACGATCTCCGCCCCCGAAGCCGCGACCGCGGCGGCATTCTGCTCGAAATCCTTATATTTGCCGGTTCCGACGATCAGCCGCGACGTGAAGGTCCGCCCGGCAACGCTCCAACTGTCGATCTTGTCCACATTCAATCCTTGTTCTGAACGATATTCGCGATGTCGCCGAGCGGGTCGCGAACGAAGAAGCGGCGGACGCCCCATGGCTCGTCGCGCAGGGCATAGACGATCTCGTGCCCCGCTTCGACGGCGCGCGCGTGGACCGCGTCGACATCGTCGACGCCGACCGAATAGGCGGGACACAGCCCGGACGGGTCTTCGCTGAGAATGCTGATCTGCACCATCGGCTGCGCGGCCGAGCGATAGATGGTGATGAAATCCATCGCCATCGCGGTCTCCAGCCCCAGCACCTCGTTGAAGAAGCCTGCCCCCGCCTTCGGATCATCCGTGTAGCGATTGGCTATGATGCGCGCGACCGCCATCAGCCGCCGCCCACAAAATGGACGATCTCCAGCGCGTCGCCCTCGGCGAGCGTCACCTCGGCGAGCGTCGAGCGCGGCACGATTTCGCGATTGCGCTCGACCGCGACCTTCTTCACGTCGAGCCCCAGCGACGCGACGAGGTCGGCGATGCTGCCTGCGCGCACCTCCCGCGGTTCGCCGTTGAGGATGATATTGATCAGCGACATGATGGCGCTCCGCTTACCGGCTTTCACGGAAAACACCATATCCTGCGCCCCTTTTTTCCTTTATGATCGCGGCATGACATCGCTCGAAAAATTCTTTTCCTTTGCGCAGCGACTGCCTGCGGATCAGCTTGAAGCGGTCGAGGAAGCGCTGGCCGCGCTAATGGATTCGATGTCGGAACGGTTCAGTTTCTCCGCAAGGGAGCTTGCCGAAATCGATCGCCGTGCCGCTGATCCGGCACCCGAATTTTCGGACCCCGACGACATTGCCAGGATTTTTGGCCACCCCTTCTCGGCATGACGGCGATCCTGTTCCGCAAGGAGGCGGAAGCCGATCTGCGCGCCATCGTCGATCATTATGAGAGTATCGCCCCGGACTCGCTTCCGAACATCCTGTCCGACATTCATCGCACGATCGACCAGCTCGGGCGCTACCCGCGATCGGGGATGCAGGTTCCGGACCGGCCGTTCCGGCGTATCGTGACGATCAGATATCATTTCAAAATCGCTTACGCGATTCACGATGATCGGATCGTGATATTGGGAATCTTCCGCTATCAGGATCGCGAAAGCTGATCCCTTCTTCCCTGTCCGAAAGGCCGCCCCTTGTCCGAAACGCCGCTCGTCTATGTCCTCTCAGGCCCCAATCTCAACCTGCTCGGCACCCGCGAGCCAGAGATTTACGGCCACGACACGCTGAACGACATTCACGCACGGCTGGAGGCGCAGGCTACCGAACTCGGACTCCGCGTCGAATGCCGGCAGACGAACCACGAGGGCGTGCTGATCGACTGGCTGCACGAGGCCAATCTCGAGGGCGCTAGGGCGGTGCTGCTCAACGCGGGCGGCTATACCCACACCTCGATCGCGATCCACGACGCGATCAAGTCGATCAAGGTGCCGGTGATCGAGGTTCATCTGTCGGACCCGATGCAGCGCGAGCCGTTCCGCCATGTGAGCTATGTCGGCATGGCCGCCGCCGCGCATTTTGCGGGGCATGGCGCGCAAAGCTATACGCTGGCGCTGGACGCCGCCGCCCGTCTCTGACAAGAGGGCGTCATCAGAACAGGGGTCAGGCACCGCCAGACCGGGGCCGCAACAACAGGAAAATTCTCATGGGTGACCATAAAGACAATGGCATCAACATCGATCCGGCGTTCGTGCGCGCGCTCGCCGAACTGCTCGACGACACGCAGCTTTCGGAAATCGAGGTCGAGGACGGTGACCGCAAGGTGCGCGTCGCGCGCACGCTGACCGCCGCCGCGGCGCCCGTAGCCTATGCGCCTGCGCCCGCCCAGGCGCCTGCCGCTGTTCCGGCCGCCCCGGCCGCCGCTCCCGCTGCTGCAGCGCCCGCCGCCGACGCTTTCGCCGACGCGGTGAAGTCGCCGATGGTCGGGACCGTCTATCTCGCGCCCGAACCCGGCGCCCCCAATTTCGCCGCGCCCGGATCGGCGGTGAAGGCGGGCGACACGATCCTGATCATCGAGGCGATGAAGGTGATGAACCCGATCGTCGCCCCCGCCGCGGGCACGCTGAAGGCCGTGCATGTCGAGAACAGCCAGCCGGTCGAGTTCGACCAGCCGCTGTTCACCATCGGCTGATCCACCCGATGGCTATCGAAAAACTCCTGATCGCCAACCGCGGCGAGATCGCGCTGCGCATCCACCGCGCGTGCCATGAAATGGGCATCAAGACGGTCGCGGTCCATTCGACCGCCGACACCGACGCGATGCATGTCCGCCTCGCCGACGAAGCCGTGTGCATCGGGCCGCCCGCCGCGAAGGACAGCTATCTCAACATTCCCGCGATCATCTCGGCGGCCGAGATCACCGGCGCCGACGCGATCCATCCCGGTTACGGCTTCCTCTCCGAGAACGAGCGGTTTGCCGAGATCATCGAAGCGCATAACATGATCTTCGTCGGGCCGAAGCCCGAGCATATCCGCACCATGGGCGACAAGGTCGAGGCGAAGCGCACCGCGGTCAAGCTCGGCCTGCCGGTGGTTCCGGGTTCGCCCGGCGCGGTGACGTTCAGCGAGGAGACCAAGAAGCTCGCGCAGGACATCGGCTATCCGGTGCTGATCAAGGCCGCATCGGGTGGCGGCGGCCGCGGCATGAAGGTCGTTCCCGACGAGGACAGCCTCGAAAGCCTGATGGGTCAGGCGTCGAGCGAAGCGGCGGCCGCCTTCGGCGACCCGACCGTCTATATGGAAAAATATCTGGGCAATCCGCGCCACATCGAATTTCAGGTCTTCGGCGACGGCAACGGCAACGCGATTCATCTCGGCGAGCGCGACTGCTCGCTCCAGCGCCGCCACCAGAAGGTGCTCGAGGAAGCCCCCTCGCCGATCATCTCGGCCGAGGAGCGCGCGCGCATGGGCGGCATCTGCGCCGACGCGATGGCGAAGATGGGCTATCGCGGCGCCGGGACCATCGAATTCCTGTGGGAAAACGGCGAATTCTTCTTCATCGAGATGAACACGCGCATCCAGGTCGAGCATCCGGTAACCGAGATGATCACCGGCTTCGACCTCGTCCGCGAACAGATCCGCATCGCGGGCGGCGCGGGGCTGTCGGTCCGTCAGGAAGACCTCGAATTTCGCGGCCATGCGATGGAGTGCCGCATCAATGCCGAGGATCCGCGCAGCTTCCTGCCCTCGCCGGGCAAGGTGACGAGCTATCATGCGGCGGGCGGCATGCATGTCCGCGTCGATAGCGGGCTTTACGCCGGCTATTCGATCCCGCCCTATTATGACAGCATGATCGGCAAGCTGATCGTCTATGGCCGCAGCCGCGAAAGCTGCATGATGCGGATGCGCCGCGCGCTGGCGGAAATGGTGATCGGCGGGGTCAAGACGAACATTCCGCTGCATCAGGCCTTGCTCGCCGACCCCGACGTGATCCACGGCGACTACACGATCAAATGGCTCGAAGAATGGCTCGCAAAGCAGGATGAAGAGGGCCAAGCTTAAAGCCTACCCTCCGCATCCACCCATTTCCGTCATTCCCGCGAAGGCGGGAATCCAGCTCGTTCCGGCGCTGGCGCAAAGCTGGATTCCCGCCTTCGCGGGAATGACGAACGTTTGCGACCGAATTCGTCCTACCACCCGTTGCGTGTGCCCCAGCTCACTTTAACTACGTGATCTTTTTGGCTATGGCCTTCGCCATGGTCAAAAACTCCCCCCTCGCCCTGCGCCATCCCGCGGCGCTGCTCCTCCCCCTGACGCTGCTTGCTGCCCCCGCGGTCGCGCAGACCAACGTCAAGGAGGATTCGGTCGTCCTGCAGCCCGACAAGGTCAAGGACGACGCCCCCGTCGTCGAAACGATGACGCAGGCCAACCTGCCCGACTGGTCGAAGGCAAACGCCAAGGCGCTTCTCGGTTTCATCCAGAGCGTCGGCGACGAAGGACTCTTCGCCAAGGATTATAATCCCGACGCGCTGCAGGCCGCGATCGACGGCGGCGATCAGGACACGCTCGATCAGGTCGCGACCGACAGCTTTCTGCTGCTCGCGACCCATCTGCGCGACGGCCGCACGCCCAATGTGGCGCGCAAGCAGTGGTTCATGACCGACAGCGATGCGGAGACCGAGCCGCTGGTCGCGCTGCTGACCTCGGCGCTGACGTCCAATTCGGTTCCCACGGCGCTCGCCGGGCTCGACCCGGTGCATCCCAATTTCGCGGTGCTGAAGACCGCGCTCAAGAGCGCGAAAACCCCCGCCGACGCCAATGCGATCCGCGTCAACATGGAACGCTGGCGCTGGATGCCGCGCGATCTCGGCGAGCGCTATGTCGTCAGCAACGTCCCCGAATATCTGACCCGCGTCATTCATGGCGGCACGGTGATCGCGACGCACAAGGCGGTCGTCGGCAAGCCGTCGACCCCGACGCCGCAGCTCAACCCGATGGCGACCGGCATCATCGTCAATCCGACCTGGACGCTGCCGCGCAGCATCATCGCCGAAGGCATCGGCGCGACGATCGCGAACAACCCCGCCCGCGCCCGCGCGCAGGGTTACACCTGGACGGGCAGCGGCAAGACGCTGTCGGTGGTGCAGCAGCCGGGCGCGAACAATGCGCTGGGGGTGATGAAGATGGAGATGCTCAACCCGCACGCCATCTACCTTCACGACACGCCGTCGAAGGGCGCCTTCGCCGCCGCCGCGCGCGCCTTCAGCCACGGCTGCATCCGCACCGAGCGCGCGCTGCATTTCTCGGGCCTGATGGCGGTCTATTTCGCCGGCAAGAGCCCCGAGGAATTCGGCGAGGCGATCGCCAGCGGCAAGACGACGAAGTTCAGCTTCGACGATCCTTTCCCCGTCTATGTCGCCTATTGGACGGTGGTTCCGGGCGCCAAGGGCGGCATCACCAAGCTCGCCGACATTTACGGCCGCGACGCGCCTGTCGTCGCGAGCTTCGCCAAGCCCGGCCGCGCCGCGGCGGTGGTGATTTCGCCCAATCCGCCGGCGGTGGTGCCGACGGCGCCGGTGACGCCGGCAACGACGCAGGCCGGCAAGCTGGGCGACAGCGGGATTTATTGAGACAGCCGTCGCCCCCGCGAAGGCGGGGGCCGCTATAGCGGCGAGCCCTTAATCTGACCCATCGTTCCGTTCGTGTCGAGCGAAGTCGAGACACCCATCGGCATAGCGCTATACCGATGGGTGTCTCGACTTCGCTCGACACGAACGGAATTGAGGTGATGATGATTTAACGCTCGATATAGGCTACTCCGCCGTCTTCGGCATCGTCCCGCTGCTCGCGCTGGTGCGGATGATATTCTCGGTCCCCGGCAGCGGCTCCGTCGGCATCTGGAAGCTCGGCATCGGCGGCGGCGCGCTCAGCTTGTCGGCGAAGAGCAGCCGTCCCGGCCCCAGCTTGTAGAGGACCATCGGCAGCAATTCCTCGCCGAAGACGAAGCAGCCCTCGCTGCGCCCCAGCTTGCCCTGCGTCGCGATCAGCGCCGGTTCGGCATACCAGGCGCCGTGGATGACGATCGCGCGCATGTCGGCGTTGCTGTTGTCGGCCTCCAGCCCCGCGAGCCGCATCGACGAGCCGTTGGCGCCCCAATAATAGTCGCTGGTGCGATAGGCGCCGCGCGACGAGGCGAGGCTGCCCGGCGCGTTCGAGAAGCGCTTGAGCCAGCCGTCGTGCTGCGGGTCCGACCCGCGCCCGTGAGTCACCGGGAACATCTCGATCTTGCCCGCCGCCATGTCGATCAGCGCGAAGCGCGGGCGCGACGAGGGGAGGCCGAAATCGACGATGCCGACGCGGTCGGTCTGGTGGATGTTGCGCGATTGCAGCGCGAGCTGCTTGCGCGCGACGGCAAGATAGTCGACCGGCGCCCGCACGGGCGCCGGGGGTATCGGTGACGACGGCTGCGCCATCCAGCCGGGCAATTGGGCGGCCCGCGCCGACGTCGCGGCGAGCGCCCCCGCACCCGCCAGTCCCGCCAGCAATGTCCGCCGATCGATCAGTTCATTCACTTGAGCAGCAACCCCGCATTGGCCGCCTCTGGCGGTCCCTCGATCTCTCATAGATCGTATCCGGGCCGGGAAAGGCAAGCTGGTGGTTCCCCTTCATGCGGGCAGATGTGCCATATATGCCATGAATAGCGGGTTTACGCTGCGGTAAGCTGTCGTTAGGGCGGGGGCATGAAGGCAGTCATCTGGCACAACCCCGCCTGCGGCACCTCGCGCAAGACGCTGGCGATTCTCGAAGAGACCCCCGGCGTCGAGGTCGAGGTGGTCGAATATCTGAAGACCCCCTATACGGCGGACAAGCTGCGCCAGCTTTTCCGCGATGCCGGCCTGACCGCGCGCGAGGCGCTCCGCCTGCGCGGCACCGACGCCGAGGAACGCGGGCTGGCGGACGCGGACGAGGATGCGATCGTCGCCGCGATGACGGCCAATCCCGCCTATGTCGACCGCCCTTTCGTCGAGACCGAAAAGGGCGTCCGCTATTGCCGCCCGCAGGACCGGGTGCGCGAGATTCTCTGAACATTTTGTCGGCTTTGGGGTGGGAAGCGGATATAGCCTCCTCTCCCCTTGAGGGAGAGGATAGCGCAGCTTGCTCCCCTGGGAGCTAGCGAAGCTTGGAGAGGGGTGCGACGTCAGCGGACGCAAAACCCCCTCTCAACTTCGGCTAGGCAGCAAGCTGCCAAGCCTTCGTATCTCTCCCTCAAGGGGAGAGAGTGTGATCCTTACCTATGTCCGCAATCGGTCGTTAGCCGTCCCTTAATTCACCATCCGTTCATACCCCTCCCAATAGGGCGCGCGCAGGTCCTTGCGCAAAATCTTGCCGCTAGCATTCCGCGGCAGCGCTTCGATCACGTCAACGCTGCGCGGGGCCTTGAAGGCGGCGATGCGGTCGCGGGCCCAGGCGATGATGTCGGCTTCCTCGATGCTCATGCCGGGCTTGGCGACGACGACGGCCTTCACCGTCTCGCCCCATTTCTGGTCGGGGATGCCGATCACCGCGACCTCCTGCACCGCGGGGTGGCCGAAGATCGCGCTTTCGACCTCGGCCGGATAGACATTCTCGCCGCCCGAGATGATCATATCCTTCATCCGGTCGTGGATGAAGAGATAGCCGTCCTCGTCGAGATAGCCCGCGTCGCCGGTGTGGATCCAGCCGTCCCCGGTCATCGTCTTCGCGGTGGCGTCGGGCAGGTTCCAATAGCCGAGCATATTGTTCGACGAGCGGGTGACGACCTCGCCAACATCGCCCGTCGGCACTTCCCGGCCGTCAGCGCCAAGGATTTTGATCTCGACGCCGGGTAGCGCCTTGCCCGCCGAGCGCATCCGCTTATTGCCTTCGGGGTCATGATCCTCGGGCGGCAACATGCAGATCGTGCCGGTGGTCTCGGTCATCCCATAAGCCTGGATGAACTCGGCGCCGAACATCTTGATGCACTGGCGCAGCAGGTCGAGCGGGATCGGCGCGGCGCCGTAGAGGATATATTTGAGCCGGCTGTAATCGACGCTGGCGCAGCGCGGATGCATCAGCAGCATCTGGAGCGCCGCGGGGACGATGAAGAAGCGCGTGACGCCATGCTGCTCGACCGCGTCGAACACGCCGTCGGGATTGAACTCGGCAAGGACGATGCCCGGCAGCCCCGCCGCGAGCGCCATGATGCCGAGACCGGTGCCGCCGATATGCGCGCAGGGCATGGCGACCAGCACCGCCTCGTCATCGTCCCATTTCGTATAGGCAAGGTCGGCGTCGGCGGAATTCTTGCGCAGCGCGAAGAGGTTGCGGTTCGACAGCACCGCGCCCTTGGGATTGCCGGTGGTGCCCGAGGTATAGAGTTGCAGCACCGCCTCGTTCGGCCCCGAAGGCGCGAAGGCGGCGCGCGGCGTGCCGTCGATCAGCGCGCGCGCTTCGTCGGCGCCGATGATCCGCGGAGCGTGGTCGAGCTTGCCGGCAAGCTGCTCCGCCGCATTGTCGAAGCCGGGGCCGGTGAAGACGATCTTCGCCTTCGTGTCATTGACGATATAGGCCCATTCGGTTGGCGACAGCCGCCAGCCGATCGGCGCCATCACGATGCCCGCGCGCGCCGCGCCGAAGAAGATGGTGAAATAAAGGTCGCTGTTCTTGCCGATCCACGCGATGCGGTCGCCTTTCTCCAGCCCCGCGGCGAGCAAGGCGCTCGCGACGCGCGCGGTGCGCTCATCGAGTTCGGCATAGGTGAAGACCCGGTCCTCCTCGCGCATCGCGATGCGATCCGGCCTGTCGGCCGCCCAATGGGTAATGAATTCGTCGAACGTCACCAGGTCCGAAAGGTCGGCGGCCATCGATTCTCTCTCCTCGAATCGCGTTGCTTTTTGCAATCGATGGCAAGGCTAGCGGCTCGGCGCGTGGGGGAAAAGCGCGTAGATGTGACAGGGTGCAATCAGCGGCGATGAAAAAGCAGCATCAGATTGTTCGCGGGCATCGCGCGGCGCTCGGCAAAGGCGAGACCCGCCTCGGCGGCGGCCGCCTTGACCGCGTCCAGATCGCGCAGCCCCCAGTCGGCATTGCGCTCCTTAAGCGAGCGGTCGAAGGCGAGGTTCGATGGAGCAGTTTCCACTTCGCTTTCGACATAGGGACCATAAAGGATCAGCGGCGCGCCGGGCGGCAAGATGCGGCGTGCCCCCGCGAGAAGCCCCAGTGTCGCGGCCCATGGGCTGATATGCACCATGTTGATGCACAGCAGCGCGTCGGCCGCGTCCACCGGCCATTCGGGCGCGGCGGCGTCGAGCAGGAGCGGCATGGCGACATTCGCAAGACCCGCCTCGGCGCGCCATGCGGCGATCGACGTCAGCGCCGCGGGGTCGGGATCGCTCGGCTGCCAGGAGAGCCCCGGAAAGGCGGCGGCGAAATGGACGGCATGTTCACCCGACCCGCTCGCGACCTCCAGCACCGTGCCCGCGGGCGGCAACCAGTCGGCGAGTACGGCGGCGATCGCATCGCGGTTGCGCATCGTCGCGGGGGCGTGGCGCTTCGCTCCCGCGCCGCCATCCTCTGCCAGCCACGGCTGGGTCATGCGGCGCGCGCCTGTTCCCGCGCGCGGCGTTCGCGAACGACCAGCCAGAGGAACAAGCCGACCGGCCCCGCCATCAGGGTCAGAAAGAGGAACGGGAACTGCACGACGCGGTCGAACCCCTTGTTGTCGGCGTCGCGCGCGATCCACAGGCCGGTGAACAGGTCGAAGGCGAGATAATGGACCCAGCCGAGCGTCGCTCCGCCCGGCGCCGCGAACAGCTTCATCACCCCGGCGAGCGACGTGAAACTGCCGCCGGCCCCGCCCGGGTCGATCCCCCCGGTCAGGAAGCCGATGATGAGAACGATATACAGCAGGCAGAGCAGCGACACGCCAGCATAGAGGATGGTGGACAATGTCCGCGGACTGCGCGGCGCGAAGGCGAGCAGCAGCCAGCCGGCGATCGCCCAGTAATTGGCGATGAGAAAGAGGTTGTTCCAGCTCATATAAACCCCCTTTCGTCATTCCGGCGAAAGCCGGGATGATCGTTCTGCCCGCTCAGATCAACCCACCCAGCCCAAAGAGCAGGATGCCGCCGAACAACGCGATCAGGCCGACCGTCAGAATCAGCAGCGTCATCCGCGCCGCGGGCAGCCGCCGGGTCGCGAAGAAGGCCGCCGTGAGCCCGACCCCCAGCGCGATCAGCGGCGCATAGAGAAAAGCCCAGTCATAGCTGAACCCGCGGCGGACGCGGACCAGTTCCCATTGTTCGACGATCAGCCCGTAGAGCGTGATCGCGGCCAGCCAGATCGCGACGAAGATGACCGCGAACAGCGCCCCGCCGGCGAGGCAGCCGGCACCGGGGCGCTTCGCCGCAGCGTCGTCGGCGCCGGTCAACTGCCGCCGATCTCGCTCAGCGACGGCGCGCCCGGCGCCACCTCGGGCTCACTCCACGCGAGCACGGGCTTTCGCGCCGCGAGCGTTTCGTCGAGCCGGGCGCGCGGGGCGAAATGCGGCGCCGACTTGAGCGCCGGATCGCCGTTCTTCGCGCGCAGCGCGATGCTGCGCAGCGCGCCGATGAACTGATCGAGCACCGCCTTGCTCTCGGTCTCGGTCGGCTCGACCAGCATCGCGCCGTGGACGACGAGCGGGAAAAAGACCGTCATCGGGTGATAGCCCTCGTCGATCAGCCCCTTGGCGACGTCGAGCGTCGAGAAGCCCTCGGCCAGCCCCTTGTCGCTGAACAGCGCCTCGTGCATGCACGGCCCCGACGCCGCGAACGGCGCGTCGAGCACATCCTCGAGGCTGCGCAGCACATAGTTCGCGTTGAGCACCGCATCCTCGGCAACCTGCTTGAGCCCGTCGGCGCCGTGGCTGAGAATATAGGCGAGCGCGCGGGTGAACATGCCCATCTGGCCGTGAAAGGCGGTCATCCGGCCAAAGGTCTGTGGATGATCCTCGCCCGCATTTTCCTCCTCGATCAGGCGGAAACGCCCTTCTTCGCTGGTGACGAAGGGCAGCGGCGCGAAGGGCGCGAGCGCTTCGGACAGCACCACCGGCCCCGAACCCGGACCGCCGCCGCCGTGCGGGGTCGAGAAGGTCTTGTGCAGATTGATGTGCATCGCGTCGACGCCCAGGTCGCCGGGGCGGACGCGCCCGACGATCGCGTTGAAATTGGCGCCATCGCAATAGACATAGCCGCCCGCGGCGTGGACCGCGTCCGAAATCGCCTTCATCTCACGCTCGAACAGGCCGCAGGTGTTGGGGTTGGTGATCATCACCCCCGCGACATCGGGGCCGAGCCGCGCCCTGAGCGCCGCGAGATCGACGCGGCCTTCGCCGGTCGCCGGAATATCCTCGACGCTGAAACCCGCGAAGGCGGCGGTGGCGGGATTGGTGCCGTGCGCGCTTTCGGGGACGAGGATGACGCGGCGGTCCTCGCCGCGCGCTTCCAAGGCCGCCTTGATGCAGAGGATGCCGCACAGTTCGCCATGCGCCCCCGCCTTGGGCGACATGGCGACGCTGTGCATCCCGGTGAGGGTGATCAGCCATTCGGCGAGTTCGTGGATCACCGCATAGGCGCCCTGCACCGTTTCCTGCGGCTGGAGCGGGTGGACGTCGGCGAAGCCCGGCATCCGCGCGACCTTTTCATTGAGGCGCGGGTTGTGCTTCATCGTGCAGCTTCCGAGCGGGAAGAGGCCGAGGTCGATCGCATAATTCTGCCGCGACAGCCGCGTATAATGGCGCACCGTTTCGGACTCGCTGAGCCCCGGCAGGCCGATCGGCGCCGAGCGCGCAAGCGCGCCGAGGTCGGCGGCGGGCGCCGCTTCGTCAAAATCGACGCCGGTCGTCTCGCTGCCGCCGATCTCGAAGATCAACGGTTCTTCGAGCATCAGCGCACGGTTGCCGGTGAAGGTCGTCGTATCGTCGACGCCGCCGGCGTTCATTTCGGGGCGCCATCCGGCGCGGTTGAGCGCGGTCATGCCAGCACCTCCTTCAGCGCCGCAGCAAAGCCGGCGATATCCTCTTCGGTGACGGTCTCGGTCACCGCGACGACAAGCCCGTTCGCCAGCGCGTCATTGTCGGGGTAGAGGCGGCCAAGCGAGACGCCGCCGAGAATGCCCTTCTCCGCCAGCTCATGGATGACGGGCCGCGCCGCCTTCGGCAGGACCAAGGTGAATTCGTTGAAGAAGCCGCCGTTCAGCAGCGACACGCCCGGCACCTTCGCCAGTTCGACGGCGGCGGCCTTGGCGCGGCCATGGTTGATGCCCGCCAATTGGCGGAGCCCCGCTTCGCCCAGCAGGGTCATGTGAATGCTGAAGGCCAGCGCGCAAAGCCCCGAATTGGTGCAGATATTGCTCGTCGCCTTCTCGCGCCGGATATGCTGCTCGCGGGTCGAGAGCGTCAGCACGAAGCCGCGCTTGCCATTGGCGTCGGCGGTCTCGCCGCACAGGCGCCCCGGCATCTGGCGGACATATTTGGCCTTGCAGCCGAACAGACCCAGATAGGGACCGCCGAACTGCAGCCCGACGCCGATCGACTGCCCCTCACCGACGACGATGTCGGCGCCCATCTCGCCCGGCGCCTTGATCAGGCCGAGCGCGACGGGTTCGGTCACCACCGCGATCAGCAGCGCGCCCGCGGCCTGGCAGGCATTCGCCAGCGCGGCCATGTCATCGATGCGGCCGAGGATGTCGGGATATTGGACGACGACGCAGCTCGTCTCCTTGTCGACCGCCGCCGCGAGTGCGGCCCAATCGGTGCCAGCCTCGAGGTTCGGATCGCCGTCGACGAGCACGTCGCCGGTATATTTCGCCATCGTGCGGGCAACGCTGCGATAATGCGGATGAAGCCCGGTCGAGAGCAGCGCCTTGCTGCGCCGCGTGACGCGCCGCGCCATGACGATCGCTTCCCAGCAGGCGGTCGAGCCGTCGTACATCGACGCATTGGCAACATCGGTGCCGAGCAGGCGCGCGACCTGGCTCTGAAACTCGAACAGCATCTGCAACGTGCCCTGCGCGATTTCGGGCTGATAGGGAGTGTAGGCGGTCAGGAACTCGCCGCGCTGGATCAGATGGTCGACGCTCGCCGGGACATGGTGGCGATAGGCGCCGGCGCCGAGGAAGAAGGGTCCGTCGCCCGCCGCCATGTTCCGCCGCGCGAGTGCCGCCATGTGGCGCTCGACCGCAAGCTCGCTGGCATGGTCGGGAAGCCCGGCGATCGTGCCGTCGAGCCGCGCTTCGGCGGGCACGTCGACGAAGAGATCGTCGATCGACGCGGCGCCGACGGCGGCGAGCATCGCCGCGCGGTCGTCGCTGGTGAGGGGAAGATAACGCATGAACTACTCCGTGGAAGAAGCGGAATGGACGGCAAAAAGCTGGGCGAGGTCGGGAAGCGATCCCTGAAAGATCGCGGGGCCGCTGTGCGTCGTGCGCACCCACGGCGCGAGCCAGATGCGGAAACCCGCATCGCGCGCGCGGCGGCAAAAGGCATAATCGTCGGACAGCAATTCGCGGCTGTCGGGGTCGATCATCGGCAGGAAGAAGCTCTGTTCGCTGTCCGCGACGCCGTGCGCAATGCGCTCGCCGGGGTCGGTGCGAAAGGCGAGCTCGGGGTGCCGCGCTGCGAGGCCATCGAGCACATCGCGGCGGATCAGCATCATCCCGGTCCCGGCGCGCGTCAGTTCGACGAGGTCGGTCAGCGCGAAACGCTGGTCCCGATGCAGGAAATGCAGCGCGAACTCGCCGCCGAAGCGCGCGAACTCGCCGGGATCGTCCGTCGCCATCCCGCGCTCGACCGCGCGCGCGACATTGGACCAGTTGATCATCCGCCGCGGACAGGCGGCGGCAAGAATCGCGCAATCCTCCTGCTCGCGCATCGCGCGCAGCATCGAAAAGACATCGTCGGCCGCGAAATCGATATCGGCGTCAACAAACAGCAGATGGGTGCAGTCGCTGGCGCGGAAGATCGCCGAGAGCAAGTCGCGCGCGCGGGTGATCGACGCCTGATAGAGGATGAACTCGAACCGCACCGCGATGCCCGCCGCCTGCGCCTTCAACGCGAGGTCGAGCGCCGCGCGGACATAGCTGCCCTGCGCCCCGTCATAGATGGGCGTCGCCACCATCAGGCGGCAATCGGCGAAGGCGGCGTCGGATGCGCTCATCGAAGCCTCCAAGGCCCCTCCCCTTCAGGAGAGGGGTGAAAGCGGTCAAAGGTCGGCGATGAAGGCCTTATAGGCTTCGGCATTCATCAGGCCGTCGAGCTGGCTCTTGTCGGTCAGCGTCATGCGGAAGAACCAGCCTTCGCCCTCGGGGTCGCTGTTGACGAGGGCCGGGTCCTCTTCGAGCTGGCCATTGCCCTCGGTCACCACGCCGTCGACCGGCGCATAGACGTCGCTGGCGGCCTTGACCGATTCGACGACCGCGGCGTCGCCGCCCGCGGCCAGTTCGGCGCCGGTGTCGGGAACCTCGACGAACACGATGTCGCCGAGCTGGCTCTGCGCAAAGTCGGTGATGCCGACCGTCGCGACGTCGCCATCGACATCGACCCACTCATGCTCTTCGGTATAATAACGCGGCATCGGTCAGCCTCCCTGTTTGCGGACATAATGATGGGGAATGAAGGGCATGGCGGCGACGGTGCACGGCACGCGCTTGCCGCGAACCTCGGCAGCGATCGCGGTACCGGGCGCCGCGTGGTCGCGCGGCACATAGCCCATCGCGATCGGCGCGCCGACGCTGGGAGCAAAGCCGCCCGAGGTCACGACGCCGATTTCGGTGTTGCCGTCGAACAGCTTGGCGCCCTCGCGCACCGGCAGTTTGCCATCGACGAGCAGGCCGACGCGCTTGCGCGGCGGACCGTCGGCGAGGTGGCCGAGAATGCGCGCGGCGCCGGGGAAATTCGCTTCTTCGCGGCGGCGCTTGCCGATCGCGAAGCCAAGGTCGCCTTCGATCGGATCGGTGTCTTCGCTGAGGTCGTGGCCATAGAGCGGCAACCCGGCTTCGAGCCGCAGGCTGTCGCGCGCGCCGAGCCCGATCGGCTTCACGTCTTCCATCGCGCACAGCGCATCGGCAAAGGCCGCGAGCGCTTCGTTCGGGAGCGAGATTTCAAAGCCGTCCTCGCCGGTATAGCCCGAGCGGCTGAGCGCGATCGCATGGTCGTTCCACGTCGCCTGCGCGGCCTGCATGAACACCATGTCCGTGCATTCTGGCACCAGCCGCGCCAGTGCGTCAGCCGCCTTCGGCCCCTGGAGCGCGAGCAGGCCATAATCCTCGTTATGATTGAGCGTGACATCGTCAGGAAGATTTTCGCGAAGATAGCCGATATCGTCCCACTTCACCGCGCCGTTGACGACGATGCCGAGCTGATCGCCCTCGTTGGTGATCATCAGATCGTCGAGTATGCCGCCATCCTCGCCGAGCAGCAGCGAATAGCGCATGCGGCCGGGCTTGAGCGCCGCGATGTCGCCGGGGACGAGCGTTTCGAGCGCCTCCACGGCGCCTTCGCCTTCAAGGCTGAGCTGCCCCATGTGACTGACGTCGAACAGACCCGCATTCTCGCGCGTCCACTGATGTTCGGCCATGATGCCTTCATATTGGATCGGCATCCAGTAACCGGCGAATTCGACCATCCGGCCGCCCTTCGCGCGGTGCCAGGCGTCGAGCGGCAGCGTTGCGGTGGGAACCGCTTCTTCGCCCGTAAAGTCCGTTTCGGTCATGTCAGTCTCCCGCGGTTGACATGGCAAGGCGCGGCCCGATGCCGTCCTGTCGCCATGCCCCCTCTGTCACGGGAACCTGAGAGTTTTCCCCTGCGAGAACGCAGGGTTACCCCTTCGGTGGTCCCGACGACCTTCGCCGGAACGCTTTCCAGAGTGTCCGTTCCAGCCTGCGCGGTCCGTTGACCTGAGAGTTTCCGGGGCGGTTGCTCCTTCGGTGGCGGCGCAGGTCGCCCTGCTCCGCGCTCTCCCGCGCGGCCGGCCGAATCTCCGCAAGAAGGCCCGACAGACGCCCGAGCCTTGGCGTCGCCTTTTTACGGAGTCAATCGGCGAGCGCGCGGATCGCGTCGTTTTCGTGGATATAGACGCCGGACGCCCGCTCGCCGGTCAGCCGGGCCATCGCCCTCGCGACCCTTTCGGCGGGAATCGAGCGATAGCGGCGCAGCGATCCGTGAAGCAGCGCATCGGTCAGCGGCGCCGCGACCATCGCAATGCCCTCGCCCAGCCGCGGCGGCCCCGCGCGGTTCCCGGTCAACAGGCCGGGCCGCAGAAGGTCGAGCCGATCGAACCCCAGCGCCCGAAGCGCATCCTCGACCTCACCCTTGGTCCGCAGGTAGAAATTGGAGGCTTTCGATGACGCCCCGACGCTGCTGACCGCGATCATATGCCGCACCCCTGCCTCTTTCGCGGCGCGCGCGCAGGCGAGAACCAAATCATGATCGACCGCGCGAAACGCCGCCTGCGACCCCGCCTGCCGGATCGTGGTGCCGAGGCAGGAGATGAGGATCGCGGGCCGCCGTTCGGCAATGAGCGCGGGCCATTGCTCGCCGGGCGCAACGACCATTTCCGGTTGCGAATCCGGATCATCGGGCGCGCGGCGAACGAGGCTCGTCGCCGCGACCGACCGTGCCACAACGCCGCCGACAAGGCCGGTTGCACCGATCAGGATGATATCGGGTGACGCCATGGAACCATCCTATGCCGCGTCGGGTGGGGTTGGCAATGTGGGTCATTTTTCGCGCACAGTGCGCGGCGTTCAGGCGTGCGCCAGCGCCTCTGGCACCGCTTCGCGTCCGAAAATCTCGGCAAAGCGGTCAATCGCAAAGCGGTCGGTCATCCCGGCGATATAGTCGCCGATATGGCGCACCGTCGCGCTGTCGCCTTCGGGCAGGCGCGACGCCCAATCCTCGCCCATCAGGCGCGGGTCGGCCGCATAGGCGCCGAACAGGCGCGACACGACCTCCTTTGCCCCCGCCGCCGCCTCGATCTGCGAGGGATGGTGATAGAGGTTCGCATACATGAAGCGCTTGAGATCGCGCTCCGCCCTCGCGAGTTCGTCCGAGAAATCGCCGAGCGTGCGGCCCGCCGCGCGGACCTCGCCCACGCTCGCGACCCCGGCGGCGGCGACGTTCGCTTCGGTTGCGGCGATCACGTCGTTGACCATCACGCCGATCTGGTCGCGCACCAGTTCGCGCAGCAAGCGGTCGCGCGGCGCGCCGGGAAAGCGGCCCTCGACCGCGCGGTAATTGGCGGCGACGAAGGGCTGGCCCATCAACTGGTCGAGCGTCAGCAGCCCCGCGCGCAGCCCGTCGTCGATGTCGTGATTGTCATAGGCGATGTCGTCGGCGACCGCCGCGATCTGCGCCTCGAGGCTGGCGTGGCTCGGAAGGTCGAGCGGAAATTCACCGTCGATCTCGGCCAGCGCCCAGCCGGGGCGACGCACCGGGCCGTTGTGCTTGGCGAGCCCCTCCAGCGTCTCCCAACTGAGATTCAGCCCGTCGAAGCGCGGATAGGGACATTCGAGCCGCGCCAATGTCCGCAGCGTATGGCCGTTATGATCGAAGCCGCCGTGACCCGCCATCGCGGCCTTCAGCGCATCCTCGCCCGCATGGCCGAAGGGCGGGTGGCCGATATCGTGCGCGAGGCAGAGCGCTTCGGTCAGATCCTCGTTGAGGCCGAGCGCGCGGACGATGCCGCGGCCGATCTGCGCGACCTCGATACTGTGGGTCAGGCGGACGCGATAATGATCGCCGTCGGGCGCGACGAAGACCTGCGTCTTGTGGCGCAGGCGGCGAAAGGCGATCGAGTGGATGATGCGGTCGCGGTCGCGCTGAAAGGCGTCGCGCGGACCGCGCACGACGCGGCCGGGCTCTTCGTGGCGGCGGCCGCGGCTCTGCGCCGGATTGCTGGCGCAGGCGGCGACGCTCATTTGACCGGGTCGACGCTCTGGCCGGCGTCGCTGTTGAACAGGAAGCCGTCGCCGCCCGCCTTCTTGTAGTCGCCAAGCCAGTCCTGCGCCGCCGCGCGATCCTTGAATGGCCCGACGAGCAGGCGCCGCGTCTTGCCCCATTCGGTGGTTGCGGCCGATTTTCCCTTGAACAGCGCCGCGTTCTTCTTCGCGAACCGGTCATAGTCGAACGCCAGCGCCTTGGCATTGGCGCCGGTCGCGATCTGCACCCAGATGCGCGCGGGATTCGCTTTCTTTTCCGCCGCTTCGGCCTTGGCCTTCGCGTCGGCTTCGGCTTTCGCCTTGGCGGCTGCCTCTTCCTTCTCGCGCTTCGCCTCTTCGGCGGCATCGGCGCGCTTCTTGTCCTCGCGCAGCCTAGCGAGCACGTCGGCGCCGATCGCATTGTCGGGCCGCGCCAGTTCCTCGGGCGGAATCTCGATCGAGCTGGCGATAGCGGCGAGCGAGGCCAGCGGCGCCTCGGGCGTCACCGCGCTTCCCGCCGGGGCGATCGAAGGCGGCGGCGTCATGGGAGCCGCCGCCGGAGCCGGCGCGGGGCGTCCGACGTCGGCGATCGAAAAGCCGGGACCGACGGGTGTCGACGATTGCACGGGATTGGTACCGATCGGGGCGACAGACGTGGCCGTGGAAGGGGCAGGCGCAGACGAAGCCGGCGCCGACGAAACGGGGGCGGGCGGCGTGGCGATAGCCATTTCCGTCCTTGCGGGAACCGGCGCCGGACTGCCGGCGGCGGAGGGAGCGGGACTATGCGCGGCGGGAGGCTGCGACGCGGGCGGAGCTGCCGCTGGAACGGGTACCGCGGATGCTGCCGGTTGCGGCGCCGGCGAAACGGCCGGCACGGGTTTCGGCGCCGGTTTCGAAGCGGGTTTCGGCATGGCCGATGCTGGCGGCTTGCTTCGTTCCGCCCTTTTGCCGGTTGTGACTGCGGGCGGAGGCGTCGGAGCCGGCGTCGCGGCGGCGACCTGCACCGGCCCCCGGCGCGGGCCGAGTTCGCCGCTCGGGAAACGGCCGAAATGCGCGGCGGCGGCCTGCTGCGCCGGGTTGAGCCGGTCCATCTGCGTCAGATAGGGCAGGATATTCTGCGCGAGCGCCGGGGGCATCGTCGCATTGACAATCTCGGTCGCCTCGGCATCGCGGCCGTTCATCGCCAGGATCATCGCGCGCAGCCGCCACGCCGCGCGATCCTGCGCGCGAAGCTGCGGGGTCAGCAACTGCACCGCGCGGTCGGGCTCGCCGCTGATCCCGAGTGAGAGCGCATAACGGCGCGTCACCTCGTCATTGGGGGCGATCGACAGCGCGAGCTGATAGTCGCGCTGCGCCGCATCCTGCTGCCCCAGCAGGTCGCGCGCGAGCCCGCGGTCGGCGAGAAACAGGCGTTCGGGCGCGCCGAGAAGCTGCGCTTCGCCGAAATAGTCGAGCGCGCGCGTCGGGCTTTCCATATGGACCATCGCCGACCCAAGCGCCGCCTTGACCGCGCCATCGCGCGGGCTCGCCTGCTCGGCGCGGGTCAGGAAGCCGACCGCGGCGCGATAATCCTCGAGCTCGTTCGAAGCGCGCCCGGCATCGAGCAGCGCCGCGGCATCATTGCTGTTCGTCGCCAGCCGCCCGAGCGCCGACGACAGCAGCGTTCGCGCCGCGGTGCGCTTGTCCATCGCCGCTTTCGTCGCCGCATCGGGCGTCGCTGCCTGAAAGGCGAGCGCGGGCGTGACGACCGCGCTCGTCAGCAGCAGCGCGCCCGCCGTCGCGGCCAGGCGCCGGGCCCGTCCGGGTCCGGCGGCCCAACCGTGTCGCCGCATCGCTTTCCATGGCCGCAAGGGCAAGTCAGATCATCCCGATTTCAGGCCCGCCTTGCCCGGAGCAACGGCCGCTTACTGCCCTGTTACTGGTTGTTCTGGCGTCCGAGGAAGCGCGGGATATCGACCCCGTCCTCCTTGTCCTCTTCGCGGTCGGCGGTCGAACCGCGCGACAGGCGCGACATGCGCTCGAACAGCGTTCCGCCACCGAGCGAACGCGCGGGCGCATCCTCGGCAGGCGCAGCGTGCGGAGCCGCTTCGGCAGCCGGAGCAGCAGGCTGATAACCGGTCGGAGCCTCGGGCTCGCTGAGCACCAGTTCGTCGGCGGTATCGTCGTAGCGCGCCGCGACCTGCGAGAGTTCCATCGGCTCTTCCTCGGCAACGGCTTCGGCGGGCGCTGCGGCCTGCGGCGCGTCGCCGAGCGAGAAGCCGGGGGCCGGGTCATTGTCGGTTTCGACAGGAGCCTCGACCGGCGTTTCGGGCGCGGCCGCCTCGACAGGCTCCTCTGCGACCGGAGCCGGTGCGACGGTGCGCGCGGGCTGGAACGAGAAGCTGCGCGTCGCGGGCGCAGCCTGCACCGACGTGTCGCCGGTGCTGTCGATGCCGGTCGCGACGACCGACACGCGAATCTTGCCGTCGAGATTGTCGTTGAAGGCGCTGCCCCAGATGATGTTCGCGTCGGGATCGACCAGCTCGCGGATATGGTTCGCGGCCTCATCAACTTCCATCAGGCGCATGTCCTCACCGCCGGTGATCGAGATGATGACACCCTTCGCGCCCGCCATCGACACGCCGTCGAGCAGCGGGTTGGCGATCGCCTTTTGCGCCGCTTCGAGCGCGCGGCCGTCGCCTTCGGCTTCGCCGGTACCCATCATCGCCTTGCCCATTTCGCGCATCACGCTGCGCACGTCGGCGAAGTCGAGGTTGATCAGGCCGGGCATGACCATCAGGTCGGTGATGCCGCGGACGCCCTGCTGGAGCACTTCGTCGGCCATGGTGAACGCTTCCTTGAAGGTCGTGTTCGGGTTGGCGACGAGGAAGAGATTCTGATTGGGAATGACGATCAGCGTGTCGACATGGTCCTGAAGCTCGGCAATGCCCGAGTCCGCCGACCGCATCCGGCGCTGCCCCTCGAAGGTGAAGGGCTTGGTCACCACGCCGACGGTCAGGATGCCGCGGTCGCGCGCCGCCTTGGCGATCACCGGCGCCGCGCCGGTGCCGGTGCCGCCGCCCATGCCCGCCGCAACGAAGCACATATGCGCGCCGTTCAGCGCTTCCTCGACCTGCGCGATGCTTTCCTCGGCCGCCGCGCGTCCGACCTCGGGCCGCGAACCCGCGCCCAGCCCCTGGGTGATCTGCGTCCCCAGCTGGATGCGCCGTTCGGCCGGCGAGGCGTTCAGCGCCTGCGCGTCGGTGTTCGCGACGATGAAATCGACGCCCTCGACGCGAGCGGCGATCATGTTGGCGATGGCATTGCCCCCGGCGCCGCCGACCCCGATCACCGCGATGCGCGGCTTCAGTTCATCGACCTGCGGCGGGCCAATATTGATGCTCATCCACTCATCTCCCTGTGCGGCGGACCTGCGCCGCGTCCCTCACCTTGCGACCCATCCGGACGTCAGTCCCACCGTCCGGAATTCTGTGACCGCATTGCACTATTGTGACGTGGGAATCACCCAAAAAATTAACCTTTCCCACGTCCGCCGCTCAAAAACTGCTTTTGAGAGCGGCCATCAATCGATTGATGATGCCCGCATTCTTCGGCCGATACACATCCTGCGCCATCATCGGCAGATCGCGAAGGTCCACCGGGTCCGACGCAGCATAGAGAACCAGACCCGCGAGCGTCGCGAAAGCCGGACCGCCATGGGCATCGGGCAGGCCGTGCAGACCGCGCGGTCGCCCGACGCGCGCGGCGCGGCCGAGCGCGCTTTGCGTGTAGTCGGCGAGCCCTTTCAGGTCGGCGCCGCCGCCGACCAGCACGACCTGACGCCCGACCGGCCCGACGAAATGCAGGTCTTTCAGCGTCCGGCCGATGTCCCCCATCATCGCGTCGAGGCGCTGGCGGATCACCGCGACGAGCTGCGCCCGCGTGATACGCGGCGAATCGCTGCCCGCAGGGGCGCCGGGATCGAGCTCGATGATCTCGTTATTGTCGCGCGGAGAGGCCGAGGCCGAGCCGTAGAAACTCTGCAGGCGCTGCGCCTGGCTGCGCCGGATGCCGAAGGCCGAGGCGATGTCGTCGGTGATGTCGCTCGCGCCGAAGGGCAGCGACGCCATCTCGACGAGCATTCCGCCGGCATAGAGCGAGACGGTGGTGACCGCCGCGCCCAGTTCGACCAGCGCGACGCCGAGATCGCGCTCCTCGTCCGACAGGCAGGCGAGCCCGGCGGCGATCGGCGAAGCGACCACGGCGTTGACGTCGAGATGCGCCTGCCGCACCGCCGCCTCGAGGTTCCGCACCGGCGCGCCGTCGGCCATGATGATGTGAATGTCGACGCCAAGCCGGTCGGCGTGCAGTCCGATCGGGTTCTTGACCCCCGTCAGCCCGTCAAGCGTGTAAAGCGCTGGCTGGGCATGGAGGATCATTCGTCCCTCGGGATCGATCCCGGCGCGGCCCGCGGCGAGCAGGTCGTCGATATCCTCCTGCTCGATGCGGTGGCCGCCGAGCTCGCTCTCGATCGGCGCGACGTCGCTCAAGAGGCTGCCTGCCGAGAAGCTGACCCAGACGTCGTCGATGTTGAGCCCCGCGATCCGCTCGGCCTGCTCGATCGCCTCGCGCACGACATGTTCGGTCTGCTCCATGTCGGCGACATAGCCGCGCTGGACGCCGCGGCTCTCGCGCTGGCCGGTGCCGAGGACATGGAGCTGGCCGTCGGCGGTCTGCCCCGCGATCAGCGCGCAGACCTTCCACGACCCGACGTCGAGCGCGGTGATGATCTTTTCGATGCGGGGCGGCGCCATGGCTTATCCCTTCTCCGCCGAAGCGGCGGCGGCAACAGCATCGGCCGCATCATGCGCATCGTCGAGCTTCGCGGGCGCCACCTGCCCCTCGTGCGGCAGGCGCAGCACGAAACGCGTTGGATCGCGCATGTCGAAGCGCAAGATGCCGCGGCCGAGCAGCCGGTTGGCGCCGTCCATATGCGCGAATTTGGCGAGCGCCGCCTTCGCCTCGACCTCGCCCTCGGGAAGCGACAGCGTCTCGCCGCTGCGGAAGCGCAAATCCCAGCGGCGGTTGCCGACCCAGGTCGCACCCGCGAGCAATTCCTTCAGGGAGCTCGCCTCGGCCAGCAGCCGGTCGAGATCCTGCGCACGGCGGTTCGCGTGCGGGCCGATGACGAGCGGCAGGTCGGGCATCGTCGCGACGCTGACGGGTTCGAGCACGACGCCCTTCGCGTCGATCAGCGACAGGCGATTATTATGCTGCCAGATCGCCGCCGGAGTGCGCTCGACGATATCGACGACCAGCGTGTCGGGCAGGCGGCGCGAGACGCGCGCATCCTTGATCCAGCCATATTGCATCAGGTCGTGGCGGACATCCTCGAGATCGACCGCCGCCATGGAGCGGTCCTTCTGCGCGAGCGCGATGTCATAGACCTTGAGCCGGTCGATGCGGTCGGCGCCGACGACCTCGACCTTCTTGACCTGAAAGCCCGCGCGGCCGACCGCCTGCGCATATTCCTCGTGGATCTTCGCGGTAACCCCCGTCGCGTGGGCGGCGAGCGCGACCGCGGCGGCCAGACCGATGCCGATCGTCCAGTTCGCGGCGCGCTGCAGCGTCGCCGGGCTGACCGGCAACGCGTTGATCACCGCGTTCAGCCGCGACTTCTGGATTTTCCGCCGCTTCTTCGGCGCGCGCGCGGGGCGGCGCGGAGGCGCCTTGCCGCGCTTGATCCGCGTGCTGCTCATAGGGCTTCCTCCACGATGCGCTCGACGAGTTCGGCATAATCGATGCCGACCGCGCGCGCCTGTTCGGGCACGAGGCTGAACGGCGTCATGCCGGGCTGGGTGTTGACCTCCAGCAGATAGATGCCGGCCAGGCCATGCTCGTCGTCCCAGCGGAAATCCGATCGCGACGTGCCCTTGCAGCCGAGCAGCCGGTGCGCCTGGACCGCGAGGTCCTTCATCCGCTGCGCGATGTCGGCGGGGATTTCGGCCGGACAGACATGTTGGGTCAGTCCCTCGGTATATTTGGCGTCATAGTCGTAGAAGCCAGATTTGACGCGCAGTTCGGTGACGCCGAGCGCGGTGTCGCCGAGCACCGCGACGGTCAGCTCGCGCCCCTTGATGAAGGGTTCGGCGAGCAGCCGGTCGAATTCCTGCCACGGGCCGACGGCTTCGCGCGCGATCGGGTTGCCGTAATTGCTGTCGTCCTTGACGATCGCGACCCCGACCGACGAACCTTCGTTGACGGGTTTCAGCACATAGGGGCGCGGCAGCGGATCGACTGAAAACAGGCTTTCGCTGTCGACCATCGTCCCCGTCGGCATGGGCACACCATGCGGCACGAGCGCCTGCTTCGTCAATTCCTTGTCGATCGCGATCACCGAGGTGACGAGCCCGCTGTGAGTATATTTGAGGCCCATCAGGTCGAGCATCCCCTGCACCGTCCCATCCTCGCCGGGAACGCCATGGAGCGCATTGAACACGATGTCGGGCTTCGCCTCGGCGAGCCGCAGCGCGACGTCGCGGTCCATGTCGATGCGGGTGACCCTGTGGCCGCGGCTCTCAAGCGCGTCGGCGATGTCCCGGCCGCTCATCAGCGACACCTCGCGCTCGGCGGACCAACCGCCCATCAGGACGGCGACATGCCACGGACCCCGGCTCATTTCTCGATTCCCACGCGCTGAATTTCCCATTGCAGTTCGATGCCGCTCTTCGCCTTCACCCGGCGACGGACTTCCTCGCCGAGCGACTCGATGTCGGCGCTCGTCGCATCGCCGGTGTTGATCAGGAAATTGGTATGCTTCTCACTGACCTGCGCTCCGCCGACGGCGAGACCGCGGCACCCCGCCTCGTCGACGAGCTGCCACGCCTTGTGCCCATCGGGGTTCTTGAAGGTCGAACCGCCGGTCTTGGATCGCAAAGGCTGCGAGGCTTCGCGGCTCGCCGCGATGCGGTCCATTTCAGCCTGAATGGCTTCGCTCGCGCCGGGACGGCCGCGGAAGGTCGCGCCGATCACCACCGCCCCCTCGGGCAATTCGCTGTGGCGATAGGTGTAGCCGAGGTCGGCAAGCGGCAGCGTCCGGCGTTCGCCCGAGCGCAAGACGACTTCAGCCTCGACCAATATGTCCTTGACCTCGCTGCCATAGGCGCCGCCGTTCATGCGGACGAAGCCACCGACGGTGCCAGGGATCGAGCGCAGAAACTCCAGCCCCGCGACCCCTGCGTCGCGCGCGGTCGAGGACACGAGAATGCCCGACGCGCCGCCGCCGCAGCGCAGCGTCGTAGCGTCGATCGCCTCGACCTTGGCGAACGCCTTGCCTAGCCGGACGACGACGCCCGGAAAGCCACCATCGCGGACGATGAGGTTCGAGCCGAGGCCCAGCGCCATCACCGGAATCGCCGGATCGAGATCGCGAAGGAAGTCCGCCAGATCGTCGGCGTCCTTCGGCTCGAACAGCCAATCGGCAGGGCCGCCGGACTTGAACCAGACGAGCGGCGCCAGCGGGGCGTTGGGGGTGAGCTTGCCACGCACGGTGGGGAGCATCGCGGTCGCGTTCATGACCGCCCCCCTTTTCCGTTCGCATCGAGCGAAGTCGAGATGCCCCTCAGGCTAGGCCTAAGGCCGATGGGTGTCTCGACTTCGCTCGACACGAACGGGATGAAGGAGAGGCAGAAACTCATTTCTCCGCCCCCACCGCCGCTGCCAGCCCCGCCGCGATCTTGGTGATGTCGCCCGCGCCGAGACAGATGACCTTATCGCCCGCGCCGAGCTGGCCCGACGTCATCGCCTCGCCGATCGTCGCGGCCAGTGCATCGGCATTCGCGACGGTCGATGCATGACGATGCCCGCGGTCCTTCAATCCCGCGACCAGCGCGTCCGACGACACGCCATCGATCGCACTCTCGCCCGCCGCATAGACGGGCAGCGCCAGCACCATGTCGGCGTCGTTGAACGCCTGCTGAAAATCGTCCATATGATCGCGCAGCCGCGTGAAGCGATGCGGCTGGACCACCGCGACGACACGCCCTGCCCCGGCGCCCTCGCGCGCCGCCGACAGCACGGCGCGGATTTCGACCGGGTGGTGGGCATAGTCGTCGATCACCGTCACGATGCCGCCCTCGGCGGCGATCTCGCCGACCTTGGTGAAGCGGCGCTTGACCCCGGCGAAGCCCTTGAAACCCGACGCAATCTTGTCGTCGCTGACCCCCATATGCAGCGCCACCGCAATCGCGGCGAGCGCGTTCTGGACATTGTGGCGCCCCGACATCGGCAGGTGGATGCCCGCAATCGTCCGGCTGTTCCCGTCGCGGTCGCGTACGACGACATCGAAGCGGTTGCCGTCGGGGCCGGGCGTCACATTGGTGCCGCGCACGTCGGCCTGCGCCGAGAAACCATAAGTGACGATGCGCCGGTCGCGGATGCGCGGGATGATCGCCTGCACCTCGGGATGATCGAGACACAGCATCGCCGCGCCGTAGAAGGGCACATTCTCGATAAATTCGACGAAGGCGCCCTTGATCGCATCGAAGCTGCCATAATGGTCGAGATGTTCGGGATCGATGTTGGTGACGACCGCGATCGTGCCGTCGAGACGCAGGAAACTGCCGTCGCTCTCATCGGCCTCGACCACCATCCAGTCCGACGCGCCGAGCCGCGCGTTCGAGCCGTAATTGTTGATGATGCCGCCGTTGATCACGGTCGGGTCGACCCCGCCCGCGTCGAGCAGCGCCGCGACGAGGCTGGTCGTCGTCGTCTTGCCGTGCGTCCCCGCGACCGCGACGGTCGATTTGAGGCGCATCAGTTCGGCGAGCATCTCGGCGCGGCGGACGATGGGGATACGGTGCGCGAGCGCGGCCTCGACCTCGGGATTGCCGCGCTTGACCGCGGTCGAGGTGACGACGACCGCGACGCCATCGACGTTCGCCGCCTGATGCCCGATCGCGACCTTGATCCCGCGTTTGCGCAATCCTTCGACAACATAACTATCCGCGATGTCGCTGCCCTGCACCTGATAGCCGAGATTGTGCATCACCTCGGCGATCCCCGACATGCCGATGCCGCCGATGCCGATGAAGTGGATGATGCCGATATCGGTCGCGACGCCGCGCATCAGGCGTCTCCCGCGCGGGTAGCGGCGATGCTGCCGGCGACGGCGGCGCGCGCCGGGGCGCCGACGCGGATCACGTCCATCATCGGCGGCGCGGCGAAGGATTCAACCAGGTCGGCAAGGTCGCGCGTCGCTTGCGGCAGCCCGCAGCTCGCAGCGCGCTCGGCCGCCTCTTCGAGCGCGCCGGGTTCGAGCGCCATGCGCTGGATATGCTTCGCGACCTCGGCGGCGGTGAAATCAGGCTGCTGGAAGGAAATCGCCCCGCCCGCCTGAACCATATCGACGACATTATAGGTCTGGTGATCGTCCATTGCGTGCGGATAGGGAACGAAGATCGCGGGCCGCCCGGCGCAGGCGAGTTCGGCGACGGTCGAGGCGCCCGCGCGCGCGATCACCAGGTGCGCCCAGCGCAGCCGCTCGGGAAAATCGGCGATGTAAGGCGCGCATTCGGCGGCGACGCCGAGTTCGGCATATTTGGCGCGCACCGCCGCGATATCGTCCTCGCGCGCCTGCTGCACGACCTGCAAGCGGTCGAGCAAGGCGCGCGGCAGCATCCCGATCGCGGCGGGCACGACGTCGCTCAGCACCGTGGCACCGAGACTGCCGCCGACGACGAGCAGGCGGAAGATGCCGTCCTCGGGCAGCGGCGGGAAGCCGTCCTCGCGGATCGCGATAATCTCGTCGCGCACCGGATTGCCGGTGATGTGGAGCTTCATCTCGTGCCCGGCCGGGAAGCGCTGGATATTGCGGTAGGCGACCGCGACCGCGTCGACGCGCGGCGCCATCATCCGGTTGACGCGGCCGAGCACCGCATTCTGTTCGTGGATCACCCGCGGCCGCTTCGTCGATCCCGCCGCGAGCAGGCTCGGAAGCGAGGGATAGCCGCCGAAGCCGACGACGACCGCTGGGTCGAAGGTGCGGATCAGGTCGATCGCTTGCCTGCGGCCCTTGCGGATCGCAAGCGCCGCCTTCACCCAGCCGACGGGGCCGCCGTGGACGCGGCCGGCGGGCAGCACATGCGTTTCAAGCTCGGCGGGCGCGCCCGGAATTTTCAGGCCGCGGTCGTCGCTGACCAGCGCCACGCGGTGCCCGCGCGCAATCAATTCGCCCGCCAGGGCATAGGCGGGCAGCATATGGCCGCCGGTCCCCCCGGCGGCGAGCAGAAAGTGGCGCGTTGCGGTCATCGCTTGTTCCAGTTGCGGGTCATCGACACCCGCGCGGCATAGGGGTTTCGCCGGGTCAGCGACAAGAGCAAACCCATGCCGATCGACAGCGCGATGAAGGACGAACCACCATAGCTGATGAAGGGCAAGGTCATGCCCTTCGACGGGAAAAGCTGGGTGTTCACCGCCATGTTGATTGTTGCCTGCCCGCCGAACTGCGCGATCAGCCCGGCAACCGCGAGAATCTGGAAACTATCCTCCTCGTCGAGCAGGCGGACGAGGACGCGGACGATGATCGCGAGAAACAGGATCGCGATCGCGATGCAGGCGATGATCCCGAACTCCTCGCCGATGACCGAGAAGATATAGTCGGTGTGTGCCTCGGGCAGCTTGAACTTGGCGAGCCCCGCGCCGGGGCCGGTGCCGATCAGCCCGCCCGCGGTGATCGTCGCGTGGGCGCGATCCTCCTGAAAGCTGTCGCCCTCGCCGAACAGCCAGCTGTTGATGCGCTGGTTGGCGACCGAGTAAGTGAAATAGGCCACGACCAGCCCGGCGAAGCCGCCGGCCGCGAGAATGCCGATGATCCGCATCGAAAGCCCCGCGACCATCACCAGCACCAGCCAGGTGCCGAGGAAGATGATCGTCTGTCCGAGGTCGGGCTGGCCCATCAGCAGCACGCCAATGACGCCCGTCAGCACAAAGGACAGCGGCACGACGGGCAGGCTCTGGTCATGCAGCCGCAGCGACAGAATCCACGCCAGCGACACCGCGAAGAAGGGCTTCAGAAATTCCGATGGCTGGAGGCGGAAGACGCCGCTGCCGATCCAGCGCTGCGCGCCGTTCACCGACGTGCCGATCAGCGGCACGAGGAACAGCAGGACAAGGAAACTGATCGTGCCATAGATGGCGAAGCGCCGCGCCTGCGCCTTGGGCAGCATCGACACGCCGAGCATGACGGGCACGCCGACGATCACCCACATGAGTTGGCGATAGAAATAATAGAGCGGGTCGAGGCTGGCGGTCGTCGTCGACAGCTTTTGCGCCGCGACCGGTGACGCCGCCGCGACCGCGACCAATCCGACCGCGATCAGCATCGAGACGAGCAGCAGCAGCACCCGGTCGATTTCCCAGAACCAGAGGCCGAGCGGCGTGCGGTCGGCGCGGCTGAGGCGCGGGCCGCGCCGCTTCGCCGTCCGCGTCGTCGCGGCGATGACCGGGCGTTCGGTCGCATTCATGTCGGTCCCCCCGCTCATATCCTCATCCATCCCCCGATGCCCGCCCTGCCAGGGCCCGAACGAGGTCGCGGAACGCGTCGCCGCGCTGCTCATAGTCCCGGAACTGGTCGAACGACGCGCAGGCGGGCGAGAGCAGGACGATGTCGCCGGGCTCGGCCGCCGCCGCGGCATGCGCGACCGCGGTGACAAGGTCGCCCGCCCGGTCGACCGGGATCGCATCGCCGATCTCGGCCGCGAAAGCCTCCACCGCCTCGCCGATCAGATAGGCGCGCTTCACATGACCGAACCAAGGGCGGCAGGCGGACAGGCCGTCGCCCTTGGCCTGTCCCCCGGCGATCCAGTGCAGACGCTGGTCCGGCGCCGGCGGGAAAGCCGCCAGCGCCGGTGCAGCGGAAGCCGCGTTGGTCGCCTTGCTGTCGTTGTACCAGCGGGCGCCAGCGGCTTCGCCGACCCATTCCATGCGATGCGGGAGCGCCCGATAGGTGGCGAGCCCACGCTCGATCTCTTCATCGTTCAGCCCCAGCATCCGGCAGACGGCAATCGCGCACACCGCGTTCTGCGCGTTGTGCGGTCCCTGCAGCGCGGGCCAGCGCGCCTGGTCGGCGGGATCGATATCCTGTGCCGAGACGCGGTGGAGACGGTGGTTGATGCGCCCGGCGATCATCCGCGACGGATCGTCGTCGACCGCGACGATCGCGACCTGATCCCTATGCTGGAGCGAAAACAGCCGCGCCTTCGACGCGGCATAGCCCGCGAAGCCGTCGTAGCGGTCGAGATGGTCGGGGGTCAGGTTGGTCAGCACCGCGACGTCGCAGGCGAGGCTGTGCGCGAGGTCGATCTGATAGCTCGACAGCTCCAGCACATAGACGCCTCCCTCAGGCAAGGGATCGCGCGACAGGATCGGCAGGCCGATATTGCCGCCCATCAGCGCGGGCACCCCCGCGCTCTCCAGCATATGGGCGACGAGCGCGGTGACGGTCGACTTGCCGTTGGTGCCGGTGATGCCGACGACCTTGTGCGGCGGCAGATCAGCGCGCGCTTCGGCGAACAGCTCGACGTCGCCGATCACCGGGACATGCGCCTCACGCGCGTGCGCGGCGATCGGGTGGCGGTTGAGCGGCACCCCGGGCGATACGACGACGCCCGCGAAGCCGACGAGATCGATTTCGAGCGGGTCGGCGATGTCGGCGTTCAGCGCCATCGCCTCGTCACGCGCGGCCTCACGGTTGTCCCACGCGGTGACGCCCGCGCCGCTGGCGACGAGCGTCTCGACCGTCGCCAGACCCGAGCGCGCCAGCCCCAGCACCGCATAGCGGCGGCCGGCAAAGGCGCGCGAGGTGATCACCGCAGCTTGAGCGTCGCGAGCCCCGCGAGCGCGAGGACGATCGAGACGATCCAGAAGCGGATGACGACGGTCGATTCGGGCCAGCCGAGCTGCTCGAAATGATGATGGATCGGCGCCATGCGGAAGACGCGCTTGCCCGTTCTTTTATACCAGAAGACCTGGATGATCACCGACAGCGCCTCGACCACGAACAGCCCGCCGACGAGGACGAGCACCAGTTCGTGCTGCGCGGTCACCGCGACCGTCGCCAGCGCGCCGCCGAGCGCGAGGCTGCCGGTATCGCCCATGAAGACAGCGGCGGGCGGCGCGTTGAACCACAGGAAGGCAAGGCACGCACCGATGATCGCGGCGGCGAAGATCGCAAGCTCGCCCGCCCCCGGCACGTGTGGAATGCCGAGGTAGCCCGCGAATTTCACGTTACCCGACAGATAGACGATGACGAGGAAGGTCAGGCTGGCGATCATCACCGGAAAGGTCGCGAGCCCGTCGAGCCCGTCGGTCAGGTTCACCGCATTGCCGAAGCCGACGATCAGCACCATCGCGAAGACATAGTAAAAGGGTCCGAGCGGGATATAAACATCGTTGAAAAAGGGCAGATACAGGTCGGTACCGGTGCGCGAGACGATCAGCAGCACCGCGACCGCGGCGACCGCGAACTCGATCAGCAGCCGCACGCGCCCCGGAATCCCGCGATGGCTGGCCTTGGTCACCTTGTCGAGATCGTCGAGGAAGCCGACCGCCGCGAAGCCGCCGGTGACGAACAGGCACGCCCAGACGAAACGGTTCGACAAGTCCATCCACAGCAGGGCGGAGATCATCAGCGAAATGAGGATCATCAGCCCGCCCATCGTCGGCGTGCCCTTTTTCGCGAGGTGGCTTTGCGGACCGTCGTCGCGGATCGGCTGCCCCTTCCCCTGCCGCATCCGCAGCATCAGGATGAAACGCGGCCCGATCCACAGGCCGATGATCAGCGCAGTCGCCACCGCGGCGCCCGAGCGGAAGCTCAGATAGCGGATGAGGTTCAAAGCCCCCGGAAAGCCCAGCCATTCCGCCAGCCAGTATAGCATCAATATTCCCCGTTGGTCAGCGCCGTCACCACATGCGACAGGCCAACGCTGTTCGACCCCTTGACCAGCACCGCGTCGCCGGGGCGGATCAAGTCCTTCAGCCGCGCGGTCGCGGCCGGATGGGCGGCCACATGCTCGAATTCGATGCGTCCCTCAAGCGCTTTGGCGAGCGGCGCCATCTCTTCGCCGACAAGCAGGGCGAACCGCACGCCCGCCGCGACGAGCGGAGCCGCGAGCGCGGCGTGATAGGCCTCGCCGTCGGGGCCGAGCTCCTTCATCGCGCCCAGAATCGCGACCTTGCGCTCGCCGGATTCGGCCGCGAGCTGTTCGATCGTCGCGGCCATCGAGGCGGGATTGGCGTTATAGCTTTCGTCGATGACGAGGATCGAGCCGCCGGGCACCTGAACCCGGTGGCGCGCGCCGCGCCCCGCGAGCCCGCCCATCTCGGCAAAGGCCAGCCCCGCGGCGGGCAGGTCGCCGCCGACCGCCTTCACCGCAGCGAGCACCGCAAGCGCATTCGACACCCAATGCGCGCCCGCCTGCGCGATGGTGAAGCAGAGCAGCGCATCCTGCACCTGCGCGGTGACGAGCGAACCGCCCTGCCCGTCGGGCAGCCAGTCGACCGCGCGGACGTCGGCGCCCTCGCCCAGCCCGAAGCTGACGACATGCGCGGCATGCTGTTCCGCCTTGGCGCGCAACCGCGCATAATGCGGGCTGTCGAACGGCAGGATCGCGGTGCCGCCGGGTTCCAGCCCTTCGAAAATCTCGCCCTTCGCGTCGGCGATCGCCGCTTCGCTGCCGAAATATTCCATATGTGCGGGCGCGATGGTGGTGACGATCGCGACGTGCGGGCGCACCATGCGGGTCAGCTCGGCAAGCTCGCCCGCGTGGTTCATCCCCATCTCGAACACGCCGAAATCGGCGGTCGAGGGCATCCGTGCGAGGCTCAAGGGCACGCCGACGTGGTTGTTGTAGCTCTTGACCGAGCGATGCGCCTTGCCGGGGCGGAAGCGATCGAGCGCGGCGAACAGTGCTTCCTTCGTCCCGGTCTTGCCCGCCGATCCGGTGACGCCGATGATCCGCCCGTGGCTGCGCGCGCGCGATGCGGTGCCGAGCGCATTCAGCGCCGCGACGCTGTCGGCGACGCGAACGTGCGGGAAATCGATTTCGGTCTCGCAGACGACGCCCGCGGCGCCCGCGGCGATGGCCTTGTCGATATAGTTGTGGCCGTCGGTCGCTTCGCCCTTCATCGCGATGAACAGGTCGCCCTTCGTCACTTCGCGCGAATCGAAGGCGACGCCCTGCACCGTGAAGTCGGCGCTGGCCGCGCCCCCCGTAGCAGCCGCGATGGCACGCGCGGTCCAGAGCGGATTCATGCCGCCTCCTCGCGCGCGACCGCGACATCGTCGAAGGGAAGGATGCGCATCGCCTCGCCGCGCCCGACGATCTGGCCCTGCTCGTGGCCCTTGCCCGCTATGCAGACGATGTCGTCGGCGCGCGCTTCGGCCATCGCGGCAGCGATGGCGGCGCGGCGGTCGCCGATGATTTGCGCATCGGGCGCGCCTTCGGCGATGGCGGCGCGGATCGCGGCGGCATCCTCGCCGCGCGGATTGTCGTCGGTGATGATCAGGACATCGGCCTTGGCGGCGGCGACCCGCCCCATTTCGGCGCGCTTCGCCTGGTCGCGATCGCCGCCCGCGCCGAAGACGAGGATCAGCCGGCCCGCGGCGTGCGGGCGGAGCGCGTCGAGCGCGGCTTCGATCGCATCGGGCGTATGCGCATAATCGACGTAGACGGGCGCCCCGGCACGCGTGATCGCCGCGCGTTCTAGCCGCCCGCGCACCGGCTGGAGCCGCGCGAGATTGGCGAGCGTCTGCTGCACGTCGCCGCCAGTCGCGATGACCAGCCCGGCCGCGACGAGCGCATTGGCGACCTGATAGGCGCCGATCAGCGGCAGCGTGACCTTCTGCGCCAGCGCCCCCGCCTGGATCAGCAGCGACTGGCCGAGCTGGGTCGGCTCGCGCGAAACAAGGCGCAAATCCTCGCCGTGCGTGCCGACGGTGAGCATGCGAAGGCCGCGCTGCTTCGCCGCATATTCGGCGGCGGGCGACCACATATCGTCGTTCCAGATGATGGCCGTGCCGTCGGCGTCGACAACCTCGCGGAACAGCCGCATCTTCGCGGCCATATAGCTGTCCATATCGCCATGATAATCGAGATGATCGTGGCTGAGGTTGGTGAACGCCGCCGCCTTCACGCGCAATCCCTCGGTGCGATACTGGTCGAGGCCGTGACTCGATGCCTCGAACGCCGCATGGGTCACACCCTCTGCGGCGAGGCCCGACATGTTGGACAGGAAAGTGACGATGTCGGGCGTCGTCAGCCCGGTCGCGGCACTGTCGTTCGACGTCGTGATGCCCAGCGTGCCGATCGACGCGGCATGAAAGCCCGCCATGCGCCAGAGCTGACGCGTCATCTCGACCGTCGAGGTCTTGCCGTTGGTGCCGGTTACCGCGACGCAGGTCGCGGGAAAGCGGTGAAAGAAGCGCGCGGCGATATGCGCGAAGGCGCGGCGCGGGTTGGCGTCGGCGATATGGACCGCGCCCTCGACCTTCGCCTCGGGCCGCGCGACGATGGCGATCGCGCCGGCCTCGACGGCTGCGGGGATGAAATCCTCGCCGTTGAACCTCTCGCCGACGAAGGCGCCGAAGATCGTGCCCGGCGCGACCTTGCGATGGTCGATAGCGAGCCCGGTCACCACCGGGTCCGCCCCTGCCAGACCATGATCGCCTGTCAGCGCGGACAGGCGCATTATTCGCTTTCCCCGTTCTTCCAGAGCAGCGGGGTCAGTTCGGACACGTCGACGTCGCGGCTTTCGTCGGGGAAGACGCCGAGCATCGGACCCGCGCGCATCACCACCTTCTTGACCACCGGCGCAACAGTATAGCCCGCGGTACGCTGGCCCGAGCTGAAGGCATTGCCCTTCGGCTCGTCGATCATCGCGATGACGACGTAGCGCGGATTGTCCATCGGGAACACGGCGGCGAAGGTCGAGACGAGCGAGTGACGGCGATAGCCGCCCGCGCCCGGCTTTTCGGCGCTGCCGGTCTTGCCGCCGACGCGAAAGCCCGGCGCGTCGGCCTGGCGGCCGGTGCCGTCCGAGACGATCAGGCGAAGGAGCTGGCGCATCCGCGCGCTGGTCGACGCCTTGAAGACGCGATGCCCCTGCGGCGGCGCCTTGTCGCCGAGCTTCACAATCGTCGCGGGGCGCCAGATACCGCCGTTGACGAGCGCGGCATAGGCATTGGCGAGATGCAGCGGCGTCACCGCAATGCCGTGGCCATAGCTGGTCGTCATCGTCGACAGCCGGCCCCATTCCTTGGGCCACAGCGGAAAGGCGCGTTCCTTGAGTTCGATGGCCGGACGCTTGTTGAATTCGATGCTGCGGAACATCGCCTCCATCTTTTCCTTGCCGAGCTGGTCGGCGATCTGCGCCGTCACGATGTTCGAGCTGTGGATCAGCGTCTCGGGCACGTTGAGCCAGCGCCCCATCATGTGCGAATCGCGAATATGAAATCCCGCGATCGCGAGCGGCTTGGTCGCGTCATAGCGTTTCGCCATGCTGGTCACGACGCCGCTGTCGATCGCCGCGCCGATCGACAGCGGCTTGATGACCGACCCCAGCTCATAAAGATTATAGGTCACCGCGTTGCGGCGCGCGGCCATATCGCCGGCGATCAGTTTGTTCGGATTATAGGTCGGCAGCGAGGTCATCGCCAGCACCTCGCCCGTGTGAACGTCGAGGATGATGCCCGCGCCGCCTATCGCCTCCAGATTGGTCACCGCATTGCCGAGTTCGCTTTCGAGCACGCCCTGAACGCGCGCGTCGATCGACAGCGCCAGCGGCTCGCCGCGCGTCGCCTTGTCGGTGAGCTGCTTGTCGAACGCGCCTTCGACGCCGGTGACGCCATGCCCTTCCGCATCGGTGAACCCCAGCACCTGCGCCGCCAGGCTGAGCTGCGGATAGAGCCGTTCCTTCTCGCGCGGAAAATCGAACCCGACATCGCCGATCGCGTTCACCGCCGCGACCTGGTCGGGCAGCGCGCGGCGGCGGATATAGGTCGGGCGCGGACCGCTCAGCTTCGCCAGAAATTCCTCGCGCGGGGTGTCGGGGAAGATCTTGACCAGCTCGTCGGCCAGATATTGCCGGTTGTTGAGCAGCTTCGACGGCACGACGCGGATCGAATAGCCGTCGATCGTCCGCGCCAGCGGCACGCCGTTGCGGTCGACGATGTCGGCGCGCGCAGGAATGAAGGTCGCCGCGCCATTGCCGTGCCCCGACGAGGTGTCGAACAGCGCGAAAAACAGCAGGCGCATCGCAATCAGGAAAAAGGCCGCCATGAACACCAGCATGAGCATCATCAGCCGCTGCTGCGCGGTCAGCAATATCTGCTGCCGCACTCCAGCGGTGCGCACCCGGGCCGGACGGACGACCAACGTGTTCATGGCGCGGTGCGGCCCTCCTTCGCCTCGCGCGCCGCGGCGCGCTTGAGGTCGGCCAGCGTCGATTCGGCGAGCAACTGGTCCTCGATCATCTTGAGCTGCTCGCGGCGGCGGGTCGGCGCCATATGCGGCGGCGAATCGCTCCGCACGCCGGTTTCGGCCTGCGCGAGAACGACAGGCTTCTCAGCGGCGGGCTTGGTCGCCGGTTTCTCGGCGGCGGCCGATACGGGCGCGGGCGTGCCGACCGGGCTAACCCCCACCGGACTCACCATCGCCATCAGCACCGGCGCGACTTCGTTGGCGCCGCGCGCGCGCGGCAGGCCGTCGAGCGAGGCGAGCTGGCGCTCGCTCTCCAGATATTGCGAGGCCGACGGCGCCGAATAGCCGAAGCTGTCGGCGTTCCACTGTTCGAGCTGGCGCATCGAGGCGCGCACCGCGAGCTCGGATTCGAGGTAGCGGATATTCGCCTGCGTCCGGTCGATCTGCCGCTCGATCCGCGTCAGTTCGCTGCGCGTCGCCGCGACCTTCAGCGAGACCGGATAGAGCGCCATCGCGAAGAGGAGCACGAGCAGGACCAGGCCGATTCCCTGGAGCTTGCGGGCCGCCATCAGCATGACATGGACTCCTTCATAGTCGATTGGCCGGGCCAGGCCGGGGCCGCGGTGCGCACCGCGCTGCGCAGCGTCGCAGAGCGTGCGCGGGGATTGCGCGCCTCTTCCACCTTCGACGGGCGCACCTTGCGCGCAGGCGGATCGAAAGTTGCGGCCCGCGCCGGAGGTTGGAGCGCGGGCCGGTGGCGCGATCCGCCGGCGTCGCCGCCGCTGCGTTCGCGCAGGAAATTCTTGACGATGCGGTCTTCGCTGCTGTGGAAGCTGACCACGGCAAGGCGCCCGCCGGGGCGCAGCACGCGCTCGGCGGCGGCAAGTCCCTCGGCCAGTTCGTCGAGTTCGCCGTTGATATGGATGCGGATCGCCTGAAAGCTCTTGGTCGCCGGATCCTTGGGCGCGCCGGGCGGATGGCGAAGCGCCTTGCGGATCACCGTCGCCAGTTCGCCGGTGCGCGACAGCGGCCGCGCGGCGACGATCGCGCGCGCGACCCGGCGCGACTGGCGCTCGTCGCCATAATGATAGAGGACGTTGGCGATCTCTCCCTCGTCGGCACGGTTCAGCCACTCGGCGGCGCTTTCGCCTTCTTGCGCCATGCGCATGTCGAGCGGGCCGTCTTTCTGAAAGGAAAAGCCGCGCGCGTCGCGATCGAGCTGCATCGACGACACGCCGATGTCGAAGGTGATGCCGTCGACCGCCTCGATCCCGCGCTCGGCGAGCAACCGGTCGATCTCGCCGAAGCGGCCGTGGATCAGCGTCAGGCGGCCATCGGCCTCGGCGACCAGCGCCTGCCCTTCGGCGATCGCGTCGGGGTCGCGGTCGCACGCGATCACCGCGGCGCCCGCCGACAGCATCGCGCGCGTATAGCCGCCGGCGCCGAAGGTCGCATCGACGTGGCGCTCGCCGGGGGCGATGGCAAGAGCGGCGATGACTTCTTCGCGGAGGACCGGATCGTGCCGGGGATCTCGGGGCAGGTCTCGGGGGAGTTCGGTCACTTTCGCGCCTTCCCCTTGGTCTCTTCCCAGGCCCCGGCCAATCGCCGCAGCACCGGATCGGCCTCGGCGCATTCGGCGAGCGTCGGCAGCCACCATATCTCGAAACGGCGGCCCGACCCGACGAAGGCGGTCGCGCCCGCCTCGCCCACGCGATCACGCGCGGTGAAATTGGGCAGGAAGCGCCCACTGTCGTCGAGGGTATAGGCCTCGGTATAGCTGAAGCGCTTCTTGAACGCCTCGTCCTCGTCGAAATCGAGGTTGCGGGTCAGCGCCGTGTCGCGGTCGCGCTCGATCTCGTCCGACAGGCGATCGTACTGATCCTGCCCATAGGCGACGAGGCACGGCAGCTTTTCGTGGAAGCCGACCCAAAGCACGCGCTGGCCGTCCGCATTGAGGGGCACATTGTTGCGGAACTGCGAGGGGACGGCGATGCGTCCCTTGCCATCGATCGCGGCAAAGTTGGTGCCCGAGTAACGGCCAGGCGTCACAACTGCCATCGCTGAAGCCCCCGTCTCGTGCCACCGGGCAATAATTCCCTGCGCCCGGAATCGACAGATTCGGGCCGAAAGACTCAGGCGGAGATTGCCCCTCTCCGATTCCTGCCTATCAAGACTCCATCGGGGTGAAAAGGGGTATTTTAGGGTGAGATAGGGATATTACGCCCCAAATAGGTGATTTCGCGATGAAATGAGCGTCAAAACGGGTCCGGACGCCGCAATGCGGCGCCCCGAGCATGGGAATGAAAGGAGAATCGGTCGTGGGAGCGGCCGGGAAGCCTTTGCTTTCGCCCGCCTATTCGCCCGCCTGTTCGATGGTGCGAATCCACAAGGGTCTCAGGATTGCCTGCCTGCCAAGCGGCCAGAGGCACGCGGCGAGCCATTCCATCGTGTCGGCCCGCCGCAGATGCGCCGCCCAGCCGGGCGCGGCCCTCCAGAGCGGTGCGAAGATCAGATCGGCGTCGCCGACGAGCCAGGCCTCGCCCCGGTCGATGCGGCAATGGACGATGCGGCGGCCGGCATAGGCCTGACAGGTGGCGGGAAACCGCTCGAACCGCCCTGCGCTGAACAGGCGCAGCCGCGCGCCGCCGACATCGGCCGCCAGTGGCTTCCCCTCTCCCGCCGGCGCGGCGCCGAGCGTCACGCCCCAATGGTCGAGCAGCGGGGTCAGCAGGCTGGTGACCGGCGGGTTGCGCGGATCGCCCAGCGGATGGCGCGCGGGCCAGCCCGACAGTGCGTCGGCGAGGATGACGGCACGCCCGCCCCCACGCACGAAAGCATCGACGGCCACCAGCTCACGCGGCGCGAGCGCGCGCGGATGCGCGAGGAACAGCGTGCCGCCCGGTGCGGGCGGATGGTCGATCAGGCTGTCGATCAGGCGCACCGGCCCCGCCGCCTCGATCCGCTGCAAGGCCGGATCGTCGTTCATGCCTTGCGCGATCATCGCCGCCATGTCGCCTTCCGCCGACCAGCGCAGCGGCAGGCCGGTGAGCATGGTGACGGGCGCGCCCGCAGCGGGCGGTGGGCGATAGAGGGCGGCGAGCAACAGATGCGACCCGGTGAACCAGACCCCGATCAGCAGCAGCGCGGCAATGCCTCGCATCGCCCTGCCCGCGCGCCACCGCGCCAGATGGGCGGCAAGCCACGCGGCCAGCACGGCCCCGACACCAACCAGCCCCAGTTGCGCCCAAGGCATTTGCCCCGCGAGCAGCAGAGCAAGAATCGCCTGCGCCGACAGGAGCAGGAGCACCACGACAAGAAAGCCGTGTTCCCCCGCGAAGGAGCATCGGGTCGGATCGTCCCCCGGACGATCCTTGACCATGCGGGGCATGGTCAACCCGATACTGGTCCATCTCCGGCCAGCGCCATCTTGAGCCGCCGGATGATGGGTCCCCGCCTTCGCGGGGACACGGTGGTTCGTTATCCGGTTCTGGACCAGCGTCAATGGCGCCCACACCAACGCCAGCCACGGCAGAACCAGCGCCGGATCGATCCGCCCGAGCGCCGCCTGCCCGCCCGCGAACCACACCAGCGCAAGCAGCGCCGACACCGCGACCACGGCGTCCAGCACAGCCGGGCGGCGGCGCGCGGTCACTGTTTCGATTGGCGGGCCCGCGCGAGCGCTGGATCGGGTTCGAGGTCGGGAACCGCAGGAGCCGGCTGCGGCGCCTTGACGCCGCCGACCTCATTCTGGTCCTTCGACACCGGCTGCACGCCCAGCTCCTCAAGCGGCGCGCTGCCGGCCTTCGCGGCATCGAGCGGCGCCATCTGCGTCGTCGCCGGGGCCTCCTGCGCCGCATTCTGGCGCGCGCGATCGCCGATGAGCCCGGCCATGCCGACGAGCAGCAGCACGGTCAACAAGCCGGCGATCCCGATCTGAAGCCGGCGCATCGAATCATTCACCGGGGCGGGCGGAGTCGAAGCGGAAGGGCCGCCGGCGGTCATGCCGCCAGCCCCTTGCTCGCGAGCCATTCGGGATTGTAGAGCGTCGACAGATAGCGAAAGCCGCTGTCGCAAAGGATCGTCGCGATCCGCTTGCCCGGCCCGAGCTGCCGCGCCAGCGCCATCGCGCCCGCGACGTTGATCCCCGACGACAGGCCGAGGCACAGCCCCTCCTCGTCGAGCAACTGACGCACGACCTTCAGCCCCTCTTCATCGGAGATGCGGAACTGCGTGTCGATCGGCGCCCCTTCCAGATTGGCGGTGATGCGGTTCTGCCCGATGCCTTCCGCGACGCTCGACCCTTCGGGCTTCAGCTCGCCGCACTGATAATAATTATAAAGCCCCGCGCCGTGCGGATCGGTGAGCGCGACCGTGATGTCGGCATCCTTCGCCTTGAGGCCCAGCCCCGTCCCGGCAATCGTCCCACCGGTGCCCGCGGCGCAGGTGAAGCCGTCGATGCGGCCGTCCATCTGTTCCCATATTTCCTCGGCGGTGCCGAAGATATGCGCCTTGCGGTTGGCGATATTGTCGAACTGGTTCGCCCAGATCGCATTGTCGGTTTCCTCGGCGATGCGGCGCGAGGTGTGGACGAAATGGCCGGGGTTGGCGAAGGGCGCGGGCGGCACGAGCACCAGCTCGGCGCCGAGCGCGCGGATCGTCGCCATCTTCTCGGCGCTCTGGTTGTCGGGCATGACGATGATCGTCTTGTAACCGAGCGCATTGCCGACGAGCGCGAGCCCGATGCCGGTATTGCCCGCCGTCCCCTCGACGATCGTGCCGCCGGGGCGCAGGCTGCCGTTCGCTTCGGCGTCGCGGACGATATAGAGCGCGGCGCGGTCCTTCACCGATCCGCCGGGGTTCGCATATTCGCACTTGCCCCAGATTTCGCATCCCGTCGCTTCGCTGGGGCCTTCGAGCAGGACGAGCGGGGTGTTGCCGATCAGGTCCAGGCTGGTTTTGGCAATAGTCATGCCCCTGATCTAGGACCGCCGCCCCAGCGCCGCAAGACAGCTTCGCTTGCTCCATGGACAGGCCCGCTTTGTCGACCAACGGGGCACGAGCGCCGACGAACGGCATCCATCGTCGCTGCACCGCCCTTGTCATTGTAACAGTATATCATTACTGGCAGCGGCGACTTACTGTCCCGAACAACAGGAATCCCCTTCATGCGCCTCCTCTCCTCCGCCGGTTTCACGCTCGCCCTGATGATCGCCGCCCCCGCCTTCGCGCAGGACGCCGCGCCGCAGCCGACCGGCGACGACGATTATCACACCGACCAGGCGATCGTCGTCACCGCCCCCTATGTCCGCAGCCTCGACATCCTCGGCAATGTCTCGGTGATGGAGGGCGAGAAGCTGGCGCAGGATATCCGCGGCCAGATCGGCGACACGCTCGCCTCGCAACCCGGCGTGTCGTCGAGCAGCTTTTCGCCCGGCGCCTCGCGCCCGATCCTGCGCGGCTTTTCGGGCGAGCGCGCGGCGGTGCTGATCGACGGGCTCGGCGCGATCGACGCCTCCTCGACCTCGGCCGACCATGCGGTGTCGATCGATCCCCTGACCGCCGAGCGCATCGAAATCCTGCGCGGCCCCTCGGTCCTGCTCTTTTCGAGCCAGGCGGTGGGCGGCGCGGTCAACGTCTTCGACCGCCGCATTCCGCGCAGCATTCCCGAAAGCCCCTTCCACCTCGACGCGCTCGCCAGCTATGGAACCGCCGCCGACGACAAGAGCGCCGGCGCCTCGATCGACGTGCCGGTCGGCCAACGCTTCGTCGTCCACGCCGACGGCAATTACCGCGATTCGAACAATGTCCGCGTCGGCGGGCTTATCTATGCCCCTGCCCTGCGCGCGCATCTGCTCGACCTCGCCGCCGATGCGACCGCCGACGGCGACGCCGACGAGGCGGCGCGGCTGACCGACGCCGCGAACAGCCGCGGCAAGGTGCCGAACAGCCAGAGCACGAGCAAGAGCGCGGGCGTCGGCGCCGCCTTCATCGACGACGGCGGCTCGCTCGGGATCAGCTTCGGCTATCTCGCGGACGAATATGGCATTCCGCCGCGCGCCGACATCGACGAGGTGCCGACGATCAAGGCGCGCCAGTATCGCGTCGATCTGCGCGGCGAGGTCGAGCTCGGCGACGGATTGTTCGAGAAATTGCGCGTGCGCGGCGCCTATGCCGACTATGCCCATACCGAATTCGACGACGGAGAGCCCGGCACCCGCTTCACCAACCGCGGCATCGAGGCGCGCGCCGAGCTGGCGCAGAACGACCGCGGCGGCTGGCGCGGCGCGAGCGGCGTCCAGTACAGCTTCCGCGACTTCGCGGCGATCGGCGACGAAGCCTTCGTGCCCGCGAACGAAACAACGCGCATCGCCGCCTTCACGCTGCAGGAACTCGAACGCGGTCCGGTGACGCTCGAAGGCGCGCTGCGCCTTGAAAAGTCGCAGGTTCGCGCCGAAAGCATCGGCTTCGACCGCTCGTTCAGCAGCCTGTCGGGCGCGGCGGGGCTCAGCTATCAGCTCGCCGATGGGCTCAAGGCCAGCGTCTCGATCTCGCGCAGTGAACGCGCGCCCTCGGCCGAGGAGCTGCTGTCTGACGGCCCGCACGCCGCGACATTGACCTATGAGCGCGGCAATCCGAATTTCGCCAAGGAAACGAGCTGGGGCGGCGAAGCCTCGCTGAAGTTCAAGCGCGACGGCTGGTCGGCGGGGCTGACCGGCTATGCGAGCCGGTTCGACAATTTCATCTATGAAACCGACACCGGCCTGATCGCCGACGACTTGCCTTTGTTCGAGTTCCGCCAGAACAAGGCGCGCGTCTGGGGCTTCGAGTTCGAGGGCGCCGCGCCGCTCGCGCAGGTCGGCGGCTTCCATATCGGCGCCGACGCGACCGCCGACATGACGCGCGCGAAGATCGTCGATGGCCCCTATGTGCCGCGCATTCCGCCGCTGCGCGTCCGAGGCGGGATCGAGGCATCGAGCGAACGGCTCGACGCGCGCGCCGAGGTCGAATGGACCGACGACCAGACCCGCATCGCGGCGTTCGAGACGCCGACCAAGGGCTTCACTTTGGTCAACGCCTCGCTGACCTGGCGCCCGCTGCCCGAAACCCGGCACCTGTCGCTGACGCTCGCCGCCGACAATATCTTCGATGTCGACGCCCGCCGCCACGCCAGCTTCACCAAGGATTATGTCCCGCTGGCCGGCCGCGACATCCGCATCACGGCGCGCGCGAGTTTCTAGCGGGAGTCCGCTGTCGGGTGGGGGGCGGACGTTAAGGCAAAATCCCGCCCTCCCCTTCAGGGGAGGGCAGCGAGACTTACGAACTTGTTCGTTAGTCGCAGCGGGTGGGGGCCAGCAGCCTTACGCAAGGCCGATGGCCCCCACCCCAACCCCTAGAGGGGCTAACGTCAGCTATCGGCCGTTAGCAGCCGTTCAGTCGCGAACGTCCCAACCCCGGGATATTACGACAGCATCGCCATCCCGCCATTCACATGCAGCGTCTGCCCGGTAACATACCCTGCTTCCTTCGACGCGAGATAGACGACCGCCGCGGCGATATCGCTCCCCTCGCCCATCCGCCCCGCCGGGATGCGCTGGTTGAGCGCTTCCTTCTGCGCATCGGGCAGGTCGTCGGTCATCGCGGTGGCGATAAAGCCCGGCGCGACGCAATTCGCGGTGACGCCGCGGCTCGCGAGTTCCTGCGCCAGCGCCTTGGTCATCCCGGTGACCCCCGCCTTCGACGCTGCATAATTGGCCTGCCCCGGATTGCCCGTCGCCCCGACGACGCTGGTGATCGAGATGATGCGCCCGAACCGCGCCTTCATCATCGGCTTCGCCGCCGCCCGCGCGAGACGGAAATTGGCCTCGAGGTTGATGCGGATCACGTCCGACCATTCCTCGTCCTTCATCCGCATGATCAGATTGTCGCGCGTGACCCCGGCATTGTTGACGAGAATATCGAGTTGCCCGAGTGCTTCAACCGCCGACGGCACGAGCGCATCGACCGCCGCGGCATCGCCGAGGTTGCAAGGCAAGGCGATATGATCGCCGCCGAGGCTGTCGCGAAAGCCATTCAACTTGTCGGCGTTGGACCCCGACACCGCCAACCGCGCCCCCTGCGCCGCCAGCGCCTGTGCAATGGCAGACCCGATGCCGCCCGAGGCGCCGGTCACGAGGGCGGTCATACCGGTGAGATCGAACATGGTCTTGTTCCTTAATCTTGAGTCCGATTAGCGGACATTTGTGCGGGTAGTCCCCGCGTGGAAAGAGAATGGTTCACGCGAAGCCGCGAAGGCGCGAAGAAAAAGATTTTGGCCGTAACGGCCATTTTTTGGGTCACGGCGCAACCTGTTGCGACGTTGCAAGACGAAAGCCGCTTCGCGGCAAGCGCAATCTCTTCGCGCCTTCGCGGCTTCGCGTGAATCCAATTCCAACATCTCCGCGTGAACCTCAAAAGGTTTTCAGCAGCGCTTCGATATCATCCATCGAAATCACGCTCACCGTCTCGACCTCGCCCGATGCGCTGCGCTTGACCATCGGCGACAACACCTTGCCACCGAATTCGATGAACTGACCGACACCGATCTCCTCCATCGCGCCGACGCTCTCACGCCAGCGGACGCGGCCAGTGACTTGGCTTACGAGAAGGTCGCGGATCACCTCGGCGTCGCTGACCGGGCTCGCAGTGACGTTCGCGACCACCGGCACCAGCGGCGCGGCAGGTGGGTTCGCGCCGAGCGCCTCGGCCATCGCATCGGCGGCTCCCTGCATCAGCGGACAGTGGAAGGGCGCCGATACCGGCAGCAGGACGCCGCGCTTGATTCCGAAATCCTTGACCAACGCCACCGCGCGCTCGATCGCGCCCTTGTGGCCCGAGATCACGACCTGCGACGGGTCATTGTCGTTGGCGACGGTGCAGACCTCGCCCTCGGCAGCCGCGTCGGCAAGCTTTTGCGCGGTGTCGATGTCGGCACCGAGCAGCGCCGCCATCGCGCCGACGCCGACCGGCACCGCCGCCTGCATCGCCTGCCCGCGCGTCTTCAGCAACCGCGCGGTCGTCGCAAGATCGAAAGCGCCGGCCGCGCAGAGCGCGCTATATTCGCCCAGGCTGTGGCCCGCGACATAGGCCGCCTTGGCGGCGAGCGTCACGCCGCCTTCCTTCTCCAGCACACGCAGCGTCGCGACCGCGTTCGCCATGATCGCGGGCTGGGCATTTTCGGTGAGGGTCAACTGATCCTCGGGCCCTTCGCTCATCAGCTTGAAGAGATTCTGGCCGAGCGCCTCGTCGACTTCCTGAAACACTTCGCGCGCCACCGGCGACGCATCGGCGAGCGCCTTGCCCATGCCGACCGCCTGGCTGCCCTGACCCGGAAAGATGAATGCGCGCATGTTGCGTCCCCTATGGTGTGATTTATCAGCCCCGCGCCTATTGCGTCACCTTGCGCGATGCAAGCCGAAGGGCACGACCTTGTTCGCCGCGTCGTGCCCGATGTCGGCGCGGCCGAGCCATGGAATGCCGGTGCGCACGCACCAGTCGCGGGCGATTTCCTCGGCCTCCAGGCCGAACGGCCGGTCGTTCGCGGGCACGTCGCTGACGCGTCCCAATCTCAGCCCGGCGAGCCCGCGCGGCGCCAGATAGCTCGCGACATGGAAGAAGGCGCGGTCGAAGGCGTAGAGATATTCGCTCACCTCCTCGACCAGCAGCACATGTCCCGCAAGGTCGGGTTCGAGCGGAGTGCCGAGCAGCATCGACAGCGTCATCAGGTTGAACGCCGCATGGCGCGCGCCATGCTCCAGCCCCGGCTCGCACGCCGCCGGATCGCGCGCGACCAGCCAGTCGAGCGCGCGCATCACCGCGGCATCGCCGCCTTCGCGCCGGATGTCGGCGACCATCGGGCCATGCGCGACATGGTCGAAACCGTCGCGATAGAGCGCGCCGAGCAGATTGCCCTGATCCGAATAGCCGAGAAAGGCCTTGCGCCGCGCGCCATCGGTCATTGCCGCTACGGCGTCTTCCGCGATCCGGCACGCGCCATAGCCGCCGCGCGCGAACCAGATCGCATCGATGTCGGGACGGTTCGCCATTTCGACCAGCGCCGCGAAGCGATGCCCGTCTTCGCCCGCGAAATGGCCGTGGACCGCGAAACATTGCTCGTCGAAGACGAGCTCGATGTCGGGATAGCCGATCGCGGCAATGGCGCGCACGGCCTCGGCATCGTCGGGGAGGATGGGGGTGGAGGGAGCGACGATTCCGATGCGCATAGCCAGCCTCTATAATGTTTTTCGCGAAATCTGAATGGCTCCGTCCGCCGGACCTTCCTCTCTCTTCGTCATGCTGAACTTGTTTCAGCATCCATGGCCCGGTGTCGGGTTGATAGGGCGGCGCTAGTTGTATTTTCGCACAAAGACACAAAGCCACGAAGAAGTCGCACTTGCCGCGAAGCGGCTTCCCTTTCCGACCGTGTGGCCCGCGGCACCGTTGATAAGAAAAGGGCCTGATCGGCCCAAGCCATCCTCTTCGTGGCTTTGTGTCTTTGTGCGAAACAAAAAAAACACCGCGTTTCCCGAAAAGGCCGGCCATGGATGCTGAAACAAGTTCAGCATGACGAAGATGGAAGCAGAGGGTCAGGCAGGAAGCATTGCAAACCCCTCGCCAAGGCCATAACGCCGCGCTATGTCGGAAAACAAATCCTATTTCTTCTGCGGCATCGGCGGATCGGGCATGTTGCCGCTCGCAATGATTGTCGCGGCGCGCGGCGCGGCGGTCGCCGGGTCGGATCGCAGCCGCGATCAGGGCCGCTCGCCGAGCAAGTTCGACTGGATCGAGCGGCAGGGCATCGCGCTGTTCCCGCAGGACGGCAGCGGGGTCGCGGCGGGCCAGACGCTCGTCGCCTCGGCCGCGATCGAGGACAATGTTCCCGACATCGCCGCTGCGAACGGCCTCGGCCTTGCCCGCCTGACCCGCGCCGACCTCAACGCGGCGCTGTTCAACGACGCCGCACAGGCGATCGGCGTCGGCGGCACCAGCGGCAAGTCGACCGTCACCGGCATGATCGGCTGGATATTGGAACGCGCCGACCGCAAGCCCACGGTGATGAACGGCGCGGTGATGCGCAATTTCGCCGGTCCCGACACGCCTTTCGCCAGCGCGCTCGTCGGCGACGCCGCCACTTACGTCAGCGAAGTCGATGAAAGCGACGGTTCGATCGCGCTCTATCGCCCCGACGTCGCGGTGGTCACCAACATCAGCCTCGACCACAAGAGCCTGGCCGAACTGCACCAGCTCTTCGGCGATTTCGCGGCGAAAGCACGCGTCGCCGTCGTCAACGCCGACGATGCGGAATCGGCGCCGCTGCTCGGCGGTGCCAATGTCATGCGCTTCGGCTTCTCCGACGCGGCGGCGATGCGCGGCGGCGGTTTCGAAGCCTTGCCCGATGGCTGCCGCTTCACGGTCCGTTTCGCGGGCGATACCCATGAAGTCCGCCTGCGAATGCCCGGCCGCCACAATGCAGCCAACGCTCTCGCCGCGATCGCGGCGGCGCGCGCGGTGAATGTGCCGGTCGCGCAATCGGTCGCGGCGCTGGCCGACTTTGCCGGCCTTGCCCGGCGCTACGAGGTCCTGGGCCAGGCGCAGAGTGTTACCGTCATCGACGATTTCGCGCACAATCCCGACAAGGTCGCCGCGACCCTCGCTGCCGTCGCCGAACTGCCGGGCCGCGCGTTACTCTTTTTCCAGCCGCACGGCTATGGCCCGCTGCGCCAGATGGGCAAGGAACTCGCCGCGAGCTTTGCCGCAGGGATACGCGACGGCGACAAGCTCTACATCTCCGATCCCGTCTATTTCGGCGGCACCGTCGACCGCAGCACCGGCAGCGAGGCGCTGGTCGCCGAGATCGTCGGCGCGGGCGCCGATGCCGTCCACCTCACCACCCGCGCCGAATGCGGCGCCGCGATGCTGGAGGAGGCGCAGCCGGGCGACCGCATCCTGATCCTCGGCGCGCGCGACGACACGCTGACCGAATTCGGGCGCGAGCTGCTGGAGAAGCTGGCCTAGCTCCTTCTCCCGCAAGCGGAAGAGGCAGGATCAAGCTTGCTTTCCACGCCCGAATCTGTATAGGCGCCCGCATTCGGGGCGAGGCCTTGTGCCTGTCGCCCCGTTTGCTTTGCACGAACAGGCAAAGCCGGACGACAGCCGGAGGGGTTTCGCGATTGGCGCGGAATCAGCGATCGGCCAAATCGAAGGACGCGAACCATGCCGTTTTACGAGCATGTCTTTATCGCGCGTCAGGACCTGAGCCAGGCTCAGGTCGACGCGCTGGCGGAAACCGTCACCAACGTCATCGGCGAGTTCAAAGGCACGGTCCACAAGACCGAGACCTGGGGCCTCAAGCAGCTTGCCTACAAGATCCAGAAGAACCGCAAGGGTCACTATGTGATGCTGTCGGCCGAAGTCACCGGCGAAGCGATCGCGGAGATCGAGCGTCAGGCTGCGATCAACGAAGACATCATCCGCTGGCTCACCATCAAGGTCGACGAACTCGAAAAGGGTCCGTCGGTGATGATGCGCAAGCAGGAACGCCGCGGCGGCCGTGGCCGTGACCGCGACGGCGAAGAATAAGGAACAGCAATATGGCACGACCCTTTTTCCGCCGCCGCAAGACCTGCCCCTTCAGCCAGAAGGATGCCCCGGTCATCGATTACAAGGACGTCCGCCTGCTCCAGGGTTACCTGTCGGAGCGCGGCAAGATCGTCCCGTCGCGGATCACCGCGGTGTCCACCAAGAAGCAGCGTGAGCTGGCGAAGGCGATCAAGCGCTCGCGCCACATCGGCCTGCTTCCCTATATCGTGAAGTAAGGAGGGCAGCGTCATGGAAATCATCCTGCTCGAACGTATCGAGAAACTGGGCGGTATTGGCGACGTCGTCACCGTCAAGAACGGCTTTGCCCGCAACTTCCTGTTGCCCAACAACAAGGCGCTGCGCGCGAACGACGCGAACCGCAAGCTGTTCGAAGCCAACCGCGACAAGATCGAGGCCGACAACGCCGAACGCCGCACCGACGCCGAAGGCCGCGCCAAGGACATCGACGGCAAGCAGGTCGTCCTGATCCGTCAGGCGTCGAACACCGGCCAGCTTTACGGCTCGGTTTCGGTGCGCGACATCGTCGATGCACTGGCTGACGATGGTGTTACCGGCGTGACCAAGGCGATGGTCGAGCTTGAGCGTCCGATCAAGTCGCTCGGCCTCGTCGACGTCAAGGTCAAGCTGCACCCCGAAGTCGCCGTGACCGTCGGCGTCAACGTCGCGCGCTCGCCCGACGAAGCCGAAATGCAGAAGCAGGGCATCGACGTCATCGCCGCGATGTTCGAGGAAGAACAGGCCGAAGCCGTCGCTTCGGCGCTGGAGCCCGACAGCGAAGACGAGTTCGAAGACGTGGGCCCCGCTCCGTCGGAACTCGCCGCCGAGGAAACTCCGGCTGCGGACGAAGCCGAAGAGGCCTGAGCTTTTTCAGCACAAACCTTTTGAGAGGGCCGCGTTTCCTACGGGAACGCGGCCCTTTCTGGTGTGCCAGGCATGGCGTTGATGTTGGAGGTGCAAGTCCTTTGCGGGCCGGCTGAACGGAACCGCTAGCCAATGGCAACTGCGTCGTCGCGAGGCGAGGTGGGGAGGAAGCCGGAGGCAAAGCTCGGAGCTGACGAACAG
>NZ_DATAJZ010000019.1:0-13028 GCF_036261875.1 Sphingopyxis sp. | reverse complement strand
CATTCATTCGGTTTGTAGCGGCCCATCCTCCAAACTGACAACCGCTTGTTTTTCCTTTCCCTTTCTGACTCACCTCTCATCGCAAACTGCTTGACACATGCCTTCGGAGGGCAGCGCTCTATCCAGCTGAGCTACGGGTGCCGGTAGAGCGCGGCCTCTAGCAAGCCAACGGCGCGCCAGCAATGGCCTATCGACCGCGCCGCGCGGATATGCGAAGCGGGCAATGAAGCGGAGGGATCGCATGGCGTCCGAACAAAGCTGGCCGATGGCGGCCGACCTTTATGGTGAAATGCACCTCGAGGCAGCGCCGCCCGCGAAACGGCGGTGGCGCGATTATCTGCCCGGCACGCTCGTCACCGCGATCGCGGCGCTCGCCGCGGCGTGGCTCGCCGATCATTATGCCGCGCCGCTGGTGCTGATGGGGCTGCTTATCGGCCTTGCGATGAGCTTCCTGTCGCAGGACCGGCGCACCCACGCCGGGCTCGACCTGATGTCGCAGACCGCGCTGCGTATCGGCATCGTCCTCGTCGGCGCGCGGATCACCGCCGAACAGCTCGCCGAACTGGGGCCGCTGCCCTTCGCGCTGCTGATCGTCATCATGCTCGCGGTCATCCTGATCACCGTCGCCAGCGCATCGCTGTTCCGGCAGGACCGCCACGCCGCGCTGCTCGCGGGCGGCGCAACCGCGATCTGCGGGGCGTCGGCCGCGCTCGCGCTCTATTCGCTGATCGGCGACAAGCGCGTCGATCAGGCGCGCTTCACCATGACGCTCGTCGGGATCACGGTCGCGAGCGCGCTTGCGATGACGCTCTATCCCATCCTCGCGACCGAACTGCACCTGTCCGATACGCAGGCGGGCTTTCTGATCGGTGCCTCGATCCACGACGTCGCGCAGGCGATCGGCGGCGGCTTTTCCTTCTCGCCGCAGGCGGGCGAGGTCGCGACGATCGTCAAGCTGACCCGCGTCGCGCTGCTCGCGCCGATGCTGATGCTCGTCGGCCTGTGGCTGGCACGCGCCGACGGCGACGCAACCGAAAAGCGGCGCATTCCGCTGCGCCTGCCCTGGTTCATCCTCGGCTTCCTCGCGCTCGCGGCAGTCAATTCGCTGGTCGCGCTGCCCAAGTCCGCGGTCCATGGCGCGAACATCGCCGCGCAGGCGCTGCTGCTGCTGGCGATCGTCGCCACCGCGATGAAGGCGCGCCTCCACCTGCTCCTCGACCAGGGCTGGCGCAGTTTCGCGCCGATCATCGTCGCGACGCTGACGAGCTTCCTGCTCTCGCTGGCGGCGGTCGAATTGATGTGACGCCGGGACGTCGCGACGTCACGACAAGCTCTTGTTTTATCAGCCCTTCGGCAGCGCCCAGCTCACCGTAAGCTGCGTCGCGCGGCGCGGGATGTCGAGCTTTGCCTCGCTGAAATTCACCTTTTCATTGGGCGGCAGCGTGCGGACCGGCGGCTTGATCGTCCAGCTATAGACGATCGTTCCCTGCGCATCGCGCAGTTCGGCAAGGATCGGCGGGACGCGCTGTTCGCGGTCGGTCGGGTTAATGATCACCCCCGAGGCGGCGAAATAGATGGTGCCGTCGGGCAGCTCGCGATGGTCCTGGTTCGGCGGCAGTTCGATGACGAGATCTGGCTCGTCGGCCATGCCGGGGATGCCGAGCCCCTGCGCCCAGCCCGGCAGGCCGAACCAGTAGAGCGCGCCGGTCGCGGCGAGCATCAGCGCGGCGGCACTGCCCGCGATCCACGTCCAGCGCTTCGCCGGATTGCGGCGCGGGCGGCGGAAAGGCAGCGGCGCGTCCTCGGCGGGCGGGACCATCACCTGCGGTTCGGGAACGGCAAAGGCTTCGGGTGGCGGCGGGGGCGCCTGTTCGGCAACAGGCTCGTCGGGCAGAGGCGCGGCGACCGGTGCCGGCTCTGGTACCGGCGCGGCAGACGCCGTTTCGGGTGCGGGTTCGGGCGCCGATACCGGCTCGGGCGCGGCGGGCACCACAACGGGTGCAGCGGGCGCGGCGGGCTCCTGGAACCAGCTATGACGGCAATTGGCGCAGCGCACGGTGCGCCCCGTGGCACCTATCGCCGTATCGGGCACGACGTAGCGCGTATGGCAGGACGGACAGGCGAGGATCATGGAGCCCCTCTAAACACGCCGATTCACGCGTTGCAAGCACCGTGTCGCGCTTCGCGCTTTACGTCGGTGGACAGCCGTGTAACAGGCAACGCCATGAGCGCCGCTGCTTCCACGCCCCGCGCCTCGCGAAAGGCGCCCGATCGCGCCCGGATGGCGTCATGACGCCGCCGCCCCGTCCCGGCGGCGCGATGGTCGAATTCAACGGCGTCGGGCTGCGCTATGGCCCCGATGCCGAAGTCTTGAGCGACATCAGCTTCAACCTTCAGCCCGGCAGCTTCTATTTCCTGACCGGCGCTTCGGGCGCGGGCAAGACGTCGCTTTTGAAGATGCTCTATCTTGCGCAGCGGCCGAGCCGCGGCCTCATCCGCTTGTTCGGCGAGGATCTGGTGACCATGCCGCGCCATCGCCTGCCCGGCTTTCGCCGCCGCATCGGCGTCGTCTTTCAGGATTTCCGGCTGATCCCGCATTTGAGCGCGCGCGATAATATCGCGCTACCGCTGCGCATCGCGGGGGTCGGCGAAGAGGATCTGGCGGGGCCGGTCGGCGAGATGCTGAGCTGGATCGGACTCGGCGAGCGTGCGGAGGCCTTTCCGCCGACACTGTCGGGCGGCGAGCAGCAGCGCGTCGCGATCGCCCGCGCGGTGATCGCGCGGCCGCAATTGCTCGTCGCCGACGAGCCGACCGGCAACGTCGATCCCGAAATGGCGGGGCGCCTGCTCGGATTGTTCGAGGCGCTCAACCGCCTCGGCACCACCGTCGTCGTCGCGACCCACGACATCCACCTGATCAGCCGGATCGAGAATGCGCAGATGATGCGGCTCGAAAAGGGGCGGCTGTCCGATCCCACCGGCGCGCTGCGCTATCCGCCGAACCGATCGTGATGCCGGCATGATCATCCCGCGCGTTCCCGTCCAGCATCGCCGCCTGCTTCCCGACCGTCGCCTGTCGGGGCCCACCCCATGGGTGATCGCGATCCTGATGCTGCTGACCCTGCTTGCCGCCGCCGCAGGCGTCGGCCTCGCGCGATCGGCGAACGCGATCGGCGCCGCGATCGCCGGGCGCGTGACAGTGCAGATCGTCACCGCCAACCCGGTCACCCGCGCCGAGCAGGCGGCAGCGCTGCGGCGCGCGGCGGCGGGACAGGCTTTCGTGCGGTCGGCGCGCGCCGTCGAACCCGCAGAGCTTCGCGCGACGCTCGGCCAATGGTTCGGCAGCACAGAAAGCGCCGATGGGGGCGGGGACCCGGTGCTGAACTCGCTGCCGCTACCCGCGCTCGTCGACATCGATTTCGTCGGTGAGGACCGCGCGGCCCCCATGCGCCAGCTTCGCGCCCTCGTCGCGCGCGAAGCGCCGGGCGCGCGGATCATCCCGCACGCCGAATGGCTGGAGCCGGTCGCGCGGCTGATCCGCTCGCTTGCTTGGGTCGCGGGCGCGCTCGTCCTGCTGATGACCGCGGCGAGCGCGGCGGTGGTGATCATGACCGCGCGCGCCGCGCTCGGCACCCATTATGCGACGATCGAGATGCTGCACATGATCGGCGCAACCGACCGGCAGATCGCGCGCCTGTTCCAGCGGCGGATCGCGATCGACACCGCCTACGGCATCGCGCTCGGCAGCGCAGTCGCCGCCGCGATCCTGCTGCTGATCGGCTGGGAGTGGTCGGGGGTCACCGCGGGGCTCGCCGCGACCGCATCGCTCGGCCCCTGGGGCTGGGCGCTCTTGCTGGCGCTGCCGCTATTGGCTATCGCGCTCGCGGCGTTGACCGCGCGGCAGACCCTGCTCGCCGCGCTTCAGAAGATTCTATGATCAAACGGCTGATATCTCTTCTCTTTCTGGCTTGGGTGCTCGGCTTTGCCTGGTTCGCCCTGCTGCTGCCGTTGCCAGCCGCATCGCAAAAGACCGACGCGATCGTCGTGCTCACCGGCGGCCCGGGACGCATCGACCGCGGGCTCGAAATGCTCGAAAAGGACGAAGCGAAGCGCCTGTTGATCAGTGGCGTCGCGCGCGAGGTGAAGCCCAAGGAACTCGCTGCCGAATATAGACGCCCGCAAAAATTGTTCGACTGCTGCATCGCGCTGGGGTTCGAGGCCGAGGACACGCGCTCGAATGCGACCGAGGTCGCGGCCTGGGTTGCGCGGCGCAACTACAGGAGCATCCGCCTGATCACCACCGACTGGCACATGCGCCGCGCGCAGTACGAGATCGGCCGCGCGCTCGGCGCCAAGGTGGCGATCCTGCCCGACGCGGTGCGCAGCCATCCGAGCTTCGCGACCCTGTTCCGCGAATATCACAAATATCTCGCCGGGCTGGCGGGCGGCCTGCTCGGGCTTTGAGCGCGGCGATGCGCTATACGCTGGCCCTTTTCCGCTCGATCCTGTTCTGGATCCTGTTCGTGATCATGAGCAGCATCGCGTCGATCGGCGCGGTGGTGTCGCTGCCGATATCACATCATGCGACGCGCTGGTTCGTGCGGCTGTGGGCGATCTTTCACCGCCTGATCTGCCGCTTCGTGCTGGGCCACCGGATCGTCGTCGAGGGCGCGATGCCCGACATCCCCGTCCTCTATGTCTTCAAGCATGAGGGGGCGTTCGAGACGATCGAGCAGCCGATGCTGTTCCGATGGCCCGCTGTCTTCGCCAAGGAGCAGCTTTTTTCGATCCCGGTCTGGGGACAGGCAGCGCGCTTCTATGGCCTGATTCCCGTCGACCGCGAGGGTGGCGGCAAGGCGATGCGCGCGATGCTGAACGCCGCCAAGGCCGCGCTCGCCGCCGGCCGGCCGCTAGTGCTGTTTGCCGAAGGGACGCGCGTTCCGCACGGGAAGGCGCCGCCGCTGCGGTCGGGCTTCGCCGGCGTCTACCGGATGCTCGGCGTGCCGGTGATCCCGGTCGCGGTGAACAGCGGCATCGCCTATCCGCCGCGCCGCTGGGTCAAATGGCCGGGGACGATCACCTATAGGATCGGCGAGACGATCCCCGCCGGCCTGCCGCGCGAGGAAGCCGAAGAGCGCGTGTGGCGCGCGATCAATGCGCTCAATCCGCCCGAGGCATTGCTGGCGAGCGGAATCCCGACCGAAAAATAATCGTCGCCCCGCGAAGGCGGGGGCCGCTATCGGCATAGCACAGGCGGCCAGCGACCCCCGCCTTCGCGGGGGCGACGATAGGGGTCAGTGCTTGCGCCCGAAATCGGGCGCCGCATCGTCCTGACCCTGCTCGATGATCGAGCGGCGGATCGCCCGCGTCCGCGTGAACCAGTCCTCCAGCTTGCCGCCGTCGCCGCGCCGGATCGCCTGCTGAAGCACGGTCAGATCCTCGTTGAAGCGCTGCAGCGTTTCGAGCACCGCCTCCTTGTTGGCGAGGAAGACGTCGCGCCACATCACCGGGTCGCTCGCGGCGATGCGGGTGAAGTCGCGGAAGCCGCCCGCCGAATATTTGATCACCTCGCTCTCGGTCACTTCCTCGAGCTCGCTTGCAGTGCCGACGATCGTATAGGCGATCAGATGCGGCAAATGGCTGGTAACCGCGAGCACCCGGTCGTGATGCGCGGCCTCCATCGTCTCGACCTTGGCGCCGAGCGCCTGCCAGAAGCCGGTGACCGCCGCGACGGCCTCCCCGGGCGCGCCCGCGGGCGGGGTGACGATGCACCAGCGTCCCTCGAACAGGCTTGCGAAGCCGGCGGCGGGACCGCTGTTCTCGGTCCCCGCGACCGGGTGCGCCGGGATGACGAGATGGCCGGGAAGCGCCTTGGCGAGCGCGTCGGCGACGCCGCTTTTCGACGAGCCGACGTCCGAAATGATCGCATCGTCGCGCAGACCCGGCGCGATCGCCGATCCCGCGTCGGCCATCCGCCCGACCGGCACCGCGAGGATCACCAGATCAGCCCCGGCCACCGCCGCCGCGGGATCGTCGGCGACCGCATCGCAGAAGCCGAGCGCGCGCGCCGCGACGCGGACGTCGGCGCTGGCATCATGGCCGGTCACCGTCACCTGCGGCAGCCGCTCCTTCACCGCGCGCGCGATCGACGAGCCGATCAGGCCGAGCCCGACGATCGTCACGTGGCCGACGGCGCGCGCCATCACCCCGCCAGCGCCGCGCGGATCGCCGCGGCAAGTCCGCGCGTCTCGTCCTCGGTGCCGATCGTCATGCGGAGCGCCTGCGGAATCCCCTGCTCCGGCAGCCAGCGGACGATATAGCCCGCATCCATCAGCCGATTGTAAACCGTCTCGGCGCTCACCTCGCCCTCGAACAGCACGAGCAGAAAGTTGGTCGCCGACGGCACGACACGGACGCCGTGATTGCCGAGCGCTTCGAGCTCGCCCGCAAGCCACGCCCGCCATGTCGCATTATGCTCGCGGCTGGCGTTCACGAAATCGTCGTCGCCGAGCGCCGCGACCGCCGCCGCCTGCCCCGCGCGCGTGACGTTGAACGGCAGGCGGATGCGGTGCAGCGCCGAAATCACCTCGGCGGCGGCATAGCCCCAGCCAATCCGCTCGGCGGCAAGGCCGTGAATCTTCGAAAAGGTGCGCGTGACGAAGACGTTCGGCTGAGTCTTCGCAAGGCCCAGCCCGCCATCGTCCTCGTGCGCGCTCAGATATTCCGAATAGGCCTGATCGATCACGAACAGGACGTTCTTCGGCAGCCCGGCGTAGAGCCGCGCCACCTCTTCCCTCGTCGCAAGCGTGCCGGTCGGATTGTTCGGATTGGCGAGATAGACGACGCGGGTCCGGTCGGTCACCGCGGCAAGCAGCGCATCGACATCGGTCGCATAGTCGCGGTCGTCGGCTTCGACCGGCGTCGCGCCGACGCGCCGCGCGGCGATCTCGTACACCGCGAAGCCATAGCGGACATAGAGAATCTCGTCGCCCGCCCCGGCATAGGTGCCCGCGGCGAGGTGGAGCAGTTCGTCCGATCCGTTGCCGCAGATGACGCGCGCCGGGTCGAGGCCGTATTTCGCGGCGATCGTCTCGCGCAGCACCGCCGCGCCGGGGTCGGGATAGCGTGACAGCGCGTCCGCGGCGCCCTGCACCGCGGCGAATGCCTCACGCGCCTTCGCGCCGGTGCCGAGCGGATTCTCGTTGGCGCTGAGTTTGATCAAAGGGCGGCCGTCGGCACCGGCCGACTTGCCCGGAACATAGGGGGCGATGCCGCTGATCCACGGCTTCGGAGTGAGGGTCGCGCTGCTGTCGGTCATGCCGGCCGTTTAGCGGCTCTGGCCCCCAAGTCCAGCATCTCGTCCAGCACGTTGACAGCCTCCGTGCGCGCGCTTAGCTCCGCGCTACCGATGGCGAGCCTTCTCCACCAGATCCAGCACCGCAGCGTAACGATCGACGCGCCGCTGTCGCTCGACAGCGGCCAGACGCTGCCATCGGTTACGATCGCCTATCAAAGCCATGGCACGCTCGACGCCAGTAAATCGAACGCGGTGCTCGTCTGCCACGCGCTGACCGGCGACCAATATGTCGCGAGCGACCATCCGGCGACGGGCAAGCCCGGCTGGTGGGCGCGCATGGTCGGCCCCGGCAAACCGGTCGATACCGACACATATTTCGTGATCTGCGCCAACGTCCTCGGCAGCTGCATGGGCACGAGCGGCCCCGCGACCCCCGATCCCGCGACCGGGACGCCGCTGGGCATGAAATTCCCCGTCATCACGATCGCCGACATGGTGCGCGCGCAGGCGATGCTGCTCGATCATCTCGGCATCGACCGGCTTCATGCCGTCATCGGCGGATCGATGGGCGGGATGCAGACGCTCGCCTGGGCCGCCGCGCACCCTGAACGGCTCGGCTCGGCGATCGTGATCGCCAGCGCGGCGCGGCATTCGGCGCAGAATATCGCCTTTCACGAGGTCGGGCGGCAGGCGATCATGGCCGATCCCGACTGGCAGGACGGCGATTATTACGACAAATTTTGCACCCCCACCAAGGGGCTCGCGGTCGCGCGGATGGCGGCGCATATCACCTATCTCTCCGAAACGGGGCTGACCGAGAAATTCGGCCGCCGCCTGCAGGCGCGCGACATCAAGAGCTTCGGCTTCGACGCCGATTTCCAGGTCGAATCCTATCTGCGGCACCAGGGACTCGCCTTCACCGACCGCTTCGACGCCAACGCCTATCTCTATATCACCCGGGCGATGGACTATTTCGACCTCGCCGAGCCACACGAGGGTCAGCTCGCGGGCGCCTTCGCACGCGCGAAGGACGTGCGCTTCACGCTCGTCAGCTTCGACACCGACTGGCTCTATCCGACCAGCGAATCGCGCCGCATCGTCCAGGCGCTGCAAAGTGTCGGCGCGGCGGCGAGCTTCGTCGAGCTGTCGGCGCCCTTCGGCCACGACAGCTTCCTCCTCGACGTCCCCGCGCTCGACCGCCTCGTCGCGGGCGCGCTCCGGGCGGAGGGGTGACGCCGTGACGCTGCGCCCCGACCTGGCGATCATCGCCGGCGCGGTGCCTGCCGGCACGCGCGTCCTCGACGTCGGCTGCGGCGACGGAACGCTGATCGCGGCGCTGCGCGATGCCGAGGTCGATGCCCGTGGGCTGGAGATCGATCCGGCCAATGTCACCGCGGCGATCGCACGCGGCCAGTCGGTCGTGCAGGGCGACGCGAACCGCGACCTCGCCGATTATCCCGACGACGCGTTCGACTATGCGATCTTGTCGCAGACGCTCCAGACGACCGAGCGCCCCGACCGCATCGTCGATGAACTGCTCCGCATCGCGCCGCGCGCCTTCGTCAGCTTCCCCAATTTCGCGCACTGGCGGGTGCGCCTCGCGCTGCTGTGGAACGGGCGGATGCCGGTAACACGGCTGTTGCCGGTGGCCTGGTATGAGACGCCGAACATCCACCATGTGACGGTCAGCGATTTTCGCGACCTCGTCGGCGGCAAGGGGATCCGGGTCGAACAGGCATGGTATCTGTCGGGCGATCGCCCGACGAGCGACGCCGCCGCAAGCTGGCGCGCCGAACATGCGATCTTTTTGATTTCGCGGGGGTAGTCCACATTCGCCAGCGCCGTGGCGGTTTGCAGCCGGGAGTGGATCTATGTTTCATCGTCATCCCGGACTTGATCCGGGATCCATTCATCCAGCGCTGAGAGAATGGATCCCGGATCAAGTCCGGGATGACGAGAGTTTATAGGCGGCGGTTTCGGTGTGGAAAGCGGGCACTCTCACCAAAGCTGCCGCTCGACCCGACCCTCGCAACTACGAGAGCAACGACCGACTAATCCTTCTTCTTCAGCCCGTTCGCGAGCATGTCGTTCGCGATCCGCGCGACCTCGTCGATATCGGCGCTCTCGTCCCACAGGCCATAGCGCATGCCGAGGAAGACGTTCATCCCGGCGATCGCCCAGGCATGAACCTCGCTCGCGTCGGCGCGAATCTCGCCGCGTGCGGCGCCCGCCTCGAGCCGCTGGCGCATGCGCTCGACCGTCGTTTCATAGTGGCGGCGATAGCTGGCGTAGTCGACGAATTCGGCCTCGTCGATGATGCGATAGATTTCCTTATGCTCGCGCACGAAGCCGAGGAAGGACAAGAGGCCGATGCGTTCGGCGCTGATCTCGTCGGGGGCCGCCTGCACCTCGGGCGTCACATGGTCGCGGAGCAACTCGCTCATGTGGCGGACGAGTGCCTGGAAGATTTCCTCCTTGGAATCGAAATAGGTGTAGAAGCTGCCGAGCGCGGTGCCGGCACGGCGGGTGATGCCGCTGATCGATGCATCGTGGAAACCGCGCTCGCCGAATTCGACCGCTGCCGCGTCGAGCAGCTTGCGCAAGGTACGGCGCCCGCGCTCGGTGCGCGGCGTCTTGTCACGGCTTTCGCTCTCGGCGGTCTCCGGCACTGACTGCGGCTGATCCATGCGCCTTCCCGTCTCCCCTAGCGCGCTGCGCTTTTTTGCATCGTGGCATTTCGGCACCACTGGCAAGCAAAAAGCGACGGCTGCACATTCCAAGTTGAAACTTGGTTCATGTTTCATTATAGACCCCTGCGCGGCTTGGCAAGACCGGGCCCAAGAAAAGCAGCGGGTGGCGAGGGGCCTCCCGCCCATGGGAGAGTTTTCATGCGTCCTTTCGCCCGTTCGCTGCATCACGTCCTTTCCGCGACGAGTGCGCTGTCGCTGCTCGCCTTCACGCCCGCCGCCCAAGCGCAGGAGGCCGGTGCCAGCAGCGACGACGGTAACGAAATCATCGTTTCCGCGCGTCGCCGCGACGAGCGGCTGATCGACGTGCCGATCGCGGTCACCGCGCTGTCGGCCGACACGCTGGCCAAGGCGGGCGCGATCGACATCACCGACGTCGCCAACATGGCGCCGAACACCACGCTCGAAAATTCGCGCGGCACCAATTCGACGCTGACCGCCTTCATCCGCGGCGTCGGCCAGCAGGATCCGGTACCCGGCTTCGAGGCGGGGATCGGCATCTATCTCGACGACGTCTATCTGAACCGGCCGCAGGCCGCGGTGCTCGACATCTACGACGTCGAGCGGATCGAGGTGCTGCGCGGGCCGCAGGGCACGCTTTACGGCCGCAACACGATCGGCGGCGCCGTCAAATATGTCACCCGCGCGCTCAATCCCGATTCGCCCGAACTGCGCATCCGCGGCACGCTCGGCACCTACAAGCAGGCTGATCTCGTCGTCACCGCAAGCGCGCCGATCAGCGATATCGTTCGCGTCGGCGGGTCGGTCGCACGCCTGTCGCGCGGCGGCTTCGGCGACAATCTGACCATCAAGGGCCTGGAAAATTACAATAAGGACGTCTGGGCGGGTCGCGGCACGATCGAACTCGGCGGCAATGGCGCGCCGGTACTGATCCGCATTTCGGGCGACTATACGCGCGACAAGTCCGACCCCCGCAACGGCCACCGCCTGATTCCGGGCCTGTTCTCGGGCGCGCCGGTGCTCAAGGACGTCTACGACACCCGCGCCGGGCTCAACGATCCCAAGCAGGACGTGAAGGCCTATGGCCTCGCGATGAACGTCTCGGCAGAACTGACCGACAATCTGACGCTGCGCTCGATCAGCGCGTGGCGCAAGGATACGAGCTACACCCCGATCGACTTCGACGCGCTGCCGTCGGTCGACGTCGACGTCCCCGCCGTCTATCGCAACGAACAGCTCAGCCAGGAATTCCAGCTTCTTTATGAAAGCGACCGGCTGCACGGCCTCGTCGGCTTCTATTATCTCGACGCCAAGGCCGCGACATCGTTCGACGTGCTGCTGGGTCTCGTCGGATCGTCGGTCGGCTTCCCCGGCTACAACGCCTATACCGCGGGCGACGTGCGGACCAAGACCTGGTCGGTGTTCGGCGACTTCACCTTCGACTTCACCGACCAGCTCAGCCTGTCGGTCGGCGGCCGCTACACCAACGACAAGCGCAACGCCTTCGTCTACAAGGCGACGCGGCTTTCGGGCCTTTCGCCCGAATTCGGCGGCACGGTGCCGGTCTTCACGTCGGCGATCGCGACCAATTTCCACGGCGACCGCACCTTCAAGGAATTTACCCCGCGCGCCTCGCTGAGCTTCAAGCCCGACGACAACAATATGGTCTACGCCTCCTACTCGAAGGGCTTCAAGGGCGGCGGCTTCGACCCGCGCGGGTCGGGCACGTCGGCGCCCAGCAGCAATCCGCCCGCCCCAGCCAGCTATCAGGACATCTATGATTTCCTCGGCTTCGACCCCGAAAAGGTCGACAGCTACGAACTCGGCTACAAGGGGTCATTGCTCGACCGCCGCCTGACGCTGAGCCTCGCGGGTTTCTACATGGATTACAAGGACGTCCAGATTCCGGGCTCGGTCGGGTGTCTCGTTGGCGGCCTGCAGAGCTTCTGCGGCATCACCACCAACGCCGCGAAGGCGCGTCTCCAAGGCATCGAGGCCGAAACGAACGCCGTCCTGGCGCGCGATTTCGCAGGCACCGGCTCGACCTTCCGCTTCAACGGCGGGTTCGGCTTTATCGATGCCAAGTACAAGCGCTTCATCGGCCCCACCGGCACCGATGTCGCCGATCAGCGCACTTTCCAGAACACCCCGAAATGGACGGTGATGGGCTCGATCGCCGTCGGCATTCCGGCGATGGGGGGCAATATCGACGCCTCGACCGGCCTCACCTATCGCAGCCTGACCCACCAGTTCGAAGTGCCGATCCCCGCGCTCGACCAGCCGGGCTATGTGCTGTGGGACGCGAGCCTGGTGTGGACCGCCGACAGCGGCGATTATTCGATCGGCATCCACGGCAAGAATCTGACCGACAAGCAGTATATCACGTCGGGCTACAACTATCAGAACGGCAGCATATCGACGCTGGGGCTCGAAGGCGTGCAGACCGCCTTCTACGGCAACCCGCGCCAGGTGTTCGTTACCGGCACGGTCAAATTCTGACCCACCCCACCGGAAAAAAGGGGGAAAGGGGCGTCCGTCGGGCGCCCCTTTTTCTATGGTCCGCCGCCGCCAGAGCGTCTTGGTTCCGGAATCAGGCCAGTGCTAGGGCCGCATAGTCACTCCAAAGTTCAGGAAAGTTCAGCCCATTGCATTTCCCGATTTGAACCTCGCGCTGTGCTGAGCGCACCCGGCACGCTTCGCCGTGACCGCACCCGCAAGCTGAACCGCGACCGCTTTTATCCACCGAAGGAAAGAGCCGAGTGAAAGCTGACACAGCCGAATAATGTAGGAAAGGCCCATTTGAAGCCGATGTCGGCTTTGGGGTGGAGAGCGGACATAGCCTCCTCTCCCCTTGAGGGAGAGGATAGTGCAGCTTGCTCCCTTGGGAGCTAGCGAAGCTTGGAGAGGGGGGCGACGCCAGCGGACGCAAAACCCCCTCTCAACTTCGGCTAGGCAGCAAGCTGCCAAGCCTTCGTATCTCTCCCTCAAGGGGAGAGAATATGATCCTTACCTATGTCCGCAAT
>NZ_DATAJZ010000015.1:0-65898 GCF_036261875.1 Sphingopyxis sp. | reverse complement strand
CCTTCAAAAATCTATCTTGCGCTGCGCGCGCCTCCGGTCGGGCTACGCCCGCCCTCCGCCGCACGCAGCGCAAGGCCATCTTCAACAAACCAGCATCATATTATCCGAAAAGGGGGTCCCTCTTCGACGCCGATCGGGGGTTCCTTTTGAACGCCGTTTGACAATCTCATATTCGAGATGACAAGTTGGATGCCTTCAGGCTTCCGCCGCAAGTGGTGCGAGGGTTCAACCTATCGCATGGAACAGTTTGCCAGCGACATCGTGGCGACCCTGATCCTGGCGCTCCCGGCTATCTCTGCCGAACGCGAAGCTCGGGAGGAACGCAGGCGTCTTTCTGAAATGAGGATGAAGCAGCAAAGCGAACTGGAAGCGCAGCGACGCTTGGATAAAAATCGCTTCCGGCAGCTCGCCGAACATGCCGCAGCATGGCGTGAAACGTCGCTGCTGCGACGCTTCGTTGCGGCCATGCGTCAGGCCGACCTCGACATGGGAATGGTGATCGAGGGCAAGACCATCGCGCAATGGCTCAACTGGGCGGAGGTTGCGATCGACCGTCACGATCCGCTTTTACACCCGAAGAGCGTGATCGAATCCATTGCAGCCGTGGATCGTTGGACCTATCCAGACTGACAAGCAGTCCGCCCGAACGCCTTGCACCCACGGATAGTTTTTCTGGTTCTAGGTTCTGAGCGGCCTCTAAATTCTTCCGCAAGCGATCGAGTTCATCCGACCAGAATTGCATCATCTGGACGCGCTCGTCCCAATATTCGCCTCTGGCATAGGCGCGCCGCACCGCGTTGCCTTCGGCATGGGCGAGTTGCCGTTCGATCGCGTCGGGGTTCCAGCGGCCCATTTCGTTGAGCAGGGTGCTTGCCATCGCGCGGAAACCATGCCCGGTCATTTCATCCTTCGCGTAGCCGAGACGACGGAGCGCGCCGTTGATGGTGTTTTCCGACATGGGGCGACTGGCCGAGCGTAGCGAAGGAAAAAGATACGAACTCGGGCTGGCATCATATTCCAGCATGGCGATGATTTCCAAAGCCTGCCGGGAAAGCGGAATCTTGTGCGCCCGGCGCATCTTCATTTTGCTCTCGGGGATCGTCCACACCGCTTTGTCGAGATCAAACTCCTTCCATTCGGCATGGCGAAGTTCGCCGGGGCGAACAAAAACATGGGGCAAGAGGCGCAGCGCGATCAGCGTGGACGGATGGCCCTCATAGCTCTCTATCGCGCGCAGCAACGCGCCAACCTCTGCTGGTGTGGTGATGGCGGCGCGATGCGTCACCTTCGGTGTAATCAGCGCTCCGCGCAAATCGGCGGCGACATCGCGATCCGCTCGAACAGTGGCGATCGCATAGCGGAAAACCTGACCGCATATGCTTCGCAGGCGAAGAGCGGTTTCGTGCTTTCCCTTCGTTTCATATTTGCGAAGCAGGGTCAGCAATTCGAAAGGCTTGATCTCTGCAATCGGCCGATGCCCGATAAACTGGTAGGAAAAGTCCAGCAGCCAGCGGTTCTTCTTGAGCGTGGCCGGCGAGAGGCCTTCCTTCGTGACCTTGGCCAGCCATTCCTCTGCGACGGCTTTGAATGTGTTTGCCGCCGCAATGCTCGCTGCCGCCTTTTCGAGCCTAGCCTGCTCGGCTGGATCGCGCCCGGTGGCCAGCAATTGCCGAGCTTCGTCGCGCTTGGCTCTGGCTCCGGCAAGGCCAACATCGGGCCAAGCGCCAAAGGACAGGGTCTTTTGCTTTCCAAGAAAGCGGTAGTTCATCCGCCAACATCGTCGCCCCGCAGGGGTCACAAGAAGATATAGCCCGCCCGAATCACCCAGCTTATATGGCTTGTCGCGGCCCTTCGCCGCCTTGATTGCTACCGCCGTCAGCATGATGGTATCTCTTCCATGACTGCTTCGGACATACCATCAAATATACCCCCAAATTGTCGGGGTGCGACGAAATACGCCCGTATCAACACGGACAGTGATAGCATAAAAAATGGGAGAAATCAGCCGTTTTCTGGACGTTGCCGGACGTCCTCGGAAGAGCCTCTGGAGCGGGTAGCGGGAATCGAACCCGCCTAGCTAGCTTGGAAGGCTAGAGCATTACCACTATGCTATACCCGCGTGTCCAAGGCTGGCGCGATTGCCATTTTGGCTGGCTGTCGTCAAGCGCTACGCCGCGCCGTCCGTCGCCGGGCCTTCGGTCGCGCGGTCCATCGCTTTGCGGTGCGCCTCGGGCGGGTCGCACGGGGCAGGGGGGGCGCCTTCGGCCAAGGTGAAGCGCGATCCCTGTTCGAGCGTGCGGTGGACGGGGCAGCGCTCCGCGATTTCCATCATTCGGGTGCGTTGTTCGGTGTCGATCGCGCCTTCAATCGCGATCCGGCAGTTGAAGAGATCGGGACGTGCGTCGCCCGGCTGCCTTTCGTGGCCGACCGCGGTGCGGATCCGCGTTACCGGCCAGCCCTTGCCGTCGGCATAGAGGCGCAGCGTCATCGTCGTGCAGGCGGCGAGCGCGGCGGAGAGCAAGTCGAACGGACTCGGCCCCGATCCTAGCCCGCCGACGCCGACCGGCTCGTCGGCGAGGAAAACGTGATCGCCGGTGCTGATCGCGACCTGGAATTTCCCCTCGCGCGTCTCCTCGGCCTCGGCATCGACCTGTGCTGCGGGCGTATCGGCCGGTGGCGTGAGATAGGGCGCGCTCCACGCCGCGATCATCGTGGCGGCGCGCTCCGCGTCGTGCGGCCGGCTGAGCAGATGGTCGGCGTCGTCGAGCGAGACGAAGCTTTTGGGATGGCGCGCAGCGATATAGATTTTGGTCGCATTCTCGATCCCCACCGTGTCGTCGAGCGGCGCGTGCATCACGAGCAGCGGGCGGTGCAACTCCCCGATGCGCGTGCCCTGGTCCTGCGTCCGCAAATCGTCGATCAGCCCGCGCCCGACGCGGAAGCGCCGCCCCGCGAGCAACACGTCGGCGGCGCCCTGCTTATCGATCGCGGCAAGCGCGGCGGGGTCGAACTGGTGGAGCGTATGCGCGACGTCGAAGGGCGCGTTGATCGTCGCGACGGCGCGGATCGCGGGAAGATCGACCGCCGCCGCGATCGCCGCCGCGCCGCCCAGGCTGTGGCCGATCAGCAGCGATGGGGCCTTGCCCTCGGCGGCCAGCGCCTTCGCCGCGGCCTGAAGATCCTGCACGTCCCATGAAAAGCGGCTGTCGGCAAAATCGCCCTCGCTGTCGCCGAGCCCCGCGAAATCGAAACGGAGGACGCCGATGCCCTGACGCGCAAGCAGTTCCGCGATGTGCACCGCGGCGCGATTGTCCTTTCCGCAGGTGAAGCAGGGCGCGAAGATCGCCCAACCGCGGACGCGTCCGACGGGCATTTCCAGCCGCCCCGAAAGCTGCTTGCCGGTCGATCCTGAAAAGCGAAATGGGCGCGTAACCATGGCGTCTTCCTCCCGACCGGGCGCCGACTCCCGCGGTACCGGTGCAAGGGTCGGACCTTGCGCGCCGATTGTCCAACAGGAACTTTCGCGCGTGGCCGTCGTTTAACCTGCGCAATCGATAGGCAGAAAACAAGGTGCGATGACGGATCGCCCGCCTTCCGGACGGCGCTTGCCGGTCGGGGGGGCGGCTCCGTGCGTCCGCCGGACAAGGAGAAATCGAATGTTCAAATGGGCTCTGATCTTTGCCGTGATCGCACTGCTCGCCGCGGTGCTCGGTTTCGGCGGCATCGCCGGCGCGGCGGCGGGTATCGCGAAAATCCTGTTCTTCGTCGGCCTGGCGCTGGTCGTGCTGTTTCTCGTTCTCGGCGCAGCGGCGGCGAAGAAGGTCACCTAGGCGGTCGAGGCGCCTTTCCCGAGATATTCCGCTTCGGCGGGAACCATCGGGCAGAACGGGCGTTTCATTGACCTACTTGATCGAAAGAATGAGTAGGATTTGGCTCGCATCTTCGGATGGAGCCTGAGGAAGCCCCGCCGCAGAGATGCGACGGGGCTTACTCATTTTCGGCGCCTGCCCGCTTGCGGCATCATGAACGGCGCGCGGCTTTTGCGACAATTTGCGACAATTTTTCGGCCATCCGGCAAGGGCGTGGGACAAATCGTGCCTAGAACCGTCTCATCGGGACGCATCGCCGTCCCCTCTGATGAGGAGTTCGTTACGTGAAGAAGAAGCTCAGTTTCCTGACCCTGGGCGCGGCGCTGATCGCCGTTCCCGTGCTCGCGGCGCCGGGCGGCGCCAAGGGCGATGCCAACGCCACGCTGACCCGCGCCGAGGCGCAGGCCCATGCCGCCGAGCGGTTCGCGAAGATGGATGCCAACAAGGACGGCAAGATCGACGCGAGCGATCGCGCCGCGCGCCGCACCGCGATGCAGACCAAGATGTTCGAACGGCTCGACGCGAACAAGGACGGCAGCATCAGCAAGGCCGAATGGGATCAGCATAGCGCCGACCGTGCCGCGAAGCGCGGCGAGAAGCGCGCCGACGCCGGCGCGACCGAAGGCAAGCGCGGCATGCGCGGCCATCACGGGATGCGCGGCGGACGCCATGGCATGCGCGGCGGCATGATGATGGGCAAGGCCGATACGAACGGCGACAAGGCGATCAGCCAGGCCGAGTTCGAGACCGCGGCGCTCGCCCGCTTCGATGCGGCCGACGCGAACAAGGATGGTCAGGTGACCGCCGAGGAACGTGCCGCGCAGCGCGAGGCGTGGAAGGCCAAGGCGGCCGAATGGCGCGCCAAGCGCGCCGCCGCCCCGGCCGCTCCCGCCAGCGAATAAGCCATTTGGCAGGGGTGGCGGCAGGACCGCCATCCCCCTCCCGGCATTGCCTTTGCGTGCCGTCCCTGCCAGCTATCGCCCACCGGCCTCCCGCGGGCCGGTGGGCGAACTATATTTGATGGACGACGCATGACCGATATGCCGCGCATCCTGCTGATCGACGACGAACCCTCGATCCGCGAACCCCTGTCCGAATATCTGGAGGCGCAGGGTTTTGCCGTGTCCGACGCGGCGAGCGCCGCCGAGGCACGGTCGGTGCTGCGCGCGCAGAGCGTCGATCTGGTGGTCAGCGACATCATGATGCCCGGCGAGGACGGGCTGTCGCTGACGCGCCACCTGCGCGAGACGAGCAGCATTCCGGTCATCCTGCTCACCGCGCGCGCCGAGGATACCGAACGAATCATCGGGCTGGAGATCGGCGCCGACGATTATGTCGTCAAACCCTTCAACCCGCGCGAGCTGGTCGCGCGCATCCGCACCGTGCTGCGCCGGACGCAGGCGAACGGGCGCGCGCTCGACTCCGGCGGGACGAGCTATGCCTTCGGCCCTTGGGTGCTGCGCGAGGTCGAGCGCGTGCTCGTCGACGAGGCGGGCACGGAGGTCGCGCTGTCGTCGGGCGAATATCATCTGCTCCATGCGCTCGTCCGCCATCCGCGCCAGGTGATGAGCCGCGACCGGCTGCTCGACCTCGTGCGCGGGCGCGAAGCCGACATCTTCGACCGCGCGATCGACAATCTGGTCAGCCGCCTGCGCAAGAAGATCGAAAAGGACGCCGCGCACCCGCAACTCGTCAAGACCGTGTGGGGCGGGGGCTATACGCTCGCCTGCGAGGTTAAGCGGATGGGCCCTGCGGCGTGACCCTGCGTCTGTGGCCCCGCAGCCTTGTCGGCCAGCTTGTCTTCGCGGTCGCGGTGATGCTGTTCATCGCGCAGGCGGTCAATTTCGTGCTGCTGTCGCGCGGGCAGCGGCAGCAGAGCTTCGCGCACGGCGGCGGCATGGCGGTGGCGCGGATCGTCGATGCGATCGAGCGCGACCGGCGCGGCGACACGCGGCGTCCCCGGGACGCCCGCGCCCACGATTCGCACGAGGCGCGCGAGCGCAACCAGCGGCTCGTCATCTCGGACCTGCCGCCGCCCGTGCCGCCGGGCGCGGCGCATCTCCCCGATCTCGCCGCCTATGTCGAGGGTCTGCTCGACGAGGCCGAGCTTCCCGCCCGGGAGGTCGATGCCTGGGTGCTGCCGCAGCGCCAGCGCACGGCGCGCGCCGACATGCCGCGCCCTGTCTTCGTCAGCGCCAGGGTCGGCGACCGCTATTTCGCGGTGCGCACGCGCATCGGGCCGGGCAGCAGCCGAATTCAGGGCTTTCTGATCTGGCAGACGCTGACGCTCTATCTGCTGCTGCTGATTCCGATCATGGTCATCGCCTGGCGCGCCGCCGCGCCGCTGCGCGGGCTGACCCGCGCTGCGCGCGCCAATCCGGCGCTGCGCGACGCGATTCCGCTGGCCGAGAAGGGGCCGTCGGACGTGCGCGACCTGATCGCCGCCTTCAACGGCTATCGCGCGCGGATCGCGACGATGCTGTCGGACAAGGACCGGATGCTCGGCGCGGTCGGGCACGATCTGCGCACCCCGCTCGCCAGCCTGCGCGTGCGCGTCGAGCAGGTCGAGGATGCGACATTGCGTGACAAGATGATCGCGTCGATCGAGGAAATGACTGCGATGCTCGCCGACATTTTGGCGCTCGCCCGGTCGGGCGCGGGGACCGAAGCGCAGGAGCGCATCGATCTCGGCGCGCTGCTCGGTGAACTCGCGGGCGATTATCGCGAGCAGGACAAGGATGTGAGCCTCGGCGACATCGCGCCGGCGGCGGTACGCGCGCGGCCGATGCTGCTCCGCCGTGCGCTGCGCAACCTGATCGACAATGCGCTGGCCTATGGCGTCCGCGCGCGGCTGTCAGTGGTGGTCGAGGGCGAGATGGCGCGGATCATTGTGGCCGACGACGGCCCCGGCCTGACCGCCGAGCAGATCGCCACGCTGATCGAACCCTTCGCGCGCGGCGAGCAGTCGCGCAACCGCGCGACCGGCGGCGCGGGGCTGGGCCTGTCGATCGCGCGCGACATCGCCGAGGGGGAGGGCGGTGCGCTGACCCTCTCGGCGCGGGCTGAGGGCGGACTCGATGCGATCATCGAACTGCCGGTGCGAGCGTAAGGCGCCTTTGGGGGTGGGAAGCTGACAAGATATCCTCCCCGGTACGGGGAGGGGGACCATGCGAAGCATGGTGGAGGGGCACCCTCGGTTTACGCTTCGATCCGGAAAAGGCGCGCCACGACGCACCTGCCCCTCCACCACCTTCGGTGGTCCCCCTCCCCGTGCCGGGGAGGAGCGGCTTGTCGCCTATCGGCCGTTATCAGGCGTAGATCGCGATCCCCTGGCTGCCGCTCAGCACGGGTTCGCCGGCGCGGTTCCAGATCATCATGTCCTGCACCGAAAAGCCGCCGCGGGCATAGGCGGTCTTTGCCGACAACAGCCACCAGCCGTCGTCGGTCGCGGGCGTGCCGTTCAACATGTTGACCGTCCAGTTCATCGAGCTGATCGGCCCGAATTCGCTGAACAGCGCCATTGCCGCGGGCGGCAGCGCGTCGCCGAGGGCGAGTAGCGCGATCGCCGGGTGGCACGCGGGCTGTTCGGTGAAGCGCACCCAGGTCAGATATTTGCCGCTCTCCTGCTTCCAGCCGAAGCGCGGGCCGGTGGTCGGCCGCATGTCGAAATGCCGGGCAAAGGCCGGGCGCACCTTGTGCTCGGGCACGGGTTGCAGGCTCTCGGGGTCTGGCGCGTCGGGCATGGTCAGGCGGTTGTGATCGAGGTGGCTTGCGCGGTCGCCCGAGAAAGCGAAGACCGCGGCGGTGCCGAAGCCCTGATCGCTCGACACGCCGGCGTCGACGAACAGGCTCGATTTCGACTGGCGCAGCACGCGCGTTTCGACCCGGCAATCGCCGCCGACCGGGCCAACGAAGCTGATCTGGGCATAGCGCAGCGGCGTTTCGGTCGGGTGCAGCAGCATCGTTCCGGCGAGCGCGACCGCCGAACTGATCCCGCCATAGGCGGTGCGGCCCTGCATCCAGCCTTCGTCGATATGCGCGGTCGCGGCATCGCCGTCGACGCGCAGGGTGGAGAGCAGCGCGTCGAGCGCGCTGGGAGAGGTCGTCATCGCTTTCCTATTCTTCGATCTGGAAGGTCAGCCCCGCATTCGCGGTCAGCCGGTCGATCAGTGCTTGCCCGAGCAGCGCGCCCGGGGTCCAGACGCCGCCGTCGCCCTTGTTTTCGAGCAGCGCCATGCCGGTCTCCGCCAGCATCTTCGAGGTCGAGCCATAGCCGGGGTCTCGGTCGCCCTGGACGCTAGCGCGGATCGTCGTGCCGTCGGGATATTCGCCGACGAACAGGATGTCGTAGAAGCCCTTCTCGCGCTCTTCCTTGCTCGGTCCCTCGCCGGGTTGCAGCTTGGCGTCGCCGAAGGGGTTCGCCTTTGCCATCGCTTCGGCCATCGCCTCGCCCGCGTCGCCGATCGTCGTCATCACCATCTCGTCATAGACGAGGTCCGCGCCCCACCGATGGCCGAGCAGATAATTGGTGCGGTGGACATTCTTGGTGTTGATCGGCGCCATCACGAAGGGCGCGGTCCAGGTGCCGGTCGCGCCGTCATATTCGGGGATAAGGCCGGTCGGCTGTGACGGTCCCTCGAACCCCGGCGTCAGCGCGAAGCTCGATTTGAGCAGCAGCGCGAGCGACGGCTTCTTCGCGATCGCCTTCATCGTTTCGGTCAGGCTGGCGATCGTGCCGCCCGACGCACCGCCCGCCATCTTGCGGACGCGGCCCTTGACGCGCGGCGCGGGCTTGCCGTGCCGCTTCACGGCTTCGGCCTGCAGGAACAGCACGCCGAGATCGAACGGGATCGAATCGAAGCCGCAGGAAAAGGTGATCCGCGCGCCCGACGCCTTGGCTGCGTCCTGATGCGCGTCGATCATCTCGCGCATCCAGCCGGGCTCGCCGCAGAGGTCGGCATAGGCGGTGCCGGCGCGAACGCAGACGGCAACGAGTTCGTCGCCGTAAAGCTGATATGGGCCGACGGTGGTGAGCACGACCTTCGTGCGCTGAGCCATCGCGTCGAGGCTCGCGGGATCGCTGGCGTCGGCGACGACCAGCGGGGTTTCTCCGGGTGCGCCGATCAGGTCGCGCACCTCGGCGAGCTTGGCGAGGCTGCGCCCCGCCATCGCCCATTTCGGGGCGTCCTTGCGACCCTTATAGTGGTGCGCGAGATATTCGGCGACCAGACGGCCGGTGAAACCCGTCGCGCCATAGACGATGATGTCGAGATCGCGGGATGCCATGGAAAACCCTCCCTTTACGTAAACGTCAAGCGGAGGCTAGCGCAGGCGGACCGCAATGCCAAGCGCGAAGCGTCAGAAGCGCCACCAGGGACGCCTGGCGACGACCGGCGCGCCTACGGCTTCGGCCTGACCCTCGGCGCGCGCGGCACGAAGCTCGGCCTCGTGCGCGTCGATCTCGTCGCGGCGCTTGCGGCGCAGCGCGTCATAGCTCCAGCGCGTGTGCCCATAGCCGAAGAGGCAAAGCAGACCGCCCGCGATCGCCAGATTCTTCATCGCGGCCATCGCCTGCATGGGATCGGTGAAGTCGCGGTGGAAGAAGAGGATCGTCAGCAGCACGAACGCCGCGAGCAGCAGCGAGAAGGCCCGCGCATAGATGCCGAGCGCGATGCAGACGCCCGCGATAAGCTCGAACAGTCCGGTCGGAACGGCGAGCCAGCCGGGCAGGCCGGCGGCGGAGATCATCGCATTGGTGTCGGTGACGTGGATCAGCTTGTTGATCCCCGACACGACGAAAATCACGGCGATGAACAGGCGGCCGATAAAGACGGCGATCATGGACATAAGGCATCCTCCAGCACGAGCCCCGTCCGCTTGTGCGGAGAGGACGCGCGAGAGGGCGGGGCGGTTCCACGGACTTACAGCTTGGGCAGCGTGACGCCCTTCTGCCCCATATATTTGCCCGCGCGGTCGGCGTAGCTCGTCTCGCAGGGCTCGTTGCCCTGCAGGAAGAGGAACTGGCACGCGCCTTCATTGGCGTAGATTTTGGCGGGCAGGGGGGTGGTGTTCGAAAATTCGAGGGTCACATGGCCCTCCCAGCCCGGCTCGAGCGGGGTGACGTTGACGATGATGCCGCAGCGCGCATAGGTCGACTTGCCGAGACAGATGACGAGCACATCGCGCGGAATGCGGAAATATTCGACCGTGCGGGCGAGTGCGAAGCTGTTCGGCGGGATGATGCAGACGTCGGTTTCGCGGTCGACGAAGCTGTTCGACGCGAAATCCTTGGGGTCGACGACGGCGCTGTCGACATTGGTGAAAATCTTGAACTCGGGCGCGACGCGGGCGTCATAGCCGTAAGAGGAGAGGCCGTAGCTGATGCAGCCGTCGCGGCGCTGTGCCTCGACGAATGGCTCGATCATCCCTTGCGTCTGGGCGGCTTCGCGAATCCATTTATCGGAAAAAATGCTCATGCGGCTGTCTTGTCGGGACCGCGTGTTTTGCGCAAGCCGATGTTTCAAACCGCGCCCCTGCGAAGGCAGGGGCCCATCACCTGCCGCTGCGATACCAGGCAAGCGTTGGCAGGATGTCGATCGGCTCGGAGATGGACCCCTGCCTTCGCAGGGGCACAGCCGCCTAATCGATCAACCCAAGATCCTTCGGCCCGAAGGACGCGGGGAGCAATTCGCTGAGCCGATAGCTCTTCACCGCACCGCCGTCGCCCGAGGCGCAATGGACGAGGATGTCGGTCTTCGACCGCTCGGCGGCTTCGTTCAATATCTGGCGGCAGCGGCCGCAGGGATGCACGGGATCGCTGCCGATCAGCGCGTCGCCGTCGGGGCGTCCGCCGACGATCGCGACCTCGGCGAGTTCGCCGATCCAGCCTTCGTTCGCGATCTTCGCGATCGCGCTCGTCTCGGCGCAGAGGGTGAGGCCATAGCTCGCATTCTCGACATTGGCCCCGGTGACGACGTCGCCATTTTTGAGCAAAAGCGCGGCACCGACATGAAAGCCCGAATAGGGCGCATAAGCGCGCGTCGCGGCATCGCGCGCGGCGTCAATCAGGGCGGCTTTTCCATCGCTCATCGCATCTCTCCTTTGGGACGCAGCACATTCCATCGGACCGTGCCGTCCGCCCCGGGCACGCGAAGATAATGGTTCGCCTGCCACATCGTCCAGGGATGCGCGCCATAATCGGGCTCGAAGAAGTCGCTGCGCATCGCCGCGGTGCGAAAAATCGCGCCGGTGACGCCATAGTCGGCCTCGAACCCCGCGCTCGGCGCGATCAGGCTTTCCTGCCCCATATGCGCCTCGATCTGCGCGAGGAAGGTCGCGAGTTCGGAGCGCAGCAGCGCGCGCGTCGGGCGATCGGGGCAGCGGTCGTCGAAATCGAGCCAGACGATCGACGGCATCATGTCGGCGCGGCGGGGCACGTGGCGGATGAAATTCGCGGCCTGATCGGTCGCGAGGCCGCAGAGGCTGTAGCGGTGGATGACCCCGACCGGAATTCCCGCCGCCCGCGCGCCGGCCAGGTTGCGCTGGAACATCGGGTCGACATCCTTGTCGCCTGCGGTCGCCACCACATAAGCGAAATCGGCGCCCGCGGCCTTGATCGAGCCCCAGCGCACCTCGCCGTTGCTGGCGTCGATCGTCACCCCCTGCGTCGGGAACAGCTCGCGCGACGGCGTCCAGCGCGATGCCCACCAGAGCGCGATGCCGGCAAACAGGAAGAGCAGGACCAGCGCGCCGCCGATCCGGCGCAGGACGCGCGCCGCTGCGCCGCGCCAATCGCGGGCCGGACGTGCTGTCTTGCCCTTGCTGCGTGCCCCCGTCGCCATCGTCAGCCCTTGATGTGGAGGACGCAGATCAGCGTGAACAATCGCCGCGCGGTGTCGAAATCGACCGCAATCTTGCCGTCGAGCCGGTCCATCAGCATTTCGGCCGCTTCGTTGTGCAGCCCGCGGCGCGCCATGTCGACGGTCTCGATCTGCTGCGCGGTCGAGGTCTTGATCGCCTGATAATAGCTATCGCAGATCGCGAAATAGTCGCGGATCGGGCGGCGGAACCGGCCGAGCCCAAGAATGATCGCCTCCAGCGGCGAATGATCCTCGCGGCTGATCTCGAAGATCAGTCGGCCTTCCTCGACGCGCAGCCGCAGCCGATAGGGGCCGGTGTAGCCGTCGGGGTGGCCGCGCTGCGGCACGAACCGGTTGTCCTCGAGAATATCGAAAATCGCGACGCGCCGTTCCTGCTCGACGTCGGGGTTGCGCCAGATGATCGAGCCCTCGTCGAGCTCGATCGAGATGATGCGCTGTTGGGAAGGATCGGCGTCGGACATGCTGCATGTGCTTCTACTTGCCGCGCCGCGAAGGGCAAGGGGGGCGGATGTCACCATCCTTTTGGTCCGTTCGTGTCGAGCGAAGTCGAGACACCCATCGAGCTTGCCCCATCCCGAGGGGTGTCTCGACTTCGGCCAAGGGCCGAAGTTTATCCTGAGCGCCTGCCAAGGCAGTCGAAGGGCTCGACACGAACGGGATTTTTTAGACTTATGCACAGACCGCCCACAGCAATAATGCAGAATGCACGATCATCCGTTGCGCAGGCTCAAGCGGCGGCGCATTATATCGCCCAATGCCCGAACTCGCCCTCTTTCCCACCCCGGCCGCAACCGGGGAAGACCGCCAATTGCCCCGCAATATCGAGGCCGAGGCCGCGTTTCTCGGCGCGATTCTGATCGACAATCGAGTCGTCGAGGATCTGCCCGTCGCGCTGACCCCCGATCACTTCTTCGAGCCGCTCCACGGCCGCATCTTTCAGCAGACGATGGCGCTGATCGAGCGTAACAGCATCGCGACCCCGGTGACGCTCAAGCCCTTCTTCGAGGCGGACGAGGCAATGAAGGCGGTCGGCGGGGTCGGCTATCTCGCGCAGCTCACCGGCAGCGGCGCCGGGCTGATCGGCGCGCGCGACTTCGCGCGGCAGATTTTCGATCTTGCGCTGCTCCGCGAACTGGTCGGCGTCGGGCGCACCCTCGTCGACAGCGCGCTCGACACGAGCGAGAGCGTCGACCCGCAGGCGCAGATCGAGGAGGCCGAAACCGCACTCTACCGCGTCGCGGGCGGCGAGGCCGAAATGGGAACGGTCAAGAGCTTCAGCGCCGCCAGCCTCACCGCCTTGCAGGCGGCCGAGCGCGCGCTCAATTCAGGCGGGCACCTGTCGGGGATCACCACCGGCATCGGCAGCATGAACGCCAAGATCGGCGGTATGCACAATTCGGACCTGATGATCCTCGCGGGCCGTCCGGGCATGGGCAAGACCTCGCTCGCGACCAACATCGCCTATAACGCCGCCGAGCGTTTCCGCCGCGACGAAGAAGACGGCATCCCGCCCGAGAAGAATATGGGCGCGAAGGTCGCGTTCTTCAGCCTCGAAATGTCGGCCGACCAGCTTGCGACGCGCGTCCTTGCCGAACAGTCGGGGGTGTCGGGCGAGGCACTGCGCATGGGCAAGATCAGCAAGGAGCAGTTCCAGCAATTGAGCCGCGCCGCGCAGGCGCTCCAGACGCTGCCCCTGTTCATCGACGACACGCCGGGCCTGACGATCGCGGGCCTGCGCACCCGCGCGCGGCGCTTGCAACGCCGCCACGGCATCGGCTTCATCATCGTCGACTATCTTCAGTTGCTTCAGGGCTCGTCGCGGAGCGGCGATAATCGCGTGCAGGAGATTTCCGAAATCTCACGCGGATTGAAGACGTTGGCGAAGGAACTTAATGTTCCGGTCATGGCGCTGTCGCAGCTCAGCCGTCAGGTCGAAAGCCGCGAGGACAAGCGGCCGCAGCTGTCCGACCTGCGTGAATCGGGCTCGATCGAGCAGGACGCCGACATGGTGCTCTTTGTGTTCCGCGAGGACTATTATGTCGCGGCGCGCGAGCCCAAGCGCCCGGTCGAGGGCGATGATGTGAAAATTCACGCTCAGCATGAGGAATGGGCGGCCGAGATGGAGCGCGTCTTCGGCTTGGCCGAGGTGATCGTCGCCAAATCGCGCCACGGCTCGACCGGCAAGGTGCGCCTGCACTTCGAGGCGAAGACTACCAAGTTCAGCGATCTGGCCGACGAGAGCCAGGCCTATGCGGATTATGAATAAATAGCCGCAAGCTGTGCCCCTGCGAAGGCAGGGGCCCATCTCCTGCACTTTCGTCCACGGATAGCTTTGGTTTGATGGACCTCGTGATGGGCCCCTGCCTTCGCAGGGGCACAATTTCCGTATATCAGAACGCCGGGTCGTTGGCGGGATCGTCGTCGATCGGCGTCACCGCGGTGTGGATACCGCATTCGGTCTTGTCCCAGCCGCGCCAGCGGCCCGCGCGGGGGTCTTCGCCGGGCTTGACCTTCGAGGTGCAGGGCGAGCAGCCGATCGAGGGATAGCCTTCGGCCTCGAGCGGGTGGCGCGGCAGGTCGTGCGCCGCGAAATAGGCGTCGAGGTCGTCGCGCGTCCAGTTGGCGAGCGGGTTGAACTTCAGGCGGCCGGTGCCGCCGTCGAGCTCGAACCGCGGCAGACCGGCGCGGGTCGACGCCTGAAAGCCTTTGCGGCCGGTGATCGAGGTGTCGAAATCGGTCAGCGCCTTTTCGAGCGGTTTGACCTTGCGGATCTCGCAGCAGCCGTCGGGATCGTAGGACCAGCGCAGTTCGGTGGCGTCCTTCGCCGCAAGTTCGTCCGGATCGGGCGTGACGGTGACCAGGTTGAGTCCGAGCATTGCCGCCAGTTCGTCGCGATAGGCGAGCGTTTCGGGGAAATGCTTGCCCGTGTCGAGGAACAGCACCGGCATATCCGGCGCGGCGCGCGTCACCAGATGGAGCAGCACCGCGCTCTCGGCGCCGAAGCTCGACACGATCGCGGTTTCGCCGAGCAGCCCGGCGCCGATCACGCTCGCGACCGCCTCGGCCGCGTCCTGGCCGCGGAACAGATTGTTGAGGCGGATGACGTCGGCCTGCGTGAAGCGCGGCGCCACGTCGATCCGGTCGCGGGTGCGGTCTTCGGGCAGGGCCTTCACCTCAGCCATGCCTCAGCTTCCAGATCGGCACGGCGCCGTCGGCGGCGTTCTGATACACGTTCGCATAGCGGCTGAGCGCCGCGTCGATGTCGGCGCGGTTGAGCCCGGCCTGCGGCGCGAAGCTGTCGAAGCCGCAGCGGCGCATGAAGAAGACGAGGTCGACGAGGATATCGCCCTCGGCGCGCAGTTCGCCTTCATAGCCGGCCTCGCGCAGGATGCGCGCGGAGGTGAAGCAGCGGCCGTCGCGAAAGCGCGGGATACCGATCTCGACCAGCTTGACGCGGGCGAGGTGCGGGATCAGGCGGCTCGGGTCGTCGCCGGCCTCGACGCGGACCGCGCTGGCGCCGTCCTGTTCGAGGAAGGCGTCGAGCGAGACCGCGGGCTCCTCGATCGGGTCGTCGTTCCGGAAACGCAGCGCATCAGCCATAAATAGCCTCCTTGAAGGCGTCGAAGCCGACGCGGCGATAAGTGTCGAGAAAGCGCTCGCCGGGGTCGCGGAGCGTGCGATAGCATTCGACCGCGCGCTCGACCGCATCGACGACGCCGTCCTCGTCGAAGCCGGGGCCGGTGATCTTGGCCTGCGTCGTATCCTCCGCGCCCGAACCGCCGAGCAGAAGCTGGTAATTCTCGGTCCCCTTGCGGTCGACGCCGAGGATGCCGATGTGCCCCGCATGATGGTGGCCGCAGGCGTTGATGCAGCCCGAAATCTTGATCTTGAGCTCGCCGAGGTCGCGCTGGCGGTCCATGTCGGCGAAGCGCTGCTGGATCTTCTGCGCGACCGGGATCGAGCGCGCATTGGCGAGGGTGCAATAATCGAGACCGGGGCAGGCGATGACGTCGGTGACGAGGTCGAGGTTCGCGTCGGCGAGCTTCGCCTCGCGCAGCGCTTCCCATACCGCGTAAAGATCGACCTTGCGGACGTGCGGCAGGACGAGGTTCTGCGCGTGGGTGACGCGCACATCGTCGAAGCTGTAGCGTTTCGCGAGATCGGCGACGACCTCCATCTGCTCGGCGGTGACGTCGCCGCCGATGCCGCCGATCGGCTTGAGGCTGATGTTCGCGATCGCATAGCCGGGTGCCTTGTGCGCAATGACCTGCTGATCGACCCACACAGCGAAGTCGGGGTCCGACCGGTCGATCTCCTCGGGCAGGCCCGTCTCGAACGGCGGGGGAGTGAAATAGGCCGCGATGCGGTCATATTCGGCCTGCGGGAAATCGGTGCCGAGGGTCAGGAAATGCTGGAATGCTTCCTCGACCTGGCGACGGAATTCCTCTTCGCCGAGATCGTGGACGAGAATCTTCATCCGCTGCTTGTGGATATTGTCGCGTCGCGCGTGAAGGTTCCACACGCGCAGAATCGCCTGGATATAGGAGAAGATCTGCGCCGCCGGGCAGAAGTCGCGAATCTTGTAGGCGATGAAGGGGGTGCGCCCCATGCCGCCGCCGGCATAGACCTCGAAGCCTTCTTCGCCCGCTTCGTTGCGGACGATGCGCAGCGCGCAGTCGTGCCAGCGCAGCGCCGCGCGGTCGGCGGGCGACGAGATGACGCAGATCTTGAACTTGCGCGGCAAATAGCTGAATTCGGGGTGAAAGCTCGTCGCCTGCCGCAGCAGCTCGGCCCAGGGACGCGGGTCGCAGATTTCGTCGGCGGCGGCGCCCGCATATTGGTCGGCCGAGATATTGCGAATGCTCTCGCCGCTGGTCTGGATCGCGTGCATCTCGACCGTCGCCAGCTCGGCGAGGATGTCGGGTGCGTCCTCCAGCTTGATCCAGTGATATTGGAGATTCTGCCGCGTCGTGAAATGGCCGTAGCCGCGATCATATTTGCGCGCGATTTCGGCGAGCTTGCGAAGCTGGCGCGAATCGAGCGTGCCATAGGGAATGGCGACGCGCAGCATATAGGCGTGAAGCTGAAGATAGAGGCCGTTCTTGAGCCGCAGCGGCTTGAACTGGTCGTCGTTCATGTCGCCCGCGATGCGGCGGCGCACCTGGTCGCGGAAATCCTCGACGCGCGCGTCGACCATCGCCTGGTCGTACTGGTCATATTTATACATATCAGATCACCCACTCGCCGGCCGCCGGGTCGGCGGGTTTCAGGGAAAGGTCGGGGCGCACGGTGGGACCCAGTGCGCGGATGCGGTCCTTGATATGCGCGGGGCGCGGGCCCTTCGGCGTCTCGTCGGCGTTGATGATATAGCCGCCGTTGACGCGGCGCGCGCCATCCTCGGCGGCGAGGATCGCCTCGCCATGCTCGCCGACGTCGGCGGCGTCCTCGACATGGATCGACCAGCCGCGGCCCGTCCACCAGATGACGGCGCCTGTTTTCAGGTCGTTGCCGGTTAAGATTCGCATGAGATGTCCTTCAGAGCAGTCGAAATTCCGGGAGCGCCGAGGCAGTCGAGCGCATCGGCGCGCGCCGCGACCTTGCCGACGATGATCAGCGCGGGGCTCGCCACTCGCTCGCGCGCGACGAGGTCGCCGAGGTCGGTGAGCAGGGTGCGCAGCACGCGCGCATCGGCGCTGGTGCCGCGCTCGACCACCGCGACGGGAAGGCCGGGCGAGACGCCGTCGGCGATCAGCTTGTCGGCGATGGCGGAGGCGGTCGCGAGACCCATGTAGATAACGAGCGTGCGGCCGTGGCCCGCGAGCCCCGACCAGTCCTGATCGGTCAAATCCTTGCACTGACCAGCGACGAAGCTCACCGCGCTCGCATCCTCGCGATGGGTGAGGGGGAGGCCCGCCTGCGCGGCGCAGCCCGCGGCGGCGGTGATGCCGGGGACGACCTCGCAGTCGATCCCCGCGGCACGCGCCGCCTCGAGTTCCTCGCCGCCGCGCCCGAAGATGAAGGGATCGCCGCCTTTCAGCCGCACGACCTGCTTGCCGGCGCGCGCTTCGCGGACGAGAAGGTCGTTGATAAGCTCCTGCCGCATCGTGTGGCGGCTGCGCTGCTTCGCGACGCTGATGCGCTCGACATGCGCCGGGATCAGCGCGAGCACGCCTTCGCCGACCAGCCCGTCGTGAACGATCAGATCGGCGCTTTCGATAAGCCGCGCGGCGCGCAGCGTCAGCAGGTCGGGGTCGCCGGGACCGGCGCCGACGAGCCACAGCTTGCCCGCGGGAGGGAGAGTCTTTGCCATGCAGGGTAGATGACTTCGGGGGGGCGGAATCGCAAAGCAGGGATTTTTGGGTCAAGCGAAGCTAAAATTGATCGCTGCGACAATCCGTCCTTCAAGCCCGCACCAGATCTTCCATATCGATGTTCAGCGTGCGTGCCAGCCGCGCAACGGTTTCTACTGATCCCCGCTTTCGGCCGGCCTCGATGTCCGCAATTTGCACCCGGTTGACGCCCGAAGCGCGCGCCAGTCCCTGCTGGGTCAGGCCGCGCAGATCGCGCCAGACGCGAAGGGGGTTTTCGCCATTGAGGATGCGGCCCGCATATTCGGCGGGAACCAGTTCGTCGGCTCCCGCCTCGATGCGCGCCTTTGCCCGGTCGTAAGCCCGCAGGTCGCCCAGTTCCTCGGCCGCTTCGCGGAGGCGGTCATATTCGTCCTGCGGGATCGTCACCATCTTGTTCATGACTTTAGTCCCTCATTCATAAATGCTGCCGCGCGGACCGATTTCCAGAACCTCGATGACCACATCGTCTTCCATGATCACGCGCCAATCCCCGATGCGCAGTCGTATGGCGTCGCGCCCCTTCAACGCTTTGACATTATTCGCCAGCGATGCCGGATCGGCGGCATATTGCTCGATCTTCGACCGGATCAGCCGCGCCGTGTTCGCCGGCATCCGGGTCAACGACCTGAGGGCGGATCGGGTATAGGCGACCGGCTTCACCTGGCATATGTAGCTGATAGTGACATTGTAGTCAATGGCTACATTCGTTCAAAGAAACCCCTTGCGCACCAACTGCGACCCTCCGGGATCGTGGAGGCCGACGCCGATCGAGGCACGCATCGCGTCGCTTTCGCTGCTCGCGACCGGATAGGCGCAGTAGTCGGCAGCGTAGAAGGCGCTCGGGCGATGGTTGCCCGACAGGCCGACGCCGCCGAAGGGGGCGGCCGACGAGGCGCCGTTGGTCGGGCGGTTCCAGTTGATCACCCCGGCGCGGGCATTGGCCCAGAACTGGTCGTAAAGCTGCGGGGTGCCGCCGATCAGCGACGCGGACAGGCCGAAGGCGGTGTTGTTCGCCTCGGCGATCGCGGCCTCGAAGCTGTCGACGCGGATGACCTGGAGGAGCGGGCCGAACAATTCGATATCAGGGCGCTCGGGCATCGCGGTAACGTCGATGATGCCGGGGGTCAGGAAGGGCCGGTCGGCGATGGGGCGCGTCATGTGGCGGATCACCTGGCCGCCGTTCGACATCAGGACGAGGAAGCTCTCGGTCAGGCCGTCGGCCGCCTCATTGTCGATCACCGGCCCCATATAGGGCGCGGGGTCGGCGTGCGGATGGTCGACGATCAGCCGGTTCGCGAGCGTCTTCACTTCATCGAGCAGCCGGTCGGCCAGGCTGTCCTTGACGATCAGGCGGCGCGCGTTGCTGCACCGCTGACCGGCGCTGAGGAAGGCCGACTGGACCACCAATATCGCGGCGGTAGCGATGTCGGCGGTGTCCCAGACGACGATTGGATTATTGCCGCCCATTTCGAGCGCGACGATCTTGCCCGGCTGGCTCGCGAACTGGCGGTTGATCGCGATGCCGGTGCGCGCCGAGCCGGTGAAGAGCAGGCCGTCGAGCCCGGCATGGCCCGCGAGCGTCTTGCCCGTGTCGGGGCCGCCGATGACGAGGCGCAGCACTTCTTGCGGCACGCCCGCGCTATGGAACAGCTCGACCAACTTGGCGCCGGTCGCCGGGGTCTTTTCGGAGGGCTTGAACAGCACCGAATTGCCCGCGAGCAGCGCGGGGACGATATGGCCGTTCGGCAGGTGCGCGGGGAAATTATAGGGGCCCAGTACCGCGAGCGTGCCGTGCGGCTTGTGGCGTACCGCGCTACGCAGCCCCATCGCGCCCTCGATCCGGCGATTGGGGGTGCGCTCGGCATAGGCCTTGATCGAGATGTCGACCTTGTTCGCGACCGATTCGACCTCGGTGCGCGCTTCCCACAGGGGCTTGCCCGTCTCGCGCGCGATAAGGTCGGCGAGGGTGTCGGCCTCGGCCTTGACCCGGTCGGCGAAGCGGCGGAGCGTTTCGGAACGAAAGGTGAGGGCTTTCGCCGCCCATTCGGGCCAGCCGCGCCGTGCGATTTCGACCTCCCGGTCGACGTCGCTGACCGCGCCGCGCCACAGCTCGTTTCCGGTCGCGGGTTCAAAGGAAAGCAGCTCTTCGCTCATGGTCCTGCGCCTCTTATCGGCGAAAGCCGGTGGCGGCAACCGGCTGGCCCGCAACATCCTGATCCATTTGGGTTCGAGCGGGCAGGGAGAATGAGGGAGACGATCGAGCGCGATGGCTTGCGCCTCCGCGCCGGTTGGCGATAGACGGGGCGGACACGGAGCCAAGGGGACGGTCGATTACGGTCAGACAGGATAGCGGGCGCGAATGGGACGACCATTATTGGTGGTCGCACGACGGCGTCCGGCTGCACGCGCGCATCTATCCGGGGCCCGAAGCGGCGGCGGCCGCGCCGCCGATCCTGTGCCTGCCCGGCCTCGCCCGCAACGCCCGCGATTTCGAGGCGCTGGCGCCGCACATGGCGGCGCGGCGGCGGGTGATTGTCATCGAGTTCCGCGGTCGCGGCGAAAGCGCCTTTGCCAAGGATCCGATGACCTATGTTCCGCTGACCTATGTGCAGGACGTCGTCGCGCTGCTCGACGAGCTGGCGATCGGACGCTGCGTCACCGTTGGCACCTCGCTCGGCGGGCTCGTCTCGATGCTGCTCGCGGCGGCGCAGCCGGGGTGCGTCACCGGCGCGCTGCTCAACGACGTCGGGCCCGAGCTTGAGCAGGCGGGGCTCGAGCGCATCCGCGACTATATCGGCACCGGCGGCAGCCAGCCGACCTGGGTTCACGCGGCGCGCGCGGTGGCGGAACTCAATGCGGCGGTCTATCCGGGCTACAGCATCCACGACTGGCTGCGCTTCACCAAGCGCACCCACCGGCTGACGCCCGAAGGACGGATCGTCACCGATTACGACAAGCAGATCGCGGCACCGCTGCGCGTGCCGAACGGCGGCGATGCCGGGGTCGACCTGTGGCCCGCCTATCGTGCGTTCGGCGATGCGCCCGTGTTGGTTCTGCGCGGGCAATTGTCCGATATATTGTCGGCGGCTGCGGCGAAGAAGATGGCGAAGGACCTGCCGTACGCGCGGCTCGTCGAGGTGCCGGGGGTCGGCCATGCGCCGACGATGGACGAGGCCGAGGCGCGCATCGCGATCGATGCGTGGATCGCCGAGCTTCCGACGGCGTGAGCGACGCGCAGCCGCCCGAACGCGACCGGCCGGTCCGCATCCTGCACCTTCATTCGAGCTTTTCGCTCGGCGGCAAGGAAGCACGCGCGGTGCGGCTGATGAACCTGATGGGCGCGCGCGCGCATCACACGATCCAGTCGGCGGTGCCCGAAGCGCTCGGCGCGCGCGATGCGATCGATCCCGATATCGTCGTCGATTTCCCGCAGGATGCTCCGCCGCTGCATGGCAAGCCGTCGCCGGGGCGTTACCGCGATCTGGTGCGCTACATGCGGAATTTCGAGCTGGTGCTGAGCTATAATTGGGGCGCGATGGACGGGGTGATGGCGCGCTGCCTTCTGGCTCCGCGCGGCGCACATGACATGCCCGAACTGATTCATCACGAAGATGGCTTCAACGAGGACGAAAGCGTCCGGCGCAATTGGAAACGCAATCTTTTCCGGCGCGTCGGGCTACGCACCGCGGCGGCGCTCGTCGTGCCGTCGACGCTGCTTCAGCGGATCGCGACCGACGAATGGCACGCGGGATCGCGCACCCGGTTGATCCGCAACGGAATCGACGTCGCCGCTTATGCCGCCGGGCCGTCGGTCCCGATTCCGGGCTTCGAGCGCCGCGACGGCGAGGTCGTGATCGGCACCGTCGCGGGGCTGCGCAAGGTCAAGGACCTGCCGCGGCTGGTGCGCGCGGTGGCGGCGCTGCCGCCGGCCGTCCGGCTCGTGATCGTCGGCGAGGGGCCGGAACGCGGCGCGATCGCCGCCGAAGCGGCCGCCTGCGGGCTGGCCGACCGGCTGGTGATGCCGGGCTTCATGGCCGAACCCGCGCGCTGGATCGGCCATTTCGACCTGCTCGCGCTGTCGTCGCGCAGCGAACAGGCGCCGATCGCGGTGATCGAGGCGATGGCGGCGGGGCTCCCCGTCGTCAGCCCCGATGTCGGCGATGTCGCGGTGATGGTTGCGGAGGCGAACCGGCCGTTCATTGCCACAGACGAGCAGGCGTTCCGCGCGGCGCTGGCGCGGATGACGGCGGATGCGGCGCTTCGCGCGCGGGTCGGGCGCGAAAACCGCGATGTCGCGGCCGAACGCTTCGACGAATCAAGGATGGTCGGCGCCTATGAAAAGCTCTATGCTCGCGCGCTTGACGGATATGGCCTGTTCAGCGGTCGCTGGATCGGCGTCGATTGACAAAAGTCGCCGTTTTCCGCTTACGGAAACGGCATATGGGGGCTGCGGCGTGGGTGCGCCGCGGTGGAGAGAAAGAGGTTTATAGTGTTCAAAGGTTTGAAGCCCATTCTTTACGGGGGGCGTGAAGTGTGGCCGCTGGTCGAGGGGGGCAAGGGCGTCTCGGCAACCAACCATATGTCGAGCGGTGCCTGGGCCGCCGCGGGCGGGATCGGCACCGTGTCGGCGGTCAACGCCGACAGCTATGACGCCGACGGCAAGATCATTCCGCAAATCTATCGCGCGCTGACCCGCAAGGAACGCCACGAGGAACTGGTCCAATATGCGATCGACGGCGCGGTCGAGCAGGTGCGGCGGGCCTATGACATCGCGAGCGGCAAGGGCGCGATCAACATCAACGTCCTGTGGGAAATGGGCGGTGCGCAGCAGGTGCTCGAAGGCGTGCTCGAAAAGACGAAGGGGCTCGTCACCGGCGTCACCTGCGGCGCGGGGATGCCCTACAAGCTCAGCGAGATCGCGGCGCGGCACAATGTGAACTATCTACCGATCATCTCGTCGGCGCGTGCCTTTCGCGCGCTGTGGAAGCGCGCCTATCACAAGGTCGCCGACCTGATGGCGGCGGTCGTCTACGAGGATCCCTGGCTCGCGGGCGGGCACAATGGCCTGTCGAACGCCGAGGATCCGCTGAAGCCCGAGGATCCCTATCCGCGCGTCAAGGCGCTGCGCGACACGATGCGTGCCGAGGGGATTTCGGACGATGTGCCGATCGTGATGGCGGGCGGCGTCTGGTATCTGCGCGACTGGGAGCATTGGATCGACAACCCCGAACTCGGCCAGATCGTCTTCCAATACGGCACGCGCCCGCTGCTGACCGAGGAAAGCCCGATCCCGCAGGGATGGAAGGACCGCCTGCGCACTCTCGACGAGGGCGACGTGCTGCTCCACCGCTTCTCGCCCACCGGCTTCTATTCCAGCGCGGTGCGCAATCCCTTCCTGCGCGACCTCGAAGCGCGCTCGGAACGTCAGATTCCCTATTCGAAGCAGGAAGCGGGCGATCATGTCGTCCAGCTCGACGTCGGGGTGAAGGGCAAGAATTTCTGGGTCACCCCGCACGACCGCGACCGCGCGCGCGACTGGGTGGCCGAAGGCTATACCGAAGCGCTCAAGACCCCCGACAACACCGTCGTCTTCGTCACCGAGACCGACAAGGGCACGATCCGCAAGGACCAGGCCGATTGCATGGGCTGCCTGTCGCACTGCGGTTTTTCGTCGTGGAAGGACCATGACGATTATACGACCGGCTACCTCGCCGACCCGCGCAGCTTCTGCATCCAGAAGACGCTGCAGGACATCGCGCACGGCGGCGACGTCGAACAGAATCTGATGTTCGCGGGCCACGCCGCGTTCAATTTCAAGACCGATCCCTTTTATTCGAACAACTTCACTCCGACGGTGAAGCAGCTCGTCGACCGGATTCTGACGGGGGATTGATTCCGATACGTCGTCCCAGCTTTCGCTGGGACGACGGGTGTCAGACCCACCCCTCCAGCACCTGATCGGGCGGCCTGTGCCCGTCGCACCAGGCGCGGATGTTCGCGATCACCTTCTCGCCCGACGCCTCGCGGCCCTCGATCGTCGCCGAGGCGAGGTGCGGGAGGAGAACGGCGTTGTCGAGCGCGAGCAGGTCGGGATCGACCACCGGTTCCTGCGCATAAACGTCGAGCCCGGCGCCCGCGATCCGGCGGCTCTTGAGCGCTGCGATCAGCGCCTTTTCGTCGATGATCTCGCCGCGCGCGGTGTTGATGAGGTAAGCGGTCGGCTTCATCGCCGCGATGCGCGCGGCGTTGACCATTTCGTGCGTCTCGCTGGTGTGCGGACAATGGATCGTCACCACGTCGCTGATCCGCAGCAGCGTGTCGATGCTGGCATGATAGCTCGCGCCCAGCTCCTCCTCGATCGCTTCGGGCAGGCGGCGGCGGTTGTGGTAGTGGATCGACAGGCCGAACGCCCGCGCGCGCTGCGCGACCGCCAGGCCGATGCGCCCCATGCCGATGATGCCGAGCAGCTTGCCGCCGACGCGGTGGCCCAGCATCGTGCTCGGCGCCCAGCCTTCCCATTTGCCCGACCGCATCAATTTCTCGCCCTCGGCGAGGCGGCGCGGGACCGACAGGATCAGCGCCATCGTCATGTCGGCAGTATCCTCGGTGAAGACCCCCGGCGTATTCGCGACCATGATCCCTTTCGCGCGCGCGGCGGACAGGTCGATATGATCGACCCCGGCGCCGAAATTGGCGATCAGCTTCAGCCGCTCGCCCGCCGCTGCCAGGATTTCGGCGTCGATCTCGTCGGTCACCGTCGGCACCAGCACGTCGCAATCGGCGACCGCGGCCTTCAACTCCTCGCGCGTGAAGGCACGGTCGAACGCCGACAGCGCGACGTCGAAGAGCTCGGCCATGCGCGCCTCGACATGCGGCATCAACTGGCGGGTGACGATGACGCGCGGGCGTTTCGGACGGGATGAATCGGGCATGGCGCCGATAGAGCGCGGCGCGGCTGCGCGGTCAAGGGGCGCGGCGCGGGGAGGCTGTGGACGAACGCTGCGCCGATCGCGGCGAGCGGTTGAAATGATGCGCCGATTTTGACAAGGCTGGACCATGACCAGCCGCCAGATTCTCGCCGCAGCCGCGCTGCTTGCCGTCGTGGGGCCGGCAACCGCGCAATCCGATGTCGAACTGCCCTATTGGGCCTCGATCAGCGTCGACGAGGCGCGGATGCGCAAGGGGCCGTCGCCCGACGTTCCGGTGCTCTGGGAATATCGGCGCAAGGACCTGCCGGTGCGGGTGATCGCGCGCTTCGAGACCTGGCGCAAGATCGAGGACCCCGACGGGACGCAGGGCTGGATGGCGGCGCGATTGCTCAGCCGCACGCGCACCGCGATCGTCACCGGCGGCATCCGCCCGATGCGCGAGGAGCCCGATGTTTCGGCCGCGGTCGCCTATCGCGCCGAGCCAGGCGTCGTCGGCCGTATCACCGATTGCAAGAACGGCTGGTGCCGGTTCGACGTCGGCGGCCGCAAGGGCTGGATCGAAACCGACCATATCTGGGGCGATTGAGCACAGGAAAAAGCCGGGCGATTGCGCGCCCGGCTTTCCCATCATCGAGAGTTTTGTGGCTTAGCGCCAGCGGAACTCGTTGCGATAGACTTTGACCACCTTGCCGGTCCGCATATTGACGAGCAGCAGGTCGTTATAGTGGCGGACATAGGTCAGCCCGCGTCCGGCGCGTGGCACGCCCCAGCGGCTGTCCCAGGTCGGACGATAGGCCGGCGCATAATAGGTCGAGCGCAGCGTCTGGCCGACGCGGAACTGCTGATATTTGAACGGCGCGCGATAATTCTGGTAGCGCGCGTCGCGGCGCCAGTCGCGCGTATCCTGGCGATATTCGCGCTTGGAATCGCGCACATCCTTGCGCGCGTCGCGCACATCGCGGTGGTCGCCGTAACGCTGCGCGTTGCGGAGGTCGCGCTGGTCCTGACGGATGTCCTGCCGGTCGCGGCGGAGTTCGCCGGTCTGTGCCTGCGCGGCGGCCGGGATCATCATCGCGGCGATCAGGCCGGCGGTGAGAAAGTTCATCTTCTTCATGGTGCCATTCCTTTGCATCGTCAGGGGGAGGGGGATCTGCCCGATGACTGGGAACGGTCTAGGCGATTCGATTTGAACCGAAGCGGAATGCGGCGTTTATTTTGAGGTCATTAGTGTCGCAATCTGTCGCGCCCATAACGACGAAAGGGCGCCGCCTTGCGACGGCGCCCGGAACTTTTGTCGGTAAGCGGATTTAGACCAGCTCGACCGCGACCGCCGTCGCTTCGCCGCCGCCGATGCACAGGCTCGCGATGCCGCGGGTCTTGCCGTGGCGCTGGAGCGCCGCGATCAGCGTCGTGATGATGCGCGTGCCGCTGGCGCCGATCGGGTGGCCGAGCGCGGTCGCGCCGCCGTGGACGTTGATCTTGTCGTGCGGGATGCCGAGGTCGTGCATCGCGAACATCGCGACGCAGGCGAAGGCTTCGTTGACCTCGAACAGGTCGACGTCGCCGATCGACCAGCCGGCCTTCGCCAGCACCTTGTTGATCGCGCCGACCGGGGCGATGGTGAAATCCTTGGGCTCCTGCGCGTGCGCGGCGTGGGCGACGAGCTTCGCGACCGGCTTTGCCCCTTTCGCTTCCGCGACCGACTGGCGCGTCAGCACCACGGCGGCGGCGCCGTCCGAAATCGACGAACTGGTCGCGGCGGTGATCGTGCCGTCCTTGGCGAAGGCAGGGCGCAGCGTCGGGATCTTGTCGGGGTTGCCCTTGCCGGGCTGCTCGTCGGTGTCGACGACCACCTCGCCCTTGCGCGTGGTCAGCGTCACCGGGGTGATCTCGGCGGCGAAGGCGCCGTCGGCGATCGCCGCCTGCGCGCGCTTCAATGATTCGATCGCATAATCGTCCTGCGCCTCGCGGCCGAGTTGATAGGCGTCGGCGGTATCCTGCGCAAAGGTGCCCATCGCGCGGCCGGCCTCATAGGCGTCCTCCAGCCCGTCGAGGAACATATGGTCATAGGCGGTGTCGTGCCCGATGCGCGCGCCCGACCGATGCTTCTTGAGGAGATAGGGCGCGTTGGTCATCGATTCCATGCCGCCCGCGACGGCCAGGTCGATGCTGCCCGCGGCGAGCGCTTCGGCGGTCATGATGACGGTCTGCATCCCCGAACCGCACACCTTGTTGACGGTCGTCGCCTGCACCGACTTGGGCAGCCCGGCCTTGATCGCGGCCTGCCGCGCCGGCGCCTGGCCAAGGCCCGCGGGCAGCACGCAGCCCATATAGATGCGTTCAATATCGTCGCCCTTGACGCCCGCGCGCTCGACCGCGGCCTTGACCGCGGTGGCACCGAGATCGGTCGCGCTCGCGTCCGACAGCACGCCCTGCATACCGCCCATCGGGGTGCGGGCATAGGACAGGAAAACGACGGGATCGGTGGCGGTCATAGCGGGAGACTCCGTAAGGGAAAGAGGTTCGGCGGATGGATTAGCCGAAATGCTGCACCTGCGAAAGGGGGGCATCTCCCAGCCCGCGTTTCTTTCGAGAGGAGGGGGGCGAGCCTTGGCGCCGTCACCTCGTCAAAGTTCAGTAAAGTTCAGTCCAATGATGACGTCATCGGGCTTCTCTTGCGGCGACAAGTGGGTGGATCGCGTGTCGGAGCAGGAAGGGTGCTGTTCATCCGCAACCTTGAAGCATAGCGGGATATTGTAGGAAAGAGGTTTTGCCGCGAGGGCGCTTGGGAGGCCGTGCACTGTTGCCGTAACGCGATGAACGACTGGAAAGGGGTGGGGAACGGACGTCGCCGATCCTCCCCGTGCCGGGGAGGATATCTTGTCGGCAACCGGTCGCTTCCCGATCGTCCGCGTTTCACACGGCTCGGGTGTCCCGCCGTCGACCCCGGATTGCGCCGCGCGAAGGTTTCATCTTGCAACGCGCTCCCGGCCATGATCAAACATCGCCGCAAATCTTAGGGGAGACGGGTCATGGCCACCGCCATCAAGCAGGACATCGCCGGCGAAACGGCACGCATGGATGAAGTGCTCGCGGCGCAGAGGGCAAGCTTTACCGCCGCCATGCCCGAAAGCCTCGCGGTGCGCACCGACCGCATCGACCGCGCGATTGCACTGCTCGTCGATCATGCCGAGGATTTCGCCAAGGCGGTGAGCGAGGATTTCGGGCATCGCAGCCGCGAGCAGACGCTGATGACCGACATCATGCCGTCGGTCAGCGCGCTCAAACATGCGAAGAAGCATCTTGCCGCCTGGTCGCGCGGCGAGAAGCGCAAACCCACCTTTCCGCTCGGCCTGCTCGGCGCGAAGGCCGAGGTCGTCTATCAGCCGAAGGGCGTCGTCGGGGTCGTCGCGCCCTGGAACTTCCCGGTCGGCATGGTCTTCGTGCCGATGGCAGGCATCCTCGCCGCGGGCAACCGCGCGATGATCAAGCCCAGCGAATTCACCGAAAATGTGTCGGCGCTGATGGCGCGGCTCGTCCCCGATTATTTCGACGCGACCGAAATGGCGGTGTTCACCGGCGACGCGGAGGTCGGCATCGCCTTCTCGAAGCTCGCCTTCGACCATCTGATCTTCACCGGCGCGACGGGCGTCGGTCGGCATATCATGCGTGCTGCCGCCGATAATCTCGTTCCGGTGACGCTCGAACTCGGCGGCAAGTCGCCGACCTTCATCGGGCGCAGCGCGAACAAGGATCTCGTCGGCCAGCGCGTCGCGCTCGGCAAGATGATGAATGCGGGGCAGATCTGCCTCGCGCCCGATTACCTTCTCGTCGCCGAGGATCAGGAAGGAGAGGTGATCGACAGCGTCAGCAAGGGCGTCGCGGCGCTCTATCCGACGCTGCTCAAGAACGACGATTATACGTCGGTCGTGAACGGGCGGAATTTCGACCGGCTGCAGGGCTATCTCGCCGACGCGCGCGAAAAGGGCGCCGAGGTGATCGAGGTCAATCCGGCGGGCGAGGATTTCGCGAGCGCCAACGGCCACAAGATGCCGCTCCACATCGTCCGCGGCGCGACCGACGAGATGAAGGTGATGCAGGAGGAGATTTTCGGCCCGATCCTGCCGGTGAAGACCTACAAGTCGATCGACGAGGCGATCGATTATGTGAACGACCACGACCGTCCGCTCGGCCTCTATTATTTCGGGCAGGACAAGAGCGAGGAGGAGCGCGTGCTGACGCGCACCATCTCGGGCGGCGTGACCGTCAACGACGTGCTGTTTCACAACGCGATGGAGGATCTGCCCTTCGGCGGGGTCGGGCCGTCGGGGATGGGCAATTACCATGGGGTCGATGGCTTCCGCACCTTCAGCCACGCGCGCGCGGTGTATCGCCAGCCCAAGCTGGATGTCGCGGGGCTCGCAGGTTTCAAGCCGCCCTACGGCAAGGCGACGGCGAAGACGCTGGCGAAGGAACTCAAGAAATAGCTTGGCAAGGGCGGGGGCGGCGCATTAGGGCACGCTCCGTCTTGATTGCGACCACCGGTCGCATAAAGATGCCTAGCGCCTGATGGATCAGGCGCGGGGGCCCCTGTGGTGAAATTGGTAGACGCGCTCGACTCAAAATCGAGTTCCGCAAGGAGTGCTGGTTCGAGTCCGGCCAGGGGCACCATTTCCGGTCCGAATCGGGCACCACCCCGCCGGGATCAGGCCTTCCCTTTTGCGTAGCTATCCCCGCGCCGCGCCCGGGCCTCTCAGCTATGGTTCAATATTCGAAGCCGGCGGGTGCAGGCGTCGGCATTGGCATACCATGCGCCATGGATGACGATCGCGCGGTCCATCGCATTGTCGTTGGTGGGGTCGAGCCCGGCAAGCCGCTGCGACCGGTCATGCTGGCCGACGTAGTAATCGCCGGTCAGAAAGGCGCCCTCGCTCGAAGCGTTGGACCCCGAGACGTTGGAAAATTTATGGAGATAGCCCGTGTGATGCGGGTCCGAGCGCAGCCGGCTCGGCGCTGGCGGCGTCATATTCGGCCTGCGCTGCGAGCAGGTCGTCGCGGAAGGCCGGAACTTCGCGCAGCCGGGTCAGCACCGCCGCGGCGACCGCGCGCGCGGCGTCGGTATCGGTCGGGAAATGATAGCCGCAGATGACGCGGCTCAGCGCATAGTCGCGGCCGCGGTCGAGGATCTGCGCCGCGCGGTCCGGCGCGACCTCGGCAAGCAGCAGCGCGGTCGCCCAGCCATAGACACTGTGCCCCGACGGATAGGAGGAGCCGCCGCGTGGTTCCTTGTCGGGCGCGGGGATCGGGCTGCTGCCGCAGCGGCGGGTGAGCTGATAGCGCTGATAGGGGCGCGGGCGCTGGAAAATATCCTTGGCGGTCCACACCGGGTCGGCGGCGTCGCGCATGACACGGTTGAGAAGCTGGATCAGCCGCGGGCTGTGCGCGCGGTCGATCGGCCGGCCGAGGGCGTCGGCGAAGCGCGGATAGACCATCTTGCTGTCGAGCTGGGCTACGTCCCACCGATCGGGCGCGACCGCGGCCTGAAAGCGCTGCGAGATGTTCATGTCGATCTGGTCGAGCAGCGAATCCGGCGCGGGCGGCGGGCCGACGAGCAGGCGATAATCGACGCTGCCCTTGGCCAGATAGCCCTCGGGCTTCGCCTCTCCCTCCGGCCTTTTCACGCCTTCGAGCGACTGCGCCGATGCGGCGGCGGGAACCATCAGCGACAGGGCGGCAAGGCTGGCGAGCAGGGCGCGGCGGATCATCGGCTAGCCTCCAGTGTCAAAATATGGGACGGGGCCCGCCGCCGGGAGTGCGGCGGCGGGAGCACGCGCGACCAGGTCAGAATTTCGCTTCGAATCCGACATAGAAATAGCGGCCGATCTCGTCATAGTCGCCGGTGATATTCTGCGAGCTTCCCGAAACCGTGCCGGTCGGCAGGAAGGGACTCTTGCTGTCGAAGGCGTTGTTGACGCCGGTATAGATGCGGAAGTCGCGGCCCGCCGACGGCACCTCCAGGCTGGCGTAGAAATCGTGCCGCACCCGGTCGCCGACGTGCAGGAAGGGCGGGTTCGACCCGGCCGCCTCGGCAACCGCGAGCCGCTGGTTGCTGTCGACCGCCTTGCCGGTGTAGCGGATCTTCCAGCGCAGGCGGAGCCCGCCGTCGCGATAGCCGAACTGCGCCTGGCCGGTGTTCACCCACGCCCCGATCTCGCCCTTCGAATCGGTGGTCGAGACACCATTCACGCCGTCGAAGACGGTGTAGAAATCGAGCAGGCGCGAATAGAGCAGCCGGACGTCGAACTTGCCCGTCGACGACAGCCACTGGGGGGCGTCGAAGCGATAGTCGAGTCCGACGTCGATCCCCGACCGCACGATCTTGTTGAGGTTGAGGTCGCGGTTGATGATCTGGGTGATCTGGCCTTCGCCGTTGCGCGTGATTTCGTTGCAGAAGAAATTGTCGGTGAGCCCGTCGGGGTTGCCGAGGCATTCGCGCAGCAACTGGTCGGCGTCGAGCGACGCGATCGCATCGCGCACCTTGATCTTGAAATAATCGACCGTCAGCGACAGTCCGCGAAGGAAGGTCGGCGTCACCACCGCGCCGAGCGACAGCGTGTCGGCGGTCTCTTCCTTGAGGTCGGGATTGCCCGACGATGGCCCCTTGATGCCGGTCGTATCCTGCAGGAAGACGCCGTTCGCCGCTATTTCGGCGGCGATGCCGGGGATCGACCGGCAGTTGTCGGCGATCGTTCCGGCCGTCGCGGCGGTGACCCCGCTGCACAGGTCGACGACCGAATCGGCGTCGTCGCGGAGCGGCGAATAAAGGTTGGTGACCGTCGGCGCGCGCTGGGCGCGGGCATATTGGCCGCGGAAGCGGATATCGGCGACCGGCGCCCACTCGCCGCCGAAGCGATAGCTGAATACCGATCCGACGTTGCGGATATTATAATCGCCATAGCGGGCGGCCGCGTCGAGCGACAGGCGATGGAAGAAGGGCTGGTCGCGCAGCAGCGGCACACTGACCTCGACGAAGGCCTCCTTGGCTGTGATATTGCCTTCATATTCGGCGATGAACGAGGCGGAGCCAAAGCCCTGCCGCGTCACCGGGTCGGTGGTTGAGCGCTGCCAGTCGCGGCGATATTCGCCGCCGAAGGCGACCGACAGCGGCCCGGCCGGAAGCTCGAACAGCGCCCCGCTCATATAGCCCTGGACCACGTCCTGGCGCATCAGCCCGTCGAGGATCAGGTCGGCGCGGACATAGTCGGCCGCCTCCTTGGTGATCGAGCCGGGGCCGAAGATGTTGATCGGTTTGCAGCCCGCGGCGCGCGCATCCGCGTCGACGCAGCGCACGCGGCTGAGGTCGCCGGGCGCGGCGGGATCATATTCGGCGTTCAGCGCATATTGCAGATTCTGGAAATTGAGGACGTTGATCCGGTCCTGCTGCTGGTGGAAGCGGCCGTAGCCATAGCTCAGTTCCCAGTTCCAATTGTCGCCGATCTTGCCGCGCAGCCCGGCCCAGCCGCGCCACGTCTGGCGATCGTTGAGGATCTGATAGTCGCCGAGTTCGGTGAAGCGCCGCGACCATTGGACGCCCGACGAGGAAGCGAGGGCGCGGATTTCGGCGGGAACGAAGGGATTGTTCCGCGGGATGCGGCCGACCTCGTCGAGGTCGTTCGGATCGCCGAATTCGTCGTCATAGGCAGCGGTCTCGGCGCCGCCGCGCGCGGCGCGCGTCTTGATCTTCGAATATTGGACCTGCGCAAAGGCCTCGATCCCGCTGCCGAGGTCGGCGGTCAGCTTGGCCGCGGCGAGATAGGAGGTGCGCGGCGCGCTGAACTGAAGGTCGGGACGCGTCTCCCAGCCGTAAACCGCGCTTGAGGTGGCGCGATAGAGATTGCCGTCCGCGTCATAGACGAAATAGCCGCCGCCCGCGGTCGAGCTCGACAGGAAGCGGCCGCCGGGCGTGCTACTGCTCCGCGCGGGGCGGTTGATGCCGAGGTCGCCCTGGTTGTCGGGATTGGCATCGGCGCTCTGGCTGTAGGACAGCGATTCGAGCGTGCGGGCGCGCTGGCTGCCCATGACGCCCGCTTCCTTTTCATAGCTGGCGCCGGCGACCAGCGACACGCGGTCGTCGAACAGCTTCTGACCGACGAGCAGGTCGAGGTTGAGCCGCTGGCTGTCGCCGCGGCTCGAAATGCCGGCGCGGCCGCCCAGGCGCACGCCGTCGAACTTGTCGCGGGTGATGATGTTGACGACCCCCGCGATCGCGTCGGAGCCATAGACCGCCGATGCGCCGCCGGTGATCACCTCGACCCGTTCGACGAACAGGGTGGGGATCGAGCTCAGGCTGACGGTGTTCGCGGTGATGCGGTTCGACACGGTGCGGCGGCCATCGATCAGCGTCAGCGTGCGGTCGCTCCCCAGGCTGCGCAGATTGATCGACGAAATGCCCGCGGCGTTGATCTGGCTGTTCGAATTGGCGAGGTTGGTCCCCGGCGTGACGCCCGGATAATCAAGGAGGATCTCGGACAATTCGGTCGCGCCCGAGGACTGGATATCCTCTTCGTTGATCGCGACAATCGGGACCGGCGAGTCGGTGACGACCTGCCGCGCGATGCGGCTGCCGGTGACGATGATATCGTCGGCGGGCTCTTCGGTGGCGCGCGGCTCAAAATAGGCCGCACCCGAGGCGTCGGCGATCTTGGCGGCCGGGCGGATGACGAGGATGCCTGAACGCCCCCGGCTCGCCTCGAGCCCCGAACCCGCGAGCAGCCGTGCAACCCCGTCGCGGACGGTGAAGCTGCCCTTGAGCGCGGGTGCGCGCTTGCCGCGGACGGCGCTGCCGTCGAAGCTGATCTGCTGCCCCGAGACGCGGGCGAATGCCTTCAGGCTCGTCTGCAGATCCTGCGCCGGAAGCGCGAAATCATAGGTGCGCTCCTGCGCGATGGCCGGAACCGACGCCATCGCGGCGGCAAGCGCGGCGGCCGCGATCGAGCTTTTGAGTGCATGGCTGAACATTGGCTTCATTCCCCCTGTCGCGCCCGATCGATCCCGGGCGATCGAACAGAAAGACGCACGGCGACCGCAAAGGGACATCTGTTTTATCGCGCTTCCAGCACCACCTCGTCGCCGGCGATGCGTTGCCGCACCGGATGAAGCGCAGTCACCCCTTCGACGAAGGCATCGACGTCGCCGGCGCGGAACATGCCGTCGATCCGGATTGCGCCGAGCGCCGGATCGGCGAGCCGGATGCGCCGCGCCGAATAGCGGTTCATGCGCTCGACCGCCCCCACCAGCGGCTCGTCGTCGAAGCTGATGAGGCCCAGTTCCCAGCCCAGCGTCTGCGACAGATCGGGGCGGCTGACCTGCGGCGGCGCGGCCGATCCGACCGTGTCGACCAGCTCGCTGCCCGCCGTCATCATCAGCCGTCGCCGCGCGGGCACCGCCGAGCGCGTGGTGTCGGCGCGGTCGCGCACCTCGACCTGCCCCTCATAGAGGATCACGCGCACCTCGCCGTCGACCAGCTCGACGCTGAACGACGTGCCGACCGCGACGATCAGCTTGTCCCCCGCGGCGACGGTGAAGGGGCGCAGCGGATCCTTCGCCACGTCGAACTTGGCGCGGCCCTCGACCAACTCGATCTGCCGCGCCTCGTCCTTCATCCGCACGGTCATGCTCGTCGTCGCGTCGAGCGAGACATGCGAACCATCGGCGAGCAGCGCGACCCGCCGTTCGCCGACGCCCGTTTCGATCGCGTCGGGCCGGGTGACATACCATATGCCGGCCGTCGCCACCGCGAGCAGCAGCATGGCCGCCCAGGCGGCGCCCCGGCGTAACGGTCCCGGCGTGCCGGACAGCCAACGCTTCTGGCTCTGCTGGCGGAATTGCGACAGCGCCTTGCTGCGTAGCGCGATGATCTCGGGCCAATCGCCGATCGCGCCCGATTCCCGCCAGACGCGCGCCGCGTCCTGCAACAGGTCGGCATGGTCCGGCAGAGCGAGCCAGGCCTCGAACTCGTCCCATTCGGCCGGGGTCAGATCGTCCTCGGTAAGGCGGATGCACCACAGCGCGGCCGCTTCCATGGCTGCATCCTCGTCGGGTCGGAGGTTTGCCGCGTCGTTCATGGCGCTTTCCTCATATCCTTCATCAGCCCGGCCATTGCGCGCGCGACATGCTTCTTGACCGCGCTGACCGATATGCCGAACACCTCGGCGATCTTGTCCTGGCCCAGATTTTCGAGGCGATAGAGGATGAAGATCGTCTGCGTGCGCTCGGGCAGCGCGGCGAGCGCGCGCGACAGGGTCGAAAGCTCGGCGCGCCCCGCGGCGATGCGAAACGGATCGATGGGATCGATTCCCATCTCTTCGCTGCGCCCGACCATGTCGCGATATCGCGACCGAACCTTCATCCGCCGGGCGCGGTCGGCCAGCAGGTTCGACGCCATCTGAAAAATATAGGCTTCGGGCGAGGCGAAATCGCCGTCGCCATGCCCCAGCAGCTTCGCCAGCAATTCCTGCGTCAGATCCTCGGCCTCGGCATGATCGCCGACGCGTCGTAGGAAATAGGACAGCAGCGCGGGACGCCAGCGGCGGCCGAGATCCAGCTTGTCTCTAGCGGGTTGCATGGGCGGTCGGCGGCTTTCGATATACTATGGGCATAAGCCCATAGACGCGCGAGGCGGGCGGAGGGACACTTTTCATCTGTCCGGGTATCGGGCGGGCGCGCTTACGGCGGTGCTGCAGCTCGGCTTTCCCCGCAGCCAGGCCCCCGAATATACAGAGTCGAAGCCTGCAAGCGCGAAGATCGCGCGCCGCTTAAATATGCTCTTGAAGAATCCGGCCCGGTCCGCTCCGATGTCGAACAGCGTTTCGCGGTCCATCGAACCGCTTTCCTGGAGAGGACATAAATTGTGACCGAAGCCGTCAATCTCGCCGCAATCGAGGAAATCCGGTTGCTCAAGGCGTGCTATGTGCGTGCGCTCGATACCAAGGACTGGGCGCTGCTGCGTAGCTTGCTGACCGACGACATGGTCGGCGATTTTCGCGAGATGCCGGGCGAGACGGACGAATCCCTGCTGACCACCGGGGCCGATGCTTTCGTGGCGGGAGTCGCCGCCGCGCTCGAACATGCGACGACGGTCCATCATGTCCACAGCTTCGAAATTCGCTTCACCGGCGCCCGCGATGCCGAAGCGATCTGGGCGATGGACGATCATTTCTGGGCAGGCGAAGGAAGCGACCTTGCGGGCCGTTCGCGTCACGGCTTCGGACATTATCACGATTGCTATCGCAAGGCGCGCGGACGCTGGCTGATCGCCAGAACCCGGCTCAGCCGCATCCGCGTCGAGCGCGACTGACGCGCCTGCCGGTCGGTTCGGGTATCGGCGGGCTGAGCAAGGATGACATGATCGCCGCCCTCATGACGATGGGCGATCATATCCCGGGCAAATCAACGATCTCGTCCTTGCCTCGTATCACCTTGTGCCGCGGCCATCGGGTCGAGGCCGTTCAGGCGGCGCGTTCGAGCGGCTGCGCGGCCGACCGCCGCACGAGCCGGCCCGGCAGCGCGCCGGTATGCTCGCCGTCCAGATAGGTGATCTCGCCCGACACGATCGTCGCGACATAGCCGTCAGACGCCTGCTGCATCCGTTTGCCCCCGGCGGGCAGGTCATAGGCGACGCGCGGGACGTGCAGCCGCAGCGCGTCGAGGTCGATGACGTTGATGTCGGCCTTCCAGCCTTCGGCGATCCGCCCGCGATCCGCCATGCCCACGGTCGCCGCCGCCTTGCTCGTCAGTTCGGCGATCGCCAGCGGCAGCGGCAGCCGCTGGTCGTCGCGCGCATCGCGCGCCCAGCGCTGGAGCAGATAGGTGGGGAAGCTGGCGTCGCAGATCAGCCCGTAATGCGCGCCCCCGTCGGCCAGCCCCATGACGGTGTTCGGATGCCCCAGCATCTCGCGCACGCTGTCGAGATTGCCGCCCGAATAATTCGCCGCGGGCAGATAGAAAACCGCGCGGCCCTCGTCGCCGAGCAGCAGGTCGTAGCTATAGTCTTCGAGCGATCGGCCCGCCGCGGCGGCCAGCGATTCGACGCGGTCCTCGCGCGCGGGCTCATATTGCGGCGTGTCGCCCCACGGGCAGGTCGCGCGAAAGGCCGCGACGAGGTTCAGCGTGACCGGATTGCTGTCCTCGGGCTGTTCGGACAGGAGCCGGCGGCGGAAGTCCGGATCGCGCATCCGCGCGACCCGCTCGGCGAGCGGCAGATGCGCGATTGCCCGATAGCTCGGATGGCAGGAGAAAATATGCAGGCTGAGGTCGAGCCCGAAGAACATGCCGACCGGCCGCGGCGCGACTTGTCCGCGCATTTCGACGCCGTCGGCGGCGGCGCGTTCGAGCCCTTCGAGCATATGTCGCCAGCCGCCGCCGGGCTGACCCGCGACGTCGAGCAGCGTGAAGGAGAGCGGGCGGCGGCCGTGTTCGGCGACGGTCCGGAGTATGTCGAATTCCTGCGCGGCATCGCCGTCGGGCGCCGGGATGATCTGGAACACGCCGGCGTCGGCGTCGGTCAGCCCGTCCATCAGCGCGCAAAGCTCGTCGACGTCGGAATGGAGGCTCGGCGCCAGTTCGCCCGCCTTCGTGCGGTGCATCATGTTGCGCGAGGTGGTGACGCCGAACGCCCCCGCGTCAATCCCCTCGGCGACGAGCGCGCGCATCTTTGCCAGATCGTCCGCGGTGGGTGCCTCGCGCCGCGCCGCACGCTCGCCCATGACATAGATGCGGAGCGCCGAATGCGGAATCTGCGCGGCGATGTCGATATCGAGCCGTCGTTCGTCGAGCGCGTCGAGATAATCGGGAAAACTCTCCCAATTCCAGGGGAGGCCGTCGACCATCACCACTTCGGGAATATCCTCGACCCCCTCCATCAGCTTGACGAGCATGTCGCGCTGGTGCGGGCGGCACGGCGCGAAGCCGACGCCGCAATTGCCCATCACCACCGTCGTGACACCATGGCCCGACGAGGGCATCAGCCGCTCCTCCCAGGTGACCTGGCCGTCATAATGGGTGTGGATGTCGACGAAGCCGGGGGTGACGATCTTGCCCCGCGCGTCGATCTCGCGCTTTCCCGTCTCCGGCACGTCGCCGACCGCGACGATCAGCCCGTCGCGGATGGCGACGTCGGCGGTGCGCGGCGGGCTTCCCAGGCCGTCGTGAACGGTTCCGCCGCGGATGACGAGATCGTGATCAGCCATGTCCATTCCTCTTCCCGATTGCCGCTGTTTGCGGGTTTCCTTTTGCAACTGGTCTAGCCTTTTTCGGGCCTGCCGGAAAGCCCGAACCGAAAAGCATCCCTGCACGCTGGGCCCGCGGACGCGTTTGCATGGTCAGTAAAATTGACGTTCTGGTCCGAAAACTCGTCATTTAATTTGACAAGATGGAATTCATAGATAGCTTACTAATCAACCGTCGGCAAAGATCGGCGGCACGACATGGGAGAGGGATGAACATGGGCAAGCGCTCGATTACATGCTGTGCGTCGCTGCTGGCTATCGTCGTCACGACCGGGGCCTCGGCACAGGTCGAAACCGCTCCGGCCGCGCAGAGTGCTGGGTCCGCCGATCAGGTTGCCGAGATCATCGTCACGGCGCAGCGCCGCGAGCAGAATCTTCAGGATGTTCCGGCCTCGGTGACTGCATTCGACAGCGCGAGCCTGGAAGCGCAATCGGTGCTCAACCTGACCGACCTCAATTCGAAGGTGCCGAACGTCGTCCTCGCGCCGGTAGGCGCCTATCCCTATGCAAGCGCCTTCTTCATTCGCGGCCTTGGCTTCGCCGACGTCGAATCGACCTTCGAACCGTCGGTCGGGGTCGAGATGAACGGCGTCTATCTCGCGCGCAACAGCGGCGCGCTTCAGGATTTCTTCGACATCGAATCGGTCGAGATTCTGCGCGGCCCGCAGGGCACGCTCTATGGTCGTAACACGATCGGCGGCGTCGTCAGCGTGCGGACCAAGCGGCCGGGCGACACCTTCGCGGGCGAGGGGCAATTGACCTTCGGCGATCGCGGCCGCGTCGAGGCCCGCGCGGCGCTCGAAACGCCGCTGGGCGACGCTCTCGCGGTGCGCGCCTCGATGCTCTACAAGACCTATAACGGTTATAACCACAACGCGACGACCGGCGAAAAGGTTGGCGGCAACGAGGTCTGGTCGGGCCGCCTGACGCTGGTCGCGCGGCCGTCCGACACTCTCGAAGCGACGCTTGTCGCCGATTTCGACCGCGAGCGCGGATCGGGCGCGGCGTTCCGTAACGCGTCGCTTCCCGGCGACGTCTATTATGATTTCAGTCCCGATACCGGCACGCCGACCCCGGCGGTTCCGGCGGGCAATTCGGACCCGACCGATCCCTATACCATCTATTCGGATACGCCGCTGTTCGCGAACCTCGATACCTGGGGGCTGGCGTTCAGCCTCGATTGGGCGATCGGCGGCGCAAAGATCACCGCGGTCACCGGCTATCGCGAGTTCAAGGATCGCGTGCAGAGCGATTATGACGCGAGCGCCTTGCCCTTCTTCTCCGCGCTGCGCGATCAGAAGCACGAGCAGTTCAGCCAGGAAATCCGCATCGCGTCGGACGGCAAGTCGCGCCTCGACTATGTGCTCGGCGCCTTCTTCATGCACCAGAGCTATGACATCACCAATGCGCAGAGCGGGCTTATCTATGGCGGCGCGACGGTCCCGCAGATCGCCAGCCAGAGCAACACCGCCTGGGCGGGCTTCGGACAGCTCGACTTCCACGCCACCGATGCGCTGACGCTGACCGCCGGGGGGCGCTACAGCTATGAGAAGAAGCGCTTCACCAACCAGCCGCTCTTCTATCCGGCGTCGATGACCTATCGCGACAATTGGGACAATTTCTCGCCCAAATTGGGGATCAGCTATCAGGTCAATCCCGATGTCCTCGCTTATGTCACCTGGTCGAAGGGTTTTCGCAGCGGCGGGTTCAATGGCCGCGCGGCCAGCTTCACCTCGGCGGGCCCTTATGATGCCGAAACCGTGTCGAGCTTCGAGGGCGGGCTGAAGACCGAATTGTTCGACCGCCGCGTGCGCTTCAATCTCGCTGCTTTTTCGTCGACCTACACCGACATGCAGGTCGGCACGCAGGGGCTGACCTCGGGCGGCGTCTATGAATCGATCGTCACCAACGCCGGCAAGGGCCGCATCGACGGGATCGAGAGCGAATTGCAATGGGTGCTCGGCGGCGGGTTCAGCATCAACGCCAATGCCGCCTACCTCAACGCGCGGTTCAAGGAGAATTTCACCGATCTCACCAGCGACGGCGTCGACAATCCGACCGACAACAGCGACCTGCCGTTCGCCTATGCGCCGAAATGGTCGGGCAGCCTCGGGCTTTTCTATGACGCCGATGTCGGGATCGGAAAGCTGAACGGATCGGTCAACGCGGTCTATATGGACGATCTCTATACCAGCGGTGGCGCCGCCAACCGGACCAGCGACGTGCAGTTGCGGCCGAGCAATATGCTCGTCGATGCGACGCTCGGACTGCAGAGCGAGCAGGGCTGGCGGATCGGTGTCTGGGTCAAGAACGCCTTCGACAAGACGGTCATCAACAACACCTTCGGCCTTGGTCCGCTCGGTTTCCTGCGCATCTATTCGCCGCCGCGCACCTTCGGCGTCGATCTGGGCTATAAATTCTGATGCTGGAATCGGGTGGCGGACCCGTGGAGACCCACCTGCCGCTGCCGGATTCCCGGACCGGCGCCGGGGCGGGGCAGGGGGGCGCGATCGGTGCGCGCGACCGGCGCTACGCGGTCTTCATGCTGTTGGTGGTGTCGACGATCGCGTTCATCGACCGATCGATCCTCAATACGGTGGGGCAGGCGATCAAGACCGATCTCCACCTCAGCGACACGCAGCTCGGCCTGCTCGGCGGCGCGGCCTTCGCGATCCTTTACGGCGTCCTGGCCATTCCGGTCGCGCGCCTCGCCGAACGCTATAATCGCGTGCGCATCATCGCGGTCTCGATGGCCGCCTGGTCGGCGATGACGGCGCTGTGCGCCGCCGCGAGCGGCTTTGGCGGGCTGATGCTGGCGCGGATCGGCGTCGGCATCGGCGAAGCCGGATCGGGAGCGCCCTCGCAGTCGCTGGTGGGCGACTATTTCCTGCCCGAAAAGCGTGCTTCGGTCTTCGGCATTCTCGGCCTCGCGACGCCGATCGGGATCATTCTCGGCGGGATTGGCGGCGCGGTCGTCGCCGAAAGCCACGGCTGGCGGGCCGCGTTCCTGCTGGTCGGGCTTCCCGGTATTGCGCTGTCGGCGATCGTTTGGCTGACCCTCAAGGAGCCGGCGCGCGGCCTCTCCGACGGCCGGATCGCCTCCGACGTCACTCCGCCGCTCGGCGCCGTGCTCCGGCGCCTTGCCGGAAGCCCCGCATTTCGCAACCTCGTGCTAGCGGGAACGGTGGTGAGCTTCGTCGGCTATGCCGGCATGACCTTCGCGCATCCCTTCTTCGTGCGCAATTTCGACGTCGGCTATACCGAGGCGGCGATCGCCTTCGCGGTGATCAACAGCGTATCGCTCGGCAGCGGCAGCGTGCTCGGCGGGATCGTCGCCGACCGCCTGGGGCGCCGCGACATCCGCTGGTATGGCTGGCTTCCCGCCATCTGCATGATACTCGCGGCCGCGACCTATATGCTCGGCTTTTCGCAGACGAGCTGGTTCTGGACGATCCTGCTCCTGACCCCGCCGGGCTTTTTCGCCGGCGTCTTCACCGGGCCGACCTTCGCCGTCACCAGCAACCTGGTCGAGCCGCGGATGCGGGCATCGGCGACCGCGATCCTGACGCTGACGATGAGCGTGCTCGGCATGACCCTGGGCCCGATCACCGCCGGCTGGTTCAGCGATATCTTCGCGGCGCAGGCTTTCGCCGGCGATTATGCTGCGCGCTGCGGCGAAGCGACCACGGCCGCGGCCTGTGCGGCGGCTTCGGCTCAGGGGCTCCGGACCGCGCTGGTCACGGTCTGCTCCTTCTATGTCGTCGCGGGATGGCTGTTCTTTCGCATGGCGGCGCACCTGCCGCGCGAACTGGCTCATATGGAGGAGCGCCAATGACCGAGGCGGAGCAAATCGAGGCGGTTGCCGATCGCTTTTTCGGGGCGGTCGAGGCGGGCGACGCGGGCACGGTCGAGGCCTGCTACGATCCCGCGGTGGTCATCTGGCACGGCCATACGCGCCAGGCGCAGGACCGGGCGGCGAATGTCGCGACGCTGACGCAGTTCATCGCACTCACGCGCGAGCGGCGCTACACCGACCGCAAGATCCATGTCTTCGACGGCGGTTTCGTCCAGCAGCATCTGCTGGTCGCGATCGCCAATGGCGGCGCGCGGCTCGAGCTTCCCGCGGCGCTGATCTGCGCGGTGACGGGCGACCGCATCACCCGGCTCGAGGAATATTTCGACAATTCGGCCGTGATCGAATGGGCAAAGGCGCCCGATTTCGCGTGACGGCTTCAGGAGAGACCAAATGAAGACAATGGGGATCAATCATATCGCGCTGGTGGCGCGCGACATGGCCGAAACGGTCAAATTCTATACCGAGGTGCTGCAGATGCCGCTGGTCAAGACGGTCGAACTGCCGACCGGCGGCCAGCATTTCTTCTTCGATTGCGGGGGGGGATCGGCGGTCGCCTTTTTCTGGTGGCAGGATGCGCCGCCCGCGGCGCCGGGCGTCGCGTCGGTGAAGAAATTTCCCGGCGACGACAAGACCGCGGTCGGATCGATGAACCATCTCGCCTTTCATATGGAGGAGGACGAGCTGGAGGCCGCGATCGGGCGGCTGGTCGAGGCGGGGGTCGAGGTCATCCCGATGGTCGTGAACCACGACGACAGCGAGACGACGGTGAGCATGACGATGCACGACGGCGTGTTCATCCGCTCGGTCTATTTCACCGATCCCAATGGCATCATGATGGAATTCGCCGCCAACACCAAGGTCTTCGGCCCCGAGGACGTCCGCCACGAACCCCAGCGCGTCGAAGCCGCCGCCTGACAGGGCGCGCCGCTGGCGGTTTTATTGGGGGGCGGCAGTTGGCCGCTTCAGCGCTTGATCGTCACGACCGGCGGTTCGCCCCATTCGGCCTCGAAGGCGCTGTGCAGCGCGCGCACGCGGCGCTTGCCGATCCGCTGTTCGAGCCGCACGCCCAGTTGCTCGACGATGGCGTTGGCATCCTCGTGCATCTGCGCGCCGCGCTCGGCGAGCGTCACGATCTTGATCCGGCCATCCTCGGGATCGGGTTCGAGCGCGAAGAAGCCCGCCTTGACCAGGCTCCCGATCGTCGTGTGCACCGCCTGGCGCGACAGGCGAAGCGCCCGGGCGATATCCGCCGGGCGCCGCGTGCCGACGAGGACGTGCAGAATGACCATCGATTCCGCGCGCGTGACGGGTTCCCAGCCGGCGGCCTGAAGGCTGCGCTGCAACGCATCGTCGAACCATTCAAAACCCTCGAGCAGCGGGGCGATAAGATAGTTGGTCGACTGCATTCGCGGTGTCTATGCATAGGACTTGCCGATAGGCAAGCGATGAGCGGATGCGGAAGCACGGAATGTCGAAGCGCGCCGGTGATGCGCGGCGAGCATGGCTTTCGGCACTTCTCCGCACTCGCCGCGATCGGGCCGCGCAAGGCAGCGGCGGTGCAGGAAAAGGCGGAGCAGAGGAATAAACCGCTCCGCCGGTCCCGACGGTCAGAAGCGATAGCGCGCTTCGAGCGAATAGGTGCGCGGCGCCCCCGGAAGCGCCGAGTTGAACTGGAGCAGCGCCGCGAGCGGCATGCCGCCGACATAATAGACCTTGTCGAAGGCGTTCTTGAGGTTGGCCGACAGCGACCAGCCGGCCGTTTCATCCTCGATGCCGATCCGGAAATTGGCGATCGAATAGCCGGGCAGATGCGCGGTCGGATTGAGGTTGCCCGACGCGATATAAAAGGTGCCGGTCTGCGAATAGAGGTCGCCGCGCAGCGAGGCGGTGAGGCGGCTCGACACCGGCGCCGAAATTTCGCCATAGACGGTGCCCGACCATTCGGGGGTATCGGGAACCGTGCCGAGGAGGATCGTGCCGCCGAACGCCGGGGTCAGGCCGTTGGTGAAGCGCGCGTGGGTATAGTTGAGATTGCCGCCGATGCGCAGCCAGTCGGTCAGCCGCAGATCGCCGTCGAGCTCGAACCCATAGACCTTGGTGCGCGGGACGTTGACGGCCAGCGACGCGGGGCCGTTGATGTCGGCAAAGGCGTTTCGCTGCCCGTTCTTGATCCACATATTGTAGAGCGCGATGTTGAACCGCGCGGGCATGGTGCCGAGAAGGCCCTGGAATTTGGCGCCGGCCTCGACATCGGTGACGGTTTCGGTGCCATAGCTGTTGCCGTTCACCGTGGCGTCGCCGACGATCGGCGGCGAACTGCCGTTGAAGCCGCCATTGCGATAGCTGCGGCGGGTAACCGCATAGAGCAGGACGTCGTCGCTGATCTGGTTCTGCAATCCGAAGGTCCAGCTGAGGTTGCGGATCGTCTTGCGCTGGTCGTTGTCCGCCACGCCGCTATCGATCTGCGCCGGGGTCGCATAGCTGTTGTCGATCGGCAGCGTCCGTCCGCGCACGGTTTCGCTGGTGTAGCGCAGCCCCGCCGTTACCCCGAACCCGCCGCCAAGCTGATAGGTGCCCTGGCCGTAAAAGGCGTAGCTGTTGTTATAGGCGACGTCCGAATTGACCGACAGCGGCGACAGGCCGAGATCGCCGAACACGTCGAGGAAGGTCGCCTGGCGGAACACGTTCGACTTCTCGCTCGATAGATAGAAGCCGAGGGCATAGGTGAGCCTGTCGGCGGCGAGCGTGCCGAGAAGTTGCAGTTCCTCCGACAGGATCGTCGTTCGCGTATGGCCGCCGGGCCGTCCGACTTCGTCGATTTCGCCGTCGCCCGCGACGCCGAAGGGCGAACCGTCGGTGTCGCCGCGAACATCGGTCTTCAGATGCGCATAGCCGATGATATTCTTGAGCTTGGTCGTGTCGTTGAGATCGATGGATGTCGAGTTGGTGACGATCAGATTTTCGGCGCGATAGAAATTGGCGTCGTTGGTCGCGATCGTGAACGGCCCGCGCGCTTTCTGGATCGCCAGGAAGTCGGCGAGACCGCCGGCGGGGATCGTCGGGTTGGTGTGCCGGCTGAGATAGCCGTCCCAGGCGCCGGGGCCGAAGACGAGATCGAGGCCGGGAGAATAGAAGAGAGTCACCGCCGCCGCGGTGGGCTGCGTCGGATCGAGCGCATAGAGGACCGACTGGGTGCTGGTTCCGTCGGCTTTGTAGTAATCGACGACCAGATCATTCTCGAACCCGCCTTCGCCGCGCCAGGTCAGGCTGCCGCGTACGCCATAGCGTTCGATCGAGCCGGGCCGCGACCCGTCGTAGAGATTATGCTGGAATCCGGTCTGGTCGCTATAGAAGCCTGCGACACGCGCAAGCAGCCGGTCGTCGACGATCGGCAGGTTCAGCGCGCCTTCGAGCTGCACCGTGTCGTAATTGCCGTAGCGCGCGCTGAGATAGCCCCCGAACTCGTTGGTGGGCTTGGCCGAGGTGAACAGCACCGCGCCGCCCGTCGCGTTGCGACCGAACAACGTCCCCTGCGGCCCCTTGAGCACCTGGACCGATTGCAGGTCATAGAAGGACGTCGCGCCGCTGCCGCCGCCGCTGTTGCTGCTGATCTGCACTTCGTTGAAATAGGGGAGAACGCCGGGGCGGGTGCCGGTGAACTGGTCGACCGATTGGCCGCGAAGCGAGAAATTGACTTCGTTCGAGGTCGCGCCCGCGCGCACCGACAGGCCGGGCGCGGCGAACTGCAGGTCGGCCTCCGACCGCACATTCTGTTCGGCCAGTTCCTGCATGCCGACGACATCGACCGCGACCGGCGTACGCGACAGGCTTTCGTCGCGGCGCTGCGCGGTGACGATGATGTCCTCATTTCCCGCTGTCGTTTTGCTGGCGCCGTCCGCCGTCGTCTGGGCGAGGGCCGGCGCGGCACCTCCCAGCATCGCGGCGGCCATCGCAAATCCGCTGATCCCGTGCCTCGGCATCGTCCCTCTCCCCAGGCTCCGCACCTTCTGGCGCGTGTTGTCTGTAATTAATTACTTACATGAGTGATTGCGCCTGTCAACCGGCTTCCTGACGGCCCTCGGCTTCGGCGCGCGTCATCCCCGCCAGGCGGATGAGATATTCGTGCAATTCAAACCAGATATTGTGATAGGAATCGATCTTCGGTGAGGCGAGATAGTGCGCTTCTCCCGTTTGTAGCCGGGCGAAGGCCGCTTCGAGGCGGGTGCGGAAAAAGGGAAGCGGCCCGCGCGGCTCGATCGCCTCCAGCCACGCCATTGTGTCGCGGTGCAGTTCGGGCATCCGGCCCAATATGCTGGCGTCATAGTCGGGATCGCTATGGTCGTTGAAGACCGGAGCGCCGTCGGATGGACGCATCTGCCAGCCGGTGACGAGTGTCTTGAAATCGTCGTTGAGTATGTGAAACGCGGCGAGGCGATTGCGCGCGGCGTCAAGGCCCATCGTATCCCGATGCGCCGCGACAATCTGATCGCCGCGTGCCTTGCCTGCGTCGGTCGTCTTGATGAAACGGGGCGAGGAGGCATCGAGAAATTCATCCAGCCCGGCGAGCTTCGCCGCCAGCGCGTCGCCGTCCAGCCGCCCGATTTCGATCGCGGCATCGCGGGGACAGAATCCCTTCAGCGCGACGAGCAAGACCAGTTCGTCGTCGGACAGCGCCGACTGCACCGCGCCGCCACCACCGTCCGCGGGGCCATCCCGCCAGCCCATCATCACCACGGCCTCGGGCGTCAGATGCGTCTCACAGGCAAGCGCACCGGCGAATATCTCGCCACTCTCGCCGTCGATCGACAGGATCGCACCCTCGTCGATCCGCATGTCGTCCACCGAAATGCCGCCTTCGACGAATTGCATCGCGCCCCAGCCGACCACCGCAGGCTTGCCCCAGCCGCGCGCGACCACCGCCGCATGGCTGGCGAGCCCACCGCGGGAGGTCAGCAGCCCTGCGGCGGCGGCGATGCCTTCGATATCCTCGGGCGAGGTTTCGGGGCGCGCGAGAATTACCGCTTCGCCCTGCGCTGTAAGGTCGACGGCGCGCTCGGCGCAGGTCACCAGCTTTCCCGAAGCAACGCCCGGCGACGCGCCAAGGCCGGCGCCCAAGGCGCTTTCGTCGCCGGCAATGCGCCGCGAACGCGCTGCGGCGCCGAGCAGATGCCCGACCCTGTCCAGCGCTTCGCTCCGTGTCAGGGGAAAGTTGGGGTCGAGCGCCATGTCGTGCGCGATCCGGATCGCCGCTTCGGGCGATCGCTTGCCGGGGCGCGCCTGCAAAATCCATAGCTTTCCCGACTCAATCGTGAATTCGACATCGACCAGATCGCGATAATGACGCTCGATCGCGTCGAGGCAGCGGTCGAGCGCCGCGGCGGCGTCGGGCAGCCGGCTCGGCAATTGGGCAATGTCAATCGTCTGGTGGGCGCCCGATACCACGTCCTCGCCCTGCGCCTGAAACAGAATGTCGCCGAAGATCCGCGGTTCGCCGTCGGAGGGATTGCGGCTGAAGACCACGCCCGTCCCCGACATCGCGTCGCGATTGCCGAAAACCATTGCCTGGATATTGACCGCGGTTCCGGCGTCGTCGTCGATCGCCTCGATCCGCCGATAGGCTTTGGCGCGCTCGCTGTTCCACGACTGGAACACCGCCTCGATCGCCGCGCGCAACTGCGCGTGCGGTGCATCGGGTGGCGCGTACCCCACCGATTTGGCAAAGGATTCGTGCAATCGGTTCAGGCAATCGCGGGCGAAATCCTCGTCGCCGCCGCTACGCGCCGCGAGCCCCGGCACGATATCGGCGTTGAGCCCGACGTTGAGCACCGTGTCCATCATCCCCGGCATCGACGCCGCGCCGCCCGACCGGACGCTGAGGAGCAGGGGATTGATCGCATCGCCGAAGCGCCGCCCCAGCATCGCCTCGATCTGCGCGAGATGCGTCTCGATCGCCTCGTCGAACGCGGGCGACCAGCCCGAGCGCAGATAGTGCCGGCAGGCGCCGGTGCCCAAGGTGAAGCCCGGCGGCACCGGCAGCCCCATGGCGCGGGTCATGTCGGAAAGGCTCTTGCCCTTGCCGCCCAGCAGTTCGAGGCGTTGGGCGTCCGACAGCGCGTGGGGCGCATCGAACATGAAGGCAATCGCTTCGCTCATCACCGGTGATCCGTCACCGTCGAGCGCACCGCTGGGCAGTTCGCCATGCCAGTCTCCTCTTTCCGGCCGATCTTGCTCGACCGGCTTTTATGTAAGCAAACACTTACTTCTGGAGGCCGGGATAAGTCAATCGGGCTTTCTGTCCGCGCTGTCGCCGCGATGCTCGAACAGCGGCAGCATCATCTGCGCTAGCTGCCTGGCGCTCGCCTGGGTGTCGAGCCGGGTGCCGCGGAAATGCGCGTTGGCCGCGACGAAAAAGCTGATCCCGATTCCGGCGATCGCCAGGAAATGCTGGTCGAGCTTGCTGCCGGGGGCATCCGAAGGCATCGCGGTCGCGGTCCGCCGCGCCCAGCCTTCGATCAGCGGAACGATGCGCTTGGCATAGAATTCCGGGCCATAGCTGCCGCTGCCGAACAGCGCGATGCCCAGCAGGGGAAACACCTCGTCCATATGGCTCAGATATTGCTCTGCGCCGCGTTCGAGGAGCTGAAGCTGGGTTTCCGCATCGGCCGCGGTCGCGACCAACCGTCCCGCATGGTTATAGGTTTCGAGCCAGCTTTCGAGCGGCTCGATCACCGCCGCGTCGAACAACTCCTCCTTCGATGCGAAGTGGCGATAGATCAGCGCCTCATTGATCTGCGCCTCGACCGCGATGTCCTTGGTCCGCGCCCCCGCATAGCCGCAGCGGATGAACACTTCGGTCGCCGCCGCCAGGATCGATTCGCGGCGTTCGGCGGATGAAATGCGGCTCGTCGCTTTCTTCGGCTTGGCTTGCGCTTTGGTCACCACCATCCCTCGATCTCCGGTCCGTGCAGCACGGCAAATAGCGTGATGGCCGCCCCGAATGCAAATTCGGCCGATCGCGGCGCCCGATCCCGATGCTCCCTGCGTCGCCGGTCGCGACGCCAAGAGGATTGACGCTCCCCGAATCCAGATGTAAGCATTTACTTACTTATAAAGCGAGAGAGGAATTTCATCGATGTCCCGTGCCCCGCGCCTGATTTCGCCGGACGATCATCTGCAAGCGCCCGCGCATCTGTGGCAGACGCGTCTGCCGGCGCGGTTTCGGGATCAGGGCCCTTATGTAAAGCGGATGACCGGCACCGCTTACGATGCGGGCGGCGGCAATTTCCGCTTTCGCGAAACCCCCGACGGGGTGCTTGGCGACGTCTGGCATTATGACGGAAAGCAGGTTCCGATCGTCAAGATCGCGGCGGCGGCTGGCTTTTACCCGCGTTCGTCGGTGAAGTTCGGGCCGAACACCTTCGACGAGATTCGCGAAGGCTGTTACAACGGCACGGCGCGTCTCGCCGACATGGATCAGGCCGGTATCCTCGCCTCGGCCAATTATCCCAACATGTTCGTCATGTTCGCGGGCGAGCAATTCAGCTTCGCGTCGGACAAGCCGCTCGCGCTCGAATGCATCAAGGCCTATAACGACTTCGTGATCGAGGAATGGTGCGCGGGGACGGGCGGCCGCCTGATCCCGATGGGGATCGTTCCGCTCTGGGACGCCGACCTCGCGGTCGCCGAAGCTCATCGGCTCGCCAAGCTCGGTTTCAAGACCATCTCCTTTCCCGAGGCACCGCATCGGAGCGGTTTGCCGTCGATCTCGTCGTGCTATTGGGACGGGTTGTTCGAGGCGATCGCCGATGCCGACATGGTGCTGTCGGTCCACATCGGCACCTCGCCGATGACGCTCGCCGCGCCCGACGCGCCCGCGGCGGTCGCGCATGTCGGCGCCTCCTATTATGTCATGCACTGCCTGATGGAGTTCCTCTGGTCGGGCGTATTCGTGCGCTTTCCGCATCTTCGGGTCTCGTTCGCCGAATCGCAGCTCGGCCTCGTGCCCTACACGCTCGATCGCTGCGACTTCATCTGGGAGAATATCGTCATCGACGGCGTTGCCACCGTCGACCAGCGTGCGCTGCCCGAAAAGCCGTCGCATTATTTTCGGCAGAATTGCTATGTTTCCTATTTCCGTGACCCGGTCGGGCTCGAAATGACGCAGCATATCGGCATCGACAACATCATGTTCGAAACCGACTATCCGCATCTCGATTGCGACTGGCCCGATTGCCTGACCGAGGCCGAACAGATGGTCGCCCATCTGCCCCATGACGCGCAGGACAAAATCTTGTTCGGCAATGCGCACAAGCTGTTCCGGCTCGACATCAAGGAACCGGCGCTCGCCTGAGCCCTGGAAAACAGACGAAAGCAGGAGAGGGCGATGAAGTTCACCGCGACCGAGCGGATGGCGCCGCACCGCATGCCGGATTCGGACGAATATTTTCACCGGCCGCCCGATCCGCTGCCCGAACGATGGCAGGAAAATACGATGCTCGCGGCGTGGAACATCGACGAAGGACACGGCTTTCTGGTCCATACCAAGCGCTGGCCCGCCAAGGGCGACCATGAGGCGCATATCATCGTTTTCGTCGACGGTGTCGCCTCGTCGGCGATCCTGCATCGGCCGACCGGCGATACGCTCCGCATCAACGATGAAATTCCCGAACTGCTGTTTGAGCCCGAGGTGCCGTGGAGCCGCTGGCGGCTGTGCGCCGAAATCCAGGGCGCGGGCGGCATCGGTCCGCACGGCTTCCTCGCCCACGCGCCCCGTGGCGACACGATCGGCGCGATCGACATCATCATGGAAAGCGATCTTCCGGTTGCCGATTTCAACGCAGCGCTGGCCGAATGGGCCGAGACACTGAGCGCGGCGGGGTCGCATTCGCACAATTCGGCGCAGGCGCATTACGAGCAGGGCGGCCGCTGGCACGGCACGCTGCGCGTCGGCGGCCGGACGGTGAAGACCAGCGGGTTGTTCGTGCGCGATCATAGCTGGGGCGAGCGTGTCGAGCGCGGTTTCGACTCCGGTGTGTTCTGGACGGCGTCGTCGCTCGATAACGGCAATATCTTCTGCAACGCGATCGGCTTTCCGCAACCCGACGGTTCGGCGATCGGCACCGGCATCCTGGTGAATCGCGACGGTGCGTTCCTGACCAACAAGGTCGGGGGGCGCTTCACCCCCGAGCCGGGCCTGCTCAGTTACGACCGATCGGAGTTGACGTTCGGGTTCGATACGCCGGTCGTGCTGACCGGCGAAACCCACGTCCACGTACCCAAATATCTGCCCGGATCGGGCTTCCGTCGCTATGACAATAATGCGATCTCGCGGGTGCGGATCGGCGATCATGTCGGCATGGGGTGCCTGGAATGGGCGGCGGTGCTCGAAAAGCATCAGGCCGACGATCTCGATCGCCTGCTCGAAGACGCATAAGGAACCGACCGTTCGACCGGCAAAACGCCGGCGGCCGGATCGGGGGAGAGGATTGCATGACCGTTGACACCTGGCTGCTGCACGACACGCCGTCGAAGCGCTTCCCGATTTACACCCGCTCCAACGCGGCTGAGGTCATGGGCGCGCCGGTATCGCCGCTCGGCTGGTCCTATGTCTGGCGCGAAGCCTTCGGTCCGGGCACGGTGCGCGGCTATGTCGATTTCGGCGGTTTCGACGCGGACGAGTTCGACGGGCCCGAGGATGTCTATGGCATCTTCGGGGGCTATTTCTATCTCAACATCTCGGTGATGTTCGTCGAGATGGAGCGGATGATGCCGGGTGGCGCGGCGCGCATGGCGGCGATGTTCGACAGCGGCCCGGGAATGCCGCCGCATATCGCCGAGGATTGGCACGCGAATGTCGCCTGCGGCGCGCGGGTCGCGGCGAATGTCGGGCGCTTCATGGCGGGCGAGGTCCATCCCGACCTGGACGTTCTGCACGACGCGGCGATCGCGCTGCGCGCGGGCCGTCCCGATCTCGCATCGATTTCGCCTGCCGAGATCATCGGGCGGCTGCGGTCGATCACGCCCCTCCTCGACCGCGCCGGCTGCATCCATGTGCAGATCGGGCAGGCGGGCATGATCGCGATGGGCCAGCTTGTCGAGCTTCTGGCGGCCGTTGGCCGGGCCGGGGACGTGGCGCGGCTGGGCACCGGCATCGGCGATGTCGAGTCCGCCGATATCGCTCGCGGGCTTTGGACGATCAGCCGCCTGGTTCGCGGCTCGCCCGCGCTCAAGGCCGCTTTCGCGCCGGGCATCGACGGCGTGCTGGATCGCATAGCCGACCTCCGGTTCCACGACCTTTTCCGCCATTTCCTCTACGAGCATGGCGCGCGCGCGACGAACGAGTGGGATCTGATCTACGATACCTATGAAACCGCTCCGCAAACCGCGCTGGCGCTGATCGACGCAATGGCGAAGCAGGGGGACGAAGCCGATCCCGAGGCGGCGCTGAATCGCAACGCGGCGCTGCGGCGCGAATGCCTCGCCGATATTCGTGCGCGGTTTCCCGGTCAGGCCGATGCGATCGACGCCGCCGCCGCGGCGCTCGCGACATGGTTCGTCGCGCGGGAGCGGTCGAAGAATATGTGCGTCCGCCTGGTTCACGAGGCCCGCATGGGCTGCGAAGCGCTGGCGGCGCAGGGCATTGCGGCGGGCGCGCTCGACGACCGGCGGCAATTCTACATGCTCCTGTCGAGCGAACTCGACGCATGGGCGAGCGACCCCACCGCCTTCACCGACACGCTGCGCCGCCGGCTTGCCGATTACCAAGCCCTCGACCAGATCGAGCCGCCCTTCTTCGTCAACGGCGAATGCCCGCCGATCGCCGAATGGCCGCAGCGAACCGTGCGTGACATCGCGGCCGCCGCCGATGGCGATCGGCTGACGGGTGTCGCCTGTTCGCCGGGCCAGGTCACGGGGCGGGCGCGGATCATCCTCGACCCTTCCGACCCCGGCGCGCTCGAACCCGACGAGATTCTCGTTACTACGAACACCAATCCCAGTTGGACGCCGCTGTTCCTTGTCGCCGGTGCGGTGGTCACCGAGTTCGGGCTGTTCAACAGCCACGCCAGCATCGTCTCGCGCGAACTCGGAATCCCATGCGTCGCGTCGGTCGACGGCGCGACCGACCGGATCAAGGACGGGATGCTCGTCACCGTCGACGGCGCCGCGGGCACGGTGGAGATATTGGCGGGGGCGGCGTGATGACAGCGACCGGCGACGCCATCGTCTCGCCCTGCACCTATGCCGATCCGGGGGCGATGGATGCGCTTTTCGCGCAGCTCCGTCGCGACGATCCGGTGCACCGCGTCGAACATCCCGATTATCGCCCTTTCTGGGCGGTCACCAAATTCGCTGATATCCAGGAGGTCGAACGGCAGCCCGATCTCTTTCTGAATGCGCCGCGCACTTTCCTGCGCACCCTCGCCTATGAGGAGCGTGCCCGCGCGGCGACCGGCGGCAATCCCGCGCTTCTGCGCAGCCTCGTCTTCATGGATGCGCCCGATCATGCGCAATATCGCAAGCTGACGCAGGCGTGGTTTATGCCGGGGCGGATCAAAGTGCTCGAAGCCGATATCCGCCAGCTCGCGGCCGAGGTGATCGACGATATGGTCGACCGCGGCGGAGTCTGCGACTTCGCCGCCGACGTCGTGCCCTATTTCCCGGTGCGGGTCATCATGCGCATCCTCGGCGTGCCGCGATGCGACGAGCCGTTGATCCTGCAACTGACGCAGGAAATCTTCGGCTCGGACGATCCCGACGTGCAGGCGGCGCGGACGATGACCGCGAGCCTCGCTGACACAGTGAAGGTCTTCGCGGACTATTTCCGCGACCTGACCGCCGAGCGCCGCCGCAATCCCGCCGACGATCTGGCGACCTTGTTCGCGCAGGCAGAGATCGACGGCCGGCCGATGGCGGACCATGAAAGTGTGTCCTATTATATTTTGGTGGCGACGGCCGGGCACGATACGACCAGTTCCACCACGGCGGGGGGCCTGTTGGCCTTGATCGAAAATCCCGATGCGCAGGCGCGGCTAAGGGCCGATCCCTCGCTTCTGCCCGGCGCCGTCGACGAAATGGTGCGCTGGGTGTCTCCCGTCCGCCATTTCTTCCGCACCGCGACCCGCGATTGTCATCTGCGCGGCAAGGCTATCCGCGCCGGTGACAGCCTGATGATGTGCTACCCCAGCGCCAATCGCGACGAGGAGATATTCGACGATCCTTTCGCGTTCCGGGTCGATCGCCCGGCGAACCGGCACATCGCCTTCGGCTATGGCCCGCATCTGTGCCTGGGAATGCATATGGCGCGGATGGAAATCCGTATCTTCTACGAAGAATTACTGCGCCGGGTCGCCTCCGTCGAGCTTGCGGGCGACGCGGCCTGGCTCGCATCGACCAATGTCGGCGGGCTCAAGCGCCTGCCCATCCGTTTCACGCTCGCTTGACAGACGGGGCTCGCCCCGTCGATCAGGCAAAGGCAGCAACTGGGGAGGGGCTATGATCGCCGACACCGATTTTTCCGGAAAGACCATCCTCGTCGTCGGCGGATCGAGCGGCATCGGCAACGGCATTGCGCACGGCTTTCGCGAACGCGGCGGGGCGGTGCACGTGTGGGGAACCCGCGCCGCTGCCTCCGACTATGATCCCGCCGACGGCTCTGATCTGGCCGGGCTCGGCTATGATGGCGTTGATGTTGGCGATCCCGTGGCGATCGAAGCTGCCGCGACGCCCTTCGACCGGCTCGACGTGCTTGTGCTGTGCCAGGGCGTCGTCGTCTACAAGCGCGGCGAGTTCGAGCGCGAGGGGTGGGACCGGGTCATGGCGGTCAACCTTGATAGTCTGATGCATTGCGCGCGTAAATTTCGCCGCCAGCTATCCGAGTCTCGCGGTTCGATCGTCGTGGTCAGTTCGATTTCGGGTTTGCGGGGAAATATCGGCAACCCCGCTTATGCCGCGTCCAAGGCGGGCGCGATCAGCCTGACCAAGACGCTCGGCCAGGCGTTCGCCGCCGACGGTATCCGCGTCAACGGCCTGGCGCCGGGGCTGGTCGACACGAAATTGACCAAGGCCACGACGCAGCATCCCGATCGCCTGGCGGGCCGCCTGGCGGCGATCCCGCAGCGGCGGATGGGAACGCCAGAGGACATGGCCGGCGCCGCGATCTTCCTCGCGTCCCCGCTCGCATCCTACGTAACGGGCCACACGCTCGTAGTGGACGGCGGTCTCTCGCTTTAACGCCTGCCGCAAAGCCCTTCCGTTACTGGAAGGACGGGGTCTTCGCTCACGACCACGGCGAGGTGGATGTGGTTGATCCCCCCGAGATCGCAGATGGCCATAAGCTCATCCTTCCGAAGCTACCGCGAGTGCGGAGGCTTAGCTACGTCGAGCAGCTGAGGGGATTAAATTCAAAGAAAATGAATGCCGCCCCCCATGCAATCGGCCTTATCGAGACCATTGGTATGGTTGACGTGCTTACTCGGCAAAAGTTAGAGACCCGAAATCGGGCAGCGCTGATACTGCTGGACAGCAACTTCGAGATCTCTCTGAAATAATAGATCGTTAAAAATCCCCAGCATTTTTCTCCTTTGACTTACACGAATCGACACATCCAAGGTCTTTTCAACCAGCGAGCATCCGTCACCCGCGAGGTGCAAGCGAAGGCGTCCAAGATCACCGCTACAATCGCGACCAAGGCAAGTTTTTACTACAGTCTTCGCAACGAGTTGATCCACGAGCGGACCACCGTACCCGTGAGCGACCGGGAGGTCGAAGACTATCGCGGTGTCATCGAGATGATTCTCAAGGCTCTTTTTTCGATCCGCTTTCCAAAGGCAAATTAGTGGAATTGGTTGCTCGCACCTTCGCGAGACAATTTTGATCTGCGTGGCAGAACGCGCCTCTTTCACACCAGCGTCTCGCACGCCGATGACGGCCTGCTTTTGTATAGATTGAGTCTGCCAGCCGACAGTCTGGGAGCAGCCAATCGGCTTGGCCCGAGTGTTTCCCCTTTTGGCCATTTTGGCTGCAGGAGAACGATCATGGGGAGGTCAAAATTCCACTATTTACCTCCGCGACCGGCGTGGACGCCTCATTTCAGCCGTTCTGACTCAAAGAATGGTGCTTCGAGGCGGGCGACAGCGCTGGCCGCGGCGGCGGCGGTAGCAGCCGTGACGCCGCTTATTCGCTCGGCGGACAGGGGCGGCACGAAGGCGGGGGCGAGATCGACGGGCAGGTCGCTCTGGGCAATCGGGCGCTGGTACGAGAAAGTGTCGAATCCGGCCTTGCCGTGACAGCCGCCCGATCCGCTCATGCCGACTCCGCCGAACGGCGCGGCATGGTTGATATAGGCGAGGGCGAAGTCGTTGCGCGACGCCGCACCTGATGTCGTGTCGCGGACGAAGCGGCGGAAATCGTCGGTGTCGCCGCCGTACCAGTAAGAGGAGGTAGTGAAAGCGGCGACGTAGTGGTTCACAAAATGCAGCCTGTCACGACGATCGGCTTGTGCAATGGCGAGCACTACTCGCGGTCCGTCGCAGTATCGATAGTATGTCCGGTTTTGCATTCTCCCGTCGAAAGCGGTCTGGCAACTAGCGGTCAGCTGCGGCGCGGTTCCCAAGGAGGTGCGCCGCAGCGACGGACTCAGAACCGAAACGCCGCGCTTATGCCGTAGGTTCTCGGCTCGTTCGCAAGGATGCGGTTCGCCGTGCTACCGGGAAAGGCGCCGTTGTTGAGGCCTAGCGCCGCGCCGAGCGGCTGGTAGACCGCGAGCGGGCGATAATGGGTATTGGTGAGGTTGCTCCCGAAGACCGCGAGTGACCAACGGTCGTCGGGTCCGCTCAGCGTCAGCCGCGCGCCGAGCAGCGCATAGCCGTCGGCGATCGACTGCGGGTTGGCGTCGTTGACCGTGCCGACATATTGGTCGGACACGAAGGAGACGTTGGCGTTTGCCGCCCATGTCCATCCGCTCGATCCGACATCCCCGTTCCAGTCGACCCCGACATTGCCCGACCAGGCGGGCGAGAAGCTGTTCGGCTTGCCGGTCAGATTCTGCGTCCCGCCCAGCCCCGGCAGGCCCGATGCGTTGGCAAAATCGGTGAATTCCGAATCGAGATAGGCAAGCGAGCCGGAAAGCGAGAAGCGGTTCGTCGGTGCGAGCCTCAGGTCGAGTTCGAAGCCCTGCTGGCGGAGGTTGCCGGCGTTGCGGACGACGAAGCTGACGCCGTCGAAGGCGCGGTCCTGAAAGCCTGCGATGTCCATGCGGAAGAAAGTGATGTTCGCGGTCAGCGCGCGATCCAGCCAGCTCGTCTTGGCGCCGAACTCGTAATTATTGACCGTCTCGCGATCGAAGACTCGCTTCGTCGAGATCAGATTGCCCTGCGGGTCGAAGGTCGAGAGCGCCGGCACCCCGCCGCCCGAATTATAGCCGCCCGACTTGTAACCGGTCGAATGGGTCGCAAAGAGCATCACATCATTGGCGGGCTTGTAGTTGAGGCTGATCCGATAGGTGAAGCGGCTCTCCGACAGACCCGGATAGGTCAGCACCTCGGGTGCGCGGATCGTCTGGGTGAAGGGGCTCGATAGCTGCGAATAGCTCCCCCGCTTGCGGTCGTTGGTCCAGCGCCCGCCGAGCGTCAGCGTCAGCGCGTCGGAGAAATAGATATTGCCCTGCGCATAGGCGGCGATGCTGCGGACTTTCTGGAACACGTCCTGGTCGGTCGCCGCAACGCCGCCGGTGCTCGCGTAATAGGCGGCGCAGGCGGTGCGCCCCGGCCCCGCGGGAACGAGGACATTGCAGAATTGCGAGTCCATGTTAAGCTGCTCGCCGAGCGCGAACTTCTCCTCGAAATAATAGACGCCCGCGACCATGTCGAAATGGCCGTTCAGCCATTCGCGTTCGGGCGAGATGAATTGCAGTTCGTGATTCCAGCTTCCCGAATCGAACAGGCTGCGCCGCGTCGCGAGCGGAACGGGGAGGAAGATGATGTCGCCGTCGAGCTGGTCGTTGGTCCATTTGCGATAGCTGTTGATCAGGCGCAGCGTCGATCCGCCGCCGATTTCGAGCGACGCGGTGCTCGACACGCCCCAGTTCTTGTCGAGCAGGCCGGAGGCGACCGACTGGTTCATCACCCGGTCGTTCAAATTGGTGTCGGGGCCGCCGCTGAACGCCGCTTGCAGGAACGCGAGGCGGGCCGGGGCGATCGAGGCGGGGTCGAAGTCGAAATTGACGACGCCGTCGCCGTCAAGGCGCGTATAATCGCCGCGCACGATCCATTCGAGATTGCCGAACTCGGCCTTCACCGTGCCGCGCACCGCGACGTCGTCCGACCCGCCATAGGTCTTGCCATCATAGCGGTTCTTCCACGGCCCGTCATACCATTGCCCCATCGCCGCGACGCGCGCGGAAACATTCTCGCCCAGCGGAATGTTGACATGACCCGACAGCTTGTAGCGGTCGAACGAGCCGGCCTCGGCCGAGACCTGGCCCGAAAATTCGTCCTCGGGCAGCGCGCTGCGGATCGACAGCGCGCCGACGCTGGCGTTGCGGCCGAACAGGGTCCCCTGCGGCCCGCGCAGCACCTCGACCCCGTCGATGTCGAGGAAGGCGCCGAGGATCGAGCCCGAGCGCGGGACATAGACGCCGTCGACGAACACCGCGACGCTCGGCTCGATCAGCGTGTTGGCGAGGCTGCCGACGCCGCGGATGCCGATGCGCGTCGAGCCGGTGTTCGACGACCGCACCGTCTGGAAATTGGTCGCGACGCGGCCAAGGTCCATCACGGTCAGGATGTTCGCGCTTTCCATCGCCTCGCCGCTGACCGCGGCGATCGAGATCGGCACGTCCTGGATATTCTCAGCGCGCTTCTGCGCCGTGACGACGATTGCGTCGCCCATGTCGGCGCCGGCGGCATCGGCGGGTTTGGCGTCCTGCGCGGCGGCGGGCGTGGCCGCGAGCGCAGCGGCGAACGCGGCAAGGCTGGTGTAGGCAATCGTCTTCATACGTCCCTCCCAAGGTGATTCGTCATTGTGTTTGGCCGGAGGCTATCGAGGCGATCGGGGCGATATTTCACATTTCACGACAGGATTTTTGCAATGCACGCCACGCTGGCGCAATGGCGCGCGCGCCGGCAAGGCGCGGCGCCGGGGGCAGCGGCGCGCGGCGATAGACGTCGTGATGGAGTATCCTAAGATTGCCGCGCGACGGCTGCGAGGTCGGCGAGATAGCTTCGCCGCGCGGCGAGGAAGAGAAGGGCGGCAATGACGGCGGCGACGGGCAGAATGCGCAGCGCGTCGAGCAGCCCGACCGCATCGGCGATGCGCCCCGTAGCGATCGGCCCCGGCGCGAGCCCGAGCAGATTGTGCGCGAGGGTCAGTGTCGCAAAGGCAGAGCCGTGGAGCGCGGCGGGGGTCAGGTTGGCGACCATCGCGCCCGCCGGTCCGGTCGTCCCGGCGACGAGGAACATCGCGATGCCGAGCAGGACGAGTTGCGGCAGCCCCGGCGGCAACAGCAGCGCGAGGCTGAGCGCGACCGCGCTGCCGAAGCCATAGCCCGATGCGAGCAATATCTTGCGATCGGGTCGACCCTGCGCCGCGCGATCGCTCGCCATTCCGCACAGCACCATGCCGCAGCCGCAGATCAGCAGGAAAATCGCCGCCATCCGCCCCGCCGCATCGACGGGCATCGCATAATAACGGTTGAAATAGCTCGGCAGCCAGGCGGGCAGGGCGCCCGCGGCGAAGAGCTGGACCCCGCTCGCGAGGTAGGCGAGCCGCACGCTGCGGTTCGCGAACAGCGCGCGCAGCGGTGCGCGGTCGCGGGCGTCCGGTGCGGGCGCATCGGGGCCGGCGATTTCCGCGATCCGCTTTTCGCGGACGATGAGCGGATAGGCGATCGCGAGCGCCAGCCCCCCGATGCCGATGACGGCAAAGGCGGTACGCCAGCCGAAGCTCGCGGCGATCTCGCCGCCGATGGCGACGCCCAGCACCTGGCCGAACAGCCCGCCCGCCATGAAAGCCGCCGACAAGGTCGCGCGCAGCCGCGGCGGAAAGACGCTGATCACGACGGCAATGCCGACGCTGCCGTAGGCGGCCTCGCCGACCCCGACCATCACCCGACCGACAAGCATCTGCGAATAGCTGGTCGCGATGGCGCAAAAGAGGGTGGCGAAGCTCCACAGCGCGGCCATCAGCGCGAGGCTGCGGACGCGGCCCCAGCGGTCGGCGGCGAGCGAGAGCGGGAAGGTCAGGCAGCCGACCATCAGCGCGACGACCCCCGACAGGAGCCCGAGTTCGGCGTCGCTCAGCGCCCATTCGATCTTGAGCAGCGGGAAGACCGCGTTCAGCACCTGCCGCGCCATATAGTCGGAGATCAGGAGCCCGAAGCTCAGCGCGAAGACGATCCAGCCATAAAGGGTCGTGTCGCGCGGGCCGCTGTCCGCGATGCCGGGGCTTGCCGCCGGTGCCATTACCGCCATTGCCGCCTCCCTTGTTGCGTTAGAGGATGGGCGGGCGGTCGCATGTCAGTCCGCTCCGCCGCCGACCATCAGGGCGCGCGCCTCCATTTCCTCGACCAGCATCGGCGCGCCGAGTGCGACCGAATGGAGGCCGAGCACCGCGACGGCTTCGAGCACCGCCATCACTTCCTCGGGCGTCGCGCCCTTGTCGAGCGCGGCGGCGATGTGGCGCCTTGTGCCCGGTGCGTACATATGGGTGCACGAGGCATCGACCGCGATCGCCAGAAATTCATAGATTTTGGGATCGAGCACCCCGCGCCGCAGCGGCAGCGTGCCCGCGGCGAGAAAGGTTTCGAGCCACTCGGGGTCGAGCTCCGCCATCTCGTCCCAGGCGGTGTTCCACTGGCCGCCTGCACGCATCGCGTCGCTGACCGGGGTCGCGCTCACAGCGCCGCGCTCCGGGCGTGATCGGCGAGGCGACCCAGCATATCGGTCAATGCGGGCCATGGGCCATAGCCCGCCGCCGGATTGAGATGCCCGACATCGCCCGCGTCGTGCAGCGCCGCGCCCCACGCATCAGCGAAGCCCGCGACGCGATCGAAGGCGGCGAGCGGATCGTTGCGGCTCGCGACGACCATCGCCGGAAAGGGCAGGGGCTTCTCGGGGATCGGCAGCCAGCCGCCGGCCTTCAACGCCGCCGGCTCGGGATAGCCCGCAGGCAACGGGGTCTCGATATCGGCGGGCGTGACGAGCAGCGCCGCGCGGATCGTGCGCGTCGGCGCGAGCGCCCAATGCACCGTCGTCAGGCACCCAGCGCTATGCGCGACGATCACGACCTCGCCATCAATGGCGCGGAGCGCGGCGTCGAGCCCCGCCACTTGCCCCGCGCGGCTGAGGCGGTCGGCGGCGAGCGGCGCGACCGTCACCGCGCCGGGGATCGCCCGCGCCGCATGGGTCTGCCAATGATCCTCGACATGGTCCCGAAGGCCGGGAACGAAGAGGATCGTCGTCTCGCCGCCGAAAGCCATTGCCGCGCTCCCGCCTCAGGCCGCGTAGCGCAGCGGCAGCGCGCGCTGGCCGGGCTGGCGGTTGGGCGCCATGCCCAGCTTGGCGAGCGTTTCCTCGACCGAATTATATTGCACGCCGATCTTGTAGATTTCGCGCGCTTCCTTCGCGGTCGCGACCTCGCGGCCGAGTTCCCTGGCGATCCGCACGATCTGTTCGATTCCCTGGACCGAGGTCATCTTGTTGCCGTGCTGGTCGTAGAGCGTGTCCTCGATGCCGCAGCGGACATGCTGGCCAAGGCACATCGCCATGACGTTGACCGGCAAGACATGGCGCATCAGCGATTCGAGCGTCACCGTCGATCCGTCGGGCGCGCGGCGGATGAATTCCATGAAATTATTGGGGTTCGGCCCGTCGAAGCCGCCGCCGATGCCGACCCAGGTCAGGTTGAGCGGCCCCTTGTAGAGCCCGCGGCGCACGAGCCGCTCGACCGTTTCCATGTCGGGCATGCAGGTGAGCTGGAAATGCGGCTGGATGCCGGCCGCGGTCAGCCGGCGGAGATGCTCCTCGACCCATTGCGGCCCGGCAGGCACGACCATCTCGCGATAGGCCTGATACAGCGCGGGATTGGCGAGCGAGGTCTGGCCATATTCCTCGTCGGTCATCAGATCCATGATGTTCATCTGGGTCGTATTGACCGCGATCGTCACCTGGTCGGGCGCGGGCTTGAGGTCGGCGAGCATGTGACGCACCTCGTCCGACAACCATTTCGCCTCGGCACCTTCCTCCTCGCTTTCGGGCGCGAAGGAGATCGAGCCGCCGACCTGGATGATCATGTCGGGCACCCGCTCGCGCACCCCGGCGATCAGCTCGTTGAACTTCGACAGGCGCTTGCACCCCGAACCATCCTCTTCGCGGACGTGGAGGTGGAGCACCGTCGCGCCGGCGTTGTAACAGTCGACCGCCTTCTGGATATGCTCTTCCATGGTGAGCGGAATATCCTCGGGGAAGTCGTCGGGGTGCCATTCGGGGCCATAGGGCGCGACGGTAATGACCAATTTGTCCTGCGTTTCGGGAAGCAGGCTGTCGTCGAGAAACTGCATCTTCTCTCTCCTTGAACGATCTCAGTAAGGGCGGTCGCCGACGATGCCGGCGCGTTCCATGCGGCGGATCGTCGGCGGGTAATCCATCACGGCATAATGCTGGGTCGAACGGTTATCCCAGATCGCGACGCTGTTCGGCTGCCAGCGCCAGCGCACCTGATATTCGGGGATCGCGGCGCGTCCGATCAGAAAGCTCAGGAGCTGGCTCGCCCCCGGCGCATAATCCTGACCGTAGCGGACATTGTCGGCGGTATGAAAATTCGTGAAATGGGTCGTGAAGCCGTTGACGAACAATATCTTCTCGCCCGTTTCGGGATGGGTGCGAACGACCGGATGCTCGGCATCGGGAAAGCGCGCCTTCAGCGCATGGCGCTGCTCTTCGCTCATCCGCGCGCCGAAACTCGCCTCGATCGAATGGCGCGCCTTCAAGGGCGCGATGATCGCTTTCACATGATCGGAGAGGTCGGCATAGGCCCTGGCCATATTCGCCCACATCGTGTCGCCGCCGACCGGCGGGCAGGCGATGCAGCGCAGCACCGCGCCGAGCGGCGGCGCATCTCGCCACGTCGCGTCGCAATGCCAGCTATTCTCATAATAGTCGGGCGGCGAGTTTTCGTCCTTGTAGATCTGGACGAGTCCCGGATTCTCGGGATCGCTGCCGATCACCGGATGATCCTCCAGCGCGCCGAAGCGGCTGGCGAAGGCGACGTGATCGGCGCGCGCGATACCCTGATCGCGCAGGAACAGCACCTTGTGCTCGATCAGCGCGGCGCGGATTTCGCCGAACAGATCGTCATTGCGTGCCGCCTCGGCCAAGTCGACGCCGCTGATCTCGGCGCCGATGTGGCAGGTAAGCTTCTCGATCTTCATCGCCTCTCTCCCTCAGAGCACGAAGATGGATGATCCAATCGTCTGGCCGACTTCGAGTTCGCGGTGCGCGGCGACGCAATCGTCGAGGGCATAGCGCTGGCCGATCTCGACCTTGACGCGGCCCGCGGCGAGATGGTCGAACCACAGCGCCGACAATTCGGCGCGTTCGACGGGGTCGGCATAATAGTCGGCGAAGCCGGGGCGGGTGACATAGACCGACCCCTGCATCAGAAGCTGGAAGACATCGACCGGCGGAAACGGGCCCGAAGCGGTGCCGCAGGCGACGAGGACGCCGCGCCGCTTGAGCGATTTCAGCGACCCCTCGAACGTGTCCTTGCCGACGCTGTCGAACACCGTCGTCACGCCTTCGCCGTCGGTCAGTTCCTTCACCCGCGCCGGGACATCCTCGCGGCGATAGAAGATGATTTCGTCGCAGCCGAGCGCGCGCGCCTTTTCGGCCTTCGCCTCGCTCGACACGGTGCCGATGACGCGCAGCCCCATCAGCTTCGCAAGCTGCACCGCGAGCAGGCCGACGCCCCCGGCCGCGGCGTGGAGCAGGATCGTGTCGCCCGCCTTCATCGCCGGGTTGGTCTTGGTGAGCCAATAGGTCGCCGACAGGCCGCGCATCGTCGACGCCGCGGCATCCTCGATCGCGATACCGTCGGGCAGTTTGAACAAAGGCGCGGCAGGCATGACGCGCGCCTCGCTATAGGCGCCGAGCGGGCTGCCGTTATAGGCGACGCGGTCGCCCGGCGCGAAACCGATGACGCCTTCGCCGACCGCCTCGATCACCCCCGCACCCTCGACGCCGATCCCGGCAGGAAGCGGCGCGGGATAATAGCCCGAACGGAAATAGGTGTCGGCGAAGTTGCAGCCGACCGCGGCATGGCGCAGGCGGACTTCGCCCGGGCCGGGCTCGCCGACCGCGACGTCTTCGACCCGAAGCACTTCGGGGCCACCAATCTCATAAAAGCGAACGGCTTTTGCCATCTCTCACTCTCCCGTTTCGACCGGATTAGAGCAAAGCGCGCTTGCATTTTTCACATTTCGTGACATATTTTTGGCATTATACGCCAAGCGGCGCGATCAGGAGAGAAAACGTGGCCGAACTCGTCCGGGTCGCGGCGCTGACCGGCTATTTCCCGACGATGCAGGGGCTTGGAGCCGATCCGCGGCCGATGCTGCGCGAATGCGGTTTATCGCCCGAGTTGCTCGCGAACCCCGAGCAGTTGATCTCGGCACGCGCAACGATGCGGCTGCTCGAGCGCAGCGCCGAGGTCACCGGCTGTACGACGCTCGGCCTTCGCATGTCCGAAGAGCGCGCGCTCGCCAATCTGGGCGTTGCCAGCCTGTTGATCGCGCATCAGCCGACGCTGCGCCTGGCGCTCCAGGCGCTCACCGAATTTCGCAACCGGATCAACTCGACCCTCGCGCTGCAGATCGAGACATTCGGCGAGGAAATCGTGCTGCGCGAGCATTTCGCGCTCAGCAGTCCCGAACCGCATCGCCAGTCGTCCGACCTCGCGCTCGGCGTTCTTGCGCGGTTCTGTGCGGCGGTCCTCGGCGATGGCTGGACGCCGCTGTCGGTCTGTTTCGCGCACGAAAGGCCTTCGCCGTCCGAGATGGCGGTCTATCGGCGGCTGTTCCGCTGTACGATCGAGTTCGATAGCGAGTTCAACGGTCTCGTCATCGCGGAGGCCGATCTCGACCGCTCGGCGGCGCGCGCCGATTCGGCGCTGGCGAGCCACGCGCGCGAATTGATCTCTTCGGTGATGAGCCCCGCGATGCGCACCGCGTCGCAGGAGGTCGAGCAAATGATCATGCTGCTGTTGCCCTCGGGTCGGGCGACGATCCAATATTGTGCCGAATCGATGGGAAGCACGGTGCGCACGCTGCAGCGGATGCTCGACGCCGACGGGACGAGCTTCAGTGACTTGCTCAATCGTGCGCGGATGCAACTTTCCAGCCAATATCTCGCCAATCCGCGCACCCGGATCACCGATGTCGCGGGAATGCTCGGCTATGGATCTATCGGCGCCTACACGCGATGGCACAGCCAGATGTTCGGCATATCTCCGCGTCAATGGCGTGCTTCTGCGGCCCGGCGACAACCCCAATCGTCCGCTTTTTAAGCTGACACGCCAATACCGGACAGGCAGCAACCGTTGAGAGTTTCAGACGCCGCCAGGCGTCGGAAAGTCTTCGGTGCCCGAACCGCGGTGGTCATAGGCTGAGCTATGGGGAAAGCTGTTTTGCGCGGATCGCGGGGTTGCCAGGTGCTGCCCAAAATCGGACGTGCGCGAT